>JBKBIP010000032.1:40152-65333 GCA_046297495.1 Gemmataceae bacterium | reverse complement strand
TTCTGCGAATCCCCGCTAACCTGCATGTCGGAAAACAAGACTATACAGGAGGCTCCCCCATCGATCTGTTTCATGACATCCATGAGCAAAACTTGCGGCAGGTCCAGCCGTTGGCGGCGCGGATGCGGCCGCGGACGGTGGCTGAGTTCGTCGGCCAAGAGCATTTCTTCGGCCCTGGCAAGCTGTTGCGACGGCTGTTGCAGGCCGATCGCCTTGGCTCGATCATCTTCTACGGCCCGCCGGGGACCGGCAAGACGGCGCTGGCCCATGTCATCGCCCAGCACACGCGTTGCCGGTTTCGACCGCTCAACGCCGTGGCCGCCGGCATCAAGGAGGTGCGCGACCTGCTCGCCGAAGCGCGGCGGGAGCTGGAGACCGGTGGCCAGCGAACCATTCTATTTGTCGATGAATTGCACCATTTCAACCGTTCGCAACAAGATGTGTTGCTCCCCGATGTCGAAGAGGGGCGCGTCATCCTCATCGGCGCGACGACGCAGAATCCGTTCTTCGCCATCAATTCCCCCCTGCTCAGCCGCAGCCAGATTTTCACGTTCGAACCGCTGACGGTCGCTCAAGTGCGGACTCTTCTGGAACGGGCCTTGGCCGACCCGGAGCGTGGGCTGGGCCGGATTCCGGTGACCATCAGCGCCGAGGCCTTGGAGTTCCTGGCCACGATCTGCGATGGTGACGCCCGCAAGGCGCTGACCGCCCTGGAAATCGGCGTCCTTTCATGTGACGAACGGCCCGTACAATTCACTTTGCAAGTGGCTCAGGATTCGATTCAGCGCAAGGCCCTCGATTACGACGCCACCGGCGATGCGCATTACGATGTCACCAGCGCCTTCATCAAAAGCATGCGCGGCAGCGATCCCGACGCCGCCATCTACTGGCTGGCGCGGATGCTGGAAGCAGGGGAAGACCCGCGTTTCATCGCCCGCCGCATGGTCATCTGTGCGTCGGAGGACGTGGGGAACGCCGACCCGCAGGCGCTGATCGTGGCCGTCGCCGCCCTGCACGCCACCGAGTTCGTCGGCTTGCCGGAATGTCAACTACCCTTGGCCCAAGCCGTGACGTACATCGCCACGGCTCCGAAGTCGAACGCCGCCACCCTGGCCATTGCCCAAGCCCGCGACGACGTCCGCCAGGGACGTACCCTGCAAGTCCCCGACCATCTGCGCGACGCCCACTACCAGGGGGCCAAGCAGCTCGGCCACGGCACCGGCTACCAATACAGCCACGACCACCCCGGCGGCTGGGTCCATCAAGCCTATCTCCCCGAAGCCCGCCGCTACTATCAGCCGGTGGACCGTGGCTATGAGGCAGTCATTCGCCAGCGGATGGAGGAGATCGACAACCATCGTCCACGCGGCGAAGAGGGGACGGATGGACAGACTGTTGGAGCATGATCTCGCGTGGCAAATGGCGAGCAGAGGGGTGTCAGCCTCCCGGTGAAAGGCGTTACCGTGGGGCGGACGCCCGAGCTTGTTCCAAAACGTGCTCTGGACCGGGATCCCCGCCTCCACCCCGGCCATTCCGTCGATTTCTTATGTGCTATGATGATAAAGATTCATTTTTTTATTTCAATTCCATAGAGAATTCTTGGATTTTCGCTTGACAGTGGGTTGGCCGGTCTTACAATCCGAGGTGATTTTACTGATCTGGATAATCCAGACAACCTAGTGTCCCCGACGTGGTTCTGGAGCAAAAGTGTCCTCACGGGAGTAGAGGATAAGCAACAGTGCCGTGGGCGTGCTACCCTGGTGGTGGAAAGCGGGCGCTGCGGGTGCGTGCCGCGAAGAAAGCCATTTCACCGAAAGGAGCCGATCATGCGTTCCTTACTGATCGCGTCTTGGTTGTTGATCAATTGTGGGCCACTCTTAGGAGCGGACGCGCCTACGACACCCATTCCGCTCCTCATCCAGCAATTGGGCAGCGACGATTTTCAACGACGCGAGCAAGCGGCCCAAGCCTTGATCGCCGCGGAGGAACCGGCGTTGGCGCCGCTCCACGCCGCCCTGAAAAGCTCGGACCGAGAGATCGCGCGGCGGGCGCGGGAGTGTATCGCGGTCATTGAGAGGAACGTGAAAATCGCCGCGTTGATTAAACAGCTGCGTGAAGATCCTGATCCACAACGCCGGGCACGGGCAATTGTGGATTTGAATGAGTTTGGCGAGGAGGGTGCTGAAAGCTCTAAGGCCGCATTGATTAGGGCCCTTGACGATTCAAACACATTGGTCCGTCGATTGGCAGGGAGCGCACTGGTGCATCGTTTCAAGACGTCGCCTAGTAAAGCACTAACGCGCATGCTGGAAATAGTCCAAGATGAAGCGGACCTGATTATGTTCGTGTGGTTACAAGCGGCAGCTTGCTGGACATAAATCATCATGAGGAACTGATAGTGCCGGTTCTGTTGAAGCTGTTGGAGTCTAAAGATTGGGAAGCGCGAACACTTACAGCATTCGAGCTTCGCAGGGTGGGAGAAAAGTATCCTAACGTATTTCCTTCGCTAATCAAAGCCTTGAAAGATTCTGATGATAGAGTAATTGCAAGTGTAGCTACGTCTCTCGGGCACCTGAGACGTGACCCAGAGATTTCTGTTCCCGCATTAATTGCGGCACTACGAGAACGAAAGCATAAGAAATCCCGCGTTGCAATTGTATTTGCTCTGGGACAATTGCTCCGATTGATTGGGGGGACGGGTCCGACCCAACCAGCGGCACCATCGACTATGCCGCGCAAGCGGACTGGTTCGATGTGTTTGGCACTCATACGTATGATAGCGCGGGAACGTTCACCATCACCATCACCATTGAGGACGCGGATGATCCGACGGCGTATCTCATTTTGACAGCCACGGCGGAAGTCAACGACTATCCCGAAGCCCACGACGACTACTACTTCACCGACGAGGACGTCCCCCTGTTCGTGTCCGTCCCGGGCGTCCTGGGCAACGACAGCGGTGACAATCTGACGGCGGTGTTGGTGGATGATGTCCTGTATGGCACCCTGACGTTGTACGCGAGTGGAGCGTTCGATTACACGCCGAACACCGGGTTCTCTGGCATGGATAGTTTCACCTACTACGCCACCGATGGTGTCAATAACTCCAATGTCGCCACCGTCTGAATTGATGTGGCGGCCGCGCCGGTGAATCAGCCCCCCACGCTCGACCTGCCGCAAAGTAGTTACACCACCGATGAGCTAGTGCCATTCTCCTTCACCGCCGCCGCCACTGACCCGGACCCAGGCGACACCCTCACTTTCAGTCTGCACGGTGACGTCCCGTCGGGGGCGAGCATCCATCCCATCACCGGCGTCTTCAGTTGGACACCGAGCGAAGCGCAGGGACCGGGCGTCTTCACCTTCACGGTGCGCGTCACCGATGATGGGACGCCCAATCTGTATGACGAGCAAGAGATCACCATCACCGTCAACGAGGTCAACCAAGCCCCCGTCCTGGCCCCTATCGGTGACCAGATCATCTACATCGACGGGGTACTCACCTTCACCGCGTCGGCGACGGACGCGGACTTACCCGTTCAATTACTGACCTTTAGCCGGGGCGCCGGCGGGCGGGACGATTAATTCGCTCACCGGTGTCTTCACCTGGGCGCCCAATCCGAGTCTGGGACAGCATCCGGGTACCTACGCCATCACCGTGCGGGTCAGCGACGGCGTGACCAGCGTGGCCGAGACCATCACGGTGCGGGTGTTGGCGGTGCCGTTGCTAGTTACCGGGGCGGACGCGGGGGGCGGGGCGCATGTGCGCGTCCACGATGCCCGCGATGCGTCCCTGCTGTATGACATCTTCCCGTACCCCGGCTTCGGCGGCGGCGTGCGCGTGGCCGTCGGGGACGTCAACGGGGACGGCTACCCGGACATCATCACCGCGCCGGGGGCGGGGGGGAGTCCCCACGTCAAGGTCTATGATGGCCGGAATCCCAACGGGCTGCCGCTGCTGGCCAATTTCTTCGCCTATTACACCGACGTTCACCGGCGGCATCTACGTCGCGGGGGGGGTAATGCCTCAATTTTCACCAACACCTGCCTCCGAAGGTCTCTTCTCATCGTGGATGGGAAAGTCCCCCCGTTCACAAATCCGGTCGCAGCAAGCGTTCGTCGCGCCCGTAGCGGCGCAGCAGGGCTTCGGCGGCTCGGTAGCCGCTGCGAACGGCCCCTTCCATGGTCGCGGGCCAACCGGTCGCGGTCCAATCGCCAGCCAGGAACAGGTTCGCCAGCGGCGTTGCTGGTTCGGGACGCCACTGATCGACCCCCGGCACGGCGCTGAAGGTGGCGGTTGGCTCGGTGATCACGCGGACGCGCCGGATCGTCGCCCTTCGCAACGGCGGAAAGAGATGCGCCAATTCCGCCACGATCCGCCGCTGCGTCTCGGCGTGGCCGGCGCCGCGCAGCGCGCGCGATGCGCTGACGACGACTTGCAAATAATGTTCTCCAGGTGTCACTTCGCCGCGCGGGAAGACCCATTGCCCGACGCTATCGATCAAAACGACGTGTGGCAACGGTGTCACGGGCCGATCCAGCCACAGGTGAACGCTGGTGATCGGCGACGTTTCCAACCGCCGCAGGTTGGCGAAACAGGGATGCGCGGCAATCACATCGGCGGGCAACAGCTCGAGCAGGCGATCGAAGGGGACGGCGCTGATGTACCAGTCCGCGCGCGTGGGTTCCGCATCGCGCAATAGCACGCTTTCGACCCGGTTTTCGAGACACTGAATCTGTTTGACCCCGTGGTTGAGACACAAGCGGACGCCGTGCCGGCGCAGCCAAGTCAACAGCTCCGCGCCATAGAGCCGGCCCAACGGCACGACTGGCAGCCGGACCTCGAAGCCGCGCGGGTGGCGCAGGAAGCCATCGACGAACACCTTGCGGGCGTAACGCAAGCCGATGCGGTCGGTCGTTTCGTTCAAGGCGCTGGTCAGGACGATCCCCCAAAAACGGTCGATGGCGGCCGGTGTTTGGCGATGTCGTGTCAGCCAATCATGAAAAGGGGGATCATCGTCAGCCTCATGTCGTTGCAGGCGGTGCAATCCCCAGATGATGCGCAGCTTGTCGGCGAGATGCAGATAATGGGCGGACAACAACCCGCGCGCCAGGTGCAGCGGCGCCGGCCAGGGATCGGCCCGCAAGCGGCTGACGCGCCGATCCGGTGTCATGAAAAAGAGCTCGCGCTGTGGTCGCAGCAAGTGATCGATGCCCACGGTCTGGCAAAAATGGTCGAAGTTGGTACAACACCCCATGCTGACGTGTTGGCAAATGTCGATGAGTTGTCCGGTGAGGGGGTCGGTGAAGGAGCCAGCCCGCCCCCCCAAGCGGTTGCGCGACTCCAGCAACGTCACCTGGAAGCCACGCGGCGCCAAGGCCGTCGCCGCCGCCAGCCCCGCCAATCCGCCGCCGATGATCAGCACCCGTTCGGCCATCCGCTCACGCCCATCCCCAGCGCACCGGCAGCGCTTGCACCACCAGCCCCAGCTTGCGCCAGCCGCTCAGGCGCACGCGGGTGCTGAACACGTCATAATCGCGCTGTTCGATGACATCCAGCAAGCCGCGATAGGTGCAGGTCATCACTTGCGCGACGGCGCGCCCCGCCGGCCGCAGCAGTGGCAACAGCAAGTCCGCCGACTGGTAATAACGCCGGGCCCGTTCGATCTGAAAGCGCATCAAGGCGCGAAAGCGGTCGTTGATCGCGCCGCGTTCCAGCTCCTCCGCCCCGTAGTCGAAGCGCTGCAGCTCCTCATGGGGCAAGTAAATCCGCCCGCGCTCGGCGTCCTCGGCCAAGTCGCGCAGGATGTTCGTCAGTTGAAAGGCGATGCCGAGCGCTTCGGCGTGGACCTTGGCTTGCTCGGCGTGAAAGCCCCAGATATGAATACAGGCCAGCCCCACCGCCGACGCCACGCGATAGCAATAGCGGTATAGCTCGTCGAAAGTTTGATAGACGCGCGTGTCCAGGTCCATCATTACGCCGTCGAGGACATCGTGCAAATACTCCGCCGGAATGGCGAAGCGTTCGACGGTGTGATGAACAGCTGGCAGCAAGGGATGGCGGTAGGTCGCTTCCTCCAGCGTCAGTCGTAGTGCCAGCCGCCAGTCGTTCAAGGCCGCCGCTTTGTCGGCCACGCTCCCGGCGTCATCGGCCAAATCATCGGTGACGCGCATGAAGGCGTACAAGGCGCACATCCCCCGCCGCTGCGTGCTAGGGAGCAGGCGGAAGGCGGGGTAGAAATTCCCCGCTTGCCGCCGCGCCAGTTTCTCGCAATAGGCGTAGGAACGAACCAACGTCGCATCCATTACCAAGGCAGACGCCTCCCATCCGGCCAGCGTACTCGCTCACCCCAGCCAGGGCGGCAGCGACCAGCGCAGCTTCCGCCCACAGGCATGGAGCAACAGCCAGCCCTTTTCCCACTTGGCCAGCGTGGGGCGAGTCCGCCAGACGTTGTAACGCAATCGTTCGATCTTGCGCAGAATAGCCAGACCGCCGCGCGTGAACAATTCCACGTCGATGCGCAATTCCTCCGGCACCAGGTCGATCAGAGGTAGGCCGCGATAGAACAGGTCTCGAGTTCGGTCCACCTCGAAGCGCATCAGCTCGGCGAAAGCGGGCGTGTGGCGGCGGGCAAGCAAGTCGGCCTCGTCGTAGCCGAAACGCCGCATGTCTTCTTGGGGCAGATAGACTCGCCCCAGGTCCAAATCGCGGGCCACATCCTGCCAGAAGTTCGCCAATTGCAAGCCGGTGCAGATGCAATCCGCCAGCTTGGCTTTTTCTGTGTCATACGTTCGTCCCAGATACAGGATCAAATGGCCGACCGGATTGGCCGAATAGCGACAATATTGAAGCAATTGGTCGTAGGTTTGGTATGTCTTGACCAGCTGATCTTGCTCGAAGGCGAACAACAGATCCAGAAACGGCTTCTCCGGAATGTCGAACTGGCGAATGGTTTCACGCAAGGCGACCATCACCGGATGGCGCGGTTGGCCTTGATAACAACGGTGCAGCTCGTCGCGCCACCAGCGCAACAGGGCCAAGGCCTCAGCGCCGTGCGTCTCATCGGCCAGATCATCGGCCCAGCGGCAGTAGGCATAGATGGCGTGAAAGTGCGGCCGTAAATGCCGCGGCAACAGCCACGACGCCACCGTGAAATTCTCGTAATGGGTTTGGGCCAACCGCCGGCAATACACGCGCGCCTGACTCAACGTGACAGTGGCATAGCCCTGATGCGGCCCATAGCGGGCCAACTCTCGCGTGAAGGTCGTGGTCATGCCGGACATTATAGGAAAAGATCGGCCCGTTTTCCCCCTCTTCCGCCGGCAAAAACCGCGACCGGGTGAAGTTAAGGAAAATTGCCTGAAATCCCGAAAACCATCTTGACAAGCATATCCCTGGTCATCGACAAAAAATAAAATACCTATTGGACAAATGCCAACCAGGAGCTATAGTATCCTAGTTTTATTTCGGTGCGCCGTTCCTGAACCGTGAACAGGGCGTCAACGTACCGAGAGAAACCATTGCCCGTTGCGGATGGCCCTGTCTTTCTCGTCTGCGGTTTTCGACGACGTTCCACTCGCGCGTGTGAGCAGTCTCCCCGAAAGAACCGAGAAAGTAGGGGAGACCGGCCCTGCGATCTGGCCGGACAATGGCTTTTCGCTTTTCCAGGTTCCGTGAGGCGTGCAGGGCCGAAGAAAGGACCGACCTTCCAACCCGAATCCATTCCGAACATCCTGAATTCCGGTTGATGCCTGGAGTCGTTGGGTTCCATGCCCGAACTCCACGGCGAACGTGCCATGCTGGTTTTGCGATTCACCACTACCTGGAATCGCTGGTTCGTTTCGTTTCTGGTTTTTATGTTGAATGCCCCAGGTAAGAACCGTGCCGCCATCCTCCCTTTCCTTACTCATTTCTGGGAGATGCGGTTCTGATTTCTTGCCATTTGTGTTCCGTTTCGGCGGCGGGGGCATGGAAAGGTTCTCCGATGGCGAAGAATATCTACGTCGGCAATTTGGTCTGGGACTGCACGGCCGACGATTTGTTGGAATTGTTCCAATCCCACGGCGCAGTCAAACAAGCTCAAGTGATCACCGATCGTGAAACGGGACGATCACGCGGCTTCGGGTTCGTGGTCATGCAAGATGACGGCGAGGCGGAGCAAGCCATCAACGCCCTGAACGGCAGTAATTTTCGAGGCCGTCCCTTGACGGTCAATGAAGCCAAACCCCGCGAGGATCGGGGCGGCGGCCGAGGACCGGGCGGCGGACACCGGGGCGGCGGGGGCGGCGGCTATGGCGGCAGCGGACGAGGCACCGACCGCGGACGCCGTTATTAAAACGGCTCCTGGAAAATAGGTTGCCACGACATCATGGCGAGCGGGGAGAAGTCCGCCGCCCCCCTCCCCCCTCGCGCCTCCCACCCACTCCCGTTTCCCATTGACAGATCGCCCAAAACTAGTCATTCTACCGCGCGTGGCGAGATAGTGTTGTGAGACCAAGGAGGGTCGGACCCATGTTCCACCAAACGGAAACCAAGCCCCAATGTTGGCGGGCCTTGGCCATCTTGAACGACCGTTCCGAGCATCTGTTGTACCTGGGGCGATCTTCCGCGCAGGTCCGCGCCGGTTTTGCCGAAGCCTTTTTTCAAGTGCTCGACGAGGAAGAGCGTGAACAGGTGACGTCAATCGCGTTGCAACGCTGGCACGGCGCCCCCGATGCCGGCCAGTGGCTCCATCAAACCAATCTGAACATTCCCACCTTGGCCAAAGCGGCTCGTTCCGCCTAATGGGTCGCTTTGTACCTCGAGTTGCCCATGCCGAGATTCCGTGCCATCCCCTCCGCCCCGGAGGACATCACGCATGTCTGCTGCGTGTCGATCATGGGTCAATTACTGGACCCAGGATGCCTGTGCCAAGGCGTTTTGGAGCCAGCAGGAATTGCCGGCCTATCGCCGCTTGTTGGCCGATACCGTGGCGTGGCTCGATCCCCGGCCGGGAGAGTGCTGGCTGGACCTCGGTTGCGGTAGTGGGGCGCTGACGCGCGCCGTCTGGGAGAAGAGCGCCGGCCAAGTGGCCGAAATCATCGGCCTCGATTGCGCCGCCATCAACGAGAAAGCGTATCGGCATTTGCGCGCCACCGTCCAGCCCCCCGCGACTGCGGAGCGCATCCGCTTCGTGATGGGAGATTTTAGCCAGGGATTGGACCAGTGGCCGGACGCTTATTTTAACGGTGTGATGTCAGGCATGGCCATTCAGTATGCCGAATCGTATGCCGCCGCCACTGCGCGTTGGACGACGGATGCTTACGACCGGCTGCTGCGCGACGTGTACCGCTTACTACGGCCCGGCGGGCGGTTCGTGTTCTCGGTCAACGTACCGAAGCCAGCGTGGGAACGCTTGGCGCTTGGCCTGCTCGTTGGCGCCGTGACCGCGCGCCGGCCGGCGCGGCATCTGCGACGCGGCTGGCTCATGTACCACTACGGCCAATGGCTCAACCGCGAAGCGCGCCGGGGCCGGTTTCACTATCTGCCGGCCCAACAAGTCGTCCACCGCTTGACCGCCGCCGGCTTCGTGGACATTCGCCGGCGCACCAGTTATTCCGGGCTGGCGTATGTGCTGCGCTGCCGGAAGTGACCGCGCAAGCAGTTTCTGACGCCGCGAAGTTTGATACATTTCATTCCATTCTCAAGTCGTTGTCCTTTCCAAAGGCGGGGGAGTGGATCAACGATCGCGCCCGGCGAAACCTAAGCTTGGCTTTTGCCTCGTGTGGATGACCGGAGCCAGTCCGTCACACCTTGGTCGCTTTTCGCAGGAAGTCGGGATCGATGGTGATGCCCAGACCGGGACCGCGCGGGATGGACATGACTCCGTCTTTGACCTCCAGGGCTGGGGAGAACCAGTGTTCGGGCTTCCGGGGGGCGGCGTTGTACTCTTGGTGCGGACCGATGTTCCGGGTGCGGGCGGCGAAGTGTAGCATGTAGGCCGCGTTCATGCCCTGCTGGGGCGCGTGGGGCGTGATCGGCAGCCCCGCCGCTTCCGCCATCTGGGCAACCCGGACACAGCGGAGGAAGCCACCGTTGTAGTTCAAATCTGGCTGCACGATATCCACGACACGATTCTGGATCATCCAGGCGAAGCGCGGCAAGCTGGCGTCCTGCTCCCCACCGGCAACGGGCAGGGTCAAGGCGTCGGCCACGCGCTTGGTTTCCGCCAACTCCTCAAAGGGACACGGCTCCTCATAGAAAGCGACATGGTGCGCCTCCAGCATCTTGCCCACCTCGATGGCTTTGGCCGCGTCGTAGGAACCGTTGGCATCCACGTACAGCGTCACCTGATCGCCGAAGGTCTTGCGGGCCAAGGCAACTAGCTTCTCCGTTCGGCCCGGAGCAGCATCGGCGTTCTTGCTCATCCGGCCACCGATCTTGAGTTTGACAGCTCGCGCGCCAGTCTCTTCCAGGCGTCGGCCGAGCCACTCGACTTCCTGTTCGGGCGTGGTGTCTCGACGCATACTGGAGAGATAGACCGGCACTTCCTGGCGCAGCACCCCACCCAACAACTCGCCAACCGATTTCTGGGCCACCTTGCCGAGCATGTCAAGCAGACTGAACTCGACCCAGCCGACGCAGCACCACAAGGCCAATCCGGCGAGCTTATAGTTGGATTGATGGACATAGACTCCTTCGATGAGGGCTTCCAGCTGGCGAACGTCCTTGCCAATGAAATACGGAATAACCAACTGTTGCAGGATGGGATGGAGGTATTTGATCCGGTCGTTCGTGGCCGCGATTCCTTCGGCGCCGTCCGTGGAGGTGCTGCGAACCAGGTAAACGTCGCCGTTGCGCAACAACTCGATGGCGGCGATCTTTACCGGAGCGCTCACCACTTGATCCAGTTGAAACAAGGGGGCATCGGAGACCGGAGCTGAGTAAGCGGCATCGGCCGTCGCGGCCAGCAACCCCGCCCCCACCGACGCACCGATGAATTCCCGCCGGTTCATGCGCGTACCCTCCCGCGAACCATCGAACAAACGTGAAGTGAGTGCGGCTAATTGTACATCACGGTGCCTGGAGAGGCAAAGTAGTTAGACAGCGCCCCTTTTCATACGGGGCAAGCTCCCAGCGCGAACCGATCCATCAGCCAAAGTCTTTGTCCAGCGGAAAAAATGGCGCTGTCCAATTATGCAAAGTCCCGCGACATGCCAAAAAAGTGACTTACGGGAATGTATGGGAATCGAACCCACTGGGGGCTTTGTTCAAACCCCCCACTGGTTTTGAAGACCAGGGCCCCCACCAGAGGTGCAAACATTCCCTCGAAGATTCTTGGTGATTGTAGCGACTCCCCAAGCAAGCGTCTATTTCCGTTGGGCCTCGGGTCGAGAGCAAGTCACGGCTGGACTACCACTTAGCACTCCTCGGCGGCCCCCCATCATTGGCGACAGTTCGAGGTGTGGGCGGACTAACGCGGATTAGAGGCGCCTGGGGGGATGAGGTTGGTTAGGTCCGTGGTCGTGGCTGCAAGAAGTTCCGAAAGCAAGGCGCATACGGAAACGAACGGCTCGGAAACGGCGTCGAAGCGCATATTCCCGCCGGGTTTTTCGCCGGTCCCTTGGCGCGACCTGTTTTTTCGATTACTAATTGATATAGAATACTGGCACTCCTCCTTTTCCCAATCAGCGCGACCGTGAAGTTTTCCGGTGTCCGTGCCGACTCCGATGAGAGAAGCCGTGGCGGCGGCGCAAGGTATTGCATTTGGGACGAGGCGAATGGAAACCACTGGACTTAGCGAACCCCATTTCTGGAGGCTTCAACGAGCTACCGAGCGTATATAGGCCACCATTCCTGATTCGCCTCCCTCTTGACGAATGGATGCCGAGCGTTGATCTGGCCCGGCGGCAGAGTGTGGCACGCCCGGTTCGTTGGCTGTAGCGCTTCGGCTGGGTGGGATGGCGTGTCCTTCAATCTCCTTTGGTGAGGAATCATGAGCATGGCCCTGACTACCCTGCTGGTGACCGACCTGGACGATCCAGAAGGGCTGTACGAACAACTTGGCGACGAACAAGCCTTTCATCTCATTCAGGACCACTTGCGTTTGCTGGAAAAACACATCCGCCAGGAAGGGGGCACCGTCATCAAAACGGTGAACCAGGGTTGGTTGGCTTCGTTTCCCGATTGCCTGTCGGCGGTGCGGGTGGCCTGTGAGTTGCCGACCTTGTTGAACATGGACCTGGCCTTGGAGCCATTGCGGTTGCGCATAGGCATCCATCATGGACCCACGCGCGTCGCCACCCTCAATGACCATCTGCACTACTCCGGGCCAGCAGTGAACCTGGTCTTACAGCTGCCACAACTGGCTCGTGCTCAGGAAGTGGTCCTCACGCAACCGGTGGCCCACGATCGACAAGTAGCCAGCTGGTTGAAAGAACACCGGCTGCAAGGGGAACCCGTCGCCGCCGCCCTGCCGGACTTGCCGGATGGCTTGGTGCATCGAGTCAATCCACTGGCGACCGCGGCAGTCTCCACCGAAGCCCCACCGATGCCGGAAGTTCCACAGTCCGAAGACACCGTCCGTTCGCAGTTTTCCAGCAGCGAGATGCACATCTCTTGGCTCCAGGTCGCTTTTCGCCTGGCCCGCGAAGCGCTGGAACGGCTGGCTACCACCGTCACGCAACATCGCACTTTGAACCAGCCCAATCACCAAAACCTGCGCCGTGAGCTGCTCGAACCGATCATGCAGTTCTATCAACGGCTTTCGCAATTGCCGGGGGAGGAGCGGGAATTGCTGTTCGAGCGCGGCCGTGCTCTGTTGCGCCTCGCTACTTTTCTCAGCGACGTGGGTTCCAGGACGGAAGCGGTCCTGTTGTATCAACAAGCCGCACAAGCCTTCGAGGTGTTGGTGCGGAAAATGCCCAAGTCCGGGGAATATCGCCGCGCCTTGGCCACCTGTTACAATTATCTGGGCAATCTCCATCGCGGCGCCGGCCAATTGGACCTCGCCGAGACAGCCCACCGCCAAGCCATGACCCACCGCGAACAGCTATGTCAGGATCATCCGAATGTCATTGACTACAAACGGGCGCTGGCCTCCAGTTACAACAACTTGGCTAACCTGTACCGCGATACCGCCCGGCTAGAGGAAGCCGAGACTGCTTACCGACAAGCCTTGGTCATCTTTCAGGAATTGTCCCTAGACAAGCCGAACGCCGCCGAATTCGCTGTCGGCTTGGGGGTGAGCTTCTTGAACATGGGGCACTTGGTGCGCGACAAGGGGGATACGGCCGGCGCCCTGGTGTGGTTTCGCCGGGCCATCGAAACCCTGGAAGGGGTGCTGCGCCAAGAACCGAACCATCCGCAAGCCCGACAATTCCTCGACAACGCCAACTGGGGCCGGTCCCAAGCCCTTTCCGGCAGCGTGGGGGGATAAGCGCGGCCAGTAGTTTGGCAACCACGAATGGGTATGTTGGATGAATCGAAACCAGCCGTGATGCGGATTCCACCTGTCCCCCTTGCTGAATGGGATTACCCGAATCATGCCACTAGCCTTCAGCACCAATGCGTACTTGAAATACTCCTTCGCCGAGGCCGCGCGCCGCTTGGCGGCCATCGGCTACGAGGGGGTGGAGATCATGGCTGACGTGCCGCACGCTTGGCCGGCGTGTCTGCTGGAGGACCAGAAACAGGCCATCCGCGCGGACTTGAAACGCCATAACCTGGCCATTTCCAACATCAACGCCTTCATGATGAATGCCATCAGCGACCCCCGGCAACGCTACTGGCATCCATCCTGGATCGAACCGGATCGGCATTACCGACAGATCCGCATCGATCACACCATGCGTGCCCTGACGTTGGCCCGCGAGCTGGGGGCCAAGTGCATCACCACCGAGCCGGGTGGTCCCGTCGAACCAGGGGCGTCCTGGTCCGAAGCCTTGAAACTGTTCGTCGAGATGCTCAAGCCGGTCATCGCTCATGCCGAGAAGGAAAACGTCTTCCTGCTCATCGAGCCGGAGCCGGGGTTGCTGATCGAAACCGCCGATCAGTTCGAGGAGCTGATGCGGCACATCGACTCGCCAGCGGTCGGCTTGAATTTCGACATTGGCCACGCCTATTGTGTCCATGACGAGCCAGCGCCCACCATCCGCCGCTTGGCCCAATACATCCGCCATTTTCATCTGGAAGACATCGCCGCCACTCGCGTTCATCATCATCTGATCCCCGGCGAAGGGGCCATCGACTTCGCCGCCGTCTTTGAGTCCATTCGCGCCATCGGCTACGACGGCTGGGTGACGATTGAGCTGTATCCCTACGTCGATGACCCCGACCCGGCAGCCCGAACGGCGCGGGAACGCATCCTCCCGCTCGTGAATGCAAGTCGCGGTTCCTGAACCCCTTACTCGTCTGGCAAAATACCAAATGCGGTCCCCGGCATGGGAACCCAGTGTTTTCTTCACCCGCCTCACTTGCGCAGCGTCAGCTCGATGCCGCGCACATCGATGACTCCCCGACCGGGAATCTCGACGGCGCGCAGCGTCAAAAGACCACGCCCTTGCCGCAAGGGAAGCGAACCCAGCGCGAGGGGGCGAAAATCCTTCACATCGGCTCCTGGAGCGGCTCGCGGTGGCATGTTCCGATCCCCATGAAAATAGACCCACGCTGGCGGAGCTTTTCCCTTGGACTTTCCCTTGCCCCACCGACCCGCCTTGACTCCGTTTGCCGATGCGCAGTATTTTTCTCCAAGTTACATAACCCCTTCGCTTTCATGCCTGCGTTCTATCGTCGGGCAACTATCAGTCGCTTGGGACGGCGTGGCGTGGAACCAGGAAAACTTATTCCCCGAAGGGCATAAAGAGATCGTTTGGGGATCATTCGAGTAAACTCTTTCCCGGCCCGGTTTGCCTCCCCGTGCGCCGCCAAGATGAAAGGACCCTCATGCACACGGTTTTGATCACCGGCGGTTGTGGTTTCATCGGCAGCAACTTCGTCCGCTACTTGTTGCAACGCAATCCGCAATTTGCCATCATCAATCTCGATGCCCTGACTTACGCGGGGAACTTGGCGAATCTCGCCGACGTGGCCGATCATCCCAACTATCGCTTCGTGCATGGCGACATCACCGACCGCGAGGCGGTGCGCCGAGTGCTGGCGGATGGGGTGCAATCGATCATTCACTTCGCCGCCGAAAGCCATGTGGATCGCAGTATTCACGATTCGGGGCCGTTCGTGCGGACCAACGTGCTGGGCACCCAGATCTTGCTCGACGCCGCCCGCGAGTTTCGGGTCGAGCGCTATGTGCAAGTGTCCACTGATGAAGTGTACGGCAGTCTAGGCACGACTGGCTATTTCACCGAAGACACCCCCTTGGCACCCAATAGCCCCTATTCGGCCAGCAAAGCCGCCGCCGATCTGCTGGTACGCGGCTACGTGCATACGTTTGGATTACCGGCAGTCATCACGCGCTGCTCGAACAATTATGGCCCCTATCAGTTCCCGGAAAAATTGCTCCCCCTGTTCATCAGCAACCTGTTGCGCGACGAGCCGGTGCCGGTCTATGGCGACGGCCAAAACGTGCGCGACTGGATTCATGTGCTGGATCACTGCGCGGGGATTTACAAAGTTTGGCAACAAGGAAAAGTCGGCGAGGTGTATAATATCGGCGGCCATTGCGAGAAAACCAATCTGGAGCTGACCTATCAACTGCTCGACGTGATGGGCAAGCCTCGGTCGCTGATTCGCTACGTCAAGGATCGTCCCGGCCACGACCGCCGATATGCCATCGACTGCCGCAAGATCGAGCGCGAGCTGGGCTGGAAGCCGAAAGTGCCATTCGAGCAGGGCTTGCGCGACACGGTGCAATGGTACCGCGACCACGCCGACTGGGTCGCCGCCATCCGCAATGGCGAGTATTTGACCTATTATGAGAAACAATATGGCCGGCTGGCATCGTAAGACGCAAAAGCTAGCCGCGGCTTTTCGCCAAGGTGATCGCCATGACACCACAAGTTTCCCCGACGAAAGCACGGATTCGTTATCCTGAGAGCGACGGCAAGCCCATGGGCGAGAATACGCTCCAATTTCAATGGATTGTGACCATCGAAGGGAACCTGGAGGCTCTGTTTCGGGATGATCCGAATGTGTTCGTGGCGGGTGATCTGTTCTGGTATCCAGTAGAAGGCCGGCCTGACATCTGTACCGCTCCCGATGTTCTGGTGGTATTCGGCCGGCCCAAAGGGCATCGCGGCTCATACCAACAATGGGAAGAGGCAGGCGTCGCTCCGCAGGTGGTGTTCGAGGTGCTGTCGCCCAGCAACCGAGGCGGCGAACTGATCCGCAAGTTCCGCTTTTATCAACAATATGGCGTGCAGGAATATTACATCTATGATCCCGATACCGGTGAACTGACCGGCTGGCAACGTTCCGGGGACGAATTGGTGGAAATCCCCCAAATGAACGGCTGGGTCAGCCCGCGTTTAGGGATTCGCTTCGATACTTCGGGCCCGGAACTGGTCATCTATCGACCCGATGGCCAACGGTTTCGGACATTCAATGAGATCAGCCAACTTGCCGAGGAAGCCCAACGCCGCGCCGAACAGTTGGCCGAGCGGCTGCGCTCGTTGGGCATCGATCCGGATGAAGTCACCGGTTCCTCGTAATCTCCAACGCTTTCAGGTGCCAGCGTGGTACAAACATTGGCCGGCAGGAAAAACGTGTGAAAGTGAAACAACCTTATCGACATTCCCTCACAGGAAAGGACATCCTCATGCAACTTCGGGGCGTGATTCTGGCGGGCGGGAAGGGGACGCGGCTCGGCGAGCTGACCAAAGTGACGAACAAACACTTGCTGCCGGTTGGTCCCTATCCGATGGTGTATTATCCTCTCAAGAAGTGTACCGGAGCGGGCATCAAGGATGTCTTACTGGTGTCCGGCACCGAGCACATGGGGGATTTCGTCGAGCTGTTCGGCTCCGGCAAGGACTATGGCTGCCACCTGACCTACCGCGTGCAGGATGAGGCCGGCGGCATCGCGCAGGCGCTGGGCTTGGCCGAGCTGTTCTGCACCAACGCCCGCTGCGTGGTCATCCTGGGAGACAACATCTTTCTCGATCCGCTGTCGGTGCTGTTGGAGGAAGCCAATCAACATCCGCATCATGCCTGGGTCGCCCTCAAGCGCGTCCCCGACCCCGGCCGCTACGGCGTGGCTGAGCTGAACGGCAAGAGCATCATCGGTATCGAGGAGAAGCCGGCCCAGCCCAAGAGTGATTGCGCCGTCGCCGGCATCTACATCTATCCGTCGGACGTGTTCGATGTCATCCGCACCCTCAAACCGAGCCGGCGCGGCGAGCTGGAAATCACCGACGTCAACCTGCACTACCTGCGCGAAGGCCGATTGGGCTACACCATCCTCAACGGCTATTGGACCGACGCCGGCACCCTCGATTCGTTGGCGCACGCCACCCAACTGGTCCGCGACTGCGCGCCGCGGTTTTGACGGAAGCACTGGCTGGCGCGGCATCGGATGCAACGGTTCGCGCGGGGGAGACCACCGCCCGCGCAAACCGCTGTTCCGCCATTCGAGCCAGGCCCTAGACAAAAGAAAAGGATATAACAGGAACCATGACCCGCTTCAGGGGTCGAGTTCGCTAAGCCACTGTCACTATCCAAGCCGCTTCCGATGCCCGCCATCTCTGGCTCGATGTCCAGAGCAGGTTCCACACGCCGTTTCCCCTTCTCTATCAGTGCTTCTGGCGCGGCTTGCCCCCAATGAGACCGAAAGGCTCCCGGCGATGGTATAACTAATGTGGTTGTACCAAATTCGGACACGGTCCCCGCTGGGAATCTCTCTTCACAAATTCGTCTGGACAGAAAGCGTTTCGATCTTTATAAGCCCCCCTTCTCAAAGCAAGAATTATTCCGTGTGCCAAGTGCCTGATCCCGAACAAAAGGGAGTGGGCATTCATTGGGTCGCGGTCTGACTTCTCGGAGTTGGATCTTGGCCGTGTTGCCTAAGCGTGACTGGCTCCAAGGCCAACCGCGCGCGGCACGCCGAAACGGGAAATCCGATTCGATGGATTTTGCTGGTTTTCTTGCAGGGAAGCGCTACGAGTGGTCGATAAGTAGGGAACAATCGGCCTCGGCTTGAGGCCGTGATGACGGGGTTCGGCAGGCGGGGCTCGGCACGACCGGCCCTGAATGCGAGAGGCCAGAACGGTTCGCCGGGCGGGGGACGATGCCCGGCGCGCTGTCAGCCTGTCGCGGCCGGCGCCTTGGGGAGGGGGATAATTCCCAGAGGTGCCGGCGCGGACGGCGGGGGTCGGGGAGGAAATGAACCTTCCGCCGCTACATGCTTCTAGGGGTAGTGGTTATTTCCCAGCGCTATGCCAGTGACCGGCGCACGGCTTTCGTCCGTGGACCGTCTCAGGGAAACAACGACCACGAGCACAGGGGGCAGTGACTCCGCTTGCCAAACAACAGGGAGGGGAGCGCATGGCGACACACGTGGACGTGGATGTCCAACAGCTGTGGCGAGACTATCGCGCGGAACCAACAGTGGAGCTTCGCAATCAGCTGGTCGAGATTTATTTGCCATTGGTCAAATACAATGCCGAGCGCATCTGGTCGCGGCTGCCCGAAGGGGTGGAGCTGGATGACCTGATCAGCGCCGGGGTGTTTGGCTTGATGGATGCCATTGACGCCTTCGACTTGGAACGAGGAGTCAAGTTCGAGACCTACTGCGTGCCCCGCATTCGCGGGGCCATGCTCGACGAGTTGCGGACCATGGATTGGGTGCCGCGGCTGGTGCGCAGCAAGGCCAGCAAGCTCGAAGAAGCACGCAAGGCCCTCGAAGCCGAGCATGGCCGACCGCCGCGCCCGGAGGAGCTGGCCGAGAAGCTCGGCCTGTCGCTCGAAGACCTCGACAAGATGCTCGGCGAGGCCACCGCCGTTAGCTTGGTCAGCTTGAACAAGAAATGGTACGAGACCGACAGTTACAAGGATGTGCGTGAAATCGACATTCTAGAAGACCGCAAAGCCGAGGACCCAACCCACCGCTTGCAAAACCGCGATCTGATGCGGTTGGTCACGCGCGGTCTCAACCGCAATGAGCGGTTGATCATCATTCTCTATTATTACGAAGATATGACGATGAAAGAGATCGGCGCCACGCTTGACCTGAGCGAATCGCGCGTCAGTCAAATGCACTCCAGCATCGTCTCCCGACTGCAAGCCCAGCTGTGCAAACGCCGCCCGGAGTTTGACACGTAATCAAGCGCATGGTGATAATGGATCGTCGCGCTCGGCCGCGCGTTGGGCCGCGCGCGCCGATCCCACCTCCTAAACTCAAAAAGCCCCGCCTTTCGCTTTCTCCTCGTGGACTTCCCTTTATAATAATCTCCACTGGTTGCGAATAAGTCCGGCACCGCTTCGATGGTTGGCATCGGGAACGGTCCCGGTCGTTGTTTGTTGTTTGCCCAAGGGGGAGGTCAGGATGCCAAGCGAACATCCAGAAACCACCACGGCGCCCCGTATTTTAATCGCCGACGACAATCCGCAAGGAGTCGAGCTGCTCGAAGCCTATCTGAGCGAGACCGACTACGAAACACGGATCGCCGCCGATGGCGAGGAAACCTTGCGCCAGGTGCGTGAATGGAACCCCGATCTGATCTTGCTGGACATCATGATGCCGAAGATTAGCGGCTTCGAGGTGTGCAAACAGCTGCGTGCCGACCCCGCCACGCGCGACATCGCCGTTTTGATGGTGACGGCGCTCGATCAATCCAGCGACATCGACCGCGCCGTCGAGGCCGGCACCGATGATTTCCTGACCAAGCCGATCAACAAGAACGAATTGCTGCTGCGTGTCAAATCATTGCTCAAAAGCCGGCGGAATAAGCGCGAGCTGGATCGCGCCCTGGCCTACATCGAAGCCGTGGAACAGGGCGGAAAGTGAGCATCATGCCTCCAGCCCGTGTCATCTTGCAACCGCGCCGCGCCAGACCTTTTTTTGGCCGCCATCCCTGGGTCTATGCCGGGGCCATTGCCGCCGTCGAGGGACAACCCGCTGACGGTGACGTGGTTGATCTTGTCTCCCACGGTGACAATTTCGTGGCACGAGGCCTGTACAACAGCCAAAGCAAGATTCGCGTACGTCTCTACAGCTGGGAGCCGGAGCGCGATTTGGACGCCGATTTTTTCCGAGAGAGACTGGCCGATGCCATCCGCTTGCGCCGCGACCTTCTTGGTCTGGATCGGGCCGGCCACGCTTGCCGGCTGGTGTTCAGCGAAGCGGATTTTCTGTCCGGTGTCACGGTGGATCGCTATGACCGCTGGCTGGCGCTGCAATTCACGGCCCTGGGACTGGCGCGGCGGAAAGACCTGTTCGTTGAGCTGCTCCGCGAGCTGACTGGCGTGGCGGGGATGTATCTGCGCACCGAGCGCGGCATCGGACAATTGGAAGGGTTGGAGCTGCACGATGGTCCCCTATGGGGCAGCGTGCCGAGCGAACCCATTGTTATCGAGGAAGCCGGGCTGCGCTTTCGGGTGCATCTCGCCGAAGGGCAAAAGACCGGCTTTTATCTCGATCAGCGCGACAATCGCCAAGCCGTGGCCCGGTTGGCGGCGGGGCGACGCGTGCTGGACGCTTTCTGCTACACCGGCGGCTTCGGTCTGCACGCCGCCCACGCCGGCGCCCGCTCCGTTCTGGGTCTGGATGTCTCCGAGCCGGCCTTGGCCTTGGCGCGGGACAACGCCCAGCTCAACGGCTTGGATGATCAGGTGTCCTTTGTCTGTGGGGATGTCTTCGCTCATCTCGCCCAGCTGACAGAAACCGGCGAACGCTTCGACTTGGTGATTCTCGATCCCCCTAAGTTCGCCCGCGCCCGCCACGCCGTCGAGGACGCCCTGCGCGGCTATCGGCGCTTGCAGACGCTGGCCCTGCGCTTGTTGAATCCCGACGGTATCCTCGTCACTTGCTGCTGCTCCGGCTTGGTCACGCGTGACATGCTGGAAGACCTGCTCGCTCAGCTCGCCGTCGAGGAACGCCGCGACGTGCAAATCCTCGAACAGCGCGGCCAAGCCGCCGATCATCCGGTGTCGGCGACCTGTCTGGAATCGAATTATTTGAAATGCCTGATCAGCCGGGTGCGGTGAGGAGATAACCGTTTAGCAAACGAGCCGCAGGCGAGCGGATGGGATGACTCGCCTGCGGCTCATCGGCTAAACATTTATTTGTTGCGATTATTTATCAATTCAATTCTTTGATGTAGATGTTTTTGAAAAACAATGGGTCGCCGTGGTGTTGCAGCTCGATGGGGCCTTTTTCCGGCAACGGCTGGCCGCGTTCCCAGTAGTTTTCCAGCGGCACGTTATCGACCACCAGTTCGCCGTTGAGGTGCACCGTCACCTTGTCCCCTTTCATGATGATGTGGAAGGTGTTCCATTCACCCGCTGGCTTGTCGGCTTTCTTCAGAGGATTGCGCGGGTTCTTTTGATTGTTGAACAGTCCGCCGGAGCCGATGGGGTTGTCCCAGATTTGCACTTGCGGTTGGCCGCGCAAATAGATACCGCTATCCCCCTTGGGGCCAATCTTCCAATCCACGTATAGCTCGAAATCGCCGTAATCCCTGACGGTTTGCAAGCTATTGCCTTTGCCGTCGTACATGAGGACGCCGTCTTGCACGGTCCAATGGGGCAGAATCTTGGCATTCACCGCTTTTTGCCGTTCCGCGAGCTGTTCCGGCGACAACTTGGCCCGCTCCTTGACGGAGATGACTCCCTGCCAGCCATCCAGGTCCTTGCCGTTAAACAACAGCTTGAAGCCGGGCGGCGGGGTGTTGTCGGCGGCCTGACTAACCACCGCAAGTGAGAGAGTGACAACGCCAGCGGTCAACAGGGAAAGTGTTCTCATCATGGCATGACTCCTGCGAAGGTGGGAAACAGAGAAGGTTTAACAGCGTTGTATGGTGCCGATTCCGAGCGGCAATGGCAAGGAAAAAATGCTCTCAGCGTGGGGCGGCGAGAATCCCGCTTTCCTGGTTGATTTGCCGCGCGATTGCCTATAGGCTGAATGAAGGAGAGAGCATGTTGTTCCCGCCAGCCCTGCGTTTCGTTCAGCCCCCCTTGCTTCAATCCCAAGGTATGACAATGACGGAAGCAACCCAAGAGAAGACCAGCCTGGGCAATTATTTCGTGGCCAATTATCCGCCGTTCTCGTTCTGGAGCGCGGAGCACTTGCCGGCGGCCCAACAGGCGCTCCATGCCACGCCTGTACCGGGAACGCCGCTGGGGCTGTATCTGCATATTCCATTCTGCCGGAAGCGCTGCAAATTTTGCTATTTCCGCGTTTATACCGATAAGAACGCCCGCGACGTGGAAACCTACCTCGACGCCCTGAGCCGGGAAGTCGAGATGGTGAGCCGGCTTCCCATCATTGGCGGTCGGCCCTTGCACTATGTCTATTTCGGCGGCGGCACCCCGTCGTACCTGAGCGCGGCGCAGCTGTGTAAGCTCGTCGAGCGCCTGCAAGCGGTGCTCCCCTGGCACGGGGCCGCCGAGGTGACATTCGAGTGCGAGCCGGGCACCTTGCAACAACACAAACTGGAGACGTTGAAGGAAATCGGCGTCACGCGCTTGAGCTTGGGGATCGAAAACTTCGATGACCAAATTCTCGAAGCCAATGGTCGTGCCCACCATTCCGCCGAGATTTTCCGGGCTTACGACTGGGCCAGGGAAATCGGCTTCGACCAAATCAACATCGACCTGATCGCCGGCATGATCGGGGAAACCTGGGACAACTGGCAAAACTGCGTCGCTAAAACCATCGAGCTGGCCCCCGACAGTGTGACCATCTACCAATTGGAATTGCCATTCAACACCGTCTTCTCGAAGGAATTGCTAACAGTCGGCAGTCGGCAGTCGGCAGTTGGCAGCAGCGAGGCCGAACAGCAAGATTTTTACCTGCCCACGGCCCCCCGCTCACGGCCCACGGCCATTGCCGATTGGCCGACGAAACGGGCCTGGGTCGATTACGCCTTCAATGAATTGGCCCGCGCGGGATACGAGGTTTCCAGCGCCTATACAATGGTCAAGAATAAACAAACCTGCCGCTTCGTGTACCGCGATAGCTTGTGGCATGGGGCGGACATGTTCGGCACCGGCGTCGCTTCCTTTGGCCACGCCCGCGGGGTTCACATTCAGAATGTCGATACCTGGGAGCAATACGTCGCCATGTGCCAGGCGGGGGAGCTGCCGCTGGGCCGGGCCCTGCCGGTGACACCCCGACAGCGGCTCATCCGCGAGATGATCCTGCAGCTCAAAACCGGCTCCCTCGACGCAGGCTACTTCCAGCGAAAATTCGCTGTGGATATTCTCGATGTCTTCGCCGAGGGGTTTCAAGAATTGGCCGAGGAGGGCTATTTGGTCGTCCATGACGACGGCGTGCGCGTGACGCGTCAGGGGCTGTTGCAAGTGGACCGGCTGCTGCCGACGTTCTTCGAGGAAGCGCATCGCGGGGCGCGTTATACGTGAAATTTTCGGTTTCGTTTAGCGGGGAGCCAACAGCGACCCGATCTTTTCCATCCATCTGATTATGCCCGACGACCTGACCTTCCTGATGGGCAAGTTCCCGGCTCACCTGCCCGGTGAGTTGCGCTATGCGGTGCGCAATCACATGTGGTGCCGATCGGATGGCACTCGGCATCGATTTGGTTTTACCTCCTACGCCGTCCGTTTGATGCAGGACGTGTATTTCCTCGATTGGCACGTCAGCGCCGGCGACACGATTCGTTTCTTGCAGGAGATCGGCCACATTGAGACTTCCAAGGCGGTGTCCGATTTATACGCCCCCTTGGACGGCGTCTTGACTTGTTTCAATGAGGAGTTACTGAATGATCCCACGCCGATCAACGTCGATAACTACGGCGCCGGCTGGCTGTTGGAAATCGAGGGGCAGGATGTTGGCCTCTTGAATGTCGCCGAGTATCATCAATACCTGGCCGATAACTGGGAGAAAACCCAGCGGCTGATTAAGGGCAAAATTAACACCGAAGCAGATTGAGACCCCCCATGAGTCGTCAGCGTCTGACCGTCGTACTGTCCCAAGCGCAAGGCAAAGACCCGCGCAAGCGGGCCTTGGAGGAAGCGCTCACCGCCGCCCTGATCATGGAGCCAGGTTTGGATGTGTCGGTGATTCCTTATCTGTATGATCTTGGCCCCGACCACACCGGCCGATTATTCCTGGAAGGAATCAGCGGCGATTTGGTGGTCCTCGCCTGGATGTTCCCTCGCGCCGCCTTCTGGGTGCTCGACCGTGACGGCATCAAGGGACACTGGGGCGAAACCCAACTGAAACCCGCCGATGCCGACGACGAGGAGGACGACGGCGGCGAACCGGAACCGCCCCAGGGGATCGGCGCTCTCGACGTGCCCGACCGGCACATTTATTGCCTCGATCTGCGTGACTTCGCTAACCATCAACCTTATCTGGAGGAAATTCGCCGCATCGCCGAGGAGTGCCAGCAGCGCCGCGCCGAGAAACAACTCGCCCAGGCACAACCGTCCTTGGTACAGCTGGGCAGCCTGGTCAACGGTAACGGCAAATCAGACGAGAAACCGGCCTTCACCGCCGATCAGCTGTTGCAACAGCCGAATCGCCGGTGGTATCCAGTGATTGACTATAGCCGCTGCACCAATTGCATGGAGTGCATCGATTTTTGTCTATTCGGCGTCTATGGCGTCGATTCGCTCGACCGCATCTTCGTCGAGAATCAGGACAGCTGCAAGAAAGGCTGTCCGGCATGCAGCCGGGTTTGCCCCGAACAAGCGATCATCTTCCCTGATTACAAGACCCCCGCCATCGCCGGCGCTCCCGTCGGCGCCATCACCGGCCTCAAGATTGACCTGAGCAAACTGTTCGGCGGCGCGGACGCCCTGCACATCGCCGCCCAAGAACGCGACCGCGAATTGGTTCGCGATGGTCGTGAAGCCGTCGGCCTGACCATGGGCATCCCCAAACGCCAAGCCGACAAACCACAGGGGCCGAAAGACGATCTCGATAAGCTGATGGATGAGTTGGATGAGCTGGCGATCTGAGATTCACCAATCAATGGCTGTCCGAGATTCGAGCCGTTCGATGGTTGTACATGGGCAAGGCGCGGCGCCGTAAATTCAAATACGACACAGGACGAACTTTTCCCAT
>JBKBIP010000032.1:14120-40052 GCA_046297495.1 Gemmataceae bacterium | reverse complement strand
CAGGACGAGCGAACCCCCTGTTTCCCGGACAACGAATCGTTTTTCCGCTTGCCCGCGTTGGCGGCTTGCTGGTACGATGCGGGGCCAATACCAGGATGTGAATTTTCCTTCATCAACGGAGTGATTGGCCATGTCCGACAAACAAGCCCCGCCGTATTTTGACATTCTCTTCGCCCGGCTGCAAAAGCAGGAACCCGTCACCACCATCGCTTTCGGCAAGCATGTGCATTGGGGCTATTGGGACGAGCCGGATCAGGCCGACGGCAGCCCGGAAGATTACGCCGCCGCCGCCGAGCGCTTGTGCCAACAAGTGATCCGGGCCGGTGCGATTCACGACGGCCAGCGCGTGCTCGATGTCGGTTGTGGCTTCGGCGGCACCATCGCCAGCCTGAACGAACGCTTCGGCAATCTGGACATGATTGGTGTCAACATCGACGCCCGCCAACTCGATCGCGCCCGCCAGGAAGTTCGGCCCCACAACGGCAACCGCGTCGAGTTCATCGAGGCCGACGCTTGCCAGCTTCCTTTCCCGAACGATTCCTTCGACCGCATCTTGGCCGTGGAGTGTATTTTCCACTTCGGCGACCGGGGGGCGTTCTTCGCCGAAGCCAGCCGCGTCTTACGGCCCGGCGGTGTCTTGGCCTTGTCCGATTTCGTGCCCCCCGAAGATGCGGTGTCGGTTTTGAAATCCTTCAATGCTTCCCAAGATGAGGCCACGCGCCGCACCTATGGCGCGATCAATGTTTTGTGTTCCCTGGATAACTACCGCGCCCTGGCCCAATCTTCCGGCTTTACCTTGGACCAAGTTCACAACATCTCACGCCACACCTTGCCCACCTATCCCTTCTTACGCAAACACCTGCGTACCTGGGACGACCCCGCCGACGCCCGCTTCTTCGACAAGGCCACCGGCCAGCTGGAAATGGCCTGTCATGCGGATTTGCTGCACTACACGATCCTGCGTTTCCAACGAATCGCGGCAAGTCAACAAGCACGCAAAGCGGGATGATCTCGATGCCGTGGGTTTGAGAGAGTGTCCGAAAAGCTCCCGTCGCCCCATGCCAAGGGGAGAGGGGGGCTTTCCCAACAGGCTCACCTCGCACGGTCCATAATGATTCGTGACTTATTCATGGGTTTTCGCTGATGATCGTCAGAAACGAGATAACCCACCGCCTACTCGCCAGATACGGTAAGTACAGCTTCATCCAGGGTTTTCGCTGTCCAGAAGTCCTGATCGTTCTTCATGGTCTAATTCCTGATATGATAAATGTTATGGCTCATGCCTTCGTTATACGCCGACTCCGCGCGACACGGAAGAGGGACCAACGCGAGTTGCCCCAGCTTGGAAAACCCCTTGGAATCCATCATGAACCACAACCGCGTACCATCCGCCGACAACACTCCGCACCGCTGGTCGCTGCCACTGTGGCAAGCGACTTACGCCGCGGCGCCGTTGCCGATGACGCGCGCCGAGATGGAGCAACGCGGTTGGGATGAAGTCGATGTCGTGTTCGTGACTGGCGACGCCTATGTCGATCATCCGAGCTTCGCCATGGCCATTCTGGGGCGGGTGCTGGAGGCGGCGGGATTTCGCGTGGCCATCCTGAGTCAGCCCGACTGGCGGTCGTGCCAACCGTGGCGACAATTCGGTCGGCCCCGGCTGTTCTTCGCCGTCAGCGCCGGCAACATGGATTCGCTGATCAACCATTACACCGCCAACAAGAAAGTCCGCAACGACGACGCTTATTCCCCCGGCGGGCGCATTGGCCTGCGTCCCGATCGAGCCACGCTTTCCTATTGTCACCGTGCCCGCGAGGCGTTTGCCGGCGTGCCGATCATCGCGGGTGGCGTCGAGGCGTCCTTGCGCCGGCTGGCCCATTACGACTACTGGAGCGACACGGTCCGCAAGTCGATTTTGCTCGATGCCAAGGCTGACTTGGTGGTGTACGGCATGGGGGAGAAGACCATCGTGAACATCGCCCAGCGCCTCGCCAGCGGCCAGACCGTGCGCGACTTGCGCGACCTGCGCGGCGTGGCGTATGTCATGGGGGCGAAGGAATCGGAAGCCACGTTTAGCGCGCGAGCCACCGGCGAGCGCTGCTCCGATACCTATATCCACCTCCCCGCCTATGAGGCAGTCAATTCCGATAAGCACGCCTTCGCCGAAGCGACACGCATCATTCACATCAACACCAACCCGCTCAACGCCCAGACGTTGGTGCAGTTCCACGACCGGCAAGCCGTGGTCGTCAATCCGCCCGCGTTGCCGCTCGACGAAGCGGAGATGGACCGCATCTACGACTTGCCCTACACGCGCCGGCCGCACCCGTCTTATACCGAACCAATCCCCGCTTATGAAATGATCAAGGATTCGGTGACGATCATGCGTGGCTGCTTCGGCGGCTGCACGTTCTGTTCGATCACGGCCCATCAAGGACGGATCATTCAATCGCGCTCGCCCGACTCGGTGTTGCGCGAGGTGCGCAAGATGGCGGCAGACCCGGACTTCAACGGGGTCGTCAGTGACATCGGCGGGCCGACGGCCAACATGTACCAGATGCGTTGCACCCGTCCCGACGTGGAAGCGAAGTGCAAACGGCTGTCGTGCGTGCATCCGACCATCTGCAAGCTACTCGGCACCGATCACGGCCCGCTCATCGCGCTGATGCGCCGCGCCCGCGTTGAGCCGGGCATCCGCAAGGTCTTGGTGGCCAGCGGTGTGCGCATGGACTTGGCCCAGCTCTCCCCCCAGTATCTCCGCGAGTTGACCGCCCATCACGTCGGCGGCCATCTGAAGGTCGCCCCCGAACACACCGACCCCGAAGTGCTGCGCCGCATGAAGAAGCCGGAGAATGACAACTTCATGAGCTTCGCCGCCGCCTTCGCCAAAGCCACCCAGCAAGTTGGCAAACCAAAACAATATCTCGTCCCCTACTTCATCGCCAGCCACCCCGGCTCCGACCTAAACGCCATGATCGACCTGGCCGTCTTCCTCAAACGCAACGGCTACCGCCCCGACCAAGTCCAAGACTTCATCCCCGCCCCCTTTGACATCGCCACCTGCATGTACCACACCGGCATCGACCCCTTCACCAAGGAAGAAGTGTTCATCGCCCGCCACCTGCGCGACCGCAAACTGCAACGCGCCCTGATGCAATTCTTCAAACCAGAGAATTACTTCCTGGTGCGCGAAGCATTACTCCAGGCGGGACGGGCTGACCTGATCGGCAATGGCTGCGATTGCCTGATCCCGGCGCAGCCGCCGAAGGAGGCGATTGAGGCGCGGAGGCGGCGGGCGAATGAGGCGGACCATTACCATGCGGTGGCCAACCCGGCCAAGGGGGAGAGGGGGTTGGCGAGCAGGGGTTATCGGCCGGGGCGGAAGGGGGCGCATCGTCGAGACAGGAAACGGAAGCAAAAGGAAGGAAAGGGAGTCCCGCGACCGTAGCCAATACTTGCCGTGCCTTTGGTCCGTTGCAGGCCAATCGCATCACCAATTTATGACAATAGGTGGCCCAAATTCGAGATTTTGAACCGTGACTTGTAAACTGCTGCCCCCCTCAAGCATGTCGAAAGAGGCAACCGCTCGACATTTACGCTTTCCTAATATCAACCAGCTCCCCCTCATGCCCCCACGACGTTTTTCGGGGCGGCGGGAGCTTTCTTTTCCTTCTTGGGTTTAGGAGCTTCCGTCGGCGGCTCGACGACTTGCCGGAAGAAGACGCAGGCGGTCGCGACCAAGCCGATGGCACAAGCGCAGGCCGTTTGCCGGACGGTGGCATCGTCCGCGAATAGCGCGACGATGCGTTGCCAGACGCCATCGGCGGATAACGTCGCGACCAGCAAGGGGGCCAGTATCACCAGGCCCAACAAACCAACGGCGGCCAACAACGTCAAGCGAAAGAGAAGGTGTGGTAGCGTGTTCATGATACGGATAGCTGGCCCAAGATGTGAGAAGGCCGATCAACAGATAGGTAGCGAGCGGGAACCCGTGTTCCCGGTGTCCGTGCAACCAGAGGGCCGGCGCGCCCCCTGCTCGCCTGGATTAGTCATCGACCGGAAGCCAGCGGATTCTTTTGCCCATGCTCCGCGTTCTACTTCTTTTTCCACAACTCGGCGCCGTAACGAGCCGCATCTTTGAGATCTTCCTCAATACGCAATAGCTGATTGTACTTGGCCACCCGGTCAGTCCGGCTGGTAGAGCCGGTCTTGATCTGGCCGGCGTTGGTGGCCACGGCAATATCGGCAATGGTGGTATCCTCGGTCTCGCCGCTACGGTGGCTGATGACCGTCGTAAACCCATGACGGCGGGCCAGCTCGATGGCGTCGAGCGTTTCCGTCAAGGTGCCGATCTGATTGACCTTGATGAGGATGCTATTGCCAGCCCCTTGCTCGATGCCCCGCCGCAAGCGCTGGGTGTTGGTCACGAACAAGTCATCGCCGACGAGCTGAACCCGGTCCCCTAGCTCCTTCGTCAGCTTTTGCCAGCCGTCCCAGTCATCCTCGGCTAAACCATCCTCGACCGAACGGATGGCGGGATATTGGTCACACAGTTTCTTCAGCTCGCCGATCATGTCATCGCTGGAAAGAACGCGATTTTTATCACTCTTGAAGAAACAGTAACCCTTTTTGTTGCCTTCCTCAAACATTTCGGTCGCGGCCACGTCCAGGGCAAAGAAGATGTGTTCCCCCACCCGATAGCCTGCTTTTTCGACGGCTTCCGCCAACAGTTTCATGGCCTCATCGCTACTGGCCACGTTGGGAGCAAAGCCCCCTTCGTCGCCGACGGAGGTGCTCAAATGACGGTCGTGCAGCACTTTCTTGAGGCTGTGAAACACCTCCGCCCCCATGCGCAAGGCCTCGGCGAAGGTCGGCGCTCCCAGGGGCATGATCATGAATTCCTGGAAATCGACCGTGTTGTCGGCGTGTTTGCCGCCGTTGAGGATGTTCATCATCGGCACCGGCAAGTAGCGAGCGTTGGTGCCGCCGATGTAGCGATAGAGCGGTAGCTCGACCGAGGCCGCCGCCGCATGCGCGACGGCCAGGGACACGCCGAGCGTGGCGTTGGCGCCGAGCTTGCTTTTGTTGGGAGTAGCGTCGAGCTCTTCGCACAAGATGCGATCGATGACAGCTTGCTCGCGGGCATCCTCGCCGAGCAAGCGGGGGGCGATGATCTCATTGACGTTCTCGACGGCCTTCAAGACTCCCTTGCCGAGATACCGCGCCTTGTCATCATCGCGTAGCTCGACGGCCTCATGGGCGCCGGTGCTGGCGCCGCTCGGGACAGCGGCCCGCCCGCTGCTGCCGTCGCCGAGAATCACTTCCACTTCCAATGTGGGATTGCCCCGGCTGTCCAGAATTTCCCGCGCGTGAATGTTTTCAATATTCATGATAATCCAGTGTCATCCATACCAAAGAAGACCAAGAAACAGCACTCCATTCCCTGGTCTTGTTGTAGGTCCATGCCGAGGTAGTTTCCATAGAAAAAAGCGAAGTGGCGGGTGCTGCTTCGCCATCTTTTCTTGATTCCACCTTGTACTGGCGCGGGTTCGCGCTGCTCGGCACACGCCCATTCTTTATAATTTGTCGTATAGACAACTTTTTTCCTGATTTTCAAGGAATTCCTGGCATGAAGCAGCGTTTATTAACCCCCGGTCCGAGCGAAGTTCCCGCCGAAACCCTGTTGGAGCTGGCCCAGCCAGTTATTCATCACCGCACCCCCGAATTCAAGCAAATTCTCGCGGATGTTCTGGAAGACCTGCGCTACGTCTTCTGTACGAAGAATCCCGTCATTCCGCTGACTAGCTCCGGCACCGGCGGCATGGAGGCGGCCATCTCAAATACTTGCCCGCCGGGGAGCAAGGTCATCTGCCTCATCGCCGGGCGCTGGGGGGAGCGCTGGCGCAACATCTGCAAGGCGTTCGGCGTGGAGGCGGTCAGCGTCACGGCCCCCTACGGTCAAGCGGTGGCCCCCGATCAGTTGGCCCGCGCCTTGGCGGACCATCCCGATGTCGTTGCAGTGTGTGCCACGTTAAGTGAGACCGCCACCGGCGTGCGCAACGACATCGCTGGCTATGGCCAATTGACGGCGTCCACGCCGGTGCTGCTGATCGTCGATACCATCAGCGGCCTGGGGGTGTGCGAGTGCCGCACGGACGACTGGCATATTGACATCAACGTGACCGGCTCGCAAAAAGCCCTGATGCTGCCGCCGGGCTTGGCCTTCGTCTCCGTCAGCGACAAGGCCTGGCAACAGATTGACAAAGTAAAAGCCCATACCTTCTACTTTGATCTGAAGAAATACCGTGACAAGCTGGCCGTGCCGGACACGCCGTTCACGCCGGCGCACACGCTCATTCGCGCCCTGCGTGTCAGCTTGCGGAAGATTCGCCACGAAGGAATCGAGAGCGTCTGGGCACGGCACGCCCGCAACGCCGCCGCCGCCCGCGCCGGCATGCAGGCGCTCGGCCTAGAGCTATTCGCCGACCCCCCCGCCGAAGGGTTGACCGTGGCCAAAGCCCCCGGCGGCATCGACAGCGGCATTATCTTGTCCAAGATGGAGAAACAGTACGGCCTAAAGCTGGCTAACGGTCAAGACACGCTCAAGGGCAAGATCATCCGCCTGGCCCACATGGGACACAATGACGCCTTCGACGTACTGGCCGCCCTTTCCGGCCTAGAGCTAGTGCTGCTCGAACTTGGCCTCCCCGTCACCGCCGGCAGCGGCGTCGCCGCCGCGCAACGGGTGCTGGCGGAAGGGGTGGGGAAGAAGTGAGCGGGTAGTTCGTCGCACATTCCCCCAAGCTGGTCGCGCGGCCATTAGGGATTTCCACCCTCAAGCCGGTCGCGTGGCGACCGGGGAGTAGGATCCCTATCGGAACAGATACGAAGGTTCGTCCGTTTCTCAGTGCGTTTGTCGAGATTGATCGTTCCGCGCACACCGTGATTCCCGAGCGCGAACCGATAAATCATCTAACCGCTCCACTAAAAAAACGGCAGAACCATTGTGGTATCATATTTTGATTCACCCAAATGACATGGAGCGTCCCATGCCCCGAGTTCTCATCAGTGATAAATTGGAAGCCGCCGGCCTGGATCTGTTGCGGCAGGCGGGCTTGGAGTTGGATGAGCGGCACGGTTTGAAGGGGGCGGCGCTGCAAGAGGCGCTGCAGGCGGCGGATGGCGTGATCGTGCGGAGCGGCACGCGAATCACGGCGGAATTATTGGAGAACCCCGGTAAACTGCGCGCTGTCGTGCGGGCCGGCGTCGGCGTCGATAACATCGACGTGGCGGCGGCCACGCGGCGCGGCATCGTCGTCATGAATACCCCCGGCGGCAACACCGTCAGCACCGCCGAGCATACCATCAGCTTGATGATGTCGCTTGCTCGTCACATCCCCGCCGCCGACGCCAGCTTGCACGGCGGCAAGTGGGAACGAGGTAAGTTCGTCGGCTGCCAGTTGGCCGGCAAGACGCTCGGCGTCATCGGTCTGGGGCGCATTGGCCGGGAGGTAGCCCGCCGCGCTGCCGGTCTGGATATGAAGGTTGTCGGCTTTGATCCGTTCCTGGCCCCCGACCGCGCCGCCCAGCTTGGCATCGAAAGCGTGGCCGGCATCGATGAGCTACTGCCGCTGTGCGATTTCCTCACCGTCCATACGCCGCTGTCAGAACAGACGCGCCATCTGATTGGTGCTAGAGAACTGTCGCTAATGCCCAAAGGGGCAAGAGTGCTTAATTGCGCCCGCGGCGGCATTATCGACGAAGAGGCGTTGGCCGAGGCGCTGCGCTCGGGGCATATCGCCGGAGCCGCGCTGGATGTCTTCGTCGAGGAACCGCCCCCCGCCGACCATCCGCTGTTGCAGCTTCCCAATGTCGTGGTCACGCCACACCTAGGGGCCTCCACCGTGGAAGCGCAAGTCAGCGTGGCCCGCGAGGCCGCCCAGTTGATGTCCGATTATTTGCTCAAAGGGATCGTGCAATTCGCCGTCAACATGGCCGCCGTGGATCGCACCGAGCTGGAGGAACTGCGGCTGTATGTGGATTTGGCCCGCCGACTCGGTTTGTTACACGCGCAGATGTGCCAGGGGACGATCCGTCGGGCCGTTCTGAGCTATCGCGGCGAGGTCGCGCGGCGCAGCACCAAGTTGGTGACGGCGGCATTCACGGCGGGGCTGCTGGAATATCGCTTAGCGCAGAATGTCAACATCGTCAACGCCGAGCTGCTGGCCCGCGAACGGGGCATCGAGATCGTCGAGGAAATCGCTCCCCGTAAAGGGGACTTCAGCACGCTAATCCGTACCGAAGTGGATACCGAAAAGAAATCGTACATCGCCTCCGGCACCCTGTTCGGCAATCAATTTCTCCGCCTGGTGCAGCTGGGACAATATCAGATGGATGCCTTTCTCGATGGCATCATGCTACTGTTCACCCACCGCGACGTACCGGGGTTGATCGGCTTCATCGGTACCATCTTCGGCAAACATCGGGTCAACATCGCTCAAATGACCGTGGGCCGACAACTTCCTGGTGGTGAAGCCATCGCCGTGCTCAATCTCGACAACATGCCGCCGGAGGAGGCCCTCCAGGAAGTACAAGGACATCCGCAGATTAGCAGCTTAAGTGTCGTCAAACTGCCACCCGCTGGGGAGATGCCGCCGTGGTTTTAGGAGTGCGGCTCGCTCATCGGCAGCGGGGGTTGATTACACGGTTTGTCGTTCCCAGGCGGCGGCCTCGGAACGGAAATAACATGTCCACCCCCCTGTCTCGACAAGCAGCGCGAAACGACATAGCAGGGATTGGCAGCCAACGACAAACTATATAGAAACTTGTCGCTGGAAGAACGCCGCAAAATGACGGGAGAACAATGAGTGGTGGACAGGCCCAGTCTTCCTCTTCCGTGGCAAAGCTCCCTGGCGTTCAAGATTTTCGTCTCCGCGTCGAAATACCTATTGGGCCGTTGGCAACGTACAAGATAACATGATAGGCTGTCGGAAGTGATTCGCTCCCTTCCGGCGGATTTGTCCAATTGGGGAATTCCATATCCTTGTGGGCGCGAGACGGCATGGCAATAACTTCCACGCAGCGTGAAACGCGCGAATGGCCACTGTTAGTGTTAGCCATCGCGCTGGTTTGCGCCATCACGATTCCGCTTTGGCAATGGTCAGAGGCGCAAAGTTCCGGGGGCAGCCAATGGGCCAATTGGACACCAGAACGGATCAGCCGGTTGTTGCTAGGCCCAGAGCAAATCGCGTGCTACTGCTGCTTCACTTGGGCCGGCTTCATCCTGCTGGGGCGGTATTTGGAAGTGCGCCGCCAGCGCGGCGCTTTTCAACTCGGTCTGTTGCCGACAGAAGAAGGGATGCGGATTTTGCCGGAAGATGCGCGCCCGCTCCTGCGCCGACTGGAGCAGATCACCCACGGCAAGGGGCCGTACATCCTCTCGAACATGATCCGCTTAGCTCTGGGCAAGTACGCCGCCAGCCGGTCGAGCCAGGATGCCAGCGAGACCGTGCGAACCCAGGCTGAGGTCGATCAGGGCCGCTTAGTTTCCAGTATGTCTACAGTGCATTACCTGGCGTGGGCCATTCCGGCGCTGGGCTTCCTGGGGACGGTGCGCGGCTTGGCCGGTAGTTTGAGCATGGCCGGCAAGACCGACGCCGAAACTGCCGAATTCATCTCCGAAGCGACCCGGCATTTGAACGTGGCCTTCGATTGTACCTTGATTGCCTTGTTGCTGAGCTTGTTTTTGATGTTCCTGGTCCACATGGTCCAGCGCGATGAGGAAGCCTTGGTCATCGATTGCCAGCAGTATTGCTTGGAGCATTTGGTCAATCGTTTGTACGACCCCGAGCCGGTGGGCGTTGACGATTCGCGGGGTTAAAGCGGTAAGGAATAGCGCGAAGAAACGTGTTGAAAATTTGCATTCGCCAAATTACCCACTAGGATTGATATGAGTTATTAGGGTTTGGAGTGCGATTCGAAAACGAGCACCATTCATCACCAGGCGAGGGGCATCATGACACTGGCTGGCATTGATCTGAACGCCACACGGGTCCGCGCGGTGAGCGGCCCGGCAGCTTGTCCGCCGCGTGCGTTGCCTCTGCACGACACGGCGGAAGACCTGCCCCTGGTGGTGAGTTTGGAAGGAAAACGCCCCGAAGTGGGTCGGGCGGGGGTGGCGCTGACCCGACGGCTGCCGCATCTGGCATGTGGCAACTATCTGTCATACTTGGGGCAGCCGCGCGAGTGGGTCGCGGGCCGACATCGGCTGAGCGCCGCCAAGGCGCTCCAGTTGGTATTCGACCAGCTCCAGCCGGTGCGTGCCGAGGCCCAAAGCGTGGTGCTGGCCCTGCCTCCCTATCTGAGCCGACCCCAAGCCGCCGAGGTGCATCACCTGGCGTCCAAGGCCAAATTACCGATGCTTGGCTCATTAACGGTGCCGCTGGCTGCCGCCTTAACCAGCTTGGCGGAACGCAGCTGGTCCGGGCCGGTTCTAATCGTGGATGTCGATGACCATGCCTTGACCTGTACCGCCTTGTTGGCCGACAACCAGCGCGTGCAAGCGCAAGCCGAGCAGTTCGCGCCGCAAATCGGCTTGCGCGTCTGGAAAGATCGCCTGCTGAATGGCATCGCGGATCGCTGCATCCGGCACAGCCGCCGTGATCCGCGTGAATCCGGCGCCGCCGAGCAGATGTTATATGATCAGTTGGATCAGGTAATGCGCGGCTGCCGGCAGGGACAGGTCAGTGAAGTGGTGATTCAGACGGGCAATTGGTATCAAAATATGCTACTGCGCCCCGAGGATTTGGAGGGGATGTGCGCGCCGCTGGTCCGCTTGGCACTGGAGCGCCTGCGTACAGTCTTGGCCAGCTTGGCCGATGAACCTCCGGAACAGGTATTGCTGACCTCCGCGGCGAGCCGGTTGCCAGGCTTGGTGGCGGCGATTCATGATCATGTCGGCCAACGCACCCAGGTGGCCATCCTGTCTCCCCTTGCCGTGGCCAGTGCCGCCCATGCCTTGGCTGGCGACTTGCACGCCGGCAAAGTGCCCGTTGGTCATTTTGATGTCGCCGTCCCCCTATTCCGCCGCGGCCCCAAGGCCGATGTTCGCGTCGCTCCCGCCGACACCATCCGCATCTTGGGAGCGGGGTTTTGAGGCTCGTTTAGCGGGCGAGCCAGCGGCGAGCGCTTGTTTTGTTCTGGATTGTCAATAAAGGAATGACCCATGCGCACTCGCCATCGCATTCCCACCATTTTCAATCTGTCCATGGTGGACGTTCTCTGCTGCGCCCTCGGTTGTGTCATTCTGTTATGGCTGCTGAACTTCCGCGAAGCCAAGGAGCGCCTGGTCAAGGCGGGGCAGGTCAGCATCCAATTGCAGGATGTCGAAAAACAATTGCTCATCTCTCAACAAAGTTTACAGACCACGCGTGAATTGCTTGCCAGCACCACGCACGAATTGGAGACGACGGGGCAATGGGCCGCCGTGTTGGCGGCGCACCGCGACAACTTGGCCATCGAACGGGAGAACCTGGACAAGGACTTGCAATCCGCGCGTGGCCAATTGACCCAGTTGACGCGCCGGCTCGACGAGGTGACCCAGCAGAAGGCGAACGTGGACGCCGAATTGACCCTCTTAACACGCGCGTTGGCCGACGTGCGCAAACAGAAGGCGACCAGCGACGCGCAACTGGCCAGCATGAATCGTAGTTTGAACGATCTGCAGAAACAGAAAAACGCCTTAGATCTGTTGTTGGCCGAGCGCGACACGCAACTGACGGACGCGACCACAGCCAAACAGAACGCGGAAAAACGCCTCACCAGCCTGGAAGACTTGCTGAAACAGAAGGACACGCAATTCACGGCTGCCGCCCAAGCCGCCGACGACTTAGCCCGGCGCATCCGTGACACGGAAGCCCAGAACCTGCAGCTTAAACGCATGGCGGGTATGATTCCTGGCTTGCAAGCCGAGGCCAAGTTGTACCGCGACAAGCTGGCCGCCGCCGAGGCACGCGGCTTGACCTTGGAAAGTGAATTGCTACTGTCACGTAAGCAGCTCGATGAGACCCTCAAAAACTTGCAAAACTTGGAAACGAGCAAGGATACCGTGGCCAAGCAGGTGATGGACCGCGCCCGGGACCTGGTCGAAGCCCGCCGCCGCATCAGCGAATTAGAGGGGGACAAGAAGTTCCTCATGGAAGTGGTCAACCGCGCTCGCCAAGCCGCCGACAATCGTTTCGCGGGCGTAGTGCTGACGGGCCGGCGCGTGGTGTTTATCATCGATATTTCCGGCAGCATGGGGATGTTGGACTACAACACCCCCGCTCCCGGCAAATGGGAAGGCGTGTGCGACACGGTGGCCAAGGTCATGCGCAGCCTGCCCGACTTGGAGAAATATCAAGTCATCATTTTTTCCAGCAAAGCGACGTTTCTTCTGGGACAAGAAAATGATTGGTTTGACTTCGATCCGCAAATTAGCCCGGATCAGGTGTTCAAAGCCTTGTTGGCGACCAAGCCGGTTGGCCACACCAACATTTATGCCGCCATGGACGCTGCCTTTCGCTTTCGCGCCAAAGGAATGGACACGGTCTATTTCTTCTCGGATGGCTTGCCCAGCATGGGGGAAGGGCTGACACCCGAACAGGCCCGCACCCTGACGGAGAATCAGCGTGTCGCCGTCATGTCGCAATACGTTCGGCAAACACTGCTGAATAACTGGAATCGCTCCATTCCCGGTCAACAGCGGGTGCGTATCCACAGCATCGGCTTCTACTACGAAAGCCCCGATCTGGGCGCCTTCCTCTGGGCCTTGTCCCGCGAGAATGACGGCAGCTTCGTCGGCATGAGCCGGCCGTGAGGGAGATTCACTTCTTTGATGCATTGATTCGCGAGAGGAATCAGCCATGCCGGGGGAGCCGGTCATTCAGTTGAAGGACCTGACGATCTGTTACGGCTCCTTCGTGGCGGTTCACAACCTGAATCTGGAGCTGCGGGGTGGCGAATTGTTCGGCCTGTTGGGACCGAACGGGGCGGGCAAGAGCACGACGTTGCGCGTGCTCATCGGCCAGCGCCAACCCAGCGGCGGGCAGGCGCTGGTGCTGGGGCATGACATTGTCCGCGATTGGGCGTTGGTCAAGCCGTTGTTTGGCTACGTCCCCGACCGCGAAAACCACTTCGAGGAATTCACCGGCCGGCGCAATTTGCAATTCTTCGCCGGACTATATCGGGTTGCCGACGAACGCATTGACGACTGCCTGGCATTAGTGGAATTGACCGATGCCGCCGATCTGCCGGTGTCGGCCTATTCCCTGGGCATGCGCCGCAAGCTGCTGTTGGCGCGTGCCTTGCTGCACCGCCCACGGCTGCTCTATCTGGATGAGCCGACCGCCAACCTGGACATCCATTCCGCCGATGTGGTGCGGCGCACGCTGCGTGAGCTGGTGGCCGATGGCGTCACGGTATTGCTCACCACGCACAACATGCGCGAAGTGGAGGAAATCTGCGACCGGGTGGCGATCTTGTGTAAGGGGGAATTGGTCGCTCTGGATACGCCGCTGTCACTTCGGCAACAACACAGCGAACGGCTTGTCGATGTCGTGCTGCACGACAACCAACGTCTGATGCTGAACCTCGATTTGGCCGAACACCGCCACACCTTAGCCCATCATGTCGAAGCTGGCGCCGTGGCCAGCCTGCAAACACGCGAATTCAACTTTCACGAAGCGTTTCTGAAGCTGACGGGGACGGAGTTTACGTGAGCTCAAGAGGTGCCTCATTGCTTGAATCGATTGATCAGGTTTCTCATCTCCCGCCGCCGGCTGGTGCTTCCGTCAGCCGCAGCAGATTCACCGTGCCGTTGCCGTTGACGGTGGCTAGATAACGACTGTCGGGGGAGAAGCACAGGCGGGGGACACTGCCCGGCATTTGCCAGTGGCGCAGCTTCTCGCCGCTGGATAGGTCCCACAGGATGATGTCGCCGTTGGTTGAGGTGGAGGCGAGAAGCTGACCGTTGGGAGCGGCAGCCACGCCGATTACCTCGCCGTGGTGTCCTTCCAGTGTCCGGTGTTGCCGGCGGGCGCGATAATCCCATAGCCGGACCGTGCGGTCGAGACTGCCAATCGCCAAGGTCCGGTCATCGTGGAGAAATGCCACGGACTTGATATAAGTCTTGTGGCCCAGCAATCGGCCCTGTTCCTGACCGGTGTTCGATGCGAACAGGCGGACCCCGCCATCCCGGCAGCCGGTCGCCACATACTGACTATCCGGCGAGAAAGCCAAGGCGATGATCTGGTCAGGGTGTGGGGGCAGGGCGCGGCGCCATTTCCCCGAGGTCAAATCCCATAAATGCGCTATTGCACTGTCAGCCGTCACCAACGTTTGACCATCGGGAGCCAGGGCAAATAACGTGACTTGAAAAGGCCCTTGTTTCAGGTCCGTCCGCCGTTTGCCCGCATCCACATCCCAGAGCCATGGCGTGCCGTCGGCCGCGACGCCGACCAAGAGCTTGCCATCCGAGGAGACGGCGACCGAGCGCGCGGCACTCGGCGGCTTGGGGAAGAGTGCCTCCGTCGTACCGCTGTTCGCGCGCCACAGCGCGACGCCGTCCGCGCCGGCCAAGGCTAGCGCGGCGCCATCCGGCGTGAATTCCGCATCGCGGATCGCGCCGCTCGCTTGCCCCAGAACGTGGCGCTCTTGTTTCTTGTCCAGGTCCCAGAGGCGCAAGGTGCCGTCGAGGCTGCCGGAAGCGGCGAGCGTGCCGTCCGGGGTCACGGCCACGGAATAAATCACATCCGTATGTCCCGAAAGAGTGGACGTCGGACGGAGTGTCTGGCCGTCCCAAACCCGCACGTCTTTATTCCGATCGGTGAGGAGCCGAACACCGTTCGCCGACAAGGCCAAGCATTTGACATGAATTTCCTCTCCGGAAAACGCCGCTAATTCCTTCCAACTGCCGGCATCCCACAGTTTCAGCTCGCCGGGATTGGTCCAGCTGCCCCGCGCCAGCGAGGCCAAATTGCCACCGTCCGGTGAAAATACCAGGAAATCCACCTTGGCGGAGTGTCCCTTGAGAGACGCTTTTTCCTGGCGTGTGCCCACGTCCCACACTTTGACCGAGCTGTCACGGGCCGCCGTGACCAGTGTTTTGCCGTCGTTCGCCAGCGCCAAACTCCAGAGGGGGACCTCATGTCCTTTCCAGGTGACGACTTCTCGCCCCGTGCGCGCGTCCCACAAGCGGATATTCCCTTCCAGGCCGCCACCGACCAAAATGCGACCATCGTAACCAAACGCTCCCGGATCCAGGGAGAGGTGCGTATTTTGCCAGGAAGCCTTTTCTTGGCCTGTCGCACTATCCCAAATTTTCACGATGCCATCCAAGCTGCCGGAAGCGACGGTCTGCCCATCGGGAGCGAACGTAACGAAACGCACGGTGTCGGTGTGTCCATGCAAGATGGCGTGGAGTTGTCCCGTGGCGGTGTCCCAAAGATGCACGAGGTTGCCATTGGCGGCCGCTGCCAGCTTCCCATCCGGGCTGAGGGCGACATGCCAGACTTTGTCCCAGTGGGCTGCCCGATTGGTGCCGATTACAGCGACCAACTCTGGAGGTTGCCAGGGAAAGCGTTCGGCGGCGGGAATCTGTTCCGGTCGCAGACGATCCAGCGCCGTGAGCCGAGGCGGATCTGCTGGTTGGCTGGAAGGCGTGCCCGGAGCGAACGGGTGGGGGGAAGGCGTGTTGGTCTGAAAGCCAAACCCGACCAACCATGCGAGGGAGAGCAACCCCGCCGCCAAAGCCAGCGCCGCCAGGACGGGCCGCCAGCGGCGTGGCTTCTGCTCGATAAGCTCCGTGCCGGATGATGGCGGAATCGCCATTTGGCCGGAAGATGTCAGCATAGGGATGTCAACAGCGGCGACTTCTTGCTCGTGAGCAGACGCATTCCCCGCCAGGTCCCGTTCAATGGTCCGCAGATGGTCGGCGACCTCTCGCGCCGAGGCGGGCCGCTCCTCGCGTTGCTTGGCGAGCAACGATTGCACCAATTCCGCGAACGCTGGCGGGATGGTGGCATCCAACTCCCGCAAGTTCCTCGGCACCTGCACCGCCAGCGCCGAGAAGAAAGCGAGCGTATTATTCCCCTGAAACGGCAACTGGCCCGCTGCCATCTGATACAGCAGACAACCAAGGCTGAACAGGTCCGAACGGCCATCCGTCTCGGCACCGCTCACTTGCTCCGGCGGCATATAGGCGGGGGTGCCGATGACCATGCCGCTTTCCGTTAGTCTTGTGTCATCTTGCAACGAACGGGCCAGTCCGAAATCGAGAATCTTCACGCGCTCCGCCGGCGCTTCCAGCCAGATATTGGCCGGCTTGATGTCCCGATGGATCAACCCCACGGCGTGGGCGGCGGCCAGTCCTTCGGCCATCTCCCGTCCCCAGCGCAGCACCAGCGCCAATGGCGGGCGTGGTTCGCGCTCCAAACGCCAATTCAGTGATTCGCCGTCGAGCAACTCCATGACCAGGTAAGGAAGATCGTGCTCTTGGCCTACTTGGTAAATGGTAACGACATGATCATGACGCAAAGCCGCCGCCGCCTGGGCTTCGCGGAGGAAACGCTGCCGGGCGACGAAATCGTAAGCCAGCGCCGGCTTCAAGACTTTGAGGGCCACGCAACGGCGCAAATGGCGATCTTCCGCCGCGAACACGATCCCCATGCCCCCTTTGCCCAACAACCGCAAGACGCGAAAATGCGCCAGCCAACCCAACTCCCCTGGCCCATCGGGAGGACCGAGAAAATTGAAGCGTTCCTCAGCGACAGACTCTTGTCGAGACATGAGGGGGACCCTTTATGATCAGGAAGCAATGATCCGTGATCGGTGATCAGCAATCCATGTTTAGCGGGCGAGCCATTTCCCCACTATACCACCCCTCTGCCGGCATTTCATCCACATGAGCCGCTTGTTCGGCTCATTGAGTCGCCGTAGGATAAACCACAACTAACGATTTTGCTGGTTCCCAAACTCAATGCAGCCCATTCGACTCCACCTCTACATCCTCGCAAGCAGTGCTCCGTGACGGCGATCACTATAAGATGTATTATGGCGCCCGTATCGATCAAATCCACAAGTATTACGCCATCGGCCTGGCGACGTACCAGGGTGAGTTGATCGGCCAATGATCCGCAAGAGGTGGAAGTATCCATATCCGGCCATTGCTGGTCAATGGATTACCTTGGCAAAAATGGACATCGCCTGAAGAGGTGCGCGTGACAAATCGAGCATATTGGATCAGCGCCTTGCTGGCTCTGTTGAGCGTGGGTTGCGGTTCGTCGCCGAACGCCGCGCCGCGCCAAGTGACCGTCGCGGCAGCGGCGGACCTCAAGTTTGCCTTTGATGAACTTATCGCGGAATTTGAGAATCAGCATACCGATATTCAGGTGCAGGTAATTTATGGATCGTCTGGCAATTTCTTCGCGCAGCTTTTGAACCAGGCCCCCTACGACATCTATTTTTCGGCGGATATAGCTTATCCCCAACAGCTCGTGGAAAGAGGCTTGGCCGTTCCCGCGAGCCAGTTTCTCTATGCCGTGGGACAAATCGTGGTGTGGGTGCCCAGCACCTCTCCTATCGATGTGGAACATCTCGGCATCGACGCGATTCTCCACCCGTTCGCTCGCAAAGTCGCCATCGCCAATCCCCGGCATGCGCCCTATGGCCGAGCCGCTCAGGCAGCTCTTCAAAGCCGAGGTTTGTACGATCAGGTCAAGGAGCGGTTGGTGTTGGGGGAGAACGTCGCCCAAACGGCACAATATATCGAGAGCGGCGCCGCGGACATCGGCATCATTGCCTTGTCGTTAGCCATGGCGCCGGCCATGAAAGAAAAAGGACGCTATTGGATTGTTCCACTCGATACCTATCCCAGAATGGAACAGGGGAGCGTGATTCTGAATTGGGCACAAGACCCCCAAGCAGCGGAACAATTTCGCGCCTTTGTGATGGGACCGCAAGGGAGAGAAATTCTCGGTCGATATGGCTTTCTCTTGCCGGGGGAATGAGCATGGAGGGAACAGCCGTTTGGCTCACGCTACGCTTGGCGACTTGGACAACAGTGATTCTGTTGGTCATCGGCTTGCCGTTGGCCTACTGGTTGGCGACTACCTCCTGGCGCGGCAAGTCGGTCATCGAAGCTGTCGTCAGCTTGCCGCTGGTCTTACCGCCGACGGTGTTGGGGTTTTATATCCTGATGGCGATTGGCCCGCGTGGTCCCGTGGGCAAGGCGTATGAAGCAGTGACCGGGGGCTTGCTGCCGTTCTCGTTCGCCGGGATTTTGCTGGGTTCGGTCCTGTTCAACCTCCCGTTCGCGGTGCGTCCCTTCGCCGCCGCCTTCGCCGCCGTGCCGCGCCGCTATGTGGAGGCGGCCTGGTGTTTGGGGGCGTCGCGCTGGCGGACCTTCATTCAAGTGATCGTGCCGCTCAGTTGGCCCGGCATCTTGACGGGATTGGTGTTGACCTTCGCGCACAGTGTCGGCGAGTTCGGCGTGGTGTTGATGATTGGCGGTAACATTCCCGGCGTCACCCGCACCTTGTCCATCGCCATTTACGACGATGTGCAAGCGCTGGATTATGCCTCGGCGGGGCGCGCCGCGCTGCTGTTGGTGGTCTTTGCCTTTGTCGTGTTGTGCCTGGTGCAGACTTTGGGACGGCGAGGGAACGTGCTATGAGTCGGGAGCTGGTCGCCGTCTTTGAGAAGCGATTTCGTCGGGGACCTGTCATTCAAGCCGACTTGCGCCATCCCATCGAGCAATTTTCCGTCACGGTACTGTTTGGCCCATCTGGTTGCGGTAAGACGACGATCTTGCGCTGTTTGGCAGGATTGGAACGCCCCGACCGCGGCACGATTCAGTATGGCGAGACGCTTTGGTTTGACGCAGGGCAAGGAATTTGCCTCACGCCGCAACAGCGCGACATCGGTTTTCTGTTTCAAGAGTACGCCCTGTTCCCGCATCTGACCGTCGCCGGCAACGTCGGTTTTGGTGTCAGTGAATTGTCGAAACACGAGCGCCGCCGGCGCGTGACGGACATGCTGGCGCGCTTCGATTTGCGGGGGCTAGAGGAGCGTTACCCGCATCAGGTCTCCGGCGGCCAACAGCAGCGCATCGCCTTGGCCCGCGCCTTGATTCGCCAGCCGCGCTTACTCCTCTTGGATGAGCCTTTGTCCGCGCTCGATGGCGTGTTGCGCGAGCAGCTGCGCCATGAGCTGCGCTGCCTGCTCGTCGAATGTGACGTTCCCGTCGTGCTGGTGACTCATGACCGCGTGGAAGCGATGGCCTTGGCCGATCAAGTGGTGGTGCTGGAAGGGGGAAACATTCGTCAGGTTGGCAGCGTGCGGGAGGTATTCAGCCGGCCAGCTGACTTGAAAGTGGCACGAATTGTCGGCGTGGAGACGGTCGAACCAGGCCGGATTGTGGCTGTGCGCGAGGGACTGGCCACGGTGGCCGTGGGAACGGCTACGTTGCTGGCCGTGGCGCCGCAAGCAGACGGTCCCGATGTGTACGTGTGCATCCGCGCCGAGGAAGTGATCCTGCACAAAGGGGCCGATGTCGCCATCACCGTCCGCAACCGTTTGCCGGCACGGGTGACACGATTGAGTCAAGAAGGACCGTTGGTGCGCGTCGCGCTGGACGGCGGCTTCCCCCTCACCGCCCTGGTGACGCGCCCGGCCTGCGACGAACTCGGCTTGCGAGTGGGGGATGTGGTTCACGCCTGGATCAAGGCATCATCGGTGCATCTGTTGCCGCGCGGCGCCGGTTCCAGCACGACATCGATATAATAACTTATTAAGGCACGGGGAAGTATTTCGTCTCAACTACCTGACCTTGACACCAGAGGGACCATCCATTGAGCGGCTGGGAAACGTTAGAATATTACTGGCGGGAAATCACCGCGATTGGTGCTTTTTTGGACATCATCTTGGTCGTGGTGACTATTGGCTGGGTCTTGACGCTCAAGAAAGAACCCACGTCCGCGCTGGCTTGGTGTTTGCTCGTTCTGTTGTTGCCGTTGCTGGGACCATTGTTGTTCGTGTTTTTCGGCTATCAGAACGTGCATCGCCCGCTGTCGCGCAAGCGCCGCCACAAGCAGCACTTCCAGCGCAGTCACGCCGTCACGTCGAAACAGTTAAGCAATGAGGCGCCGCCGCCCGTGGAAGTGAATAGTTCCTGGCATGTCATCGCGGAGCTGGCGAACCATTACGAGGCCTTCCCGGTGCATTCTGGCAACGCCGTGACGTTTTACCATGAAGGGGAATCAGCGTTCGCAGCCAAATTGGAGGCGATCCGCTCGGCCCAGCACCACATTCACCTGGAATACTTCATCTTTCAACCGGATGACAGCGGACAGTTGTTCATGGACGCCCTGGTGCAAAAAGCCAAGGAAGGGATTGAAGTCCGGTTGGTCTATGACGCCATCGGCTCGCACCGCTTGCATCGCCGCCTGTTGCGCGTTTTGCAGGCGGCAGGGGGGAAGTGCAGCGCCTTTCTGCCGCTCAGCCCCTTGCGGCGTCGCTTTCAAGTCAATTTGCGCAATCATCGCAAAATCCTGGTCGTCGATGGCCGGGTTGCCTTCACGGGCGGCCTCAACATCGGCGAGGAATATGTCAGCAAGAATCCACGCTACGGCTTCTGGCGCGACACGCACTTGAAACTGGAAGGACCAGCGGTTTCTTCCTTGCAATGGCTGTTCATCGAAGATTGGGACTTCGCATCGGGGGAGACGCTGAATAGCGCGGCATACTTTCCTACTCTGGATAACGTGGGGAGCTGTCCCGTGCAGGTGATCCACTCTGGCCCCGATCAAATGGTCAAGAGTATCCGCGAGATTTACTTCGCGGCCATCCTGCGGGCGCGGCGGCGCGTGTGGATCGCGTCGCCGTATTTCGTTCCCGACACCGGTTTGCTGGATGCCCTGCGCCTGGCTGGCTCTCTGGGGGTGGACGTGCGCTTTCTAGGGCTGTATCGCCCCGATAAGTGGATTCCCTTGTTTGCCGCTCGCTACTATTGGGAAGAAGTGATGCGGGCCGGTGTCAAGGTGTATCAGTACACCAAAGGGATGATGCACTCCAAGCTGATTCTTGTTGATGACGATTGGGCGTCGGTCGGCACCGCCAACTTCGACAACCGCAGCATGTTTCTCAACTTTGAAGTCAATTGTCTGATCTACTCCTCCGAGGCGGTCGCTGAGTTGGAGCAAGCCTTCCTGCGCGATCTTGACGATGCCATTCTCATTGAGCCAAGCGTGTACCGCCAACGTCCTTTCTCCGGTCGGCTGATCGAGAACTTCTGCCGTTTGTTGTCGCCGGTGCTGTGAAGGGGAAAACACGGGTGCGGCTACTCGTTCGTGTGCGTGAGGAAAGGAGTAGGGTCTCCCGGTTGCCAGGCGCGGGGCGGACAGTGATGATGCGGACTCATGTACATGGGGCTTCGGTAAGGGGAAACAATCACGATGGGGGAGCGAGAAGAACACGGCGGGTGATTCACTGTACTCCGCTCGCTTTTGCATCCGCCATGATAAACGGGCGCCGGACCCACTACCTGGCGTGGATAGGATGGGTAACTCGGTCGGTGGTACATCGAGGGGAAATCTCCCCGTGCTGGTGCCGAAAGCAGCATCGTGCAACCCAGAGCGAATGCAGTGCAGTATAGAGGATACACGCGCATTGGAAACCTCCCAAATGACGCCCAAAATGAAGTGATTGACTGAAATGGATGTGCCGTCCCTGCCATTTTCTTCATTAGAGGAGTTTTGCCGCGGAAACTCAAGGCAAGAAGAGACAAATGGAAGACCGGACGACATACTTGGGGATGGGATGGAATTGATTGTTCCGATGTTGCGGCAGGGAAAAACGTTCGAAAAAAAAACCGGCGCGGTGATCCTGCCGGGATCAACCCCGCCGGTGGGAGGTGGTGATCGTCCCCAAACGTATCAGGGGGGCGGTATCTCACAAGGCATGTCCCGAATGGTCTTTGGCACGCATCGCCAGGATGGGGATTCCTCCGTGGCGACTTTCTTGATCAGGACTCTGCGGACGCGCACTTTGCCGCATGGGGGACAGTCCGCAGACGCGGGCACAACGCCCTCTCGCTTGCGCCAAAAGCAAGGCAAACGACACCGGGGCAAACAGTATTCCTTGCTCTCGCACTCGAAATAGACGCGTGGCTTGATCGTGGTGCTCAACTCCGGCACGCACTGCACGATCTGGCAGGCGGGGTGAGCCGCGGCGTGGTCACGGTTGGCGGTATCAGCGCCGCCGCACAGAACGACACTATACCATATCATCCAGATTCCATTCATCCGTGGCTCCTTGCTAATTTTCCGATGACTAGGTCATGCTCAGAGCTGAACCTGCTCAAAAGTCGAACCACACCCTCATGCCGAAGATGTCCACGTCGCCGCGTCCGAGTGGATCGGCGACGCCCCGAAAGGCATGGACGTAGTTAGCCTGAATGCGCATCTGTGGGTTGAGAAAGCAACTAATGCTTAGCGTCAAGTCTTGCTCGTATCCTGCCGTGGTCACGGCTTTCACCGCGGAACCGGGGACGCCGGGGACGCCGGGGAAAGCTCCTAGGGCCGGGCTAGTTAGCCGGGCGTAGTCATACCGAGCGGCGATCTCCCAGGCGCCCCAACCCTGGCAGAAGCCGTTCCAGCAGCCCTTGTCCCCCCGGCGAACGAAGAACCAATTCTCATTGGGCCGCACCCGTGCCAGCCGACCCCACTTGCGATCCAAGGGGTGATACTCCCCCGTCAAAAAGTACGATGCTTGGACGTAGAAGCCATCAAAAGTCGGATTGAGCAGGCGCGGTTGGCTGTCCGCGATGAGGCCGCGACGCAGGTTGTGGACTTGAGCGTTGTAATACTCGCTTTGGAGCATGAAGGATCCCAGGTTTAACGCCGCTTGGAAATTGTACAGGTCGTAGTTATCCGCTTGCAGATCGCGGGTGTCCACGATAACCGGCGAATCGACCCGGATCGGCGGGCGCAGGGCGAAGCGGGCACGGCTCGGGTTAATGCCGTCTTTGCCCCGTCCGAAATCATCCGGCTTGAGGCTGCGATGACTATAAGCGGGACCGAACAGCAGCCAACAGCGTCCGTCATTGACGTACCACGGCATGAACACGACGCGGCTGGTCCAAGCATATTCGCCATCCCCATAATCAAAGGCGTTGCCGCTGAACTTATCCGAATTGGCGCGAAAGATACCCGTGGCCAAGGCAACGGTTTCCTGGAAATAGGCATTATGCCACATGATGCCCAAATTGCGGTCGGGGGTGAAGGCATCATCGACCCCCCGTTCCATGAACACGCCGAAGCTGTCTGGCGTGCCGTAGTCCTGCATGCTGAACGGCTCCTTGTAATGGCCGACGGCGAGGTTGCCGAAGAAAGGAATGTACTTGAAGTCGACAAACACATCGGTAGGGAAGGGATGGCGTTCGTCCCCTTGCACTCCTTGGGCAAACTCGATTTCCAGCACGAAATCAAACACTTCCCAGGTGGTGCCATCGGCCCGCACGCGCAGCCGGCGGAAGTCGGCGCCGTCCTTCCAAAAGTCGGGAAACGCATTCTTCAAATTGGCGTCTGGAGCAAAGAAGGCCATATCTGCTTGGAAACGCCCGCCGAGATGGAGGCGGAAATCCCTGTGCGGCGTCTCGACGACGAAGCCATCTCGCCAGGAAGCCTTCATCGATAAGTCGGAACCGACTTCGTAGCCTTTCGCTTCCGCTGCTTGGTTCGACGGTTTAATCGGTTCCGCTGGCTTGTCGGCTTCCGCCTGGGATGGCTTTTCCTCAGCGACCGGCCTCGGTGGCGTGGGCATGATGACTTCCGGCTGTTCCACCAGCGGGGCTGGCGCCGCGCGTTCCGTCTGCAATTGCCGAATGATGGCTTCCAATTCCTGGACTCGGCGCTCCAGGTCGGCGACTTTCGCTGATTCGGATGTTTCACCAGCTTGGACTACCGCGTCTAGCGACAGTCCCCCCGTCAAAAACCACAGTAGTACGACGTGTGGTATCCACCGCTTCATGGCTGCAAGCATGTCCGTAGTCCTTACCTGAACCTGCGTGCCTCCAGCCTGTTCGGTCGGCGACGCTCCTTTTATGGAATGGCCTCCCGCGATGGGGTCGGCAAATGGTTCGGGGTTACGTCTGCCAGTATTCAGCGCTGGCGTTGACCTGGGCGCAAACGTTTCTTCTCGGTACGTTCAATTTGAATCACCAACCCATCTTGGACAATCACCGTTACCTCGCCATAGCGCAACCCACGCAGGGCATCACGGATGTGGTCCCAAGCGGGATCAACAGGTTGAGAACCCGTTTCCTGGGGTTGACGGTCGGTGTTCTTTGGCATGATCGCGCCTCCACGCGGATTCAGATGACATATTCTGGCACATAGACGCGCACCTTGCGCGGCGCGACATGCACGGTATCGCCGACCTGCAAATTCAACTCGGCGCGGCGCTCGTGACTGACATCGACTTGCACCGGAACGCCGAAATCGACGGCCAGCAGCTGCACCCGCGCCAGCGGCCCCGCGGGATTCACATGGAGGACTTTGGCCTTGAGACTGGGAGCACCGTTCGGCGCCGCCGCCAAGTCCAGCTCATGCGGACGGACGTAGAGGGCGGCGAGGCTTCCCTCGGCATGGGGTTGATCGGCCTCCGCGAAGTCGATGTCCCCCAGCACGACCCGCCCGCCGCGCACCCGGCCGGGAAAGACATTGACATGCCCTAGGAAATCCATGACGAAGGCGTTGGCCGGCTGGTCGAAAATCGCGCTGGGAGAGCCGACCTGCTCGATCCGTCCCCCCTTCATCACCACCACTTGATCCGCGACGGCGAAGGCTTCTTCCTGATCATGCGTGACGAATAGGCTAGTCACGTGCAAGTCATCGTGCAGCTTGCGCAACCATTGCCGCAATTCCTGCCGCACTTTGGCATCGAGGGCACCAAACGGTTCATCGAGAAGTAGCAGCCGCGGCTGAGCGGCCAGCGCGCGGGCCAGCGCGATCCGTTGCCGTTGGCCGCCGGACAACTGGTTGGGATAGCGGTTTTCGATCCCCTCCAGGCGGATCAGATGCAGCAGCTCACGCACGCGCTCGCCAATCTCCGTCTCGGAACGGCGGCGAATCCGCAGGGAAAAAGCGATGTTCTCGAACACCGTCATATGTCGGAACAAGGCATAGTGTTGAAAGACAAAGCCGACGTTGCGTTCGCGGGCAGAACGGTACGTCACGTCTTCGTCATGCACGCGCACCGCGCCGCAGTCGGCGACTTCCAAGCCGGCAATGATGCGGAGCAGCGTCGTCTTGCCAGAGCCGGACGGCCCCAGCAGCGCCACCAACTGGCCATTGGGGACTTCCAGAGTCACGTTGTCCAGGGCCGTGAACTTGCCGAACCGTTTCGTGACGTTCTCGATCACAATACTCATCGTGGACCTCCCTGAGTCGCGGTCTCCGGCATGTCCGCCGTATCAACCACCCCTTTGCGTTCCAAACTCGCCTTGATGACCAGTGTGGCCAGGGCCAGCAGCGTCAACACCGATGCCACCGCGAAAGCCCCCGGCGTGTTATATTCCTGAAAGAGTTTTTCCACGCGCAACGGGATGGTGTCGGTTTGGCCGGTGATCCGGCCCGAGACGACATACACCGCCCCGAACTCCCCCATGGCGCGGGCGTTGCACAGAATGACACCGTAGAGCAAACCCCATTGGATGTTGGGCAGCGTCACGCGCCAGAAAATTTGCCAGGCATTGGCCCCCAGACTCAGGGCGGCCATTTCCTCATCGGGACCCAGCGCTTCCATGACCGGAATCAATTCGCGGGCGACGAACGGCAAGGTGACGAAGGTTGTCACCAGGATCAAGCCAGGCAGGGCGAAGATGATTTGAATGTCATG
>JBKBIP010000032.1:5793-14021 GCA_046297495.1 Gemmataceae bacterium | reverse complement strand
GGCACGCAACCACGGGCCAAGGTAGCCTTGCAATCCGAAGATCAGCACGAAGATCAACCCCGCCACCACGGGGGATACCGAGAAAGGGAGGTCGATGAACGAGGTCAACAACGTCCGGCCCGGAAAGTGAAACCGCGCGATGACCCAGGCTGCCGCCACCCCGAAAATCACGTTGCACGCCACCGCTGTCGGGGCCACGATCAGTGTCAACAGGATGGCGTGGCGCGTGTCGGCGTCGGCGAACAGGTTGTCCCAATAGACTCCCACTCCTTCGGACAACGCCTCATAAAACACATGCACGACCGGCACCACGACCAACACCATCAAAACGCTGATGGCGGCCAAGGTCAGACTCCAACGCACCAGCCAATGATCCTTGGAAACGGTCCGCACCGGAGCGAGCGCGGACCGGAAGGCCTCTGGTGACTCGCCGTCATCGGCGGCTCCACGAGTACCACCCGCTGGTTCCGATGATTTTCCGCCGCGACGAAATGCTGTCCGCGGTTCGACGAAAGATGGAATTTCAACCTTCATGGCGACGACTCCAACGTTCCAGCCAGTTAATGACAATCAGCATGGCGAACGAGATCGCCAGCAGCACGACGGCGATGGCCGTGGCTTCGCCATACTGGAACTCTTCCAGGCGGGCCACGATCAATACCGGAGCGATTTCCGTTTTCAAGGGCATGTTGCCGGACACGAACACGACGGAGCCGTATTCCCCCAGACAGCGAGCGAAGGCCAGGGCATAACCGGTGACCAGGGCGGGCGCCAAGGCGGGGAAGATGACGCGCCGGAAGGTCTGCCAGCGCGTCGCTCCCAAAGAGGCCGCCGCTTCCTCTTGCTCCGCCTCGAATTCCTCCAAGACCGGCTGCACCGTCCGCACGATGAAGGGCAGGCCGATGAAGGTCAGCACCCAGACAATGGCTCCCTTCGTGTACGCCAGCTCGATCCCCAACGGCACCAGGAATTGCCCGAACCAGCCATTGGGCACATACAAGCTGGAATACACCAGGCCCGCCACCGCCGTCGGCAAGGCGAAAGGGAGATCAACCAAGGCATCGAAGAACCGCTTCAACGGAAAGTCGTAACGGACCAGCACCCAGGCTACGAGCAAGCCCAAGACACTATCGAGAGCCGCCGCCGCCAGTGAGGTGCCGAACGTCACCATGTAGGCGGCCCTGGCGCGTTCCGTCCACACCGCCGACCAGAATTCGGCGAACGACAGCGACGAAGCCTTGACAAAACAAGCCACCAACGGGATGAGTACCAAGATGCTCAGATAGCCGAGCACGAAGGTCAGGCCAGGATAAAACCCCGGCAGAATCCGGCGACTTACGGTAGCCATCACTGGATCTCCTTGATGGTAGCGGAGTCACTTACTGTCCCCGTGCGCGATAGATACGGTCAAACACCCCGCCTGGACCGAAGAATTTCTGGAACGCATCTTCCCAGTTGTCGGCCATGAGCGTCACGGGGAACAAATGCAACGGCCGCAAACGGTCGGCATGTCTGTCGAGCACGTCCGGGTTGATCGGCCGGTAATGGTGTTTGGCGATGATTTCTTGTCCCTGGTCGGTGTACAAGAAGCGGAGATATGCCTCGGCCGCCGCGTGCGTTCCCTTGCGTTCGACGTTGGCATCGACCCAAGCGACTGGCGGCTCGGCCCGGATGCTGGACGAGGGATAGACAATCTCCAATTTCCCCCTAGATTCCTCAACCTCCAGGTGGGCTTCGTTTTCCCAGGTCAGGTGGACGTCGCCGATGTGCTTCTTGGCGAAGGTGACGGTGGCCGCGCGAGCAGCAGTATCCAGCACCGGCACGCGCCGGTACAAGTCGGTCACGAAGGCTTCGGCTTCTGGTTCCGATCCGCCGTTGTGCCGCACATAGCCCCAAGCTGCCAGGAAAGTCAGTTTGCCGTTGCCGGAGGTTTTCGGATTCGGTGTGATGATGCGCACGTCCCCCCGAACCAGGTCGGGCCAGTCCTTGATCCCCTTGGGATTCCCTTGGCGGACCACGAAGACAATGGTGGAATAATAAGGCAAGGAATCGTGCGGCAGCCGCCCTTCCCAGCCGTCCGCCAGCAAGCCACGCTTGCGAATCTCATCCGTGTCCGAGTGTAAAGCCAATGTCACGACATCGGCCTCCAGGCCATCGATGACCGCTCGCGCCTGGCTGCCGGAGCCGCCGTGTGACTGCTTGATCCGAAGCCGCACGCCCGTTTCTTGCTCATATTGCCGCGTGAACGCTTGATTGACCTCTTTCCAGAGTTCCCGCGTGGGATCGTAAGACACATTCAGCAAAGTGACGCTGGACTGGCTATCTTGCGCATATTGCGTCGCCACCCACCATAGCAACGCCACCCCCAGAAGCACGCCGACGGTCGTGAGCACGATTCCCCTGCTTCGCATGACTATCCTCCTGAGCAGATACGACGTAGTTTACCGAACCCGCCCAATTTTATTACTATGTTTATCATGTTAGTAAATATCGTCTTTCCTACAAGAATTGTCAAGCAAAACTTAGCGCCATTCGGTACAAGGGAATAGGTCTTCCGTTGCAAATGCAGTCATGCATAAGGAGAACAGACATGCGCACCATCGTCGCTTTATGGCTAAGCATTGGGGTTTGGTTGGCAGGGGATGGTACTATCGGCTTGGCCCAAGAGCAAGAGCGAACGTCCACCAGCAAGAAGAGGGTTGCGTTGGCTGAACAGGAGGAAGTCGCGTCGGCCCTCCGCATTTTGGAAGCCTGGATTGAAAGCCAACTGGCATATAAGCAACTGCCGGGATTGTCCATCGGCATCGTCCATGATCAGGAATTAATCTGGGCCAAGGGGTATGGCTATGCCGACGTCGAGAAGAAAATCCCCGCCACGCCGCGCACGGTGTATCGCATCGCTTCGATTTCCAAGCTCTTCACCAGCATCGCCATCCTGCAGCTGCGCGATCAGGGCAAGCTCCATCTCGACGATCCGGTCGCGAAGCATTTGCCCTGGTTCCAGATCAAGATTCCCCACGCCGACGCGCCGGCGATCACCATTCGCCATCTGCTGACGCACACGTCGGGCTTGCCGCGCGAGTCAGATTTTCCCTATTGGAATGACAACCAATTCCCCACGCGCCAGCAGCTGATCGATAAGCTGCCGAGCCAAGAGGCCCCCTATCCGCCAGAGACAAAATGGAAATATTCCAATCTGGCCCTGTCCCTGGCAGGGGAAATTGTCAGTGCCGTGTCCGGCAAGCCCTACGAAGAGTACGTTCAACAACACATCTTGGCGCCGCTGGACATGACCAGCAGTGCCGTGGGGGTGCCCCAATCGCTACGTTCCCGGTTGGCAGTCGGCTATGGCCGGCGCCTGCCGGACAACACGCGAGCGATTCGTCCGTTCACTGATTTGCGGGGAATCAATCCCGCCGGTGCGTTGTCCTCGAACGTGGAAGATTTGGCCCAGTTCGCCGCTTTGCAATTCCGTGACGGACCCGCGGGCGGCGCGCAAATCTTGAAGGGGAGTACCTTGCGCGAGATGCAGCGCGTCCACTGGCTGATGCCGGACTGGAAAAGTGGGCGCGGGTTGGGATTCCACATCATCCACCGCGACGCCGGCGACCTGGTCGGGCATGGCGGCTGGGTGGCAGGTTATCAAAGCGCGTTCTACTGCCGACCCACGGACAAGATCGCCGTCATCGCCTTGTTCAACGCCGACGATGGCTTGCCCTATCCAGGAATGCCGGACAGCGTCGTGGATCGCGCCTTCCAATGGGTGGGACCAGCCCTACGCAAGGCGACCACTCCCATCGAAGACATCCAGCCGCGCCCAGAATGGCAGAAGTATGTCGGCAAATTTCGCACTCCCTGGGGGGATACCCAGGTACTCCTCCACAACGGCAAGCTCGTGCTCATCAACCCGACCGACCAAGACCCGCTCGGCGGACGGGCCACGCTGACGCCGGTGCGAGAACACGTCTTCCGCATCGAAGACGGCCCCCTTTCCGGCCCGCACGGCGAGCTGGTGGTGTTTGAGATGGGCAAGGATGGCAAAGTCACGCGCGTGAAAATCGGTTCCAGCTACACGTACCCACTGGAATGAAAAGAAAAAAGGACACGGTTTGAGTGGGGGAAAACACCCTCAATTCCCCCAACCTAACCGTGTTCCTTCCTAGTCAACCAAGTACGCCTGACAGGATTCGAACCTGTAACCTTCGGTTCCGTAGACCGATGCTCTATCCAGTTGAGCTACAGGCGCACAAGTAAATCTTTCGTTCACATTGTTAGTGTAGAGGTCGTTGGCGGGAGTGTCAACTCGGATGAGACGGCATTTTACACGGGTTTGAGGTGGGGGACCAAGTGTCACATAGCGGGCGTTTGGTTTATAATATCCCCAGGTGTTTGATCCTGGCGGCACGGGCGGGGAGACTTTTGGATGGCATCTCGCATCGAAGACTATGCTCTGATCGGCGATTGTCAAACGGCGGCCCTGGTGGGGCGTGATGGGTCGATTGATTGGTTGTGCTTTCCGCGTTTCGACTCGCCAGCCTGTTTCGCGGCCTTGCTGGGGCGGCCCGAACATGGGCGTTGGCGGATCGCTCCCGCCGTGCCAGCGCGGGAAGTACGCCGGCGCTATCGGGACAACACCCTCATTTTGGAAACCGAATTCGTGACCGATGCCGGTTGCGTGACGGTAATTGATTGCATGCCGGAACGGACCAAGGAATTGCAACTGGTCCGCCAAGTCGTTGGCACCCAAGGGGAAGTGCCGATGCGCTTGGAGCTGATCATTCGTTGCGACTATGGCTCCATCGTTCCTTGGGTGACACACACAGAGCACGGCATCCGCGCCATTGCCGGTCCCGACATGTTGCTGGTCCGTTCTCCGGTCGCAGTAGTCGGCCATAACGAGACGACCGTGGCCGAGTTCACCGTCCGGGCCGGGCAACGGCTGCCGTTCGTGATGACCTGGCAGGCCTCGCACCAGTCGTCGCCGCCCCCCCTCGATGCCGAACGGACGATTTACGAAACCGAGCGTTGGTGGCGGCGTTGGGCCAGTCATTGCACGTACCAGGGGCCATATCGGGACGCCGTCTTGCGGTCGCTGATCACCTTGAAGGCTCTCACCTTCGCGCCAACGGGGGGCATCGTGGCCGCCGCCACCACGTCCTTGCCAGAGGAATTGGGGGGAGTCCGCAACTGGGACTATCGCTATTGCTGGCTGCGCGACGCCTCGTTCACGTTGTATTCGTTGATGATGAGCGGCTACATCCACGAAGCGGGGTCCTGGCGCGAGTGGTTGCACCGCGCGGTCGCCGGCAAGCCGTCGCAAATCAACATTATGTATGGCTTGGCCGGGGAACGGCGGCTGACCGAAGAGATACTCGATTGGCTGCCGGGCTATGAAAACTCGGCTCCGGTGCGCATTGGCAATGCCGCCCACAAGCAGTTTCAACTCGATGTCTTCGGCGAGGTGCTGGACGCCATGCACATTGCCCGCCGCATGGGTTTGCAACTCAATCCCGACTCGTGGGGGGTGGGGCTGGAACTGATGAAATTTGTCGAGGAAGCGTGGACACAACCGGATGAAGGGATTTGGGAGGTGCGCGGCCCGCGCCGGCATTTCACGCATTCCAAGGTCATGGCGTGGGTGGCGGTGGATCGCATGATCAAATCGGCCCAGCGTTTTGGCTTGGAAGGTCCCATCGAACACTGGCAATCCCTGCGGCAAACGATGCACGACGATATTTGCCAGAAAGCGTTCGATCCCCAGCGCAATACCTTCACGCAGTATTACGGCGCCACCGAGTTGGACGCCAGCTTGTTGCTCATTCCCATCGTGGGGTTCTTGCCCGCCGCCGATCCGCGCGTGGCCAGCATGGTGGCAGCCATCGAAAATGAATTGCTGAGCGACGGCTTCGTGTCGCGCTACACGCCCAAGCCCGGCCTGGATGGACTGCCCGGCAACGAGGGGAAATTCCTGGCATGTACCTTCTGGTATGCCGACAATCTGATCTTGCAAGGCCGGCGCGCCGAAGCCCAGCAGGTGTTCGAGCGCTTGCTCGCGCTCCGTAACGATGTCGGCCTATTATCCGAGGAATACGACACCAGGGCGCGGCGCTTGATTGGCAACTTTCCACAGGCGTTCTCTCATGTGGCGTTGGTCAACACCGCGCTCAATTTAACGCATGAACAGCGCCCCGCCGAACATCGGCCCAATCACCAGTGAGACGTTGTTGTTCCGATTATCGTTTCATGTTGGCTTCTTTATCGCGTGGAACGATGCGTTCACATTCCCAATCAGCATTCACCCTGCCACCGCCAACGGGTCGGCATCGATGTATTGATAGAAGACATTGCGTTGCCGTGGAACGTAGCCCGCTTCACGGATGGCGTCCTTGATCTGCTCCAGCGACAGATAATAGACGGTTCCGGCTTGGGCGACGACGTTTTCCTCGATCATCAGGCTGCCCATGTCGTTGGCGCCGAACAGTAGCCCCAATTGGCCGATCTTCGGTCCCTGCGTCACCCATGAGGATTGAATGTTGGGAATGTTATCGAGGTAGAGTCGGGCGATGGCCTGGGTCTTGAGATATTCATACGCGCCGCGCGCCGGCACGTCGGCCATATCAGTGTGCTCGGGCTGAAACGTCCAGCAGATGAAGGCCGTGAAGCCGCCGGTTTCGTCCTGCAATTGCCGCAGCCGCTCCAGATGTTCGATGCGCTCGGCGTTGGTTTCGATGTGGCCAAACATCATGGTGCAGGTCGAACGGCCGCCGAGTTGATGCCAGACGCGATGCACTTCCAGCCATTCATCGGTGAGGCACTTGTTCACAGTCATGGCTTTGCGTACACGGTCCACCAGGATTTCGCCGCCCCCACCGGGCAAACTTCCTAGCCCAGCATCCTTCAGCCGTTGCAGCACCTCACGCAGGGGCAGCTTGTTGATCTTGTGGAAGTGCCAGATTTCCGGCGGACTGAAGGCGTGTAGATTGACGTGTGGGTAGCGTTGTTTCAGGTCGCGCAGCAAATCCTCGTACCATTCCAATTTCAGCGTCGGGTGCATTCCCCCCTGCATGAGCACCTGGTCGCCCCCCAAGGCGATGGTTTCCTCGATCTTCTGATACAACACCTCACGCGGCAGCACGTAGGCATCGGCGTCGGTGCTCTTGCGGTAGAAGGCGCAAAAATCACAGACGGCGGCGCAGATGTTGGTGTAGTTGATGTTGCGGTCGATGTTGTACGTGCGGTACGGCTCCGGGTGCAACCGCCGACACACCGCATCCGCCGCCCGCCCCAGCGCCATCAAATCCCGGCACTCGAACAAGATCAACCCTTCATCGGAGGACAACCGCTGACCAGCGACGGCTTTGGCGAGAATAGTGGGAATGGTGGTGTTCAAGGTTGGGTCTCCGTTTCAAGCATTCGGATCGACGCCTAATTGTCGTAGCTTCTCGGCTAATTTCTCGGCGCGTTGTTTTTCCTGTTCGGCGCGTTGTTTTTCCTGTTCAGCGCGTTGTTTTTCCTGTTCGGCGCGTTGTTTTTCCTGTTCGGCGCGTTCCTCTCCCGTCAACAAGAGCGTTCCCGACTTGTCACACCAACGAAGCCAGAGTTGATGGAGTCCTTCAAAGTTGCCGGTCCATGTAGTCAATCCCAGCCCAACATCGGTGAGCCAAGTTTCCGTCTGCGGGCGATAGCTGCGTCCTTCGAGACAGAAAACCCGGAGTTTGCCTGATTTAAGGAATTCTCGGGGGTCCCAGATGATATAGTAGCTGATCCCCAATCGCGCATAGATGGCCAGTTTCGTGTCATCTTCACCCCCTTTCTTGTTGGAGACAATTTCGATGACGACGTCGGGGGCTTTACCGAGAACCCAAATAAAATACGCCAGGTTTTCTTTATTGGTCATATCCTGATCTGGCACCACATCAAGGCTGAGCATGACATCGGGAACCACCGGATCCATCCTCAGACCGAAGAACAAACCCACGTTGGCCATCGCCAAAAACGGCCGACCGTCGCCCGGTCCTGGCCATGAACTGTACAACGGATCGACCAACAACCGCATTTGCCGTTCGGAATAGATATTATCCACGGGCGTATCGTCCTCCGTCTCTATATGGTCCACATGAGGATAGACATCAGGATCGAGAACGTACTCAGTGGGTGGTTTGGCAGCGGGAATTTGATTCATGAAAGGACCTCCTGAAATAGAGAGGGCATTATTGATCCGCTGATTC
>JBKBIP010000032.1:0-5694 GCA_046297495.1 Gemmataceae bacterium | reverse complement strand
CATCACCAGAGTGATTATAACATGATATGTCCCTTCCTCCCATTAGAGTCAGTCAACTCAAACCATGCGGCCTGATTTTATTCAACATACACAAGAAGATTGATCGGTTCGCGCTCGCCAGCGTGCGCGAACTGATGAATTCCCATCTTCAACGATCATCCTCACCCCGCCACTACTTCCTTCTCCCGCTCCAACAACCGCACCGGGACGCCAGCGGGGGCCAGGTCCAGTTCGCAGGCCAGCATGTAGTAATGGTGCAGGCCGGCGATTTCGCGGGGGCCGAGGTCGAAGTGGATGATACTTTGTAAATAACGGCGGCAGAAACCAGCGTCCAGACCCAGGCGCGGCGCTTCGTGGTGAGCGATCTGGCCGATGCGCCGGCAGCCACGCCGTTTCGCCTCGTGCAGCGCCTCGGCCACTGTGCCCAACTCGGCCCCCGCGCGCACCGCCCACACCGCATAGACGAACGGCAGCCCCGTCCAGTCGTGCCATTCCTGACCCAGATCGAAGGCATAATCGAAGCCGGGCAGACAGGCCCGCATGGCTCGGTCGCCAATCAGCAGAACGGCGTCGGCGTCCACATCCTCGGCGGCTTCGTCGAGCGGCAGTGGTACCACGTCTGGCTTCACGCCATAGCGCTTGCGCAACAGCACTTGGGCCAGGGCGGCGCTGGTGCGCGAGCCGTCATCGAGGGCCACGCGGCGGATGTCGGCCCACGGCTTCCGGCTAAACAGTGTCACACTCAGCACCGGCCCACGCGAAGCGATGGAGATGTCGGGCACGATGCGATAGCCGCCGGCGCGGAAGTATTCAATGACCGGAATCAGACCGACATCCAGTTGTCCCGCCGCCAGCAGGTCAGCCAACTTGCTCGGAACTTCCAAGATCAATTCGATGTTCGCCGCCAGCGTCTCCAGCTCGTGGATGAGCGGCTTGGTGTTCAGATAGTTCACGGCACCGACGCGTACCGGAGCATCCATGTACCTTCTCCTCTTCAAAGTGACCATTCGGTTCACCCACTCCCATTATAGCGGGATTCCTCGATTTTCAAAGAGTTCTGAAACAAGATGAAAACTGAGCACGGTTGTTCACGGTCAAGGCCGATGGATTCGTCACATTTCCGGATACTTCTCGTTGAACACGATTGCATTCAGTAGCACAGGGAAAAGACTCTGTGCGAATTAGCACAGAGTCTGTGCATTATCGGTAACAATTCCAGACGCGTGACCGTCCTTCCCCAGTTTTTGGGAGAGTGGGCGTGGCTTGGAGTAATTCGTTGGCGAGGACGAGACACCGTTTACATCTGGCTGGAACGGATGAATCCTCATCAAACGCATCCGCGGCATGGAAAGTGCTAGAGGACTCATTACCTGGTGGCAAAATTCATTCTCTATCGAGTTTGGGATGAGAGGTGCGACATGATGACCGATATGGAACTTGCTGAATATTTGCAGGAGATTCGTGAGCAAGTGTGCAGTCGGTGTGTCGAACGACCACCCGGTGGTCCGCCTTGCACGCCGCTGGGCAAGAACTGTGGCGTGGAGCTTCATTTGCCGGAATTAATCGATTCCATCCATGCGGTACAAAGCGATTCCGTGGAACCCTATTTAGACCACAACCGCCAAGTGATTTGCTCGACCTGTGCCTTCCTGCACAGTAGCATCTGTCCGTGTCCGATGGAGTACCTGCTTGTGTTGATCACGCAGGCGATAGAAACCGTGGATGAACGATTCCAGAGACGGGAACGCATCTATCAGGCAGTCACCGAATTAGAGGACATGGAAGAAGTCAGTATTGAGGATATTCGCCAAGCATACCAAGAAGCGACGGGGACATGGACAGGGTGCGACTGGCACACGACGTTTGGCAAGACCGGCTTGGATTTGAAAGGATGGACGGCCACGCGGGCGGAAATCAGGGCGGACCAAGTCACTAACCCAGTAGAGCGAAAGGATTGGCAAGCGGCAGTCCAATGGCTGACACGAGTAGAGGAATATGCCAAGCAAGCGGAAGCTGCGGCGGCCGAGGCCGTCGTCGCCGCCGTCGCCGATCAGTGGGAGGAGGCGAACAAACATATGTATCGAGCTTGGGCCACGGAATTTTCCACGGGGAGACCGATTTGGCGTGGCTTTCCATTGGCGTGGCAGCGGTTGCGGCAGTTGATCGACGCGGCCGCGCGATCCCAGAAAAAACTGGTGGGTAAAGAGTGAGTGGTATGGCATTGCCGCGAAAGTTGATGGGTGGAGTACGGACATTGCCTATCAATCACGGACTGGAGCAATGGCATGGATTTGACAAACGCTGACAGCATGAACCAATCCGTGAATAATCCTGACCATGCCTACCACGTCACGATTCCCGATGTGGAGTATTGGCGGCGGCAGATTCCATGTCAGGACGCCTGCCCGGTACATACGGATGCGCGCGGCTACGTCCGAGCGATTGCCGAAGGGGACTACCGACGTGCGTACCTGATCGCCCGTGGTCCGAACCCGCTGGCCAGCATCTGCGGTCGAATTTGCGGAGCACCTTGCGAGACAGCGTGCCGGCGCGGCCACTACGATCAGCCCATTGCCATCCGGGCGCTCAAACGTGTAGCCACGGAACGGTACGGAACAGAAAAGCTGGTAGCTGAAATGGGAGTGGAGGCATTTCGTGACCAGTACGTCAAAGAGGCTGGTTCCGGTGTCTGCGAAGCGCTGGAGGAGATTCACCGACTGCTTGATGCCATTCATTCGCCGAATTGGCTGCGTCCCGAAGGGCAGCCCGTTGCCATCATCGGAGCAGGGCCGGCGGGGTTGGCTTGCGGTCATGATCTGGCACTCATGGGAGTCCCCGCGATTATCTACGAAGCTGAACCCGTGCCAGCAGGGATGCTGGCCTTGGGCGTCCCGGAGTACCGCCTCCCCCGTGAGTTGATCCGAGCCGAAGTGGCCGTCATCGAAGCCCTGGGAGTGCAAATTCGCTGTTCCATCGAGATTGGCAAGGACATTACCTTTGAACAATTACGCCGGGAACATGCTGCGGTGGTAATCGCCGTGGGAGCGAAGCGGTCACGCAAGTTAAATTTACCTGGCGTGGATGGTCCCGACGTGTTGGGTGGTGTTGATTTCTTGCGCGACGTTTCTCTCGGCCAACCGCCGCGGCTAGGACAACGCATTGTTGTCATCGGCGGTGGCAACGTCGCTTACGATGTGGCCCGGACGGTACTGCGGCAAACGTTCATGGACGTGGCCCGAGTAGCCGCTCGCCAAGCAGACGTCCGCCAAGTCCACCTGTGCTGCCTGGAAAGTCGGCAAGAAATGCCAGCCGACGATATCGAAGTGGCGGAAGGAGATGAAGAAGGAATCATCCGCCACAACAGCCTTGGTCCCGTTCGCATCATTCGAGACACCACCGGCAAGGTTACTGCTGTTGAATTTCAAAAGGTACTGCGCGTCTTCGATGAGAACAAGAGATTTAACCCCGTTTTCGATGAGACTATTCGGACAACCATCGAGGCGGACACGGTGATACTTTCAGTTGGGCAGGCCACCGATTTAGCATTCATCGATCCCGATGCTAACGGAATTCAGCTCAAGGCACCGGGCATTATTCAATTAGAACCAACAACATTGGCTACCACGGCGCCGGGCGTCTTCGTGGCGGGAGACTTGGCGCACGGTACCAAGCTGATGATTCATGCCATTGCCAGCGGTAAGCAGGCGGCCCGCTCGGTGTATCAATATCTAACAGGTCGAAGCATTGTCCCGGAATTAACCGAGCTGCATCGTGTGATGGACGGTTATCGGCGTGAGCTGGATTACGAGAAAATACGCCGCGTCCCAATCCCGGTTCTGAACGTCGAGGAACGCTTGGCGAAGCCACTCGCCCAAGTTGAACGTGGTTATGACGAGAGTTTGGCCCAATGCGAAGCCAGCCGTTGTCTCGATTGTGGCGTGAACACCATATTCGATGCCAACAAATGCATTCTTTGCGGTGGTTGTGTCGATGTCTGTCCCACCAACTGTCTGAAGCTGGTTGGAGCGAATGAACTCGCTGGTGAGCCGGAGTTAGCTCAATTATTGGACATGAGCTTTGGACCGGGTGCCGACTTGGCGGAGCACTCGGCCATTATCAAGGATGAAACCGTGTGCATTCGCTGCGCGAACTGCGCCCTACGTTGTCCGACCGGAGCGATTACCATGGAACGATTCGCATTTTCGGAGAATTGGCGATGACCGTTGAACAACACGATAAGCCAGAAAATTCCGAGGAGCGGCGCGATTTTCTGGCGCAAGCGGCTTGGTGGACCACGGCAGGCGCGCTAACCTTTGCCACCGTGGGGATAATGCGGATGCCCAAGCCAGGCGTCCTGCCAGGGCAATCCACAGCCATTAAAATCGGAACTCCAGGCGACTATCCTGTCAGTAGCGAGCCGGTGCGGGTACCGGGACACAATCTATTTTTAGTTCATGATGACGAAGGTTTTTGGGCAGTCTCCGCCATCTGTACACATTTAGGCTGCATCGTGGCACAGACCGGGGACGGCTACTCATGTCCCTGTCATGGCAGCCACTTTAGCCGCGATGGAAAGGTAACCCAAGGGCCAGCGCCTTCTTCATTACCCTGGTATGAGCTGAGTTTGGCTCCTGATGGGCAATTAGTGGTACACACGGCGAACACCGTGCCGGTGGGCACCAAATATCCACTGGGTTGATAGACCAACAAGCGCGGTCGTGGATCGGAGGTTAAGAATGAGTCAGGATCAACAAATTTTGGATGGTGAACCTCCTACTCATGAGAAAGACGCACCGGCCAGCTACTGGTTCATGCGCAATCTGCGTCATCTATGGCCGCACCTGCGGGACGCCATTTTTCGCAGTGGTAAGCCAACGTCGGATCGCGCCCAGATGCAGAAAGTGTTCACTAATTTTCTGTATCACATTCATTCGACGCGCGTCCACGTATTCAGCCTGCGCTTCACGACCACATTCGGCTTGGGCATCGCCGCTCTGGCCAGCTTTTTTATCGCGTTGATCACGGGTGTCCTGCTGATGATTTATTACACCCCCTCGACGGAACTTGCCTACCAGTCGATCAAGGACATCCATTATACGGTACCTACGGGACGCTTCATCCGAAATCTGCATCGTTGGAGCGCGCACATCATGGTTATCACGGTGATCTTACATGCCGTGCGCGTGTTCTACACCGCCAGTTATAAACGACCACGCGAATTTAACTGGCTAATCGGTTTATGTTTACTAATGGTCACGCTGGGATTGAGTTTCACCGGCTACCTATTACCTTGGGACCAGTTAGCATATTGGGCGGCTACCATAGGGGCGAATATCGCCGCGTCTCCTCGAGAACTAACGGATGCCGTGGGGATTACTAATTGGTTTGACCCCGGTGGATTGAGCAAGGAATTGCTTCTAGGCGCTGACTACGTAGGCCAGCCGGCGTTGACGCGCTTTTACTTGTTGCACGTAATGGTACTGCCAATCATGCTGGTATGGTTAATGGCCGTGCATTTTTGGCGGATTCGCAAGGACGGGGGCTTGGCTCGACCGTCCGATGAAACTTTGCAGGAGCTGGGATTGTTAGATGATGCCGGAATGGAATCGTCCAATCGTCAACCTTTTCCACGCGGTCCAGCCAAGACCTACGGCTTGATGGCACTGGTGCGCGGCCGGACGCCCCCGGTGGGAC
>JBKBIP010000031.1:2484-65908 GCA_046297495.1 Gemmataceae bacterium | reverse complement strand
CGCGGCATCGGCGGCCCAATGGACATGCCCCCCAACGCGGCGCACCGAATCGGCCAGCTCCTTCAGATATTGATCCAGGTGCGACAGCGTGTGCTCCTTGACGCGCTTGGCGTGGTCGCGCAGCTTGTCACTATCGGCCAAGGCCGCATAGCCGCGCCGATTGGCGCTCATCAAGGTGTTGGTGAGCCGCACCAGCGCCGCCTGCAACGGCGGATCAGCCAACGCTTGTTCGGTGGCGCCGAGGAAATCATGATGTTCGTGGCGTGCGTAGGGATTCATGATTGGTCTCGAAGGTCACTATCGTTACGTCCTCTCCAACACTTCCGCCAGATGCATGAACTGGACCTTACTGCCGCGGCGGCGCAGGCAGCCGGCGATGTTCATGAGGCAGCCGGCATCGGTGGCGACCACGACATCGGCGCCACTTTTTTCGATCAGCGCGGCCTTGTCCGTGACCATGGCCCCGCTGATGCCGGGATAACGTACCGCGAACGAACCGCCGAAGCCGCAGCATTCGTCGTAGCGTTCCAGCGGCACGAGGTTCAAGCCTTTGACATTTCGTAGCAAGCGTTCCGGCTCCGATTGCACTCCCAAGCCGCGCAGGTGACAAGCCATGTGATACGTCGCCGTCCCCTCGAACCTGGCCCCCACGTCCTCGACGCGCAGCACGTTGACCAGGAAATCGGACAATTCGTGCGTGCGCTCGGCCAGCGCCTCGGCCCGTGGGTGCCAGATGAGGTCGTCGTGAAATAGCGCCGGGTATTCCAGCTTCACCATCGCCGCGCAGGAGCCGGATGGTGTGACTATCAAATGACTATGAGCAAACGCCTGGATGGTGTGCCGGGCCAGATCACGGGCGTCGGCGTGGAAGCCGCTGTTGAAATGGGGCTGGCCGCAGCAGGTCTGAGCTTTGGGAAAATCGACCTCGACCCCCAGCCGCCGCAACAGCCGCACCGTCGCCACGCCGACCTGCGGAAATAGGGCGTCCCCCAGACATGTAACCATCAGGGAAACTTTCAAAGGATACTCCTCGATGTCTCCAGATTCATTGGTTCGCGCACGCTGCCGGAAACCAGAGCGAAACGATGAATCATCAGGATAATTCTTTTATCACAACAACCTGCGGCTCTCCGTCACCAACCCCTGGTGCAAAAAGCGCACGGCTCGCTCGGCCATGTGGGTGATGTAACTCCAGGAATGACCGCCGGCGCTGGTGGCGCCATCGTATTCGTGCGGAATCCCCAGGGCGGTTAGCTTTTCGTGCAGGCGGTCGTTGCCGCGATACCAGGCCGTGTCTTCCGGGTCGATGCAGAAGAAAATGTGCGGCGGGTAGTTGTGGGGGGGCACGTGCAGGGTGGCGGTATCTTGCCGGCATTGCTCCTTGCTGTCGTACATTTGATCCAGCGGCGTTCCCTGGCCATGAAGTTCATGGTAGTCGATGGCCGGCGCGATGGCCGCCACCACCGGGAATAACTCGGCATATTGAAACGCCAGCCGCAACGCCCCCTGCCCCCCCATGCCGATGCCAAGCAAGCCGATGCCGCGCGGCGCCAATCCCCAACGCGCGCGGAAGAACGGCACGACTTGGTCCAGCACATAGCGCTGGGCAGTCACCTGAGGATCAAATTCCGGGCAGAGGCGGTCGGTCCACCATGAGCGCTGTCCCTTTGGACAGATGCACCCCAGATGCAGTTCATCGAACAACGTCGTGAAGGCGGGCCGATACCGCAGCGTTTCCTTGCCAGCGCCATGCAGATACAAGACGCCGAAACGCGGCCTGCTCTCCCCCGGCGGATCATATACCTCCGCCGGCTTGCCGCCGATGTCGAGTCGAGACCAGGTACCATTCATAAATGTGAATTATAGCAAGCCGCCGTTTAGCGAGCGACCCGCAGGGGAGCCGGAGAGAAAGGATAGCAGCGAGCGGGAGCCGTCAGGCCCCCGGTTACTCGGAAGAACCGGGAAGCTTACGCCCCCCGCCCGCCTAATCAAATTATTTGCTAATTCAATTCCTTGATGCGCATGTTACGGAATTGGACTGGCACCCCTTCGGATTGGAAGCCGATGGGGCCTTTCTTCAGTTCATACGGCTCGCTCTCGCAAATTTTGACGCCGTTGAGCATGGACGTGATGGCGCCATTCTGAACGCGAATTTCCACGGTATTCCATTCGTTGTGCGGCTTGATGGCCTTCTTGCGGGCGGCCTCATCCACCGGGGGCCGGGGGCCTTTGGCGCCGCCGATGGGGAAGATGGCGCAGATGCTGTTGTAGTGTCCCTGCACTTCGATGCAGGTCGGCCAGACCTTGGGATCGCCGGTGCAGTTGATCAGGAAGCCGCTATTGCCGGCTTGTTCGGGATAGCGAATGTCCACTTGCAGCACGTAGTTGCTGTACGAATCCTTGGTGACGATGTAGCCGTTAGGCTTGCCGGTGCAGTCGATGACGCCATCCTTGACCGACCAAGTCTTGGCGGGATCGGCGCTGCCGCTCATCACGAAATCAAAGCCGGTGAAGTCCTTGCCATTGAACAGCGGCTTGAAGCCGTCATCGGCGGCAAAAGCGGAGGTGAACAACAGGGCGGCGACAGCCAACCCGGCCAATGAACGCACGGTCGAAAAACGCATGAAAGTTTCTCCTTGGGGAAAACGACCTTCCACCTGGTTCTCGACCACCCCTCTGGCGGCCAAGACCAGGCGCGTAGGATTGTAAGAGGAAATGCGCGGCGGATCAATCAGGAAGAGAGGATTTTTCGGAAAGACGGATGGATGAATCGTTTCGCGCGGCAAGCTGGCAGTGCGCGCGAAACGATAAATCCCTAACCATGCACTTTTCTCAATAGCGCACTTCCAACCCGAAGTTGAGACCTTGCGCCCAGAAGCCGCTACTAGCTCCCAAGTAAGTGGGACGGGCGGGGCCAACTAGCTCTGTCGAGGGAATGCCGGTGAAACCAGGGCCTTGCGAAGGATTGATCACGCGGTCGATCTGGTCGCCGGGACGGGCCACCGAGCTGATGTACAAGAAGGTGTAGCCCGCGAAGAAGCGGATGCCGTCCACGGGTTCGCAGCCGACGTTCAGGTTGACTTCCGGCACCACGGCGAAGCGGTTGCGGCTATGAACGCCGTTGTTCGTCGGCAGTCCCAGGTAGCCGGCAGGGAACGCCTGCACCGGGCCGAAGTCGGTGAAGTCATTCGTCACCAAGATACCTCGGATATTGGTCCGCTGCTGGACGCCGCCCAAAGCGACCTTGACCAACCCAGACACGTCCCACCATCCATGACGGTAGCCAGTTCGTAGCCCCAGCTGACCGCCGTAGAAGTCGTTATCCGTGCGGAAGCGGTCTTTAGTGACGAAGACATCGGGAGGCAGCGGCGGGCGATTGGTGCTGTCCGTCACGAAGCTCAAGCGTTCATCCAAGTTCAGGTAGCGAAAGCCGCCGATTAGGTCCAGACGGCAACGCTTGCTGAGGTTGACCAAGCCATTCAGCTCCGCCCCTTGCAAGAAGGTGGACGATTCCAGGACGCCCACGCCGGAGAAACCGATACCGACGGGAACCGCCAAGCCGGTGGTGTCTTCCTGATTGGTGATCGGATTGAAAAAAGGGATGGACAACGGTGGGACGCCCAGGGAGGCAATGCTCTGCGACGCCGTGCGCCGTCCCAGGAAGAAGTACCCCCCTTCCAGGCCGCACGTCTGGGCATTGTCCAGCCACCAGCCCGCGAAGAACCGGCCGCCGGAGAAGGTACCCATGTTCTGGCTGTCTCCCCCCATGAGAATTTGCGTACCCGCTTCTCCTAGGATGCCCGGCCGGGCAGTGGGATCGGTACTGGTGAGCGGCCCCGTCGTGACCAACGGCACCGGCAGCGGGGCATCCTTCACCCACCACAGCAGGTACTCTGCCGTCACCCAAAATTTACAAGGCATATGCTCGCAGGGAAACAGACAGACAGGGGGGGACGCCCACGCCTCCGCCGCGCATCCTGCTTGATCGTCAACACCCGCGTAATCCACCGTCTCGGCAGCCTTCGCCGGGACGGCCCCCAGGGTAGTGATCAGTGTCACCCCCACCACGAACCGGACAAGCAATCCCTTGCTCATGGGTCAGGTTCCTTTCTTGGAAAGATGGAGCGATGGAAGTAGCATCATACTCTTCCTCATCATTATCGGGAATCGCCGGCTTATGACGGCGAGGAACTGGCATGGGCAGGAAGTATCGAGGTGTTCACGCGACGGGTTGGAAGCGTGGCAAGAATTGTAGCGGGAGTATGAGAAATAACGGCGAGGTCCGCCTTGGCACGAAAGAACATCATAGGAGCATGCAGCGCGAGCCAGCGCCGCACTGACTCGCTCTGCGTGCTCGGTGGCATCTTCAGGGCGCTCTAATCCACGTAGGGATCGGCGCCGAGGTCCTTCAGGACTTCCATCCGGTGTTTTTCGTAGATCATCAGATCGACGCGCTGGCGGCGATGGCGGCGCTCGACGCGGCGCTGGGCGCGGAGGAATTGTTTGGCATACTTTTGCCATTCGACGTTGCTGCCGCGCGCGCCGAGCTGGCGCAAGGCTTCCTGGCGCTCCGGGCCGAGACCTTCCAGCAATTCGTCTTCCAGGGACAGGAAAAACTGACAGCTGCCAGGGTCTCCTTGACGGCCGCAGCGCCCGGCCAACTGGCGGTCCACGCGGCGGGCGTCGTGGCGCTCGGTGCCCAAGACGTGCAGCCCCCCCGCCTCGGCGACCCCCTCCCCCAGCTTGATGTCAGTACCGCGACCGGCCATGTTGGTGGCGATAGTCACCCGTCCCGGCTGGCCAGCTTGGGTCACGACGGCCGCTTCCTTTTCGTGCTGCCGGGCGTTGAGCACGCTATGTTCGACGCCGGCTTGGCGGAACCGCTCGCTCAACTTCTCCGATTTGTCCACGGAGCGCGTGCCGATCAACACCGGCTGCCCCTTGGCGCGGCGGCGCAGCACGTCCTCAACGATGGCGTCGAACTTGGCATCCTCGGTGGGATAAATGAGGTCCGGCAGCTGCCGACGGATGATGGGACGATTGGTTGGCACGGGCACCACCCAAATTTTGTACACGCGCCGTATCTCCCACAAATTTTGCCAGGCCGTGCCGGTCATGCCCGATAGTTTGCGGTACAACTTGAAGTAACTTTGAAAGGTGATCTGGGCGGCGTGGTCAGCGGCCTTGGTGATGGGCACCCCTTCCTTGGCCTCGACCGCTTGGTGCAAGCCATCGCGCCAGTGGCGGTCGGGCATGCGCCGGCCCGTGTATTCGTCGATGATCACTACCTTATTATTCTCGACCATGTAATGCTGATCGCGGCGATAGCGATGGTTGGCTTGCACGGCCCGTTCGATGTGCTCGTGCAGCTTGTCCATTGCGTGCGAGTGTGGCCCTGCTGGCGGATTGGACCAGCGGATCAAGTGCTTGCCATCATCGGTCAGCTCGACCTTGTCCTTTTTCTCATCGATGGTGAAGTGCAGATTGCGCTGCATCCGCTGGGCGACGCCATTGGCCCAGTGATAGACCACCTGTTCTTCTGGCGAAGCCAGGCGCGTGGCGGCGCTGATGATCAACGGCGTCCGCGCCTCGTCGATGAAGATGCTATCCGCTTCGTCCACGATGGCGAAGTAATGCTCGCGCTGAACGCGTGGATCAAGCGGGCGCGTGAAGCTGTCGGCGTGGGTCCACGGCATCCAGAAAGGGAGTGCCTGATTTTTGTCACTGGAGACTTTGAGGCGGTCGCGCAGGAAGTCGAAGCCGAACTCGGCGGCGGTGCCATAGGTGATGTCGCGGCGATAGGCCTGATGGCGGTCCTGATCGCTCATTTGCATCTGCAAGACGCCGACGGTCAAACCCAGGGCCTCGTAAATCGGCTTCATCCACTCGGCGTCGCGACGTGCCAGATAGTCGTTGACGGTCGTGACGTGGGCCCCTTTGCCGGGCAAGGCGTTGAGGAAAGCGGGCAAGGAGGCGGTGAGGGTCTTCCCTTCGCCGGTGGCCAGCTCGGCGAGGGCGCCGCGGTGCAAGATGACACCCCCCGCCAGCTGCACGTCAAAGGGACGCAAGCCGATGGTGCGCTGCGCCGCCACCGAGACCAAGCCGAAAGCTTCGGGCAGGAGCCGGTCGAGCGATTCGCCGCCGCGCGCCCGGCCCCGCAGATGTTGGCCGCGCAATTTCAAATCGGCATCCGATAATCGGCTCGCTTCGCGCTCCCAATGGCGGATGGCATCCACCTGCAAAGCGGCATACGCCAACCGCCTCTGCGACGGCAAGCCGAACATGGCTTTCAAGTAATTCCACCAGCGCGAACCGAGGCGATGCGGCGAATTAAGACGCTCGGCGGCGGTTGGCTCCTCGGCGACCACCGATGAAACCGGAACAGCGGCGGCATTCACGATGTCCCCCTACCTGCACAGGGCTTCTGGGATCATCTTAAACGGTAACAACAGGCAAATACCGTACAACCACTTAGGATACCACGACCGCCGACAAAATCGAAGGGAGGAATGGAACAGAGCAGACAAAAAATAAGAGCCGCACCGGACCGTTGTACCACCTCTCCCATGGCCAGTTCGGACCGGACGGCTCTATGCTTCCCCTGGCTTTGCAGCCAATAGGGCATAGAGCAAATTTGGGGCCAGTGGCGGAAAACTCTGCTTTTTTGGCGGCATTCGTTGCCGTACCTTCTCTTCAATTCAGGAGTTGCGCCATCGATATTTGTTCCGCCGGGCGCGAGCTCCTATCCGACGTTCCCGCCGTCCGCCATCGTCATAAGCGACTATTGCTTAAAATGCGGGCATTTGCTGGGTATGGTGGTTCATCTTAGGATGATCGTTTCACGAACGCACTCGACGGGTTGGCCGGGGCCGAATGCAGTGAAGCCCTAGCACCTTCGCGCCGGGGCATCACTCCGCTCTGCCCCGGCCACCCTGCGTATAAGCGTCAAATAAACGTCACCGGACATTGTAGGGCGCTTTTCAGGCGGCGGAGATAGTCCGCGCGGGGAATTTCAATCGCCCCCAAACGGGCCGTGTGCGCCGTCAGGAATTGGATGTCGAACAATTGAAAACCGCGCTGCCGCAGCCGTTCCACCAGAAAAACCAAAGCCACCTTGGACGCATCGCTCTGGCGCGAAAACATCGACTCCCCCGCGAACAACCCGCCGACGGCCACGCCGTACAGCCCGCCGACCAGCTCGCACGCGCGCCAAACTTCAACGCTATGCGCATGTCCCAGATGGTGTAAGCGTTCGTAAGCGGTGATCATCTCTGGCATGATCCAGGTGCCGCTGTCGGGCCGATCCGCGCAACCGCGGATGACGGCGGCGAAATCGTGGTTGATTGTGACGGTGAATCGTCCAGAACACACCGTGCGCCGCAAACGGCGCGAGACATGCAAGCCGTCCAGCTCGAAGATGGCGCGTGGGTCCGGCGACCACCAGCAGATGGGATACCCCTCATCATACCAGGGAAACACCCCCCGCCGGTAAGCGTACAACAACCGCTCCGGCCGCAAGTCGCCGCCGAGAGCTACCAAGCCATGTTCATCGGCGGATTCAGGATCGAAGAAAGAACCAAAAACCATGCGTCGCGTTGGGGAAAGGAAAAGCGGGTACCGGCGTGGGGTTGTCCGCCCCGTGCGCCACATCCATTCTAGCGATGGGGTGCGCAGCCGAAAGACGGGAGCCGCGATTTCACCTGTTCGTTCTGGGTGTTTCATTCATCGTTTCGCGCCCGCGCTCCCTACGTGAGACAAATGATGACTATTTATAGTCACTGCCGATCCGCGTAGGGCTGAATCTTCTCGTACATCAGCTGCACCATCTGCTCCAACAATTCGATGTATTCGGTGTTGGCGACGGCATGGACCTTTTCGATGAGTCGGCGCTTGCGCTCGATGAGGGAGACAAAATGTTCGACCCCCATGCGTGTCAGCGGCCCGCCTGTCCCTTGCAAGGAGAACAGCTCGTCCATGTCCTCGTCGGTGAGCCGCGCCGCCCGTTCGGGATTGCGCTCCAGCCAACTGATTAATTCGGGTTGGGTGGCCTGGTCCAGCCGTTGGCGCAACACCTCCTCGTCAGATGTCGCGCCGTCGCGCAGCCGCGGCAGCAGCTGTTCCAGCGGTAGGGTGCGCAAGTCGATCACCGGCAGCCCCAGCGCTTTGGCGCATCGGCTCACGGTCACGTTGCGCAGCCGATGATTGCCTTGCATGATGGTTCGGGCGGTGTGCCGGTTGATATGGGCGATGCGGGCGAAATCTTCCTGATTCCAGCCGCGCTCCTCGACCAGACGGGCTATCTTGCCGCACAAATCCAGGGAATTTGACGAAACGGAACCGTTCATGCCCTCATGTTAATCCCCCAAACTACGAAAGAACAGGTCCGTTGCGGGGCTTGGGATTCCTCGGTTCACGCACCGGGCGCAAAACGCACGCTTGATGTCTTCGTCCTGTGCTTGATATAATACATTTGTACACTAAAATTCCTGTTTTTTGGATTCCAAGTCATTCTTTCTCTCGTTGACCCGATAACCGATTAACACCGCCGCCGCATGGAGAAGCGGTTTCATTCCACTTCAAACACTTGTTTGAGGGATATGGGGGGGTGAAGTAGAATGGAACAATGAAAAGCAACGATGCGGCAAGACTTCCTTTCCGTCCTTGCCGCGAGACATGTCGCCTCCACGCACGATGACGAACCCGCAACAGCGGCATTGCTGGAGTTAGATCACTTGCCGTAGCCAAGTCGTGATCCGTTCCAGCGCTGGCTCGCGCACGCCGGTGTAGAAGTGATCTCCCCCGGCGATGGTTTCGACGTGCAACCGCTGGTTGCGCTCCGCCAAGGCGGCAATGGCTTGCGGCGCGTGCTGGAAGGGAACCTGATTCTCGACTTCCTGGCTGCCGAAGAGAAACAAAGCGGGACAAGCCAGGCGCTCGGTCCAGCTCAGGTAGTTGTACGACTCGTCGGGACCGTATTTCTCCGTGTAGCCGACGGCGGTGATGATCATGGGCAACGGAAATGACACTTCCAGCGGCACGACCGGTTCGCCAGCCTGGACCAGGCTGAGCGCCCGGTTGTAGTCGTCGAGAAAAACAGCTCTTTTCTCCGATTGACAAAACCAGGCATAAGACAAACGAGGTGGGGACAAGGCAACGACGCCAGAGGCGGGCAGGTCCGCTTCATGGACCAAGGCGTAGAGACACTTCACCGCTCCCAAGCTGTGGCCGATCCATCCCAGACGCGGGCCGGCGTGCTGGACCAACCAGGAGGACCAGGCGGCCAAGTCGTGCCGACAATCAGCCACCCGTTCGTAGGCGGCCCCCAGTCGTTGGCCCCCGCGTGCCGTGGCGGCGATGCTGATGCCATCGTGGCCGCGCGTGTTGACGCGCAACACGCTGACCCCCAATGAAAGCAGCCGTTGCCCCAGCTCCGCCAACAAGGTCGAGCCGTAAAAATTGCTCCCAGTGCCATGCACCAGACAACAAGCGTCGATGTTTGGAGTGGAGGCGGCGCGTTCCGCTCTCTGAAAAGCGCCGTCCAGGCGAACGCCATCCCGCGTCATGGTCTGTACCAAGTCAACAATCAAGGGGACACCCCGGTGAATGAAACGGAGTCATGGGTCAGCGATCTTGCTGGTTTGTTCTAGGGAATCGGGTAGCAGCGGGAAAGCGAAACGAACGCCGGCCAACCGAGAAGTGCCAGGACTTTGGAGAAACCGTCCCTCATGGTCCGCGCGGCGGTGGCAATCAACCCATTTCGCTGCCAATAACAAGTAGAACGTGGCCTTTGTCCAAGGTTATCCATATGGTAGCAGCATCGCCCCGGAAAGCATTCCAAGGGCGGCACTCTTTGCTCCACAAGCGCCTCATTCGCGGCCTGTTGTCGCACGGGTCACTGAAGAAACTCCAAGGGAATCCAAGTCGTGCCGCCGCTCGCCGAAAAAACCCCATAGGCTCTTCGTTGGGGGGCAACTCGGAATTCGAGAAAAGGACATTAGAATGGCAGAGTACATCGACGTGATGGGAGTGGGCGCCGATGGAGTGGCCAGCTTGAAAGAAGAACAGGTGGAGCGGATCGGCAACGCGGATTTTCTGGCGGGGGGAGAACGGCATCTGGCCGACTTTCAATGGAGCAGGGCCGAGAAGTTCGTCATCAAGGACAACCTCAACGAGTTAGTGGCGGCATTGAATAAGCGGCATCCCGATCAAAGTTGCGTGGTGCTGGCGTCGGGGGATCCGCTGTTTTATGGCATCGGCACATCGTTGGTGACGCGGCTCGAACCGACGCAGCTGCGTATCGAGCCGGCCGTCAGCTCGATGCAGCTCGCCTTCGCGCGGGCGCGGGTGCCCTGGCAAGACGCGGTCCTGGCCAGCATTCACGGCCGGAGCGTGAAGGCGTCCCTGCTCCCCTTGTTGGGCAAGCGGCGCATCGGGCTATTCACGCTCAACGGCGATAGTCCCGCCACCATCGCCCATTTTTTTCTGGCGCATGGCTTGAACGACTACGAAGCCATCGTGGGGGAAAACCTGGGAACCGCGCAGGAACGGGTCACGCGCTGGCCTGAGCTGCGCACCTTGACCAACCACCAATTCACGGCCTTGAATTATTTGGTGATGCGGCGGACGAAATCGCCGCTCAGTATCGAGCAAATCGAGTTGAACCGCTCCCATTGTCCCGGCATTCCCGACGATGTGTTCGCCCGGCCTGAGGAAGGACCAGACATCATGTCCCGCCAGGAAGTGCGTTCCGTGCTGCTCGCCAAGCTTGCCGTGCAGATGCGAGCGGCGGAAACCTTCTGGGACATCGGCGCCGGCTTGGGAACGGTGGCCGTGGAGATGGCTATCCTCCGGCCCCAGATTGAGGTGGTCGCGGTTGAACGGGACCCCAACCGGGCCGGCTTCCTGCGTCAGAACCGGGAGCGGTTCGATACCTACAACATCCGCATCATCGGCGGCGCGGCGCCGGAAGCATTGGCCAAGGAAAAAGACCGACCGCGCTTGGTGTTCGTCGGCGGCTCGTCGTCGCAGCTGCCGGCCATTCTCGATTTCGTCCAGGAACGCTTGCTACCCGGCGGACGGCTGGTGGCCAACTTCGTCACGTTGGAAAATCTCATGACCATGCTCCAGCGCGTCCAGAGCTGGAAGTGGTCTTATGATGTCACGGAAGTACACATCGCCCGCGGCGATTCCCTGGCCGGCCTGACCAGCCTCAAACCACAGCGCGGCATCTTCATCATCGCCGCCGACAAACCGAATGGGTAGGGTTAGAGGTCAGAGCTAAAAAAGAATTCATTCGTGGCGAATGGAGCTTGTTCCATCGCGTGGCACTCGGAATATCACGGACCCATCGGTTCGCGCACACGAACTTGCACCTGAAACGATGAAGCTCATTGGAAATACTACCCACGGTAGGCGCGGCGGGGAATAGTCCTCGCTGTCCGCGTGGGCGCGTTCACTTCTGTCGTTTCAAAATCAGCAAAAACTGTCCTTTGCGTGTCGCAAAATCCTCGGGGCGCGGTCGCTTGGGGGTGCCGGTACACCATTTCCAGGTATCGCCGTCGATTTGGTAGATGCCGGCGTAGGTCTGCCCCTTGCCGGGTGTGCTGGTGCGCACTGCGTCAATGTGGCGTTTGTCACCCATGAGAGCGAGTTTGAAGGTCCCTTCCCCCAGGTTCGGATCGGCGCCAGGGTTCAATTGCTTGGCCTTGATCTCGTCTCCTTGAACGGTCAATTCCAGATGGACGGGACCTTGTTCGGGGTTTTCCCCTTTGTCATTGACGACCCACCCTTTCCATTTCCCTTGTAATTTGGCCTGATCGCCAGCGGGAGCTTGTTGCCCCAGCACGCGTAACGGTTTCGACCATTCTGCCCAACCCATCATTAATGCGAACACCAGCAACAATCCGAGATGAACTAGACGCATCAGTGTCTCCATGCAAGTTTGTACGAGATCGATTCACACCGAGAGTCAGCGGTGCGCACGAACCGATGAATCTCAGGATAAACCACCATCAGATATAGAGCAACGGCTCATCACTCCTTTTTCCCTGCCTTGTCATACCAGGCTTGCCAGGCGGCATGGGCGCGGGCGCGGTCGGCGGGGGAGGCATTGGGGGTAGGGCCGAAGTCCTGCTCGGTTAGGTTCTTCAGGGCGATGCGGGCGGCCCAGACAACCATCGGTGAATCGTCTTTCAAGGCTGCGATCAGGTCGGGGACATGGCGGGCATCGTCTTTCATAGCGCAAGCCAAGGCGGCGGCGCGGCGCACCTCCTCGTCGCCGTCGCGGAGCTGTGCCCGCAGCGTGTCAGCTGTCATGCGCGTGAGGCGCTCGGCCAAGGCTTGGCGGGCTGGCGCGCGTCCTGCCGCAGGCATCTTGGGAATGGCGGCGGCCAGCGCTTGGGTATAGACACTCCCTTTGCCGTCCTTGAATTGGTCCAGCAAGCGCGGCTGTTCGGCGTTGTCGGCGTTGAGCAGCTCATCGCGGAGATAGGCGATCTCGCCGTCCAGGGATTGGCCGGCGGCCGGGCCACCGTTCCCCGCGCTGTCGCCGAAGCCGATCCCGCCTTGCAACCCCTTGCCCAGCAAGCCCGCCCCACCGACGCCGCCAGCCTTCAGGGTGATCTCACCGGGGTCTTGCACCTTCCCCTTGAGGGAAGCCGTCAAGTCCCGCGCCAGATTGACACGTCGCAGAAACAGCAAGGCAAATGGCGTGTCAATATCGGGGCCATATTCGCCGTCCCAGGTGCCGTCCAGGTTTTGCCCTCTCACCAGAATGTCCGCGCCCCAGGCGTACCAATCTTTTTTGCCGATGGTGTCCAAGCTGTACGCCACGGCGACCCGTTCCACCGACCAGAGAAAATAGTATCCCTGGCGCATGCGGCGCGGGCCGCGCAGGTTGCCAGCATCCCCCGGATCGCCAATGGTAGTGGCCAGTGCCATCAATCCAGCGCGAACGGCGGGGTCTTGGGATGGGTCGCGGGTCGGCTTGACCGGTGTGGCGTTGGGGGTGGCATTGGTGCGCAATACCGCTTCATTGACGGAGCCATGATGCAGGGCCAAGCCGAGCAAGCCAGCGCAGGTCATGGCGGCGGTCGAAGGCATGTTGATACCCATGCCCGATGACATGGACGTGTAACTCCAGCCGCCATCGGCGTTTTGGCTGCCGCGAAAGCGGGCGTCGAGCCGATTCAAGGCATCATGGACTGGCAGACCATGCCGCCGGGCCACCCACACCCCCAGAATGGCGAACTGCGTGTTGGAGTTGTCGCCGCCCCCCATGAAACCACCTGGCCCCCCTGCCCTGCGAACCGCTTGTTGTTGATTGATGAGCTGAAGCTGACGCTTGATCTCAGCGGGGAGTTCCGGCGGCTTGCGCGGATCGTAGGGAGCAATGCGCGGCAGCTCGCGGGCGCCGACTAGCTCGTTCCGCTGCCGGACGACATTGGTGAGCCGGCGCACCTCGCTGTCCTCAATGCGCGGGCAGTAATAGGTCCAACCACCTGTTTGATTCTGTCCCGCCAGCAAGCGGGCTCCCATGGACTGAATCAACGGCACATCGCGCGGGTCCCCCAGCCGGTCGAGAAACAGCAGACTCAGGGCCAGGGTGTAAGTGTGCGTCAGCTCGATGCTGGCTTCGCGCACGTCTTTGGCGGCTTGTTCGATGGCCGGGTCCGTGGGGGCCACGCCGCATTCCAGCAACGTCAAACCTTTCAAGGCCTGCGCGCCAAGCTGATGATGCCCCCGGACGTTGTCTCCTATGGGACGCGTCTTGAGAGCTTCGACTCCTCTTTGGATAGCGCGCTGGATTTGCTCATCGGTGGCCGCCTCAGCTCCCGGCGCCAGCCACAGCGCGATCCCCATGCCGATCCCCAGAAATCCCATCCGCCGCGACATGAGAGAGCCTCCCCCCCTGAATCATGCTCGAAGGCCGGTAAACAAAGGTGCTGTCGGAACCTGTGCGGTCATCTGTATAACCGATGAAATGTCTGAATGTTGGCCGATTTTCGCGTGCCTTGGCCTCGTCTTATCCATTGGGTCCTTCCCAAATGGTTGAAGGCAACGAGTGGAACACCTACGATTAGGTTACACTGCAGGGGGGAAATTTGCCAGGAATTATTTTCCGCGTTTGAGAACTTGGATTTGGCACTAATAGGAGAAAGGGCGACCATGCCCACGTACAACCCGAAAGCGATTGAACCACGTTGGCAACGATTCTGGGAAGAACACCAAACCTTCCGCGCTGCCGATCAATCGGAGCAGCCGAAGTATTACATTCTCGACATGTTCCCCTATCCGAGCGGGGCGGGGCTGCACGTCGGCCATCCGGAAGGCTACACCGCCACCGATATTTTGGCCCGCTATCGCCGAATGAAAGGGTTCAACGTGCTGCACCCGATGGGCTGGGATGCGTTTGGCCTCCCCGCCGAGCAATACGCCATCGAGACCGGCACGCATCCGCGCCTCACCACGCAGCGCAACATCGACACCTTCCGCCGACAAATCAAGATGCTCGGCTTCAGCTACGATTGGGACCGCGAAGTGGACACCACCGATCCGAATTACGTGAAGTGGACGCAGTGGATTTTCCTGGAGCTGTACGACACCTGGTACGACGACGAACAGCAAAAAGGCCGACCCATCGCCGAACTGCCGATTCCCCCCGACATCGCCGACCAAGGCGAAGCCGCCGTTCGCGCCTACCGCGACAGCAAGCGGCTGGCGTATCAGGCGGAGATTCCCGTCAACTGGTGTCCCGCCTTGGGCACCGTGCTGGCCAATGAAGAAGTGGTCGATGGTAAATCCGAGCGCGGCGGCCATCCCGTCGTGCGCATGCCGCTGCGCCAATGGATGCTGCGCATCACCGCCTACGCCGAGCGCCTGCTCAACGATCTGAACCTGGTTCAATGGTCCGAAGCCATCAAAGAGATGCAGCGCAACTGGATCGGCCGCAGCGAAGGAGCCGAGGTGGATTTTATTTTGAATGATTCGTTTAGCGAGCGAGCCGCAGACGAGCCAACACGAACAACCATCCGCGTCTTCACCACCCGCCCCGACACCCTGTTCGGCGCCACCTACATGGTGCTCGCCCCCGAACATTCGCTGGTGGATGACATCACCACGCCCGAACAGCGACAAGCGGTGAAGGCCTATCAAGAACAAGCCGCCCGCAAGAGCGACTTGGAACGCACCGAGCTGGCCAAAAAGAAAACCGGCGTCTTCACCGGAGCGTATGCCGTCAATCCAGTGAACAACGAGAAAATTCCCATCTGGATCGCTGACTATGTGCTGGCCAGTTACGGAACGGGAGCCATCATGGCGGTGCCGGCGCATGACCTGCGCGACTGGGAATTCGCCAGGGAATTTAACCTGCCGATCATTCCGGTCGTGCAACCCCCTATCGGCTATGAACCGACCAAGGAGGAGATGGCTTTGGCCTATACCGAGAATGGTCAAACTATGGTCCCCTTTGCCGGAGAAGGGACGGCCATCAACTCCGGCGAATTTACTGGCCTGCCGACGGCGGAATTCAAGAAGCAGATCACCACCTGGCTGGAGGGGCGCGGTCTGGGAGCCAAGAAGGTCAACTACAAGCTGCGCGATTGGCTGTTTAGCCGGCAACGCTATTGGGGAGAGCCGTTCCCGCTACTGCACGAAATCAATGACCAGGGGGAGCCAACCGGCGTGATCGAGCCGTTGACCTTGGCCGACCTGCCGCTGCGCTTGCCGGAGCTGGAAGATTACAAGCCGAGCGGTAAACCGGAACCCCCCTTGGGTAAGGCGGAAGATTGGCTGTGGGTGACACGCAATGGCAAACGCTATCGGCGTGAAACCAACACCATGCCGCAATGGGCCGGCTCGTGCTGGTATTACCTGCGTTATCTCGACCCCAAGAACGATCAGGCCTTTTGTGACCCGGCCAAGGAACGCTACTGGATGCCGGTCGATCTCTACGTTGGCGGGGCCGAACATGCCGTGCTGCACCTGCTCTACGCCCGCTTTTGGCACAAGGTCCTGTACGACCGCGGCCACGTCCACACGCCGGAGCCGTTTCAGAAGCTGGTCAATCAGGGGATGATTTTGGGGGAAATGGAGTACACTGCCTTTCGCCGAGCGAGCGGGGGACGTGAGTCCCCCGGTTGGGTATCCGCCGAGTTGGTGAATGTCGATACGGCCTGTGACAAGAAAACGCAAGAACAATACGAGCGGGTCAAACTGAGTGATGATCAGGTTGAAAAACAGGGGGATTCCTTCGTTCTGAGCGAAAACCCGAAAATCCGTGTCGATGCCCGTGCCTACAAGATGTCCAAAAGTCGCGGCAATGTCATCAACCCGGACAAGGTCGTCGAGGAATACGGCGCCGACAGCATGCGCCTGTATGAAATGTTCATGGGGCCACTCGAAGCGACCAAGCCATGGAGCATGCGCGGCGTTGAAGGGGTATTCCGCTTCCTCAACCGTGTTTGGCGGTTGATCATCGAGGAGCGGGCCGATGACATGCAGATGGCGGAAGCAGTACAAGAAACGGAGCCGGATCGGGAAACGCTGCGCCAGCTGCACCGCACCATCCAGAAAGTTACCGGAGACCTGGACAGCATGGCCTTCAACACCGCCATTGCCGCCATGATGGAATTCACCAATCACCTCACCCGGCAAAACGTCCGACCCAAGCGCGTGTTGGAAACCTTTGTGCTGCTACTCAACCCGTTCGCGCCGCACCTGGCCGAGGAGCTGTGGCACGCGCTGGGGCATGACAAAACCCTAGCCTACGAGCCGTGGCCGACGTTCGATCCTGAGTTGACCCAAGCCGAGGAAATCGAAGTGCCAGTGCAGATCAACGGCAAGCTGCGCGGCAAGCTGACCGTCCCCGCCGGCATCGACCAGCAAACCTTGCAAGACCTGGCCCTCGCCGATGACAAAATCAGCAGCCAGCTGCAAGGCAAACAAGTCCGCAAAGTCATCGTCGTGCCGGGGAAGCTGGTGAATATCGTGGCGTCATAACTCCCCAAGCCGGTCGCGGGGCGACCGGTCACCCAAGCCTCGGCATCTGGTGATCGAGGTGGGGCCGCTGGCGGATTGGTTGTGGCGGAACCTTCGGCCGCACGTGGTGGAGATGGTGGTGTGCGAGCCGCGCCGCAACAGGCTGATCGCAGTCGCTGGCGACCAGGCGAAGCTCTGGAAAACCTGGGCAGTGGCCTAGAGCGGCGGAGCGTGAGGATGCTGAAAGCAGCTGCTCCACGATCACTTTGGGCCGGTGATGCCGGGCAGTGTCGCTCTCGTCCGCCTGGAAGCTGGCCAAGGTTCCGGCCCCCTGACCACCGCCAAGCCCCCTTCCTCTAATCCTTACACCAATTTTTTTAACTTTGCACTTGACATGGTTTGCAAAGTCGTTAAATTCTCCATCATCTCATACGGCCTCTTCTCTGTTCCGGCCCCGCTGTTCGACCTTTTAAGGGAAGTTCAGCGGGGTTTTTATTTTCATATCTCTATCTTCTTCAACTTGCCCCAGTTATCTGGGCGCCAACATACTTAAAAAACTCATATTTCGCTTCCCACCCTCAACCAGCGGGTGCTATGATTTCAATAGAAGTGGGAGAGGTTCCATTATCCGCTGCCTCATCCGCCTATTCTCGAAACCCTGGGAACCGAACTGGACTCCTATGGCGATAGGAGCCTCTCCTTGTGAGGCGCATCCGCGGAGAGCTTGAGGCTTTCATGGCGGGTGCGCCTTTTTTCTTGCAAGGGAGGACCAGCGATGTCCGCAATCCTATCCGTGGAAGAAACCCAATCCAAACTGAGGGAATTGATCAACAAACTGGGTCCTGGTGAGGAAATCGTCATCATTGAGAACCAACAGCCAGTAGCAAGATTGATCGGAGAACGTTCTACCCATCCGCCGCGACCGGCTCCGGGGCTGGGCAAGGGAAGTATTCTTTACATGGCTCCTGACTTCGATGAAACACTCGAAGAATTCAAGGAATACATGGAATGAAACTTTTGTTGGATACGCATACTTTCTTGTGGCTAGTCGAAGGAAGTCCAAGTCTGAGTCCAGCGGCACAAGCTGCCCTTGCTGATTCAGCGAATGTGTTGTTCTTCAGTGTGGCATCCATCTGGGAGCTGGCGATCAAGATCGGCAATAAGAAACTGGTTCTCAGTGATCCGTTGGATGTGTTTGTCAGCAAGTGAACCATGACGTATCAAATTAGGCTCTTGCCAATTGACACTCCGCACGTTCTGGCGGTCGCGGGGTTAGCCGATCATCATCGTGATTCATTTGACCGAATGCTCATTGCCCAAACGATGGCCGAAGGGATGACGTTGGTGAGCGCGGACGCCAAGTTTACGCCTTATTCCGTACCCATCCTCTGGGATGTTTTCCATGAACCCGATCTATCTCGATTACAACGCCACTACGCCGCTGGATCCCGCCGTGATCGAGGCGATGGTGCCGTACTTGCGGGACCATTTCGGCAATCCGTCAAGCAGCCATGCCTATGGCCAGACCACCCATGACGCAGTGCAGGGGGCGCGCGGGCAAGTGGCGGAATTGCTAGGGGCGCGGTCGGAGGAAATCGTCTTCACCGGCGGCGGCAGCGAGGCCAATAACCAAGCGTTGAAGGGGACCGTCTTCGCCAAGCTGCGCGGCTTCTTTGGCCGGTGGGCGCGCGGGGCGCACCTCATCACTAGCGCCATCGAACACCCGGCCACGTTGCAGCCGTGCCAGTTCCTCGAACGGCTCGGCTGCCGAGTGACGGTGCTGCCGGTGGATCGTCACGGTTTGGTCGATCCCGACGCCGTGCGCCGGGCCATCGACCGACAAACAACGCTTATCAGCATCATGCACGCCAATAACGAGGTCGGCACGCTGCAACCGATCCGAGAGATTGGCGCCATCGCCCGCGAACGAGAGGTGTTGCTGCACACCGACGCCGCCCAATCGATGGGCAAGGTGACAGTGAATGTGGCTGAACTTGGTGTCGATTTGCTGTCGGTAGCGGGGCACAAGCTGTACGCTCCCAAAGGCATCGGCGTGCTCTATGTGCGGCAGGGGGTCACGTTGGAGCCATTGATTCATGGGGCGTCGCACGAAGCAGGCCGGCGGGCGGGGACAGAGAACGTCCCCTACATCGTGGCCTTGGGAGCCGCTTGTGAGATCGCCCGTAAATCCTTGCCCCACGCCACAGACCAGTTGCGGCAGTTGCGCGATCGACTCTGGCAGCGTCTGCGCGAAGGATTGGGGGAAGAAGGAGTGACTCTCAATGGCCATCCCGAACGGCGCTTGCCGAACACGTTGAATGTCAACTTCACTGGTCAAATCGGCATCGATTTGCTGAAGGCGGTTCCCGACATTGCCGCCTCAACCGGCTCGGCCTGCCATGAAGGGGACCAACAGCGGCACTTCACCTTGTCGCCGGTGCTGACGGCGATGGGCGTACCGATGCACCTGGGCCGCGGCGCCCTCCGCCTTAGCGTGGGCCGATTCACCACGGAAGAAGAAATCGACTGCGCGGCGGAGAAGCTCATCGCGGCGGCACGGACAGGCACTCGCCTATGAATTGGGCTGCTCTGCCGCGCGCTGGCGTAGTCGCAAAACGTGGCGCTGGGTTTCGGCGTGGAGGCCATGCGGCAAATCGACAGCGGCCAGCTCACCGAAGACGAGAGCGGCCAAGTCATCCCAACGCGCGAAGGACATCGCCGCCGTCGGCCACCCTTCGCGCTGCCACACCAAGCGAAAGATCTCTCGAATCAGATAACGGGGCTGCGTCCGTAGCGGGTGGAGATCGAAGATCAGCACCTGCCCCACGCGCGGTTTCTCGGCGGCGGCCCAGACGACGGCAGCGCGGGCCTCCAGGCCGGCGTAAGTTTCCTCGGCTTGGACAGCCAATCGGCACAGGATGGCGCGGATCGCTGGATTATACTGATCCGCCAACAGCGGCAACAGATCCTGCCGAATGCGGTTGCGCGTGAAATGGAGATCGCGGTTAGAGCTATCTTCCCGAAAAGGTTGCTCCCGATCGCGCAGATACGCAAGCACCTCGGCACGGGTCACGGCCAACAGCGGGCGAATGACGTTGACTTCCGCCGCCAGTACGCGCCGCGCCGCGATGCCGCGCAGACCGCGAATTCCCGCCCCGCGCACGAGTCGATGCAGGACGGTCTCGGCCTGGTCGTCGGCGCTGTGGCCGGTGGCGACCCAGGGCGCCCGACATTCCTGGGCCAGCCCCGCGAGCCAATCATAGCGCAGACGGCGGGCCGTGCTTTCCAGGTTGGCGCGTTCTTTCCGAGCTGCCGCGCGGGCATCGACGCGCGTGCTTCGACACTCCAGGTTCCCCCAACCAGCCGCTTGCAGGCGCTGACATTGCCCCACGACAAATGCTTCGTCGGCGTCGCTCTCGGCCCCTCGCAGCTGGTGATTCACATGGGCGATGATCAGGCGTGGAGCCGCTGCTTGGCTGCGCGCTTCGAGCAACACGCGCAGCAAGGCCATGCTGTCCGGACCGCCAGACACCGCCACGACGGTATCAGCGGGCTGCCACGAACAGCGCTGCAAGAACGAAGCCACTTTGCCAACCAAAGGGTGTTGGCGCATAATAATCTTCCAGCACCAATAGATTACGTCCCGGCTTTTGGCCGGGGTCGAGAGACCCAAACTTTCAAAACCCCCGGCTCCCAGCCGGGAGAACCATCCGCATGATCGACGCGATTTTGCGTTTCGCCTTCCATTGGCTGACACGCTATGTCCTAGCGTGGCTGGTCGCTTTGGCCGCCTTGGGACTGACGGGGGATTCGGCCTGGCATCACTTCAACGACTCGCGCCGGCCCAGCGGCAACAGCGCCCACACCTTCATCGATTTCGGCGGCCAATGGATCATGGGGCGCATGGTCGTCGATGGTCATGCTTGGCATCTGTACGACCGCGCCTATCAATGGTCGGTGGCCCAGGCATATTATCCCATCAGTGACGAAATTCCCGAAGACCAACGCCAGAAACACGAAACCGGTCACGATGCCAACAACCTCATGGGCTGGCTGATGGGAAGCGACGATCCAGACCAAACGAAATGGCGTGCTTCCTTCGTCACCCCGTTGGCAAGTAGTAGTCCTTTGGATGGCATGGTTCTGATAGTCGCGGGTCAGCGGCAATGGACGCCAGAAAACCTCGCCGAGCTGGAGAAGCCATGCGTCGGCGGCCCGTTGTATCCGCCGATCAGTGCCTTCGTGTTGGCGCCGCAAGCGCTGCTGCCGCCTCCCCAAGCGTATCGGGTGCGGCAAATCGTCAGCCTCGCCTTAGCCCTGGCATCAGCCTTGGGCATCGCGCTGCTGGCACGCGGCCGGGTCTGGTGGCCGGTGGCTGTCGTGTTTGTCCTGGTGTATCCCGGTTTCGGCGGCAACATCAAGCTGGGCCAAAACGCTGATCTGACGCTGACCATTCTCATCTGGGGTTGGGTACTAATCGCCCGCCAACATGCCGGCTGGGGCGGAATCGTGTGGGGCTTGCTGGCGTTCAAGCCAGTGTGGGCTGCCTCGTTTCTGCTGGTTCTCCTTTTGACATGCCGCTGGCGCGCTGCTGCCGCGATGTTGTCCAGCTCCGCGTTGTTGATCGGCTTGACGCTGCCGTTCGTCGGTTTGCATTCCTGGTGGCACTGGCTGGAAATAGGCCGGAAAGCCGCTTTGCTGTACAACGTGGATGAGAACTGGGTCTTTCTCAGCCGTGATTTGCTGGGCCTCCCGCGCCGCTGGCTCCTGGATTTCGAGGTGTCCCACACGGCCCGCGACACCTGGCCGGCCTTTTATTGGAGCTGGGGCGTGTATCTGGCTGCGTTGGCGCTTACCGTTTCCGTCATCTGGTTCAAGCGTCGTCAAGCCCAAGCGACTACTGGCCCCGTCGCCGCCTTCATCCTGCTCGGCGGTTGGCTGAGTTGCTATCATTTCATGTATTATGACACACTGCTGACGGCTCTGCCAGTGGCGCTGCTGTTTGTTGAGCCGCGCCGCTACATCACGCCCATTTTCGTCGTCTGGCACACACTATCTCCAGACCGTTTGCCCCCCGACTGGGTTCGCTATCATCAGGCGCGGTTGTGTGACGACTATCCCATACCACCAAATGATCTCCCCTTCGACCGGCCGCCCAGCATGTGGGTGCTCAACCGTTTGATTCCCACCTGGTTGGCCGTGCTGCTATTCGTCGAACATGGTTTGCCATCCTTCGAGATCGCCTTGGGCTTCTCCATGACGGCGGATTGGCTGCCGTCAGTGCGTGGGGTTCACGTCTTCGCCACCGATGATTTACTAAGGCATCGTGGCTACCGCTATCCGTGGGACATGTTTTGCTTGATTTTCCTATGGCTATGGTGTGGCCTCCTCTGGCTGCGCGGTCAAACCGAAATCCCCCCGGCGCCAGTCGAGGCCATCGACTGTCAGGAGGTAGACATTGGGGAAGGGAGCACGGAAACAACGGAGTAAAGTTTCGATGAGGTAGTCCATCCTCTCAAGCCGCCACGCGACGCGGAAACCGCCGGATCAGGAATCATTCCTCGTTTCTCAGCAAGGCATCCACGGCAGCGCCGATGTCGGGGGCGCGCATCAGGCTTTCGCCGACGAGAATAGCCTGGACGCCAGCTTCGCGCAAGCGGCGCACATCCGCGGCGGTGCGGATGCCGCTTTCGCTGACCAGCAGCCGGTCGGCGGGGATGCGCGGGCGCAGGTCGAGCGTGTGTTCCAAACGTGTCACGAATGTCCGCAAGTCGCGGTTGTTGACGCCGATGAGACGCGCGCCACTGTCCAGCACTTTCGGCAGCGCTTCGGCGTCGTGCAGCTCCACCAGCGCGGTCATCCCCAAGGCGTGCGTCTCGGCCAGCAAGCGGCGCAGATCGTCGGCCGCCAATACCTCGGCGATGAGCAATACGGCATCAGCTCCCGCCAGTCGCGCCTCCAGGATTTGATAGCGGCACAGGATGAAATCTTTCCGCAAGAGGGGGACTTGCACCGCGGCGCGGATGGCGCGCAGATAGTTGAGATGCCCCTGAAAATAGGGGGCGTCGGTCAACACGCTGATGGCGGCCGCGCCGTGGCGTTCATAGACGCGCGCGATGGCCACCGGGTCAAAATCGGCCCGGATCACGCCGGCGGAGGGGGAGGCTTTCTTGACCTCGGCGATGACACGAATCCGCCCCGGCACGTTCAGGGCGGCAAAAAAATCGCGCGCCGGCGGCGCCGTGGCGAGCTGGCTTTCCAACTCACGCTCCGGCGTCTGAGCCTGAGCTTGTTCCACCTCGCGGCGCTTGCGAGCCACGATTTCATCCAGAATGGTCATGATGTTGGTCTCACGGAAGTTGTCTGGTGCCGGGTCGGTTCGCGTGCAGGGGCGAAAGTCCGCGTGCCACGATCCATCTCCAGAAATATGAACTATGATAGAATACGAAAGTTTGCCGCCAACACCCGAGGACATTTTGCATGACGGTTCCGGTCAACACCGAACAGATGCACGACATCACGCCGCATCCGGGCTGCTGGCGCCGTTTCTTGGTGCGTTGGATGCCGCCTCAGCGACAACGCGCCGTGCCATGGGGCGCTTTGGAAGTGGTGTTTGTTTTTCTGGCCGTGAACCTTTGGCCGGTGATGATGACAGACGTGCTGAATGATTGGGGCTTCTTTCAGTGGCTGTATGGCTCGGAACTGTTGGCGGAGCAGGAAGGGGGAACGGAGAAGGTTCTCAATCTGCGTTTGCATATCTGGGCGTCCCTGGTCGCCTTTCCGGGAATGGTGGCGACGATTGTGATGGTCCCTTGGCTCATCAGCGGCACACGCCCCTATCAGCTGGGGCTGACTGGGCATCGCTTCTTACGGAATCTGGACATTGGTATTATCGGTTTCTTCATCCTGACGCCGTTGGCCTATGGCGTTCTCATGCTGTGTATTTTGTTCTACGGGGTCGATGAACCCCATCCTTTCACCCAAGTGATGCAACAACAGGTGATTCCAGGAGAGTGGTGGGCGTTGGTGCTGGTGGCGATGGTGGTCGCGCCGGTGTGGGAGGAAATGTTCTTTCGTGGCCTGTTGCAGCGCTGGCTGACGCGGCACCAGTGGGGCGGGGCGGCGGCGGTGGCCGCTTCGTTGCTATTGGTGTATCAACTCGGCAAGCCGCCGTTGGCGTGGCAGGAAGGACGCCTCACCATCCTTTGGCTGAACGCGGCGCCGCTGCTGTTCGTCCTCGCCTTGCTTCCCATGTATGGCTGCATTCACCGCTACGCACGAACTCCTATTCCTGGCGCGATTTTCGGCTCCGCGCTGCTATTCGCCGTAGGGCATAGCGCCTGGCCGCAACCCGTGGCCCTGTTCGTGCTGGGACTGGGATTGGGCTGGATGGCGCAGCGCACGCAAAGCCTGGTCGGGCCAATCGTCGTGCATTCCCTGTTTAACGGCGTCGCTTGCGTGATGCTATTAGTGAGTCCGCCGCCAGCAGGATGAATGCCTATTCCTGGGCGGTAAATGGTAATGACGTGACTTCCGCCGGTTGTGATCCCTGATCCGTGACCACCTCCACGGGAGTGCCGGGTTGGTCGTGGCCGCGGCGCAGATAGGCCAAAGCGATTACCCCCAAACGAGGCGACACCACGGCGGATGTCACCTCGCCGACGGTTTCCCCTTGACGCAGGACTGGGGCGGCGCGCGCCGGTGGGATGGCGCCGGACACCTTTAAGCCGCGTAGCCAGCGGTTGACGTGTCCCCGGTCGCGGGCCATGACGATGGGTTCCTGGCCCAGATAGCAGCCCTTGGTGTAGCTAATGGCCTGGGCCGCCCGATCCAACTCCACGACGAAACGGTCCGCGTCGATGTCCACGCCATACAGGGGAAACCCCGCTTCGACGCGCAGCCACTCGAAGGCATCCTGTCCCGCGGGCCGAGCGCCGGCGGCGACCAGGGCTTGCCACACACTGGCGGCGGACACGCTGGCGCAGAAGAGATCGTAGCCGAGCAGGTTGAGCCAATCGTGCCGCCGCCAGGTCACGGTGTCGCCAGAGAATACCTTGGTTTCGTGGTGCAATTCGCGGAGACGCGGCAAGGTTTCGCCCAAGGCCGTTTCCAATATCTCATGCGTGTCCGGGCCGGCAAGGTGCAGCTGGACGAATTGGCGCGTCTTGTCCGAGAGCGTTACGTCCTCGCTGATGAGGTAGTGATTCAAATGTTGGAGGAGGATTTCCCCTTGCTGGGCGGTCGTGTCCAGCCAAAATTGCGCGCTGCCGTCGGGCAGCTCACGGTGATCAATCCAAGCATGAGCGATGACTTTCGCTTTGACGGTAGTGAAAAATGCCTCGCGCCCCTGACCAGCGGGGAGCCGTTGGATGTCATGGGTGCAGAAGTTGTGCAAGAAGGAGGCCGCGTCCGTGCCGGTAATTTGTATTTGGCCTCGATAGGACAAATCGAAGATAGCGGCATGACGGCGGGCGGCCGCGTATTCCTCGGCGGCGTTGCCAAAATGACTTGGCACGATCCAGCCAGCTTCTTCCCGGCACACGGCGCCATGTCGGGCGATTTGCCCATGCAGCGGAGTCGGTTCGGACATGGGTGCTTTCCTTGTGTCAAGTTGGTCACGGTCTGGGCCGAAAGTCTCTCCTGATCTCCTTGAGGGGGTGAAGGGGAGACGGGATGAGAGGATGAGGAGATGGAAGGGGGTGAGGAGATGAGGGGATTGGCACGAACCGATTTTCATCCCTTCCCCTTACCTCTTCATTCCTTCACTTCCTCATCCTCACCACCTCATTCCCTCACCCCTTCACCGCCTCATCTCATCCCTTCACTTCGGCCATGGTCTTATGGGCGTCGGCCAAGTACAAGTAGGTCCCTTCTTGTTCCAGGAGTCGCTTCAGCTGGCCGGCATGATCGAGGGGAATGGTGAACAGCTCCTCGGCGGTGTCAGGAGGCAAGCCGCTGAGCAGATACACGGATGCGTGCCGGGCCGCGCTGGCCCACAAAAAGGCGGCGGCCAGGTCATCCGGTTGACGCTGCAGCAGCAGTTCCAGGGCTTGCGGCACGCTGTCCGCTTGGCGCAGCAACTCCGCGCCGGCCCCCAACTCGGGGACGACTTGACTGAGTAGCACGATCCGGCCTTGCGGTTGCACGACCCGCGCGGCACAGGCCAAAGCGCGGGCCAGGTCGGCGAAATCATTTCGGGCCGGATCGCCCCCCACGCTGGCAATCACCGTATCCGCGCGGCAGGGGACCGACACGCGCCAACAAGCATCGAGCCAGCGCCGCGACTCGTCGCCGGTTTCCAGCAGTCCCGCCGAAACGTGCAAGAGGTCCGCGCCGCGTCCTTCCACGAAATGTAGGAAAAACGGGGCGCCCAACAACCAGGCGACTTCCTGCGCTTCTTGCCGCGCCGGCCAGGGACGCGCGCCGGGAACATCGAACGACAGCATATTGGCATAATCCCGGCGCGTGGCCTGGTCGCTCAGGGTGGGGAAGATCGCGCCCGCCGCGCCGCCATAGCCCAGCAGCGGATCGTAACCGCTGCGAGTCACGACGATGAGCTGATCGGCGTCAACCGCCGTGCGATTCAGATAAATCCGCCGGCCGCTCTGGGTGGTGGCCAAGTAGCTCAAACAACGCCGGTCGTTGGGGTTGTGAACTTCGACGCGCACCTCTTGATATTCGTCGGCCATGTCATCGAGCCACGGTTGGCCGCTGGAGGGGGACGGACACAACAAGCTGATGTCCTCGCTGGAGACCCCCGCTTCCAGGACATGATCGATCACCACCGCCAACACGTCGGCCAAGCGCGGCAAGCGTTCGTCCACGATAATGGCGATATGATCATCCGGCGTCAACGCGCGGCGCAGCGGCGGGAAGTCAAGAGGATGTTCAAGGGCGTCGCGCGCGGCGACGACCGGATCCGCCAACGGTTCGGGCCGAGACGGGGCCTGGCCGCCCATCCAATCCGCTGACGCGACGTCGATGTCCAGATGAGCCAGGCCGTAATCGATGCCAACCTTCATGGTAGGTGGATCTCCGCGTTGAAAGTTGCGGTCTTTGGAGACTGTTGCAAGCTGTTTCCGGCGAGCGGCGCGGCGTCTACCCGACGTGTTGGGCGGTTCACGTCGGGTGGATGCCGCGCCGCTCGCTTTTCCCTTAGTGGGAATATCCCAACGGCCTCTTACGATATTGTCTTTATCTTTGCGGTAGCTGACAACTATTGAGAGGAAGGTGGAATTTCAATAGTGGTGTGCAGCCCTGTTGACCATCTCATTTTCCACGAAAAACACGTCTGGAGAATTTCGTTTTTCGGCGCTGCTGTCCCATGGTCATAGCATTCCCTGGGATGGACTCGCGGTTGATCCGTTAGGAAAGAACCAGAGGCAGCAGGTTCATGTAGGATCAAGCCAGTACCTCTCGAAAGATAGGAGGTTTTGGCGATCTTTGCCGATTATGCCAAAATCCTCATCAAAATTTTCCGAAAAAGTAGTTGCTTTTAATTTGGCAAATCCGTTAATCTAGGCAAACTTGGGAATGGATTATTTCCCCCGAGAAAAGAAGGCACCCTCGAAATCGCGGTGATTCGTGTCTGTCATCTCTTCTCCCGCCTTCGTGAAGCGAAGGTATTTCCCCGGAAGCACAGCGTTTTAATCAAAGAGGTTCTCACCTATGTTCCGCTACCTGTGGCAGCGCATGATTCAACGCCGGATGCAAAAAGCTGCTGAGAAGAAAAACCCCAAGCTCCGTTCCGTCCGGTTGGGGATCGAGATTTTGGAAAACCGCACGGTGCCAACGGTGGTATTGACCACCACGACGATGACTGATGAAGTCAATTTCATCAATAGCGACCTCAGCTTGCGGGAAGCGATCATCCTGGCTAACAGCTCGCCCAACCCGGATGACTTTGAAATCCGGGTCGATGCCTCGTTGGGGACTTACACCCTGACCATTCCGGGCCGGCTGGAAAACGATTCATTCACTGGCGACCTGGACATCACGCGCAGCCTTAGCTCCATTCGTATCGTTGGTATCAACGGCACGCCCACCATCAACGCCACGGCGGACCTGGATCGCATCTTCCACATCGTCAATCCCAACGCCGATGTCACATTCGAGAACCTGATCATCGCTAACGGCTGGGCCCGTGACGATGGTTTTACGTTTGACGCCGATGCCCTGGGTGGCGGCATTCTCAACGACGGCGCCACGATGACACTCATTAACGTGACCCTGACTAACAATTTGGCTCTGGGCGCCGCGGGTTCCTTCCCCGGGGAAAACGGTCAGAACGCCGCTGGCGGCGGCATTTATTCCGTGGGCGGTTCGCTGACCTTGAATGGGGTCTCTGTCCTTTCAGGCTCAGCCATCGGCGGCGCGGGGGCGACCGGAGCTTTGGGAATCACCCCCGGCGGCGCGGGGGGCGCGGGAGGCGACGGCGGCTGGGCGCGGGGCGGCGGCATCTTCTTCGCGGACGGCGTGCTGACTGTGGGGGCCGAAGGGCTTGTGGTGAGCAGCAACGCGGCCATGGCTGGCGTGGGGGGCGCAGGCGGTGCTGGTGCGAGCCACTCCAGCGGCCTCGGCGGCGCGGGTGGATTTGGTGGTGTGGGTGGCGATGCCGAGGGGGGTGGTATTTATCTAGGTACGGGGGTGACGGAACTCAGTCTGAACAGCAACAGCGCAGTAGACCTCAATTTCGCGCAAGGCGGCGCGGGGGGCACGGGCGGCGACGGGGGATCGGGTTTAGGCGGCGGCGATGGCGGCCAAGGGGGATGGGGCGGCTGGGCCCGGGGTGCTGGTATCTATCTAGGTCCTGATGTCGAGACCTTGACCCTGGATGACGTGAACGTGACCGCCAATCAGGCCTTGGCCGGTGCCGGCGGGGATGGCGGCTTGGCGGGCTTCATTTTGTCGCCAGGCTTTATCGGTGGGGATGGCGGCAGCGGCGGCGCGGGCGGCACGGCCTTGGGAGGCGGCATTTATCATGGCTGCTGGGTCTGCGCGGTGGACATCTCGGTTACGGGTGGGAGCGTAATATCCGGCAATGTCGCCAGTGGTGGTAATGGTGGTCAGGGTCAAAGCGGCAGAGATGCCCTCACCTTCCCGGGCATCGGTGGAGTCGGAGGTTCCGGCGGCGATGGCGGCGATGGCTTCGGCGGTGGTATCTATCTCAACTCCGGAACCGTCCTCATCGAAGAATCCGAAATGGAAGGGAACACGGCCCAAGGCGGGGACGGCGGCGACGGCGGCGACGGCGGTGATGGGGCATTCAACGCCAACTTCGCGGGCGCGGGTGGTCACGGCGGTAAGGGCGCTGGCGGCGGCCTCTATGCCGGATGGAATGTGACTTCGGTATTGATCGGCGATTCGCTGATCGGAGCCGGTTTTGAAGGCGATGGCAACAGGGCATTCGGTGGCTGGGGTGGCTTCGGCGGCGACGGGGGCGGGGGCGGCACCTTCGTGGTGCCGGGAGCGGACGGTGGGCGCGGCGGCGACGCCGAGGGGGGAGGGCTATGGATCGCCGCCGGAACCATCGACATTTACAACACGACGATTCATGAAAATGAAGCCTGGGCCGGTAGGGGCGGTTCTGGCGGCCGCGGCGGAGATGCCGACACCGGAGCTATCTTCGCGCGCGATGGCGGTGTGGGCGGTCTGGGCGGTGACGGCGGCAACGCGGCTGGCGGCGGTCTCTGGGCTGGGCTGGGAGTCACAGCATTGACTATCAAGGATGCCATCGAATCCGTTACGGACAACATGGCCATGGGAGGCGAAGGCGGCTGGGGCGGTTCCGGCGGCGACGGTCTGGGCGGAACCGGCTTCACTTCCTTTGGTTCGGGAGGTAATGGGGGCCAAGGAGGAGCAGGGGGTAGCGGCTTGGGCGGCGGTATTTTCGCCGACATCACGGGTCCTATTGACATCAGTGACACTGCTATCTCCGGCAACGTGGCCGAAGGCGGGTATGGTGGCTGGGGCGGCCACGGCGGCGATGTCATCGGCGGCGCCTTCTCCGACGGCGGCCATGGCGCCAACGGCGGCGATGCGGGGTTGGCCCAAGGAGGCGGCTTGTGGGCCGGTAGCAATGTCACCGATTTGACTATCAGCAACAGCACCATCAATTTCAACTTGGCCCACGGTGGCTGGGCTGGCTGGGGCGGTTTCGGCGGCGATGGCGTCGATGGTTCCGAGAGTGCCGACGGTGGCCGCGGCGGCCACGGCGGTTCGGGCGGCAACGCCTATGGCGGCGGCATCTGGGCGGATGTCACGGGCATCGTGAGCATCAACGAATCGGAATTCTTCGGCAATGTGGCCGAAGGCGGTCTTGGTGGCGAAGGAGGTTGGGGCGGCGACGGCTCTGATTTCGCTGGGGACGGCGGCCGCGGCGGCCACGGCGGCAATGCCTCCGGCGGCGCCCTGTGGGTCGGCTCTAGCGCCACCGAAGTGACGCTGACGGACAATGAATTCGTCGAAAATGAAGCCCTCGGCGGTGAGGGGGCGCGTGGTGGCCGAGGTGGTGAGGCCACGACCGGGACCGGTACCTTTGCATCGTTCCGGGGCGGCCGCGGCGGCAACGGCGGCAATGGCGGCAACGCCCAAGGCGGCGCCGTGTGGGTAGCCAGTGGGGAGGTGACGATTTCCCAATCTCTCTTTAACGATAACCTTGCCCAAGCAGGTGACGGCGGCGCCGGCCGAGAGGGTGGAACCGGAGATAGTAGAGGTGGCAACGGCGGACGCGGCGGCGCAGGTGGTAACGCCTCGGGCGGCGCCCTGTGGGCCGGAATGAATGTCACTGATTTGTCGATAAGCGAATCGATTATTGGCGCTGGCTTTGAAGGTTTCGGCAATGCCGCCCTCGGCGGCGAGGGAGGCTTTGGCGGCACGGGCGGGGACGGTGATCGTGGCGGCAACGGCGGCCGCGGCGGCGACGGCGGCTTCGGCAAGGGCGGCGGCATCTGGGCGAATTTCGAGGGAGACGTTAGCATTTTCGATTCGCTCATCAACGACAACATCGCCATGGGAGGCGAAGGTGGCTGGGGAGGTAATGGGGACGGTGGCGGCTCCCGCGGCGGCGAAGGCGGCCGCGGTGGAGCGGGAGGCAATGCCGAAGGCGGCGGCGTTTGGACTGGCGGGTTGGTCACGGCGCTCGCCATTGATCTCTCGCTCATCAATGACAACCTCGCTGTCGGCGGTGAAGGCGGCCGCGGTGGCGATGGTGGCGATGGATCAATCATAGGTAATGAAGGTGGACGCGGCGGTAACGGGGGGCACGCTCACGGCGGCGGCGTCTATGTGGATAATGGTACTCTCGATGTCACCGAGTCCGAACTGTCAGATAATTCCGCTTTCGGTGGCTGGGGCGGCGATGGCGGGGAGGGCGGCAATTCCTTCTCCGATTCGCGTCCCGGTGAAGGCGGACGCGGCGGCAACGGCGGCGATGCCGAAGGCGGTGGCATCTGGGCTGGCCCCGGCGTGACGGCAATCACGGTCGATAATTCCGTCATCGGTGGCGAAGGGAGTGGCGAAGGCAACAACGCCTTCGGCGGACGCGGCGGTAACGGCGGGGAAGGAGGCACGGCTTCGTTTGGCTTTGGTGGCGAAGCGGGCAATGGCGGTCATGGCGGCGATGCCCGCGGCGGTGGTATCTACGCGGGGCTTCTCCTTCCTTCCACGAACATTTTGATCTTCGAAAGCAACGTTGATGACAACAAAGCCATCGGTGGCGAAGGGGGAGATGGTGCTCATGGCGTGGATGGTACCGTGGGAGCGAATGGCGGCCACGGCGGCGAAGGGGGCACCGCTCAAGGCGGTGGCATCTTCCTGGATGCGGGCACTCTGACCGTGTTGTTCTCCAGCGTGTCCGACAACTTGGCTCTGGGCGGGGAAGGGGGCAACGGAGGGGACGGCGGCGATGGTGCCGAAGGCTTTGGCGGCCATGGCGGCCATGGCGGCCACGGCGGCCACGGCGAAGGAGGTGGTATTTGGGCCGGTGCCGATGTGTCGGAACTCATCATCGCGGATTCGATTATTGACAACAACGCGGCCGTGGGCGGATCCAATTTATCTTTCTTCATCTTCTCCAGCGGCGGCCATGGCGGCGCGGGAGCTGCTGGCGGCGGTGCCGGCGGTGCCGGCGGTGAGGGCGGTAACGGTTTGGGCGGCGGTATCTTCGCCGACATCACCGGCTTGATCGACATCGTCAATTCCAGTGTGTCTGGTAATGTTGCCATCGGCGGTTTCGGCGGCTTCGGCGGGGAAGGCGGCGCTGCCACTTCCTCCGGGAACGGTGGCATTGGCGGTGAAGGAGGCGACGGCGGCGACGCGGCCGGCGGCGGCCTCTTCGCAGGCCCTGGAGCGACGGATATTACCATCGACCTGTCCAACTTCGATTTCAACGAAGCCATCGGCGGCGACGGCGGCTTCGGCGGCGCGGGCGGCTTCGGTTCAAATGGTTTTGGCGGGCTTGGCGGTGAAGGAGGCGACGGCGGCAACGCGGTCGGCGGCGGCGCCTTTGTCGGCCTTTTTGGGGTCACGGAGGTGCTTATCATAGACAGCACTTTCGATGACAACTTTGTCGATGCTGGCTTCGGCGGCTTGGGGGGCTTCGGCGGCGATGGTGCCGAAGGCGGTGGCGACGGCGGCCACGGCGGCCACGGCGGCGACGCGGCCGGAGGCGGCCTGTTCTTCATCGGCTCTGGTGTCATCGACATCTTCGATTCGTCCTTATCCCGCAACGAAGTACAAGGCGGGGGCGGCGGCTTCGGCGGCTTTGGGGGTGATGCCACAGGAACCAGCGGCGATGGCGGCCACGGTGGCAGCGGTGGCCAGGGGGGCGGCGCTTACGGCGGCGGTTTGTTTGCCCTCGGCGCGGGGATTACCCTCACGATTGATCCCGCCTTCATCAACGACAATCAACTCTTTGGCGGTGAAGGTGGATTTGGTGGCGCCGGCGGCAACGCCGACGTCTCCTCGTTCGGTTTCGGCGGCGCGGGCGGCGCGGGCGGCCACGGCGGCGAGGCCCTCGGCGGCGGTGTCTTTGCCGACATCGATGGCACCGTTTCCATCGGCGAATCCCAGATCAACGATAATTTCGTCCTGGGTGGCGAAGGGGGCTGGGGCGGGGACGGCGGCTTCGGCCATAACTTCCGCGGCGGCGACGGCGGCGACGGCGGCGACGGCGGCTTGGCCCAAGGTGGCGGCATCTGGACGGGAAATGATGTCAGCGAATTAACAATCGTGTTGTCCACGGTCGGCATCACGGCAGCTGGGTCGGGCAACGCTGTCTTTGGCGGCAGCGGTGGCCGGGGGGGCGACGGCGGCGACAATTTCGGCGGCAGCACGGAAACCGCCGGCTTCGGCGGTGACGGCGGCAATGGCGGCGACGCGGCGGGGGGTGGCATTTATGCTGCCTTTGGCAACACCGATTTGATCCTCTCCCTCAGTGTCGTGGATAGTAATGCGGCCATCGCCGGACATGGCGGCAATGGCGGCCACGGCGGTTTGGCCTTCACCCTGCCCGGCCACGGCGGTAACGGCGGCCACGGCGGCGAGGCCCTTGGCGGCGGCATCCACCTGGGCGCCGGCACGGTGACTATCGCAGGCTCTTCAATTTCCGATAACGATGCCGAGGGTGGCCACGGCGGCGACGGCGGTGAGGGACGCGATGGTCTGTTCGCGGGGCACGGCGGCGTTGGCGGCGAAGGGGGCTTCGCTTTGGGCGGCGGCCTTTTCGTGGGTAACGACGTGACCAGCACCATCATTGAAGTGGCCGACGTCATCGACAACCGAGCCGTGGGGGGCGACGGCGGCAATGGCGGCAATGGCGGCGAAGGAATCGCGGTCGGTGGGAACGGCGGTCTCGGCGGCGAAGGAGGAGACGCAGCCGGTGGTGGCCTCTTCGCCGAAATGAATACGGGCAGTATCACTCTGGACGTAGTCAATCTGTTAAACAACCTTGCCCATGCCGGTGACGGCGGCGACGGTGGCTGGGGCGGCTCAGCGGGTTCCACGCCCGGCGCTGGCGGCACTGGTGGCGACGGCGGCTTGGCCTTGGGCGGCGGCCTCTTCGCGGACCTCGGTTTCGGCAATCTCTTCGTCTCCAGTAGCGCCATCGATGGCAACGCTGCCATTGGCGGTAAAGGGGGCAATGGCGGTGACGGCGGCAATGTCACGAACAGCGGCGCCACCGCTGGTCAGGGCAGCAATGGTGGGGCCGGTGGTGACGCCTTAGGGGGTGGTATCTTTGTCGCCGCCATTGGCGATATCGTGGATATTTCCTCTTCGAGCCTCAACGACAACGCCGCCATTGGCGGTGAAGGGGGCAATGGCGGCAATGGCGGCAATGGCTTCGATGGCTCCACTGAAATCGGGGCAGGCGGCGCTGGGGGACATGGCGGTCACGGCGGGGATGCGGCCGGCGGTGGCTTGTTCATCGACTTCGGCGGCACTGATCTCTTACTCGTTGACAGCACCGTGGACGGGAACTTCGTCCAAGGCGGTCACGGCGGCTGGGGCGGTCACGGCGGCTTCGGCACCAGTGGCTTCGGCGTGGGGGGTGATGGCGGTGAAGGCGGGGATGCCTTGGGCGGCGGTGTCTTTACTGATTTCGCTGGCGCCATCGACATCATCGATTCCAGCATCTCGGACAATAGTGCCGTGGCGGGGCATGGCGGCTTCGGCGGTTTCGGCGGCGGCAACAGCGGAGTTAGCGCCACGCCTGCCATCGGCGGTAATGGTGGTAACGGCGGTTTGGCTCAAGGCGGCGGTCTGTGGACAGGCGCCGGCATCACCTTCCTCTTTATTGATCCCAGCTTCATCGATGGCAATCGTGCGGCTGGCGGCGATGGCGGCAACGGTGGACAGGGCGGCGTTAACTCGGTCGGACAGACCGTGGGCGGCTTTGCCGGCAACGGCGGAAATGCCCAAGGCGGCGGCGTGTGGGCGGCGGGTGCCGCGATCTCGGTCACGGACTCCAGTATTTCCGACAACGCCGCTACTGGCGGCGACGGCGGCCGTGGCGGCGATGGCGGTGGCACCGCAGTGGGCGGCGGCGCTGGCGGGGACGCGGCGGGCGGCGGTTTATTCGTGGGTAGCGGCGTCTCCAGCTTGAACATTGAGTTCAGCAGCGTCAATGACAACTTAGCCGGCGGCGGCGACGGCGGCCGCGGCGGCAATGGCGGCAATGGCGGTCAGGGTGGAGAGCCGGGTGTTGCCCTCGGCGGCGGCCTCTTCCTGGAGACCACCAACCCCGCCACCATCTTGAGCAGCACCTTCGCCTTGAACGTGGCTATCGGCGGCCGCGGCGGCAACGGCGGCAACGGCTCCACCTCTGGCGATGGCGGCGATGGGGCCGACGGCGGCTTCGCGGCCGGCGGTGGCATCTTCGCCGAAACGGATACCGATCTGGAAATCGCCAACAGCACCATTTCCTCGAACGAGGTCTTAGGTGGTGAAGGTGGCTTTGGCGGCAGCGGCACCAACCCAGGACAAGCCGGCTTCGATGGCGAATCACTAGGCGGAGGCCTGTTTGCCGCTGTCAATGCGTTCATCAACATTCGCAACAGCACCATCGCTTTCAACGAGGCGCAAGACGCAGGCGGCGGCGTGTACAACGACGGCGCCACGCTCCGCTTCACCAGCACCATCATCAGCAACAACACCGCCGACGATGGCCCCGATTATCTGGACGATGGCACGACGCTGTTGTCCACCAACAACTTAGTACAGAATCCCCAGGGAAATAACTTCGTCAACGGCGTGTTGCCCAATGGCAACATCGTCGGGTTCGATCCCCTGCTCAATCCGCTGGGCAATAACGGCGGCCCCACTCTGACGCACTTGCCGCAACCGCTCAGCTTGGCCATCGATAATGGCATCAACCCAGCGCCAGCCTTGCTATTCGATCAGCGCGGTCCCGGCTTCCCCCGGCAACAGGGGATCAAAGTGGACATTGGCGCCGTCGAAGCACCGGCCCGTCTCAACTGGTCCGCAGTCGGCGCGGGTCCGGGGGGCGGCCCAGCCGTTCATGTGTACAACGGCAGCGGCCAGCTGATTGCCGCCTTTTTCGCCTTCTCTCCCAGCTTCACTGGCGGGGTCACAGTGGCGGTCGGCGACGTCAACAACGACGGCGTCCCGGACATCATCGTCGGTGCGGGTCCGGGGGGCGGCCCACACGTCAAGGTCATCAACGGCACGCAGCTCAACAACAAGCTGCCCAACGGCCAAATCAGCGACGCGGCTTTGATCTCGAACTTCTTCGCCTTCAACCCCAGCTTCACCGGTGGCGTCTTCGTCGGCGTCGGCAACCTGTTTGGCGGCAATTCGTTGCAAGTCATCGTCGGCGCGGGAGCAGGAGGCGGCCCGCACGTCCGTGTCTTCAACGGCGTCACGGGGCAGCTCGTGGGGACGCCAATTGCCAACTTCTTCGCCTACAATGCCGCCTTCACGGGCGGCGTTCGCGTGGCGGCGGGAGACATCAGCGGCAACTTCCTCGATGATGTCATCACCGGCGCCGGTGCCGGCGGCGGCCCCCATGTCCGGGTCTTCAACAGCCTGAGCGGGGCGCAGCTACCCGGCGCCATCGGCAGTTTCTTCGCCTTCGCGCCGAGCTACACGGGGGGCATCTTCGTCGGCGCCGGCGACCTGACCGGCAACGGCATCGATGAGGTGATCGTCGGTTCGGGGGGCGGCATGGTCGCGACGGTGCGCGGCTTCCAGGGGCCGAACGCCACGATGATCTCGAACTTCAACCCCTACGGCAGCTTCACCGGTGCCGCGCGGGTCAGTTCGATGAACCGCAACCTGGACAACATCTCCGATTACATCACCGGCGCCGGACCGACCGGCGGCCCGCGCGTGGAAGTGTTCGATGGCTTAACCTTGGCCCTGATCGACAACTTCTTCGCCTTCAACCCATTGTTCACCGGCGGCGTCTTCGTGGGCGGCAACCGCTGGTAAGATAAACAGCAAGCGAAAGTCAAGGGGACAGGGAGACATGCTTCTCCCTGTCCCTTTTTCACCAACTCGCTTCATTCAATGGTGGGATGACGCTGCGTACCGTTCGTTGTTCTAGATCTCGCAACAAATCCGCGCGTTTCTTCGTTGACCGTACGCTAGGCATCACTCGGAAAAAACTATACTTGTTGAACATCGTAAGAGGCTCATCTAACCTAAACAAATGTTTACATGCCCAGTAAACGATGATAACATTGAAGACGTGGGAGCCACCAGACTCCTCCCTGCCATTTTGGCAGTTTCCTGCTGTTTCATTGTTCCATTCCACTCCACCCTCCCTTGCCCCCGCTTTGAATTCCAAACATGGAATTAAATTATCAATCGCATATGAGAATTAATTCCCTGAGCACGCCGCGATGCTCGCCATGTCCCCGTCCAACAGGAAAGGGTGCGATTCTTTCGTGCCGGAATACTATCAGAAACCGCTGCAGAATGATTCCCCGATTGCGATGACCCGAATCGTCGCTCGTGGGAATCCGCGTGCGCGAAACGAAGCCTCCCCGTGCGACGACATCGAGAGATGAGGGATTGGCCTTTCCGTGGAGCCTGAAAAGCTCGCGCGTTGCATTTCCTTCTTTGACAGACTCTCCCCCATACGGTTCAATATCCGCATGTGATCATTTGGACCTCAAACCGCCGAGACCTGTTCCCATGATGAGACGTTATTCCTTCGCGTTGCTGTTGATCGGTTGGCTGTCGGTGCCGCTTCATGCCGAGCACGGCGACCTTGGCTTGCGCGTGGCGCCGGGGTTTCGGGTGACGGTGTATGCCGGCCCAGAGCTGGCCAACGATATTCAAGCGATGACGTTGGATAAACAAGGGCGCGTGGTGGTCACCAGTCGTGGTTGGGTGAAGCGACTACACGACACCAATGGCGACGGCAACGCCGATCAAGCCGAGGTCATCGCCACGACACCGCGAGGCGGCTTGGGGATGACTTTCGATGGGGACGACCTGCTCTTTGCTGGCGACGGCTGGTTGAGCCGATATCGCATCCGGCAAGGGCAAGTCGCCGACCGTCCCGAGCGCATCGCGCCGCTGGCGCACGGCGAGCACGGCGGCCACATCATGCGCCAGGGGCCGGACGGCTGCTGGTATCTCATCGGCGGCAATGACACCGGCTTCACGCCTGAGCGCCACAACAACAGGCCCCACCCGCTCATGCGCCATTTCGAGGCCGGCGGCATCCTGCGCTTTGGTCCCGATTGGCGACAAAGCGAAGTCATTGCCTGTGGCTACCGCAACCCCTATCGCTTCGATTTCAATGAATGGGGCGATCTATTCGTTTATGACAGCGACACCGAACGGGATTTCTTCCTGCCGTGGTACGCTCCGACGCGGCTGTATCATGTCCTGCCGGGGGCGCACCACGGCTGGCGTCTGGAAGGTTACCTGCGCAGCTGGTGCCGGCCCGATTATTTCCTCGATAATGTCGCGGTGCTGGCGCCGTTGGGCCGAGGGTCGCCGACGGGGGTGGTCTGCTATCGCCACCATCAATTTCCTGAGCATTATCGCGGCGGCCTGTTTTTGCTCGATTGGACCTTTGGCCGCGTCTATTACTGTCCCTTGCGACGGGACGGCGCCAGTTACACGACAAAGCCGGAAATCTTCATCGAAGCCACCGGCACCAGCGGCTTCAATCCCACTGATGCCGTAGTCGCACCCGATGGGGCGTTGTTGGTATCAATGGGCGGTCGTGGCACGCGCGGCACCGTGTTTCGCGTCGAGTATGTGGGGGAAGAGGGGACCGCACCGCCGCGCTCCGCGCCGCCTCGAGACGACCTGGAAGCGGTGCTGCATGCGCCGCAACCGCTCGAAGCCTGGTCGCGGCAGCAGTGGCAGCCGCTGGCCCAGAAACTGGGACGCGATGTGTTTCTCCATGCCGCCGCCGATGAGCAACGCGCGGACGCCCCCCGTATTCGTGCCCTTGAGATTGTGACCGACTTGTTTGGCGGCATTCCCCTCCAGACGGCGGAGAAAATCCGATCATCGCCATCGGCTCCCGTGCGCGCGCGGTTGGCTTGGTCGTTGGGGCGTCGATCCGGCCCGCAAACGAGAGCGTTGTTGGCCCCCTTGGCCAATGACGACGATGCTAGGGTGAGGCTGTGCGCGCTCATCGCCTTGACGGAGCAATTCCCGAACGTGCCGGCGGAATCAGTGCGCCAAGCCGTCACGACCAACCTGGGCCATGATGATAAGCGAGTGGTCCAAGCAGCGGCCAATCTCACCGCTCGCTTACCGGAAGCCGATTGGCAAACGCTGCAAGCCGATGGGCGGCAAGCCGCTGTCCGTGCCCGACTCGGCGGCGTGCTGGCGACCTTGTGGCGCGAGCCGGACGCGGACCACACCGCCGCCGTCGTCCCCGTGCTGCTGTCGGTCTTGCAAGACACCAAGGACAGCGAATTGCAACTTCACGCCGTGCGCCTGCTGCAAGTCACTCTGGGCGATTACTGCTTGCGGAATCCACCGGCGGAGGTGTTCACCGGCTACGCCTTGCAACGGCCGCTGGCGGGGAAAGAAAAGTGGACCGACGCCATTCGGATCGCCGTGCGTCGCCTCTTTCCCGCCCCTGATGACCGCCTCAATCTGGAAGCGTCCCGGCTGCTGGCCATGTTGCAAGCAGATGATGAGCATCTCGTGTCACAGGTGGCCGAATTTTGGACCGAGGACAGCCCCCCCACGCGCGACGTACATTACCTGTGCGTGCTGGCCCGCTTGCGGGGCCGCTGGCCGGAAGCCTTGCCAGGGAAGGTGGCCGGTGTGGTTCTCAATCTCCATCGCAAGCTGCACGGGCAGGAACAGCGCGACAAGCAAAATTGGAACATGCGGCTGGTCGAGCTGACAACGGCGATGCAGCGCCATGAGCCGCGTTTGGCCGATGCCTTGCTTAGAGATCCACGCTTGACGCACGGCGCCCATGTGCCGTTGGTCCTGAGTCTGCCCCCATCGCAGCGCAAGCAGGCGGCGGAAAAATTCCTGGCCATCGTGAGTCAAGACAATGACTGGGAATGGACGGGGCAGCTCGTGCAATTACTCCAGGAACTGCCAGCGGAGCGCGTCCGCCCCCTGTTGCGGGCGCAGTGGGAGAATTTCGGCCTGCGTGATGCCATCATCACGCAATTGGCCCGAACGCCGGAGGAACAGGATCGCTCCAAATTCCTCGAAGGGCTGGATTCGGCGCAGCCCCACGTCCTCCGCGCTTGCCTGACCGCCTTGGCTCAGCTGCCGCGCGACGCCGCCGCCGACCATCTCGTGCCGCTGCTCGCCCTGCAACGCCGCCTATTCAGTGAGCCGAACCAGGCGCCCTTGCGCCAACAAACCTTGGCCCTCCTCAATCGGCAAGCAGGTCAATCCTTCGTCATCACCGAGCAAGGAACGCGGCCCGAGGAGCTACAAAACAGCTATCGACCGTTGTTCGATTGGTTCGAGGACCAACACCCGCGTTTGACTGCTAAATTGTACAACGCCGACGGCGAGGACCCGGAATACTGGCGGCAACTGCTGGCCCAAGTCGATTGGTCGAAAGGGGATAGCGCCCGTGGCGCCCGCTTGTACACGCAACGGGCGTGCGTCACTTGTCATGCCGGTAGCAGCCGGATCGGTCCCGACTTGACCGGCGTGGCCAGCCGCTTTTCGCGCCAGGACCTGTTCGACGCCATCATCTTCCCCAGCCGCGACGTGGCTCCAGCCTATCGCACCGAGACTTTCTTCACGAAGTCCGGTCAACTGTTCACGGGCATTGTCGTCTTTTATTCCGCCGATGGCTACATCCTGCAAACCGACGCCTCGACAACAGTGCGCGTCGCCACCGACGACATCGAATTACGCCATCCCAGCAACCGCTCGCTGATGCCGGCGGGCCTGCTCAAAGACCTGAAACCTGACGACTTGGCGGATTTGTATAGTTATCTGTTGACATTGAAGAGTCCCATGTCGGCAGGGAAAAAGTAGCTGGGACGTGAAATGAAATCGGTTCGCGCGGGCCGGCATCTCCCAGCGCGAACCGATGCATCCACGACGGGGAATCGAATTGACGGTGAAATCAGGACCTCCGTATGATGGTGGGGAATCCGCGATCCATCGCTTTGGGGTGAGAGGGAAAATCATGATCCACAAACAACGGCATGTCGTTATTGGACTGCTGGGCGCGGCGCTGCTGTGTACCCCGGCGCTGGGTTGGGGGGATGAGCCTGAAATTCGTGGTATCAAGTTGTCGCAGTGGCAAGAGATGTTGCGCCAAGACCCCGACGCCAAGCGCCGGCGCGTGGCGATCATCGCTCTATCCCTGATCGGCCCGGAGAAACCAACGGTAGTACCCAGCATCATGACGGCGCTGCGCAAGGATGCGGACGCGACGATTCGCGCTTTCGCGGCGCAGACCCTGGGACAAATGGGGGGGAAAGCCAAGGAAGCGTTGGAACCACTGGTTGATGCCTTGCAAAATGATCAGGATGGCGGCGTGCGCCAAGCCGCCGCCGCGGCGCTGGGGCGTCTGGGGCCTCATGCCAAGCCGGCGGTGAACGTCTTGGCGAAGGCCCTGCAAGACTCCCATGCGCCAGTGCGCGCGTCCGCCGCCGAAGCGTTGGGAGAACTGGAGCTGGACGCTCGCGCGGCGGTTCCCGCCCTGATTGCCGTGTTGGCGGACGAAGACAAGATCACGCGCGTTTATGCCATTCTGGCGCTGGGGCGCATGGCCCCCGCCGCCAAAGCGGCCATTCCGCGCCTGGGGGAATTGCTGATCAACGATCCCGCTGCCGAAGTGCGCCGCGCGGCGGTCGATGCGCTCTATCTGTTCGGCCCAGACGCGGGCGCGGTTGTGGAATCCCTCAGCCTGGCGCTGGAGCTTAAGGATGAGAAGTACCTCGAAGTCCGCCGGAAAGCGGTCATCGTTCTGGGCCGAGTCGGTCCCGACGCCGTGGCCGCCTTGCCGCGACTGCGCTCGGCCCTGAAAGACCCCGACCGCTTCGTGCGCGGCCAAGCCTTGGTCACCATCGGTGGCTTGGGTAAGGAGGCGGCCCCCGCCGTGCCAGAGATGATCGCCTGTCTCGATGATGCCGTGTTGGAAGTACGCTTGGCGGCCATCGAGCAGCTGGGCGCCCTGGGACCGCTGGCCAAGGCCGCCATTCCCAAGATCGAACAAGCGCGCAACTCTGGCCGGGAAACCATTCGTGAAGCGGCGCAAATCGCCTTGGAAAAAATCCAGGGAAAAACTCCAGAGTAGGGATTCGTGTTGCCTTGAATGGATCTCCCCTGGGTCACGGCGGCGGTTGAATGAACTCGATCAGGATGCCGTTCGGATCGCGCAGATAGACGGCCATGCCGCCCCGATTGGGTCCGGCGCTGATGGATACCGGCGGGCCAACGAAATCGAACCCCATCGCGTGCAACTCCTCGTACAGTTCCATCATGTTGTCCACGAGAAAAGCCAGATGCGCGCTGCCCGAATCGTTCGGTTGTGGACGTACCGCTTGGCCGCGCGGCTTCACGTATTCGAGCAGCTCCAAGACATGGTTCGTCGCCGGCATTCGCAACAGAGCGATCTTGGCCACGCAACCCGGAATACCGACGATCTGGCCGAAATAGTCGTCGTGAATCTCGCGGGTGGCCAACAACTCGAATCCCAGCAAGTCTCGGAAAAATTCCAACGACCGATTGAGATTACCGACCGTGAAACTGGTATGATGCACGCCAACGATGCCGGGCATGGTCTAAATCCTTGCCGTGGTGAATCTGGAGGAATGACGATGGATATATCCATAACCCAGTCGGTCGTCTTCTTCCAGGAGAAAAAAAGGACGCAGCTCATTTTCTCTAAAATTGGGATTTCCCCATGACCAGCGAAGCAACCCTAACTTTGACCTTGGAAAATCGGGACGAAGCGGTTCTACTATTCGGCCAACGGGATCATCATTTACGTCTGATCCGTGATGCCTTGGGAGTGCGCCTCGTGGCCCGCGGCGACACCATCCAGATTGAAGGGACGGAGGATCAGGTCAGCCAGGCCGATCGCGTGTTTCAACAACTCCGGCAACTGCTCCGCCATCAGGACAAGCTCAAACCCGAGGACGTGCGGACGGTGCTTGACATCGTTCAACACGGCGGCGACCGGCTCGGACCACAGAACCTAACCATGCTCGAAGGGGGCCGGCATGTGCGGCCGCGCACCGATGGCCAGGCCCGTTACGTCCGAGCCATGCTGGAAAACGACTTGGTCATGTGCATCGGCCCCGCTGGCACGGGCAAGACATATCTGGCCGTCGGCATGGCGGTCAGCATGTTGCGCCAAGGCGCGGTGCGGCGCATCGTCCTAGTGCGGCCCGCCGTCGAGGCCGGCGAGCGCTTGGGCTTCCTCCCTGGCGACATCGTGGCCAAGGTCAACCCCTATCTGCGCCCCCTGTTTGACTCGCTCAATGACATGATGGAGCCAGAACAGGTCAAGCGCTACATGGAGAATGACATCATCGAAATCGTGCCGCTAGCTTTTATGCGCGGCCGTACGTTGAACCAATCCGTCATCATCCTCGACGAAGGCCAAAATGCCACCGTTCCCCAGATGAAAATGTTCCTGACACGCATGGGGAACGGCTCGAAAATCATCGTGACGGGAGATGTTACCCAAATTGACTTGCCCAAGCAAACACGCAGCGGCCTAGTCGATGCCATCCATCGTTTGGCCGATTTGGAGCGGATTGGCATTGTCTATCTCGACGAACACGATATTGTACGCCATCCGTTGGTGCAGCAGATCGTCCGTGCCTACGAGGAAGAGCGGCCACGGAAAGTCAAGGAATGATATCACGACCCGATTCCGCCGAAGCGGAGAACCAGAGGTTGGCAATGGGAAAGTGATCCTGGTCCCGCATCGTCGCCCTGGGGAATTGGCCCTGAGAACCCCCCTATATGTTACGCAAATTCACCACGCCGCGTCGCTTGCGGCAATGGGTTTGCAAGTGCTCGTCCGCCCATGATGAGCCGGTGCTTCCCTGTTTATGGCGTCGCTCGGTGTGGTGCCGCCTGGCGCCGGTCTGGGGAGCAGTTCTATCGGTGACGGCGTTGCTCCTGATGTGGGGACCGTCATTGCCGTATCGCGTGGGGGAGATTCCCGCGCGCGATCTGCGAACCCGCGTGCCATTTGAGGAAATCAATCACGCGCTCACTGAACGCTACCGCGAAGAGGCCATCGAACGCCTGACCGATCCCCGCGAACGGGAGACCGTGTACCTGACCGTGCCATCCGTCGTCGAACACTATCCGCCTGGCATCCCCTTGGCACGGCGCGGCCAGCCGATCACCGAACGCCAACTGAGCCTACTCGCCAAGGAACATCAAGCCTATTGCCAAACCCTCACTCCCCAAGACCGTTGGCGGCGCAGCGGCGCTCTATTCCTGGTTAACAGCTTGTTGGCGGCCTTGATTGTTCTGTATGTCGTTCGCTTTCAAACCAGCTTGGCCGAGAGCCTGCCGAAAATCACGGCGGTTTGCGTGCTTATCTTCCTGACGATGTTGCTAATCCTGGCGCTGAGCCGGTCGCCGTGGCATGCTCATTTCATCCCGTTGATGGTGACGGCCATGATTTTGACCATCGCCTACAACCCGCAATTTGCCTTGCTCATGTCGATTAGCTTAACGCTGATGACTACGATGGCGCTAGGCACGGACATGCACCAGCTGTTGATCATGATGGGGGGGATGGCCTCCGCCGTCTTGCTGCTGCGCAACGTGCGAACGCGCAGCCGCTTGGTCCAGGTGGCCGTCGGTGCGGGGCTGGCCAGCATGGCCATGACGGTGGCCGCCGGCTTGCTCTCCGGCCAAACGGGACATCTCATCGCCCTCGACGCGGGCCGGCATTTCGTCTGGGCCTTGTTGGCCGGCTTTATCGTCAGCGGCAGCCTGCCGCTCATCGAACGCGCCTTTGGGATTGTCACCGACATTAGCTTGCTGGAATTAGCCGACGGCCGCCATCCGTTGATGCAAGAGTTGATCCGCCGCGCGCCGGGCACTTACACGCACAGCATCACCGTCGGCACGCTGGCCGAGGCCGCCGCCGAAGCCATCGACGCCAACCCCTTGCTGGCACGAGTCGGCAGCTACTTTCACGACATCGGCAAGATGCTCAAGCCGCACTACTTCATCGAGAACCAAACCGGGATCAACCGTCACGATGACCTGGAACCGGCGTTGTCCACGCTGGTAATCATCGGCCACGTCAAGGACGGCATCGCCCTGGCCAAGCAATACCGCCTGCCCAAGCCGATTGTGGATTGCATTCAGGAACACCACGGTACCACGTTGGTCGAATACTTCTACCGCGAGGCGGTCAAACAGCAACAACAGCTGGGCAATACCAGCTGTGACTTGGAACCGACCTTCCGCTATCCCGGTCCCAAGCCGCAATCTCCGGAAACCGCCATCATCATGATGGCCGATTGCGTCGAAAGCTCCAGCCGGGCCTTGAGTGTCCCCAACCCCAATAGCCTGCGCAAGTTGGTTCACGATATGCTGATGAAACGGCTGCTGGATGGCCAATTCGAGGAGAGCGGCTTGACCCTGACTCAACTCCACCAAATCGAAGACAGCCTGTGCAAGGGCCTGATCGCCCTGTACCATGCCCGCATCAAGTACCCCGCCGAGGAAAGCACCACGCGCAAGGCCGGTTGACCAGCGCGTTCTCTTCCTTGGCGACAAAATCCAGAAATCCGTGAACTTCCGTCTGAGACCGCGATAGAATACTCTTTGGCCCGGCATGGCGAATTCCAATCCCGTGGCGAAGTCCGTGAGAATGTCGCCGGAGACCAAACCATGATCTGGCAATTTTGAAGTGGCTTCGTTGGTTGATTTATCGGTTCGCGCTCGGAGACGACAGCCCGCGCAAACCGATAAATCTCAGCAACCGCACGAAAAAACGGATGAACCGAAATATACATTCCCTTACACTTTCCCCCCTACCACACCATGCATGATCACTGGATTGCCGAGCGGATGAGTCGGATTGAGACATCGGGGATTCGCAAGGTGTTCAATCTGGCCAAGGACATGAAGGACCCGGTTAACTTGAGCATCGGGCAGCCGCATTTTGACGTACCGGCGCCGATCAAGGCGGCGGCCAAGACGGCCATCGATCAGGGACGTAACGCCTACACCGTCACGCAGGGGATCGCCGAGCTGCGGGCACGGCTTCAGGAGGACATCCGCAACCGACTGGGCCACGACGATCGCGAAGTGTTCCTCACCAGCGGCACCAGCGGCGGCTTGACGTTGGCCATCTGCTGCACCGTCAATCCCGGCGATGAGGTGATCGTGTTCGATCCCTATTTCGTCATGTATCCCAATTTCGTCGCCTTGGCCGGCGGCGTCACGGTGTATATCGACACCTATCCCGATTTTGACATCGACTTGGACCGCGTGCGGGCCGCCATCACGCCGCGCACCAAGGCCATTCTCGTCAACAGCCCCGGCAATCCGACCGGCAAGGTGTATGGCCACGACTGTTTGCGCGAGTTGGCCCTGTTGGCCCAGGACAAGAGAGTGCTACTGATTAGCGACGAAGTCTATCGCTTGTTCTGTTACGATGAACCGTTTTGCAGCCCCGCCGAATTCAATCCCGATGTGTTGGTCATCGATGGTTTCAGCAAGTCGTATGGCATGACCGGCTGGCGGCTCGGCTTCGCGCATGGTCCCCGGCGGCTCATTCAAGAAATGATCAAAATGCAGCAATTCACCTTCGTCTGCGCTCCCAGCATCGCGCAGTACGCAGGGCTGGCGGCGTGGGACATCGACATGACGGCATATGCCGCCGATTATCGCCGCAAGCGCGACCGGCTCATGAATGGCTTGAAGGAGCGGTTCGAGTTCGTGCGGCCCGGCGGGGCGTTTTACTTGTTCGTGCGCTCCCCCTGGGGGACAGCCACGGAATTCGTCGAGGAAGCCATTCGCAATAACCTGCTGATCATCCCCGGCAGCACCTTTAGCGGGCAAGACACGTACTTCCGCATCAGCTACGCCGCCGAAAACGCCACGATTGACCAAGGAATCGAGATATTGAATCGATTGACGCGGAAATAAGGATGGTAAATATCTATCTTTCTTAGCTTTAGCTCGGTAGGATCGACAACTCCTAGCTTGTCTCAGCCCCGTACGGGACACTCGTTTCTAGCTTGTCTCAGCCCCGTAGGGGCGCTCGTTTCCAGCCTGTCTCAGCCCCGTAGGGGGCTGAGCGGACAGCTCCTCAACCAAAACGCGAACCACATTCACGTTTTGAGCCAGATAACGGTCCAAGGATAAACACGCCGCCGCCCCTTTCTCATTCCTCGGTGAGCGCTTTCAAGTCCCGCACTAACAAGGCGGCGTCCTTGGCACTGAGGAGGAAGACATCGGAGCGTTCCGGCGTTTGGGCGTAATAGCGCGGCGAGTCTCCCTCTTGCCGGCCCACATGCAGGACCACGCGGCGACCGCTAGAGGTGGCGGCTTCGATGATGAGTTGGGGCGGCTCCAGGCCGTACAGTTTCAAGTTCGCGTTCCCATCCACTACCGTGCGCTCCGCTTTTAAGTCCGCCACGGCGGCCAAGGTGTCGGTCACGGCGGCAGCATTCACTTTCAGGTCTGGCTTACCGATGACTTCCCACTGACCATCTCGATTAAGCAAGGTGAATTCCCGGTCCTGGCGGCGGTCGCGGTAGGTCAGAATGGTGATTTGCACCGGATCAAGGCTGGTCCACAAGGTTCGGTCGCGGTACTCGGCCACGACGCGCTGGCTCAGGCGCGGATCAAGCAGGAAGATCAATCCGCCAGCCCCCAAGCGGGCGTGGTGGCGTGGTTGCTCGTCTTTGGCTTGAAGCGGGGAACCGATGCGCAGGTCCAGAACCTCGCGGTCGCCATCATAAATCCGCCATTGGGCTTGCGGTCGATCCAAGCCGAAGGGGCGCAAATTCTCTTCCGTCGGCTTCGGCAGGTCCGCGATCAGCTCATCGGCTTGCAACCGAGTCAAGCTGTTGATGAAATCCTCCAATGCGGCATGTTCGGCCTTGGCTTCGACCGGCTCGGTTAGTTTCCAGGTGCCGGCCGTCTTGGTGAATGTCACTCGGCGCGGACCCCGTTCCAGCTCTATGCGGTCGGCGTCGATGAAGCTTGCCAGGGCGCGATCCCGGAAGCGCAAGGGCGGCGCCAACAGCGAATCGGCCAGGTCGGTGTCAATCACCCCCACGACCTGCGTGCCTTCCACCAGCACGTAACGGCCAGGAGTGGGGTCGTTGGTTTCCTTGCCGACTTTCACCTGCTGTTGCTTTTGCTTGTCGTTGTCTTTGATTAGCAATGTCCAGACGGCGGCGGGTTCGTCCAGCCCGAACTCGGCCAAGTCCTTGACTGGATAAGCGGCAATGCGCATGGCCCTAAGCTGGGCCAAGCGCGGAACCAACAGGTCCAACATGCGCGGGTCGGCGGCGAATTTCTCCGGCTGGAGAATGGACCAGACGCCGCCGGCTTGCACGCGCAGGGCCAGGGGTTGGCCGTCCATCACGCGGGTCAATTCCACGACTTGGTCGGGGTCCAGGCGCAGCAATTGGGTATCCATCAAATCGAGATAAGATTGGGTTAGCTGCTGAGTCTCCGCGGAACTCAGGATGGCCACGCCGGGACCGTCGTTGGCGCGGGCGTAGCGCTGGCCGGGTTGGAATTCCTTGCCGATGGCGAGACGCCGTGTTATCGGCTTGTCGTCGTCGGCGGTTGCTTGCAATGTGACTGTCAGCTTGGCGAATGGCTTATCCAAGCCGTAATCGGCCCACTTCACTTCTGGGCCATAGGCGGCGAATCCCTCGGCCCGCAAATTCGTCCACACCTCCAGCAAGTCGTCAAGAGGCTCCGCTCCGGGGGTGAAGGAAGGCGCGGTGGCTTCGACTTGCCATTCATCCCCTTGGCGCTTTAGTGTCCAGGGGTGGTCGCCGGTCTTCTCGATGCGGGTGATGGCGCGGCGATTGACACTGAGCAAATTGCGGTCCAGCCAGTAGAGGGCGTCGTGATCAAGGGCCGACAACTCCGACTTGCCGAGGATGAAGATAGCGTCGTTGTCTCCTCGTTTGGCGAAGCGCTCCCCTTCAGCGCCGGCGGGATTGCCGATGAGCAGCACCTGCTCGGCGGTGGTTGGCTCAGCGGCATCCGGCGTCGGCTTCGCTTGCGACAACAGCGTGAGCTTGAGATATGGCTGATCCAATCCGTATTCCGTCAAGTCCTTGGCACGCAGCGCGACGTAACGCTGACAGCTTAACTGCTCCAAGTCGTCCAACAGGTCCGCCAAGGTGGAGACGCGCAGGTCATGGGCTTCAAAGGGTCCCGTCAGGCGCCAGTCGTTCGCCACGCGACTCAGCCGGTACGCCGGTTCCCCCCGTTTCTCGATGCGCAGCTCGGTGATGGTCTGGGGAGCGACTTGCCATTGACGCAAGGGAAGATAGGCCAGCGCGCCCCGGTCGAGATCATCATGGATGTCTTTCGGAATCACGAACACCACCGGCAGGTCGGTCAGCTTGGCGAAATACTCCGTTTGGTTGTCGCGCTGCTTGCCGAGCAGCAGCGTGCGTGTCGGCTGTTTGTCGTCCGAGAATGACAAGCTGACGCTTAGACGCGGTTTGTCCAGGCCGTACTGGGCCAAGTCGTCGGGCGTGGGTTGGTCGTGGACGAATTCCACGACCTCCAATCGACCCAGCTCCGCCGCCAAGTCGTTGACCTTGCGCGCGTCGGCGGCGCTGGACACTGGTTCCGTCAAACGCCAGTCGTTCGCATTACGGCGTAGCTGATACTGCTCTTCGCCACGCTGAATAAGGAGTCCGGCCAAATCGTCGGCCTTGAAATCGAGAATGCGCCGACCCCGATAAGCCAGCGCTGGCCGGCGCGTCAGTTGGAGCAGCTCATCGCCATCCAAGGCATTGACACGCGGCCGACCGGCAACCCGCGCGTACAGTTTCTTTTTGTCGGCATCGTACTTGCCCAAGTGCAAGGTGAACGTCTTGGTTTTCTTGGTTTTCTCGTTCCCTTCTCCTGTTTCCTCCACCACAGTCACGGTGACGCTGCCCGCCGGTTCATCCAGGCCGTACTCCTTGGCGTCGTCGTCGAAGATGTTGTCCTTGGTCGCTTGGGCGCGGGCGATTTCATTGAGCAGAGCCTCGACCTTGGGCCGATCGGCGTCGGCGGCCACGGGCTTTTGCAAGCGCCAGCGTTTCTCTTCCTTGGCCAGGACAATGGTTTGGCCATCATAAGTCACTTCCAGGCGTGTGGCGTCATCGGCGCGGAAGCGGGCCAGCCGCGCGTCGCGCAGCCGGTCCAGCGCGACGAATACATCCGCCAAGCCCTCATCGCGGACCTCGAAAATTTGCGCCCCGCCGCGCCTCGGTTCCGCTTCGTCGTCGCGCAGCTTGGCATAGCGAAAGCGCTCCACCACGGTTTCCATCTGGGGAGGCATGGGGGGACCAAAGGGGGGAGCGGGACGGCTGATGGTGCGTTCGACTCGGCGTGGCGATGGCTTGCCAATCAGTAGCGTCATGGTTTCGCCGCTGGGGAGAGTCCAAGTGAGGGTTTTTTCCGGTTCCGCCAAGCCATAATGTTTAAGGTCCGGGTTGGGATCATCGACGAAATACTCGGCCCAGATGTCGGGAAGGGTCGTGAGGATGCGCTGCAGGGTGTCTGGATCAGGCAAGTCCTCGACCGGAGCTTGGATGCGCCAATCGTCCCCTTCCCGGACCAAGGTGATGGCTGTTTCCCCATCTCGCAGGTGGAGGCGTCGTGCGTTCAGCTGGTCGATTTTCTCACTGGCGTTATCCACCGTGGCGACGCGCTCGCTGGGGAACAAGCGGCGTTGGCGGTAATAATCGATGGGGCGTTGTAATTGAGCGATCAAGCCCGGCGTCAAGCGGATGACTTCGTTTTGTCCTTCGAGGCGTGCGTATGTGGGTAGCGAGAAATGATTGCGCTCGTCGGGCGGCTCGGCCAGCTCGACGCGCTGGGTCTGGTCGCCGATTTGAACGGTGACAATGGCTGGAGGCCAATCGAGTCCGTAGGGGCGCAGCTCGGCCCTTGCGGTCAGCAGCACGGGCGTGGCCAGCAGCCCCCCTTCCTGTCTTGGCGCGGCCAACAAACCCATGATGGACGACGCCAACAGGGGAAAAGACGCTATTTTGTCTCCATCGACCTCCATCGGCTCGAAGCGCGAGCGCCAGTGCGCGATCGATTCCACCAGGCGCGCGACTTCCGGCTCGCGCGTCGGCCAACCCCCTGCCAGGCTCCAAGAACCGTCGCTGGCGCGGCGCAGTCGAATTGGCGTGGCGCCTGCGTCAATTTCAACGCGGCGCAGGTCTTTTATGGTCCATTCTCCCGGAATAAGGCGCACGGTTCGCGGCGTCTCGGTTGGCGTCATGGGCGCGACCCCCATCCAACCAGGCAACCACGACGGCGGGGCGGAGGTCAACCATACCACTCCCCCCGCGACGACGAGAAACAACAGCACCAGTGTCGTTTTGATGTTCATTGCTGTTTAGCTCCTTTTGTCCTGGGAGCGCGGATAGAGAGGAACGCGCGGCATTAGCGGAAGCGGCGCCAGAATAGCACCACGATGCCGAAATACGCGAACATCGCGGGCAATCCGATGACTGTTCCCCATTGCCATAACTTTCGTTCCGTGTCCGCCAAGGATACGCGCGGATAGCGCCACACGTGGTCGTCCCGGGCCATGAGATCGTCGCGGCCCAACAACCAATTGCAGGTGTTCAACAGTAATTCCTGATGGGCGGGGGACAACTCCTTGCCGATGAAGACATTCCCTTGTCCGATGACGGCGACCCGCACCTGTTTTGGCCCGGAGCCGCGCGTGGCGTACCAGCTCACCGGCACCAGAGCATCTACCGCGACCCCGATGGGGAACGGGCCGCGCCGCACCTCGTCGAGCGTCCCTTTGTGGGGATCGTCCGGCCGCGGCTCGAAGCGCGGCGCCCGCTCGCGCGTGGGAAACGGGCGCGGCTCGTTCCAACTGGCGGCGTCCGTCAGCATGAATTCCGCTTGAAATGGCATATTGCTGTCTTTATCGTCGGGGTCATAATAAATGGGCCGAGGATGAGGAATCTTCAAATCCAAGCTCCGGTCCAGGCTGCGCTCGGTGATCGCCATCGCTTGCCGGATCGGATTGGGGGGTAGCTCCGCCGCTTTTTGGGCCAGCGGGCGGTTGGGGTACTGCAACTCCCCCGGCTTCCAGCGGAATTGCACGGGGGGAAGGTTCACGTCGGTTCCCGAAGTAAACAACCCCGAGCGCCGTTCGGCGAACGCCTTGCTTTCGACGTTGTGCAGCACGGTTTGTCGTCCCAAGCGAATGCCCAAATCCTGGAGCATTTGTTCGAGTGCATCGGGCGGGGTGGGGCCGCCGCGCGGATCATTGATCGGCCCCCACAGGGCCAAGATCGGCTTGCCGGCGCGTTGTCCAGAAATCACGAATTCGCGAATCGCCGCGTATTGGGCGTCATCGAGATGATGAATCTCTGGATCAATGACACCCCCTTCATAGAGGTTCCAGATCGTCAAGCGCGGGATGATCAGCAGATCATAATCGGCCAACTTGCGTTCCAGTTTGGCGCGCAGATCTTTGATGCGCCGCAATTCGTCGAGACGCTCCACGCTCAGTCCCTGTTTTTCCTGGATGGCCGTTGCCAATTCTTGTTCGACTTGCTCTCGTTGCGCCTGACGGATCAACAGATTAGCACGCAACAGTATTAACTGTTGCTGGCGGAAGGCTTCCGTCAGACGATTCCCTTTGAGCTGATCGGCGTATTGCTTTTCCAACTCGCTCAGGGAAGATTTGGCCCACAGTGATTCCAACTCGGACAAGCGCTCGATGTCGGAACGGAGAATTTTCCTATCCGCTTCCAGCAGCTCGATCTGTTCGGCTAGACGCTCATGGCGACTTTCCTCGAACGTGAACACCGCTGGCTCCAGACGACGTGCTTCCTCGCTTTCGCGTTTCAGGATCACATCCTCGACTTCAAATCCCTGCCGCGTCAGCGTGTTTCTCATCCCCGCCAGTCCAAAATTCTCATCGCCGCGCGTGGACAGAACTTCGTGAATCACCAGCACGCCAACCTTGGGCTGTTTCTCATCAATGTTCAAGACCTTGCGGGCGAACGGCTCGACCCCTTGATAAAGCAAGACCAAGTTTTCCTCGCCGCCATCGGCGCCGCGGGACGCCGCCTTATCCAACAAATAGAAATCGCGGAAGTTGAGCCGTTGCACGCGCCCATCGGCGGCGAAGAAGATGCTATTCTCCGGAGCGGCGGCGATGGCCTCGGCCAATTCCGGGCGGTCGCGCGTGAGGCGTTCCAATTTGTCTTGGTAGTCCTCCTCTTGCACGTCCAGCACTTCCACCTGAAATTGGGGGCCGAACTCGCGGAACTGATCGACTAGGTCTTGCACTTTCTCAATCACCTTGCGTTCGGCGGCGAAATCGAAATAGACATGGCGCTGATCATAGGAGCGGCCAAACGACATGTGGTTGACATACACGACAATGGTGGTCGCGCCGCGTAGTTGGCCCAGCTGCTGACGCATGGCGGCGGGCAAGGTGAAACGCTGGTCGCGCGTCCAATCGGAGCGAGTTTCGCCGGGATACGAAGCGAAGAAATAGCTGTTCACTCCGACTAACAACACGGCCGCCAGAAGCGTTTGCACGACGGCGTTGAAGCCGAAGGCGCTGCGCCGGCCGGCCACCACTAGGAGGACGATCAGCAATTCCACCAGCAGCCAACCGATGGCCAGCAGACCGCCGACCAGCAGCAAACCCAGCGCCCAAGCTGGCGTGCCCGTCAGCTCGCCGCGCGTCCAGGCCCAGACCAGCTCCAGGGTCAATACTTCCTCGGCAACCGCCAAGGCCAAGCCAGCTCCCGCGATCAACAGCGCGGTCAAGCCGAGCAACCGAGTCAACAAGTGCAAACGCAGCCACCAACGGCTGGAGGATTTCCGTGTTAGCGCCATCGTCGGCTCTCCAAGCTGCGAACGGTCAGGAATAAACAAAACAGGGCCACGCTGACATACAAGACCAGATGGCGAATATCCACGACGCCCCGCGAAAAATCGCGCTGAAAGTGCATCGGCACCGAGAAATAGTACACCAGCCGATACAACGTCGAACCGGAATCGAGCATGGTTTGACAAAATCCGGCCACGATGAATACCAGGCTCAGAATCAGGGCGATCAGGGCCGCCACCATCTGGCTGCGCACCCAGCTACTCACCAGCAATCCCAAAGCGAGAAACATGCCCCCCGCCAAGGCGATCCCCAAGTAGGTGGACAGGGCCGGCATGGGGTCAATGCCCGCCTGGATGGACACCAACGGGACGCGGTCGCGGGTGTAGTTGCCCCACGCCCCCACGCCCCCGGCAATCAGGCCCGCCATGATGAACAACAGGGAGAGCAATCGCCCCTTCGTCCCCAACGGCCAGAGCAGCAACAGCAAGCCGACCGCCATGCCCCCCCCGCCCGCCACCAGCATGACGCTATACGGCGTCCAAATGCCATGCCAAACGGGTTGGCGCAGATCGAGCAGCACCGGCAAGTACACGAGAGTCGGCAGCCACAACATCAGGAAAAAAGCGTAACAGGCCAGGAATTTACTCAGCACGATTTGCCAGTCGCGCAAGGGGGCAGTCATGATCATTTCCAGCGTGCCCGTCCCGCGCTCCTCGGCGAATAGCCGCATTGTCAACAAAGGGGGAATAAACAGAAAGACCAACCAGAAACGCTCGTCGCCGAACATCATCCGCATGGGATATTCCACGCCGCGCGACCCCTGGCGCGTGAGCAAATCCAGCGTCGCCGAAAATAACACGCCCGTGACGATTAAAAAAACGACCAACACGACGTAGGCAATGGGTGACAGGAAATAGGCGCTAAACTCCCGGCGGATGAGACTCCGAGCCGCGAACAGCCCCACCGCCAAGTACAAACTCACTCCCAGCAGCACGACGCCGACCAGCGCCAGCGTCGTCCACTCGATCCAACCCAACGAAGTTAGTGCTTCCGGCATGTCGGCGATCCCCCGATTTCTCTTGGATTCATCGTTTCGCGTTCGTTCCCGGCTCACCGCGCCGCGACTTCCTCTGCCATGTCGCTTTCGATGATGCGCACGAACATTTCCTCCAGCGTGCGTTGTTGGGGCCGGATGTGACGGATTTTCCAGTTCAAGTCCGAAGCCAGGGCGCAAAGGCGCGGCGTCAATTGCACGGCATCGTTACAGGTGATTGTCAGGCGCGTGCCGCCGTCCACGTGTTCCCGTTCCAGGTCCGTGACGCCCAACTCCTGAATCGGCGCTGGATCGATAACACCGTCCACCTCCACGATCAATGCCGTGTCCGGGGCTTGGGTGGACAGCTCCGCCAAGGAACTCGACGCCGCCACGCGCCCCCGGTTGATGATGATGACACGGTCGCAGGTCATCTCCACCTCTGGCAAGATGTGGGTGGAGAGCAAGATCGTGTGCTGCCGCCCCAATTCTCGAATCAGCGCCCGCGTCTCTCGAATCTGCGCCGGATCGAGGCCGGAAGTCGGTTCATCCAGAATCAGCACTGGCGGATCGGCGAGCAAGGCATCAGCCAAACCGACGCGCTGGCGAAACCCCTTGGACAAGGTGCCAATCAATTGCCGGCTTACCTCCACCAACCAACATCGCCCCATGACGTAATCGACGCGCACCTGCGCGGGCCGGCCATGCAGCCCTTTCAGACCGGCGCGAAACCGCAAAAATTCCTTGACGCGCATGTCCGGGTAGAGAGGGCAATTCTCCGGCATGTAGCCGATCCGTTGCCGAGCCTGGAGCGGTTGCCAGAAGACATCGAAGCCGTCAATGGTGGCGCGTCCCGATGTGGCGGTCAGATAGCCGGTCAGGATGCGCATGGTGGTCGTCTTCCCGGCTCCATTCGGCCCCAGGAAGCCAACGACCTGCCCCCGATCCACATCAAAGGACACGTTATGAATCGCGGCGTAATCACCGTAATACTTCGTTAGTTGATGCACCTGGATCATTCGTGCTTCTCCTTTCCCAACAAGCACGAAATCGGACTCTGGCACGATCAAAACCGGCCGGAATGTGGGTATGTGTTTTGAACAATAGCTAATGAATAATCCGAAGGCAAGGGGCGATCGGTTCGCGCCCTGAGGAATCGCGGCGCGGATTTTGGGCCCGGAGGCGGGTGAGCCGGTTTTCGTTCAGGAAACATCTGTTCCGATCATGGGCTTGCGTTGCCGCTCATCCGCGCTCCGAGGATGAAAACGGGCCGCGGCCTCTTTGTTATCCTTGCCATGCGGCTTGTTCAATCTACTTCGGTTTCCGCGGGCGGGGATTTGTCAAGCTGGCGCAGGCGTTCGCGCAGGGCGGTGTAACGGCGGTTGGTGTCTTGACGTTGCACGGCCAGTTGCAGGGCGCGGGGACTGCCAACGACCACCACCAGCTTCTTGCCGCGCGTGATGCCGGTATAGAGCAAGTTGCGCTGCAAGAGCAGATAGTGTTGCGTGTGTAAGGGAATAACCACGGCGGGATATTCCGAGCCTTGGGCTTTATGAACCGTCAAGGCGTATGCCAACGCCAATTCATCCAGTTCGTTGAAATCATAAGGAATCTCGCGGCCATCGAAGTTCACCAGCATTTCTTGATCATCCTTGTTGATGTCCACGACCCGGCCGATGTCGCCGTTGAACACGTCCTTCTGATAGTTATTCACGGTTTGCAACACCTTGTCGCCGACGCGGAACGTCCAGCCGAACCGCTGAATCTCGATCGCGCCGGGACGGGCTGGATTGAGGACATTTTGCAAGAGACTGTTCAGATTACGGACTCCCAGCTCGGAACGATTCATGGGAGTTAACACCTGAATGTCGCGGAACGGGTCGAAGTGGAAGCGTGCCGGGATGCGTTCGCGGACCATGGTAATGACGCGCTCGGTGATGACGGCGGGATCGTTCACGGACAGGAAGAAAAAATCCCCCTGGTGGGCGGGGGCGGATTCGGGCCGCTCCCCTTGATTGACCTGGTGGGCGGCCCGCACGATCCAGCTCTCCCCGGCTTGGCGAAAGATTTCCGTCAACCGCACTGTCGGCACCATGCCGGAATCGATAATGTCCGTCAATACCGTCCCTGGTCCAACGGAGGGCAATTGATCGACATCGCCGACCAGCACCAGGCACGCTTCTGCTGGGACAGCCTTTAACAACTGATTCATCAGCACCACATCGACCATCGAGACTTCATCGACAATGAGCAAATCCACTTCCAGCGGATCATGGCGATCCTTCTTGAAGCCCCCCAGGACGGGATCAAATTCGAGCAGGCGATGGATGGTGCGCGCCTCGCGGCCGGTTGTCTCGCTGAGCCGCTTGGCCGCCCGGCCGGTGGGAGCGCAAAGCTCGACGTGCAGCTCCTTGGCGGCAAAGATGTCCACGATGGCCCGCACGATGGTCGTTTTGCCGACGCCGGGACCGCCGGTGATGACAAGCACCTTTTGCGTGGCGGCCTGGGCGATGGCTTGCCGTTGCGAGGCGGCCAAGCGCAGGCCGATGCGCCGCTCGACCCAGTTCAATGCTTTTTCCATGTCCAGTGATGGCAGCGGATGCTTCCCTTGCCGTAACTGGCACAACCCTCTAGCCACGCCCAATTCCGCCAGAAACAGCGGTTTGAGATAAATCCAGGCTTCCTCTCCTTTGGGTAGCACCTTGGTTTCGCGGACCAGCTCCCCCTGACTACGTTCGTACTCGACGGCGGCGGCGATCACTTCCGGGCTGATGCCAGTCATCTCCGCCGTCCCTTCGATCAGTCGCGTTTCGGGATAACCGCAATGCCCTTCGGCGCTCATGCGCTGCAGCATGTAGCGCACCGCCGCTTGGGCGCGCAATGGCGAATCGCGGGCGATGCCCAGCTTGCCGGCCAGTTCGTCCGCCGTCTGGAAGCCGATCCCCCAAATGTCATTGGCCAGCCGATACGGATTGGACCGCACCATATCAATCGCCTGGTCGCCGTAGGTCTTGTGGATGCGCATTGCGCGGGCCGTACCAACACCGTGCTGGTGCAGAAACATCATGATGTCACGCACAGCCCGCTGTTGTTGCCAGCTTTCGCGGATGAGTTGCACGCGCTTGGGGCCGATCCCCTTGATTTCCAGGAGATATGTGGGGCTTTCATCAATGACGGACAAGGCGCGATCCCCAAACGTCTCGACGATCTTCTTGGCCACGTGGGGACCGATCCCCTTGATCAACCCCGAACAGAGGTAGCGTTCGATCCCTTCCAAAGTGTGCGGCGGCGTGGTGTGCAAAGTTTCCGCCTTGAACTGTAAACCGTGGGTGCGGTTGTTGACCCATTCCCCCCGCGCATCGACGTACTCGCCGACCACGACGTTAGGCGCGTGGCCGACGACCGTGACCAGCTCGCGATGTCCCGTCGCCTTGACCCGCAGCACGGCGAAGCCGTTTTCGGGATTATGGAAAACGACCCGTTCAATGCTTCCAGAGAGACTTTCCGTCATGAGGGGAATTGTACCACGAAACTGGACGAAAATGAGATGTCAGCCGCTCGGCAAAACGCACCGTCTCGTCGGCGGAAATGATGCCACCGGGCACGCGGCGCGAGCAAGCGCGGTGAATGCTCGCGCCGCGTGCTCATGGGATTTGCCAATCTCAGATCGGCGGTCTGCGTTCGAGCGTCATGGGAATGTCCAGGCGTTGGCCAGCGCGCTGGATGTGAAGCACAACGCGGTCGCCGACCTGAAAATGCAAACGGACATACGCCTGAAATTGGCGGGCGGTCATGGCGGGGTAGCGATGGTTGAATCCCACGATAACGTCGTTGGCTTGGATGCCGGCGCGGCGGGCGGCGGCAGGGACAAAGCTGGCTTGGCGAAACGCCAGCTGGTCTTCGCGCAATCTCAGCTCCTTCTTCTCTTGCGTGGATAGGTCTTCGCCGAATACCGCGGGGTAGGGGTCCAGCGTGCGCAGCGACCAGCGCCAGGAAACGTCCGCTTGCCGCCAGTGATTCGGCAGAGTCATTTTACCTTGCAGGATATGATCGCCGCGCCGCCAGATGACTTCGATTTGTCCCTGCGCGGGCGCCCGATGCAAGGCATACTGCACGTCGGCGAACGAGGCCACCGGCCAGCCATTCACGTGCCGCAGATGATCGCCGATTCGCAAACCGAGACGTGCCGCGGCGCGGTCGGGCGCGACGCAACGCACACGGTCTCCCTGGTCAGGATCGACCGAAAAGCCCAGATTTTCCGGAGGTGGATAAATCCATTCGTCCTCGCGCCGCCATTCCCCCGCTGCTTGCCGGTCGGCCCGGCGCATTTCGTGGACATGGTGACAGTGAATGCAGCTGGCCGTCGCGCGCTGGCGCGCGGCTTGATACTGTTCCACGGTGAAGGGCTTGCGGGCAACGCGCGCTTGGGGCGCCAACAAGGAGCGTTGGTGCGCGTCCAAGGCCGCGCGCATGGCATGACGTAGCCCTTTCAAAGACGAATACTTATCAGCGGAGTCCGCGTCCCGACCGCCGAATCGGCCATACACATGCTCATCAGCATTCAGGAAGAACGCCATCCAGGTCAAATCATGGTCGAAGTCGAAGACGTTCAGATTCACGCCGCGCATGTTGGTGAGGCGCACCAGCACGAATTGCCGCGCCAGGTCGGCGATCATCGGGTCCAGACGAGCAACCTGCCCGTCGAGTTCGGTGCAGTCCCTTCAGTGCTCGCAACGAAACACCACGAAGACCGGCTTGCCGGCGCGACGCGCTTGTTGCAAGGCGGTGTCATAATCACGCAGCCAGGGGGACGCATCCTCTATTGGCAAACCTTGACAAACCGGTAATATCCCCAACGTCAACACGACGGCGACAAGACAGTGTCTCATAAATATCTCCAGGCGGGTTCATGAAGGCGGCGGTCCAGCAGGGGGCGAAGCAAATGGAGAGAAGAAAATTATAACCCACTTAGCCCTCATTTCGCAACAGGGCGATGATCGCGCCGATTCCCGCCGTGTAGGACAATGGCTTACCTAAGGGGGACAGTCCGAGGTAGCGCTGGCGGAGGATATTCACCCGGCCCAGGTCAAGGGCATCGCCCCCGTGCCTACCGACATCAGCCAGGGCTAATACCGCCGTCTTGAGGGCGTTGGCCCGCACCCGGCACGTACGCAGCGTCCACCGGCCCGGATGGACATGCACATAGCGTCCAGCGTCATCCCCTAGCCGCAAGACCCAGCACGAATCGTCGGCGGCGAGGGTGAGGACTTGATACCCGCCCCCCGCTTCGATCCAAGCACGATAATCAGGCCAGGAACCGTGCGGCTCGGCCTGAATCCGTGCAAATATCATGTCACCAATGACGCGCGGGGGCAGCTCGCCCGTGTAGAGGTCCATCAACTCCGTGCCGATGACGACCAGCTCGGACGCCAACACCGACAAGGAATCATCACCGCGTGCGCTGACTTCCTGGAGGCGCCAGCGCAGAAAGCCAACGTGATGCTTCCACGGATTGAACCGCACCGGCGGCGCGGCTTGCCAGGGATGCGAAGTGAGGGGAACCGCAGGGAGATTCTCGGGGTGGGTCATCCCTGTTCCATGAACGGATCAGCGGCGAACGGTTAGGCATCAGCCCGCTGGTGACAGGACACCATCCGAGGGCTGACGCCCACCACTCGCCGCTATACAAAGCACATTGCTCCGGCTGGATAACTTCCGACGATTTTTATAGTCCTCGAAACACCGTCCCACCCACGCCCAAGCCGTCTCTTTGTCCTTGTTCCTTGTGCAACACCTTGGCCTTCTTGGGCGTGGTGACGTAGATCACATTATCCAGTGGCACGGATTTGAGATTCGCCATGTCGGCCAACAGGCGGACCGCCGTGTCCAAGGGCACCCGCCGCAAGTGAGCCGTGATGGGGCTTCGCGCCGCCTCGCCGACGCTTGGATCCAGCAGGATGCTGATGGAGGTTTGCTCGGCCAGGCTGTTCAGTGCTTCCGCCAACGGTCGCTCCTTGCACTCCAGCTCAATCGTGGGAACCACATACCGCTCCACGGCCACCCAATCCGCCGGATTTCGTAGGCTAGGAATGGTCACTTCCACGATGCCATCGCCGTTGACGAAATAGGTCGCGGGCGTGGGAAGCTGGGCCAAGAGCAGATCAAGGATTTTGCCCAGGCGGACCTGTTTGAGTCGAGGAAGGGCCACTGGAGAATCTTCAATGCCTTCGCAGCCCGCCGCGCGAAAAGCGGTACTGTCGAGGAGAATGGCCACATCTTCCAAATCACTGAGGAATTCCAAGGCATCTTTCAATGGCGTGTTGGGATCGAAAGAGACTGTGTGCTCTGAAGGCTTGGCCAACTTGGCACGGACTTCCGCCACGCGCTGCTTCGGGTCCAGCGGCAGCTTGACCTCCTGGCCCGGCACGTTTTCAGCCCCAATAGCAGGGCTGGCCAACAAGGCCGCCACCAATCCACCCCACAACGTCATGCGAACCATGATCACGACTCCTAGAAACATAGTTAGGTCACTCCGCCCCGAAATGCTCCACGAGATGCTTCAAGGCGGGAACGATATGCGCGACGGCGCCGTAATGCGTGCAATCAAACCAGATGATCTGTTGTTGGCCGGTCGCCCGCCACAAGGCCTCGGTCGCTTGGGGCGGCACGATCTCATCCCGGCGGGCGGCCAGGATGAGCACCTGGCGCTCTTTCAAGTTTTCGGCGTAGGTGATCGGATCGACGGGAGCGATCAACTCCTTGAGCGACTCCTTGGTGCCGCCCATCGCTTCCCAGAGCCGCCGAACCGCAGCCCCGCGTGGATCGTCATAAAAGACATCGACCAGCCCGCCACCACCGAGCAGCACCGCCACCCGGTGCAGCTTCGGCTCCATCTCGGCGGACAGAGTACCGATGAAACTGCCCAAGCTGGTTCCCACGACCCCCAGCCGCTGGGCGTCGATCTCTGGCCGGGACTCCATCCAAGCGGTGGCCCGGCGCAGGTCGAGCACCGTTTGCCGAATCGCCGCCATCGTGTGCTGATAGTCGTAGCTGAGCAATCGCACCGGGCTGCCCGGCGGCCGGCGCGGGCCATAATAGGCCATCTGCACGAACAGCCCGCCGATGCCGTGCTGGGCCAGGTAGCTGGCGATGGTCCGCGACACCTTCTGATCGCCGCCGGTGATGTCCAACACGATCACGCAGGGGAACGGTTCCCGGAACTTGTGCGGATCGGGCCGGTAGTATTCCGCGTGAACCGTATTGTTTTCCGGCACGGACGACCGCACCGGCGAGGGGAACGTCAAGTGATAGACACGAACGCCGCTGACCGGAAAGGTAGTCTTGTGCGTCATTTGATAGTCGAAGCGATGCGCTGCCAGCCGATAGCGTTCCGGCACCGTCCCCTTGTCCGGCAGCGGCTCGAAGTGGACGGTTCCTCTTTCCACAGGCGCGGCTGGTTCAGCTGCCAGGTTGCCTAAACTGACCAAGCCGCACAAACAGATCGTGATAGGCCCAGACCGCATATCCCAATCCTCCCATTCGATATAACCTCATAGGCTCTGTTTCGTTGGCGCTTTTATTGAGGCGTAGCCAACTGTCATTCGCGTATGATGCATGAAAGCCATGCGCATTATAACTCGTGTTTCAAGAGGTTGAACAACCAAATTCCGTGGGCCGTTTCTGGAGTTCTCTCCGGCGGCCGATAGCAGACGAAGATAACTCACCTACAGCGCGCGGAGCCAAATGGCGCGAACGATTGCCTTGCCCTGAGGACAACGGTATATTGATCAAGTATGATGCCTGATTCCTTTCTCGATCCACTTCACCATGAGTAATCAATCATGGACCACACGCCTGCCAGCTTACTCGAACGACTCCGGCAGCCGTTGGCTGGCGGGGCCTGGGAGCGGTTCATATTGCTTTATACCCCCTTGCTCAATCGCTTCGCCTATCGGCTGGGGCTGCAAGGGGAAGACGCGGAAGACTTGGTGCAAGATGTCTTTGCCCTGCTGGTCCGCAAGCTGCCAGAGTTCGATTACAACCATCTCAAGAGTTTCCGCGGCTGGCTCTGGACGATCACGCTGAACCAGTACCGGCAGAACCAGCGCCGCCATACGGCGACACCCGCCCGGCATGACGCCAATATGGAATTGCTGGTCGCGCCGTTGAACGGCTCGGACGTGGAGCGCGATGAATACAATCGCTGGCTCATCCAGCGGGCCATGTCGTTATTGGAGAAGGAATTTCAGCCGGCTACCTGGCAAGCTTGCTGGCAGCTGGTGGTGGAGGACCAATCCGCCGCCGAGGTCGCGGCGCGGCTGAGCCTTAGTGTCGCCGCCGTCTACTCCGCCAAGGCCCGCGTCCTGCGCCGGTTGCGCCGAGAGCTGGCCGGCTTGGTGGATGGATGGCAGGAATCCTTT
>JBKBIP010000031.1:0-2384 GCA_046297495.1 Gemmataceae bacterium | reverse complement strand
GGATGGTTGATTCGTGACGGGGCGGTCATTCGGACAGGCTTTCGTTCCAAAATACGTTCCATTCCGCCCTACCCCCTTCAGGGCGCGGTCGTGGCGGGTGGGTGGAAGGAAAGCTCCATCCTTTGGAGCAGTGAAAGCCGGGCGGTGCCCTTGTTTTTCCACCGCTGGACCTACTGCCGCCATCGCTTTTGAGAAATTTAGCAAAATTTGGCCGCTCCGCGACGAATTTCAAGCCGGGAGCGCATACATCGTAGCAGAATGCCTCATTTTGTTCTGGGGGGGTAAGCATGGCTGCCGTGGTTTGGGCATGAAACAATCCCTTTCATGTTTCGCTGCTTCTTAGTCTATTGGAGTTTGTCATGGCGCAAATTTTGACCTGTCCCGATGATCCGCTGTTGCAACGCTTTGTGCTCGGCAAAACCACTGACCAAGAAGCGGCGGAAATGGAGCAGCACCTAGTTTCCTGTCCTCGTTGCGTGCATACCCTTCACGAGCTGAAAGCCTCCGACACCGTCATCGAAGCCCTGCGGGCTCGAAAGGACATTCCCATGGAAAAAGATGATGCGGCTCTCAAGGCCCAGATGAAACGCCTGATCGAGATGCCGTCCGCCGTGAATGAACCAACAATTGATGCCACTTCATCCGCGACCCCAACCGGCCCCGCCTTCGATTGCCTGTCCCCGCCACTGCAAGAAGGGGAAATCGGTCGGCTGGCCCATTATCGGGTCCTGAAAGTGTTGGGGGAGGGGGGCATGGGGACCGTCTTCCAGGCGGAGGATACCCACCTCGACCGCCTCGTCGCCCTCAAAGTCATGAAACCGGAGGTGGCCAAGAATCCGTCCGCCAAGCAGCGCTTCACGCGCGAAGCCAAGACCTGCGCCACGCTCAAGCACGATCACATCGTCACCATCTACCAGGTCGGCGAGGAGCGCGGTGTCCCCTTTTTGGCGATGGAGTTTCTCGAAGGTCTGCCCCTGGATCGCTTGCTGGAAGGCAACAAAAAACTGTCGATCGCGCAAATCCTGCGCATCGGCAAGGAGATGGCCAAGGGGCTGAGTGCTGCTCACGAGAAAGGCTTGATCCACCGCGACATCAAGCCGGGCAACATCTGGCTGGATAAATCGAATGGCCGGGTGCGCATCCTCGACTTTGGCCTGGCTCGTGCTGCGGCCAGCGACGACGTGCATTTGACGCAAAGCGGCGTCATCGTCGGCACGCCCGCCTACATGGCCCCCGAACAGGCTCGCGCCGAGGAAGTCGATGCCCGGGCCGACCTCTTTAGCCTGGGCGTGGTGCTGTATCGGCTCTGTGCGGGAGTGCTGCCGTTCAAAGGCAAGGACACCATGAGCATGTTGATGGCCCTGGCGATGGACATGCCCAGGCCGGTGCGGGAAATCAATGCCGCCATTCCCGCCGAAGTGGCCGATCTCATCATGAAGCTGCTGGCCAAGAACGCCCAGGACCGCCCGCAATCGGCCAAGGAGGTGGTGCAGATCATCCAGACCATCGAGCGCAACCTGAGCAACGCCAGTCAAGCGGCGCTCAAAGCGCCCGTTGCTCCGGTGGTGCCACCCGCCGCCGCTCTCCCCGCCGCCAATCCGTTTCAGGATTTGACGGAAGCCAGGCCACCAGTGGTTGTGCCGCCGAAGTCCGTGCCCCGGAAGAAACCCGCCGAGAAGAGCACGCCACCGCAGGCCAGCGGGGGCCGTCAGACCCCCGCTAAAATGAAGGACCAGGGGGCGAACGCCCCCCGCTCGCCCAACCGCCGTTATCTGTTCATCGGCCTGGGCGCTCTCCTTCTCCCCGCCCTGCTCCTCGGCGGCTGGGTCATCATCCGCGACAAGGACGGCAACGAGGTCGCCAAGGTGAAGATCCCCGACGGCGGCCAAGCCGTGGTCGTGCCCGGAACGACGCCAACGACAACCACCCCCGCCCAACCGCCGCTTCCGGTCGGTGTCCGACCGCTGCCCGCCGGCCCCAGCCCGTTCGACGCCCTGAAGCGTGCGGACATCTCCGAGCTAGAGCTGGCCAACGCCGGCGATGGCGACCCGGCCAAGGCTCCGGCAGACCTGGTGGCCGTTGTTGGCGACAGTCGGTTCCAAAACTGGGGCGGCGCAAACGGCGGCCTGTTTCATCGAGATGGCCAACGGTTTTTCGCAACAACCAACGAACGCCTTTTCGTCTGGGACCAGGCGACCGGCCGGTTGCTCCTGTCAAGGCCCATGTCTGGCAGAATCGACGCCTTCAGCCCGGACGGCAAGCGGCTGGTCAGCGGCAGTGATGACCAAACGCTCAAGGTGTGGGACGCGGCCAGCGGCCAGGAAACCCTCACCCTCAAGGGACACACACGCTTTGTCAATAGCGTGGCCTTCAGCCCGGACGGC
>JBKBIP010000030.1:21821-71906 GCA_046297495.1 Gemmataceae bacterium | reverse complement strand
GGCTGTTTCCCACCAGGGTCTTGACCCCCCCCGCTCGCCTGCCGAGTCGATGTCGGCGACCAGCGCCTTCGCCTACATGGCTGGCAGTGACACCGCATCGACGGACAATCCGCCACACTGGCAGCGCCGGCTGCTGCTGGGCGGCGCGGCGGTGCTGGTCACGCTGCTGGTGGTGAGCTTGATCGGCTACCTGGCGGTGCGCGTCCAAGACCCCGGCGTCCCCACGCCGACCCCACCTGTCGTTCCCCCGCCGGTCGTCCCCGCCGCCAAGGAGCCGCCGCCGCTGGACGAAACCAACGCCAAGGAAGTGCAGGCGGCCTGGGCGGCGAAGTTGAAGGTGCCCATCGAGGAGAAAAGTCCGACCGGCATCGTCATGACGTTGATCCCGCCGGGGGAGATGGTGAAGTACCCGTATCGGCTGGGGAAATACGAGGTGACGCAGGAGGAGTGGACGAACGTGATGGGGTACAATCCCAGCACTTTCAAAGGACCGAATCTGCCGGTGGAGCAGGTGAACTGGTACGACTGCGTGGAGTTTTGCAACAAGCTGAGCGCGCGCGAGGGCTTGAAGCCGTACTACGCCCTTGAGGTCAAGAATCGCAACGCCGCCTTCTTCATCGAGGAGGCGGAGGTAAAAATCCTCGGGGGCACTGGCTACCATCTTCCGACGGACGCGGAATGGGAGCACGGCTGTCGGGCAGGGACGAAGACGAAGTATTGCTTCGGGAACGATGACGCCCAGTTGGCGGAATACGCGTGGTACAGCCAGAACAGCGGGAACAAGTCGCACCCGGTGGGGGAGCTGAAGCCGAACGGATTTGGTTTATATGATATTCACGGCAACGTGCGCGAGTGGAATGAGGAGATGTTGAAGAACGCGACGACCGGCGCCCCGGAGCGCGTGCATCGCGGCGGGTCCTGGTCCAACGCCGCTTCGAACTGCGCGGTGAGCCACCGGCCCCGGAATGGTCCGGCCACCCGCACCAACTCCATCGGACTCCGGCTCGCTCGAGTTCCGTGAAGCGAAGCTCTAGCCGGCCAGCCAGGTAGCGGAGGCATCGGGTCGGGCCGCCGCCGAGCGTAGCGGAGGCGGTGTTTCAACCGGTGCTACTTAGCAGCGAACAAACCCTCGAAACGAACGCGGCCGCGTATTACAATCAAATCAAGAACAGCTCCTTGTCCGAATCGATCAAAGCCACGCTATTGGATGTGTTCGTGAGCTGGCTGGAGCAGCGTCTCAAACACAAGGGCAAAAAGGAAATTGAGAACATGTTATTGGGCGAATTAGCCGATCTGCGCGAGACTCAATCTGGCAAGGAACTCATCCAAATCGGCCGGGAAGAAGGCAAGATCGAAGGCGAGCAAGAAGCTTTGATCTGGGCCATGGAGACGAAATTCGGGAGCCTCACGCCGGCGATTCGGGAGCGCGTCGCGCAGGTGAAGTCGGTGGACCAGCTCAAGGATTTGCTGCGGCAAGTGCTGAAAGCGGATACGCTCGAGCAACTGCAATGGTAAAGACGAGACAGGGGAAAGGAGTCCGGTTAGATTATTCATAACTTAACCGGCCCCTTTTCGCACCTTCCGTGGAATTAAGCTATCCATCGCCTATGTGAATACCGCTCCCCCCGAGCACGCCGCGCCCACAAGCGCGGAATAAGCGTCTTTTCGCCATGCTAGCTGAATCGTCGCGCGTAGGGAGTGAAGGACGCGTGAAACGATCCATCATCGCGCGAACGATCCAAAGCGAAGCGAGAGAGACTCTTGACGCCGCTCGCTTTTCCGTCAACAATAATCCTTTAGACTGATTCCTTCCCTTAATTCGTCTCACCGCTCTTGCATACGGAGGAACCCATTCATGCAACGTTGCTTTGTCGTCGCCGCTGTGGTTGTGATGATGGCGGCCTTGCCGGTTGATGCCGCGGGCATTTCCGGTCAATATATCGAGGCGCGCACCTGTGATGTCTATACCGGCCCTTGCTTCGCCAATGCCGACACCGGGCTTTCGGGCCGTCATGCGGTGATCGGCTGGAAGATCGAACAAGGGAGCTTGGATAACGTCCCCTTGGATGGTCTGTCGGTGGTGGCCGTGGTGGCGGCCAGTGATACGCTCGGCCAGTTGCAAACCAGCCAGGGCAGGGCCATCATGATTGTCGATCAACGAGCCAATGCCGCCCAGCGGGATGCGCTGTTGCAGTTCGCGCGGCAACAGGCCGGCAAATTGTTGGACAACGTGATCAAGGTGGATTCCGCCCCCATTGACCTCATCAACTGCCAGTGCCAAGAAGGAGGCTGCTTCCGCCTAGATGCCGGCGTGGCCCGCATCGAAACCCGCTGCCTGGATCACAAACATGACAAGGGCTGCGGCAACGAGAGCAATTACTATCCGCCCCTGGCCAAAGGCGTGAAGGCCAATGCTGCCGTCGCTGTCGAGCACATGTTCAGCGGCACTGGCTTCAACAGCACCTGGAGCGATTCCGAACGGCGTGGGGCCTATGTCGGCTCGTTCGCGGTTCGCTAATGCCATGTGTTCGCCCGTGACCTCACCAACGTAGGATTCGTTGGCCGATCCCCGGCTGGCGTTGAGTTCGCGCCCGCCCGTGAGGAGCCAGCGAATCCGTTTTTAATGGAGAGAGCTTATATGTTGCGCTGCCTGTTCGGGGCCGTGGTGATGAGTCTGCTGCTGCCAAGTGTCCGGGCTGATGAACCATACACCGTCAAGACTGAAACCAAAGCTCCCCCCAGCGAATTGAAAGAGCCTTTCCGCGACTTGCTCTCCGATCGCGTTTTGCTGGTGGCGGATGACAAGGGGAAACCCCTGTGCGAAATCTGGTTGCGGAAAAACCTGGAAGTGGCCAAGCCGCTTCCCGCGACCGAGACCAGCTTGCGCTACACCCAAGTGGAGCCGACGACGTTTATCGGGGCGATCCGTTTCACGCAGATGTGGAGTGATTTCCGCCGCCAGAAGATCAAGCCGGGCGTCTATACCCTGCGGATGGCGTCGCAGCCAATGGACGGCGACCACATGGGAACGGCCCCCTATAACGAATTCCTGCTGCTCGTGCCCGCCGCGCGGGAAAAGACGCCCGCCGTCATGGACCCGGAAGACCTGTTTGATCTTAGCTCCGGCGCGACGGGACGCAGTCACCCTGGCATCCTCCTGTTGTTCCCCAATCCCAAGGCCATGGAAGCGCCGGATTTGGCTTCGCGTCCTGGCAACATCATGCTGTTGTTGACCAAGATGGACGCGACCGCTGCTGGCCAGAAGACCGCCTTGGGTTTGGGCATGACCTTATTTGGCGCCACGATGGCGGAGTGATGAAAGGCTACGACAAGCGGAGAGGGTAAACCCCTTGGCAGCGGGGGCTGTTGCCAGGGGGGACGCTCTTCGCTTGTCATGTTCTCGATCCTCTTCGGAAGCTCATGTCCCCGCGCCGTATCATTGTGTCTCGCGCCGAGGCCGGTCAATCCGTCGCGGCGGTGTTGAAGAAGCGACTGGGATTATCCTGGTCGCAGGCGCGGCAGCTCGTGCAGGATGAACGGGTGCGGCTCAGCAGTGGAACGTGTCGCAATCCCTCCCAACGTCTTAAAGCTGGGCAACGCCTGGATATCCTGTTGCCAGCCAAGCCGGACCGATCCCGTGCCGCACCCACTGCCAGGCGCAGCAAATCCTCGCCGTTTGCCGTCCCCCTACGTAGGTCCAGCGAGCTCCCCCAAGGCGTCAAGCCGTCGATCATCCGTTACGCCGATGAGCATGTGGTTGTCGTCGATAAGCCCGCCGGCCTGACCACGATGCGCCATCGACATGAAGCCGAGGAATTTGGCGCGCGCGCGCGGAAGTTTCTACCCCCGACGCTGGCCGACGTGTTACCGGCACTGTTGGCCCGACGCGAAGGGAAGTCCGCGCGGCCGTTGCGCGCCGTCCACCGCATCGACCGGGACACGAGCGGCTTGGTGGTATTCGCTCGCACGCCGGCCGCTGAACGGCATTTGAGCCAGCAGTTTCGAGCACACACGGTAGAACGCCACTATTTGGCCTTGGTGCGCGGCCAGGCTCGGTCGGAGCGGATCGAATCATTTCTGATTCGGGATCGCGGTGATGGCCGGCGCGGTAGCGTCGCCGACTCCCATCAGGGACAGCGGGCCATCTCGCATGTGCGCATCGTGGAGGAATTGGGGGATTTCACCCTGATCGAATGCCGGCTGGAGACGGGCCGGACCCATCAGGCGCGGATTCATCTCGGGGAGAAGGGAACTCCTTTGTGCGGCGAGCGCGTGTACGACCGGCCCGTGCATGGCCAACCACTTCCCGATACCAGCGACGCCACTCGCCCGCTGCTGCACGCGGCTTTCCTGGCAATCACGCATCCGGTCAGCGGCCAGCGTCTGTCGTGGACGTCACCATTGCCCGCCGACATGGCCGCCCTGCTTCGGCGCTTGCGGCGCCAAGTAGCACGACAATCCAAGAACGCAAATCACCATTGATGGACCGTTTCATGCCGGAGCCAGCGTGAAACGATCCATCCAAACTACAAGGCCGTTACTCGTCGTCTGGGTTTTCCTTCTTGAGCGGTACCGTCCACAGGTAGATGGTGTGTGGGCGGTCGCCGGGCGGGGTGACGTTGACGACCTTGTCCGGCTTGACCCCTTCCATGTCGAAATCATGGGAGACGATGCGCGAACCGGGCTTCAGCTTTTCGAGCTGCGGAATCAGCTTGACGTTCAAATCTGGCAGCAAGTACAAGGTCACGACATTCGCCGGCGACAGGTCCAGCGTGAAGATGTCTTGTTTCTTGATCGTGACCAACTTCTCGACGCCGTTCTTTTTGACGTTTTCGTTGGATTCCTTGATGCGTTGCGGATCGACGTCGAAACCGACTCCCGTAGCGCCGTACTTCTTGGCGGCCGTGACCACGATGCGGCCATCGCCACAACCCAAGTCATAGACCACTTCCCCCTTCTTGACGTCGGCCAATTCCAGCATCTTGTCCACCACCGCTTGCGGCGTCGGCACGAAGATGACATCCGGTTCCTTTTCGACTTCTGGTTCGGGCGGCTTCGGGTCGGCCTTCGGTTTGTCCTTCGGTTCCGGTTCTGGTTTGGCGTCGCCGGCGTCTTTGCCGATCTCCCACAGGTATAAGGTGTGCAAGTCGCCATCCTTGTCGGTGATTTCGACTCTCTTGAGCGGCTTCCAATCATCCATGTCGAAATCGTGGGAAACGATGCGCGTGCCGGGTTTGAGCTTCATCAGCTGGGGACGCAGCTTCAAATTGACTTCCGGCAGCAAATACAGTGTCACCACCGTGGCCGGCGATAAATCGACCTGGAACAGGTCCCCTTCCTTGATCGTCACCAGCTCCTCGACTTCGGCCTTCTCGACGTTGGCCTGAGCTTCCTTGACACGCTCGGGGTTCAGGTCCACGCCGACCCCCTTGGCGCCATGTTCCTTGGCAGCGGTGACCACGATACGCCCGTCGCCGCAGCCCAGATCGTACACCACATCATCCTTGCCGACGTTAGCCAGCTTCAGCATCTCGTCCACGACTTCCTGCGGCGTCGGCACATACGGCACGACGAGCTTGGGCTTGGCCTTCCCCTTGACCGTGTACAAATAGATGGTGCGATCAATTCCTTCCTTGTCCTTGACCTCGCTCACCTTGTCCGGCTTCCAGTCGCCGATGATGAAGTCATGGGAGACAATGCGGGTGCCGGGCTTGAGTTTTTCCAGCTTGGGCCGGAGCTTGAGGTTGACATCCGGCAGCTGATACAAGGTGATGACCGTAGCGGGGGACAGATCCGTGTCAAACAGGTTCTGTTCCCGAATCTCGACTAAATCCTCCACCTCGGCTTGCTTGGCGTTTTCCCGCGATTCCTTGACGCGCTCGGGATCGAGGTCCACGCCGACCCCCTTGGCGCCGTACTTCTTGGCGGCCGTGATGACGATGCGGCCATCGCCACAGCCCAAGTCATAGACTACGTCGTCCTTGGTAATGTCGGCCACTTCCAACATGGCATCGACGATCTCCTGCGGCGTGGGCACATACGGCGCGTCGAGTTTAACAGGTGGTTTTTCCTTCGGTTTCTCCTTGGGTTTCTCTTTTGGCTCATCCTTGGGCTTGGCGGCTACTTTGGTCAGGTCCTTGATCTTGGCGGCGACGGCGGGGCGCAAGTCCACGGTGGTATCCTGCCCCGGCTGCACCTGCACGGTCTGATCGATGACAATCGGCTCCTCGAACTTGGGATCATCCAGTGTCAGTTTGAGATAGTACAGATATTTCTTCCCAGCCTCCAAGGGGGGAGACACGAAGCGGCGCAGCTCGCCGGTCGATTTGGTCATGGCCCCCTGAATTTCCAGCTTGGCGGTAGCGGGCAGGCGCACGACGAGGTAGGCCGGTTGGTTCTCTTGGGCTTGAGGCTCTGGCGCCTGGCTCCACAACGAAGCCGACACCGCTAAGACAGCAGCAGCGGCAAAGCCGCCGAGAAATAACGCACGCATACGATTCATGGAAGCGTCTCCTTGTGAGTGAAAAGGTCAGTAGCATGGGATGGTTCGACCTGCGTCGGCTCGGAGAGTTCATCCGTTTGGGCGCTGGTAGGCGCCGGCAGCCGTTCCAGGTCCCGGCGCTCGGGCGATGCATAGTATAACAACAGACCGATGAGCAAGGGAAAGGCGCCGAACAGCGCCAACGTGCCGGCATAATCCAGGGCCGAATACATCATGAAAAAGCAGGTACCGCAGAAGATCAACGGCAGCACGGGAAACAGCGGCACCAGGAAGGGGCGTTCCGTGTCCGGGTCGCGCTGCCGCAGGGCGAACAGTGACAAGCCCGTGAGTAGGAAGAAGGCCCAAAACACCGGGGCGGTCATGGCCAGCAACGTGTCGAAACCGCCAAAGTATTTGTCCCAGGGAAGCGGCTCCAGACGGATGAAAACCAGACCGGCGTTGATGGCATCGCGGCCCCATTGCGTGCCGACGCCGAAGATCATCAGCACGCAGATTACCCACTGCGCCAGCAAGGAGTAGATGGGGGTTTTTAAGCGGGGGTGCCACTGTCCTAGCAGCGAGAAGAACCGATAATCAGCCCCCATCGACGAGTACACGCGGGAGCCAGTGAAGATCAGCCCATTGATGGCGCCCAAGGCGGAAATCATGACCAAGATATTCATCGCCTTGGCTGCTTCCGCGCCGAGCGGTTGGCGCAACACGGCGGCGGCGACGGCGGTTTCCGCGCCGCGCACCCCGTCGAATCCCAACGCCATCAAGTAACCCGTGTTCACCAGTAGGTAAATCAGGGTGATGATCAGGGTTCCCAGGATCAAGCACCGGGCGATGTTGCGGCGGCGGCGAATCTCGGCGGCCACGAAGGCGGCGTCGTTCCAGCCGCCGTAAGCGTACAACACGAAGATCATGGCCAAGCCGAAGTTGACCGAAGTTTGCGGCGCCGCCTGGGTGATCCCTTGCACGGAGCCATAAGCGAAGCCCGCCCAGGCAATCCCCACCAGTCCCAGCACTTTGGCCAACGACAAAATGTTTTGGGTCCATTTACCGGCCATGACGCCCAAGAGATTCATGGCTGTCAACACAGTGACGGCGGCCAAGGCAAACCACACTGCGTATTGCCGTTCCAGGCTCCATAAATCGACGGCGTAATCCGCGAAGATGAAGCCCATCATGCCGGTGCTGCTCGTCAACAGAATGGCCAGCTGCGCCCAACCAAACAGAAAGCCACACCACGGACCAAAAGCGCGCGTCAGATAAACGTAATCGCCGCCGGAACGGGGATAAGCGGTGGCCAGCTCGGCATAACAGAGGGCGCCGATCAGCGACAGCAAGCCTCCCAAGGCCCAGACCCCTAGTCCCATCCAAGGGGTGGCCACGTTGTTCATAATCAGGGGAGGAGTTTTGAAGATACTGGCGCCAATGACGATGCCAACAATGATGCTGACCGCGTCCCACAGGCCCAACTGGGCTTGGATGGGCTGTGATTGGTCTTTCGCTGGTCCCATTCCTGCTCCTTCGTGGTGAGTCTGGCCAAGGTGTTGGTGGCTTTTCTAATCGAGAGAGTGTCGCTTTGCAATCCAAATGTGGCAAAAATACGCGGAAAAGACGAATCGTGAGGAATTTTTGGGCGGCAAACAGCATAAATTTGCCCTGGGATGGAAAACGTGAGCGGGGTTCGTGTCTTATCAATGGGCGTGGGACGAATGATTCATGAGGTTCAGATGGTTTCTTAGTCCACAACCGCTTCTTCCTTCCGCACTTCCACCAGATTGTCAAAAAAAGTGGCCCCGCCGCCGAAGTCGGTGAGTCGGCTGCTGGTGGTGGCGTTGCAGTTGACGCCGTCGCTGGCGTACTTGTTCCACCAAATGCTGGGGGCGACCACGACCCCTTGCTTCACCTGCTCACCAACGACCGCCCGCGCGCGGAAGCGGCCCCGGTCATTGAAAACGGTCACCCATTGACCATCGGCGATGCCACGTTGCTCGGCATCGTGGCGATGTAAATACACTTTTGGTTCCCCGGCCATGCGGCGCAGCTCGTCGATGTTGACGAAAGTGGAATTGAGAAACGCTGGCTCCGGCGGGCTGAGCATTTGCAACGGGAAGCGCGCGGCCAGGTCGGGGCGGGTGTGTGGGTCTTCGTGTGGCGGCGTGTAGGCGGGAAGCGGATCCAACCCCTGAGCGGCCAGCGCTGGCGAATACAATTCGCACTTGCCCGAGGGCGTGCCGAAATTCCCCTCGGCGAAGGGGGCATAATCCTTGGGATAGTTCATCCGTCGCGGGCCGTCGTGGCACAGCTTTTCCAGCGTGATGCCGGCGAACGCCTCGGCCTGCGGGTAGCCGTTGGCCCCAGAGACTGCTTCCAGCGCCTCCGCCGCCAACTCCTCGTCGCTGACCTCGAACAATTCCGGCTCGAACCCCAGCCGCCGGGCCAAGAGGCGAAAGACCTCATTGTTGGATTTCGCCTCGTGCAAGGGGGCGATGGCCGGTTGATTGGCCAGGACATAAAGATGACCATACGAGCCATGAATGTCGAAATGTTCCAGCTGCGTTGTGGCCGGCAACACGATGTCGGCATAATCAACGGTGTCGGTCGGAAACTGCTCATGGACGACGGTGAACAAATCCTCGCGGCGCAAGCCCTGCAAGACACGAGCCTGATCGGGACAGACGGCGGCGGGATTCGAGTTATAGACATACAGCGCCCGCACCGGCGGCGGGGCCAAATCTCCGTTCAGGGCTTCCGCCAGCTGCACCATGTTAATGGTGCGCGTGCCGGAGGGGATCAAGTCGGGCCGTTCCAATTTGGCACTGTTGAAGGGATACAATTGGCTCGTGCTCAACAGCGCCCCGCCTCCTACGTGACGCCAGGCTCCGATGACTGCTGGCAGGCAAGTGATGGTCCGCACTGCCATGCCGCCGCCAGCATGACGCTGCAAACCGTAATTGACCCGAATCAGAGACGGTTGGATGGTGGCATAGTCGCGGGCCAGCTGCTCGATGTCAGCTATGCTGAGGCCAGTGATGGCAGCTACCTTTTCCGGCGGATAGTCCCGCAGGGCCCGCGCGCGCAGCTGATCGCCGCCCAAACAGTAGCGGTCGAGATAATCCGAATCGTGCCAGCCTTCACGCCAGATGACGTGCATCAGCCCCAATGCCAGGGCGGCGTCGGTGCCGGGGCGGATGGGCAACCACCAGTCGCTGCGCTCGGCCGTCTTGCAACGGTACGGATCGATGGTGATGATCTTGGCCCCGCGTTTACGCGCTTCGTGCATCAGCGCCCAGAGGTGCATGTTCGTGACGCTAGTATTCGATCCCCAATTGATGATGGTGCGGGCGTGAACGGTCGCTTCCGGGTCAATGACGGCTCGCGTTCCCAAGGTGATGTCGCAGCCAGTCCCCCCCGCCGTGGCGCAGATGGTGCGGTCGAGCAGCGATGCCCCCAACCGATGGAAGAAGCGTCGATCCAGGCTGCTTCCTTGCAGCTTTCCCATCGTGCCGGCGTAGCTGTACGGCAGGATCACTTGTGGCCCATCCGAGCTGGCGGCGATGGCGGCGAAACGCTCGGCGATGAGGTCAATGGCTTCATCCCAGCGGATGCGCGTGAATTGGCCGCTCCCTTTGGGGCCAGTCCGTTTCAGCGGATATTGCAGCCGGTCACGGTGATAGACCCGGTCCAGATAACGGGCCACTTTCTGGCACAGGAAGCCGCGCGTGAAGGGATGGTCGGCATCGCCGCGCAACTGCACGGCCTGTCCATCGCGGACGGTGACAATCATGCTACAGGTATCGGGGCAGTCATGCGGACACACAGCACGAATGGTTGACACGTGAGAAACTCCGAATGATATCGTGAAAGGGCGATGTCCGTTTAGCGAGCGAGCCATCCGCGCCGTGAGCATAAGCCGATTAACGAGCACGGAAAAATCCAATTTGTCTAACTTGCCGAATCCTGACAAGATAAAATAATAGCGAAAAATTCCTACTCCCCTCTTGCAATCTGTTCCGTCGAGTGGGAAACTCAAATGGCTTGGATAGGTTTTTTGAGAGATTATTCTCTAGGAACGAATTATTATTCTATAATTTCAGTAGTCTCTCACGCGGAACCCTTCAATGGGCGTTCGTTTCGTTTTCGGGATAAAAGCTTGGCCGGCAGATAGATGGGGCTGCGTTTTGTCCCCCGGAAGGTAGACCCAATGGCCGTGCCCTCAACAACCCAGGAATTGCTCGAACTGATCCGCAAAAGCGGTGTGGTAGACGACAAGCGTCTCAACCCTTATGTGGAACAACTGCGAGCCGCCAACGCCTTGCCGGACGAACCTGGTAAGTGCGCGGGGTACTTGGTGCGCGACGGCTTCTTGACTCATTTCCAAGCCGAACAATTCCTACTCGGCAAATGGCGTCGGTTCACCATTGGTAAATACAAGGTACTGGAACGCCTCGGCTCCGGCGGCATGGGGAGCGTGTACCTGTGCGAGCATAAATTCATGCGCCGGCGCGTGGCGGTTAAGGTATTGCCGGCGGCCAAGGCGGAAGACCCTTCCTCATTGGAACGCTTCTACCGTGAGGCCCGCGCGGCGGCCGCTTTGGATCATCCCAACATCGTTCGCGCTTACGACATCGACCAGGATGAAAACTTGCACTTCTTGGTCATGGAATATGTTGATGGCAGTAGCTTGCAAGAGATCGTGAAGAAACACGGCCCCATGGATGTGCTGCGTGCCTGTCACTACATTCGTCAGGCCGCGTTCGGCTTACAACACGCCCACGAAGCGGGCTTGGTCCACCGCGACATCAAGCCCGGCAATCTGTTGGTGGATCGTACCGGGGTTCTCAAAATTCTTGACATGGGCTTGGCTCGGTTCTTCAACGACCAAGAAGACATTCTCACCAAGAAATACGACGAAAGCGTCTTGGGCACGGCCGATTATTTGGCTCCCGAACAGGCCATCGATAGTCACGGCGTCGATATTCGAGCGGACATTTACAGCCTGGGGGCGACCTTCTATTTCATGCTCACCGGCCAACCGCCGTTCAGCGAGGGCACGGTGGCCCAAAAGCTCATCTGGCACCAGACCCGCCAACCCAAACCGATTCGTGCGTTGCGCCCCGATGTCCCCGAAGGTTTGGCCGCCTTCCTGGAACACATGATGGCCAAGAACGCTGCGGAACGGTTTCAGATACCCATTGAAGTGGCGGAAGGTTTGGCTCCTTGGACGCAGCAACCGATCCCACCGCCCCCCGAAGCGGAAATGCCGCGCCTCAGCCCAGCGGCCATGATGGCCGGCCCGGAAGCGCAGGGACCAGCCATCTCGACTGCCGCTTCGAGCGGCGCGGCGCCGGCCAACTATCCGCGCACCGCCCCTGCGGGGGTGGCCTCACGACCCGCCAGTGGTCCGCCCGTCACGCGCGCTGATTCCCCTTCGGCGACGCCGACCATGCCCAAGGCGCCGATGGTGCCACCGTCCGCGCCAGCATCTCCTCGGCCCCTACCGAGCAAAGCTCCACCCAAAAAACCTATCGTGGAAAATAATGGCCTCTCCTCACTGGCTTCCGCTTTCAACAAAGCTCCCGTATCCGAAGATCGAGGCGGCGCTGGTTTGGCGGAGCTGACCAATTTGGACACGACGGGATCGAGTTCATCTCCTTCCTCAGGGGCACAAGCTGGCGCGGGGGCGCTCACCGCCCAAGACCGGCGCCGCCTCTGGATTGTGCTCGGCGCCGCGGGATTGCTTTTCCTCGCCAGTGTCCTTGGGCTGACGATTTGGGCACTGTCAGGCGGCTCGCCGACCACTCCGACCGCCACCACCACGGAGCCGCCCCGCCAGCCGCAGCGCTGGAGCGTGGGCAAAGATCAGCCCATCAAATCGGTACGCGCGGCATTGAGCCAAGCCCAAGCGAACGACACCATTGTCTTGATGGACGATGTGCATGAAGAGCAGCTGGTGATCACACAAGCCAGTGCCAGCAATCTAAGCCGGAACATCACCATTCATGCCGACCCCGCCAAGAATGGTTCCTTGGTGTGGCGTGCCCCCGTCAAACTGTCGCAAGGCGACAAATTGATCGAGCTTCCAGGAGTAACAGGTTGGCGTTTCGAGGGCATGACATTCGACGGTGCTCAGCGCGTCTCCGACCTGATCACCCTCTTCGGTAAGTGTCCTGGCGTGACCTTCGAGAACGTCCAACTGCAAGGCTTCACGCAAAGTGGCGTGCAGATCATGAATTGCGTCGGTGAAAGCGACAAACCGATCGTTTTCCGGCAAGTACGCATCGTCAATGCGAACAACGCTCCCGGAGCACAGCCCCCTTCGAATGCCATCAGCTTTGACGTGAACCCAGGCATTCGTGATGTGCCGATGAATGCTTTCGTGGAAGTGCGCCAATGTCAATTCATCGGCCCCTTCAGGAACGCGATTGTGAATTTGGGCGGTGATAACAAATTCAGCCAACGCAGCAGTTTCACTCTGCTGCGCGATGGCGTCTTTCAAGGCAATCGCTTTTTTAACGCCTCGGTTGGCTTCCTGTACAACAACGGCAAGCTGCCCGCTCCCCATATCCAGGCACGGATTGAAGCAAACACGTTTTGCCAGGTGGCCAATACTTTCTCATTCAAGCCGCTACCGACGGACCAAAGTAAATTGGAACTAATTAACAACCTTTTCGCCAACGGTGTCAATAACCTGGCCCAAACGACTGGTGCTCCCGACGTCAACGCGATCAAACAAATCTTCGTTCTGGATGGCAACGTGCGCGAAAATGCCGTCAAGGAAGGAAACATTAACCTGGGTATCAGGGGCATAGCATTTCCACCCCTGCCCACGAATAAAGACGCTGCTGATTTTCTGACCTATCCCGCCAATAGCCCCCTAACCACGGCTGGCGTGAACGGCGGACCCGTGGGCTATCAGCCGGGTTCATGACCGGATGGCTACGCCCACCGTTGCCCTGAACATAGTGGGACCGGATTTATTGGTCGCGCGCAAGTACGCGAATGCGAACCGATGAATTCTCCCTGCTGTCTTTCCATTTTCATGGTTTCTGGGTGAGGTTCTGCGTCAGGCAGACTCACCATTAAATTCCACTAGCAGGCAACCTAAAGGCGCTCAGTCTCGGAGCCGCCACCATTTCTTTTTGCGTTCGGCGGTTTGCGTCGGTTCTTCGTCCTCGGTGTCGGGTTGGTCGCGCAGCAGGGTAGCGCGGGCGTCGTCGTGCAAGCGCTGGCGGCGGACGGCGTTGGTTTCAAACAGGGTCGGCGTCACGTTGAAGTCGCCACGCGCCGTGACGATTTCCGCCCCCTGTTCTTGCAAGATGCCGTCCGGCGTGGTCCCTGCCTTGGCCAAGTCTCGCACCGATGTCACTTGCGGCAAGGCATCGATGGCCACTGGGCAGCTCACGCACTGGCAGCGGTTCGATTGGCGTAACATCTCCACGACATCGGGATAGGTCCCACCCATGTCAGCCATAGTGCGGATGATGTCCTCGACGCGCAGCGAGCACTGCCGGCGCTGGGTTCCAGTACGCAGGGAAAAACGGCTGATGGTGCAGCGCTCATCGTCTGGGCTGGCCGTGATGGTGAACTCACTCCCTGCCAGGAAGGAGAACGGCGGCTCCAAGTAGGCATCCTCGCCGAACAAAACGACCTCGGCTCGACGGCTGCTGGACAGATGCACCAAACTAGCGGATCGCGGCGCGACCCGGTGCAGCCAGAACGATTCGTTCAGATAGTCGCCGGCCCGTTTCATCTCGTTCTCATCCAAGGCCCGCAAGGCACGGAAGGCCCCATAGCGCGTCTCCGCCGATGGGGACGCCAATAATTCCGTCAATTTGACGTGGCAAATTGCTTCATTGAGTGAAGCCAGCGCCGTCAGGCAGTAGGAGCGCAACGCCGGTTGCCGTTCGGCCAGCAGGGCCAATTCCTCGCCACACGACGGGCTACCCAAATAGGCTAGAGCCTCGGCAGAGGTAAAACGGACTAGCGGATGATGGCTCTTCAAACCATTTTTCAAAACCGGTATGCTGTCTGGTCCCAACGCTTCCAGGCGCAGCGCCGCCACCACCGTTCGGCTCGGCTCGAACAGATCGGCTTCCAGCGCCCGGCGATACGCGCTGCTGGTCATCGCAGTGCCATCCAGCGGCATCAGACGGACCACGCGCAGGTAGCGCGGCAAGTTATGGCGATATTGTTCCGGCACTCCCAAAGCGACGGCAGTTTTGGTCTTGGCGGAGGCGATTTCCGAACCAGCCAGACCACGAAAGGAGCCATGAAAGGTTTCGTTAATGCGGTCAGCGATGCGCATGGCTACGGCGACGTATTGCTGATCGCTGTTCAGCGTCAAGTAAAAGGGACGGTCGATCAAGCACTTGCCGCCCCCCCAGATACGCCCTTTCTTCAACTTGGCTGATTCATCGCCGTCACCAAAGCCGACGAGCAACGGCCCTTCCGCCACGGCGATCTTGTGACCTTGGACTAACTTATCCGAGCCTTGATAGCCGGGGCTGAGGTTCTTGGTACTGTCGTAGTTAAAAAGATAACACTCCAGCAAATACCCGCCGCGCAGGCTGCTGGCCCGGCTGTTGGAGGGTAGGGAGATTTCCACGTCGATGGGGTCCCCCTTGCGGGCGCCGGCGGGAATCATGGCCGACACCAGCACCATCGAATGATTCGGCGAGTTGAGGATGTCCTTGACATTCTCCACCCCCTTTTTCTTGAGATAATCCTCCAACATCGTGCGGTACGCCCCCGGCGGCGCGGCCCCACCGGTCCCCTGGAGGTCCACCACCAGTCCCACGCCGCTGACGGCGATTGGCTCGGCGTTGGCCACGCCAGTCACGTCGCCGATGGTTTTGACCTTGTAGTCGCGTTCAACCTCGGTTTCCTCATCAGGCGATTGTTGCCGGATTTGCTGATGCACGCAGCCGACCAATCCCAGCCACAGGATTCCTAGCACCCAGACACGATGGCCCATGGAACTTCCCCCGCTTGACAGCGTACCGGCCTCACCCCGTTCATCCGGTTGGCGCGGTTTCGGCAACGAATTTATGGAATTGAAGGAGCGGCACCATAGTCCGCGCGTCGATTTCTGTCAAGTGGGGAATTGAAAATCGACAGACTCGTTACTTCAGCGGATGTTTCTGGAAAAACTCCCACATGGCATCGTTGGCGGAGATGTTCTTCGTCGTTTTGCCGAGGAAGGCGAAGCGGGATTCGCGGCCGGGCCAGGTGTGGCCACCCCCTTCGATGAGGATGAGCACCACTTCGACGCCATCCCTGCCGCCGCCGTAGGTAGTGCGGATGATCGACGTGCCATCGTCCACCGTGTTCGGCAGTTTTTCCGTCTTAGGCTTGTCCTGACAACCGTTCGCCTTGATCCAGGCTTGGATGGAGTGTTCCACCGAATAAAAGTCGGTGCCAGAGATGCTCTTCTCCCCTTTGCCGCCGTGGAAGGGGGCGAATTGATCGTTGCCGCCGTGGAAGTGGATGACGGAAACCGGACGTTTCGGGCTGCAAGTCGCGGTGCCCATTGGCCCCCCCACCGGCGCGATGGCGGCGATGCGCTCCGACAACTCCGACGCCAAGCGATAGCTGATCATGGCCCCGTTGGACATGCCGGTGGCATAAACGCGCTTCGGATCGACACGGACCGTCTGTTCCAGGTCATCGAGCAGGGCTTTCACGAAGGCGACGTCATCGATCTCTCGGCGCATGGCATAGCCGCAGCAGTTGCCGGCGTTCCAGGTGGCGATCTTCTCGAATCGGCCTGAGCCTTTGGGATACACGACAATGAATCCTTCCTTGTCGGCCTTGTTGTTCAGACCACAGAATTCAACCATTTGCTCGGCGTTGCTGCCGCCGCCATGAAAAGCAAGCACGACCGGCACCGGCTTTTTGCCATCGTAAGCCGGCGGTACATGGATCAAGTAGCCGCGCGTCAGGCCGCCGACGTGAACCGTTCGTTCATGGTCGCCTGGTGACAAGGGATCCGCTCCGATCATACACAGGGTGGCCAGCAACGGAAAAGTGATCATGGACCGTCCCCTTCATTGTAGGCGCAGGCGGTCAGGGCGTAGACTTGAGCCACGCGCACGAGATCATCGATGGACACCCACTCGTTCAAGGTGTGCGGGCCGCCGGCCAAGGGGCCGTGCGTGATCGCCGGGATGCCGGCCAGCGCCCAGAAGGTGTTGCCGTCGTCACAAAACGGCTTGGCGCCGATGGGGAGCGGTTGCCCCGCTAACGCGCCATAAGCCTGCTGAAAGGCTGCCACTAGGAAGTCGTTCTGGTCCAATTGAAACGCATCACGCATCAGGGCAAAAGTGCTAGTGACAGTCGTTCCGGTGTCACGGGCCAGCGCGTCGCAGAGTTGGCGCAGCTCGTTTTCCACGTCGGCGATGCGGGTGCCGGGCAGCCAACGGCGCGTGCCTTCGATCCAGCAATCGTGAGGATACTGGTTGTAGATTTCGCCGCTATGAATCTGGCCGATGAACACGCTTTCCGGCCCGGCTAATGGATCACTTTTTCGAGCAACGCTTTCGTTGAGCCGATTCAGGCGGGCCACCAGCTCGGCGGCGGCGGCGATGACGCTAGGTTCGTTCTGGGGCCGCATCACCTCATGGATCGCCGGGCCTTGACGTGCGATGACGACGCGCCAATTCAAGCCTCCCCGACCGACAATGGGAAGCCGATCCGTCAGATATTCGGGGATCAACACCACATCGCCATGAAAGCCTGTCTCGATCAGCCGCTGCAGCTGATGGTTGTCTCCCCAAGGGGATTCGTGTAGATCATGGGCAGTCAGCAGGATGGAGCCGCGCGGCATGGCCCCCGTCTCGCGCACCACGCGCAGGGCCTCGACCATGGCCGCTACGCCCCCCTTCATGTCCGACGAGCCGCTGCCGGTGATCCGGCCATCGGCAACCGTGGGGGGCACGAATGGCAAATGGACGGTATCGAGATGACCGTTGAATTGCACCGTTTTACCAGGTTGGCCGGTGTCCCAGCGCACCGCCACCGCCGGCGCCGTGGGATGATCCCCCACCGGCCGTTCGACGGAAAAACCCTCGCTCGCCAGCATGTCGGCCAAGCAATCGCTGACCGCTTTGGCCTCCCCCGTCCGACTCGGTATGGAGATGAGCTTCACCGCCGTTTGCACCAGCCGCTCGCCCTGCACGGCCTGGCGGACCCGTTCGACGATGGTGGATGAGTAGTTCATGGATGATAATTATACGATTCCAACATGATTAAAGATACTGTCGAAAAATAACTCCTTGAATGGGGAGAATGAGAGTGATCATGGCGTTTGGGCCGATTCCGTACGTACAACGCCCCAGCCAAACGCCATCGGGATGTTATGTTCCGATTAGCCTTGGCGCGGCGTGAGGACTGCTTGGAGTCAACGCCAGCTCAAAACACGGAACACACCTTGGCGCCGCTTGATTTGATCAGGTAACGCCAGTAAGCGATCTCGATATACGCTCAGGAGCAATCCCATTCCAAATAAGATGCCGCCACCGACGATGATGAAAATGGCGACGGCGTTGAGGCGGCTCCAAGGGACGTAGATCAGCAGCGTCAAGAAATACACGGCCGTCAACAGAGCGCCGGTCAGCGTCGTGGCCTTGAGTTGGAAGAGAATGCCCGTTGTCAGCAGCAACACCCCTGCCGCCAGGAAGCCCAATTCGTTCAAGACGATGAAATGATCGCGGCTGCGGTCGATAAGGGTAGCCACTGCGAGGGGGACACCGACGAGAAGACTCCCTAGCAGCAAACTGAGGCTGACTAAGTCACTTTCACGCTCGTGCTCACGATACCAGCCGATGTGCCCCACCACGAGCAACAGCAAGCCGACCGTCACGCTGAAGATCTCAAGCTTTTGCAATGGCGTTAACTTGCTGATGATGGTAATGCCCAAGTAGGTGAGAGCGGCTTGTCCAATTGCTGTCACCACATACCAACGCCGCCATGCCGGATGACGTACCAGCATCACGGCCACCAAGCTGGCGACACTCAGAACGGCGAACAAGCCGATCATTTGCCAACGCAGCGCATGAGCCGTCGCCAGTTGGCTCATGCCCAGGAAGAGCGCCGCCAGCAAGGCCAGTGACATCAGCGTGTTGGCGCTTTGAAACACGGCGTCGGCCAGCGGTCCAGAAGCGAGGCGTTCCACCACCGCGAAACGATAAATCACCAGCAATCCCAACCCGACGAGAGCAAAGGTAAGCGTGTAGGTTTCCGTGGCGACTCCTTGGTAGGTCAATAGCTGCCACACGGCCCCACATGCCATCGCTGCCCCAAGATGGATCGTCGAAACGTGCCGGTAAAACAAGGTGGCCAAGGTATAGAACACAGCAGCTTCGGCGAAGAACAAGGCCAGGACCAGGTTCAACGACTGTTGCTCCACCAACGTGAACCCTTCCACCGCCGACACCAGACTGGAGAAAAGCATAACGGCCGTGGCGACGTGACTGACCCAGAACAGAGGCCGTTCCATCGAATGGCCGCGGTACAACCGGGCCGCGATCAGGTAAGCAAGGGGGAACAGCATTAACCACGGCGCGATTTTCTCCCATGTATTCAGACCCAAAGCCGCCAGTAACGCCGTTGCCGCCACCATCGTGGCGGCGGCCGTGGCGAAGAAGTACACCATTGTCAGCTTGGGGTGAGTATGGCGATACCAATGTGCTCCAGCCCGACACGATAGGGCCGTCAGGAGCATGGCGCCAACATAGGACCAGGCGGGCGGCGCCACGTACCAAACGTTTCTCAGGTCCAAGCTTAACGCCCGGATATAGACCAACAGTCCCAACGCCACCGCCAGCAGCGGCATCAATATCCCCAAGATGGGCAGTGACCGTGTGTAAAGGCTGTCGCGGAATATCGTGGCTTGGCTGCCGTTCAGGATCAGAGCGGTCACGGCCAAGAGAGCGATCAAAGTATCTATCCCTACGGCGACATTGAGCAATTGCACCGACAGCAACAAGGTCCACAACAAGGTCGCCGCGGCAATATGGACGTACACGCCGACATGCCGCACCACTATATCGGAGTAGATGTATGCAAAGGTGCCGGTAATCACCAGTGCCAGCGCCAACCAGCGCAGCTCGCCGACTATGGGGGACGGTTTGGCGTCCAGTAGTTGGTACACGACCTTGAAGACCGGCTCATAGAGCCAATCGCCGGCAATCTGCGCGCCGAGGACGAGTAACAACCCCGACGCCAACAGCACATGTCCAGACCAGAAAAAGGCCAAGCCGAAGCCGCGCCGGCTAAACGGTCCTTCTTGCTCCGGAAACGCCCGTTCGACAAGGATAGCCAATAAACCAAGCACGACCAACAGCGTGGCCGGTGAAGCGATTTCCCAGAATTTCTGGGGAGAAGGGGGAATATCCGCCAGTATCAACAGCCCTGTCAGAGTCACGCCAGCGACAAAAATGTACACAAACAATTCATCCCGCAGCATCACGGCGGAAGCGGCATAGAGCACACTGATGACCAAAGCCGGCACCCACAGATGGCCGTCGAGCGTAATGAGGTTGTTGGCATGGTAGTACCACAGGTTGAGAGGCATGACCAAGCAGGCCAGCAAGGTGAGTGCCCTACCAGCCAACAGATAGCGGGTCGAACGCAGCACCCACCAGCCAACTCCCAGCAAGGCGGCGTTGCCGACGCCGAGCGAAATGGCCACGACGGGTGGCGTGAAAAACTCGTTGACCCACAGCAGGATCACCAGGCCCACCACCATCAAGGCTCCCCCTAATGCCAGCAACACTTGGATATTGCGCGGCTCCAGCAATATCTCCAAAAAATTGCGCCGGGGGCCTTGGGTCGATGGCGGCTGCGAGCTTTGAATCGCGGTTTCCGCCAACGGAATGACTTCTGGTAACTCTGCGGACGTAAGCTGCCGTTCCAGGACGGCTTGCCGCTCGCGGGCCTCGGCCAACAGGTTGTGGGCCTGTGCCAGGGGGAGCCACCCTTGATCGGCAAAGGAGCGAATTTCGCGCTCGACGAAAATCCAGTAGCGCAACAAACGGGATGCGGATGATTCCGCCGTCCGTCCTTTAGGCAGTCCAATGTCTTTGGGAACGTCTTGCCCTTCCTTTTGAGCCGCACTCCACGCGGCGCGTCGTTGAGCATAATGATCCGAGAATGATTTCTGCAGTTTATTCCGAATGACATTCGTGCTCATCCATTCGGTGAATTGTCGTTCAGCGAAATCTAGAGCCTGAAAATGGTCGGTCCATTGATCGTCCACGGACAAATCGAGGGGTGGCATCGGGGGGTCCTTTACTCCATGAGCCTGGGAGATGATAGTCGTATACCGTACCAGTGAATAAGGCAGAGAACAATCATAATTTCACTAATTCATAACATGGTCCACGTCTCTTCTTAACGAAAGGCATGCTTCCCCTCAGGCTGAATCAATATACCCTCATCACGGTCATGCTTCATCGAACTAAGTTCCCCACGCCAGACACTCCCACCGCGCGCAAGTTTCCGCTCGCGTGACGTTCCGTGAATGGAACAGACGCCCGGACACCCCTTTCGGAGGCACCCATTCCCCCGATGCGATAACCAAGTCAGCATGTCGAGGAAATTCAAGTAATGGCCAGGTTCCGCTGGCGGGGCCTCCGTCCGTACAGGGATGTCGTGCGGAGGCCCACTTGGCTGCCACGACGAAGCCACAACGAAAAAAGACTTACAGTGGCCCAGCCACTATAAGTCTTTTTCGAGAAAAGACACGATATTGTCACGGATTCCTTACCGGCTGGCGATTTGCGCCTGTCCCAAGTTGCTCAGGTCCACGTTCACCGCCTGGCCCGCCACGAATTCGACATGGCGATTCGCGGTCAGCTTCTGACCGTTCCGTTCCACTTCGGCCTGGAAGGTGTAAGCGTACTTCTTACCCTTTTCCAGCTGAGGCGTGTTGAAGACGCGGGTCGCCGAGGTCTGCGGGCTGGCGACGCCGTTGACCAGCAGCTTCGCGTCGGCTGGCACCTGCACCGTCACCTGCGATACGACTGCCGTCGCTTCGCCGCTGGGCCGGCTGACAGTGGTGGCTTGCGGATCATCGAAGCGCACGCGTGCTTGTTGGCCAGCGCGAACCACGACGCGCTTGCTGTCGCTGACTGTCTGGCCATCGCGCACCGCTTCGACCTTGATGTCGTAATAGTAATCCCGATTGCGTTCCAACTCGGGAGTACGGAAGGTACGCGTTCCCGTGCTTAAATTCGCCAGCTGATCATCGATGTACATTTTGGCGTCTGCAGGCAGCTGCACCGTCACCGTGGCCCGATTGGATGAGGCATTGGTTTGTGCATTAGTATTGGTGGTGGATTTCGGTGTTGGCGCCGTATAGGGGACATAGGCAACTCCAGAGCTATAGCAACCGCAGCAGCCACAGCTCCAGCAGCCACAGCCGCAGCAGCTGTGGTAGCAGCCACAGCCACAGCCGCAACCGCAACCCCAGCCGCAGCCACAACCCCAGCAACCACAACAACCGCAACCGCAGCAGCCGCAGCTCCAACAGCCGCAACCACAACCACAGCCCCAACAGCCGCAGCCGCAACCGCAGCCGCACCAAGCCGGCGAAGCCGCGCCGGTTGTCAACATAGTGGCGAGAACAATGCTGTACATTCCCACAATCTCCTAAGAAGTTCCCGATGCCACGCCCCGGATGCGCTGAGAACCGTGGCGATTGGGCAAAGATAGAGGATATAAACGGCTCAAACCACCTATTAGGATAAAATAGGCAAATTGGCAGGGTCAAGAAAAATTTAAGCAAGATGGGAAAAATAAGCCAAATACGCGGTAAGCGCCCTGGCGGCCGGTGCTAATTCTTGACTCGCACCGTTCAGCCGAGATGGATATAATACGACAAGGTGCATTATCAGCTGGTTGACGGTTCTTGAGTGTTCCTGGGGCACGATGGGGGCATGGGGAAATGGCATTCGTTTTCCTGTTTTCCAATTCCCTGTGCTCGCCACAAACCGTTCCGCTTGGAGGTATGATAAGAACATGTCTCGATGGAATCTCGCGTGGCTGTTAGGTATTCCCGTCGTGGCGCTGTTGGGGCTGACGCTGTCGTACAGTGCCCCTTCCCGGGACAAGGACCGCGACTATGAATTGGTCCGCTTGCTGGTCGATGTGCTGGATGAAGTGGATCATAATTATGTCCGGGAATTGAGTCCCGAAGCCAAGCGGCAATTCGTCGAGGACATGATCAATGGCGGTCTGGAACGGCTCGATCCGCATTCCGGTTTCATCAACCCCCAAGAATACAAGCAGTTCGACAAGCAAAGCCGAGGCAAATTCGGCGGGGTCGGCATTCAAATCACCCTGGACCGGCAAACTGGGCAGCTGACCGTTATCAGCCCGATGGTGGGGACGCCCGCTTATGAGGCAGGGATCCTGGCGGGGGACCTCATCGTCAAAATCGACGGCAAATCCACCGAAAACATGAAATTGAGCGAGGCGGTCAATCTCATACAAGGCGAACCCGGCACGAAAATCACGTTATCGGTGATCCACGAAGGGGCCAAGGAACCAGTTGATCTAGAGATGAAGCGGGCCGAGATCGAAGTCCCCAGCGTTCTCGGCGACGCGCGCAAACCCAACAAACCCAACGAATGGGACTGGATCATCGACAAACAACATGGCATCGCCTACATCCGGCTGGTGGCCTTCAATAAGAAGACAGCGGACGAGATGAAGGAGGTCATCACCCAGCTGGAACATGAAGGCATGCGTGGCTTGATTATCGATCTGCGCAATAATCCGGGTGGGTTGCTGCACACGGCGGTTCTGGTCAGTGATTTGTTTCTCACGGAAGGGAAGATCGTCAGCACGCGCGGCCGCAACCGCCAGGAGCAAGCCTTCGAGGCCCATGCCCGAGGCACCCTTCTGATGCCAGCCCACAAATTCCCCATCGTGGTATTGGTGAACAAATTCAGCGCCAGCGCCAGTGAGATCGTGGCCGCCGCCTTGCAAGATCATGGGCGTGCCGTGGTCATTGGTGAGCGCACTTACGGCAAAGGAAGCGTGCAGAACATCATCGAGATGGAAAATCGTGCCAGCGCCCTGAAGCTGACCACGGCGAGCTACTGGCGGCCCAACGGCAAAAACATTCATCGCTTCCCGGACAGCACCGACGACGACGAATGGGGCGTCAAACCGAACCCCGGTTTCGAGGTGGAGATGAAGGACGACGAACGGTTGGAATACATGATCTATCGCCGGGATCGGGACATCGTGCAGGGCAAGTCTGGCGCGAAACCACCTGCTCCCCCCAAGACCACCAACTCCGATGGTGACAACAAGGAGAAAAAACCATTCGAGGATCGCGTGTTGCAAAAGGCTCTGGAACATCTGCGTGGCGAGGTGCGGCGCGTGGCGCGCGTGCCCGACATCGGCAACGGGTAAGGGGAGACTTTTCCCGTAACCATCGGATGCATCGTTTCGCGGGCCTCGACGGTGTGCCACGCGAAACGATGCATCCTTTATCGTATTCATCCCTCATGTTCGACAGCCAACCGATTTCCCTGTCCAGGCCGTTGCACATTCTTTATGAAGACAATCATTGTCTGGCCGTGGTCAAACCCGCGCCGTTGCTGACGCAGGGAGTACCCGCGGGTATTCCCACTCTGGAATCCTTGGCGAAGGCTTATCTGAAAGAACGCTACCATAAGAAAGGCAACGTGTACTTGGGGATTCCACATCGACTGGACCGGCCGGTTTCCGGGGTAGTCCTGTTCGCGCGCAACACCAAGGCGGCGCGGCGCTTGGCCGAGCAATTTCAGAATCGGCAAGTGGAAAAGACGTATTGGGCGGCCGTGGAAGGGGAAGTCGCGCCCCCCGAAGGGGTTTGGGAAGATTGGCTGTTGAAGATCGCCGATCAGGCCCGCGCCGAACGGGTCAGCGCGGACACACCGGGAGCACGCCGGGCTGTGCTGCGCTATCGCCAGTTGAGCCGCAGCGCGGCGGCGAGCTTGCTCGAACTCCAGCCAGAGACAGGCCGGATGCACCAGCTTCGCGTGCAAGCCGCCGCGCGTGGCTGGCCCATTAGGGGCGACGTGCTCTATGGCGCTTGCCAACCATTCGGACCTCCAGTGGAGCTGCCGCGCGACCGCATCATCGCCTTGCACGCCCGCCGGCTCACCTTTTTGCACCCCATTCGCTACGAGCCGATCACGCTGACCGCTCCCTTACCGGAAATTTGGGCCGAGTTGGATGTGGAACTGCCCGACGCGGATTCATCAGTTTGCAGAGAGACGGCAACACGCGCGAAACGATGAATCCAATCGAGACCAAGAGGACCCTCATTTTAGAAGACGGGAGTGATTCGCCATGTTGCAATCATCATTGGTGCTGGTCACGGGATCGAGCGGGCGAATTGGTCAAGCGGTCGTCCACGAGCTGCAAGCGCGGGGTCGGCCGGTGCGCGGCTTCGACCGTGTGCCGACGCCAGGCTTGGCGGACATGCGGCTAGGTGACCTGATGGACGCCGCCGCCGTTCAAGCCGCCGTCGAAGGGGTCGGCACGCTCATCCACTTGGCCGCCACCCCCGATGATGACGATTTCCTGACCCAACTGCTGCCGAATAACGTCGTGGGAGTCTATCACGTCTTGGAAGCAGCGCGGCCAGCAGGAGTCCGACGACTCATCTTGGCCAGCAGTGGGCAAGTCGTCTGGCACCAGCGCGCCACCGGGCCGTGGCCAATCACCGCTCAGGTCGCTCCCACGCCCCGTTCGTGGTACGCTTGCACCAAGATGTTTCTCGAAGCGGCCGGGCGGGCCTTGTGCGAAAGCGATGGCGTTAGCGTGATCGTCGCCCGCTTGGGTTGGTGCCCGCGCACACCGGAGCAAGTGCGCGAGATCGCCACCCTGGATTGGGCACAAGATGTCTATCTCAGTCCGGCGGACGCGGGCCGGTTCTTCGCCTGTGCCGTGGAAGCCTCCGCCGACGTGCGTTTCGCCGTCGTCTATGCCACCAGCAAGCCGATCCGCGTGGGCCGCTATGACTTGGAGATGACACAACGTCTGCTCGGTTACGTTCCGAACGATAGTTGGCCCATCGGCACCGAAGCGATTGGGCAAGGATGACGTGCTGTTTTTAGTTAGCGGGCCAGCAAGTGGTCGGGGCTACGAGCGTTCAAAGCGATGGGCGAGTCGGCGGCTGTTGACGTCGAGCACTTCGAGGATTTTCAAGACATTGGCGACAGGGATATGCCAGTCATGGGCCCAACAGATGATGTCGAGATTTTCTTGCCCCGCTTTGAGACGATCCAGAATGCGATCTAGCAAGATAGTGCTGTCGTGAAACTCTCGTTGCAGCAGGCCGAAGTCCCCCCGATCCAATTCCACCCAAAACCGTTTGCCTTGTAAATGCTCCAGCCAACGCGCCCGCAAGTAACCCCACCAGTGTTGTTGCACCCAGCGCCGCAGCGCCGCCTCCCCGAGATCACAACCCGCTTTCTCGCTTTCAATCCATTTATAGCGAAGCGCTTCTTGTTCGCTTTCGATATATACGCTGGCTTTTTCCATGGGTCAGCGCCCTCGTGCTTCTTGGAAGTTCTAACAAGGAGTGTCGGAATCATCGCGCGGGTTTGTCTCCCCCCAGGGAGAGAAGGCTTAATCCTACACTTCCTTTTTCGCACAATCAAGCCCCATTGGACGAGATAAAGCGTAACCTATTGGTATATAAGCAGATACTAAAATCAGGCAGCCACCGAAAAAGCCTTTCCTGATGGCAGCGGCTGGCTGGCCTGTCGCGCAGGGAATGAGCGCGTGTGCGAACCGATGAATCACGGCCGATGAAATCTTCAATCTTCCTCTATGACACCCGTAAGCGCACGATGTCTTTCTTCTTACCGTAGCGGATAATCAAACCGTCGGTGATGGGGACGTGGGCCTTGATGTCGGTGATCTTCACGTGGTCGGGGCCGATGTTGACGCCGCCGCCTTCGATGACGCGCCGGGCCTCGTTTTTGCTCTTGGAAAAGCCCAACTGCACGAGCAGCTGCGCCAATTCCATCTTGCCGTCGGTCAGCTGGGCGGTGGGGATATTTTTCTCCGGGATGTCGTCGGGGTCTTGTTTGTCGGAGATGCGCTTCTGCCACTCCGCCGCCGCCGCATCCGCCCCTGCTGGTCCGTGATAGAAGGCGACAATGTCCTTACCCAATAGTTCCTTGGCCTGGCGCGGATGCGTGTGCTGGGGATCGACCAGGCGGGCAATATCGTCCGGCGGACGGTCGGTGAGCAGCTCAAACCATTCCTTCATCAGGTCATCGGGAATGCTCATCGTTTTGGCGAATTGGTCATACGGCGCCTCGCCGACGCCGATGTAGTTCCCCAGGCTCTTGCCCATGCGGCGCGCGCCGTCGGTGCCGCGCAGAATCGGCAGCGTCAAGCAGATTTGCGGTTCCTGGCCAGCATCTTCTTGCAAGCGCCGGCCCACCATGAGGTTAAATAGCTGCTCGCTCCCCCCCAGTTCGATGTCGGCGTGGATGACGACACTGTCATGTCCTTGCATGAGGGGGTATAAGCATTCGTGCAGGTAGATGGGAACGGAAGGATCGGCCTTGAAGCGTTTGCTGAAGTCGTCGCGCTCCAACATGCGCTGCACGGTGATCTTGCTAGTCAACGCCATGACATCGAGAAACGACATCTTGCTAAACCAATCGCCATTGTAGGTCACTTCCGTCTTCTCGATGTCAATGACTTTGCTGACTTGTTTCAGATAATCGTGGGCATTGGCTTCGACTTGTGCGGGGGTCAGGCGGGCGCGGGTTTGGTCCCGGCCGCTGGGATCACCGACCAGAGCCGTGTAATTGCCGATGATCAGCACCGCCTGATGCCCCAACTCTTGAAACAGGCGCAATTTTCGCAGGGGAACCGTGTGTCCTAGATGCACGTCGATGCCGGTCGGGTCAATGCCATACTTGACGCGCAAGGGCTTGCCGGTCTGGACGCTGCGTTCCAATTTGCGGGACAAGTCCTCTTCGGGAACGATCTGCTCGACGCCCCGACGGATCAGAGCAAGTTGTTCAGCGACAGGTTTCACGCGCCAACCTCGACAAACGAAATCAGGAAAACATCTGAAACTGCCCCACCGCCTCGAACGCATTCGGGTAATGAACGATGTTGGGCTGTCGGCAGTTGTCGGGCCAACTAATGGCCAGGACATCGAAACGGGCGGGATGGTTCAACAAGCGGTGTTGCTGCAAGAAGTGCAAGGCCAGGTGAGTAAGGCGCCGTTGTTTTGTCGCGTTCACCGAAAGGGCGGCTCGCTCCAGGTTCGCGGAGGCGGTGGAACGAACTTCGATGAAGACGACACAGGAGCCATCCACGGCCACCAAATCGAGTTCGCCGTGCGTGCTCGACCAGTTGCTGGCAATCAGCCGGTAGCCCTTGGCGCGCAAGAAACGAGCTGCCGCGCGTTCGGATCGGCTGCCGAACCAGCGCCGCCACCAGGGCCAACGGGAGAACGACTCGACGGCCATGCGTGGTCTCTTACGAGGCGGATTCTGTTTTGGTCCGACGTTTGCGCGTCGTTTTCTTCTCCCCATTGGCGGCGGTCTCTTTGGGCCGGCGTTCGCGGAGTCGAGTTGCCTTGCCGACTCGGCCGCGCAGGTAGTAGAGCTTGGCCCGGCGCACGCGCCCGGAGCGTTTCACCACGACTTTGGCGATCTTGGGGGAATGAATGGGAAAGACGCGCTCGACCCCTTCCCCCTGAACGATGCGGCGCACCGTGAACGTCTCCCTCATGCCGCTGCCGCGCTTGGCGATGACCACGCCGCTAAATACCTGGGTCCGCTCCTTGGAACCTTCCAGAATGCGTTGATGGACATCCACTTGATCGCCGATCTCAAAACGGGGTATCTCCGCTTTGGCGCTGGCCTCTTCCACGATCATCATCAATCGGTTGCGCATGGTTATCTTCCTTCGTTGTTGGAGAGGCCGAGCGATGGCTACGAGCCTCGGATTGTTGACGGCGCCACTGGGCAATCGCTTGATGATTGCCGCTGAGCAGCACCTCGGGAACGGCCAGGCCGCGAAAGACGCGGGGCCGAGTGTATTGCGGATATTCTAAGCGGCCGGGGCTGCTGTGCGATTCGTCGGCGACGCTTTCCGCGTCCCCCAGCACGCCGGGAACGTAGCGAATCACGGTGTCCATCACGACCATGGCCGGCACTTCGCCGCCATTACACACGAAATCGCCGATGGAGATTTCGCGCGGTTGCAATCCCAAGCGGATGCGTTCGTCAAAGCCCTCATAGCGGCCGCACAACAGAATCAGGCGTTGCTGCCGCGCCAGGTCCCGCACGACCGTTTGCGTCAACCGCTCGCCAGTGGGAGTCAGCATGATCAGCAAGCCAGGCTCTGGGGCTTGTTGCCGTACTGCCTCGACGGCGTCATAAACCGGCGCCGGCATGAGCACCATGCCAGGACCGCCGCCGAATGGGCGGTCATCGACGCTCTTGTGCTTCCCTTTGGCCCAATCCCGGATGTTCCATAACTGGATGTCCACCAAGCCACGTTGCAAAGCTAGTTTGAGGATGCTCTGCGTGAGATACCCCTGGAACATCTCCGGGAACAGCGTCAGGACATCGAAACGCATGGGGATATTTCGAGTAGGTTAAATTTGACATCGAGGGTGGCCGGGGCAGAGCGGAGCGATGCCCCGGCATGTCCGCGCCGGAACTTCACTTCGTTCAGCCCCGGCCACCCCAGTCATTTTTTAGGACAAACTCAACCTACGGCCCAGTAAATCAAGCAGTCGGGGCAGCGGCTTGGGCTTCCTGGGCCTCGAACTTGGCCATATATTTCTTCAGCAGCACGGCGACTTTTTCCGAAGGCTGGGCGCCGACACTCAGCCAATACTTAATGCGGGCCGGGTTGAGGGTGACGCTGTCATCCACGTTCGGTACCTGGGGATCGTAGGTACCCAGCTCCTCGATCACCCGGCCGTCGCGTGGCTGGCGGCCGTCAATGGCGACAATGCGGTAATAATGACGGTGTTTCCGTCCCAACTGTTTCATGCGAATGCGAACAGCCACTATGTCTTACTCCTGAAGGTCCTGGTGCTCGCCTGCGGCTCGCACGCTAAACATCTTATGGTTATCTACGTTTCTTCTTCTTTTTCTTGCGTTCCTCGGCGCGTTCCTTGGCGGTTTTGCGATGGCCGGTGTCCCCTTTCTTGACCTTGAGATTGCCACCGGGGAGGAAGGCGCCAGATTTTTGCATGCCGGTGAGCATCTTCATGCGGTCCCAGATGCTCATGTTAGCCATTTGCCGCATCAAAGCGCGAATCTGCTCGAACTGATTCAACAACTGCTTGATCTCGTGCGGTTCCACGCCGCTGCCCAGCGCGATGCGCCGCCGCCGGCTCAAGTCGATGATGTCGGGGTTGGCGCGTTCTGCCTTGGTCATGGAATCGATCATGCCTTGCACGCGCCCCAAGGCACTTTCGGGGTCTTCGCCATCGGGGATCATCTCGGCCATGCCGGGCATGCGACTGAGCAGGTCGCGCATGCTGCCCATTTTCTGCAACTGCTGAAATTGCTTGCGGAAGTCGTCGAGCGTGAAATCCCCTTTGGCCAGCTTTTCTTGCTGTTTCTTTAGCTCTTCCTGACTGATTTCCTGTTGGATGCGGGCGACTTTTTCCACCAGCCCCATCAGGTCCCCTTGTCCCAAGATGCGCTGGGCCATGCGGTCGGGGTGGAATTCTTCCAGCTGGTCGAGTTTCTCGCCGATACCGATGAATTTAATGGGAACCTGGGTGACTTCCTTGATGGACAAGGCCGCGCCACCACGGGCGTCGCCGTCCAGCTTGGTCAGGATGACCCCGTTGAGTTCCAGGGCGTCGTTGAACGCCTTGGAGCTATGCACGGCGTCTTGGCCGGTCATGGCGTCGCAGACCAGATACACCTCATCCGGCTTGACGAGGCGATCGATTTGCCGCAACTCGTCCATCGGCATCTCGGCGATGTGCAAACGGCCGGCGGTGTCGAGGATGATGGTATCGAGCAACGTCTTCTTGGCGTGAGCGACGGCGCGAACGCAAACCTCCACCGGCGAGGCGGGCGGAGCCTCGGTATAAACTGGAACATCGAGCTGCTGGCCCAGTACCTTGAGCTGTTCGATGGCGGCGGGGCGTTGCATGTCGGCGGCCACCAACAACGGCTGCCGGCCGCGGGCCCGCAGCGTCAGGGCCAGCTTCCCCGCCGTCGTCGTCTTGCCGCTCCCTTGCAGGCCGCACAGCATGATCACGGTGGGGCGATTCTTGGCGAAGTGGAAGCTATGGTCCACTGGCCCCATCAGCTGGACCAGCTCCTCATAGACAATGCGGACGATCTGCTCGCTGGGGTCCAACGAGCGGAGCACGTCCTGCCCCACGGCCCGTTCGGTGACGTGCTGGATGAAGCTATTGGCGACCTCATAATTGACGTCGGCATCCAGCAGGGCGCGGCGCACTTCCGCCAAGCCGGCGCGGATATTGGCTTCGGTCATTCGGCCACGCCCGCGCAGCTTTTTCAGGGCCTCGCTCAAACCGCGCTGAATACCTTCAAACATGATCCCGTTCTACCTCGCCCGCGCCGACCGGCGTCGCTTTCCTCTGCTTTGTTCCACTTCGTTCCTCCCTGCTACCAGGGAATCGTGTATTATAGAAATCAGAGTCGCTCCGTGCAAGCAGAGGCTATTGGTTGCGAAGAATTCTCTATGTCCATCACGATGCGGGTTATTTGTACCCCAAATATATCGCCCAGAGTGATTCCGCCCAGGTTCACCGACGAGCAGGATCACCAAGTGATCCAGGCGGGTATATTGACGGAAGAGGATCGGGTGGAATTAATGGAAGGCTGGATCATCGAGAAAGTGACACATACTCCCTCTCATGATGTGTCGATCGACCTAACCACGGATGCCCTGAGGAAAGTATTGCCAACGGGATGGCGCGTCCGGGTGCGATCCGCCGTGACCACTTCGGACAGCGAGCTGCAACCGGACTTGGCTGTCGTGCGCGGCCCGGCGCGCCGCTATTCCCAATCCCATCCCATCCCCCAGGATATCGCCTTGATCGTGGAAGTCGCGGACACCGCGCTGGAATTGGATCGTAAATGTAAATCCCGCCTCTATGCCCGCGCGCGGCTTCCCGTATATTGGATCGTCAACCTGGTGGATTCGCAAGTCGAGGTTTATACCGATCCCCAAGGGGGCGAATCGCCAAGCTATCGCCAGCGTCGGGATTATGGCATCGACGTGGAAGTGTCGTTGGTCATCGCGGGGAAGCAAATCGCTGCCATCGCGGTGCGTGAGCTGCTACCGTGAATCATTTTGCAAGGTTCTTATTCCATGATCTACCTCGACAACGCCGCCACCAGTTTCCCCAAGCCGGAACGGGTTTATCAAGCCCTGGATCGTTTCGCGCGCATGGAGTTGGCCAATCCGGGACGGGCGGGGCACAAGATGGCGCTGGCGGCAGAACATGCGCTGGATAATGCTCGGCACTTGCTCAATCAACTGTTGCACGGCCAGGAGCCGGAGCGGTTTGTGTTCACCCTCAATTGCACGGATGCCTTGAACATGGCGTTCAAGGGGGTGTTGCGCGACGGGGATCATGTCATCACGACCGACTTGGAACATAACAGCGTCAGCCGGCCGTTGCGGCAAATGGAGCTGGATGGTCGGATCACCTTGACCCGCATCATCGCCGATGGCGGCGGCACCATCGACCCGGACGCCGTGCGCCACGCCCTCACGCCGCGCACGCGAATGATTGCCCTGACACACGCTAGCAATGTGCTTGGCACCGTGCAACCCATCGCCGAAGTCGGCGCCATCGCCGGCGAACATGATTTGCTGTTCCTGGTTGATGCCGCTCAAACGGCGGGGGTGTTACCCATTGACATTCAGGCCATGCACATTGATTTACTGGCGTTCCCTGGTCACAAGGGGTTGCTGGGACCAACCGGCACCGGCGCCCTGTACGTCGGGCCGCGCGCCCAGGTCGGAGCTTGGCGCGAAGGGGGGACCGGCGGCGATTCCGCCAGCGAGACGCAGCCGACACAGTTTCCCTACTATCTCGAAGGGGGCACGCCGAACGTCCTGGGAGTCGCTGGTCTGGCAGCGGGGATCACTTATCTTCAGGAACAGGGGCTGGAGACCATCCATCAACATGAGGTGAGATTGACCGAACGCCTCTGGCAAAAATTGGATGAGCTGAAAACTTACGAAGTGTTCGGCCACCGTGACCCAGCTCGGCGCGTGGGGACGCTGAGTTTTCGCTGTGCCGCGCTCCCCGCCGCCGAGATAGGGGGCATCCTCGATCAAGCCTTTGACATTGCCGTCCGCCCCGGCTTGCACTGCGCCCCGTACATTCATCGCTCGCTCGGCACCTTTCCCGAAGGAGCCGTGCGTGTCAGCCCCGGCCCCTTCAACACCGAAGCCGATATCGACCAGCTGGTCGAAGCGCTGCGTGAGATCGTTTTATGACGACATCAAGAAGACAACACGCATGGGGTTGGCGATTGTTAGGATGGTGTCCATCTCTCCCTGCTCGGGTCGTTCGAGTTCGCCTTGCCAGCAGCCGGCGAAGCGTTGGACAGCTTCACGCCACTTGAGCGTCTTGTCCTTACTGCTACTGACAATATGCTTGCCATCGGGGCTGAAGGCCACCCTGGTCACCCCCGTCCGGGTGCTCTTTCAGGATGAGGGTTTCCTGGCCGGTCCATGTAGTTTTGGTTCATCATTTGGCTCCCCACGCGGATTAAGGGGGCGGCCCTCTGCCTAGACAATGACATGGCGGTATATTGTGAGAGGAACAAGCCGAGTAAGCCTGAAACTTGATTATTGAACAAAGGACACACATCATGCAACGACCACCGAGCGTAAAGCACATGTCATTTTCCATGAATATGCCATGGATTGTCACGTTAGCGCTGGCTGGATTCATCCTGGTCCCGGCCGCAGCGCCGGCGCAGCGAGTGGAGCGGCCCAACATCGTCATCATTTTCACCGATGATCAAGGCTATGCCGATGTCGGTTGTTTCGGGGCCAAGGATTTCGAGACACCGCACCTGGACCGCATGGCTCAAGAGGGGATGCGGTTCACCGATTTCTATGTGTCGCAGGCCGTCTGTTCCGCCTCGCGCGCCTCGTTGCTGACCGGGTGTTATCCCAATCGCATCGGCATCCTAGGCGCCTTGGGGCCGTCCAGCAAGCACGGCATTCATTCCGACGAGGTGACGATTGCCGAACTCGTCAAGCAGCGCGGCTACGCCACCGCCCTCTACGGCAAGTGGCACCTGGGGCACCTGCCGCAATTTCTACCGACCCGGCACGGTTTCGACGATTACTATGGCTTGCCGTATTCCAACGACATGTGGCCCAAACATCCCACCGCCAAGTTCCCCGACCTGCCGCTGATCGAAGGGGAGAAGATCATCGCCTACAACCCCGACCAATCGCGGCTGACGACCGATTACACCGAACGAGCGGTGCGCTTCATCGAGAAGAACAAGGACCAGCCGTTTCTGTTGTACGTGGCCCACTCGATGCCGCACGTCCCCTTGTTTGTCTCCGATAAGTTCAAGGGGAAGTCCAAGCAAGGGTTGTACGGCGACGTGATCATGGAAATTGACTGGTCGGTGGGACAGATTCTCGAAGCGTTGAAGAAGAATGGTCTCGATGACCAGACGCTGGTGATTTTCACGTCCGATAATGGCCCCTGGTTGTCGTATGGCAATCACGCCGGATCGGCGGAACCGTTGCGCGAGGGGAAAGGGACGAGCTGGGACGGCGGTCAGCGCGTGCCGTGCATCATGCGTTGGCCGGGGCAAATTCCCGCTGGCAAGGAATGCGCCGAGCTGGCCGCCACGATTGACATTCTGCCGACCGTGGCCCGGCTCACCGGAGCCAAGCTGCCCCCACACCGCATCGATGGCAAGGACATCTGGCCGCTCATGACGGGACAGCCCAATGCCACATCGCCCCACGAAGCCTATTTCTTCTACTGGGGGGGCGAGCTGCAAGCGGTCCGCTCTGGCCAATGGAAGCTGCACTTCCCGCACGCCTATCGAACTCTGGCCGGCAGACCTGGCGGCAAGGACGGCCAACCGGTCCCTTACAGCCAAGCCAAAACCGAGCTGGCTCTGTTCGATTTGAAGAATGACATCGGGGAAACCCGCAATGTCGCGGAACGCTATCCCGACGTGGTGAAGCGGCTGCAAGCGTTGGCCGATGCCGCCCGCGCCGACTTGGGGGACACCGCCACCCAACAGAAAGGCGAAGGAGTGCGACCAGCGGGCATGTAACCAGACCTTGAAAAACTATCCGAGAAAGGGGAGCGGGGACGGTGAGGCCCCCGGCTTGGGCGAGTCACCAGAGGCTTGACGGACCCCGCTCGCCGGTTTTCGGATAGTTGCTAGGCAAGAGGCCACCACCTCTTGATGTTCCCGCGGGCGCCAAAGAGGGGCGTGGTGGGCCTCGAAGACTTAGCTCCTCTATAATAATAGGTGCAAACCGGGCGTGAACTGCTTGGACAATCCATAACCACATTATGACGAATGGCTGCTAATCTCACTCCGCAATATCTGGAAGCCGAGGCGGAATACAAGAAAGCGCAGACGGCGGAAGAGAAGCTGACGTGCTTGAAGAAGATGTACGCGCTGTTGCCCAAGCATAAGGCGAGCGAAAAACTGCAAGCCGAGCTGAAATCGCGCATGAGCGAGCTGCGCGACGAGATCGAGCACGAGAAGAAAAGCCCCAAGAAAGTCGGAGTCAGCTATAAGATTCCCAAACAAGGGGCTGGTCAATATGTGCTCCTCGGCGCGCCCAACGCCGGCAAAAGCCAGTTTCTCAATCAGCTCACCCGCGCCAAGCCGCAGGTGGCCCCGTTTCCGTTCACCACGCGCGAGCCCCAGGCAGGCATGGCCGAATGGCAAGACACGCGCATCCAATTGGTCGATACGCCGCCGATCACCGCCGATTTCATGGAAAGCTACCTGTCCAGCATCGTGCGCAGCGCCGACGCCGCCTTGTTATTCGTCGATCTCGGCGACGACGACGGCCCCTTCGCCGCTGAGGCCGTCATTGAACGGCTGGCCCAGACCAAGACCATCTTGGCCGCCTCCACCGCAAAACCGGACGACGAAGACTCCGGCATTCTGCGCGTCAAAACCTTGGTGGCGGCCAACAAGATCGATGTCCCCGGCGCTACCGAGCGGCTGAAGATTGTCCAAGAATGGTTCGGTGACCGCTTCGCCATTCACGCCATCGCAGCCGAACACGGCACTGGCTTGATGGATTTGCTGGCCGGGATGTACCAGTTTCTCAATGTCATCCGGGTATATACGAAACAACCGGGGAAACCACCCGACATGAGCTCCCCGTTCACGCCACCGGCAGGCAGCACCATTCTCGACTTGGCCGCCCTGATTCACCGCGACTTGGCGGCGAACTTCAAGTTCGCTCGCGTTTGGGGAACCAGCGTCCATGACGGCCAGACGGTCAAACGAGACTATGTGTTACATGACAAGGATGTGGTGGAATTGCACGTTTGAGGGATAAGTATGGAGAGGTGAAACATGCCCCCTTCGCTGATTCGTCGTTTCGCGCGGGAACCTCGCCGCGCGAAACGATGAATCATGGATTTACTTACTTCTTCACTTCAAATTCGGCGTCGATTACGTCATCCTTGCCCCCCTTGCCGTCGCTGGCCGCCGAGCTAGTGCTGGCGCCAGCGGCTTGGGCTAGATGCTGGGCCATGGCTTGGGCCGCCGCTTGCAAGTCACTCAACGATTGCTTGATGGCCTGCGCGTCGCTGCCTTTGACCACTTCCTTGACCCGTTCGATGGCAGAGCGGATGGGGGCCTTGTCGCTCTCGCTGAGCTTGTCGCCATGCTCGTTGAGTTCCTTTTCCAGCCGCCAGACCCACTGGTCGGCCTCGTTGCGGGCGTCGGCCAGCGCGCGTTTGCGCTTGTCCTCTTCGGCGTGTAGCTCGGCGTCGCGCTTCATCTTCTCGACCTCGTCCTTGCTTAGCCCGCTGGAGCTTTCAATGCGAATCTTTTGCTCCTTGCCGGTGTCGAGGTCCTTGGCCGAGACGTTGAGGATGCCGTTGGCGTCGATGTCGAACGTCACCTCGATGCGGGGCACGCCGCGCGGCGCGGGGCGAATTCCCTCCAGGTTGAATTGCCCCAGCAGCCGGTTGTCGGCGGCCATCTCGCGCTCCCCTTGGAAGACGCGCACCGTCACGGCGGGTTGATTGTCATCAGCAGTCGAGAAAATCTGTTTCTCCGTCTTGGGAATGGTCGTGTTGCGCTCGATGAGCTTGGTCATGACGCCGCCGAGCGTTTCAATGCCCAGCGACAAGGGCGTAACATCAAGCAGCAACACATCCGACTTGCTGCCCAGCAACAGCTGAGCACCTTGGATGGCGGCGCCAATGGCCACCACCTCATCGGGGTTGACCCCTTTATGACCTTCCTTGCCGAAGATTTCCTTGACCAGCTGCTGCACACGCGGCACGCGCGTCATGCCGCCGACCAGCACGATTTCGTCGATGTCCGACGGTTTGTAACCGGCGTCCCGCAGCGCTTGCATGACCGGCTTGCGGCAGCGCTCGAACAGGTGTTCGGTCAGCTGCTCGAACTTGGCCCGCGAGATCGACATTTGCAGGTGCTTGGGCCCGGAAGCGTCCGCCGTGATGAACGGCAAGTTAATGTCGGTCGAAGTGGCCTGCGACAAGTCCTTCTTGGCCCGTTCGGCGGCTTCCTTCAAGCGTTGCAGCGCCATCTGGTCCTTGCGCAGGTCGATGCCCTGTTCCTTCTTAAATTCATCGGCGATGTGATCGATGAGCACCTGATCCCAGTCATCCCCCCCCAAGTGGGTGTCACCGTTGGTGGCCTTCACCTCAAAGACGCCGTCCCCTACGTCGAGGATGGAAATATCGAAGGTGCCGCCCCCCAGGTCGAAGACGGCGATCTTTTCGTTTTTCTTCTTTTCCAGCCCATAAGCCAGCGACGCCGCCGTTGGCTCGTTGATGATGCGCATGCGCTGCCGGGTCTTCTTGCCGGTCTGCGGGTCTTCCAGCTCCCATTCGGGATCGAAGCCGGCGATCTGGGCGGCATCGATGGTGGCCTGGCGCTGGGCATCGTTGAAGTAGGCCGGCACGGTGATGACCGCCTTGCGCACCTTATGCCCCAAATAGGCTTCCGCCGCCTCCTTGAGTTTGCGCAGGATCATAGCGGAGATTTCCGGCGGCGTGTACGATTTGCCATCGATGTCCACCTTGACCAAATCTTGTGCTCCCCCCGTGACCTTGTACGGCACGAGCTTTTCTTCTTCCTCAACTTCGTTGTGGCGGCGGCCCATGAAGCGCTTAATCGAGTAGATGGTGCGCCGCGGATTGGTGATCGCCTGTCGCTTGGCCGGTTCGCCGACAAGAATCTCCCCCTTCTCGGTAAAGGCGACCACGCTGGGGGTCAAGCGATTCCCTTCTTGATTCGGGATGACCTTGACTTCCCCCCCTTCCATCACGGACACGACGGAATTGGTCGTGCCCAAGTCAATACCGATAATTTTTTCCTCTGCCATCGGGTTAATCTCCTTTCTGGAGGTGAATGTCCGGATGCCTGTTTCGCACAGGTCCGCCGTCTCGTAATCATTGGATGAATTTTCGTTCCATCGCCTTTCGGAAACGCGAAAGGATTAGTTGGGGGTGGGGAAGACAGTTCCCCCTTTGGAAAGAGGTATCTACGGGTCCGCCTCCGCCCTGTTTGCTATTCTAAATATATGTTCACTAATCAGCACCGCCACACACTTCCTGCCGTGTTTGAGAGAAGTTTATCGCAATTTCGATGCCGTGGACCGCCCACTCCTGTACGATCCTTTCATCTTCCTAAATAACAGAGAGTTGAGACGAGTAAAAAGATTCAAGATTATTCCCCGTCGGGGCGGAAAACTGGCTCTGCCTGCCAAAATGGCAGGCGAATGATGTATCTCCGATGGTTTGTCGTTGCATCTCCGGCAACCCACGAAGAATCTTGCTTTTGTAAAGTACGACGTAGTTGACACTAAAGGGTTTCAGGGATAGATTATCGGGGAAATTGCGACGTATTATCCCTGACGAGACCACCCATGAGCCGCAAAACCGAAGGCACCACGACCACTGCTGCATCGAACCGGGCGGCCTCTTCCCTTCGGAATCTCCGCGCCCAGATCGACAAGTGCGACCTGCAAATTCTCAAACTCATCAATGAGCGTGCCAGTTTGGCGGCGGAGATTGGCAAGGTCAAGAACAACCACGGCACGGAGATTTTCTCACCAGGCCGGGAAGAAGAGGTCTTGCAACAGGTGTTGGAGGCCAACAAAGGGCCGCTCGATAACAATACCGTGCGAGCGGTGTTCCGGGAGATCGTCAGCGGCTCGCGGGCATTGCAGAAGGTCTTGCGCGTGGCCTACTTGGGGCCGGAGTACAGCTTCAGCCACCTAGCCGCCGTCGAGCGCTTCGGCCAAGCAGTCGAGTTCTTCCGTGTCGGCAGCATCGCCGCTGTCTTCGAGGAAGTCAATCGCGGCCATGCCGATTTCGGCGTCGTGCCGTTGGAGAACTCCACCGATGGCCGGGTTGCCGACACCTTGGAGATGTTCATCCGCTTGCCGCAAATGAAAATCTGCGCCGAAGTTCGACTGCGCATCCACCACAACCTGATGGCCAACTGTGAACAACAGGAGATTCGTCGCATCTACAGCAAGCCGCAAGCCCTGTCGCAGTGCCGCAACTGGCTGAGCAAGAACGTGCCGCACGCCGCCTTGCATGAGGTGGCTAGCACTGCCACCGCCGCCGAGCTGGCCCAACGCGAGCCGGGCGCCGCCGCCGTGGCCAGCCGGCAAGCCGCCGTGAAGTACGGCTTGCGCATCCTGTTCTCGGACATTGAGGATTCGATCTACAACGAAACCCGCTTCGCCATCATCGGCACCCAAGAATCCACCAAGACCGGCAAGGACAAGACGGCCCTGATGTTCAAAGTGGCGCACAACCCCGGCGCCCTGGTTGATGCCCTGAGCATTTTCAAACAGAACAAGCTGAACCTCACCTGGATCGAATCCTTCCCCTCACCCGCCGCCAAGGGGAAGCGCGAAACCGAGTACGTCTTTTTCACCGATTTCGAGGGCCATGCCGACGAACCCAAAGTCAAACGCGCCTTAGCTGCCCTGCAAGACCATTGCGAACATCTGGCCGTGCTCGGCTCCTTCCCCATGGCCCAAGTCTGCGAGTAGGATATGGTCCTGGGTTCTTGGCTCAACTTGTTCGGTTTTTCACAACTTGTTATTGTACAAAAACTTATAGCGATAGCGGTCCTGTCGGCGCTATACTAAGAAATCTCTGAGCCGCGATGTGCCGCCTTGGACGCGCAGGGTGGCCGGGGCAACGTCATGGATGCGTTCCCCAGCAGAGCATCAGCGACCTGCTCCGCCATCAAGGACGCCCGTAGAGAGAACCCGCCAATTGTCCTTCGCCGAGGTATCGATGAATCAGTTGTGGTGGAGGCGTGTTTCATTCCACGGACGGCGTCGTCTTCTGGAAAAAGGGGGGTGGGGTAGAATGGAACAATGAAACAATCAATGTGGTAAGTTTTTGGACCAGTCAGAAGAATCAGCCACTCTTTAGTTATCATATTCTTTTCGTTCGCACAGCGCCAAGACTCATCCGCGGATCATTTCCCTCATGGCACCAGCAAGGCGGGCAGGTTCGAGGGCTTCCTCGTTTCGCGGGCGGCGGCGTCCCGCGCGAAACGAGGAAGCGACGCTTGGTGAACGTTGGTGCTCGGACATCCGCCGCCGATCGTTACTTAACCATGTCCTTGAGGTTCTTGAGCGGTTGCGCCTTGACCACGGTGCGGGCCGGTTTGGCCTTGAACGTCACCTCTTGCTTGGTGATGGGGTGGATCCCCTTGCGTGCCTTGGTCGCCGGCTTGTGAATGCGCTTCAGCTTCAACAAGCCGGGGATGTTGAAGACGCCTGGTCCCTTTTTGCCCAGGTCCTTCTTGATCAATTTGCCCAGCTCGTCGAAGAAGGCCCCGACTTGCTTGCGCGACAGCCCGGTGGCAGTCGCGAGCGCCTGCACGATTTCCGATTTCGTCGCCGGTTTGGGACTGGTGCTAGTGGACTTGCTTTCGGCCATGAATGTTACCCCTCGTTTCAATAGTGGCTGAATGGGAGACACGGCATCCCTTGTTCAGTGGGAAGGTTAAAAATCCCATGCGCCATTGTCAATCGCTAATCGTCGAAAATTCGGCATTTTTCCGCGAAAAACAGCCAAAATACCCCTACTTCCTGAGGAAAAGCGCTCCCCTATAGATGTCAGAGGCGGTTTTTTTGCCTTACGTCCTGATTTGTCCTAGCACCGTCAGCGATCCGCGCTGGCTGGCAACCCCGCCCGCCCAGCCGCGCCGGGGAGGCGGAGCGCCGGCCGCCGCTGATTCACTTGTCACGCTTCAGCACGAACAAAATCAGATCGGTTTCCGGTTTGGAAGCGAACTCCTTGGGGCGTTCGTCGCCGTCATCGTCCCAGCACAGCCGAAGCGTGTCCCCTTCCAGAACGTAAATCCCTTTTTTGACTTCGTCCGATGGCAGCGTGAAGTCAATTGACTTGGGTTTCGTGGCGGTATTCAGCTCGAAGCGAACCGCTTCCTCCTTGATGTTGCCGTTGTTGTCCCGCGATTTCAGCGTAATAGTGTTGCCTTTGATGAGCAACGACATCTGAAGTTTTGCCAAATTTTCCTTGGGGATCGACATGCCCCCTGAAGTGATGGACACCGGCTTCCAAAGCCCCTCCAACTCGGTTGGCTCGGCCCCCCAAGCGGCGGCCGTCAGCCACCCGCCCAACACTCCAACCAACGCCGTCCGGATCATGCGCGCGACTCCTATGAAAGAGAAACGATTTGGCCCGTTCGCACGGACTCGCATTCCTTATGACACAACACCAAGGCATCGCGGGCCAGTTGGCCGCTGAGCAAAGCCGGCTCTTGGCCACTGGTCACGCCCGCGACGGCGGCTTGCAGCTCCAGCGTGAAGGCCGTGGTGGCTTCGGCGCCGCCGGCTAGTTGGGGTTGCTCCACCTTGCCATCGGCGTGCAGCACAGTCAGCGGGCAGGTTCCCGATGTATAAGTCAGGGTGGCCTTCTCCAGATAGATTTCGTAGCCATGGACGAACTCGCGGGCCTTCATGGCGATGGCCCCGCTGGAACACGTCACTGCTGGTCCATCGGAACCGTACAGGTAACTGGTGGTCAAGTATTGTACACTGTCGCCGTGCCGGGTGCCGACGGCAAATACTTGTTTGGGAACGCCGCACACCAAGCCGATGAAATGCGTGTCGTGGATGTGCAGGTCGATGGCCGGTCCCCCGGTCTTGCTGCTGTCGCCGATGTCCGCCGACCAGTCGGGTTGCGAGATGACGCGCTGGAAATGCCCCCCCAGCACCTTGCCGAAGCGCCCCGCGCGGATGGTCTCGGCGGCGTAGGCGAATTCCGGGAAGAACGGCAGCACGTGGGCCACCATGAGCAGCTTCCCCGCTTGGGCGGCGGCGGCTAGCATGGCGTCGGCATCTGGTGGCGTCAAGGCGATGGCTTTCTCGACCAGGACATGCTTCCCCGCCCGCAAGGCAGCGATGGCCGTGGACGGGTGCAGGTGTGTCGGATTGCAAATATCCACCAAGTCGATGTCGGGATCGGCCAGCAAGTCGTCGAGATGTTCATATTTCTTCAGATGAGACACGTCCATCATCTCACCGGGCGGACCGAAGTTGCCGCGAATGCCGCGCCAATCACCGGCCAGCTTCTGGCGATCCCGACTGCAAATGGCCGTCACCGCCGCTCCCTGCAACTGCCGCGCCGCCAAGTAATGAATCATGCCCATGAAGCCAATCCCCACGATGCCGATGCGCACCATTGTTGCGTCTCCTTTTTGCCAGGTATGGGATTTGATCCCATTCCGTGCGTTCTCCACAATGGACTGAAGAAGGTGAGGACATTTTACGAAGAATCGAGCGGGAACGATAGCGGCCAAGGTTCTTGCCCATGCTTGGAAGAACCAATTATCTTTGGCAGCATCGGATTCGATTCCCTTTCCCTCTTCCCCGGCGTGCAAATCCCTCTTCCCCGAATGCCGATGATTTGCTTCAATCCGCCCCCCGATGGCGAGCGGGAGGCATCAGCCTCCGGGTTGTCTCCGTACCGGAGGGCCAACACCCTCTGCTCGCCCCATTTCAGAATGTTATCTCAATCGACGAGGTGGTCATGCGGCAATTCATCACGGTGGGATGGGGAATAGTAGTGTGGATGAGCGGGGCAGTTTGGGGTCAGGAAGCGCCGCCGCCGGAAGCGCCGCCGAGCGTGGTGGCCCACGCGCGCGCGGAGTTGGCCGAGCGCATCGGCCGAGTCGAGCGTCTCTTGCCGGAGCTGACGTGGCAAGTACAGCCGCAGCCGTGGACGCCGGCGATGCTCCAGCAAGTGGCGGAAATGCTAGGACAACGGGAACGGGCCGAGAAGGTATTGCACAGCTGGCTCGATGGACAGTCGGTGGTGTGGAGCCAGCGTGCCGCGCCGGATCGCATGATCGCCTTGGCCCTGGTGCGTTTCGCCAGCAGTGAGGCGGCGCGGGCCTATCAAGGCTTGGCCATCGATCTGCAACGCCGCCAAGATGAGTTCTTCGCCGCCGCCAGCCCCAGCCGCCGCGTGCTCGATTCACGCGGCAGCAGCTGGACCATTCCCGGCGTGGAGGAAGCGATTCGTAGTGACAAGAAACTGGTCCTATCCGATGACAGCCCGCCGATAGCCGTCACCATCGTGATCATCCGCCACGGACCGCTGGTGCTTGAACTGAGTGGCTACAATCAGACCATCGATCCAGCCTGGGCTGAGCAGGTGGCGCGGTTGTTGCTGGCTCCTCTTATTCACTCGGTGGGACCAGCGAATCCCGCAGCTCCAAACCCGTAAGCGCATCGTCAGTTGGTGAGTTCAGACGCGATGCGGGCCGGTAATCATAGGGGACGCCGACCCGGCTGACCGGCTTGAGGAAGTCCCATTCGTCACGGTCGGTTTCCGCTTTCACCTCGCCGGTTGGCACGGGGCGCGGCGTCGGCGCTTCCTCGATGTGCAACGGGATTGGCTCCTCGGGGATCACGAATGGCACCGAGGCTGCCAAGTGAATCAGTTCCTGGCCGATCAATCGCATCGTCACCGGATGGGTTGGGGCGTTGGCATGGGACGTGTTCAAGCGGTAGTTTTCCGCTCCGTCGATGGCCGCGCCGTTGCAAATCAGGTCTCCCCCCATGAGCAAACAGCCCTGAGCCATGACGTTGATAACCTTGCCGACGTTGCCAGGCCGGTACTTGCAGTCGTTCGTGAGCGTGTCGCCGCCAATATACATGAGCACGTCAATCGGGATCTCTTCCTGACCGAGCTGGCGCGTGAGCGCCGCTGCCGCGTTGGCCCCGCAGCTGAAGCCGATCACGAACACGCGCGCGTCCGGGTCGTGATGGTGGATACACCGAATCTCGTCGGCGAATTTCCGCGCATGATAAAACTGACCATAATAGGTCTTGTCATAGCCCAGGTGAAAGATGCTGTCGCGCACGCCGATCAAGTTATCCTTGCAGATCGGGTCTGCCCCATTGAGCAAAAAGACATACACATGGTCCTTGCTACATTTGGGAATGGTCTGACAAGGTTCGACCACTTCTGGCAACGGCGGCGGCACTGGATGCCTGGAGCACAAGCACCCCGCGCTGCTGGCCACGCTCGCCGCCAATACCCATTGTCCCAGCCCACGCCACTTTATGGGGAGTCGCATCTCGAAAAACCTCCCACCTTCTCCAGATTCATCGGCTTGGTAATACCCACCTGGATTCTTTTCCCGTTATCTGAATTCGGCTGTCACAGCGGGTAAATCCAGTAGAAGCTGAAAAACCGGTCCTGCGGGAGATGCCGACAGCCTGGGAAATAACGGTGGTAATGGATGTTCGGGTCGGGTAAGAAGGGTAACAAACACAAGTGCGAGCCACAGGCGAGCATGAATTTTTCTTCTACCTTTCTCCTACCCCGGAGGTTGCCATGTTTCGTCTGACTTTCCTGCTTTGGCTTCTGGCTGCCCTCCCTGCCCGCGCCGCCGAGCCGGCGCTAGTCTTAGACAAACCAATGTCCCCCCCCACTTGGGCCTTGCTGGAACGCGAGCTGCTGCGCGCCAACGCCGCCGCCTGCCGAGAGTTCTTCGAGCGCTACTTCGACGAGCGCGGCTACCTGCTGTGCGTCGAGCGTTGGGGAGGCAACGACGGCCCCGATGACGCTATCGAGAATTGTCAGAACTGGCCCATCCTGCACGCCTTGGGTGGCTCCGACGACGTGTTGCGCCTGTACAAAAAAGCCTGGGAAGGGCATCTCCGTCAATACACTCAGGCCAAGACCACGGAGGTTCCGTTTGCTCGCGACGGCATGTATTACAAGGAATTTCCCGTGATGTTCGATTGGCTGCACAACTCCGAGGGGCTGGTCGTCTTCAACTTGCAAGGTCTTTCCGATCCGTATGATCCGCGCTTCCAACAGCGGGCGCGGCGCTATGCCGGCTTCTACCTGAATGAAGACCTCGGCGCGCCGAATTACGATCCTAAGCATCGCGTCATTCGCAGCATGTTCAACGGCAGCCGGGGGCCACTGCTGCGCAAGGCGACCGCCTTGGATTGGGCCGGTGATCCCATCGAGGTCGAGAACCGCTTCACGCCGCGCCACGGCGAGCGCAACTACCAGGAGATGCTCGAACATTTTCAGGATTACAACGACATCCTCGGCGACCATCCCTTGAATCTCCGTACTACCACGTTGGCACTCAATGCTTATATGTTGGCGCATGAGGACAAGTACAAGAAATGGTTGCTGGAATACGTCGATGCCTGGCGCGAGCGCATGATCGCCAATGGTCATCTCATTCCGACCAACATCGGTCGGGACGGGACCATCGGCGGTGATGCGGGCGGCAAGTGGTATGGCGGCGTCTATGGCTGGGGCTTCTCGGTTCGGGTGCCGCAAACCGGAGCGACGGCCCATCGCAACAGCCACGCCGCCGGCTTTCAGGGATTCATGAACGCCTATCTGCTGACAGGCGATGATCGCTACCTGGACCCCTGGCGCAAGCAAATCGACGTGGTCAACGCCCAGAAACAAGTCATCGACGGCAAAGACATGTACCCCACCATGCATGGCGACGACGGCTGGTACGCCTTCATGCCGCGGAAGTATGACCACAACGCTCTGGAAATTTACTACCTGTCCATGAAGGACGAGGACAAAGCCCGTTTGCCCGAAGTCGGCTGGCTGGCCTACCTGAATGGCAAGGACAAGGATTACCCGGAAAAGGCGCTGCGCCGCGACCTGGGCCACCTCCGTCAACGGGTCGCCGGGATGCGGGCCGACACCACGACTCCCGACACACGCTTGGCAGATGATCCCATGCCCTATAATCCCTGCAGCATCCGATCCTTGATCGAGCTGGCGTTAGGCGGTCTATATCCCGGCAAAAGCGGCTCGGCCCTGTTCTGCCGTCTCCGCTATTTCGACCCCGACCGCCGCCGCGCCGGACTGCCCGAGGACGTGGCCGCCTTGGTCGAGGAGTTGACCGCCGATCGGGCCGTGCTGACACTGGTGAACGTCAATCAATTGGCACCGCGCCAGGTGATCGTGCAAGGGGGCGCCTACGGGGAACATCAAATCGTCCGCGTGAACAGCGACAACCACAAGCTCACGGTAAACGCCCCGCATGTCACCATCCGTCTCGCCCCCGGCGCTGGCGATCGGGTGACAATTGACATGCGTCGGTATGCTAATCAGCCGACGCTCGATATGCCGTGGGGACAGTGAGGCGGAGAAGTAACTCTCTTGGCAAGGTTGGTTGTCACGCGGACACGTTGAGCTGGCCTCCCCCGCCCATGTTCGCTTTGCTATACTGCCGCTCGGATCACCCGGAAGTCGTGAGTTCCTCTTGCTCCGTCGTGGTGAGCGCTCCCGCGCGGGTCTTGGCGGTTAGTTCGCGCATTCGGTCTTTATCCTGGGTCGGAAAGTCCAAAGCGAGGAGAAATCGGGCTGTCTCCACGAAAAGTTGTTGGCTTCCCGGTTCCAGCAGGCGGATCCAAATGGCCCCTTGCGTAATGTGAGGGGATTCTACTTTTGGCATGGGAATGACCTCGTTTCTGCTTCTGAAGATGGATCCGTTGACTGTGATTCATCGTTTCGCGCACGCGATCCGATGAATGCACAATCCAAATCGGGAAATTGTTTTGACTGCTGTTCCTTTTACCCATCCTCCTCCTTCACACTGCGCAGAATCTCCCGTTTCCAATTGGGTTGATGCACTGGCCAGCCGGCGACGGTCCAGCCGGTTTGCGCCAGGCGATACGGTTGGCCGTGTTCGTGGACGTAGCGTTGGCATTTTTGTTCGACGGCATACAGCCGGCGGTTGACGCGCCAGGCGTTGCTGCGACGGCGGTGAACGCGGTCGTTGTCGATGATGGTGATGATGCACGGCTCTGGCAAATCGAGCAGGCGCAGGGCGAGCACTTCATGGCTAGAGGTGCGGTAGCGTTTTTTCAGCTCCAACACGTCATAATCCAAAGCGGGGGCGTCGGCGGTGAACCAGCAACTCGGCACCAGCAAGCGATGGGCGAACAGGTTGGCCAGCGATTCGCCGCTCATGGCCTGCACTTGTTCGGGGTCAATACCCAAGCGGCGCATCAGCGTGCTTTTCAGATGTTCGGCGATTTCGTGCGCCACCGTCCATTGGTGGCGCTCCTCGGTCGGTTCGGGACGCAGATAGATGATGGGCTTGCCGCCGGAACGCTGCGCCCGGCCACGCTGTTCTTGGCGGCGGTCCAGACATACCAACATGCCCAAGTGTTTTTGGGCCAAGGCGATGGCATCCACTGGCGGTCCCTGGACACCGGCGGCTTCGAGCAGCTCTTGCACCACCTGGTCAAGCACTTCCGCCACTTCTTCCCGTGTCAAGTCGTTGCGCATGGCCTCCCCTCTTCCACACCCAGCGATGGATTCTCTGCTGCTATTGTCGCGCGGCGGGAAAGAAGGTTCAAGCTCAACGCTCGCCGACGGCGTTCGACATGGGTTCGGGTAAACGCAGCAGCCGGTACATGCCTCGCCACATGGCTTGGCCCAGACGACGTACCCACGTCAGGGAAACCAGGACGGATGGCGGGTAACGGTCGGATAAGTTCGGCCGGAAGACGAGCAACAGCAACAGCGGCAAGTACCACAGGATATAGACCCCCCCCTTGTCGGCATACCAGAACTGAATCCCAATGAGGAGGGCGGCGGATAGCGCGATCACCTGGCCCAGGTTTTTGGGCTTGGGCCAGAATGCTGTCATGACGACGAAAGCCAGATACACAATGAAGACGGGGATACGATACGCCCAAGACACTTCGGTCCAAAAGCCCTCAGTGGTCGGTTCCTTCCACGGCTGCCAATCGGACCAATTCAGCATTTGTCTCAGCCCCCGCGCCAATTCTCCCTCCCACCACAAGAAGAGACAGCCAATTGCCAAGGTGAACACGGTGGCTAACAGGAAACCCGCGAGGAATCGCCCCGCGCCGCGCCGGGCGTAGAAGCTGAGCCACAGCGGCGCCAGCAACACGGGGAAAAACACGCTTCCCGTCGCCAGCCCCAGCAGCAGGCCGGCCACGGCGGGGCGGCGATAGCAGGCCACGGCTCCCAGCAATAACGCCGCCGGCCAGGCCAAGTGGACCTGCTCAAAATGGTACGTCGTGTACGGGAGTAGCAAATAAAACGTGGCGGCAGCCATACCGCCAGTGGAATCCTGAAAATGCCGGCAGCCGATATACAGCAACATGGCGGCGATGGCCAGATGACAGAGAATCGCTAAGCCGTAACTGACCCCCTGGCGCACATGGGGATGGGCGGGCACGCCAGCTTCCGCTTCGACGAGGGCCACCGCTTGCTTCTGGGCCTGATCCAAGGCCACGCTCCCATGCCCCAACTGCTCCGGGCGTTCGGCGGCATGGCGCACGGCCAGCGCCACCATGCCGATAAACAACGCCCCTGCTAGCCACGCCATCCCAGAGAAATTCATATTCGGACTGAGCGCGGGCCGGCGTTCCAGAGCCAAGTCGAACAAGCAGCGCCCAAACCAATAGGCCGAGCCGCACAGCAGCCATAGATAGGCAAACCACAGCAACCGTTGCGCGCTCGCGGAACTGGCGGGCGTGGCTGCCGCGACCGTCTCCGAGGAGCTGCTTTCCGTGGTGGGATTGTCTTGCAGCGCTTCCTGACGCAACAGCAAGCCGGGCACGAGCAGAAACAACGTGAGCACATCCCAATTGCGCATACTCAGCAAGCGCGAGAATTTGACAAACAGCGCGACTGCCAGCAGTAGGGTGCAATAAAACCACGTTGCCGCGTTCGGCAAACGGAGGTCCAAGAAAATAGAAGCCAACAAGTCCATATCAAAATATCCACTTTCCCAACCGATAGAGGACCACGCCGCGGGAAATAGAGGCATAAGATTCGAGTCGGGAAATCGGGTGTCGTTTGGGTATCCACGAAAAATCGTGCTGCTTCTTTAAGTTGTACTATATCCGCCCTTGCCGATTTACCGTGACGCCTTGGGCGTGAGTAGCGTGCGTGAAACGATAAATCGAATCTCGGACTTTCCATGTTAGGTGGATTAGGTAAGATCACAAGGTATCGATAAACTTGTTCGACTTCATCGTCAAGGTCACTTTGGCAACAAGCCCAAAGGGGAGGTCAAGGCCGCGCTGCATTTCCCTTGTTCCCAAGCAGCCCCTCAAAAACGGTTTGGATGTTATTTTGCGGAGATTATTACTTTGGCAGGAAAGATGCTACCAAGCACGCGGCGCTAGGCCAGTGCCACCCGGGCTGGCGCCGCGTACTCGGAGTGGGTATTTTTCCTGCCCTTACCTGAAATCTTTCTGATTCGAGGAAAGAGGTTTAGTGATGAAACCTTGGCTGTATCTGGTTGTCTTGGGAATGGGGGTAATGGGTTGGGTTGCCCACCCGGTCCACGCCGCCGAGGAACCGCAACAAATCGATGTCTATCACAGCGGCAAGGAGGGGTACCACACCTTTCGTATCCCTGCCCTGTTGATGACACAAAAGGGAACCTTGCTCGCCTTCTGCGAAGGGCGCAAGACCAGTCGGGCCGATCATGGTGACATTGACTTGGTGTTGAAACGGAGCAGCGACGGCGGCCAGACTTGGACTCCTTTGCAGCTCGTGTATGAGGAAGGGGACACCGCCAAAATCACCATCGGCAATCCCTGCCCGGTGCAGGATCGAGAAACTGGCGTCATCTGGCTGCCATTCACGCGCGACAATGATGATGTGTTCGTGACGCATAGTCGAGACGACGGTCAGACCTGGTCCGAGCCGGTGAAGATCACCTCAGCGGTGAAAAAGTCGGACTGGAGTTGGTACGCCACGGGGCCGGGAGTCGGCATTCAGATGCGAACCGGCCCCCATGCGGGACGCCTAATCATTCCCTGCGATCACCGTG
>JBKBIP010000030.1:0-21723 GCA_046297495.1 Gemmataceae bacterium | reverse complement strand
GTCGGGGACAAGGGGCGCGGCACGACCTATTCGCACGTCATTTACAGCGATGACCACGGCAAGACCTGGCAGCTCGGCGGCACCGTGGCCCCGCACACCAACGAATGCCAGTTGGCGGAATTGCCCGATGGCACGTTGATCATCAACATGCGCAATTATTGGGGGCGTGACGGCAAGGAAGCAGCCAAGGACAAGATGCGGGCCATTGCCTTCAGCAAGGACGGCGGGGCCACCTGGTCAGACTTGCACTTTGATAAAACCCTGATCGAGCCGATCTGCCAGGCCAGTTTGCATCGATATGACAGCCCAGCAGCCAAGGATCAAGGTTGGCTGCTGTTCTCTAATCCGGCTTCCACCACCACGCGACATCGCCTCACGGTGCGTCTCAGTAAGGATGGCGGCAAGACTTGGCCGACCAGCTGGCTGTTAAACAAAGGACCATCCGCCTATTCCTGCCTGGGCCAGCTCCCCGATGGCACGGTTCTCTGTTTGTACGAACGGGGCGACGATTCCCCGTATGAGAAGATTACCTTAGCGCGTTTTCCGCTGAAGCCTTGAGAAAGAGCCGGGCCAGGGCCGTTCGATATTACTGAACTTTGGCGTTTTTTCCGGAGGCCTATCCCCAAAACCTTGCTTCTCCAATTTTGGGTGGGAGAGGGGTGGCTTCGGAGATAGACTCTCATGGCCAAGGACTGCCGGCTCAATAGCGCCGGTGACGAACACGCTCATCTTGGGACCCGATAGTGAACCGGAACCGGACGCCTGTTTGTTCATCACGCCGGAATGTGGCGGGCAGGTTTATGTGGATGAGGACGAATACCTACACGGAGCACCGGAATTGATCGTCGAGGTCAGTTCATCCACGGAATCCATCGATTTGCACCACAAGAAGCGTGATTATCAAAAAGCTGGCGTGCGGGAATACGTGGTGTTGGCGTTGCGGCTGCAGCACGTGTTTTGGTTTGTCCGCCAACGCGGCAAGTATCAGGACATCCCGCTGTCCAGCGATGGCATCTTTCGGTCGCGGGGCTTTCCTAGCCTGTGGCTTGACGCGGCGGCGCTGTTGCGTCATCAGCGGCCAGAGGTACTGGCAGCCCTGCGGCGCGGCTTGGCGACCGCCGAACACGCGACCTTCGTGGCCAAGTTGGCGAAACGAGCCAACCACGAATGATGATTGGCCCATGAATGTACAAGGGGCAGGCCGAGAACCTACCATTGGCGCTGCCAGGTCCGCGATCCGCCCCCTTGAAGTCTTACGCCAAGCCGACGTCCTTCTTTTCACGGGAATACCAATTGCTAAACATGCCGGTCTTGACCTTGTAGGCGTTGTCGTCGATGACTTGCAGGACCATGCGGCGACACTGCAGTTCGGTGCGTTTCCCCTTGGTGGCCTTCATCAAAGTGGTGACGGCATCCTTATATTCCTTCTCATCGACTTTGCCGTCGTTACCGGCGAAGGTATCGATCAGGTCCTTGATTTGCCTGAGAGCGGCGCTTTCCAGCACGTAGCCCTGTTGATCGCATACCTGCGACAGCGCGGCGCGGGCCGAATCCACGCTAATCCCCTGTTGGATGGCGATTTGCAGGATTTCGCGTTCTTCGTCTTTGTCCACGTACTGATCATCGTAGGCCCGCAGCTTGATTTCCTCGACAAAACGTTTTTTCACATCGTCCAGAGACATGGATCAACTCCTTTACGAATAACGGAAGCAGTGAAACCGAGAACGGTGAACCTTGTTTGGCTTGGACTGGTGAACACGCCGCCAGTCACGATAAGTATTTCGCCGAAACCGACCGATTATTTACGAGCTTGACGATTGATTATACGACTTCGGCCACCAATGAGCAGTCCTGGACGGATGCGTGAAATTCGCGGGAATGAGAGAGAGGATGCCGATACCGGTTTGGTCCTTGCGTGTGATCAGGCACCACCGTACTATGGCAGACGTTGACGCAGCCAGATATAAATATTTCGTTGACATCTGGGTACTTGCCATACCGTCGAACTTTCCAGGGGATGACGATGAACACGTTGCGTACGCTCGGCCACGGAGTCTTGGCGTGCTTTGCTTTGGGTATCGGTTTCGGCGCGGCGGCCGGCGCCGAGCGGTCCAATATCGTGCTGATTTTCGCCGACGACTTGGGCTGGCAGGACGCGGGCTTCGCGGGATCGGATTTCTGCCAGACGCCCCATCTGGATCGTCTGGCTCGTGAGGGCATGGTGTTTCGCCATGCTTACGCAGCGGCGGGGAATTGCGCGCCGAGCCGGGCCTGCTTGATCTCGGGTCAGTACACGCCGCGCCATCAGGTGTACGCGGTGGGCAGCACCAATCGCGGCCCGCGCCAGCTGATGCGTATACTCCCGGTGCCGAATCAAATGACGTTGCCGCCGGAAACCGTGACCCTGGGGGAAGCGATGAAGGCCGCCGGCTACGCGACGGGCATGTTTGGCAAACGACATCTCAACGCCATGAACAGTAGCAAGTCGGAACACGCCGGCTTTGACGTGGTGAAGGTGTCCCAACACAGTCTCAACAGCGACGATCCCAATGATCCCAAGGGAATTTTTTCGATCACGACCGCCGCCTGTGAATTCATGGAAGCCCATCGGGAACGCCCCTTTTTCGCTTACGTCTCGCATTATGCGGTCCATACGCGGTTGCAAGCGCGAGCCGCCACCTTGGAGCGTTTTCAGAAAAAACAGCCGGGCGCCAAACATAACGATCCGCTGTTCGCCGCTTGCCTTGCCGAGTTAGATACTAGCGTGGGACTGTTGTTGGACAAGCTCGATGAGCTGAAACTGCGGGACAAGACGTTGATCGTGTTCACTTCCGACAATGGCGGGACATCCTGGTCGCAAGAACCGCTGCGTGGCAAGAAGGGATCGTATTACGAAGGAGGTATCCGGGTGCCGACGGTGGCCTGCTGGCCCGGCGTCATTGCCCCCGGCACGACTTGCGAGGAGCCAGTCATCAGCGTCGATCTGTACCCAACCTTTCTCGCGGCGGCAGGCGCGAAACCGCCGGTGAAGCATGTGTTGGATGGAGCGAGTTGGTTGCCGTTGTTTCGGGGGGAAAAACGTCTCCAACGCGAGGCGATTTATTGGCATTTTCCTGGTTATCTTGATGGTCCCGTGCCGCGCGGCCGCGATCCGGTCTTCCGCACACGTCCCGTCACAGTCATGCGGCAAGGAGATTGGAAGCTCCATCTGTATCACGAAGAATGGCAGCTCGACGGTGGCCGCGCGAAGCTCGAAACCAATAATGCCATCGAACTGTACAATCTGGCCACCGATCCCGGCGAGCACAAGAACCTCGCCCTGGCCAATCCCGACCAGCGTGACAAGCTGCTGACGACTCTCTTGGGCTGGATGCAACGGGTTTCCGCTCCTATGCCCACGCAAACCAATCCCGCCTATGACGCCAACGCACCGAAGGGAAAGTAAGAGAAACCATAACATGAAGCACATGATTATTCTGCTTGGCTGTGTTTTGGGTCTTTCCGTTGCCCAGGCGACCGCCGCCGAGCGATTTCTCGTTCAGGATGGAAAAGGACGCGCGGAAATCGTCATTGCCGAGAAGCCGCCACGCACGGTCCGGCTGGCGGCCCATGAGCTGCGAACCTACGTGGAAAAGATGTCCGGCGCGCGGCTGCCTATCGTCACGCAGCCCAGCTGTGACATGCCGGTGCAAGTGTATGTTGGGCGCAGCCCGCACACGGACAGACTCGGCATCACCCCCGAGGGTTTGAAATACGGCGCTTATCGCATTGTGTCAGGGGACAACTGGCTGGTCCTCATCGGCGATGACACCGACTTCACCCCCATCGAACCTTGGGCACGCAACAACGGCGACATCGCCAGCGGCAAGCTCCAGCGCGAGTGGAACCGAATCACTGACGCGCAATGGGGAGTGCCCAACGGCGGTATGTACAAGCATCGCATCAGGCTGCCAGGGGACATCGGCAAGCCAGAGGGAGCGACCACGGCCAAGAACGAGTATTTGGAACTGTGGGGCTTCGACGAGCGCGGTTCGTTCAATGCCGTCTGCGGTTTTCTCCGTGGTTTGGGCGTGCGCTGGTATCAGCCAGGGGAACTAGGTGAAGTGGTCCCGGAACACAAGACCATACCGCTTCCCAAGCTCGATGAAACCGTTCACCCTGATTTTCCTCTGCGCCGGTTCAACATTCGCTTCAGTGTCGTGGGGCGGGACACGGCGATGTGGGCCATGCGTCTCGGCGTGCGCGATCCCTATGGCGTTCAGGTGGCGCATGGCCTGGCCACGATGACCCAGCCCGTCGAAATCTTCAACGCACATCCCGACTGGTTCGCGCTCTACGGCGGCAAACGGCACTACCAACCCGGCAGCAGCAAGAACCAATTGTGCTACTCGAATGAGGAACTGTTCCAGCAAACCGTTCGCTACGCCCGCGCGCAGTTGGATCAATACAAACTGGACACGGTATCCATCATGCCTCCCGACGGCTACACCGCCATTTGCCAGTGCCCGTTGTGCGAAGGCAAGGACACACCAGAGCGCGGCAGCCGCGGCGCGCTGTCCGATTACGTGTGGGATTTTGTCAACCGGGTGGCCAAGGAGGTGGGCAAAACGCATCCTGATAAGAAGATTCTCAACTGTGCCTACGGCATCTATACCCTGCCGCCGGAGAAGTTGGACAAGCTCGAACCCAACGTCGTCGTGTGCATCGTCGGCGGTCGGCGTCCTTCCAGCAATCGGCCCGAAGAACGGGAAACAATTCGTAAGTTGCGCGAAGCCTGGGCGGCCAAGACGGCGAACCCGATCATGATCTTCGAGAATTATCCTTTCACGGATCGCGGCTGGTATCTCCCCGCCTATTTCATCACTGTGTTGGCAGAGAGCATCAACGCCACCAAGGGGATGTCGCAAGGGGAGGACATCTGGCTCAGCGTGGGGCAAAACTTCGACAAAACCGCCATCGGCTTCAATCATTTTCTCGTCTATTTCACCGCGCGGATGTACTGGGGAGGCAAGGATGCGGACATCAAGGCTCTGTTCGATGAATACTGCCGCCTGTTCTACGGCCCCGCCGCACCGGAGATCAAGGTGTTTTTCGAGTATTGCGAAGCGAACTGGCGCGACATGGAGAAGGACAAGGCCAAGGCGGATACCGCGTTGGCCCATTTCGCCGCCGCGCAAGCCAAGGCCGACCCGGCCAGCGTCTATGGCCAACGCATCGCCTTGATCGATGATTACCTCAAAGGGCTGCGCAACAAGAGCACGCAGCTGGGCCAGAAACGCGGCCCCGTGCCGAAACTGCGCCTGGTCGGCGAGGCGCCTGGCAAGATCGTGATTGATGGCAAGCTGGATGATGACGCCTGGATGAACTGTCCCACGGCTGCCACCGGGCGGTTGCGCGAGCTGCAAACCGGACGCACGCCGACCTATGGCACGACGGTCAAGGCCGCTTGGATCGGCAACAACGTCTATTTCGCCATTCGCTGCGAGGAACGCCCCGGCGAGAAACTGAACATCACCGCCACCAAGAAAGGGGACGCCGCGCTTTGGTATGGCGACGCCGTCGAAGTGTTGCTCGAAACCGAATCGCGCTCGTATTATCAGATCGCAGTCAATCCCGCCGGAGCCGTCGTGGATTTGGATCGTTCAGCGCCGAAAAGTTCATGGTTCAATTGGGACGCGCAAGCCGAGGTGGCCACGCATGTCGCCGATGACCATTGGACGGTTGAAATCCGCATCCCGGTCACGCAGGACGAAAACGATCCCCTGCATCAAGTCATTGGCCGGAAACCCACCCAGAGCTTGCCGTGGCACATCAACATTTGCCGTCAGCGCATTCGGGAAAACGGCTCCGAGTACAGCGCGTTGTCACCAACGGGATCGGCCAATTTCCACCACGTCATGAAGTTCGCTCACTTTTACGACGGCCGTTCGCATCAGTTCGAGGCGGCGGAATTGGACAATGACTTCTTAACGACATTTCAGGTGGCCATGAATCAGGCGCGGCAAGGCCAGCACGCCGACGCGCTCGCCGCCTTGACCAAGCTGGCCGATGGCAAGATCACCGATTTCCAAAAATCCGCCGTGCTCGAACAAGCCGCCGCCAGTGCCCGAACATTGAAAAACCACGACCTCGCCGTTGAACTCATCTCCCGCATCCCCATCGTTGCCGTGAAGAAAACAGCGCGGATGCACGACCTGCTCGCGCGGCAGAAAGCCCCTGAAGTCGTCGCGGAGTTCGGCGATGAAGACATCAGCGCCTGGCCGTTTTGGCAACAAGGGGACGGCTATTTCGCTCGTGGTCGCGCTTATGCCATCACCAAGGCGGGCAAGGAGGCCGATGCCGACCTGACTCGCGCCCTGGCATTCACCAATGACTTCCGCACGCGCCAACGCATCTGGTTGGCGCTGGGCAACAACCGCGAGCAGACACTCAAAGATGACGCCGCCGCCCTGGCCGCCTATGGGGAGGTCATCAAGTCCGTTGCCCCCATCGGCGGCGCCGATGAGTTTCATGCTGTCCAGAGCATCGCCCGCATCCACACCCGCCTCCGCCAGTATGACGAGGCCCTCGCCACGCTTCGCAAAGTGGAGATCGCCAAACTGAACGGCTTCTGGCGTGGCTCGATGCAGCTCGCCATCGGCGACACCTTGCAAGCCGCTGGCCGCAAGGGGGAAGCGCTGACCGTTTATCGGGCCGCCAGCGCGGATGAGTTGATCGAGCCGCGCCAACGCAAGGCTGCCGCGGAGAAGATCAAAACCTTGGAGGAAAAATAATCATGATCCCCTTGCTCCTGGTTGGCATCCTTCTGTTCCAGACCGGCGCGCCTACCGATTCGCTGCCGGACTTGGCCTTGCAGCCGGCGCAAGTGATCACAAACTTTGGGCCGGACCACGTCAAGAGTTCGCGCGGGGCACAGGGGGTTCCGGCCATCGAACGAACGGCGAAAGGTCGGCTGTGGGCGGCGTGGTACGCGGGGAAGGGGAAACGGGGCGTGGAAAGCCCGTCCAGCTACGTCGTCCTGGCCACCAGCGGCGACAATGCTAAGACCTGGACGGAGAAACTGGCGCTGCAAGCGCCGCGCTGGTGCCACACCTACGATCCTTGTCTGTGGATCGATCCGGCGGGGCGGCTCTGGTTCTTCTGGGCGCAGAGCGCCGGCTTACAGGACGGCCGCATGGGGGTTTGGGCGCTGGTCACGCACGATGCCGACGCGGAGTCCCCACGCTGGTCACAACCCCGCCGCATCGCCAACGGTGTCATGTTGAACAAGCCGACAGTTTTGAAGAATGGCGATTGGCTACTGCCAGTTGGTCTATGGCGGGACAATACCAATGTCCCTAATGTCCAATTCGATCCCAAGGCCATCGCGCCGTACACCAACGACATGCTGAAACATGATCTCGGCGAGGAGCGCGGCTCGAACGTCTATCGCTCCAGGGACCAAGGCAAGACGTTTGAACGCATCGGCCAAGTTCGTATTCCCGGTACGCGCGTGGATGAGCACATGATCATCGAACGGCGCGACGGCAGCTTGTGGATGCTGCTGCGCAACACCGCCGGCATCGCCCAAAGCGTGTCCACCGACGGCGGCCAGACCTGGAGTGAAGGCTCCATCTATTTGCCGGGCCGGACGTTCGCCAGCAAGCGCTTCTTCCTCCGGCGGCTGCAATCGGGCGCCTTGCTGCTGGTGCGCAACAATTCGCCAGAAGGACAACGCACGCGCATGACCGCTTTTGTTTCCGATGACGACGGAAAAACCTGGAAAGGGGGCCTGCTGTTGGACGAGCGCGAATCGTCGTATCCCGACGGCGTGCAGGCCGCCGACGGCACCATCTACCTCATTTATGACCACCAACGCTACACCCTCAACCGGGAAGGGCGTGAGGGGGTCGGCTCCGTGGTGATGGCGACGTTTCACGAAGACGACGTCCGCGCTGGTCGGCCCGTCACCGACCAGGTCCGCCTGCGCGTGAACATCTCCCGCCTCCGCGAGGCCGATGAGTAATCCGAGCCAATTTTTTGTTTCCCTCACGTCCAATTTGCGTTAGGATATTTTTCATCCAACTATTTCCTTGAAACCTAAAGAGGATTCAACCGTGAATGGCACAAAAAACGGCCTGTCGCGCCGGGAGATGTTGACAAAGTCTGGGCAGGTCGCCGCCGTGTCGGCGTTGGCGAGCGTGACCTTGCCGCAAGTCCACGCTGCAGAGGACAACACCATCCGCGTGGCCTTGGTCGGTTGCGGCGGGCGCGGCACCGGGGCGGCAGTCAACGCTCTCGCGGCCAAAGGTGGCCCGACCAAGCTCGTCGCCATGGCCGATGTCTTTCCGCAACGACTCAGCTCCAGTCTCAAAGGGGTCACGCAATCGTTCCCCAAACAAGTCGATGTCCCCACGGAGCGCCAATTCATCGGTTTTGACGCTTACCAAAAAGCAATGGACTGCCTGCGGCCTGGTGATGTGGTGATCCTGACGACGCCGCCGGCCTTCCGCTGGCCTCATTTTGATTATGCGATCCAAAAGGGAATCCATGTTTTCATGGAAAAGCCGACCACGGTGGATGGCCCCAGCACGCGCAAGATGCTCAAGTTAGCCGAAGAAGCCAGTAAGCGCAACCTCAAAGTCGGCGTCGGCCTGATGTGTCGCCACTGTGACGCTCGCAAGGAGTTGTACCAGCGCATCCAAGATGGTCAAATGGGGGACATCATTTTGCTACGGGCTTATCGCCAACAGGGGCCGGTCGGCTATTGCTTCTCGCCCCCCAAGCCGGCGGGCATCAGTGAGCTACTTTATCAGGTGCAGCGTTTTCACTCCTTCCTGTGGGCCAGTGGCGGCTCGTTCAGCGATTTCTTCATTCACAACATCGACGAATGTTGCTGGATGAAAGACGCCTGGCCAGTGCAAGCCAAGGCTGCCGGTGGTCGGCACTACCGGGGAAATCACATCGATCAAAACTTTGACAGCTATTCCGTGGAATACACGTTCGCCGACGGCACGAAACTATTCCTCGAAGGGCGCAACATGCCCGGCTGCCATCAGGAATTCGCCAGCTACGCCCACGGCAGCAAAGGCTCGGCGGTGATCTCGACTTCCGGCCACAGTCCCGCCCGCTGTCGGATGTACAAGGGGCACAAATTCGACAAAGCAGAGATGACCTGGAATTTTCCGCAGCCGGAACCGAACCCGTACCAGCTCGAATGGGACCATCTCTTAGAGGCAATTCGGCAAGACAAGCCGTACAACGAAGCCAAGCGCGGCGCCGAGGCCAGCTTGGTGACGGCGATGGGCCGAATGGCTGCCCACACCGGCCGGCTGATCACTTATGACGACATGCTCAACTGCGAACACGAATTCGCGCCGGATGTCGATAAGCTGGCAATGGATTCCCCCGCGCCGCTGCAAGCTGGTGAGGACGGCAAGTACCCGGTGCCACAACCTGGCGTGACGACGAAGCGGGAGTTTTGAAGACGATGAACGATAAACGATGAACGATGAAATAATCCACATTATGCTTTATCGTTCATTGGTCATCATTCATCGTTTTGAGTATTCATGACCGAACGTGACTTCGCCATCCAAGTCGTGAAGCGGCTGCGTGAGGCCGGCTATCAAGCCCTGTGGGCGGGTGGTTGTGTGCGCGATGAGCTGCTCGGTCTGATCCCGCATGACTACGATGTGGCTACGGATGCAGGCCCGGAGCAGGTGCAATGCCTATTTCGCCGTACCGTGGCCGTGGGAGCCAGCTTTGGCGTCATCGAGGTGCTTGGCCCGCGCACGCCGGGGGGAACGCTCAAGGTGCAGGTGGCCACATTCCGTTCCGATGTGGGCTACAGTGACGGCCGGCATCCCGACGCCGTGGTGTTCGCCACCGCTTACGAGGATGCCCAGCGTCGCGACTTCACCATCAACGGCATGTTCTTCGACCCGTTGACCGACCAGCTCATCGACTACGTGGGGGGACAAGAGGATTTGCGCCTGCGTGTCTTGCGGGCCATCGGCGATCCGCGCGTGCGGTTCGAGGAAGACAAGCTGCGCATGTTGCGAGCCATTCGCATCGCGGCCCGCTTCGAGCTGGATATCGAGCCAACCACGATGGCGGCCATCCAAGAAATGGCCCCGCGAATCACCATCGTCAGCGCCGAGCGCATCGCCGAGGAGTTGCGCAAGCTGTTGACCTCTCCCCATCGGGCGCGCGGTATCCAGCTCATGGACGAAGCCAACTTGATGGCCTCAATCTTGCCTGAACTGTTGCCCATGAAAGGACTGCCGCAGGGACCACCAACCGCGCCGACCGGCGACCTGTGGGACCATGTCTTGCGCGTGCTGGAATTACTACGGCCGGACCCGACCTTCCCGCTGGCGCTGGCTGCCTTGCTGCACGATGTCGGCAAGCCGCGCACCGTGGGTCGAACGCCGGATCGCTACACATTTTACTATCATGAACATGTCGGCCGACGCGTGGCGGAGGAGATCGCCACGCGCCTGCGACTATCCACGGCGGAGCGCGAGCGGGTCGCCTGGTTGGTCGAGAAGCACCAAGTCTTGGCCGATGTGCGCCAGATGCGGACCAGTAAGGTGAAGACGCTGCTGGCCCATCCCGGCATCCACGAGCTATTGGCTCTGCACCGCGCCGACGCCTTGGCCAGCGGCCGCGACGCCGATCACGTGGATTACTGCGAGTATCTATTGCAGGACTGGTCCGAAGAGGACTTGAATCCCCCCGCGCTGATCAGCGGCCACGATTTGGCCCGGCACGGTTTGAAGCCTGGCCCCCTGTTCAAGCAACTGCTCGATGCCGTGCGCGAGGCGCAGCTCGAAGGAACGATCAAAACTCGGCAACAGGCCCTGGAGCTGGTGGAACGACTGAGGATAAAGGATGAACGATGAAGCAATTTCATGATCATTCATCGTTTATCATTCATCGTTTATTCACGCGTCCAGCCGTGGATGTACACATCTCCATCAATGTCTTCAACCTGCCAACGTCGCACGGCTAAGGCCTCGGCGATGGTGGCGACGCCGAAGCCGCCGGTGGCGGGGACGGCGGTGGCGCCGCCGGCCAGCTTGGGGGCGATGAAGACGTGCAGCTCATCAATGGCCCGCGCGTCGAGAAAGCTGCCGAACACGCCGGAGCCGCCTTCGACGAGAATGTTCGTCAGGCGGCGCCGGCCTAATTCGTCCAACAAGGCATCGATCATCTCCACATCCGTTTGACAATCTAGGGGCAACACCTCGCAGTTCCGGGCGCGCATCTCGGCGGCGCGTTCCTCTTCAGGAAGCGGCGCGGCGATCCAGACCGGCGCTTCGGCGACGGTTCGCACCAGCTGGCAATCCTCCGGCAGCCAACCGAACCGGCTCACGATCACCCGCGCCGGCGTGCGAGGGCCTGGCGGGCGCGCCGTCAGCAGCGGATCATCGTGCAGCACCGTGCCGATGCCGGCGACGATGGCATCCATTCGACCGCGCAGCTCGTGGACCCGGCGGCGCGCGGCGTCGTTGCTGATCCATTTGGAATCCCCCATGCGCGTGGCGATTTTGCCATCGAGCGTCATGGCCCATTTGGCGTGAACATACGGTCGGCCCGTGGTGACCAGTTTCAGATAGGGGGCATTGAGGCGGCGCGCCTCAGCTTCTCCCAAGCCGACGTCCACCAGAATGCCGGCGGCGCGCAACTGGGCGGCCCCTTGTCCGGCAACCTGCGGAAACGGATCGCTCATGGCCGCCACCACGCGGGCCACGCCAGCACGCCGCAGCGCATCGACGCAGGGGGGCGTTTTGCCTTGATGACAACAGGGTTCTAAGGTGACATACAACGTCGCGCCGCGGGCCAATGCGCCCGCCGCGTTCAGGGCGTGGATCTCCGCGTGGGCTTCCCCATAGCGCTGATGCCAACCCTCGCCCACGACCTGCCGCGCGCGCACCAACACCGCCCCGACCAACGGGTTCGGCTCCACATAGCCCCGTCCGCGCTCTGCCAATGCCAACGCCCGCCGCATCCACGGCCAATCAGTGTCTGCCATGAGTTGGGTTCACATACCATTGAGAAAGGGGACAAGATGAAGGGATTATATGGAAAAAACCAGCCGCGAGCACCGGGCAATCGCGCACGCGGACTCCCACGCGAAACGACGAATCCAGGTAACGGTATTATCAGAGCAGAAGGATGAGACTTTAATATGTCAATCTAAAGATATGGCCCCATTCACCATTGCGTCAAGAGAGATATACTCGTAATCTCAAGACTGGAACAGGGGAAAGATTCAGCGGGTCCGTGCTGGCTGGCGGAGCCTGACGGATTCTGGGCCATTGGGCATGAAACGCTATTAGTCAATGGCGATCGCGGAGGGCAACCACCATGTTTCGCTTGCTTGTTGCCTTTGGTTTGCTTCTTGTTGTCACGTCGTCCGTTGGCGCCCAAGAGAGCACCCATGACGAGGTTCTGCGCCAGGTGGGTTTGAAGAGCGATGGTCCTGCCTTGGTCACTTATCTGGTGGAGCATACGCGCTTGACGCGACATATCCCAGAGTTGATCCGCCAGCTCGGAGATGACAGTTTCTTGATCCGCGAGAAAGCGACACGGGATTTGATAGCTTTGGGCAGTCCGCCCGTCGTGGCGGCCCTCCAAGCCGCGACCGACCATGAGGACGTCGAGATCACCCGCCGCGCGCGACTGTGTCTGGAACGGATTAAGGATCATCCCAATCCCTTGCCCGCCGTGATTCGCCAGTTGGCCAGCCAGCAGCCGGAGGGAACCGCCGAAGCGCTGCTCGACTTCTTGCCGTGGGCCGAGAATGAAATCATCAGCGCGGAGGCGCGTGCGGCCTTGATAGCTGTGGCGGCGCGCGGCGGCGGGGGCAAGCAAGCTCTCATCGCCGCTTTGTCCAGCCAATATCCGCGCCAGCGAATCGCCGCGGCTGAAACGCTCTTGCGGGCCAAGGCTTTCGATCAACAACATGCCGTGCGCCAGTTGCTCCATGACATGGATGCTTCCGTTCGGCTTCAGGTCGCCCGGGCGCTGCTGACCTATGCCCGCGACAAGGAAGCGGTGCCGACACTCATCCACTTGCTGGGGGAATGGTCAAGGGAACGCTGTTTCGAGATCGACGATATACTCATCAGCCTGGCAGGGAACGAGGCGCCCAGGCGTCCCGACATGGATGACGCCAGCTCCCGCGCCCAGTATCGTGACGCTTGGGCGACTTGGTGGACTCAACACGCCCACCGGATCGACTTGGCTCAAGCGGACTTCGCGCGCTACCCGCCCGGTAATCATGTCTTGCAAGGGCATCAGGATGCTGTGCTCTCCGTGGCTTTTTCTCCCAATGGCCGACTGCTCGCCTCCGCTGGGCGTGACAAATCCATCCGGCTTTGGGACACGGCCACCGGCAAGGAACTCCGGCAGTTCCAGGGGCATCGAGGTTATGTGAGCCGCATTGTCTTTTCCCCCGATGGCCAAACTCTTGCCTCGGCAAGTTGGGACCGGACCATCCGGCTATGGCGTGTCGCCACCGGTGAGGAGCTTCAGGTCCTTCAGGGACACCAGCAGATCGTGTTCTCTGTGGCCTTTTCGCCCGATGGCCGCGTGCTCGCCTCGGGCAGCGGGGAAAAGTTCGTCCGGCTATGGAGCGTCGCCACCGGCCAGGAAATCCAACAATTGAAGGGAGAATTCCAAGGCTACGCGAATTCCGTGGCCTTTTCGCCCGATGGCCGCGTGTTGGCCGTCGGCAGCGAGGATAAAAACATTCGCCTGTGGGATGTTACCACGGGCAGACTGCGTAACTTGCTCGTTGGGCATGAAAGCGGCGGCGTACGGGTGGCGTTTGCGCCGGACGGCCGCGTGCTCGCCTCGAACAGTCCAGAGAAAACCATTCGGTTATGGGACGTTGCCACGGGCCGAGAAGTCCGGCAGCTCGAAGGGCACCAGAAATCAGTCGTTTCCGTGACTTTTTCGCCCAATGGTCACGTGTTGGCCTCGGGCAGCTTGGATACCACGATTCGGCTTTGGGACGTCGCCACCGGCCAGGAGTTCCGCCAGCTTCAGGGGCATCAGGATTCGGTGTGTTCGGTGGAGTTTTCTCCCAACGGCCGCCGCCTGGCTAGTGGCAGCTGGGATCACACGGTTCGCATCTGGGATTTATCGACCGAGCCTTCTGAATAATAAGATGGATAATCTCACGGTTGTTCCTTTCTCACGATGCGTTTGGAAAATGCAACCGTAGCGGCTTCCCGGCGGGCGGGGAAGATGGTTCGATGGCGGGGCGGAAAACGGGAATGACTATTTCCGATGACATCGGTACTCGACCACTGAATCGACAGGGTGTAGAATATCGGCATTCAAACCAGGCATCCGAAGGGAACGGAAACCCGTGATGCGACCACCCAGCAATCGAAGCGCAGCCCTTTTCTTTCGAGGCTCAACATGGCTAGTTACCGCGCCGTACCCGCCGCTGACCTGGAGTTGCTCCGTAAATACGACACGCCGACGATTTGCAACGTCGTCGAGCTATTTGATCTGAGACCACGGACGGCCGGCTACATGGATCGGCGGATTCAGGCTTGCTACCCCAAGCTGCCGCCGATGGTGGGTTACGCGGCCACGGCGACGTTCCGCTCGGCCGCGCCGCCGCGCTCTGGTGATGTCTATGCGGGTATCGCCGATCAGGTGGCGTCCTTCGCGGAATTGCCTGGTCCTCCGATTGTCGTTTTTCAAGACTTGGACGACCCACCGGCCTCAGCCACCTTTGGCGAGATTATGTGCGCCACCTACAAGACCTTCGGCGCCATCGGCCTGATCACCAGTGGCGCCGGTCGAGATCTGGATCAGGTGGAGGCCATGAATTTTCCCTGCTTCACCAATGGCACCATCTGCGCGCACGGCTACTGCCATATTGTGAACATCAATGTGCCCGTGCATGTCGGCGGCGCGAGCGTCTTGCCCGGAGACCTGCTGCACGGCGACCGCAACGGCGTCACCACCATTCCCAATGAGATCGCCTCCGCGGTGGCCCAGGCGTGTGCCGAATACGTGGCCGCCGAGGGGATCGTGCTGGATTATCTTAAGTCGGTGGCGCCGACCGCGCAGGGGTTGGCCGAGGCCCGCAACGAGTGCCGCCTGCGCATCGAGGCCCTGGCCCGGCAGCTGAAAGGAATCAAGTAAACCAGCCCGGTTTCTCTCGCATGACACGGACGCATCCGTTACAATCAAACCGAATAAGGGTTCCTGCCCGACCGTCTGTACCCCTGGGAGAAGCATCTTGCCATGGTAGTCGCAGAGACGGCCCTCGCGTCCCCGCCGCACAGCGACGAGCAGCTGCTCCAACGCTTTGCCGCTGGCGACCGGACGGCCTTGGATGAACTGTTCCGGCGCTATCGGGCCTTGGCTTATCGAGTCGCCTACCGGCTGCTCGGGCATGAAGCCGATGCGCTCGATGCCGTGCAGGAAGGCTTCATCAAGGTGCTGACGCATCTGCACGGTTTTCAAGGGCGTAGCTCCTTCAAGACGTGGCTGCTGCGGGTGGTCAGCAATGCGTCCCTCGACTTGGGCCGACAGCGCGGCCGGCGTGAAATGATGAGTCTGGAAGCGGCGGAAGCCAACGACGAAGCGCCGGCCCAGCCGCTCACTCACGATGACCCCACGTTGGAATTAGAACGCGAGGATTTGCGCCACTTGCTCCAAGAAGCCTTGGCCACACTCCCCGAAGCCCAACGGCAAACCTTCGTGTTGCACGCCGAAGGGGAATTGAGTTACCGCGAAGTGGCGGAAGTCCTGGGAATATCCATCGGCACGGTGATGAGCCGATTATACTACACGCGGTTGAAGCTGCGAGCGTATCTGGCGGAGCGAATTCCAGTATGATCCATCACAATGGCGAGTCTGAATCGATTCACCCCCGTGAACTCCTGGGGGGTTACGCGGACGGCGAGTTGGAGTCCGCCGACCAAGCCCGTGTCGTCGCTTGGCTCGCGGCCCACCCAGAGGTAGGGCAAGAAGTGGCCGCTCTGCGCCGTCTGACGCAAGTCTGTCGGGTCAGCGCGCCCCCCATGCCTTCGGAAGCGACTTGGCAAGCCGTCTTGGGGGGGGTGGAGTCGGCGCTGGCTCCTCCCGCCGCAACCCCTGCCGTCCTGCCGTTACCGCGCCGGTCGCGGCGCCGCTGGCTCATCGGGGGAGTGATGACGGCTGCCGCCGCGGCCGTGATAGCCTTCATACTGCAGCAACCAGCGCCGCAGTCCCCGGCACCTCCTTCGACCAACGAGATGGCGGCTTGGCAACCCTTGCCCGTGGTGTCAGCGTCGGATGTGACTATCATTAGTATGCATGATGCTGACGTGGATGTGTTGGTGATCGGCGCTCCTCCTGGACCTGTGGAAGAACCGCTCGCCTTGGCTTCGGCCAGCGACATTAACCTGGAACGGGTCGAGCCGGATTGGGATGGAAGCGTCGCCGAGATTCATTGGACCGAAGGACCGTATCACCCCATGGTTTTGGCCCCCTTGCCTGATGCTCTCCCCCGGAAATAACGGGCCGAGAGCAACCGTGGCAAAGTGACGCTACCTGAGATTCACGCGAGGACATTCTGTGTTCACGGGAGGTAGGCTTCCCTCATGTCGATGTACGCTATGGCCGGTTGGCTGATTTTGTCGATTAGCTGTCAAGGCGACTCGCCACCCCCCGGTGACAGCCCCGTACAGGTCTGTGTCGTGGCCATTCTCGCCTGTGAACGGGGCAACGACGTGGACCCACGCCTCACGGACATTGCGCGGGAGGTTAAGAAGCTGGAGACCCAACTCACCTCCTTCCGCATGGCCCAGCGCGTGTGCAAATCCATGCCGATTGGCAAAGCGGAACATTTCGAGTTGATCGATCAAGAGGAAATCAGCGTGAAGATTCGCCACGGCGTCAATGAGAACAATCTGGTCGGCGTTTGGGTGAAAGTACCCGGCGTGGGGGGCATTACCTATCAGACCAAGTGTGGCAAGTTCTTTCCCATCATCACCCGTTACAAAACCAAAGACAAGGAACGCCTCATTGTCGCTATCATGGTGCGCCCCTGTCCAGGGGAGGAGAAGTGATCTTCACGCCGCGATAGGATTATTCCTCCGTTGACCAAGGGGAACTAGTCGAAGTTCCATAGCGCCACCAGCCAGCCCTTCGCCCACCTCAATCCGGCAAGATCGCCGTGAAGGTCATTCAATCACTATAACGATGACGTGTTGAAGGTCTTTTCCATGGGAAAAGCGCCTGGGTAGTCAGGGGACCGGAGTTTTGTGATCATCCTGGAATTGGAAGCCACGCCTTTTGCCTAGTAAATGATGCGTTTCGCCCCTGGCGGAAGCCGCGCCGATTGCTTACACTGTGGACAATGACTCCGAAGCGTAAGGAGTGAAACCAAATCCATCGAGAAGATACTTCATTGAGGAGATGCGATGATGCGATGCCGATGTTTGCTGGCGACCGCGTTGAGTTTGGGATGGGTGGTTGGGATCGGTTTGGCCCCGGCGGACGACCTCAAAGCCGACGATCAAGGCTGGGTGCAATTATTCAACGGCAAGGACTTGACCGGCTGGAAGACCCATCCCAAGGACGAAGCCAAGTGGGAAGTCAAGGATGGCATTCTGATCGGCAGCGGGCCAAAAGGGCATCTGTTCAGCGAACGGGGGGATTACGAAAACTTCCGCTATCGCGTGGAGGCCAAGATCAACGATGGCGGCAACAGCGGTCAGTATTTCCGCACGGAGTTCGGCCCCGCTTTCCCCAAAGGCTATGAGGCCCAAATCAACAGCACCCACCGCGACCCGCAAAAAACGGGCAGTCTCTACAACTTGGTTCGGATCACCGATCAACTGGTCAAGCCGAACGAATGGTTCACTCAGGAAGTGATCGCGGAAGGGAATCACATTATCATCCTGGTCAACGGCAAGAAAGTGGTCGATTTCGTGGACCCCAAGAACACTTATACTAAGGGGCATTTCGCCATCCAGCAGCATGACCCCGGCAGCGTCGTGCAGGTCCGCAAGATCGAGGTCAAGGAACTGCCGAAGAAGTAGTGGAATGCCACCTGTCTTCGCCGTTCCCGAGATTTCTTGATTCACGCCGGTCGTCGTTGTCCCGCGCGAACCGATGGACTCTTGGAAAAGAAAATTCGGCAATTTGACTTTTGACTTGCGCCCGTTGTCGTTTTATCATCTTGATTTGGGTGCTTGGCGAATTATGATGACGGTATGGCGATGGGTTCGTACCATAAAACTCGTTGTGTCAATTCCTGGGCAATTCATCGCAAGCACGAATGCCCCGCGAGTGTGTGACTATGTTTAATTGGATCGTTCGCTTTTGGCAGGGATTGTTCGGATGGGGTCGGCCGGCCGATCAGGCTCGGAGCATCAACCACTACGAAAGTCCTCGCTCCACCGTGGAACGCTACGAACCGCGCTCGCGCGGCTTGGCGGATTTGGAAGCCTCTTGCCATCCGATTGCGTCCACGCGCGATGATCCGTGGCCTGCTCAGGTGCGCGACATCTCGGCCAGCAACATCGGCTTACAGCTGAAACGTCGCTTCGAGCCAGGCACTTTGCTGGCCGTGGAATTGCAAAGCATGTCGCACAGTTTCTCGCGCACCCTGGTGGCCCGCGTCATCCACGCCAAGGCCCAAGGAGGCGGCGATTGGATCATCGGCTGCATTCTCGCCAGCCGCCTGGACGAGGATGAATTGCAGTCGTTGCGAGTTTGATGTTTCTTTGAACTCAAGATTAGACTGGCTTCACGCGGGGTGCTTCTTCCCCGCGCGAAGCATACCTTTTCCCTATCAGTTGGTTCACTTCTGATCCAGCCAATGCAGGATGATCGCGGCGAAATACGTTGGGCCAATGTTGGACGGTTGGCCGGGGGTCAGGCCGTAACCGCCGTCGGCGTTGCGGCACCGGGCGACGAACTGACGCAAGGCGTCCGGGTCGGCAGGCTGCTGCTTGAGCATGTAAAAGGCCCGCATCACGCGGTAGCTGGTTTCCAGATCGGAACCTTTCTCGTCCCCCTTGCCGAAACCGCCGTCGGGCCGTTGTCCCTGACGCAAGGCCTTCAGCACGTTCTCCGGATGCGGGAGTTTGCCCCCCAAACGTAGGAAGGCCACGATGACGCCGCCGGTGTCGCGGGCCACACCGTTCCCCATGCCGGAAGTGCCGTCGGCATGACGCAGCTTCTCGATGTCCTTGAGCCAAGCCGCCGAGCGCGGCGACTTTTGCTGAATCCGCTCCAACCCCGCCACGGCAATACGGATGTCATCAAAACCCTGGACGTGTTCCGTGAGATAACGCACGGTCGCTTGCTCGAACTGGTCTTTGGGCATGTCCACGATGACGGCGGCCATGATGCCGACGGCGGTGGTAAATACGTCTGGCTCGCCGTCGGGCCGATTGGCGAAGCCGCCGCTCGACTTATCGAAACAGTTCTCGACGAACTTGCGAGTGGCTGGCGCGACCTGGTCCTTGGCCCCTAGATAGTGCAATGCCCGCAGCGCCGCCGACGTGGCCCGCAGGTTCGACGGTTCCTTTTTGTCCTGCGTCGCTCGATAGCCGCCATCATCCGCCAATAAGCCACGCACATAATTCATGCTGGCTTGCTTTTCCGGCATGGTCTGCGCGGACGCCGATGACATGCTAAATGCAGTTACCACGGCGACAAGCATGATGCGTTTCATTGCGAGATCTCCTGAGATCGAGAACAGATACGTGTTGACATTGTTCTACAACGGCTGTTTCTTCTTGGCCATGTGGGTGGTATAGTCAATTCTATACCCAGCAACCAAGGTTTCGGCGTTTCTCACCCCATTTGGAGGTCAACATCTCATGCGTTTCCCGCGCATTTCCTTCCTCATGCTCTTGGCACTCCCCGCCATGAATCGGGCAGATGAGCCGGCGCCGCTGCGTGTTTTCTACACCGGCCACAGCTTTCATATGTTCGTGCCTGGCCGCCTGGGGCAGCTGGTCCAGGAAGCGGGTATCCAAGAATATCAACACGTTGGCAGTCAAGGGATAGGCGGCTCGCGCGTGCAACAGCATTGGGATTTACCCGAGGAAAAAAATCGGGCCAAGAAGATTCTGGCGGAAGGCGGGGTCGACGTGTTCACGATGGCCCCGAATGTCAAGATGCCCGACGAGGGGATCGACCGCTTTGCCGAGCTGGGTCTCAAGCACCATCCCAAGATGCGCTTGTTAGTGCAAGAGTCGTGGGTGCCAGGGGATTTCCTCGATCAACGTATCAAGAACAACACTCAGCGCGACGAGACCGACCTGGTCCAATTGCGTGCTGATCAACTGAAATGGCGCGAGCAAATGGAGGCCCAAGCCAAAGCCATCAATGACACAGCAGGGCGTCAAGCGGTATGCATTGTCCCGGTCGGTGATGCCGTTGTCCGATTGCGCGAGCTGGTGGCCGAAGGAAAGGTGCCGGGCATTACCAAGCAATCGGAATTGTTCCGCGACACCATCGGCCACGGCAACGCGCCGATCCTATTGCTGACCACCTATTGCAACTACGCCTGCATCACCGGCCGTAGTCCGGTGGGACTGAAGGTGAACGAGAAGGAAGTCAATACCGAACTCAATGCTTTATTACAGCGCCTCGCCTGGGAGACCGTGACGGGGTATCCCATGAGTGGGGTCAAGGGGGAGAAGTAAGCAAAGGCGCTAGATAGGGTGAGTTCATCGGTTCACGCTCGACAGCGAGCGCGAACCGATGAACCTTTCCGTATTTAATGTCGCATGATGATTCGGGGCTACCGATCCACCTCCCCCATGACGAAATCCAAGCTGCCGACGATGGCGGGGATGTCGGCGATGAGGCAGCCGCGGCAAATTTCGTTGGTGACACTGAGATTGCAAAAACACGAAGAGCGGGCCCGCACGCGCAACGGCACGTTCTCCTTGGTAGTGCGGCCCACGACGTAGAAGCCCATTTGTCCACGCGGGGCCTCGGTTTCCAGGTAGGCTTCCCCCGCCGGTAGATGGCGCGGCGGCTCGATGCGGTGCGCCCCTTCAGCGTTCGGATAACGCCGCAAGCCCTGCTCGACCAGCTTGATGCTTTCGAGCACCTCGCGCATGCGGACATAGAAGCGATGCCAGGAATCGCCGATGACCGATTCTGGTGGCGCTTCGGGGAACGGCGGCAGGATGGCTTCGAAGTCGTAGGTCTCGTAGCCGCAATACGGCTCGATCTTGCGCAGGTCCCACACCGTATCCCCAGCCTCGCGGTTGAGCGAGCCGCGCAGCACCGGGCCGGTACAGCCGTAACTGAGGGCTAATTCCTTCGACAGATTACCGATGTTGGCCGTGCGCGAGACGAAAATCTGGTTGCGGGTCAGCAGCGTGTGATATTCCTCGATGCGCGGTTTCAGATAATCGAGAAACTTTTGGCAGCGGTCCATCCAGCCTTCGGGTAAATCGTCATGCACGCCGCCGATGGTGATGTAGCTGTACGTCAACCGGGCGCCGCACACTTCCTCGAACAAGTCGAGAATCATCTCTCGTTCACGGAAGGCGTACAAGAAGGGGCTGAACGAACCTAGATCGAGACCATACGCCCCCATGCCGACCAAGTGGCTGGCAATACGGTTCAGCTCGGCGATGATGACGCGAATGACCTGGGCCTTTTCGGGAAGCTTCATGCCGCACAGCTTCTCGACCGCCATCGAGTAGCCCAGATTCATGTTCATGCCGGCCAGGTAGTCCATGCGGT
>JBKBIP010000029.1:0-79872 GCA_046297495.1 Gemmataceae bacterium | reverse complement strand
TGTCGCGTCTTCCTCCCCCCCCCCCCCCCCCCCCCCTCGCTGGGTTTTTCCTCGGAATCATTTTCAAATAGTCTCTTGACAACCGCACTGATCAACAGAAGAATTATGGATGATGTTTGTCTTTTGTGAGGTTGCTCACCCCGGTCAGAGGTTGGAGTTAAACTCTATCCCACCACCTCTCATTCTACCTTTCATGTCCCGCGTGAATCAATGTTAGCTTTCGGCATGGCAAATCGGCCTTTTTCTTCGCGCGGGGATTCGATTAAGATACGCCTCGTCAACGACGGAACCGTTGACATGCGGAGCCACGGAAGGCTTGTGGGAGAAGAGGCCGAATGAGAGGACTCGTCGCGGCGGCGGGATTGTGCTCCCGCCTGCAAGACCTTGCCGAAAAGCAGAACAAAGTGCTGCTCGATCTCGGCGGGGTGACACTTCTGGACAACATCCTGAATCACTTCGAGCAAGCTGGCATCACGGACCATGTCGTGGTGGTGGGGTTCGATGCTTTGTCAGTGCGCCGCTTCTGCGAGCAGCGGGCGACCTGCATCTTGAATCCCTTCTATGAACATTACGGCATCCTCGGTAGTCTGTGGGCCGTTCGCCAGCCATTCGCCGGCCAGCCTTTCACCTTCACCACCGGCGACCACTACTTCACCTTGAACCGCCTGCAAGCGTTCCTGGCCGATCAGCCGGAAGCGGATGTCCTCGTCGATGTTGAAATCAAGCCTTGCGACGAGGAGGACATGAAAGTTTATATGACCCGTTCCGGCAAGTTTCGCACCATGTCGAAAAAGCTCCTCGACGGCGCCGTGCTGGGGGAATTCACCGGCTTGGTCCGCTTCAGCGCCGAGGGGAGCCAGCAATTCTTTGAGACGCTGGACAAGTACGTTTGGCAACACGGCATCCAAGGCTACGTGGCCGACATCTTGTGCCAGCTGCACCGCAAGTGGGAGCTGGCCTTTCATCTCAGCATGGATCACCAACGCGTTGATGTCGATTTTCCCTATGACTTCCATCGCGCCCGCCAGCTGTATTTAGAAATGACAAGTTCAAAATTAAAAATTAGAAGACACTAATCAGATTAGAAGACACTAGTCAGAAAAAACACCCTCGAATGTGAATTTTGAATTTCGAATTTCTAACGATCCCGTCACTCAAACCGGAACAGAGGTGACATGAACCGAGCGCCAATTCTCTTTCGCGTGGATGGTACGTCGCGAACTGGCTGGGAGCACCTGACGCGGTGCTTGATTTTCGGAGCGGCTTTGCAGCGCCGCCGTCGACCGACGTACTTTCTGTCCCAGCTCGAACCCCGGTCGCTGGGGTTGAACATCAAACGGGCCGGCAACAACTGGCTGGAGGCGGACGGGCTCGCCGGCACGCCCGATGACCTGGAGGAAACCATTCAGGAGATTCGCCGGCTGCAACCCGCCGCCGTCATCGTCGATGCGCCCGAGACTTCCGAGGCATATTTGAAGGAAATCGCCGCTACCGGAGTACTGGTAGCGTCCATTGATAGTCAAGCCCAGGTCCGTTTCCCGTCGCACATGGTCATCAACCCGCTGCTGGCTCCGCGCAAGGAGAGCTACGAGTATCAGCCTGGTACGCAATTGTTGTTGGGCCAGCGGTTCACGTTCATCCGTCCCGAGGTGCGCCGGCTACGGCCCGTTCGCGCCCAAGAACCGCCGCTCCCCTTCCGGGCGATGGTGGCGCTCGGCGAGGACGATCCGCACGGTTTGGCCGCCGAGTATGCTAAGCTGCTGCTCAACGTCCCCAAAGTGGAAAAAGTCGATTTGGTGGTCCGCTCCTGGCATCCCCAGCTGGAAGAGCTGCAACAATTGGTCGAACGCTGTCCCGACCGGCTGGAATTGGCCGTCGAGCCGAACGAAGTAGCCGCCCGCATCCCGCGGTGTCACTTCGCCTTGACTGCTGGCACCGGCTGGTCGCAAGAGTTGGCCTGTGTTGGCTTGCCGCAGCTGATGATCTTACAACACGAGATCTATTGGCCAAACGCCCAGCGCCTGGAGGAAGAAGGGGCTGCTCTTTGTCTCGGTTGGCATGAAAACGTCTCGGCTCAGACCTTGCGCCAAGCGGTGGTCAATCTGCTCTCCGACCCCGCCGAACGACAGGCCATGTCGCGCTGTGGCCGGAAACTGATCGACGGCCGTGGCCCAGATCGTTTGGTCACGGCCTTGGAAATCATGCTGCACCCGTCGCGGATGCTGGATATGCACGAAGCGGCGTGACCAAGTTCGCGGTTCGATGATTTATCGTTTCGCGGGCCCACCAACACAGGGGCGAAACAACAAAGCCACTATCATATCCCTGTCCTTCCCTCACCTTGTTCACACACCTGGGATGCTATCATGGATCAAGAACAAGTCGCCGCCGCCTTGGAAGAGTGCGGCTATCTGCTCGAAATCCAGGGAGAGAATCCTTTCCGCTGTCAAGCCTATCTCACTGCCGCGCGGGCGATTCGCCAGCTCAGTACCAGTCTGACTGACCTCATCCAGCAAAATAAGCTCAAAGAAGTGCCAGGCATCGGCGCCACCTTGCACGAAAAGATCATTACGATGGTGACGACGGGCCGGCTGCCGTTCCTGGAAGACCTCCGCAAGAAGACGCCCCCTGGCTTGCTGGAGATGTTGCGGCTGCCCGGTATCGGTCCCAAGAAGATCAAGGCCATGTACGACCAGCTGGGGATCGATACCTTGGACAAGCTCAAGGCGGCGTGCGCGGCGGGACAGGTCGCCAAGCTCAAAGGTTTTGGTGACAAGACACAGCAAAAGATTCTCGAAGGCTTGGCGTTCATCGACCAAATGGGGCAGCGCGTCCGCTTGGATCAGGCGTTACCGGTGGGGTTGGCTCTGCTCGACGCCTTGCGGCAGCGGAAGGAGGTCATTCGCATTGAGCTAGGCGGCAGCTTGCGGCGGCGCAAGGAGACGATCAAAGATGTCGATTTACTGGTCAGCTCCGTTGATCCTGCCCCGATCATGAAATATTTCGTCAGCCTGCCGCAGGTGGTGCAGGTGGTCGCGCATGGGGAAACGAAATCGAGCGTCGTCGTGGCTGCCGAGGGTATTCGCATCAACGCTGATCTGCGCGTGGTGACAGATGAGCAATTCCCCTTCGCCCTGCACTACTTCACCGGCAGCAAAGAGCATAACATCGCCATGCGGGCCAGGGCGATTACCTATGGTTTGAAACTCAATGAATATGAACTAGCCGGTGCCCAACGGTCGATCCCCTGCAAAACCGAGGCAGATTTGTTTCGCGCGCTCGACCTGGATTACATCCCGCCGGAGCTGCGCGAGGATACGGGCGAGATCGCCGCCGCCGAGAAACACCAACTACCGAAACTGATCGAAGTCGACCAAATCCAGGGGGTGTTTCACTGTCACACCACCTGGAGCGACGGGGCTGCATCGTTGGAAGACATGGCCCACGCTGCCCAGAAACTGGGTCTGAAATATCTCGGCATCGGCGATCATTCGCAATCGCTCACCGTGGCCAATGGCCTCACGCCGGAGCGCGTCAAGCAACAACAAGCCGACATTGATGTACTCAACAATAAATTAACAGGCATTCAATTATTGAAAGGGATTGAATGTGACATCTTACCGGACGGTAAACTGGATTATGATGATGCCGTCCTAGATACGTTTGATTACGTGGTGGCCAGTGTGCATAGTCATTTCAACCAGCCGGAAAAGGAGATGACCGAGCGGATTATCAAGGCCATTCACCATCCGCGCGTGACCATGCTCGGCCACGCCACCGGCAGGTTATTGATGCGCCGCGACGCCTACAAGGTGGACCTCGAAGCCGTGCTCAAAGCGGCGGCCCAGCATGGCACCATGATCGAGATCAACGCCCACCCGATGCGGCTCGATCTAGATTGGATTCACTGCAAACGAGCCAAGGAGTTAGGCGTCCAATTAGTGATCAACCCCGATGCTCACGCTACGAATGAAATTGTCTATTACCAATATGGCGTCGATGTGGCGCGGCGCGGTTGGTTGGAAAAGAAGGACGTGTTTAACACCCAAACATTAAATCAAGTGATGAAACATTTGACAAAACGAAGAAAATAGCCAATCCATTTTCGTTTAGCGGCGAGCCGTAGGCAAGCAAACACGCTCGCCTGTGGCTCACACGCTAAACGAAAACTCCAATTTTTTCGATTTTTCATCTTCCCCACCTCCTGCGCCTGCCGATTATTATTCACATCCTATTTCCCTATCCACGCTCACGATGGATGATCTCACATGAAGCCGCGCGGCAAATTTGTTCTGTTTGTGGCTCTGTTGCTTGCTCCGTTGGCGAGTTACATTGGTTATTTGCAGTTCACGAACAATTTTCACACGGTTCAAGAAGGCGTATGTTATCGCAGCGGCCAACCGTCCACTGGCAATTTGGAAGATTGGATCAAATCGTATCACATCCAAACCATCATTAACTTGCGAGGCCCCAATCCCTCGCTGCGCTGGTATCAACAGGAACGCCAGATCGCCGAGCGGCACGGCGTCAAGATGGTGGATGTGATTCTCAGCGCCTATGAGCGCCCTTTCGAGGACCAGTTACAAATTCTGGTGGACAGTATGCGGGATGAGCCACGACCACTCTTGATTCATTGCGCCGGCGGCAGCGACCGGGCCGGTTTCGCGTCGGCGCTGTTCTTGATGCTGCACACGGATACGCCTACCGCCGAGGCCCGCGGACAGCTGACCTATCTCTATGGCCATTTCCCTCTGGGAATGAAAAAGACGCTGCCGGAAATTTTCGATCAATATGAGTCTTGGCTAAATCAACAACAACTGTCACATTCTCCCACGCACTTACGCCATTGGTGTGTGCATGAGTATCAACGCGATCCTTCACACGATACCGCCAGACAATCCGCCCCCCTACCCGAAACATGTGAAACCTGGCTGGCTGGCTTTCGGAATCGGAAATAGCCAGTGCCACCTTCAACCTTAATCTGAAATCCCCAATCTGAAATTTCATGGTATTACACTCGTCCACACATACGCCTGGAACATCACCAACATTCCCATCAAGAGGGCCAGAATGACACTGTGCCAAAAGACATAGCGTAAAATCGCCCCTTCTTGGCCATGTTGCTGGGTGGCCGCCGCCGAGACGACGATGCTTTGGGCGTCAATCATCTTGCCCATGACACCGCCGGTACTGTTGGCGGTGGCCATCAACACCATCGCTTGTTGCTCAGTCAAGGGCAAGACGCCGTCACCCACCAGCCGACGGGCCGTGATGGTCTGCAAGCTGCCGAACAGGGCATTCGATGACGTATCCGAGCCAGTCAGGGCCACGCCAAGCCAGCCGAGCAGGGCGGCGCACAGCGGATAAATCCATCCCGTCTTGGTGAAGGCCAGCCCCAAAGTCGCGTCCATGCCGCTGTAGCGCGTGGTGAAGGCGATGGCCAACATGCAAGCAATGGTGAACAATGGCCAGCGCAGGCGACACCACGTCTGGAAAAAGACGCGGAGAATCTGCCCCGGCGCTATCCCCATCCACAGACCGGACAGGACGGCGGCCAGGAAAATGCTGGTGCCGGTCGCTGACAATAGATTGAGATTGAATATCGCTTTTTCCGGCTCGGCATGACTGACCACCGGCGGCACGCGGGCCACGCGCAGATGCAGGTTGGGCACCTCCATAGCAACGGCGGTCACGTTCAGCGTTTCCTTCACTATCGGCAAGCCCCACACAAACACGAACAACGTAAGCAATCCCCACGGCACCCAGGCATGAATGATATGCCGGCGCGAATACTTGGGAGCCTCATGAATGGGCGGCTCCTCGGCGAAGTGCCAGGTGTCCCTTGGCTGCCAAACGCGCAGGAACAGAGCCAGACACGCCAGGGAAATCACCCCGCCGGCGACATCCACCAGCCAGGGTCCATGATAGTTCGCTGTCAAAAATTGCACCAGGGCGAAGCTCCCTCCCGTCACCAGCAGCGCCGGCCAGATTTGCCACGCCCCGCGCAGCCCCGCCATCATGGCCACCAACCACACCGGCACGATGAGCGAGAAGAACGGCAACTGCCGACCGGCCATGGCGCTGAGCTGCAATTCGCTCAATCCGGTGACATTGGCCAAGGTGATGATCGGCGTCCCCAGCGCTCCGAAGGCCACCGGCGACGTGTTGGCGATCAGCGCCAGCCCCGCCGCCTGCAAGGGGCGAAATCCTGCTCCCATCATCAACGCCGCCGAGATGGCCACCGGCGTGCCAAACCCCGCCGCCCCCTCGATGAACGCCCCGAAGCAAAAGGCGATTAACAACGCCTGAATGCGCCGGTCGTCCGACAACGCCATGACGGAATGTTTGACTACCTCGAATTGCCCCGTCTCGACCGTCAGCGAATAGAGAAAGATGGCCGACAACACGATCCAACCGATGGGAAACAAGCCAAACGCCGCCCCATTGAGCATGGCGGATAGCACGGTGCCCAGCCACGGTCCCAAACCGACCATGCTGGTCTCCTTCGGCGTGAAGACGAACATGGCCAACAAGACCGCCGCCGCCAAGCCTGCCAGCGCCGCCCACTGCGCCGGCACTCGCCCCGTCGCCAGCAACCCCAGCAACAACACAATCGGCACCGCCGCCAGCAACGTCGAGAGCACCGACGAACCCAGCGGATCATAATTTTGCGTCCAGAGCATGAGCATCAAATTTCCAAAAACAAGGATGAACTATCATGCGATAGGCGGTATGGTAACGAGCGAAACGCAAGAAGGCACTTTTTTTCTGGAGAGATACTGATGCATCGGTTCGCGCTCACCGACGCGCGGGCAAGCGCCAATCGCTAAATCCTAAGCGTTGGCGAGCGCGAACCGATGCATCTCATTCCTACCAACAGGAGACCACTCCATGCCATCTTTTCCTATTGACCGTTTTCTCAACATTCGCTCCGCGTCGTCGCCGAGCTGGTCGCCGGATGGGCGATTTGTGGCATTTTTGACCGCCATCACCGGCGTCAACCAATTGTGGGACATCCCCATCACTAGCGGTTGGCCGACGCAATTGACCTTCACCGCCGACAGCATTCGCGGCGGCTGGTTCAATCCACTTCGACATGAACTGGTGTTTAGCATGGACACCGGCGGCAACGAACAGACACAACTGTATCATTTATATGGCGTGGGGGGCGGTACCGATCATGGCATCGGCGCGGGGTGGAACTACGTGGACCTGACGCGCCAACCGGAAGCCGTCCATTATTTCGGCGGTTGGAGTCACGACGGCACGCGCATCAGCTTCAGTGCCAATCGCGCCAATCCGAGCCGGTTTGATATTTACGTCCAAACCGTGCCGGCTCAGGGACGAGGCCAAATCGAGGAACCGAAACTGTTACACCAAGGCCCCGGTGGTTATTTCACCGCCGCCGGCTGGTCGCCCAATGATCAATACATCCTGGCGCGCCGCGTGGAATCGAATTTCAATCAAGATTTGTATTTGATCGATGTGACAACTGGCCAGACCAAACACATCACGCCACACAAGGGGGACGTGCAATATCACAGTCCCAGCTGGGCCGCCGATAGTAAATCCATCTATCTCGCTACCACTGCCGACAATCACGACATGCCCGGCTTGGCCCAGCTAGACATCGCTTCCGGCAAGCTCACCTATCTGGAAACACCACCATATGAAGTCGAAAGCGTGATCGCTTCCCCCAAGGGGCGCTGGCTGGCGTATTCGCTGAATGTCGAAGGTAAGTCAGAGCTGCGCATCCAAGCCCTGAAAGAACCCGCCGCCAAAGGGGAGTCGCGCGAATTCCTCGGCGTGGTCAACGAATGGGAATTCGCTCCTGATGACAGCCAACTTGCATACACCTTCAACGGCCCGCGTTACAATTCCGACATTTGGCTATGGGATTTGAAATCGAGCAAGACTCGCCCATTGACCCATTCCAGCCGGGCTGGCATTCCCTTCGATCAATTCGTGCAACCAGAGTTGATCCAGTATAAAACCTTCGATGGCCGAATGATCCCCGCCTGGTTCTATAAGCCGAAGCTCTCCGCTGGCAAATTGCCGCCGGTGATCGTTTATCCGCACGGCGGCCCGGAGAGCCAGACCCGGCCTACATTCAACGCTCTATTTCAGTATTTCACGCAGGCCGGTTACGCGGTGCTCGCCCCCAATGTGCGCGGCTCCAGCGGCTACGGCACGGCGTACATGAATCTGGACAACACCGTCAAGCGGATGGACAGTGTCAAGGACTTGGCCCACGCCGCCTACTGGCTGCGCGACGAGAAACAGGGAGACCCGAAGCGGCTGGCGGTGTTCGGCGGCAGCTACGGCGGCTTCATGGTGCTGGCCCAAGTCACGAATTACCCCGAATTGTGGGCCGCTGGCATCAATGTCGTCGGCATCGCTAACTTTGTCACCTTCCTGGAAAACACCGGCGCCTACCGCCGCGCCCACCGCGAAGGGGAGTACGGCAACCTGCGCGAGCACCGCGAATTCCTGGAAAAGATCAGCCCCATCAACCATGTCGATAAAATTCAATGTCCCATGCTTGTCATCCACGGTGCCAATGACCCGCGCGTCCCCATCGGCGAGGCCGAACAAATCGTCGCCGCCCTCAAAAAACGCAATATCCCCGTCGAGTATCTGCGCTATGAGGATGAAGGGCATGGTCTAGGAAAGTTGAAGAATCGTTTGGATGCGTATCCGAAGATGGTGGTGTTTTTGGATCGGTATTTGAAGTGAGCGGAGCGGTTGGTGGATAGAGGATTTGTTGCTCCATAAGCGAATAACCCCACCAAACATCGAGGAGTAAACCCGACGTACTTGGCGAATGCCACGTCGGGCTTACAGCGCGGCGCTCGCCGTGCGAGCGAATTTCCTTCCACCAAGGCATGGATTGACGCAATTACTCATGAATCCATCATTCGAGCCAGGGGTGAACGAACTCTGGTACCAAGACGGCTTGCGTTTTCGATGCACGCGCTGTGGGAATTGCTGTACCGGCGCGCCGGGGTTTGTCTGGGTCCAGGACATGGAAATCGCCGCCTTGGCGGACTATCTGAGGGAGCCGGTCGAACAAGTCGTGGCCGTGTACACTCGAACCGTGAACCGGGCACGTAGTTTGCGGGAAAAAAGCAATGGCGATTGTGTCTTTTACCAGGCAGGGGAAGGTTGTACCGTGTATCCGGCGCGGCCGCGTCAGTGCCGCACCTGGCCGTTTTGGGAAAGCAACGTCGCCACGCCGGAGGCTTGGCAACAGACTTGCGCGATTTGTCCCGGTTCCGGCAGGGGGGACCTGATCTCCGTTGAGGAGATCACCCGCCGCATTCAGGAGATACGACTTTAAGAAAAAATCCGCTCCCTCTCTCATTTTTGCGTTTTTGCGTTTTTGCGACGGGATACTTTTTTTCTCCCCATTTCCTCTCCCACGTTGTATCCTTTAACTCAAAGTTCGCCTGTGGATCATGGAGTTTCGTTTGTCACGGGAGAGGAATCATGCCAGAAATGGATCGTCGAGGGTTTCTAAAATCGTCCGCCGCTGCCGTCGGCTCGTTGACGGCCTTGACCGCCGCCGGCGTCGCTGACGCGCCAAACGAAAAAATCAATATCGCCGTCATGGGGGTAAAGGGACGCGGTCGGGGGCTGGTGAGTGGTTTTTCCAATTTCGAGGATGTGGAAATTTCCTACCTTTGCGATTGTGATGCCAATGTCGTGTCGCGCTCGGTCGAAATTCTAGAAAGCAAGCAACGCCGCGCTCCGAAAATCGAAAAAGACATCCGCACCGTCCTCGATGATAAATCGGTGGACGCCATCGTGATCGCCGCCCCGGATCACTGGCACGCCTTGGCCACGATTTGGGGCTGCCAGGCGGGGAAACACGTCTATGTCGAAAAGCCGATCTCGCACAACATCGTCGAAGGCCGGCGCATGGTGGAGGCGGCTCGCAAGTACAAGCGCGTCGTGCAAGTCGGAACGCAACGCCGCAGCGGCCCGCATTTCCGCAGCGCCGCCGAGTTTGTGCGCTCCGGCCAGTTGGGGAAAGTGCCGTTCGTGCGGACCTGGATCGCGGGGAATCGGCCTAGCATCGGCCACAAGAGCGACGGCCCGGTGCCCGCCGGCGTCGATTATGACCTGTGGCTGGGGCCGGCGCCGCAACGGCCGTTCAATCCCAATCGCTTCCACTATGAATGGCACTGGAACTGGGACTACGGCACCGGCGAGCTGGGGAACAACGGCATCCACGCTCTGGACCTGGCCCGCATGGTGCTGGCGGGGCTGGATGCCCCCTTGCGTGTCAGTAGCGGCGGCGGCAAACTCTATTATGATGACGACCGTGTCACCCCGGATACTCAAGTCGCCACGTTTGATTTCCCCAATACCTGTGTCATCTGGGAGCATCGCATCTGGTCGAAGACTGGCTTCCAGGGGGAATCGTGGGGCGTGGCCCTGTATGGGGAGAAAGGGACGCTGGTGTTCGACAAAAACGGCTGGCACGTCGAGGACGGCGTGGAAGCATCAGACAAGTTCGTGTCCATGGAAGCACCGCACCTGCGCAACTTCCTGGATTGCATCAAGAGCGCCGCGCGCCCCAATTGCGACATCGAAGAGGGGCACCTCAGCACGCGCTTATGTCATCTCGGCAACATGGCGTACCGCTTGGGCCGCACGCTGCACTTCGACGCCCAGACCGAAACAATTCAGAATGACAGCGAAGCCAACCAACTGCTGAGCCGAACGTATCGCAAACCGTTCGTCGTGCCGGACCAGGTGTGACAGATTTATACCACTCCAGTGCGGGCGTTCTGGTTCCCAGGCTGCTGCCCGGGAACCAGAACACCCGAAAACGCCCAGACCTCATTTCCGACCGCGCCTGGTTATAACCTGGCCAATGGGTCTTCTCGTCATGCGTCGTCTTCGATCCAACGCTGGCAGTAAGCGATGGTTCGATCCAGGTGCTCGCACAGCTCGTGCAGGCGGCGGCGTTGGGGAGAATGATAGGCAATCATCCCCAGACATCTCCCGGACAGCCGCCGCAAGCGTTGAAATTCCTGGCACAGTTCCTGAACCAAACGGCGCACGGCCGGCCAGTTGATTTGCTCGTTCGGCAAGCGCCGCACTTGATCGATGATGCCGTTGAGCTGTCCCGTCCATTGATTGCTTAAGGTGCCGAGCGTGGGCAACACCTTGGCGATCATGTCCATGATCCGATCGCCGGTGCGGGGATTGTGGGGCTGTTGGTCGTAATAGCGACTAATGGTTGCCACGAACTGTTCGACGTGGGCCAGCTCCGGCGTTTCCCCAAAGTCCAATTCGAGCAGCTCGTATTGGGGATCGTCGGGGCGGAGCTGCTTGAGCCGAGCCAGCGTTCGGCGGGCGTTCCCCGGTTGGTGGGTTTGCTGATATAGATGAAACAATTGCTCCAGGAGCGCGGGATCGCGCGGTCGTAACTGACAGGCTCGTTCCAAATACGTGACGGCCTTGCCCCAGTGGTTGCGATCCGAGCAGACTTGCGACAGGCGGCATAGACTCCGCGCCGCCAAACGCTCCCGATAATCGGCGGGTTGGCTGGGGCTGGGCAGGTCGGCCAACAGCTGGAAATAACGGTTCCAATACGGCTCCGCCCGCGCCAGGTCGCCATGCCACTCGTGAGCCAAGGCGAGATTTTGCAGGATGCACGGATCGTTCGGGGCCAGTTGCAAGGCGGCGGACAGGTATTGAATCCCTTCGGTCCAATCCTGATTCAAGCAACAGCAACAACCGAGCAGGTTAAGCAAGGCGGTTCGCCACGCGCGGTTGGTCCCGGCGGCGTGGACCAGTGGCGTGAGCAGTCGTTGAGCCTGTCCCCATTCGCCGCGATTCAACAAGCTCATCCCCCATGACAACATGACATCCCGATAGGCTTCTTGGATCGGCGGACTGTCTGGTCGAGCAGCGTGCCAGGCGCGCAGCAGCGCCGCCAAGGCATCGACGTTCCCCAGCCGGCGCAGCCAGCTCAACAGCAATTGTTCATCGTCAGGCGTCAACTCCCGAAGTTCGGGAGGCACGGTTCGCGCCGCCGTGCCGCGCAGCAAAGCCGCCAGCCAAACGAACAAGCGTTGTTCCGCTTCGCCTTCGGCCAACTCAGCGGCGCGCGTCGCCAAAGGGGCGGTCTCCTCCAGCCAGCCCAAGCTGAGGCGGGTCAAGACCAGATTCTTGCACGCCGCCGCGTGATCTGGCTGTAATTTCAGGGCGCAGGCGAATTCCTGCTCTGCTTGTGTCAGTTGTTTGTCCAGCAAGGACAGCAAGCCGAGCTGCAACCAAACATGGGCATCAGGGGGAGTGATGCGGCGCAGGGCCTGGCGTGCTTCCTTGGTGTTTCCCTGACGCTTGCGCGCCAAAGCCAATAGATAATAAGCCGAGGGATCGGCGTAGCCGGCTTGAAGGGCCTCTTCCAGAGCGCGAACGGCGGCCGCCAACGGCGGCGCGACCGGCCGCGCGACGGGAAAGGGGCCGGCACGCTGAGACGTGGCTTGGGGCTGCGTGTCCCGAATCATGCGGAACCTACCTCCGTGGCCATCGGCTGGCCATTGTCTGGATGTGTGGATGTCCGTGCAACGCCATACAATAAGCGCTGTCCCATGCGGAACCACGCCGTCGCCGCCAGCTGGCGCAGGTACGGGTCCGGCGTCCCGTTGCCTTCCGCTTGTCGAAAAGCGTTGGCCGCTTGCTGGTACTGGCCCTGCTCATAGGCCGACACCCCTGCCAGCAACCAGGTTTGCGTCAAGGGGGCGTCCAGCTGCCACTGCCGGCGGCGCTGTTCCGCGATCCCTTGCCACCAGCGCACCGCCTCGGCCAGGTCCCCTTCGGCGTGGCAAAGCTGGGCCAGCAACGCCCGCGCGGAATCGGCGCTGGGGTCCTCGGCAACCACCTGGATCAGCAATGATTTGGCATGCGCTGTCTGATGGGTGTACAAGTAGGACCAGGCCGCGAGCAAGCGACTATCTGCCGCCACTTCCGCATGGGACACCGCGCGGGCGGCGGCGAGCAGGACTTGCGGGAAGTCACCGGCAACCAACTGACATAAAGCGGCTAGAACGTGCAAGCGCGGCTCATCAACTTCAGGATGATTCAGGGATTCGGCCAAGGCGGCGACGCCGGCGCGGTCCCCCGCCAGCCAGCGCACGGCGGCCAGGCACCACAGGGCGGCGACGTGATTCGGCCGCGCGCGCAAGGTTTCTTCCAGCCAGCGCGTGACTTCCGCCGCGCGGCGGGAGAGAATATCGACAACAGATTGACAACCCTCGTTCGCCTCGGTGCAATGAGCAGCCCCCAACACTTCCGCCAACACGAGCCGCGCTCCCAAGAACGCCACTTCGGCGCGGTGTTCTCCTGCGGTGATGGCCAGCGCTCGGCTAAGGGCTTGGTCCCGTTGCGGGAAGCGACCGCGTTCCTGTTCAATCACGGCTTGACGCAGCAGCGGCAACGGTTGGCCGGGTTGCAGGTCGTGCCATCGTCGCAACCAATCGACGGCCGCTTCCCGATCTCCTTGTCGATGACTCAGGTACGCCAACTGATCTAAAGGAGCGCTGCTGACCGGCTCCAGACGCTGCCACGCGAGCGCGGCTTGAATGGCTTCATCGAAACGGTCCTGTTCCTCGAGTTGCCGGGAATAAGCCCGTAGCACGCAGGCGCCGCGCGGCGGATATTCCGGACCAAGCAGCGGTGGATACCCGCCCGGACGCGCGGCGGCCCAGCGCTGGAGGTACAAAAATTCTACGGCGCCGAAATCCCAGCCGTGTTGCTCGAAATACTGGCGCGCCGCTGTCACATGGCCGAAGGTTTGGTCGAACAATTGCTGGTCGCGGCGTCCGTGCAGGCTGTGTTGGGCGCAGGCCTGGCAGTACAACCAAGCCGCCTCGTTCGGAACGGCGTCCGGCGCGGTGGCGGCTAGGTGGTCGTAAGCGGCGGCGGCCAAGGGATCGGCGGCGGCCACGGACAGCAGGGTGGCGACCAACCATTGTTGATCTTCTAGTGATAGCGGCACATCGCGCAGCCGCGCCTCGGTGAAAATCCGCCCGCACAATTCGGCCCAGTCGGCATCGCCGTGCCGAGTGAAGCGAGACACCAGCTGGACCCCCCAGGCGATGTTGCGCGGCTTGTCCGCGTCCTCAATCGGCGTGCCGCGCGCGGCGCACAGGGCCAGATAGCCCGCCGTCCATGGGTCCTTGGGGTTTTCCAATTCGTGCGCCGCTCGCAAGTGTTTGAAGGCCTCGTCGAAACGGTCGAGACGAGCCAGGGCCAGCCCCAAGCCGCGTAGCACGCCGGCGGTGGGGGCCGCCGATTGCATCAGCTGCAAAAACATGGCGGCGGCTTCTTCCCACTGCCCCAGGCGATAGCGGGCTTGGGCCAGCGCGGCCATCCCTTGCCGGATCATGCCGGCCACATCCGTCCCCAACACCGGACAAACGAAGCGATGCTGCTCGGCCAGGCGCCGCACATAAGAGCGGTTCACGTCGGGAAACCCTTCGCTCCAGACCTTTTCCGGAGTCTTGAGCCAGCGCGGCAAGCCTTGGGGTCCCAAGGCGCGTTGCAGCGCGCGGGCCGCCAAGTTCGCGTCGCTTTGCGCGGCGCTGAGAGCCAGCCCCAGCTGCCAACTGACAAAGGGACAATCGGCGGCCAGGCGATGGGCTTCCGCCAGCGACCGCAACGCCTCCGGCAACTGTCCTTGCCACATCAGCAAGATGCCCCGATATAGCAGCGGATCAACGAATGGCCCCTCGGCGGTGTTCACGGCCACATTGAGCGAGTTCACGGCTTGCTCAATCTGGCCCTGGCGCGCCTGGCACAGCGCTTGCCAGAACCAGGCTTCCGGGCAGGGCGTCTCGATCAGTAGCAAGCGCGTGATCATATCGAGCACGGGGCCCGGTTGATCCGGCGGTGTTTCGGCGAACAAGCGCCGGACCTCCGCACGCATGGCCACGCTGACGCGCCGCGCGCTATCCGCTTCCTCCAGGCGCCACAACCGAGCTGCGCGGTGGAAGCGCTCCGCGCTGTCTTCAAACTGTCTTTCCTGGAGCGCCTGCTCCGCCGCTTGCCACCAGCAACTTCCTTCAACGTGGCGCAAACGCTCCTGCCATTCCGAAGCCGCGCGGGACAAGGCTTGGCCAGCGCGCACCGCCGCCAACGCGCCGCGCCAGTCCCCTTGCCGTGTCAGCCGTTGAGCGCGCCGCAGCGCGCGCCACCGGCGCGGACCACGCCCCAGCGCCAGATACGCCAGCCCCATCCCCACGACCACCGCCGCCACGACCGCCGCAGCGCCGAGAGGTTCCAGAAAGAATCGGATAATAGGTTCCAGGTGTGTCATGCGGATAAGAACTGCCATTCTCGAAGGATGCGCGATTAGTGGGATGGTGTGCCGGCGAGTGGCGGGCGTAAGCCCTTCGGTGACGCCTTATTGCCAGCTAGCTTAGGCCATCCGCTCGCCTTGGCTTCGGAAATGCCGATCCCTCTCTTCCCCATGGCGTCGTGGCGGGATTCAGCGTTTCGCGCACGCGCTCAGCCCACGCAAGACAATCCAACCATCATCTTAAATTGGAAAATTATTTCTCGGCGGTTCCTTACTGACCAAAGTACCGCAAGGACCGAACTCCCGCAAGCATTCCGCAGTGGCTGAGGGAGAAAAAGGGAATAAGAGTGGTATGAGAAATGAGGATCGCTTCGATCCACCAATGCAAACGGGAGTTCGCCGGCTCGGTTGGATTGGAGTTACTTATCGGGTTTCTCTGGGGACTGGAAGAAGGTGTCTTTGGAAACCACCAGAGACCGTATAAGCCAAGATCCAACTAAGCGACAAACTCCCAAAACCGATTGAGAGTTAGCCTTTACCCGATCACCTCACCTCTGAATGGTTGTCAATTCGAAAGGAGTCGGCCACTGTTCGGGTTGAATATCTTCTATCCAGCCGCCGCAATGACCTGATTGTTGGGTAAAGTTCTCAACCGGGGATGAGGTTCTTTCTCTACTCATAGTTTACACATTTCAAACCTGGGATGTCAAGGAGAAATCTCCAAAACCAAAAAAGGGGACGCGACTCGATTTCGCTGGTTATCCGATTCCGCCACGCTCCACTCTCCATTAGCAAATACGAGTCGCGTCCCCTTTTTCTTGTCGGCCATCCCCTGCTTCGGGCTGCATTTTTTTGTGCTCTGTTTTAGAATGGCGCTGAGTTCCTGATCCCTCTCACGGGAGGCAGCCGATGCGTTTGGGTTTATCCTTGCTGATGCTCGTTGGGGCGGTGCCGGTGCTGGCGGCGGAGGCGCGGGGGATCGCTGTTCCTTATCGGTTGACTGATACCAAGCATGTACTGGTGCGCGCCCGCATCAACGGCGTGGGGCCGTGGCACTTCATCCTCGACACGGGGGCGCCGGCCTGGAGCGTGTCGCAAGCCGTGGCTGCCCGGTTGGGCGTGGAAGCGGGCGCTGATGGTTGGGCCACCTTCGACCGTTTGGAGATCGAAGGGGGCGTGGTCATCGACCAAGCGAAAGGCCGCATCGCGGACCCCAGCCAAATCCAAACCATGAATCGGCTCGGCTTGGCGGGCGTCGAATTGCACGGCATCATCGGTTACAACATCCTGGCCCGCTATCGCATTGAGCTGGATGTCACCCGGCCCAAGATGACCTGGACGCCACTCCCGTTCGATCCGCCGTTACCTCGGATCGCCCCCCGCCCAGACGGCGCCGGCACGGACAACCTGGCTCGGCTGGCGACGGTGCTCATGGATAAGCAAGCGGATTTCCGTGTGCATCCGCGCGGCTTCCTGGGCATCGAGCTGGCCAAACAGGAACCGGGGCTGGTCATTGCTGCCGTCCTGCCTAACAGCCCCGCCGCCAAAGCGGGCCTGCGCGCGGGGGATGTGCTGGTGCTCTTCGCCGAGGAAGCCGTCCGCCACCGCGCCGACGTGGCACGCTTGGCCGCGGAGCGGAACGAAGGGGCGGTGGTGTCACTCACCGTACGGCGCGGCAACGCCAAAATGGCTTTCACCATCACGCTTGGCAAGGGGTTGTGAGCATGGCGGAGGGATGGTCCTCACGTTCGGCCTCATGGATCGAAGCAGAGGCCAGCTGGCGCCGGCACGCCGCGTTTCTGCTCGCCGGCCTGTTGTTTCTCTTCACGCACACGCGCACCTCGCACACGGACGAGCCACAGCCACAAGGGGCGGCGGTGCCGTTCGAGCTGCTGCCGACGCATCACATGGCCGTATCGGTGACAATCAACGGCAAGGGACCGTACCGGGTCATCTTCGACACCGGCGCTCCCTTCGTCATCCTGAGCAACAGGGTGGCCCGTGAAGCTGGCCTGAAAGCACCCCGCGCCGCCGGCGGCCCCGCGCCGCCGCTGTTCGGTTTCCAGGGGCAAACGCAGGTGGATACGTTGATGATGGGCGCCTTGAAAGCGGAGCAGGTGCCGGCCTTGGTCATGGATCATCCGGGATTGGGAGTCTTGGCCAAGCAAGTTGGGCCAATCGAAGGGATCATCGGCTGGCCGTTCTTCGCTCGCTATCGCTTGACTATCGATTATCAAGCCCAGCGTCTGACCTTCGTGCCCACCGGCTACGAGCCGCCCGACGTGCTGGCGGCGCTGCTCCAGTCCTTGCAGGCACCCGCCCAACCGCGCGTGCTGGCGCCGGCGGGTCAATGGGGCATGGTGGTCGAAAAAGATCATGACGATTCGGATCCCGGCGTGGTCGTTCGCGCGGTGCTCCCCGGCAGCGCCGCCGAACGGGGCGGGCTGCGAGCTAGCGACCGCATGTTGACATTAGACGACCGCTGGACTGACAGCGTCGCCGATTGCTACTTCGCCGCCAGCCAAGTGCCCGCGGACAGCAAGGCCATTGTCGTCGTGCAACGGGCAGGGAAAAAGCAGTATCTCACCATCCAGCCGCGCCACGGATTGTAAGCAAAGAAAAAGCAAATAAAAAGGGGACGCGACTCGAATTCACTCTCCGTCAAACAAATACGAGTCGCGTCCCCTTTTCTTCGACCCGCCCTCTCATCCGAACATCAAGTTATATCCGACCACCATCAGGGCCACATCGACCAGCGCGTGGCTGATCCAGGCGGGATAGATGGTTTCGGTGCGAGCATATAACCAGGCCCAAACGGCGCCGCCAGCCGCGATACACAGGGAGAACGGCGCGGCGACCGTCCAAAAGTCATCGGGGAAATAGACCCCCAAGACAATCACATGGTGCGCCATGAAGCCCAAGCTGGAAATGACCAGGGCGGGCCAATACGACCACCAGCGCCACAGCCAAGCGAACACGAACCAGCGCCAATAATACTCTTCCAGGAACGAGTGAATCAGTGACAGAAAACCAGCCAGCAGGATAAAGCCGGGGGGAGTTGCTAGGCCGAAGTCGCATAGCTTGGCGCGCAGCAGAGTCGGCACATCTTGAAAAATCTCACTATTCCGCAGAAAGCCGAAATACAGTCCCACGATGACCGCGAATGCCAGCACGCCAAAGCCCAGACCGAGTTCCAGACCGCGCCAGCTCGGTTTGCGCCATCTCGGCCAGCGACCTGCGACCAGCCAGAGACACAGAATCGGCCAAGTGAACTGCACCGCTTTGCCCAGCGCATAGGCAATCTGCATCGGCTCATTCGCCGGTCGTTCAGCGCTCACCGGCCCGGCCAACACAATGAAATACAGCCAGGTCATCAGTGTCGGCCAAACGAGCGCGAAACCTAGCAGTGGCAAAAGCCAGGGCCGCGCGGTGAACGGAACGGCAGCGGCTACGGAGTTATTGTCCGATGAGTGCATGATGTTGTTCTCATGAAAAGTCGATCCCGCTATCTCCATCATACCGCAATCTGCTCTGGAACAAATCCATGTAAAATGCTGGAATAACTTTGTCTTTCATCTCAAGCCCGCCAAGGAGGGGAAGCCGTGCGCATCGCACATGTGGTCAATAGCCTGGAAGTGGGCGGGGCGGAAACGCTGGTCGCGCAGCTGTGCCGGTTGCAACGGCAGAGCGGCCACGCGCCAGCGGTCCATTGTTTGGTTCAGGGGGGGCCGTTGCAAGAACGGTTGCGCCGGGATGGCATTCCGGTCTTCGTGCATGGGCCGGGGCGGCGTTGGCAAGTGGCTTGGCGGGTGTATCGCGGGTTTCGGGAGACGCGGCCGGACGTGGTGCATTGTCACAACGTCAAGGCAACGATCAACGCCGCTCCGTTGGCCCGGTTGGCCGGCGTGCGCCGCGTGCTCTGTACCCGGCATAGTCTCGTCCTGCCACCGCAGCCGGTGAAACAGGAACGCTTGTTTTGGCTGGCGGCACGCTGCTGTCAGCGCGTCGTGGCTGTTTGCGAAGCCACGCGGCGCAATTTGCGGCTCACCTCGGGAGCGCGTCCGGCCCAGATCGTCACGCTCCGCAATGGCGCGGCGCCGGCCCCGGTGGGGATGAACGATAACGACATGCCCTCAAAAGAAGGCTTCACGCTTCTGCATGTCGCCCGGATGTCGCCGGTGAAGGACCAAGCCACCTTGCTCCGCGCCGTGGCTTTGGCCCGCGCGGACGTGCCCGACCTGCGGCTGTGGCTAGTCGGCGACGGTCCCGAACGGGGCAATTTGCAATGTCTGGCCCAAGAATTACATCTCGAAGCCTGTGTGTCGTTTGGGGGCGAGCGTTCGGACGTGGGGAATTGGTTGGCGCGAGCGGACGCCTTCGTGCTCTGTTCGCTCAGTGAGGCCATGCCCATGTCGCTTTTGGAGGCGTTGGCGGCGGGGCTGCCATTGATTGTCACTGATGTCGGGGCCATGCCGGAAGTCGCGCGCCTGTCCGGCGCCGGCTTGGTCGTGCCGCCGCGCGATGTGACGGCGCTGGCCCAAGCCATCACGGACTTGGCCCAGCGGCGCGACCAATTGCCCGCGTTGGGGGCGGCGGCGCGGCGCTGCTACGAGGACCATTTCCGGCCCGAAATCATGGCGGATGGGTATGCGCGGTTGTATCAGGAATGCGGAGGATAGAACAACGCGCCTGCGGCGCGTTTGCTCAACACTGACCTCTGACCTTACGCCGCCCGGCGGAGACGTTGGCGGACGAAGTTGGCGCAGGTTTGAATGACGAAGTCCTGTTGTTCCTCGGTGATTTCCGGGAACATGGGCAGGGCCAGCACTTCCCGGCAAGCGGCTTCGCTGGCGGGGAAGTCCCCTTCTTGATAACCCAGGTACGTCAGGCATTCCTGCAAGTGCAGCGGCACGGGATAGTAAATCTCGCAGCCGATCTTGTGCCCCTTCAGATGCCGGACCAAGGCGTCGCGCTGGCCTTGGCCGACGCGCGTCACGTATTGATTGAAGACATGCCGGCGACGCGGGCGCGTGACAGGCCGATGTAAGAATCCTGTCAGGTGCTGTTCCTCGATCAGCATATCGTAGCGCTGGGCCGCCTCTTGACGCATCTCCGTCCAGCGATCGAGGTGCGGCAGCTTGACGCGCAGCATGGCGGCTTGGACCGTGTCCAGCCGGGCGTTCCAGCCGATCAGTTTGTGATAATACTTCGGCTCCATGCCGTGGCCGCGCAGGCAAGCGATGCGCTGTGCCCATTCCGCGTCATTGGTGACGACCATGCCGCCATCGCCGTAGGTGCCCAAATTCTTGCTGGGATAGAAGCTGAAACAGCCGACAGCTCCCAGCGTGCCGGTCCGTTTTCCTTGATATTCGGCACCGATGGCTTGGGCGGCGTCCTCGATGAGCGGCAGCTGGTGGCGCTCGGCGATATCCCAGAGCGGCTCCATGTCACAACACTGACCATAAAGATGCACGGGAATGATAGCCCGCGTGCGCTCGGTGATTTTGTTTTCGACTTGCAGCGGATCGAGATTGTACGTCACGGGATCGATGTCGGCGAAAACGGGACGTGCCCCCAAGCGGCAGACGGAACCCACCGTGGCGAAGAAGGTGAACGGCGGCAAGATGACTTCCGTGCCGGGACCGACGCCGAGCGCCTGCAATGCCAGCAGCAAGGCATCGGTGCCGGAAGCACAGCCAACGCCGTAGGCCGCCCCACAATAGCGGGCCACTTCTTCCTCCAAAGCCGCCACGTCCGGGCCATTGATGACTTGCCCCGACGCCAAGACGCGCAGCACGGCGGCCTCGATGTCCGCTTGCAATTCCCGATACTGCCCTTGCAAATCACACAAGGGAACCCCTGCGTTCATGGACGTGCTCATGGACGGAATCCCTCCCCCCTTCATCCCACGGGCTGAGTGTTGGCGCCCGCCTACCGAAGTGACGCAGAGGGTAGTCCGCCAGGACAGGTTGTGTCAAGGGGAAAATCCCGCTACGCCAGCCCGCCCGCGGCACGCACGTTAAACACCTGCCACCGTCAATTCCGCCGCGCGATACCACTCCAACGTCTTGGCCAAACCTTGCGGAAAGGACACTTCGGGCTGGTAGCCCAGCTCCGCTTGGGCCAAGCGGATGTCGGCGCGGGAATGGCGCACGTCGCCGGGGCGCGGGGATTCGTGCTTGGGTGTTAATTCTGTGCCTAATAGCTGATTAATAGCTGCCACCAGCTCCAGCAAGTTGACGCCGCGGCCGGTGCCGACGTTATATACTTTGCCGGAAATCCCCGGCACCGTGGCAGCCTGCCGCAAGGCTTGGACCACATCGGTGACATAGGTGAAATCTCGCGACTGGAGGCCGTCGCCGAAAATGGTGGGCCGCCGGCCTTGCGTCATGGCGGCGAGGAACAGGGCGATGACGCCGGAATAGGGACTGTCGGCGCGTTGGCGGGGGCCGAAGATGTTGAAGAACCGCAACCGAACCGTCTCCAGGCCATACGTGGCGGCGAAGGCTTGGGCGTATAGCTCGCCGGCCAGCTTGGCGGCAGCATAGGGGGACAAGGGCTGCGCCGGCTCGGTTTCCGCCTGGAGATCGCCGCAGGGCAAGCCGTAGGCGCTGCTGCTGGCGGCATAGACCACGCGGCGCACGCCGGCCCACCGCGCCGCGTCGAGCACCTCCAAGGTGCCGCTGGCGCAGACCCGATGCGTTACCTTTGGCTCCTCCACGCTTTTCTGCACCGAGGCCAACGCTCCCAGGTGAAACACCACCGCGACATCCCGCATGGCGCGGCGCACGCTGTTCTCATCCGCCAAATCCCCTTCGATGATCTCCAGGCACGGATGCCTTTCCGACAAGTTCGAGCGCAAGCCGGTGCTGAAATCATCCAACACGCGCACCCGCTCTCCTTGGTCCAACAACGCCTCGACCAAGTGCGAGCCAATAAATCCTGCTCCGCCCGTCACGAGCTTCCATTTGCTCATAATGCTATGTCCATTTGAGAATCAAAATGTCCACAATCCCTAAGTCGGCCAGCATACCGCAAAGTGCCGATTGAAGCCTAGACGAAGGCGCCCGGGTTGCCCCTCTTCTCGGTCGTCGTATCTTGTGGTAGCCTATGATAAAACCATAGCTGGTCGTGGAACGGCCAGCGCTCCTCCAACCGCACTCGCATCATCGCCATGAATCGCATGGAAAATCAACAGGATACCCCGTCGGTGAAGGTCTGTGTGGTGGATGCCGCCGCTACCGCCGCCCCGCCGCCCCGCCCCGCCCGCGACTGGCTGGCCCCGTTCATGTTCCTACTCGCCTTCGCGGACCTCATGGTGGCGGCCTGTCTGCTGCACTGGTACATCCGGCCCAACGTCACCGCCGAGGAGACCATGCGGCTGTTTGGCCTGCACATGGCGTTCTACCCCATCTTTGCCCTGGAGCGCCTGTACCGCTTGCTGACCCGACCAGCGGACCAACCCTTGTCACACCATCTCCTGGTCACGCTGGTCATTCTGTTGGCGCCGCCGGTGCGCATGGGGGTTCCCAGCCCCAGCCGCCGAGGGGAAATCTGGCTGCCCTTCTTGGGCTGGAGCGCCATCGACGATGACCTGCGCAAACGGTTGCGGCACTTTTTCAGCGTGCCCATGATTGTGATGGCCTTGTTGATTCTGCCGCAGCTGGTCATTGAATATCTCTGGGCCGATCAGATGCAAACGAACATGGCGCTGGTGTTGGTGATTCAGATTACCAGCAGCGTCATCTGGTTCGCGTTTGCCTTTGAATTCATTGTCATGTGTGGCATCGCGCCGCGCAAGCTGACGTATGCCAAGGATCATTGGGTCGATTTGGCCATCGTGCTACTGCCGGTGGTGGAGTTCCTGCCGCTGGCCCGCGCCGCTCGTTTGCTGCGTGCCCTCAAGCCTGGACAGATCAAGAAGCTCCACCGCGCCTATAAGCTGCGTGGGATTTTCCTCAAAGCCTGGAAATCCCTGTTGATCCTCGATTTCATTGGCCGTCTCCTGGGCACCTCGCCGGAAAAACGTCTCCAGCAACTGGAAGAGCTGCTGGCCGAACGGCAGAAGGAAGTCGAAGCCATCCGCCGGGAAATCGAAGCGATTCGAGAAGAAATCCAACGCCAAGAACAAGTAACGGCGAGCCGCTCGGAAGCCATTCCAAAAGTTTCCTTGCGCTTCGGGGAAGAAGATGGGAAGTGAAGCAACGATTTTTTCTCGTTCCCAGGCTCTGTCTGGGAACGAGGAGCAAAAGGATGCAGCGGTTGGCGGCACGCTCTGCGCGAACCGATGAAGTTATCCTCTCCCCTTATTGACGACGTGCTCCCTGGCCATCATACTGCCAGCAGTCGCTCATTCATGATGTGCCGAATAGGAGTGTGTCTATGTCATATCCTCAGCGTGTGCTGCTGGCCGGGTGTGTCGTTGGCGTTTGGTGGCTGAACTGCCTAGCGTTGGTCGCCGCCGAGAAGATGCCGATCCGCGTCGCTGATCTGTACCTCCAGGATGCCCCGACGGCCGTGGTGGTGGCGCCCGATGGGAAAAGCGTCGTCTATGAGCGGCAATGGGCTGACCGGCGTTCCCGCACGCTGCGTCATGCCCTGTGGCGCGTCGAGGGGCACCCGGACAAGCGGCAGCCGCTCGAAGTGGGGGAACCGGATGGCCGGCGGCCGATCTTCTCGCCGGATGGTCAGTGGATCGTGTTTCTCTCGACTCGGCCATTCCCCGATGGTTCCCCCGCCGTCGCGCCCGTGCCGCCGTATTCGGACCCGGCCACCGACATCTGGCTGATACCGGCGCGGGGCGGCCAGGCGATTCCGCTGGCCGGCAAGGACAAACCTTATGGCCGGGTGTTCAGCGATCCCTTCTATGGCCACATTGCTTTCTCCCCCGATGGCCGGCGGCTGGTGTTCGTGGCCGATGATGGCAAGGACCCGCGCACGCCGGAGGAGATTGCCAACAACGTGCGCATCGTCCGCGACGATCAGGGGGAAGGCTACGAAGGCTACCGCCCCGCCCAAATTTGGATCGCCGAGCTGGCCGATACCCCCGGCGCGGTGGCGGCCACGCGCGTCCGGCGGATCACTCAGGATGAATACTGGTACGGCGATCCGCAATGGGCGCCGGATGGCCAAGTGTTGGTCGTTCACGCCAACCGCACCGCTGATCAAGAGTCCGTCCGCTACAGCATCAACAAGAATTACGACTTGTGGCGCATCGATTTGGCCAGCAGCCAGTTGCAACAACTAACCACGGGGCCGGGACCGGAAGTGAGTCCCCGTTTCTCCCCCGACGGCAACCGGCTCCTGTGCCTGAGCGTTCCGCGCCGCGGCTCACATGCCGATGTCTTCAACCTGTTGGAAATTGAGCTAGGCGACGGCGGCGCTCGGTCGCGGGTCTTGTTCGATCATCATGGCCCCCAAGCCGACAGCCGTCCGCCGCACCTGCCCCCCGCGTTCCCGTTGCCGCGCGATTGCTGGCTATCGAATGACATCTTTCACTATAGCGCCCTCCATCGCACCGGCTCTCAGCCGCAAGTCATCGATCTCCGCGAAGGCATCCGCGCCCTGCGTGACAGCACGCCGACGAAGCACAACGCCCAGCTCGCCCACCGGCAACAAGTCCGCCGAGAATTGGTTCCCCCCGCCAATCCCTTCTTGCGCGATCGGCTGCTGGCCCAAGGAGAGGTCATTCGCTGGCAAAGTTTCGATGGTCTGGAAATCGAAGGGATTCTCACCCCTCCGGTCGATCCCGCAGCGCGGAAGCCGTATCCGCTGGTGCTCTATCCGCACGGCGGCCCGCATAGCCGCTCCACGCTGGAGTACAACTTCACTGTGCAAGTCCTGGCCGCCGCTGGCTATGCCGTCTTTCAGCCCAACTTTCGCGGCAGCGCCGGCTATGGCCAAAAGTTCCTCGAAGCCGACCGCTTCGACCTCGGCGGCGGCGACATGCGCGACATGCTCACCGGCATCGACCACCTGGTCCGGCAAGGGGTGGTTGATTCTAAACGCCAGTTCATCTATGGCAGCAGCTACGGCGGCTACACCACCTGCTCGCTCATCGGCCAGACGCACCAATTCCGCGCCGCCGTGCCCCAAAACGCCGTCACCGAGTTGAACGTCATGTGGGGGCTGAGTGACATTCCCAGCTGGACCGAATGGGAGTTCGGCGGCCGACCCTGGGAAGTGCCGCAAGCCATGCGCGAACGCAGCCCCTGGACGCACGCCCCCAAGGTCCGCACGCCGACCCTGATCTTGCACGCCGTCAACGACCGCCGCTGCCCGCTGCCGATGGGAACCATGTTCTATCGCACCCTCAAGGCCAACGGCGTCGAAACCCAAATGGTCATCTACCCTGACGAAGGGCACGGTATCAAGCAACTGCCCCATCAAGAAGACATACTCCGCCGCGTCCTCGACTGGTTCGCCCGCCACGATCCAGGACGCTCGTGATTCCCCTTGAACGGCCGGGAAAAAGGGGACGCGACTCGTATTTGCTGATGGAGAATTGATCGAGGCGGAATCGGATAGCCAGCGAAATCGAGTCGCGTCCCCTTTTTCCCGGCCATCGTTGTCAAGCGTACCGCTCTTCAAATACCTTGACTGCCGTTTGCACCGTCAGCATGGACAGGCGGACGCGGTGGGGGAAGGGTTGGCGCATGCCGGTCTCCACCGTGAAGGCGGGACCGTGGCGGGCGGCGGCGTAGTCGGCCAGGTTCAAGCCTTCGCCGCGCTGGCTGGGGTCCAGCCAATAGACGCCGCGCTCGAGCTTGGAAAAGAATGAACCGGGGGAGTAGGTGTCATCGGCCAACTTCGTTCCGGTGGCGGCGACGGCGCGAATGGCTTCGCGGGCCATGCGCGATTCCCATACCTCGTCTTCCTCGGTGCGTTGCCGGCGCGCGGAAAACCAGAACGCATCGCCGCCGTACTCGTGCAGATCAAAGGTCAAGCCCGGTTGGATGTCGCGCATCAGGTTCCGCGTCGCGCGTACCTCCGCTGGCGCCCAGGGGGTGTCATGGAAACGATTCAGATGCAGAATCTCGCCATCTGGGGTAATCACCAAGGTGTACGCACGCTCGAATAGACCGGAGCCGGGCACGTCCTCATAGACGGATGGATACCACAACCGGCGTCCCTTGAGCGCGTCCAAGAACGGTTCCCCTTTGGGAAAGCGCCGATACAAGCCGTGATTGGCGTATCCATATTCGCCGTGGACCACAATCAACGTTCCCCCTGTATCGTGCAGCACGTCTCCTTTGTCGCGCAGCAGCTCCTCGGCCTGCGCCAGCGTGGTCAGGTCCGGTTCCGTCCCCAGGCTCAAGCTCATGGCGTAGCGGAAGCCGTTCAAGCCAATCGGATCACGGCAGGGAATGACATAGACTTGGTGTTTCGTTCGCAGTTGGTCGATCAGTTCCACCGCCGCCACGACCCCGGCATGTTCCGTGGAGTGACTCCCGGCGCTGATGAAGATGGCCGGCTTCTTGTCGCCGCCGGCTTGAACGACCACGATGGGGGACTTGTCCGGCGCGTACCCCAGCACGCGCAGCCGGTGCCCTCGTCTTTCAATGGTACGCAACAGGTCCGCGTAATGGCGGAAGGGGCGTGCCTCGGTCTTCGGCTCTTCCGCTCGAAGCCCCTGGGACAACCACCCGCCCCCCAGGGCCAAGCAACTGCCCCACCGCAGGAACTCTCGCCGCTGGCATGAGGTTGACTCATAATCCTCTTGACTGGTCATCATCGCGGATTCCTCCAATTCCAGGCTGGGACAAACCAAGCGGATTATCGCATACGGAGAGATGGGAGCAAGTATCGTTTGAAAAATTCCCGCGATGGGCGCGCGCCGTTCCCACGCCGCGCTCACCCCTTTGGCCTGGTCCTGATATTTTTTCCATTGCCAAGTCAGCCCGCGCGGCGGACAATCGTGGCATGGATAAACCAGAATATCTGATCATCGGCGGTGGGATTATCGGATGTAGCCTGGCCCGCGAGCTGGCCCGCGTGAGTCGGAGCGTGGTCGTCGTGGAGCGTGGCCGAGTGGGAAGCGCGGCTTCCGCGGCGGCGGTGGGCCTGCTAGCGCCGTCGTTGTCCACGTTGCCGGCGGGCGAGCTGCTGGATTTGTGTTTTGACAGCGCCGCCTTGTATGCCAGCTGGGTCGAGGAGCTGCGTCAAGACGGGGCCGCCGACGTGGGATTTCGTCGCTCCGGGTTGCTGGAGGTGTGGACCGATGCCCAGCAAGCCGACGATGCCCGCGCCACCTTGCCCCAGCGAACACGCCCCGGCAGACCGGCTCAACTGCTCGCGGCCGACGAGGTACACCGGCTGGAACCGGGCCTGGCCATGACCGTTTTGGGGGGGGTATGGTATGCCGAGGATGCCTGGGTCGATCCAGCGCGGTTGAGCCGGGAAGTAGCCCGTGTCGCCGAGCGGAACGGCGTCCAAATTCATGAAGGGGAAGGGGTGCGGCGCTTGCTCCGGTCCGGCGACCGACTGGTCGAGGTGCATACAGCCCATCGCGTCTTTCAGCCGGGAACGGTGGTAGTGGCGGCCGGAGCGTGGAGTGGCGGCGTGTTGGACTCGTTGGGGGTCGCGCTGCCGACGCGCCCCGTGAAAGGACAGGTCCTCTTGGCCGAGTGCCGCACGGCGCCGGTACGGCAACCATTGGCCGCCGGGGAGTCGTTGTTGGTGCCACGCGACGATGGGCGATTGATCATCGGCGTCACCTTGGAGGAAGCCGGTTTTGACGAGCGCGTGACCTTGGCGGGAATTCACACGATCTTGAGCCAGGCCTGCGCCGTGGTCCCCGCCATCGGCTCCCTGGAGCTGAACCGTGCCTGGGCGGGGTCGCGCCCGGCGACTCCTGATGAGATGCCCTTCATGGGCATGTTGCCCCCGCTGCACAATCTCTGGGTCAGCACTGGCCATTACCGCAAGGGCATCCTATTAGCTCCACTGTGCGCGCGGCTGCTGGCCCAATCCATCCTGGCCAATCATCCCGTGGATGAGCTGGCGCATTTCAAACCGACGCGGCGCATCGTGCAATGAGGCCGCGCGGAAGGCGGATCAAGTAGCTTCGCGTTCTTGCAATTCCGGGAAGACATCGGCGGGTAGGCCGATGGCGCGGATGTGTTCGGTTAGTTTCTTGATGGCGGCGAAGCGGTAGTTGGCGACTTGCTGTTCGCTGATGCCGAGATAGACGGCCACGTCGCGGTTGGCCCAACCGCGCACCAGCAGCAACTCCAACACTTTCAACCGGGTGAATTCGCCCCGCTCTTGCCATTGGCGGATCATCTGCCCCAAGCAGCGCACGACCGCTTGACATTCCAATTCTTGCCGTTCACGGCTACGGGCCAAGCTCGACGCCGCCGGCTGCTGGTCGAGTTGCTGGTGCATCATCTCATAGGCGGCCTCGGACGCCGTTTGCAAGGGATGGCGGCCCTGACGGCGCAAATGGTCGGTGAGCTTGTGGGCGGCGATGGTGAACAGATAGGTTTGCAATTCCCGGTGTTCGTCGAAATTGGGCAAGCTATTGAGAAAACCCACGAAGGTATCCTGCACGACATCTTCGCTGGCGGCCCGGTCGCGCAAGCGGCGGTCCACGAACGCCAGCAAGCGCCCCTCGTAACGGGCGATCAAGGTATCCCAGGCGCGGGCGTCTCCTTCACGAATTTGTCGGATCAACAAGCGGTCGCTTTCGTTGGACATAGGAGAGACATTGAATGGTTGAAAATATCCCTTCGTCATTGTACGGCAAACAAGGGAGACTGTACAACCCGCGCGCGTCCTATATCACAACGCAGTCAAGGTCCATTCCGCCGGGGACTAAAATTTACTCCACCAGGGCAATCGTGCGTCTTTGGGCCACATGTTCGGGGTTCCAGTTGATCTGAATGCCGCCATTGCCCCCCAAATTGAGCATGCGGCTGATATATTGCGAACCCATGTTGGAGACGCCACCGTTGCCGGAAATCTTCAGCAAGGCGCCGGCGAAATAGAAGGTGCCGGTGATGCTGGTATTTCCTCCCGCCCCTTGCACCTCGCCGGTGGTGTTGGAAGTTCGGTCCTGAAAGAACGTGATCCCCTTGTACACCCCCTCGGTCATGCCGCTGAGCACCAAGCTGCCCTGGCCGCTCACGCTGATGCCGCTGGATTGTCCTTGTTTGGGAGCGTTATAGATCATCACCCCTTCGCCGAAGAGACTGCCTTGGCCGCTGAAGGAGAAACCGCCGCCATCCATGTAATACACGCCTGGCGCCAGATACAGCGAGGCGGAGCCGCTGACGGAAATGCCCCCTTTGTACACGCCCGGTTCCAGATAAATGTTCCCGGATGTATGTTGTACTTTCTTGTTGCTCTGCTCGGTCATGCTGTTTTTGTCGGGGACGGGCAAATCGGCCAGTGGGTCGAACACCGGCACTTTGGCGCGGGTGATCGGCCCGATAAACTGACCACCGCCGGAGGTGGTGTGGCCGCCGACGAAGATGAATTCATCGGACTTCAATGCCCCGCCGCCCCCCGCGACGGCCGCGGCATCCGGGTGCGCGGAATTGACGATGACGGGCGTGCCCCCCACATCCGTCAAGCCACCCCCTTGGGAATTCAAGGCGGCTCGCGCGGAAGGATCCAAGACGAGGATGCCCACGTCAGCGGCCACCGGCGCGCCCAAGGCGACGGCCCGAGCGCGCACCGTCAATAGATCCGAGCCAAAGACGCTGCTGAACCCGCGTGCTTCATTGCCTTCGACGATCACTTCCACGTAGCCGCGTCGGCCCGCATAGGGACCCGATTGGGGGGGGAGATTCACCGTGACCGTGGTGGTCGCGTCGTTATTATCAAAACCATTGCGGGCCGCCGTGCGCAGAGCGCTGGAACGGGCGCTGCCGTTGGGGTCGGCGCCGCTATGTTCCCAATAATACTTGTATAAATCCGAGGCGGCAGCCAAGGCGGCCGCGTCGGCGGCGGCTTGGGCGTGACGCCGTTCGCTCAGCAACGAGCCGCCATCGAGGCTGATCGCCAAGATGCCGAGCAACGCCACCAGACAGACGAACAAAAACACCACCATGTAGCCATCGCGGCGCCCGGCGGCAGGTGGCGTGGCGGTATGAATCATCGCTTTTCCTCCCTCAATACGACATCACCATGCGGGATGTGCTGCTGAGTGCAATTTCGTCCAGAAACACTTCCGGAATCCAGCGATAGGTCACGGTCACGGTCACGACGCTACCGGGACGTTTGTTTGGTTCCCAAGTAACCGAGTAGCTCAGCAAATCCGGGTCCAGGGCGACCATGTGGGGCTGGATGGCGTTGGCGTACACATCTTGGGGCGTGATTTCGGGGGCCATCATGGCGAATTGGTATTGCGTGCCGCGAACGGCCGCCCAACGGGCCCCTTCACGAGCCAGATGGGCCACTTGCTGATAACGAAACACCCCCATGGCGCCGACAAACGTGGCGATGATGAAGAATAAGGCGACAGGCAACATGAAGGCACCTTCCACGATCGTCGTACCGCTCCGCGTGGATTGCATGGATCGATGGCTCATGGCGTCTCCCCTCTGAAATCGCTAAAGTGATCGTGTGCGCGAAACGATGAATCCAAACCACAATCGAGAGTTGGCTTTTTCCCCACTGCTGAACTCTGATCCGATCCTACTCGCCATCCTCACCGTTGCCACTACCGCCACCGTTTTGCGTGCCGTTGACGTTCATGTTCGGGGTTTCGGGGGCCAGCCGCATGCGCACGGTTCGGCTGATGGTCATGGTGCTGGGGATGCCGGGATAGCTCGTGACCGTCGAAAATGGATAGGACACGGTCACTTCGACATAGGGGTTGCCATCCTCATCGACCCCTTCCGTCGAGGAGACGGTGGGAGTGGGGGACAGGTTGCCGGCATCCGCCAGGGCCGCTTCCTCAACGTCGGCATACGGCGTGGAAGCCGCGTTGAACGGATCGCTGGCATGCAAGGCGCCATTGCGGGCGCAATTCATCACGGTCAAGGCCGAGAAATAGACGCGCGCGAAATCCACGCCCGCCACGAACAAGAAGGTCAACAAAGGGAGCGTGACGGCCATTTCCACGGCCGCCGCTGCGCGACGTTGGGATGTCTTGCGATTCATCGTGCTTGGTGCATGCATGGTTCGATCTCCCGCGCCGCCGTGCTGGGTCGAGCACCGGCGCGCACATTCCACCTCGGATATGTTTTCCCTGCCGCTATCGACAGGGAACAGCCCTCGCGCCGCCGCGCCGGGAGTAATCGAAGGGGAGATTTCCCCCCGACATCGAACGCGGCAGCTGCATGGAATTTAATTAAGGGTTGCGTGCAGACGGGAAATGGTAAATCCGGTTCTAGGGGTATGCGGATTCACAAGGTGTTGATAGTCTTGGATGTTAGGGGGGCGGGGGATTTTTCATCCAAGTCATAATACACCACAATACGTGACGGGAAAATTACACAAACCTGAAGGGGGATATTGGGGGTTCATTGGGGTAAAGTCGAATTGGCTCGCTTCATCCGCCAACTAAACGCGACAAAAAATGAGGCTTAAAAAAAAATGCCGCGAACCAAATATTTTTCGTGCATTTTCTAACGATTATGAGCTATATTAAGTACGAAGCGGAAAGTTTGTTCCGCCGAGCCATCTTTTCCAGTGGGGCGCCTTCTCCAAAGTTCGGGGACTTTGGGGTTGTCGGGGGTTCACAAGGCGACTACCCACTGCGGAAGAAAGGGGAGTGCTCCACGCTGGTAGAGCGCCCAAAAGCATGAGAAGGCCTGGGGCTTACTCCAAGATTGGCACTGATCCGTCGAGATGCCAACAATGCGCATTTCCGTCCAGCAGTTCGCAAATGTTCTGGACCCTTCACGCCGCTCCTGGTGCGACGACCGAGAGGTTGGCGTGGTCGTATGCGCGTGCCAAACCGCGCTGCTGCGACGATGCCTTTCTTCTCTTTCCCCTCGTGATCGCGGTTGGACCCCTATTCGGCAGCTGGCTGTTGGCTCTTCCCCCGAATACCTCAATGTGTCACCAAACCGGCAGGCGCTCGTTGTTCATCCTGCTTCCCCCTATCATCCACTTCCCAGAACATCCAAGGGTTCGGAGAATGGAGAATCACTCATGCCCCAACGGAAACTACTAACTCGTTCTCGGCGGAGAGGAGCGGCGGCCGTCGAATTTGCCTTCAACGCCACCGTCTTATTCATGATCATCTTCGGCATGATTGAGATTGGCCGAGGCATCATGGTCCGGCACCTGCTCAATAACGCGGCGCGCGTGGGCGCGCGTGCCGGCATCATCGAAGGGACTTCGACCAGCCAAATCGTCACGACCGTGCGGAACCAGCTGATCGGCTATGGCATCGCTGACAACGTGCAAGTCACCGTCTTGGTGAATGGTCAGTCGGGGGACGCGAGCAATGCCCAGGCAGGAGACACTATTACCGTGGTGGCCGCCGTCCCAGCCAATTCGACCACCTTGCTGCCCTCATCCTTAAACATTATTCCCCGTATCACGGGTAATCAATCGGAGCGGTTCACGTTGAACCGAGAGTGAAAAAGCCGTTCTCATCTTATTCAGGGGAGTGATTGGCATGAAGGGTAGTAATCATTACACGTACCCGGCAACCAGGATGAGCAAGAGACGGCGTGGCGCCGCCACCGTGGAGTTGGCCGTCTTGGCTCCCCTGCTTGCCATTCTTGTCCTCGGCACCATTGAGATTGGCCGCTTGCTGATGGTCCGGAACGTCTTGAATGACGCCGCTCGCGTTGGCTGTCGGGTGGCGAGTAAATCGACGACCACATCCACGGCTCAAGTCAACAACGAAATCCAAAAAATTTTGATTGACAATAACATCAGCACTGGGGGCGCGCAAGTGCAGGTGTTCGTTCACCGCAAAGTCGGCACGGGGGATACGGCCACCTTCGTCAGACAAAGCGCCCAGCTCAATACCGCGCGTCCCGGCATGGACGGCGTGGAGGTCGTGGTGTCGCTTCCTTACGCCAATGTCGCTTGGTTGGGGGGAAACACCTACTTGAACTTGGCGTCTAGTTATCAGATAACTTCACAACCTTTTGTCATGATGCGTCAATGACGGATCAGGCCTCAATTGCGGCCAACCAAGTCACTCCTTAACTCTAGCATTACTCTAGCATTTTGGGAGGGGAAACTCATGAATCGTAGCCAGTCCACGAATCCTCAGCGCCAGGGCGCCATCTTGCCCCTGATGGCGGTGTTGCTGATTCCCCTACTAGGAATTGTCGCCTTCGTGGTGGACATTGGTTTCCTGACGGTAACACAGTCCGACCTACAGAATACCGCGGATGCCACCGCGTTGGCCGGCGTGCATGAGCTGATGGACCCCTATGCGTTGTGGGCGGTCGCTCCCAGTCAGACGCAAAAAAACAAGATTCGGGGCGACGCCATCATCGCCGCCAGGCGAACCGCCAAAAACTTCGCCCAGCTCAATCGAGCGGGCGAGGTGTCGCAGCTGAACCTGCGCGATGACGATATTGAAGTGGGCCGTATCGATGCCAATGGCAACTACGATCCCAATCCGCCCCAGAATCTATTTCCCAATTCAGTCCGAGTTCGCGTGCGCCGCGATAGCCTGCAAAACTCGCCGGTGGAAACCACCTTCTCGAAGGTGATTGGCGTCAACAACGTCGAGCTGGCGGCGGACGCCCGCGCCACCATCTTTACGGGACACATCCAGGGCTTCCAACCCGTCCCCGGCGTCAATGCCCGCTTGCTGCCCGTCGCTTACGATGTCATGCACTGGCAGGATTTCCTACAAACAGGGTCGGCCCCAGGCAGCAGCGGCGTTACGGATGCCGACGGCAACCCCGTGCTCCGCGCCTATCCCGCCAGTTCATCGTATAAAGGCAACTTCGGCTTGCTCAATTTAACCAACGCCAAAAAACAAGAAGGGGCCAGCACCGTATGGGGTTGGATCCGCGATGGCTTGACCGCCAGCGAAGTCCAATTCCTTGTGGATAAAGGGAACCTGCCCCTGTCTGGTTACGATCCCAACTTGGGCTATGATCCTAAAGGCTTCGATCAATCAGGCAATCGGGTGGACTCGGCATGGGACTGGTACGGCAATGTGGGCTTCCAAGCCAGCACCGTGATGGAGATCAATAAATACACCGGCGACAATTTCGTCATGCCGCTTTTCCGAGCTTATAATTCCACCCCCGGTGGCAGCTACTCGCCTGGCCCTGGCAGCGGCACCAACGTGGAATACAACATCGTCAGCTTCGTGTCTGTGAAGCTGATGCCCACCAATGCCAAGAATAAGGAGGTCCTCGTTCAACCCAGCGGCTTCGTGGACCCGAGCATGTATTTCTTGACGAGTAGCATCAAGCCCGCTGGCACCGACACGTCGAGTGGGACGCCAGTGATCACGTTCGCGGCTCCCAAACTGACCCAATGAGCGGGCTGACCTATTTCTTGGGTCGATGACACGCCAGGCCGCTTCCCAATGGGAAGCGGCCTGGCGTTTTTTTCTGGCAAGACGGCCCCGGCTTCCCAGCCGCAAAAAAGAGCATCACTACCACCATGAGGAGGCTTAGCGACGACAGCCCAACGGCCTAAAGCCAGCCAATCGTTCCCTGGTCTCTGCTTCCCGAGTAAATTCAGAAATTTTGGCGGATGTCGGTTTGGAAGACGACTATCCACTAAGGAAGAGTGGGCGCTCCATTTTGCTTCACGATGGTAGACAACCCCAAAGCATGAGAAAGACTGGGGCCTACCACAAATTGGCACTAATCCCGTCGAGATGCCAATGATGCAAATTCCCGTCCAGCAGTATTCCATCATTTTTGGAAGGGAAAACATCATGAATCGTAACAACGCGAATCCCCAGCGCAGGGGGGCCATCATGCCCCTTATGGCGGTATTGATGGTCCCTATCCTGGGAGTGGTCGCCTTCGTGGTGGACATTGGCTTCCTAACGGTGACACAATCCGAATTACAGAATACTGCGGATGCCGCCTCACTGGCCGGCGTGCATGAGCTGATGGACCCCTATGCGTTGTGGGCGGTTGCTCCCAGTCAGACGCAAAAAAACAAGATTCGGGGCGACGCCATCATCGCCGCCAGGCGAACCGCCAAAAACTTCGCCCAGCTCAATCAAGCGGGCGAGGTGTCGCAGCTGAACCTGCGCGATGACGATATTGAAGTGGGCCGTATCGATGCCAATGGCAACTACGATCCCAATCCGCCCCAGAATCTATTTCCCAATTCGGTCCGAGTTCGCGTGCGCCGCGATAGCCTGCAAAATTCGCCGGTGGAAACCACCTTCTCGAAGGTGATTGGCGTCAACAACGTCGAGCTGGCGGCGGACGCCCGCGCCACCATCTACACGGGACACATCCAGGGCTTCCAACCCGTCCCCGGCGTCAATGCCCGCTTGTTGCCCGTTGCTTACGATGTCATGCACTGGCAGAATTTCCTGCAAACGGGGGGAGCGCCAGGCAGCGGCGGGCTTACGGATGCCGACGGCAATCCCGTGCTCCGCGCCTATCCCGCCAGCGATCAATATAGAGGCAACTTCGGCTTGCTCAACTTGACCAACGCCAAAAAGCAAGAAGGGGCCAGCACCGTATGGGGTTGGATCCGCGATGGCTTGACCGCCAGCGAGATCCAAAGCCTTGTAGATAAAGGGAACCTGCCCCTGACTGGTTACGATCCCAACTTGGGCTATGATCCCAAAGGTTTTATCACGATAGGTAACATATCGGTGCGCGTCGATACAGCCTGGAACTGGTATGGCGAAGTGGGCTTCCAAGCTAGCACCGTGATGGAGATCAACAATTACACCGGCGACAATTTCATCATGCCGCTCTTCCGGGCTTATAATTCCACCCCCGGCAACAGCTACACGCCTGGCCCTGGCAGCGGCACCAACGTGGAATACAACATCGTCAGTTTCGTATCCGTAAAGCTAATGCCCACTAATGATAAGAATAAAGAGATCATTATTCAACCCAGCGGCTACGTGGACCCCAGCCTGTATTTCTTGACGAATAGCATCAAGCCCGCTGGCACCGACACGTCGAGCGGGCCGCCGGTGATCACGTTCGCGGCTCCCAAACTGACCCAATGAGCGGGCTATTACGGCGGTCCGAAAATACCGGAGCACGCAGCGTAAGCAAGTGCTTTGCTTGAACAGGTGACACGCCAGGCCGCTTCCCACTGGGAAGCGGCCTGCGTTTTTTTCCGCAAGACGGCCCCCGCTTCCCAGCTGCGATGGCACAAGTAATTAGTGACGCATAAATATCATTACCTGCTTCGTATCCGTCCCGACCATCTATCCAACCCCCGGAAGCGCCGAACTCACAAAAAATACGAGCTCCCGCGGAACTTCCGCTTACCTGCTTACCCCTGAAATCCGAACTCCTCTTGTCCTCTTGGCGTTTTCCGCTAAGATAAACCCACCAACCATCCCCTTCCCCGATAGCTCAACGGTAGAGCAACCGGCTGTTAACCGGTTTGTTGTAGGTTCGAATCCTACTCGGGGAGCTTTTCCGACGGTTTCAAGAACCTGACCGTCGAGGGTTAACAAAGGGGACCCGCCCCTGGGCGAGTGGGTGGCGGGTCCCTCAGCTTTTTTTGACTCAACACCCTGGCAGGTGAACGGACGTGCCTCTGGGAACAGACGCAGGGCGTAGGTGCCGACCTTCCCCTTGCTGTCCGTCGCCCGCAGCTCGATCACCTCGACGTAGTGCTGGAGGATGAGCCGCTGTTCCTCGGCGTCAGCCTGGTCCAGCAGCTGCCCCACGTTCTTCCACGTCTCGACGAACTGCCGGGCCTGAGAGCTGATCTGGTCGAGCGGGTCCTTCCGCTTGCTCACCTCCTGAAGCTGCACGTCCAGCCCTCGCTCCTCCTGCTCCAGCCGGGCCAGTTCCTCCTGGATGCTCATGAGAGCGGTCGCCCCAAGCGTTTTCAAGACCCCGACCAGTCGGCCGATGTCTCCGCGAACCCTCCCGAGTTGCCGCCGGAGGATTTCTTCTTCGCTCTGGACCCGGCTGGCCTCCTCGGCGATGACCTTCAGGGCTTCCTGCACGATTCGATCTCTGGCTTCTTCCATCGCGGCCAGGACACGAATCCGTTCGAGGACGGCGATCTCCAGGGCCTCGGCAGGGAACCGCGGAGCCTGACACGAAACCTTGCCGCCCTCGTGAACTTGCTTGGTGCAGACGTAGTAGTGGTACTTCCCTCCGTGTCCATGAGCCCCGGCCGGGGTCATCTGGGCACCACAGCCGCACCGAACCAGCCCCCGCAGGAGGTAGCTGCGGCCACGAATGGACTGGTGGTTGCAGCGGTGCTTGGTCGTCTCGCCCAGGACCCGCTGAACTCGCTCGAACTGCTCTCTGCCGATGAGCGGCTCGTGGCAGTCGTCCTTGAACGTCTCGCCCCACTTGATGCGGCCGATGTACAGAGGGTTCCGCAGGATGGCGATGACCTGCTGCTTGGTGAACAGCTTGCCGCCCCGCACCTTGCCGGATCGGGAGGTCCAGACCGGACAGCGGAGGCCCAGCTTGTGGAGCTTGCGGAGTACCTTCCCCGCAGAGCCAAGCTCCTCGAACGCATCGAAGAACTGCCGGCGGATGATGTCGGCCCACTCGGGATCGACGAGCAGCTTGCCCGGCTCCGTCGGGTCGGACTTGTACCCGATGACGAAACCACCATTCCAGAGCCCCCGCTCGACACGATCCTTCATGGTGTCGAAGGTTCGCTCGGCGGTCATTTCCCTTTCCAGCTCCGCGAAGACGATAATCATCCGGAGCATGGCCCGACCGCTCGGGGTCGAGGTGTCGAACTGTTCCCGCAAGCTGATGACGTTGACGTTGCGGCTCTCGAACAACTCCCACAGTTCGACAAAGTCACTCAGGCTCCGGGTAATCCGGTCCAGTTTCATGCAGATCACGACATCGATCTCGCCAGCTTCGATGTCCTGCTTGAGCCGCAGCAGTTCCGGCCGGTTCTGATCCTTCGCGGATTTTCCAGCCTCGGTGTAGAAACCCACCTTGGCGACCTTCCAGTTCTCCCGCCGCTTGCGGATGTCCACTTCCTGCTCGATCTCGTGTCGCTGGGCGATCAGGCTGTCACCTTCGCTGGCTTGCCGCTGCGACGAGACCCTGATGTAGCCCGCGATCCGCAGGGGGCGATCCTGCACGGTACGTTTCTTGTGTTTGGCCATTACCGACCCTCCTTATCCGCGAATTCGTTGCTGCCCTGACGCCTGCGGGCGAGCTTGGCCAGCACGACGGCGACGGTACGCACCCGTTCCGCCACACGGCACTCTGCCGTGATACCCGCTAGGGGGTGGGCGTCGTTCGGAGCCAGGTCGTCAGAGACGACGATGCTCGGCACTTTCGCCGAAGCAGGACGAGAGGTTGGTCGGGGTTCCCTTGCGTCGGCAAGGGCGGGGATGGGTGGTCGTGATGACGACCGGCGACCGGGGCCTTTGGAGGTGTGATCCCTCTTCATGTAGCATCAGCCTTGGTGCTTCAAGCACCTGTAGGCTGATGAATGCCACACGCACGAGGAGGGAAGCCCCGTGTTGCTCGCAGGATTCAACAGTGTCTCGCAAACGCTCCCGCTCACCACCTGGGACAGCCCGTCGCCTTATTGAGCTGCCTTGCCCCAAGAACACCTTGCGGCGTGGTAGGGGATGCGGCCGAGAATCTGTTGAAGGTATTATCCCCCGACCGAGCCAACCCGTCAATGGACGAGGAGAACTTTTTCAGTCTGGCGGGACGGGCGTCAGGTCATCCCGGAAGGGCGGGTCAGTTGACCAGCCACTGCCGGATTCTGGCGTGACGGATGCGACGAGACTTGGCAGCGTGGTCCTGCCCCTCGATCAACGCCTTACGACCGAGGTAGGTCGGGTTCAGTGTGATCTCGCCGGCCGCACCGATATGAGTCATGGCCCGTCGTTCGTCGTCAGTCCAGCTGCTCACCCAGGCGACGGGCACCGAGGAACCGTCCGCTTGCCGGGTACTAAATTCAACGGCACCGACCATTCCGGTGTGACCGTTGTTGCCCGGCTTGAAGCCGCTGACGAAGACTTCGACCTCGATGCCGGTTTTCCTCTTGATCCAGTGCTTGACCCTTCGCCCCGGCTGGTACGGTTGGTCCACTCGTTTCCAGACTGAACCCTCGCCGCCAGCCTGGATGATGCTGCGGTGAACAGCGGCCTTGCCGACCACGAAGCTCGGCACCATTTCCAGATGGGGATTATCCGTATCCTGAAGTGCCTGGGCCAAGAGGTCCATCCGGTCCAGCAGTGCCAGCGGCGTCACGTCCTTCCCTCGAGACTGAAGGATGTCGAAGACGTGGAACCGGAGCTGGACCCCGTGTCGCTCCTGGACACGCCGGGCGTTCTCTGGCGTGGTGGACAAGATAGCGACTGCTGCTTGCAGGGCGGTCGCAGTGGTTGTGCTACCGGTGTCGATGGCAGCGACGGGGCAAACGAGTTCACCGTCCAGGATTGTCCCGACCAGCCCCAAGAGTCCGTGGGTCAGGTGTGGCAGGTTTGCCTGGAATTCGCTGGGCCGGAAGGTGGTTTCGCTGACGTAGCGGCTCGTGATCCGGATGCCGGCTTTCTCGACGTGCAGTAGGGCCCGGATGCCATCAAGCTTCGGCTGCACGATCCAGGCGTGGTTGTCCTGCTCGATCTCTTGGGCCTGGTCGGAAGTCAAATCTGCCCAATCGCTGAGCAGCATCGGCATCACCTGGGCCGGGAGCGGCTGCCCCGGGTGGTCCTTCTGCCAGTAATACGCTCGAAGGGCCGCGATGAAGGGCTCCTTGCTGGAGCGTCCATCAACTTCGACCTTGATCCCCAGGGCTGTACATTCCGCCTGCAACTCGGCCAGTGTCTTCACGTTTCCGGACCTCTCACCAGGGAATTCCAGTATCACGGCGGCTACCCGCCCGCTGACGATACCCTGGCCACGCTGCCTCCACGGTCTGGCCGCCGATGTCGTTCCTGGTAGACTATTTCTGGTAGTCCGGCACGGTGCCGGGCGGTTGACCTGGGAATTTGTTGAGGAACGCGACAGGACCTACACCGGGGCCGAGAATCAGCCCCGATACAACCTGAGTGATGCGTGAGCATCAAGACTCTGTTCCTTAGGAACGGCCAACCTGAGCGGTAACACGCTCTTGAAACTCCAGAACAGTGCCTTGACCACGCTCCCCGTACGGGGAGCGTGGTCAAGGTACGTTCTGGAGTGGCCTTGGCCGGCCCCTAAGGAGCGTCCTTGCGTTCGTCGCTCCTCTTCTTTTTTCCCATCCCGATCCTGCAACCTTCTTGAAGACGATTACTCGCTGACCCACTGCGGACAGCGAAGCTCGATACCATCTGTTCCTGATCAACGTGTAGACATGAAGGAGGTTTCCATGGCCGCCGTAGCTTCCAAGATCCCTGTGACGAGTCTGCGATCTTTGTACGGGATGTTCGATCTCTTCTGCTCTCTCGAATGCCACCTGGCGATGGCCGAAGAAGCTCGACGGGATCACAATCCGGCGGTTCTGGCTGAGCTTTTCCAGAGGAGCGTCGAACGGTTCAGTGAGTACTCGAACGTCGAGGAGCCGTTCTACCCGGACCGTCCGCCCCGGAAAGAGCTTCCCGATCCACAGGGCATCGACAGGATCGGCGGCACGCTCTCCTTGACTGCCTTTCTCAAGGCTGCTGGCACCGCCCGTGTCGTTGACAATCCGGACCTGGATTTTGTCTTCGTGGATCGTGAACTCGTCCCGGCCCGAACGACAGGCAACGCTTTCTTCGAGAACGATGACCCCTCGATCCGAGTTCGGCGTCTCGACTGGCTCCTGGCGAATGCTCACGACCAGCTGCCGGGCATTGCGGAGGTGAAGGTAGGCAACGACAAGAACCCCTTCTATGCCCTAGTGCAGCTGTTGATGTACGCTGCGGAACTGGTCACTCCTGCTCAGTTGTCTCGGCTACGCCGGCACTATCCAGATCGGTTCAAACTGCCGGATTCCGCTGGTGGCGGGACCGATGCCCAGGGGCCGGTCATGGACCTCTACATCGTCATCAGCAACTACAACCCGAGGAGTGATCTGCGTCAGGAAATCCTGGAGACGACGAGCCAGCTTGCCCAGCGGCTGGTCGTCGAGAAGGGCGTGTCCAGGTATATTCGGAAGATCGCGTGCCTGGATGTGACTCTGGAGAAGGACAAGCAGCTGCGATTCACCAAGGTGTTCGAGTACTTCGATAGGTAACGGTTTCACGGCTGCCGGACCAGCCTGTTTCTACTCGGTCAGACTTCTACCGGTTGGCCGTCAGCCAGAAGTAGGACGTTATCGAAGTGGTCCCGGAACGCCTGAGGCTCGAACGTATGCACCGGAATCACCTTCCCAGGAGCGACCGCCTTCACGAAGGCAATGAGGTCGGCGATGTAGATGTGCCCGCTCGTATGGGCCGGGATGAAGTCGCCTTCAACCTGGGCCAGTTGTTCCTGAAGTGTAACCCAATCCTGTCTGACCAAGTAACCTTTCCAGTAACAGTACAGGCAGCGGGAGCGGTGCGGCAGCTTCTCCTGGAAGTCGAGGGCTGTCATCGACGGCCGGAATACCATCAGGTGTCGCTTCGGCTCAGCCAGGACTTCCGACAACTCGATCTGGTCCGGCCGGAACTTGGCCTGAAGGTTCTCGATGTTCCGCCGCTCGAAGGAGCGATTGAAGTAGACACGGATGCCGTTTTCTCTGGTCGGCCTGGGGACCTTGACCTGGTTTCCGACCAGGTGCAAGACGAAGGCCGTGTACGCGTCCGCCACGAAGATGCGTCCGGTCCTCTGGGCCGAGCGGTACAGGGTCACAAGTCGGTCCAGGTCCAGGGCCGAGAAGCAAGCCAGGACGAGGGCGGGAGCCGTCTGGACCAGCTTGACAACCCTTTCCTCCAGTTCGAACTCCGTGATGCCCTGTTCCTTGTCGGAGCCGAAGTGAGTGCCTTCCATCACCAGGACATCCACCCGCCGCTCCCTCACCTTATCCAACAGCTCCCGCATCATGCCTGGCTTCCGGCCGTGGTTCCTCAAGTCGCCGCTGTAGAGGAGGACTTTCCCGCCAGCTTCGACCAGGAACGCCACGCTGCCGAAGATGCTGTGGTCAACGGCCAGGGGTGTGACCCGACAATCTCCTACCTGGAAGGGCTGTCTGCTGACCACTTCACGGAACCGCTCCCTGTCGAGTTCTTTCTGCCCAGCGAATACCGCAGCGGCCAGCATCGCCTTGCTGGTCCCCTTGGTGGCATAGATCGGCACTGTCGGGCGGGAGAGATGCAACAACCCTGCGTGGTCCAAGTGAGCGTGACTAAGCAGAATGGCGTCCGGTGGAGAGGTGTCCGTGTCAAACAAGCCCGGTACGGCCGGAACGACCTTCGTGGCCTTCAAGTCGCCCAGGGGCTTTGCAAGGGCAGCTCTGCCGTTGAAGGGATCGCGGTTGGCGTCCACCAAGGGCAGACCGAGATCGAGTACGAGCCGCGTCGTAGCCGTCGTCAGCTCGATACAGGAGCCGCCTATCTCCTTGCTGCCACGATGGACGGTTAGCTTCATAGGGTTTCCATCACTTGACCGCCGTCTGTCGAGGATTCCGGGCTTTAGGTCGCTGTTGCCTGGTTTCCCAGGCCTCCACCTCAAGAAACGTATGGTCGATCACGTAACTTGCCCAGGAGAAGAACTCGTCGGCTGCATTCCTGGTCAGATGGCGAACTTCCTTCACGCCGTCCATTCTTAGGCATTTCGTGGCCCATCGGCGAAGGTCTTGCTCCTCGCTTCGGAGATTGTCAAGAACCTCGTGGGCTGCCTTCGCTCGGTTCGTGAAATCCTTCACCGGGCAAAGAAGGAGACACGGCAGCTGGTTTTCCAATCGATCCTCCACGCGAAGCCTCTCCCAACGTTCCCTTTCTTCGAGGCCATTGAGAGCTGCCAGCTTCGCAAGCATCAAGTCACCAAACGTGGCCGAAAGATGGCCCTCCAGCTTCCGCTTGTATTGCCGGCGGGTCAGTGGACCTTGCTGGCTCGACAAGACCACTTTGACCATCGCCATGACTCGGCTCATGACGATCCCGCTACGTTCCCCGTAATAGGGCCAGATGAGGGGTTCCTTGGTCACTGCTTCTTATCCTCATTCAGACAGAGGGCCAGTTGGTAGTTAAGGAACCGTGCAGCGGAAATCCTATCCATGTTGGCCACTTCCAAGAGGCTGAAGCTTATTCCATCCGCGTTGTCTGGCTGTCCGAATGAACGCCGAGCCAGCCTGGCGGTTAACTCCCAGACACGATACTCCAAGCCGATCCTTCGCTGATCGAAGACGTGACCGATCAACAGATGAACCGGCTTGTCGTCAAGGCTTTCGTAGTTTGCTCCCTCCGGCAGAAGGAACAACCACCAGTCCACCTTGCCATTGGTCGTCTTGACGACATCATCGAGTTGAAACTGATGGACCAGCCCAAAGCCCCGGCCGAGGCCACACGAACCGAGCTGTTCACGCTGGGTCAATCGAAACGCCCAGTATTCCTCGAGATCAGGCCGTTGGTAATAAGCTGCCATGTGATCAACGAATGCCAGAAGTAGGTCGAACTTGGCAGGCGGCATCAAGGGGCCTCGGATTGACACGAACCAAGCCTCGATCCGCGACCAAATCTGCTTCTTGGCGTCCGTCAGGGTTCGGCCGAGCTTTAAGTGATGGTCCGATGTAAGGATCACGACCCGCTCGGGAGAGAAGGGATGGAACCCCTTCTCCACGACTGACCAGTCTCGCGGCAGGCCAAGGTATTGGAGACACCAACTCTGAGCCAGGACTTGCTCGTATGCCATCTGCTCCGGCGTAGCGGGGGCAATGCGTGCCCTGTGATCGTGGACCGGGGGCGACCCAAGACCAGAACTGGCACTCACGGCCAACCCAAGAGTTGTCTTCAAGAACCCACGTCGGTCATTCATCACAGCACCCCATTTATCGTTCATCCACGGCTCCAATGCCTTGAAAGCGGGACATGAGCAACTCCCTTGTCCGGGTGTCGATATGTCCCGCCGGTCTGAAAACTTCGCACTCCCGGAGGTGAACGTGATCCTCTTCTCCCATTAGGACGAGGTAACAGTCCTCGTCGCCAAGTACTTCCCAGCTTTGCTGGAAGCCAGCAACTTCGGCAGGAGACAACGGAAGCCCCGCGACAATTCCGACTTGAAGTTCTTCTTGGTGAAGGAACTGGACCAACTCGCCCTGGCAGAATAGACACGTGGCCGGCTCCCTTCCGTGGAAGGGCTTGCGTAGCTGGTCCACCTTGATTTCTCCATTGAACTCTCCCGCTGCGTCATAGAATCGCCGGCGTAGAAAACGACGCCTTGAGTCCACGACGGTCTCCTCCAAGGTCAGACAGGCGAACGTCTCGGATCTCCACAAGGCCTCGTGTGACGCCAGCTGGGCGGACAAGAAGTGCTCGGCCTGCTGTACGGTGGTAAACAGGCCGAGACTGATGGCCTCCACAGGCTTCGGATAAACCAGTTCGCCGTCGAAATGGAACAGCGTCAGTTCGTGGACGGTGAACATGGCGATTCCCCGGCAGTTGGCCTCCTCAGGACAAGTGCGATGACATCGGGGTTCGCTCAATTGGCATAACCAGTAATTGCCAACAGCCGTTCTTGTCAGTTCACCAGATGCCCAGAGCGTTGAGCAAGAAGCCCAGGACGACGCTCACCACGACAATGCCGCCGAAGATCATGTAGGCGGTGCCTTGTGCCTCAAAGACTTTGTCGTACTCACCTCGCAGGAGCCAAGACCGCTCGATTTCGCGGCCCAGGTCGTAGTCGTCCCTCTTGTCGTCTTGCATGGTTGTTTCTCCTTCGCTGGTTCGGCCAAAGGCCGGCCTTCAAACGCCTGCCTTGCAACCGTACCCTGGCGACTCAGCCTAACCGGAGTCAGGCTTGCAGTCGCCTTATTGTGGCGAAGGGCTCTGCCAGGAGTCGGTCAGTGCTGCGGAATTCTTGGGGAAATGCAGTAAGACGCCGATACACAGTTCAGGACGCCACCGTCCCGAGCCAGGTCGGTGCAGCCCAGGGTAACGATGGGCAGACTTGGGAAATGCGACTCCAGCTTCCTCAAAGCGACTTCATCATGGCCTGTCCCGTAGACCGGGACAACGATCACTCTTTCCGTCTGTAGGAAGTTCACGAAGTTCCCGACCGCCGAGGGAATCCCCGCCCTGGACTGGCCTTCCAGGAAGTAGGGGACTGTCTCGATCTGGAGCCGGTGCTGCCGAAGCACCCTTGTGAGGCGGTCATGAAACGAGGGGTCCACGGTCGAATAGTCGTTCACCAGGACGGTCTGTTCGTCGAGGAATCGGACCATCCCGTCCGCATGGCCAATGGGCTCGTAGGGTTCCTTGGGAATGATGAGGAGTTGATCGACCTGGAGGAGTTCCCAGAGCTGCCTGCGAAGCTGCGGCCGATCCCAACCCGGATTCTCCTTGTACACCTTGTCAGTCAGAATGGCTTTGCCGCGACACCCGACGACGTTTCCTCCGTCCAGGATGATCTCGGAGCGATGGCACCGGCCCAGGTCGCGGAAAGCCTCCACCACGTCTTCGCCGGTAATCAGGTGTTCGTGGCCGCTGAGATAGTCTGGGGTGTAACGGAACTTCACCAAGGCCCGAGCCGTGACCTGGATAGGGGCGTAGTCACGAATCCACACGTCGCGGACATCCGCAAGATAACGGACCTCGACCCCGTACGCGGTCAGTGTCTCCCGGAGTCCTTTGAACACCTCGGGGTGGCGGCCTTCTAACATTGCCGCCAGGTAGACGCAGTTGACTTCCGACTCGGGGATCATTGGACGCCTGGCCCCGTCTCGTAGACTTGCAAAGCGGACCGGAACTGCTCCACAATCAGGTTCTTCAACTCAACCGGCTGAACAACCACAGCCCGGTTCCCCCAGCCCAGCATCCAGCGGACAATCTCGTTGAGCCCATCCACCTGGAACGTCAGCGTGACACGGCCGTCCTTGTGACGGCGGGCCTTCTGGGTGTGGTGCCAAACGACTTCGGTCGCCGTGGCAGCCGCCTCCTTGGTGAACACGATCTCCACATCATACGACTGCTCCCCTCGGTACACCGCCCAGGCATTTCCGAAGTACGCCTTCAAGTCGAAGTCTGCGGGAACCTGTGCGTTGCTGTCCGTCATCCGTAACGTCTTGAACCGAGCAACCCGGTAGGTCCGTGGTGATGCCTCGTCGGCTGGTTGGGCGATCACATACCAGGCTGCCTTGACCAGACAGAGGCGGTAAGGGTGCAGCTGCACCTTCACGTCCTGGGCCTCGTAGGGGCTGCGGTAGGTGCCGGCCAGCTGCTTACGCTTCACCAAGGCCCACTGGACCGTCCGGACGATTTCGCGGTGCCGCGAGTGGTCCGCCAGCTTCAGGTCCAGGACAGCGATCAACTCTTCCGCATCGGCTAATAGCTGGGCAATGTCCCCCTTGGCCGATGCCGCCAGCTTCCGGCTTACCGCCCTGGCTCCCTGGTTGATGTCCAGGCCCGGCCCCGCGGTGATGGCGGCTGCCGTTCCCTGGGCTACGGCCTCTTCATCTGTAAGGTTCGGGACCGGGAAACGGAAGTCCTGGCGGATGCGATAGCACTTGTCCTTTTGGTCGAACTCCACCGGGACGCCTGCAAGCTCCAAAGTTTGCATGTCCCTGTAGATCGTTCGTTCGGAAACCTCTTGTTCCCCAGCGAGATCCCGGGCGTTCCAGCGGCCCCGGCTCAACAAGAGTTGCAGCACCCTCAGTACCCTCGCCAGCCGATCTGCTTGACGAAGCCTCCGGTCTGATTCAGGTCTTGGGTTCCTCACGTCGGAAGGGAGTGGCTTGTCCCTTGCTGTCGTTTTCCTTGGTGTCACCATGATGTTCTTCGTTCAGATAGTGCGGGGGAACACGCGGACCCTGACCTGGAGGGTGCTTTGCAGCATCTCGGGCCAGTCCCGTTCAAGCCCCTGCCTCTTGTTCGGCCAAACCAACCCGAGCTTTTTCAGGACCAGCCTCATGTAGGGCTCCTGCCAGGCATGCGGGGCCTCCTTCTCCAGACGGCGGACCTCCTGCAACTGGTTTGCCTCTGCCCAGGTTGCCAGCTTCTGGACGATGGCCAGCGTCGCCTTGGTCTTGTCGAAAACCCACAGCTGCGTTGCCCCTACGGTAACAGCCCGGACGTGACGGAACGCCAGAAAGGAGTAAACGTCCGTCATGGACGGAAGGTCTGCGTATGGGGAATCTGTCGGGTGACTGTGGAACGTGCAAGATCTCGACATCCGCGTACTGGCCCGATCTTCGTCGCACTTCAGGAAGCGGATACGGCTCTTTGTCAAGTAGCCCCCGTACTCGAAATCGGGTGCCGCAGGGAGACGCCGGTAGACCTCCTCCTCCGGCAAGCCGGGTGGTATACGGAGGGTCTGCCAATCAGCCGTCTCCTCCATATAATCATCGACGCCACAGTTGAAGGAGTACAACTGCTGATAGGCTTCCGGTTCCACCGGCAACTCAGGCAGGTGGGTTGGTTCGCGGTCTTTCCCGGTGATTGTCCGACCAGTCGCTCTCATGAGTGCATCCCCCATCCCGCGTTGGTACGCTGGACTCGAAGGGGATTGTACTCAACAGCTCTGTCGGCAGTGGGTCAGGAATCAGGACTTTGCTCGGAGCCAGGCGACTTCCAGGTTTCTGTCACTCGCTCAGATCGGGTCCAACCAACGCCTCTTGAGATTGTCGGCCTCTTCGCCGGTACGGTTGTCTTGGGGTCCGTAACCCGCAACGCCGGGCGAAGCTGCTGATGGAGTCTTCACTTCTCCCGAGTTCCTCGGTGAGCTTGCCAGGTCCCTCGACAGGGTATCGTTCCCTCAGCAGTCCGATGTCTCGACTGGTCCAGCGTCGTCTTGTCATGAGATGAACTCCTTGAGACTTTCGCGTCGTCCCCCACCAGAAGCCTGGAAATCAACTGTGAGGCCCGGTGCATGCACCAGGACCCTCGACGAAGTTCATCCCGGTGGGCGAACCAGGATGGTCATTTCTCAACCTATCCGCCATCCACCAGGGGAAGGCTGAAACCCGGAGTCCGTCTGGTCCGATCAGGGACGGTCGAAGACTTGAACGCCAAATAGTCGTCCAGCGTTTTAACAGCCTGCCGTTCTGGACGGGTGTAGAAGCGAACCCTCTGAGTCAAGACCTGCCGTAAGCGGCAGTAACTCAGTTGTCCGATGAACGGACTGCGAGGGAGTGCTTCCAGCAGATGGCCGGATGGTAGATCGGTCTTGAGCCGATGTGTGTCCCCATACTTCTGGACGAGGGCGTGGTTTCCTACCGGGCTCAGGACGACCAGGACGAAATCACGTTGGCCCTGCTCGAAGAGACGTTCTTCTCGATAGTAGCCGCACTCCCAGAGTCCGACTCGGGCACACCGGCTGAGTTGGTCTGATGAGTACCCAGATCGGCCGTCATCTCCAGACGTGTGAGGCGACAGGTCCGATGCGTACTTTGCCTCAACGTAGACGGTGGTAGGTGGGTTCTCCCAAGTGATCTCCAGATCGACCTGTGTTGAGCCCTCGTCCCAGGGCAGCCATTCGCGGGGAAACCGGGGCTTGTTCACCCACGGCTCAATCCGAAGTTTGCGGTAGACTTGCCGCCGGAACCGTTCCACTCCCAGAGACGCATTCAGAAGATCGGACAGCCAGTGTCGCGGGTTGAGGATTCGGAGAGCATGAGTGAGATGTCCTGTAATCACATCCTCGCTGGTGGGCCGGACGATGAGAGGACAGCGAACCGCTCCTTCCTGGGCCAGTTGGCAGAGACAGCCTCCTTTTCGGTGAAGTTCAGTCAGCATGGTTCGCCTTCATGGGAGGAAACCATCTTCAGTGGGATTCTTGGCGTTCTTCCCCACTTCCGGCATGGTTGGCGGTAGGGACAAGACGAGCAGTTCAAGGGCGATGCGACCGGGTAGAATACCCTGGCCTGGACGGCACGCTCGATGGTTTGAACGATGTCACCGAGTCGGCCCAGATCTTCTTCATGCCGAACCGCTTCCAATCGTTGCACCTTGGGCGTCTTGGTCTTGACGAGGACCGTGTATTCCACCCTCGTCGATTCCCCGAAGATCTCTTGCACAGCGTTCACGTAACAGGTCGGTTGAAGCGACGTGTCCGCCTCCGTCTCCGAATACGCCCGCCCGCTTGTCTTGAATTCGTGGACCTTCAGCCCGTCAGACACCGTAGTGATGAGATCAGCCACAGCCATAAGCGGCGTCTCCAGGATTTCCCCCTGACTGTTGTGCATCGGAGCGATGATCGCCTGCTCCACCTGCACGATTTTCTCGGGCGGCGGCTCCTGAAGGTACACGTCAACCAAGGCGGCCCCCAGGGCGATGCTGTCATCCTTGCTGTCGCCACTCTTGAAGATGACCGTGCCCTCGGCCTCTCGATGCTCCCATCCTTTCACAAGGGCGTCATGCAAACAGCCCCTATTCACAGGCTGGCCTGCCTGGAGGCCACGGTGGTATTCTGCCAGAGCATGATGCACTGCCGACCCGAGGACGAGCCCGCTGCTGACCGTCGTGGCAGGGAGGCCTATCACCCGTTGGAAGTAGTAGCGAAGGGGACAGGCCAGGAATTGGCTGATCGAACTGTAGCTCCAGTGAGGTCGGTCGTTCATGAGTACACCTCTCAGCCAGACAGAACTACCTTGCCTCTTGCCCGTTGCCGCCGCCGTTGGTGAACTGGTCGAGGATCTTCGCGGCCTCCTTCTTGGTGAGGTCATACACGCCGCACTTACGGCCGATGATCTGGCTGATACGCTGTTCCAGTTGTGGGGTCGAGAGCTTGAACCGTTTACTCAGCGTCAGCAGGAACTGGACCTGCTTGTTACTCGCTGGTTCATCCTGCCCTTGCCGCGAACCGTTCCCAGTCGAGGGGGCTGGTCGAGGAGACGAGCCATTGCCCGAACGATCTCCGGGGTGGGTATTCTGGGCAACGTGGGCCGGTCGCTCCTCGTCGTGACGGCCGATGGCGGCTTCCCCCTGGTCCCTGTCGATTTCCTGAGCCAAGGCTTCCTCGGCTAGATGGAACAATTCCTGGATGCGTTCCAGGACCGCCTCGGCGTCGTCTAGGGGAGCGTTGATCTCGGCGTCCAGGTTGACGGTGTAGCCGTCCGAGTTGTAGTTTCGGGACACCTTGCGGCTGAGCCCGACATTGGCACGCAGCATGGTTCGTTCCTCACAGGTCGATGAGTTGCCTGACCAAAGGAATACCCCGCTCATCGCCAGGGACGGCCTGCGATAAGCGGGGATGAGACGGTTCAGTTGCAGCCGGACATCTCCAGGGCCAAAGACCAGCCTTTCTCCTTGAGGCGAGCCCCTGAGCCGAACCAGACGGAATCGAGCCGCCGGCTGGCCCTGTCAGCCTCTTTGGTCCCTCGGCTCGGTCGGATGTGGTCCACGAATTCAGTCAAGGCGTTGAAAGCCGCCCAGGAGGACCGTTTGATCTCCGGAAGATCATGCCCCATGCCCTCTTCAAAGAGCCGGTGCAGTTCCTCCCGGACGTTCGCCGCTCGGCTGTTGTCCTTGCCCTCCGCGGGATCGGGGTAGAGTTGCCGGAAGTAGGCGGCCACCTGAGCTGGAGTGGGGTAGTAGCTGGCCAGCCGATTGATCTTTTCGGCAGCGTCATCGTAGTAGCGGTGAGCCAGCCCGAGGATTTCCTGGGCTTCCTTGATCTTGGCTTCCAGGTTCCCCTTATGGAGGATGCTGACACCTAGCCCCCGTCCCCGCCGCTCGGCCATGGAGAGCGTGTTCTGGCAGACGACGCGGACCGGCGTGAAGAACACCCGCAAGGCCGATGATCCATCGTGGGAATTGGCAAGGAGAAGAAAGAGGTCTTTCCGTTCGCGGTCGCCAGGTTGTGAGCCATGGGTAGCTCTCCTCGTGAGGAAGGGAACGTTCACGTAGAGAGCTACCCGCGAGAAACGGACTTGACGGGCATCGGGAAGGAAAGTTGGGAAGCGTCCAGAGATTGGCAACCGATCAGGCTCACTCCTTCTGCTCGTGTCCCTCGATGAGCTTGGCGAGAGCCTCCAGGACTTCGGAGCTTCCCTTCGCCCCCAATCCTTGGAACAGCTTCTCGGCAAGGGACTTCGGCTCTGTCGGCAGGGTGATGGTGGCTCTCTTCTTGGCTCGGGTACGACGGGGCAACTTCCCCTTCTCAAGAAACTCCTGGACCGCCTTCTGCTGATCCTTGGGCTTCAGCTTGGCCAACCGGACCGTCGTCCCGCGGGAAAGGCCAGCGTCCCGAGCCAGGATGGCCTGCTTGGCCTTCTCGCCGCAGTTCTCGGCAATGGAATCCACCGCGGCGGCGAACTTCCCGTCCCGGCGGATCGTGGCTTCCCCAACCTTATACTCCTCGGCCAGCCGTTGGGCGGTTTCCATCCGATCACTTTGATCGGTTGCTTTCGCCTTCGAGCGATCACCCCCACGAGCTTGTTTCTCGGCCAGATAGCGTTTGCCACGGAGGTACGATGCGGCCTCTGGAGACAGATTCCGCCGCCCCAGCTGGTTCTTGACGATGAACGCCTCAGCCGTTTCCCGGTCGGGAAACGCCAGGGCTTCAAGCTTGAACGGGATGTCGTGCTGACGGCAGATAGCAAGCCGGTTATGACCGTCCAAGAGGACGTTCTTCCCCTTCCACACGATCAGCGGGTCTCTGCACCCCTCGGCAAGAAGGCTTCGCTCCAGTTGGGCCAGTTCATCCGCAGAGAGGGCGGGGATCAACGCCGCGAACTCCTTGTCGATCTTGATGTCGTCCCCAGTGTCGGTGGTCCGCCCTTCACGCTTTCCACTCGTCGCGGTTTCCGCCTTCATGATGTCGCCCCCGTAGGTCGCAAAGTGCATTCACCGGCACGTCCACTACTCAAGGTTAGCGAAGGGTCTCTCCCGGTCAAGCGAGACTGCCGGTGATGACTGCTTTATCGGCCGTTGGCACGATGCCTTGCTTGAAGGGGATACCCGCACGACGGGGTTGCACGGCCTTCCTCGTGGGCCGCTCGAAGAAAGGGACGGACTGTGGCGGGAAGACTTGTCCTTGATGATGGGAGGTTGCGTCTTACCGACGCCGGATGGTTTGCCACAGCCCCTTGACGAGATGGTACACCGCAGGGCAGGACAGGGTGTTCTCCACATGGAGATAGACCCTCCGCGTGAACCCCTCTTTGTCCGTGTGCGGGAAGTCCTGGCACGCTTGGGGCCTCACCTCGTATATGGTGCAGCGGTCATCCCCGCCGAGGAACGGGCAAGGAGCCGCCTTCGTTCGATAATTACCCTCTTCCGGGTCGATCTCCAGGTAGGCCGCCATGAAGCTCGCCTCGGACATACCGAGATGGGCCGCGATCCTGGCAATGTCTTCCTCGGTGAAACCCGGCTGGATCGTCTTGCAGCAGTTCGCACAGCGGGTACAGTCGATCCGAGAGAAAACCTCCTTGTGCAGTTCCCCGGCGAGGACATCGATGCCGTCTGGATCGGATACCATCTTGAGGCTTCGCAAGAAACGGAAGTTGACATCCTGCTTCCGGGCCGCATTCTCCCGCCAGGACTGGAGCATCCGGTCATGAAGGTCTGGCATGTCTGTCTCCTTCATCGTCAGGGGCACTGGCCGACAATTCGGATGGGTCGATGCCGTAGAGTTCCGCTACTTGCCGCTCGATCTGTTCAAGCAATCGGGATTGTGCCGCCTTGGTAACACCGTCTGCGAGAAGTCCCCGGGCAGCATCGGCAATCTGCTGACGGAGTTCTCGGCTCGGATCACTGACCACAAGAGGAAAACGTCGCAGAGTGGACCGCCGCAGGACATGGCGTCCGTGGCCCATCGTCGGCATCGTCTGACGCACGAAAAACCAGAACACCTGGGTGTTCAACACGCCGAGCAGATAGAATAGATCGACCCGTTGTTGATCGGCCGCAAGCATCAGAGTCCCGGCATGGCCGAGATACCGCCCTTCCTGGTCCATCGTGAAGTCGCCACCCGAACAGATGAGCTTCAACAACACTCGTGGGCCTGCGGCAAGCGTCAGACAGGACGGCGAACGAAGGGCGTACCACTCGTGCGGCCTGATACCGCGGCGTCGGACCAAGGTTTCGCGATGCTTCAGAAGATACTGGTACGCGAGGGGATGGCTATCGCGAAGTACCGACTCTGGGAGCAACCGGCCGGAGCGATCATAGGGCGTCAGGCAGACCGTGCGGGAGGACAGTCGTCCATACCCCTTGATATCCCGGTTGCGAACAACCGGCCGCAGTAGAACTGACTCAACAAAGACGGCATAGCTTTGGTCGCGACCCTGCACCAACGTCTGACCGTCCTCCGTCGAGCCACCACGGCGGAACAGGAAGACGGGATCGGCCCCAGTGACCAAGCTCTGACAGATCGAAATGGGCAATCGTCCCAGCGGCGTCCCAGCGTCTTGGATGCGATCCAGCAGTGACCTCTCAGTGGCAGAGCCGAACGACCAGTCGCCGGAAAGGCAGGCAGAGGTAGGCAACTCCCGAACTATGACATTCGGGTGATGGTCTCCCCCAGACCACAGGGTGGTCAATTTGTCTCGTAACCCGCCGGTGCCTGTAATCCACGCATGCCGGCAGGACACTTGTCGCCGGCCCTTCTCCAGCAACACCAAGACGATCTGCGTGACGGCATCCGGGTAGACCTTGCTGTCCTCGAACTCCGTCAACTCGTGGACAGCACAGCTGCCGCCGAGGAGTGAGCGGAGAGGCCGCCCTGAAGATGTACGGAGGAAGGTGCTGGCCACACTCCAACCTAGCCAGCCGCCCTCGGCCAAGCGATGGATGGCCTCCTCGAAGAAGGGCATGAACAGGTCGAACTGGCCTGACTGAGCGGTGCGGTACTTGGTCCGGTATTGCTCCACACGGTCGGGGTCAATCCGTAACATCTCGTGGATGCGGACGAACGGCGGGCCACCCAGGATGGCATGAAACTGACTGAGCGAGTCGCTGGAGGCGAGGAAGTCCTGGCACACGATGTTCTGCCGAAGGTCCGGCACCCGCAAACCTCCATCAAGGGCCTCGTTGCCTGATGCACGAAGGGCGTCCCAGACCGCCAGCAACAGGGCACGCCGGGTTGCCACAATCGCCTGTGGGTCGATGTCGCTCCCGAACAGAGATGCCCCGAGCAGCTCCAGGGTTTCTTGAGGGCAGGGATTGCCGCGTTGTTGCAGTAGGTAACGCAGAGCAGCCAGCAGGAAGGTTCCGCCTCCGCAGGATGGATCGAGGATTCGCAACGGCATCCCAACATCCTGGGGTGCCAGGAGTCGATCAAGGACGCGGACAGTCAGGTAGTCGGCCACGGACACCGGCGTGTAGTGGACACCGCGGGCACGCCTTTGGCCTGACTCCCCGGCGTCCCGCTCGGACAGACAGAGTTGGTGGAATTCCCCGAAAGCAGTCGGTGGCAGGGGAACGATCCGGCCGAGCCGATCACGCCACCCCAGATCCGCAGTGAGAAGAGCACGCCAGATACTCTGCGACAACGGGTTGCTGTTGTCGCAGTCGGCGGGGTCAAGGACGGCCTGGAGTACCGGAGAACCTACCGCTTGCTGAAGGGCCTGACAGAAACCGTAGGGTGTTGTTCCCGCTGCGTCGATTGCTGGATACTGCAAAGCTGCGGACTGCCTGTCGCGGATGAAGCGGCAAACCAGCATCATTCCCAACGTCTGGTCGATGACTGCGACAGCAGGCTCGGATGGCCCGCCTTGTGTCCGCCAGGTTGCGAGAAGTTGATGCCGGCAGGCCCGTACACGGTCAAGCCAACGTTCTCGGGGGATGCCTTCGAGTACGTCGGGAGGCCCCACTAGAGCCGGGAGTTTAACTGTCGAGGACATGGGCATGTTCCGAAGCGGAAGCCGGGTAATGGCACGGCGGGAATATACCACCACTGGTTGAGCAGCAGTTTCCCGCTATTGATCTACAGGATGCAGTTGCACCGCCCGATGTTGCTGTCTCCCAGCCCTAGGTCGCGGGCCAGGGCCACGTCCTCCATGCACAACGCACAGGTCAGCTGGGGCTGAAACCGATGAATCGTGTCCAGCAGGTGGCGGTAGATCGCCGCCCGCATCTGGATGGGGTAGCGGGTGCGGCCGTCACCCGGAGGGTTATCAAGGACCGTCAGTGAGCGGGAGATCAGGTTGTCCTTGCCCAGCTTCGCCTCCATGATTTGCAAGGCCGGCCCATAGCTGCAAATGCCGCCCAGCGTGAGCCGGTCCAACTTCACCTGTGTCAGTAGCTGCTCCAACAGCTCGTCGTAGTGCTGTTGCCAATCAGGGATCGGGATGATCGGCATCAGCATGATCCGAACCGGGTAGCCGGCCTCGGCACACCGCCGGATGGTGCGAATACGATCCTCGACCGGCGGAGTGATTAGTTCGTACTCCTTCCGCACCGCTGGTGGGTTGAGGCTCCAGCACAGTACCGTGCGGCCCCGGTGGTCGAGGTCCAGCACGTTGTCAAAGTCGGCACACTTCGACAGCACTCGCAGCCGGGCATAGGGATGGCGAGCGAAGAAGGGGATCATCACCCGCGAGTAGCCGGTGAGCGGGTCGAGGGCCATGCCGTCCTGGAGCTTGCCCAGGTAGAACGCTTCCTCTCGGCCCAGGCGATGGGACACACGGTCGATCTCGCCCAGGATCTCCTCCAGGTTGACGTAGATTTTCACGCTGGGCGAGAACCGCACACCCTGGGTGCCGGACAGATAACAAAAGGAGCAGCCGTAGGGGCAGAAGCCATAGGGTGAGAAGTGCCAAAAGTTGGGGCAGGTGTTGCCCTCCTCGTCGCTGCGGCCCACAGCACTTTTGTGTTCGCCGAAGACTAGAACACGATGGCCCTTGTAGTGCAGGTCGAGCGGATCGTCAGCCTCGATGCGGACCTTATTGTGCGGGACAGTCAACTGCTCAATGACCTCGGCCCTAGGGTAGACGGCCAAGACGCCATCGACCCGTTGCCGTCTGGCCGGGGTGGTGACGCTGCCTTTCGCGAGGACGATCTTCCGAGGTTGGAAGAGCGGGGCCGGCCGGGGCCGGTAATTGTGGGTGCATTCGTCCTCGTCGTCGAACAAGGACTTTTGCTGGACGGTTGCGGCGGACATGGCTCCCTCCTGCTGATGGTTATTGAGGGAGTATACCTGAACATCAGATCACTTTGCAAGAGCAGTTGAGATGTTGCCAGCAGCCTGGCGGCATCGTGCAGCGGCTGCACTTTGGCGTGGGATTCATGATGATTCGCTGACCAGGATGCCATTCCTTCGGTGGACTCCATGCGAGCAGCACAACAACCGCCCCGCCCTGACGGAACGGACTGCCGCATGGGCCAACACCGTCGGAGAGACGAAAGTGTGCTTGCCTCTTCGGGCAAGCCTGTAGTACCGGGCCCAGGCGAGGGCGATGGTTTCCGCGATGGCATCCTCTCGGTCGTGGAAGTTGGCCAAGTGCCGATGGGCCAGTTCGGCATGTTGCTCGATGGTCGGCAAGATCGCCAGAAAGTGGACGTGCAGTTCGGCGATGTCCGACAGCGTTGCTGTTCGCGTCTGGGTCATGCGGGTTGCCTCCTGTTCGGATGCCAGCGATGAAAATCGCTGGCATCCGAACAGGAGTACCCTGCCGAGGTCAGGGCGACGTTGGCCGTCGAACAGCTGCCCGCTGCCAGGGCCTTCATTTGGTGGTCGGCGGGCTCGCCTGGCGTGGGAAGGGCTGACTCTCGGCCAACAGGCGTACAATGTAGTCCTTGAAGTACATCCCGCTCAGGTTTGCGTTGTGCCTGGCCCGGCACCAGACTTCATACGGCAAGTTCTTGATGTGCAGGGCGTGAGCCTTCTGTTCCAGGGCCGAATCTGTCTGCACACCATTCGTCGGAGCTTCTGCTACTTCGGCATTCATCTCGTTCCTCCTTCCCCCGGCGGGATGCTCTGGTGAGCAGCATCCATGACCAGGGTAATTGGTCCCGGGCCAGGGTTTATCGGCGTCGTCTGGGTTACTGGACCTGCTTTTGCTACCCCCGAAACTCTCGGCTCACCGTTTCCAGGGAGCCATGTGTTCACCCGCGGGAAGATTCTCCGGGTGTCGGGGAGTGATCGGCAAGCCTGGACTGATTCATCGGTGAGGTCAGGCAGGGCGAGTGATGACCTTGGAAGCAGGTGCATCTGCACCGTCCGCTGGTCATCACTCTGCCGTGCCATTGATACGATCCTCCGGGGTCTGGGATGTTGTTCTCCGGGAGATCAGTCTTTGACCTGCCCCGGGCCTGCGGCCCTTCTCTGGTCCGCCCTGGTCCTGTCCCTCTATGATTCCCTCTCTTGTTCGTGTCCGTCTATGACCTTCGGTCGATTCTCGTTGTCCTCATGCTCATGGATGATGATTTGCTCTCGTTGTTGCTGCTCGTACTGGTGCTGCTGAAATTTCTACTACTGCTAACAGAAGTAGGATTAGTGAGGTAGTCGCCCTTTCGAGGTCACGCAGAGGAAACCTCGCCGCTCGGGATGCACCGTCCCTCGCCGGGCAACGGCCATCGGTCATGATGGCATGGTCACTGACGTAGACTCAACACGCGGCCTGAGTCTGAGGACTCGATGACCGATTCAGCCGTTTGATGTGTGCCGGGCGGCCGTGAAGGATAAGCGTGCCGCTGAACACCAACATTCTTTCGTTATGGCTTGCCTTCCTGGCTGCCTTCTTCCTGGCCCGTGGCCGCAGCACCCGATCCAGCTGCTTCATCCATAAGATGCAGGCCCTTTCCGCCTGCTCAAGGAAGATGTCCTCCGGGACAGAACCGGCGGCCGTGACCGTGTAGGCAGGGTTGAAGTAGAAATGGTCCTGGGTTCCTGGCGGCATCGACCTGATTCGCCCGTAAGTCCGAAGGGCGAAGTCGCTGAAGTCTGGTCCGGATTGATGCCAATCTACGAAGTGCCTGGTGATCTGGACGGGGCCGAGCCGGTATGATCGGTCGCCTCTCATCATCGTTCTCCTTTCTCAGGATGGTTTGTCCACCGAGGTCAACTTTCTTTCCTCGGAAAACTACCCTGGACGAACGACGATTACTGAGTGACGTGGGAGCGGTAGCACCTGTCCGATGCGGGGGGTGTGATTCGACCGGTCGCCACGGTGGAAGGGAGCAGAGAAGGAAAGGGAGGGCCTCCGTGCCCCGAGTTACTGCGTGAGCCGGACGGCGGTTGCTACATGTCGATCTGCTCGAAGGCGTATTGCTCAACCAGTTCGCGGGTGAGGCGGCTCCCGAACATCTTGGCCTGGGCCAGACACTTCAGGGCCAACCCGGTGAGTTGCTTCGACCGTTCGGCGAGTCGGATGAGGGTGGTGTCGTCGTCCCAGGTGATGTTGATGCCAGGGACTCGACAGCGGCGAGCGATGAACGGGGCCAGTTCACCGACGCTCGGAAGCTCCGTGGCGACTTCCGTGAACCGATTGCGGAACATCGGGTCGAGCCCCTTGGTCGTGGCCGTACTCACGATCCAGGTGACATGCTTGTGCTGTTCGACGGCCTTGAACAAGGAGTGGTCCAGATGGCGACGGACCAACCCCTGGATTTCGTCGATGTAGTAGATCCACCGCCAGCCACAGCGGCCATTGGCCCGGTCGATGGCTTGGTCGATGTCCGCCTGGGTGAACTTGTTGCCGTCGATGGGCACGAAGCAGACGTCATGGTCCAGACCGCCGTGGAGGATTTGGTCCATGTCCAGCAACTCGTAGCGACCCGCACACTGGACACACGGCTGGCACTGGCCGCACGGCTGGAGCTTCTCATGGTCCAGGTTCCAGCACAGGACCGTCTTGACGAAGAACTCGACGGTGGACGTTTTCCCCGAGCGGGACGATCCCAGCACCAGGGTGTTGATGCCCTGGCCCTTGTCGGGTCCGACGATGCTGCGGGCCATCGCCTGGAGGAAGGCTTTGAGCCTGTGGTTGCCGACGATCTCGCCCCAGTTGGAGTAGACCCAGGACTCGATATTGCGATCCGAGTAGGTGGTATTCATGGTAGTTCCTCGCGAATGGTACGGAGTTCGGCCAGGACGGCTTCGATGTTCTCCTTCGGGGGTGCGTCAGTTCCGTCAGCCGGTAGCCAAGTGGCTTGCATGCCTGTACTTGTGCCTGACGCTTTGGCTGTAGGAATGACGCGGATTCCGTCAGGCTCCCGGAGAAAGTCGGGCTGCCTTATCTTCAAGGTGCAATAGCTCCCCGCTTCCTTGCGTTCGACGTTGATGTCGAGCCCGATCTGATGCAGGACGGCCTTGGCGTCACCGAGCCGCCTGCTGAACACCTGCGTGTTGAGGGGGAACTTGTGGGCCAGCGACGCCATCCGGAGCCGGTCCTGGATGGTCGGCTCAAACAGCTTCCCGAACAGGTCCCGCGTCATCCCCTCGAACTCGCCGTGGGTGTTGGCGTAGATCATCAGGGCGAGAGCGACGGGATCGCGTTCGATTCGTTGCCAGGTCGGGTCCGTTGTCGGGGCTCGGCGTGGGGCCTTCCACGCTCGTCCCTCCAGGACACGCAGGACGGCGGCGATGTCCTTCTCCGCAATGAACCGGCGTGTCTTGCCATGGACCAGTTCCGCGATCCAGGATCTCACTCGCTGGTGATGAAGAGGCCAGATCGGTTCGACCGGATCATCAGGCAGGCGAATACACGGACTGCGAAGCTCATCACAGAAGACTTCGACTTGCCGCTCGTCTGCCAGCCGAATAGCAATGGCTGCGTCGCTCTCTTCGGTGCGGGTGGTCGAGGCACCCGGCCCTTCCTCCGGGTTCGGAAATTGGGCCTCCTGCCCCTGCCCGTTGAGTTCAAGAAGGGGTTCAGCCTGCGGCATGGCTGCCCTCCTTCCCGGCCGTGCCTTTCCTGCCCGCAGCATCATTGTGCGTGGCCGGCTTGGGGGCCTTTTCGAGGCGACGGAGAACTTGGGTCACTCGCGAGCGACTGACGCCGAGGTAACGAGCCAGAGCGGCACGATTCTCAACCGTGCCGCTGTCGAGAAGGCCCTTGTAGAACTTGGCCAGAGCGAGAGGATCGCGGTTAACACAGGGCGTTTTGGAAGGGTGCTCGTGACCCGTTTCGGGGGCATTCCAGGGGGAGACTTTGAAGGTAGGTGCTTGACGTAACCTCCTGATTTTCCAAGCACCTAGCTCGACGAAACCCTGGTTCTTGGAGTGGATGGACCGGGGAGCTGACTGGTCCCTCTACGAGCGGACCAGACACACCAGTTACCGAGAAACGCCGAGAGCCAATGGCCTCGGCGTTTCGCATTTCAGGCCTTTTTTCCAGGGTTTCCGCGTTCCCGGCCCCATCCCCAGCACTCTCTGGTTCGGGCGAGATCATTCGGGGTGCGAGTGCAACCCCCGGGTTTACGCTCGCACGCCGAAACTCTCCCGCCAAAACTCTCAGACTCTCGCGTAACCATACCCCGCCGAGTTACCACTGCTCTTACACTCGCGGGTACGAATGGACACCCCCTTTCGCCTTTCAAGCATCCGCCTCCAGGGCGAAGGCTGTTCGCCAGCCCTTGCCGTCGTCCGTCAACAGGATCGGCTCGCCGCCCAAGCGGAAGAACGCCTTCAAATCCCTGGCCAGCAGCTCCCGCCGCTTCTTGTTCTTGCGGCTGGCGTCGGAGCTTTTCCACGTCAGTACCCCGTGGTTCCGGGCGAGGACATGCAGCAGTTCCCACTTCTTCGTCGGCCTGGCATTGCGACCATCGGCCATGCCAAGCTGGGCGTAGTGGTACGTCCCACCAGCGGCCCCGGCCCGAACCGCGACGGAATGGCCATCGACGAAGCGGATGCTGACGTCGGCCCACGTCGCACCCGCCGGCGTCGGGAAGAACACCTTCCCGTTGTCCGCCTCTGGCGAGGGGACGTGCAGACTGGTGAAGTCGCGCAACGCCTGAACCGCCGCGTCCGTGGGCCGCCATTGCCTCGGCTCCGCCGCTTGCAGAGCCTCCTCCAGTGGCAGCCAACAGCACTTCTTCCGCTCCAGGATTTGCTGCGCGTCGGGGCGCAGCCGGTGCCGGGTTGGGGTCAACAGGATGAGCGCGGCGTCGCTCGTCGAGACGAGCATGCACACCGCGCTCGTCAAGCTGCGGGACTCCAGAGGGATGGTCAGGTAGGCCGGGAACGAATAACCCGCGACCGGCCGGTAGTCGCCGACCAGGCGTGTCGCCGGCGGGAGACCGTCCGGCCCGCCGGAACGGCACCTGAAAACCAACGCGGCCGCTACGTCGGCCAGGAACAGAGACCAGTCCAGCTCGTAAATGACCAGATCGTCCCGCACGAGCACGATGCGGTCTTCGGTTTCGGGGCAGATCCCGACATAATCGTCCGGCCCATGCTCAACGACCTCATACGGGTATGTTGGTTCGCCGCCGACCAGGCGCGGGTAGGAAGCGGCCAATCGCGGCCTCGATGCTGCCGAAAGGTGAGTCGAACTTGTCGTCCACGGCCAAGTTTGGGAATATACCCTCGTTTTGACGGAAGAGGTTGTAATGGGCCTGAATTTGATTCCCCCAAACCTGCGCAACAAGTACACGTTTGAAGAGCGGGACCACGCCTGCGCTATTCTGGCCACGGATTTTCCTTCCGAGTTCCAGGATATCCTAGAGTGCCTGACAGCGTTCACGCTCAAAAAGAGCGACATTCTCACTCCGGGCGGCGGGCGTTCACCGATCCCGATTGCCATCGACGGATTTCTCGCCAAACGGGGCTGGGCACCCAAAGACTTCGACATCAAGATCGAAGTTGATGGTTCTCCAATCCCTATTCCAACCCACAGCATCGACAACTTCAAAAACCGCGTCGGCGTAGAGGTGGAATGGAACAATAAGACGGAGTTTTACGACCGAGACTTGAATAACTTCCGGCTGTTAAAGGAACTGCGTGTGCTGTCGGTCGGCGTAATCATCACTCGGCTCACCGAGTTGCAGACGTTGTTTGACCAACTTGGCAAAGGCAAATCCTATGGTGCCTCCACAACGCATTGGGATAAACTGATGCCAAAGGTGAACGGAGGTGGTGCGGGGTGTTGCCCATTATTGCTGATTGGCATGGGAATGAAATGCTATGATCCGAACTCTTGAAACAGGGTAGCTTGAGTGGAGCACTTCCCCCTTTTCGCATGACCATTGTACATGGCTACGACCGGGCGATTGGGTTCATAGGTAGTTGCCTGGTCTCCCCAACTGGTCCATCCAGGTCGCAGGTGGCGGGCGAATAGCTCGAGATAGGGTCCTGGACTGCACGCTTCGATAATGGTATAGGTTTCGCTCGGCTTCCACGAATGCTCGTGCTTTCGGCTCACGATGACATTGACCTGTCGCCGGCCTTGCTTGAGGGTTCGGAGTTTCCCGCGTGTTCCAAACAGTAGAAGCTCCGTCACGTTGCGGAAATAGAAACCAACGCCTCGACCGTCAGGACCGCCATCCTTGCGAGTCTTGTACCAAACTATGTTGGTTTTATAAGTAAAGCCCCAACCTTTCATGATTTGAAGAGCTTCCAGAAGCAAAGCGTTAGGACACCAGAGATACAGGTGGCTCTTCGGTAGTGCCAGGTCAGCAACGGGCAGGGCTGCTATGGCCTCAAAAGTCATTGTCGTGTAACGATGAAGCCGTTTGTGTTCTGGGGCCATCTTTCCGGTGCGATTGGCAAAGCGCCAGGGCGGATCAATCAGAATGGTGCCAAATCGCCTCCCGGAGAGGTCTCGCACAAGCTGCTCAGCCGCGTTGCTCTCTTTCGGCATGTTGGCCCCCTTACATGCTAATCGAGGAATGGAACGACTCGACCGGCATCGCGCAACTCACTCGCCGCGGCGCGCCGCAAGCGTTCACGCATCCAGACGGAAAGCGGGGCCCCAGCCAACGCTGCTGCCTCGGCGAAGCCTTGCTTTTCGCCTGGTTCCAGCCGGAGCAACACGCTTGCACTCTTGATGCTCTGCACGCGCTTGCGTGGTCGGCCACGTTTTTTTTTGTGAATCGTCATCAGCAGCAATTGTATAGCCGAAAAATATCCTTGTCAAGCGACTCTTGATCTCCGATGCCGCTACTTCTGGGGTATCCATTTGCATTCAGAAAAACTGGACCAGCAGTTCCCGCCAGAGGCGTATTTGCTTTTGCCAGTCGAGGACGGCGGCAATCGGTTGCAGCTGGCGCAGCTGCAACGGGTCACGGCCGTGCAGCGTTCGCGGCAGAAAAAGAATCTCTTCCTGGATGTCAGGGGCCAGCTGGAGGAGGTTCATGATCTGACTGACCCTGGACCGGGTCACATGGCCCAGCGCGGCCAGTTCGGCGTAGCTGGCGACCTCGCCGTCGCGGAGCAGCCGCTCAAACCGGATGGCGAGCGCCATGAGCCGGGCGATCCTGGGCACTCGGCCCGGCTCGACGGCGGGCAACGGTTCCTCGCCTGACCGGAGTTCCTTGCGGCTGCCGCGCCCGCGGCGATGGAAGTGGACGTTACACTCGAACGTCAGTGGGGTGCTCATGCGCTTCGCTCCTGGCGCTGGTCGGCAAGTTGCTGCGCCAGCGCCTTGATGCCCGTGGGGTGGAAGGTGATGGACACCTTGCCGTCGGCACCGTCGTAGTCCACGCACGTCAGCGCTGCCTCACCGCGGGTCAGCAGCGGCTCCAGCGTGTACTTGCTGTCGCCGGGGAAGAAGTCCTCGTCGTCGAACAGGTGCTTGTCGTCAAGGCTCTCGCTGCGGAAATCATCCAAAGAGTTGGTTGAACGTGGTGGGATCGATCTGATAAAGTCGATCAGCGAACTCGTTGACGTAAAACATGTCCGGCCAATACCGTTGCGCCCGAACCCGAATGGAGAAATCAGGAGCTTTGACATCCGGCTTGAAGACCACGAAGCCGATTCCAAACAACATACAAAGGGCTTCCAGCCGTCCGTAGTCTTCCGGCGAGATGGTAGTCGGCATCACAACGTATGATTTGGCGGAGAACAGCCGGTACGCTACCGCTTGGCCGAAGGCGACAACGGGTTGATTGGGATCAACTTTGATTTCCGCTGAGACGATTTCCAAATCAAACTTGATCCGATGCGAGGCTAGCGGCTTGTACACCCCCACGACATCGGGAGTTCCCCACTTCTTTTGAAAGCCGGCACCTCCGATGGCCACCGCAACTGTCACCTCATCCAATTCGCTTTTGAGCCAATTGGCGAAGGAAGAGTAGAATTCCTCCTCTTTGGGGAGCTTGACTGGCTCTGGTAGCTCCGATGATGGCGGCCGCCCTTTTTGCAGTGGCACAAAAAGGCCCCGGGTCGGCTTATGGATCAATTCCGGAAAGCGCGTGTCGAGATCCCAGACCGATCCATGAATAGTATTCTTGGGAGTTTCAGGATGTTCCTCCGCAATACGTCGCACCAGATCGCTGTAGCGGATTCCAGTCTCCGACTCTTGAATCAATTGCTTGGCCCAATCACGAATCTGCTGAACGCTGAGTTTTGCCACAGGGATTGCTCCTTCCACGGGCGTTCGGGTTTCCGAGTTTGCCGTGTCGTGGCCGATTATATTCGTAGAGTGTGGTAAGTTCATCTGTTCGGCCGGTCGTCCGGCTTGAAGGCGAGGACATGGGCGGTGGTTCGCTCCTGGGCGGGCACGGCGGGCAGCACCCTGGGCGGATTCATCCGCAGATCGGCGTCGCTGGCCAGCTCGGCAGCGCGGCGGTGGGCGCGTTCGGACAGGTCGCCCTCGGCCAGAGCTTGCAGCCGCCAGGCGATGCGTTTGACGAGCCAGGCCCGGTTGTTGGCGTTGGTCGGTTCGCCGAAGACCTCGGCGTACCGGTGTCGCAGTTCTTTGACGGTCAGCCGCTGGAGGGCGGCCAGCTCTTTGCCGATGTTCAGGTCCACGTGGTGGTTCTCCTTTCTCGGTGTCTCGCAAACAGTTAACCCGTGTGGACACTGAGCACGGTTTCGCCGGGAAGCTCAAGGCAACTGTCGCCGGTTTTCTCGGGATTTTCCGGGGCGGAGTACTCGTCCGGATCGGCTGCGAGCGCGGCACGATCGCGCAGGCGCAGCATGCCCGTGGCGAGCAAAACGGCGATCTCACGGAAGCGGTCTTGTGGGGTAAGGTCCGAGTTATCGAACGGTCGCATGGGACATCTCCTGGGGAGTTGCCCACAGCGACCTTCGCCCGGCGATCAGTGCGCTGTCCGGCGGTTGGGAATGGTCAACGGCGTTTGGTTTTCTGCATCCTGGCAAAGCTGACGCGCTCGCGCTTGGCGGGGGCAATACCGTCGGTGCCAGGCAAGACTACGCCCAGCATAGATGCGGCCACGGCGCAGCCAACCAGACAGTCGAACCAGTGATTGTCGCCCCGCTCGGGACGCACCTTCCACTCGTCCACTGTGCGACCTCGGGCCTCAGTCTTGACACGGTACTCAGCGGTCAAATGCTCGCCGAAAAGGCGATGAGTCTCTGGCTTGTCGCCGAAGAGCGACAGGCAACCACGATCTCCCATTGACACCGCTAATCGAGCGTAGATGAAAGATTTCCAGTAGTTAGTATCATAGAGCACGTAGCGAACTGCTCGCTTGCCGTGAACGTTTGGTATGCGCCAATTGTGCCCGACGCGGTCACCGGGCCGATGCTTGTACTCGCTAAACGGCTGGCTCGATGCGCCAACAAATCGCCCATGGCTGGGAATGACAATCCCGGCGTAGGCAGATTGGCGGCAGTATTGGTAAACGATGTCGGTGGACGATCCCCAGTTGGCATCAATCAGGCAGCGATCAATTCGCAGCATTGCTCCATCATCCCGCCGCCACTCCCGGCCGAGGTATTTCTTTGCAAGCGATTCTAAGCCTGCGTAGATGACTCCCTCGAGGCCGCTAGCCTCGGTGACAGCCGAGAGCGTAAGCCGAGCGTCACGGAGCGTGAAATACAGCTGCTTCTGATCAGGAAAGGTGTCGTAGTCGAGGACGTAGCCGGTGAAATCATCCTCCCACGCCGCGACGACGAAGAACAATAAATTGGCTTGCACGTCGATGAACATGGTCAGGCGGTTGCAGCCAATAGGCACCTCGCCACGCTTCATCCGGTTGAGCTTGCCAGCGATCTGCTCCGCCGTGAGTTCGTCGGCGTCCACGGTCTCCTCGGGCAATGGCTCATTTTGATACTCGGCGTAGAACGCGGCTTCGTCCTGGAGTTTGAGATTCATTGCGTGTTGGATCGCGGACAACTCGTCGTGGTTGAACCGCTCCGGCCAGGCGACGACCGCACCTTCGTCCATCGCCGCCCGGTTCTCTCGGTAGAACGCAGTGGCCTCCTCGCCGCCATTGCTTTGCCGCAGACTCTCGGCGCGAATTTCAGCGTAGCGCTGCCACAGCTTCTCGTTAGTGGGGAACGAGTAGACCATTTTGGTCCGCTCGCCGTTCCATTCCGAATGCTTGTCGCGGTCGAGGATATTGTCGGCCATGTCGCCGGGGCGGATGACCGTGCAAGGCATGATGCCGGAGATCTTTTTGCCGGGACCGGCCAAGCCAAGGACCGCGCCCGCGAGGATGCTTTCGCGAGTGACGCACTGCGATAGTGACCGGGCCGACTCATCGGTCTGCGGGTCATCGATAACCACCAAGCTGGGCCGCACCGTACGACCGTCAGCCCGCTTGTACTTCATGCCACGAATACGGCCGGTAATGCCGGCTACCTTGATGACGGCACCCGAAGCCTTCGATGTGCCGTCATCGCGGACAAAAGGGCGATAGTCTTCTCGCTCAAGCCAACCGGCTGGCTTGAGCGACGGCAGCACCACTTCGCGGGCGGTCCATCCGATATGGGTTCGTTTGCCATTATAGAGCTGGCCGTTGCAGCGGTTGGCGATGCCATCAATCGCTTGAATCGGATAGACGGCCTCGGGGTAATCGTCAAGCAAGATCCCGTTGCCATCGAGTTCCATCTTGATCGAATCGAGCATGTCCATTGCATGGCCTTCGGCGGAACCGATGAGGCAGACGAACTCCCGATGGCCATTGAGTATGGCCCAGATGCATGCGCATTCGCAGATAGTTGTCTTGCCGCTACCGCGCGGCATCGCCATCGCAAAGAGGCCACCATGCAGTACTGCCTGCTCAATTTTGGCGATGACTTTCAAGTGGTCCTGCGACCACGGCAGATGAAACGTGAGCGGGAAGTAGCTGTCGCAGAAAAAGCGGAAGTCGGATGAAGCGCGTAACCGCCGCGGCGGGTCAACGATTTCCGGCAAATCGCCGATGTCGCGGCCAGCCAGTGACAGCGCGATATTGCGAGCGCGGGCGCGGTCCTTCAACGTCTCGTAGGGATCGCTCTCTGGCTCGGACCGCGGTGCATGCCGCACTTGCGCGAGCCAGGCGACGTAGCGCACCAGGTCCACGTGCTGGCCGTCGCCGATCCGCAACCCAGCCCGCGTGCGATGGCGGTAGAGCTGCCGCTCGTTGATAACCTCGCCTAGTGGGGTCGAGTTCAGCAGGCGGCAAAGTTCGCTCGGTCGCAATCGTCGTGAGTCAATCGGCACCACTCCACTCCTTTACCAGCCAGGCAGCGTAGTGTACCAGATTGATCGTCCCGTCCGTGTTTGCCGGAGCGCCCGCCGCTAGGTCGGCCTGGATCATATCCTCCGTTATCGGCTCCCCATACGCACTGGACAGGATACGAGCGGCGTTCGCCAACGTCAGCGCGTTCGGGTTCAGGCCTTCCGTCGGCGAATGTTCGCGGTCATCTGCCATCGCCCCGCCCCCTTTACGCACGCCCGACGAGCAGTTCTGATTGCGTGGTTTGATTTCCTTGAGGATCAACATGGATCGCTTCTTTTCCGATGAACTTGCACCAGCGTTCGCAAATCATGTCACAATAGAGCGGGTCAATCTCCATCAAGAACGCCTTGCGGCCCGTCTGCTCGGCGGCGATCAGCGTCGAACCCGACCCGCCGAACAGATCGATCACGTTCTCGCCGGCCCGCGATGAATACTGCATCGCTCGCACCGCCAGTTCGACTGGCTTCTCGGTCAAGTGGATCATCGACTGCGGGTTGACCTTCTTGACGTGCCAGAGGTCGGTGACGTTGTTCGGGCCGAGGAACAGGTGCCCGGCCCCTTCCTTCCAGCCGTAGAAGGCGATCTCGAACGCGCCCATGAAGTCCCCTCCGGGTAGCCGTGTGGAGCCATCGGCGAAGGCCTGTTCGTGGCCCGCGTGCAGGTAGACCATGCCGGTCTTGGTGTCGGGGTTCACCTCGATCTTCTCGACGAACGCGGCGAGCATCTGCCGATCCGCGAGGTCGATGTCCGTCCGCGTCGCCAACTCATCCAGACGGGCGAACTGTTGCAAAGCCCAGGCCCGCAAGTCGGCCTCGGTTGGCGTTGGCGTCGCGGGTTCCTCGGCGGGCTTCGAGGGCGTCGCGCTTGGCCATCAGGTCGGCCAGCGTGGTTCGCAGTTCGTCCAACCTCTCGAACGCCGGGTCGGCCAGCATGGAGACGGTCGCCTTGATCTTGCGGTTCAGGAGGTCGAGTTCGCGCTCGTCGCACCGCGTCGGCTGGGCCTTCGCACACGGGGCCAGCACCGCCTTCACGAACACATCAACGGCCTGCTCCACCGTGGCGTGGTCGCCCAGCAGTACCTTCCGCACCGCGTCTAGCACGAAGCGGTCGAGAGCCGGGCCGGGGACGTTGACCACGCGGCAGACCGACTTGCCGTAGCGGTGGTAGCCCGAGCAGGCGTAGACGCGGTAGCCCTCGCCCGTCGGGCCGGGCCAGCGGCGGTCGCGGATCGTGGTGAACGGATTCCCGCAGCGGGTACAGACCAAGAGGCCCGCCAGGAGCGTTCGCTTGGTCGGCCGGGCGTTGCCGTGTTCGGCCCGCCGCTTGGCCACGGATCGTTGGGCGGCTTCCCACACGTCCTTGCCGACCAACGCCTCGTGAACGCCTTCGCTGATGATCCAGTCGGACTCGGCGTTGCGCTGCCACATCTTCTTCCGCTTCGGCTTGAGCTTCCCCTCGCCGTCGAGGCCGAACAGGCTGCCCATCGTGTGGCGGTTCCAGACGACCGCGCCGCGGTACACGGGGTTGCGGATCAGCTTGGCGATGCGGGCGGTGTTCCACTTCTGCCCGCCGGGCGACGGGATGCCCTCGGCGTTGAACGTCTGCGCGATGTGGTGGAAGCCGTAGCCCTGAACGCACAGGTCGAACATCCGCTTGATGACCGCGACCCGCTCGGGCAGGCTCGGGACGTAGCGGATGATGTCGCTCTTGGCCTTCTTGAGATTGACGCCCGCCGGAACCACGCGGAGCAGGCGGCCGTCCGGGGCGATCTCATGCTTGCTGCCGTCGGGCATCCACCGCAACGTGCGGAGCAATTGGCCGTCGCCGGTCAGGTGCTGCTTGTCGTAGCCATACGGGGCCATGCCGCCCGGCGCGCTCTTGCGCTCGCGGATGTTCGAGATCTGGCCGCGAATTGAGTCGCGGGCCAGCTTGACGCTGTATTGGCGTGCTTGCCAGGATTTGACACCCTGGATCAGTTCGCCCTCGTCGCCCTCGGGAATCCCCTCGGCGGTGAAGACCACGCCGACGCCGGCCAGGTGCAGGCGGTGCAGGTAGAAGCCCGTCTCGTTGGTACCGCCGCGTGAGAAGCGGCTGATGTCGTAGCACAGCACCGTCTCGAAGTCCCGGCCGTTCTCGGCGGCCTTCAGCATCTGCTCGAAGGCGTCGCGGCCTCGGGCACTGGTGCCGGAGACCGCGTCGTCGATGTACCAGCGCAGCAGGCGGTAGCCATGCTCACCGGCCCATCGTTCGACGGCGGCCTGCTGGTCGGGGATGGAGCGTTCCTGCATGTCGGTGCTTCGTCTGGCGTAGCCGACGGAGGGGATCAAGGTCTTGGTCATGGTGGTCTCCTTCGTGACGCACCGACGCCACGCAACATGCGTGGCGTGGCGGCGGGTTGGTGTTCAACGGGGCTTGGGTTCGAGGAACGCGACGGCATCGAGCAGGAGCGCGTTCACATGCTGGATGTCGCCGACATGTCCCCAGCGGATCGGGTGATCGTCGTTGCCCGGCGCGGGCATGTCCTGCAAGAGTTCGCCGATGCGGTCGAGCAGGTCACGGGCGATCAGGTGGGCGTTTTCGTAGGCGGCCTCGGCGTTCAGCTTCGGCTTCGGGTTGCGGGGTGGCGTGTTCATCACTTGGCCTCCGCGTTGAGGGTGAACTTGCCGCGGGCGACCTTCAGGAACTTCGCATCCTTGCCCTTGGTGCGGATCAGCCGCAGCAGGGAGGCGTACAGGGTCGCGGCCGGGGTCTTGCCCGCTGGGCTGCTCCAGAGCCCCTGCGTGGTCATCTCCGCGACCATCTCGCCGCAGGTCATCGGCTCGCCGGACGCGGCCAGGACGCGCTCGGCGGCGGCGATCTGGCTCAGCTTCTCCACCGGGGCCGGTGGGGCTTCAGGCTTCTTCTTCATCGTCGCCTTCTTCGGGGTGGGCTTCTTGATCGTCTTGGTCGCCATCGTGGTTCTCCGGGTCGTCGTGGTCGCGGGGCGACGTTCGCTCCGCGTCAGGACAGTCAGTTACAAGCCGTTCCGTCCCGGTTCCAGCGACTTCCGGCCCGATTCTGGGAGAATCTTCCGGGACCAAGAGGTGCTTCCGCCCGGCCCGGATGTCGGCCTCCAGTTGCTTGAAGAAGCGCCACTCCCACAGCGGCACCAGCACCACGTCCGCCCTGCCGTAGCGGGTGATGACGACCGGCTCATCGGTGCGGGCCACATGCCGGCAAACCATGCCCAGGCCATCCCGAAGGTGCGACACCTTCATCTCGTGTTCAATCGGCTTCATGGTGGCAAAACCCGGACATGTACAAGAACGCAACTCTGCTTATCCCGGTCGGTGTTCCCACGCGGGTCACGAGAGCAGCCGGTTTGGCGGAGTACCTATTCCACACGGCTACCCATCTCCCGACTCGCGTGCGGCGCGTGCTCGTGCGCGCTTCCTATACCCGCCCCCGGGGTGCGTTCACGCACCCACGGGGGGTATAAGGGGGGTGCGCGCACACACACACAGACACCCAAGCCGGGTCAGCCGCACGTCGGGACGACGTTTCCACACGGCTACCCCTCCACCTCATGAACGCGGTCATCACTCCTCCTCCGACTGGGGTCGGGTGGCGAACTGGACCGGCTGGTTGGCCCCGAACGTCCAACGGTGGACGAGCCCGGCGGCCTCGGCCTGCTTGAGTAACTTCTTGGCCAGCGGCTCGGGCACGTCCGCTTCCGTGGCCCGGTGGACGATGCGGGCCGTCATGGCTGGCGTGTCGGTCACGAACGCCGCCACGAACGAAGCGACGGTCCACTCGGGCTTCGGCGGCTTGGCCGGTTCGGGCTGCACAGACGGCTTGGGCTTGCGGCGGGGTTTCTCGGACTTGAGGTCGGCCGGGTCGAGCGATTCCTCGACGGTCCACACCGGCCACGACCAGCGCAGGCACTTGGGCTCGATCGGCGGCCAACTTCGCACGGCGGCGTCGAGGACGGCCACGCCGGACTCCTCGTGCGGACGCAGGACGAGGTGCGTGTCGGCCGCCCGCGACTGCGCCCCGGCCCCCGCGCCGACATCCGTGACCGCCTTGCCCGACTGGTTCCCCTTGGTGCTGTGGTGGATCAACACGAACGCGCACTGCAGCTTGGCCGCGAAGGCGTCCAGCACGTTGTACACCTGGGCCATCGTGCCGTTGTCGTTCTCGTCGGTGTCGCGCGGCATGAACCGGTAGAACGCGTCCAGCACGATCACCTGGAACTCGCCCGGCCGGATGGTGTCGAACTGGCGGCCCAGCGAGTAGATGTCCTTCAGCCGCCCGCGCAGGTTGACGACCTCGATGCGGTTGCCGCACTCGGCCATCGTGACGCCCCGCGCTTGCATGATCTTCGGGAGGCGATCCGCCGAGGTTTCCCGGTGCAGTTCGTTGTCCACGATCAGCACCCGGCCTTGTTCGCAGGGGAAGGTGTCGAGCCAGGTGCGGCCGGTCGCCACGGACAAGGCGAGGTCGCTGACCAGCCAGCTTTTGCGGGCCTTGGAGGCGGCGATGACGTTCATCGTCTCGCCCTTGCGGAGCAGGCCGTGAATCAGCGGCTCGCGCAGGTGCGGGTAATCGGCGACCAGTTGCGCCAGCGTCAGCCTGGGCAGGATGTCGGACGGCTCCTCCGGCTCCGACTTGGTGGGTGCGATCACCGGCTTGGTGCCGGTGCGGAGCCACTCCAGATTGCCCGGCTTCTTGGCCGGTTCGAGTTCCGGTTTGGGGTCCGGCGGAGCGTCCCAGTCGTCGTCGGGCCGGGGCGGTTCGGAGAAGTCGATCGGCTTGGCCGCCCAGCGTTCCACCAAGGTGAGCCAGCGATCTATCTCGACGGTGAAGTCTCGCCGCTCGACTTCCGGGCGACACCACGCCTGCTCGACGAACGACAGGGCGTGATGCCGACCCCGCAGTTGAGCCGCGAGAATCTCGTGGCCCGGCATGTACCACTCCGCACCGTCTTGCTCGACTCGCGCGTTGTCGCGTGCGATCCGGCGTTGCTCCTCCACAAACTCGATCACCTCGATGTCCGGTCGCAGCCACTGCGACGCCTCGCGGGTACCGGCGAGGAATCCTTCCCGGTAGGCCACCTCGGCTTGCTCTCGAAGCGGATGGCCCTCGGGCAGCACGGAATCGCCGTAGCACGGCACCGGTTCAGTTGCGTTCGACACGTTGCACCTCCTCCCGGCTGCGGAGCCACTGGGCCAGGAGCCACGCCGTGATCGCATCCGCGCGTTGCTCAACTCGCGACCGGGCTTCGGGCGCGGGTTCGCCGAACGCCACGGTGAACGTGAACGAGCCGATCTGCTGGTTGGTGTCGGACATGGCCCCTCTCCTGTGCCGGTCCTGCCGAGGCAGGGAAGAACCCCACGGCGGGGTTCGGCGACGGCTTGCCGGGTCGGCAAGTCGCGTTCGCCAGAGGCGAAGAGGGTCAACGAAATGTCAGTGCGGTGTCAGTTCTCCCCTTTGGCCTTGTACGCGGCGCGGTGGTCGGCCAGGGCGGCCCCGTAGTCGAAGTAGACCCGCCACGACACGGCCAACGTGTTCGGCGTTGCATCCATCCCGAAAAACTCGACCTGTGGCGACTGCACCCCTTGCAGGAAGGCGACGATCAGCGGCGTGTCGGCCGGCCCCGCGAACAAGTACCACGCCTTCGCCGACGTGCCGTTGAACCGCCCGGCGTTGGAGAGCCGAGGTTCCACTTCCAGCGTCACGGCGTTCTTGAGGGCGTTGCCGGTCGGCACGTCGTTGGCGGCCCGCTGCAGGTAGTCGCTCATGAGCAACTCCTTGGCGGTCTGCTGAAGTTCCGGCGGCACCAGCAGCACGCGCGGGCGGATGTCCAGATCGCGGTCCTCGCCGTCGCGCTGGCTCATCATTTTGGCGATGCCCGCCCCCAGCGACGCGCTGGACAACGCCGTGGCCGGCCCGGTGTCGTAGTTGGCGTGGCCGCCGCTGAAGAAGTTCCCGGCGTTGGCCAGCAGAACCTGATACACGAGATCCGAGAGCGACCGCATCGCCGCCCGCCCGAGGTTCCGAGCCGCTTCATCAAACAACGACAAATCGTCGTTCACAACGTCCCTCCGGTCGATGCTGAGCATCTTGGCGAAGGTGTCGATGCGGAACGGGTAGGTCATCTCCTTGATGGAGCCGTGCTGGATCTCGCCGCCGGGAGCGAGTTGTTGCAGGTCGCCCACGTCGCTACCCCGCAGCCCGGTGTGCGACTTGAAGTCCGTGGCCGACTTGATCCCCGCGAACGACCGCCAAGTCGCGGGCGTCTCGGTGTACGACTCCATCAGGATGCGGTTTGCCGTGTCGCCCAGCGCGACCGGCAGCGAGTAGGTGGACAGCGCGGCGCGGATCAGGGCATCCCGGCCGATGGGAATGTCCTGGCCGTCGAGCTCCAACGCGGCCCGGCACAGGTCGATCAGGTTCGTCGCCCGCAGGTCACGGGCCTGCTGGGCGGCCGTCGCCCCGAGGAACTTCTCGGCGAGGTGCTCGTAGCCCATGTGGGCCAGCATCGCCGCCTCCAACACGGTCCGCGTGGCCGGCTCGTACCGCCCGTGCATCACCGAGACGGTCGGCCGGGACGCTCGCAGCACTTCCAATTCGGCACGGTTAGCACCCCAGCCCTCGGCGATGGCCAGGGCTTCGATGTCGCCGAAGCGCCCGCCGCAGGCCTTGCGGATGGCGTTGATCCGTTTGGTCTCGGCCAGGGCGTCGGCCCGGACCTCCTCGGCGGTCAAGGTGGTGTTCTCGCTCGACATGCTCTTCTCCTTCCCGTTAGCGGCGATGGCGACGGACGTGTTGGCGTCGGCACCGATCGCCACGATGCTGACCTCTTTGAGAACGGAGGCTTTGACCAGCGTGAACCCGCTGGCCGGCGCCTTGATGACCCGGCCGTTGACCTGGACCTGTTCGCCGGGGCGGACGCGCTCGTAGTCGCTGGGCGTGACGCCGACCGACGCCTGGAAGCGGAAGCCGGCCCTGGCCAGCTCGACGACCTGCCGGGCCGCGTCGGTCGCGAGCGTGATCGTTCCCTGAACCAGGAGCTTGCCGTCGATGACGCCGGCCTTGCCGTGCCCGACGATGCCGGAGAGCGTGGCGTCATGGTCGGCCAGGATGCCAATCTGTTCTGCTGAGGCGTCGATGCCGGCCAGGTTGAGCACGACCGGTCCCCAGCCGGGAACGGCCATCAGTCCGCCGGTGTACGCGACGATGGTCACGCTCGGCGGCTTCCCGGAGGCGGCCCGAATCTCGACCTCGGCGGATGACAGCAGGATTTCTTGAGTCGTGCTGGAACTCATGATGGGACCAACCTCCCCGAGAAGGCGGAATGGAAGCAACCGGCTAGGCACTGTGCCCGCCGGTCGAGGATTGGTTGGATGGGTGGGTGTTTGGTTCGGTCGGTCGATGGGTTGGTTCGGGGCGTCAGGTTGGGAACCGCCGTTCCCGGTCCTTGGCCGTCATGTCGCGACCGATCCCTGACTTCCGGAATTGTAGCGCATGTACACCTTGACGACAAGCCCAGTTGCTGATTTTGCTTTGCGAAGCCACATATTCAGCATGTCGAAAAGTTAGCTTGGTGTTCTTGTCCTTCCCTGCTGTTCGCAATCAAGGATTCCGCCCATCACAGTTATTCATCCAGGTATTTACAACGCACCATCACGCGCTTAACGTAATGATTCTCCTTGGTGGCTTCAAACCCTGTGGGGCGTGTTTTATATTCTCCGTCCTCCCGAAAAAGCTCGGACTTCAGCTCGACCCCAGCTTTAACCCAAATCATGTTATCTTTTTCAAACTTTACAATCCCAGGAGAAGCATACCGCTTTCCATTGGGATAATCAGATACAATATCTAGCCGAATCGGGTACGTCTTTGCGTTTACAATAATCTGGATTTTAAGTTCGCTCCCCACCCCAGTTAACTCGCCGCCTCGAGGCCAGCTGTGATACTCATTCGGATCAAACTTGTGGCCGTACAAATGTCCTGGGACTTCAATCACGTTCCCATTCCGTTCGTATCGCACTTCCTTCCAACACTGAAAAATCAGCCGTTCCGCCTCGGCTTGCGAGAGCTTTTCGGGCGGCCCAGCAGTGACCACACCGAGAAACAACGCAAGGCCACACAACATTGTATTTTTGAACATTGCTAGCCTCTCTATTTAATTCCGGTTGATAGGAACTTCTTCCACTACAGGATTGCGGAATTCGACTTGACTACCCCAGTGCGATTGCAAGAAGATTGCTCCTTTGGCCTGCGGATCGAAACGATCGGTATTACTGCGACTCCCGGTGCCTGTGAGGTTGACATCGCCAACTTTCAGTTCAGCCTTGTAGACCACCTCGCCGTTCAACGTGACCTTGATCCAGGCTGGTTGAGACAGTTTTTTCGCATTGTCAGGATCCACGGTTCCCGGGTCGAACTCGATGATCATTGTGTTCCACTCACCGGTTGGCTTAGCCCGGTTAGTATACGAAACAGCCGGGGGTACTGGTTGCTGCGCTGTCCCATACACTCCACCTGGAAGCAGCTGATCCTTGAGTTCCGCCCCAACTCCAGTAATGGTTCCATCCATGATCCCCGCCGTAAACTTGCTAGGATCGATGATTTGCACTTCGTACCGGTCGTAGATATAGATGCCGCTATTGCTAGAGTGCTGCTGCTGGATCGGTCGCTGCTCCCCCTTGGGCATCGGAGAGACCGGCTTCTCATCTTTGGCCTGCCATTCAACCGTCAGCCGGAACGATTTGATCGCGTCGGGATTCTCCCCACCGTTGTACTTCAGATACGGCCCTTCGCCCGTCAACGCCGGACTTTGCGTAGCCGTCGCAGTCCAGCTTGGTCCTTGCGGCGTTGTGATCGTCGTCGTGTTGCCATCCACGGACTTGCGCCACTGGCCGAGCGAAGATTGCGGAACGGTATCCGGTGAGTGTGGCAGTTGTACTTCCACCCAGGACGACCAAGGATCATTTGCCGGCACTCCGTCGTCATTCACGATCAACCCGCGACCGAACGGCGTCAGCGCGCTGCTGGGCTTGCCGTCGGTGAGTGCGGGGATCTCCAACACCAGGAAAAATTCCTCGTCAGGTTCGACCACGGCATCGCCGGTCACCTGAACGGTGACGGTTTTTTCCGTCTCGCCGGCCGCGAATGTCAATTCGCCGCTCGCGGCGACGTAATCCGTTCCGGCTACGGCTGTGCCGTCGATGGTTCTGTACTTGATCTTGATTTCTCGGTTCGTGGCCGCAAGCATTTTTACCTTGAAATCGAACGCTGTCTGTCCCGCGTTCCCCTCTGCTTTCCGCACGCCCTCGACCCGCCACATGGCAGGATTTTGCTGCGCATCCAGTACGTTCAACACCAGCACAGCTCGCAACGCGCCGCCAGGTGGGAAACCGGCCCCCACAGCAATCAATTCGATGATCGGCTGGCCTTCTGCCGCGAATGTGTGAGTCAGACTGATCGGATCTGGGCCACCGGGGACGACCGTCGAGTGCCCGTCACCCCAATTCAATTGCCAGAATTCGGGTGATTCACCGTGCGGATCGATGACAACCGTGTACGGGGCACCCACATCCGTTACCGGTTCTCCGAGAAGTTGTGCCGCACCTTGGGGCAAGACAAACACGGGGAACGAGGTCGTCACCGATTCACCGTTCGGCGAAGTGGCGATCATCGTGACGGTCGCGGAACCTGGCTGGGTAGCGGAAAATTGCAAACCCAGACTGCCTGGATTTTCATCCACTGCCACGACATCCGCATCGGAAGATGCCGCTGAGTAAGTCGCGCTCAAGTCGGGATCATCGAACACGGTATCCCAAAAGATCTGTTGTGCTGGGGCACCCACGTGCACGACGACAGGATCCGGGGGGCCGAGAAGCGTGAGTGTAGGATTCGTACGAACGGTGACATTGTCAAGCCCCCAGCTTTCGTCGGAGAGACGCTGGAGCCCAAACCCGCGGAACGTAAGTTGAACGGTCGAGTCCGCATGGGCAACGTCAAACGTCAGCCGGTAGACACTGCTCATCTCCTCGACTTGCTGATATGACGATCGATAGAACGTGTATCCAAGGGTATTGACCTCGGTCGCTCCCGCGAACGCCGGGTAATCGCCGGATGGGATGTTGATCCCGCCAAACGTCTGGCGATTGTTGGCCGAACCTGGTGAAGGAAGCGGCTGGTTGCTGAACGAGGTGGAGAGCAGAGTGGCCCCGTCGATACCAAAAGACCAACCGTCCGGTCCCCATTTGTTGAGAACGTCCGAGCCATCCCAGGATCGGATGACGTAGACATCGAAGGAAACCGTCAATGCCGAGTGGATCGGCAAGTTCCCCAGAGACAAAGTGACCGTTTGATTCCCAAACTCACCGAGGAAGTGACGAGCACCAACCGGCGTGACTGATTGTTGGTGGTGTGACCATGCCGCACTCACGCCAGGTGCGATGTCCGCTGGCTGGTCGAACGTGGCGGTGTAAAGGTCGATCCCAGCGGGCACGTCGCGGTTTTCCAGCGTGACCAACTGTGGGCGGAATCCCCCGCTTCGATGACGGGCTGAACATCGCTTGTCGCGTGAACTTCTTCCAAAGAGAAGTTTGAACATTATGGAGACTCTCCGGACAGTACCCATTTGGTTTTAATACTATCGAATTTCGTGGGAGAAGCGATCTCGGTAGCGAACTTTCATTGAACCTTCTTCCAAGGGTCACTCGCACGTCGTTTCGACCTTTCCTCGCTCCCAGATGAACCCCACCCGTTCCACACGGCTACCCCGTGAATCCTTGCGCGTGAGGACCGGATGCTGCTTGTCCCAGACGATCCCCTGCGAGAAGTACAGCCCGTGTTTCTTGAGGAACGGCGGGTAGTTGGCTACGTTCGCGTCGCCGCCCCAGATGTAGAACGTCCGGCCCGGTTCCAGTACGCGGGCCATGTTGCTGAACCAAGCATCAAGCAGCGCGTCAAACTCTTCCTCGGAGACGAAGTCGTTGGTGAGCGTCCGATCTTTGGGGCGGAGCTTCTTGCCGGTTGGTCTGGCCTTCTCGGGGTGACGCTTGACATCGAATCTCTGGTGATGCATGGCGCCGGCTGGCGACGACAGGCCGGCGGCGATGGCGTTGTTCGAGCGTGGCTCCACCTTCATGTTGTAAGGCGGGTCCGTGTTGACCAGGTGGATCGGCACGCCGTCGAGTAGACGGTCCACGTCGGCGGGTGAACTCGAATCACCGCAGAGCAGGCGGTGATCTCCCAGTAGCCACAGGTCGCCCGGCTGAGTGATCGCCGCGTCCGGCGGGGCTGGCACGTCGTCCGGGTCGCACAGGCCGTCCTTGACGCCGGGGTCGAGCAGCCGGGCCAGCTCGTCCTGGTCGAAACCGAGCAGGCCCAGGTCGTAGTTCATCTCTTGCAGCCCGGCTAGTTCGATGGGCAAGAGGTCGTAGTTCCAGTCGGACAGCTCGGCGCTCTTGTTGTCGGCGATGCGGTACGCCTTGATCTGCTCGGGCGTCAGGTCGGTAGCGACGTGAACGGGCACCTTGTCCAGGCCGAGCTTGAGCGCGGCCTTGTAGCGCGTGTGGCCGCAGATGATGACGCCGTTGCCATCGACTACGATCGGCTGCCGGAACCCAAACTCACGGACGGAAGCCGCGACGGCTTCCACGGCTACATCGTTGAGCCGGGGATTGTTTTCGTAGGGCTTGATGTCGGACAGCTTGCGCAGCTCGATTTTCATGGCCATCTTCTCTGTTCAAAAGTTCGGACAGGCAAAACAAACTCTGTCCTAATTCGCAGCTGTTCCCGCGGCGGTCAGTTTTTTTGTTCCGTTCCGGTAGTACCTACGCGAGCCGTTCGCGGAACTGTTCCGCCAGGGTCCGCCCCTGCTCGCGTGCGGCGGCCTTCGGGCCGCTCGCACAAAGGGGGGGGGGGGGGGGGTTTTTTTTTCACGTGTTCCCCCCTTCCCTTTTTCCCC
>JBKBIP010000028.1:35116-80441 GCA_046297495.1 Gemmataceae bacterium | reverse complement strand
TTTGTGGGGTTGGGAGTGTTGTTGTCGGGGGAGTGCCTTTTCAACCTGCGGGGGGGGTGGCGGTGGTGGGCTTTGCCCCTTTCCCCCGGGTGCAACCCCCCCCCTGGCCTCTAGCCGTTGCACGGCCTACCCCATTCGAGTTTTCACTTCTTGGGTGTGGTGTTCAGCACCCCGGCGAAGTTGGGTTCCTTCAAGGTGCCGTTGTCATCGAAACCGGAGGATTTGACTTCCACAAACGTGGTCGGTTTCACCCAAACGGCTGGGAGACCGTCGCCGGTCGAAGGGCCGGGGGTATCCGCAAGGGTGAATTGTTGGGTGGCTTCCTCGCCATGCCAGAGCTTCTGCCAGACGATCCCGACATAGCGCATTTCGCCTTCGCGCACGGCGGCCAACAGTAGACCCATAGGGGAATCGGGTTCCTCGGGCGGCACATAGCCAATCACGGCGCATTGCGTGGCGGGCCGGTCATCCTTCTCCGGGGATGGCTGATAGGCGGGCGGCGCTTTCGGTCGTTGCCGCAGGTCGCGGGCCGCCGCCGAACGCAAAGCATCTTGTTTGTTCTGGTCCAAATGGGTCACGGCGTGCTGAAGCTCCGAGTTAGCGAAGCGTTCCGAAACGTGATCCGTGGCGCGCTGAATATCCTGATAAATCGGGTTGTGTTCCGTTTGACCGTGGAACCACAAAGACCAACCGCCGATGAGAAAAACGGCCAAGAAAATGGCTTCGCTCCCCCACGCCACCAGCCACACCGACCAGCGCGTCTCGGGCAGCTGACGCAAGGCGACGTTCCACATCCATAATGGACTCAGCACGAGGTCCTTGACCCCAAAGCGCGCGTCATGAGTGGCCGCGGCAAGTAGCGCCAACACATGGCCACATCCTAACAGGATCACACCCAAGCCAGTTTGGATCGCACTCCAATAGGCACGCGCTGGAGACATGGCGGAGAATAGTCCGGCCGCCAACAGGGAGAGGGCCAAAACTACCGCGAAACCATGCACCAAGACCAACGCCCAAGACGGCAAGCGGCGCCATAGTTCGTATAATTCCGCCATTCCCAACAAGAACCACCGCGACCGCGGCGCCGCCAATTGGCTCACGCGCGCTTGATCCTCTTCCAAGGTGCGACAATAACCACAGCGGGGACACATCCCCAGATTTTGGGGGCGGATCAATTTGGTTTGGCACCGCGGGCACAGGTCACGAGCCGAGGTCGTGTTTTCGGGAGTGGCCTCCGCGGCCATCTCATGGGAGCCGGCTTTCGGCAAATCCACGTCCGTCGGCGATTCCAGCGGATTTCGGTGCAACGGCGTGGTGATCGCTTCCGGGGGGGCCGCGAAGAGGTCTTCCTCTAGCTCGGCTTGCAGCTCAGCCCGTAGCCGTGCAGGATCAATGGCCCGGTCGATAGGAAGATCATCAAGCGACACCGACTCTGGTTCGTGGCGGCGGACTTCGGCTGGCGGCGGCTTGGTGGGGCGCAATGACAGGGTCCGCGCTTCGACTTCGGCGCAGTCGATGGGCGGATGAGCCATCACAGGCGGCGAAGAGGCGGACGAAGAGAAGTTGCCCCGCCGTTGGGGGATCGTCCGTGCTTCGGGAGCATCGTCCGCGCTGGCGTCCGCGACGGGTGGGAGCCCTACCTCAGGCAGCGACGACGTTGGATCGACCCCGGCATTGGGTAATGGCGCGGCCGGCGCGGCCACAGACGCCCCCTCTTGGGATACAGGTGGTTGCGGCGAAGGAACAGGCGTTTTTGAGCCACGTCGCACCGGCACCGTTCGGATCTCGTCCAGCGGATCGTCAGGTAACGGTTCCATCATCCAGCCCCTCGTGACGGGTGGCACGGTTCTTACGTCTCTCTTACTATAGGTTATTCTAAGCCGAAATGTCGGACCAGTTGCCGATTTTTCCCCTCCGCTCCCCCAAAATCCGAACCGCCGTTGCTCGCCAAGCGTCCTTCTTCTATATTGAGAAAAAGATATGCGGGGCCGTAGCTCAATTGGGAGAGCGCAGCGTTCGCAATGCTGAGGTTGAGGGTTCGATCCCCTTCGGCTCCACTAACGAAATCCGGTTGTCAATAGATGACAAGAGGCTTTTTTCGTTGACAGGATAAGACGTTACAGCCATTTCGCCACAAGGCGATGGGCGGCAGTTCTCCGGTCCCCGCCGAGGGGCAAGACGGGCAAGGCATCGAGCGCCCCCGGCTACGACGAAAACGATCATCACTTCTTCAACTTGGCGATGGCTTCCTTGGCTTGTTCGGCGGCTTTGGTCGCGGGGAATTCGTCGATGATGGCCTGATATTTCTCAATGGCCTTGTCCGCCAAGCCATTGTCGGCGTAACGCTTGGCGATCCCCAAGAGAGGCTTGGCCTGTTGTTCCATTTTCTCAACGTCGCTTAGCTCAGGTTTGTCCTTCGGCTCGATGGTAGTGGTGCCGCCGGTCGTGGAAGCAATGAGTGCGGTACGCGGCAACAAGCGACTCTCGGAAAGGAAGGCGCGGACCTCGGAAATGTCAATAAAGATGCTCAACAAATTGGCATCGAGCGCCCCCCCTTGGGTCACGGCGACCAACTCCCCTCGATCGTTCATCAACGGTCCGCCGCTGTCGCCTGGATTGGTGGGGGATTGGGTTTCGACGATCTGGGCTTCCCGCTCGGCGCCATCGGGGGCCGACCGCCAGCGCTTGTTGTACACCTGTCGGACCTTGCCGGAAGTGTACACCCACAAGGCCCCACTTTGACCGGGATTGCCGACGGAATGCACATCCTGGCCTGGCCCAGCACTCTTGGCAGCCAAGAGAAGAGCCAACGCCCCCTGCGGCACGCTTTCCAGCTGAATGACCGCCAAGTCTCTCTTGCTGTCCGTCTTGATCACCTTGCCGCTGATGCGGTTGCCCGCGCGCACTTGGTCCAGGTAATAGTCCTTTTCCGCGACGAGCTTGCCGTTCTGAATCGTTGGAAACAGGACCATGACTTCTTCTCGATTGCCAACCACATGATGGTTAGTCAGAATAAGCTTGCGTTGGGCGTCGATCAGCGAGCCGGTGCCCGACGCCGCTCGACCGCCCCCCACGGGAGACAAAATCCAGACAGTCGATTTCAAGGCCCGTTGATAAATCTGCTCCCCCGTGTATTGCGCTTGCGCAGGGGAGAAGAACCCCGCCACGACGGCCAGTACGGTTACGAGGGGCCAGTGGGACCGGCAGCGAATCAGGTGCAACATGGACGGACTCCCTGGTCGTGGAATGGACTGGAAAGGCGAACCCAACCGCCGTGATGAAATTGTCAATATCTAAACACACTATATTAGCTTCCCAAATGGGGTGAGCAAGCACTATTTCGGAAAAGTTGGTGGAATCCGGTTCCCAGCCAACAGCCCAGAAACTAGGATATGTCTAGGCATCGTCTGCTTATTGGCATTAGATAGTCTCTCTTTTCCCCTTGCAATCGTCCGCTTCTGGCCGTTAACTGATGGACAGGGCGGCAGGTGCGGATCGTGCCGCCGACCTTCGCGAACCTCGTGACGCTGAGAGGAGTAATCGATGAGAAATATCTTGGGCGTACTCGTGTTGGGGGTGGGAACGTTGGGGTGCGGCTTGGCGACGCCGCATTCCTCGGCCCAAGCCGATGACAACAAAGGAACGGTGGTTGAGCTGGACGCCTTGCGCTCCAAGGCGCCGGCCTCCTGGAAATCGGAACCAACCAACAGCCAATTTCGGGTCTATCAGTTTCAGATTCCCCGAGTCAAAGGGGACCCTGCCGACGCCGAGCTGGTGATTTTCTATTTCGGCGAAGGGGGGGGCGGCGGCGTTGAGGCCAATATCGACCGCTGGCAGAAGATGTTCGAGCCGCCCGCTGGCAAGAAAATCGATGAGGTCAGCACCTTAGACAAGATGAAAGCAGGGGATGTCAACATCATCTTTTTGGATGTGCAAGGGACGTATCTGGAACGCTTTCCGCCGTTCGCGCCCAATGCCAAGATCACACGCAAACCGGATTACCGCATGTTCGGCGTCATCTTCGATAGTCCGAAAGGCCCCTATTACATGCGCCTGGTCGGTCCCGCCAAGACCGTGGCCGAGAACAAGAAAGCCTTCGAGGATTGGCTGAAGGCGTTCAAATAATGTTCCTTTCTCCTGGCGCGCGGGGACCGTTTGGCTTCTGGGTGGAACGTGTCACCAAGAGGCCGACGACCGCCGCGCGCCGGGTCGCGTGATATGGATTTTTTTGATTACGAATTGCCATCTCATCTGATCGCTCAAGAACCTTGCGCCGAGCGCGATCAGTCTCGATTGCTGCGGGTCCAGCGCGCCAGCGGCGGAATCGACCATCACATCTTTTTCGATTTGCCCGATTTGCTGGCGCCAGGGGATCTGCTCATCCTGAATGATACCTGTGTGGTCCCGGCACGCTTGCTGGGCACGCGCCAGCGCACCGGCGGCAAGTGGGAGGGGCTTTTTCTCTCCGTCCACTCCGACGGCGCTTGGGAGTTGCTGTGCCAAACGCGCGGGCGACTACTGGAAGGAGAGATCATTGCCATCGATCCGGGGCCGCTGTGTCTGACACTGCTGGCCCAGACGCCGGAGCGTCATTGGTTGGCTCGGCCCAATTTGGCCAGTGATTCCCCTTTTGACTTATTGCGACGGCATGGCCATGTCCCCTTGCCGCCCTACATCCGCAAAGGGCGGGCGGGGACCAGCGACGCGGCGCGTTATCAGACCGTGTACGGCCAGCAGCCGGGCGCCGTGGCCGCTCCGACCGCCGGTTTGCACTTCACGCCGCGTCTCTTCGACCGCCTTGCCGCTTGCGGCATCCGCTGGGCGTTCGTCACGTTGCACGTCGGCTTGGGGACGTTTCAGCCGGTCTCGGTCGCGGACTACCGCCAACACCGGATGCACCGCGAATGGGGAGAATTGCCGGCCGCAACCGTCGCCGCTATCACGGAATGTCGGGCCAGGAGGAGCCGGGTTGTCGCCGTCGGCACCACGACCGTTCGAGTCTTGGAAAGCGTGGCCGCCACCGGACCGTTGCGGCCGTGGTCCGGAGAAACGGACCTCTTTATCTACCCCCCTTATCAGTTTCAGGTGGTTGACGCCCTGGTGACGAATTTTCACTTGCCCCGTTCGACGTTGCTGTTGCTGGTCGGTGCATTCACGGGTGTTGATTTATTGCGGCGAGCATATATGACAGCCCTGGAGAGAGAATATCGTTTCTACAGTTATGGCGACGCGATGCTCATTGTCTGAATGGATCAAGTGACATGGGGCAGCAACTGGTTTCCGTCCGTTGCGAGAATCTGAGCTTAAATCCCACGGAAGCGCACATTCGCATCGACACGCTTGTGCAGGTCTTGGGGAAAAACGCCGAGCTGCGCGGCCGGTTGCTCGGTCCGCGCTGTCGCTATGCCAGCACGGTGGAAGTGGCCTATCCGATGCGGCCTTATCCGGGGCATCCCTACACCACGCTGCGCGTCATCATTCCGGAACCGAATCTGTGGGAACCCGCCACACCATTCTTGTATCAAGGGCCGTTGGAGCTATGGCAAAACGGCGAGATGATCGAAATGGTGCGCATCACCCACGGTTTGCGGACCATCCGGCTGGGACCCGCGGGATTGCGATTGAATGGTTGGCCCTTTACCATCATTGGCAGCAGCATGACCCATCTTCAACCCGACCTGGCGCAGCTGCGCGAGACGGGGGTGAACACGTTACTGAGCACCTATGTCGAAACCGATAGCATCTGGAAGGAAGCGGATGAGCTGGGCTTTTTGGTCATCGCGCGGATGACGCCCGCCAATCGGCTTTATTTCCATCTGCGCATGCAACACTTGCCGCCGCACCCTTCTTGCCTCGGTTGGCTGCTGGAGCAAGAGTGCGTCGAGCAAGGACAGGTTAGCGACATCTTAAATTGGGCCTCGCCCGAATTACTCGAAGGCCGCGACCCGAACATCCGTCTCGGCATCGAACTGGAGCGCGTGCCGGTGGTGCCATTGCCGGCGTGGGCGTCCTTCCTGGCTTGTACCAAGAAGCTGCTGCCTCTGGTGGAATGGATTCCCCTGCCCAAACTCATCTTGCTCGATGAAGGAGAGCTTCCCGAAGTCAGCAAAGCCCCGCCGGGCATTCTCGGCTGGGTGGCGCGGTGAGACCAACATAAAGCCAGCGGCACCTTATCTCGGTGGGCGAGCGGCGAGAATCGATGACACGGGAAAAGGAATTACTTCACCTCCCTTCTTGCGTAGTCCGCGACCGCCAAAATGTCTTTGTCTTTTTATTTGATCATACGCCGACGCTGACGTACAGTTAAATACTTCATTTCGCGAATGTCCAGACGCGAGGAGTTTTCCCCCATGAGATTCATTCTTTTCGGCGGACGGCCAAAGAGTGTTCATGGCAAGTCATCAGGAAGGTTACGTCGCTATCGACCCCAGCTCGAAGCGTTGGAGGATCGCGTGGCACCGGCCTTGGATGGGTTATTCCTCGCGGCCGGCGACTTGAACAACGATGGCCGGCTGGACATTGTCACAGGAGCGGGGCTGAACGGTGGGCCGCACGTCCGTTCCTACGACGTGGCTCCCAACTCCGACTTGCAACTGCGTCAGAGTTTCTTTGCCTATGGCGCTTCTTTCACCGGCGGCGTGCGCGTGGCGGTGGGGGATGTCACTGGCAATGGCCGCGATGAGATCGTCACGGCGGCGGGCTTCGGCGGCGGGCCGCACATCAAGGTCTTCGATGGCGTTAGCGGCCAGCTACTGCGTAGTTTTTTCGCCTACGCGCCCTCCTTCACTGGAGGTGTGTACGTGGCGGTGGGGGATGTCAACAATGATGGCTACGCCGACATCATCACGGCAGCCGGGGAAGGGGGCGGGCCGCACGTCAAGGTTTTCGATGGCCGAACCAATCAGCTCATTCGCAGCTTCTTCGCCTACGCGCCGCATTTCACCGGCGGCGTGCGCGTCGCGGCGGGGGACATCAACAACGATGGTTTCGCTGATATTATCGTGGCCCCTGGTCCCGGCGGTGGGCCGCATGTCCAAGTTTTTGATGGTCGCACTAACCAAATCATCCGCAGCTTCTTCGCCTACGCGCCGCATTTCACCGGCGGCGTCCATGTCGCCAGCGGCGACATCAACAACGACGGTTTCGCCGACCTCATCACCTCACCGGGCTTCGGTGGCGGCCCGCATGTGCGCGTCTTCAGCGGCGCGACCAACCAGGTGCTGCGCGACTTCTTCGCCTACGCGCCCAACTACGCGGGGGGCGTCCATGTTGCTAGCGGTGATTTCAACAATGATGGCTTCGCCGACCTCATCACCACGCGCGCTTCCGGCTCGTTCAATCAGTATCCCGGCTTCTTCTCCGGTCAAACCGGCCAGAAAATCCAGCCGCCGCGTCTGTTCCTGGAAACCGCCGGTTATGTCAACCTCAACGGCGGCGTCGTTTATTTCCCCTCCGGTTTGGGGGTGGGGATTCGCTATCCGGTTGCCTTCGCTTTCGCCCCCAACGGCGACCCCCATTTCACGTTGAACTATTTGGTCCAGCATGCCGAGCAACGCAAGTTCATCGTCTTCGCCTCCAGTTATTATCGCAACGGTCCTCCTGTGGATGACAACGTGACGCTGGGCCACATCAACAACGCGCTGCAAGTGCTACCAGCGGATGGCACACGCGTAATCCTCACCGGCTTTTCCGGCGGCGGCTCCTACGCCCATCATCTAAACATCCGTTACCCCGGAATCGCCTCGGTGTTGATTATCAACACCGCCATGATCTGGGGGACGCAAATCCCCGATACCGGCACGCCGAATGGCCCCTACGATTATGAATACGCCGATGCCAATAAATTTTTCCTGGCCCAGCAATACGCGCAAAGCACGTCGCGCCGCCTCATTGTTTTTTTGGCCAGTCCTGGCGATTTCCGCTACGAGGAGATGCAGCGCGACCGGGCACTGTACCCACAGCTCGGCTGGAAACCCTACTATACCGAGTTCGCCGGCGGCCATACCTTGGCCCCCGCCCACAAGTATGTCGAGGCCCTCAATTGGGTCTTTAGTCAGCCGGAATGGTTGGCATGAGCGCGACAGTCGCCCCCTGCCGGCGACGAAAGATTCGGCCGTGATTTCTCGAATAATCCCTTGTACAGCATGGAATTCTTCAGGTAAACTCATTCTACCTCCCCCAAGGAGCACCGCGCCTACCGCTCCAAGGCAGTCGTGCGCTGCCCACCAGAGATAACCTGCCGCCTTCCCTCCTTGAGGCTCGCGGATGATGAGACCCATGCTTGGCACGATTCTGGGATTGTTCTTAAGCTGTCCTGTCGGGATGGCCGAAACGATTGAGGAGATCACGGTCGATCCGCCCCGCGTGCGGTTGCAGGGACCAGGAGCGGTCTATTCGTTGCTTGTTCATGGCCGCACCAACCAAGGGCAGTTGCTGGACCGAACGCCGGCGGCTCGCTTTCGCGCCGTGCGTCCCGCTGTGGCCCGTGTCAGCGCGGACGGCGTGATACGAGGGGTGGCGGACGGTGCCACCGAAGTCATCGTCGAAGTAGACGGCCAGACGCGGCGAGTAGCCGTCACCGTGACGGGGACTGAGGAGCCGCGCCGCTTCAATTTCGAGAATGACATCATCCCGCTATTGAGTCGCTATGGCTGCAACGCGTCAGGTTGTCATGGCAAGGCGGAGGGACAGAATGGCTTCAAGCTGTCGGTCTTTGGCTTTGACCCGGCGGCGGACTATGAAGCCCTGGTCATGGAAGCACGGGGCCGGCGCGTCATGCCGGTGGCGCCCGATTATAGCCTACTGCTCACCAAGATGTCCGGGCGCGTGGCCCACGGCGGCGGCACGCGCATTCCCCGCGCTTCGGAAGAGTACCACACCATCCGCGCTTGGATCGCCGCCGGGATGCCGTTCGGCGAAGTGGATGATCCAAAAGTGGTCAGCATCCGCGTGGAGCCGCGCGAACGGCAGTTGGCCATGCGCACCGAGCAGCAGCTGCGCGTGATCGCCCGCTACAGCGATAACCGCGAAGTGGATGTCACCGCTCATGCCAAATACCAGACCAATAACGACGCTTTGGCAACCGTCAGCGAAACGGGGCGCATCACCGCTGGCGATGTTCCCGGCGACGTGGCGGTCATGGCCAGCTTTATGGGACAAGTTGATGTCTTCCGAGCCATCATTCCCCGCGCCGCGCCGGCCGCCGACAGTCCCATGCCGAACGCGAATAATTTCATCGATCCCCTGGTGTTCGGCAAGCTGCGTAAACTGAACATCACGCCCTCGGCGCCGGCCAGCGACGCGGAATATCTACGCCGGGTCTATCTGGATGTCATCGGTACCCTGCCGACAGCGGCCGAAACGCGGCGATTTCTCAGCGACACACGCCCGGATCGGCGGACCAAGTTGGTCGATGACTTGTTGCAACGGCCGGAGTTCGCCGATTATTGGGCCTTGAAGTGGGCCGACTTGCTGCGTGTCGATCGGCAGACCCTAGGCCACAAACGCGCCTATGCGTTCTATCGCTGGATTCGCCAGAGCATCGCCGACAATAAACCGTTGGACCAATTCGCCCGCGAGCTGCTGCTGGCGGAAGGTCCGCTCGATGACAATGGGCCAGCGAATTTCTATAGGGTCGTTTCCAATCCGGGAGACATGGGGAGCACGGTCGCTCAAGTTTTTCTGGGAGTACGCATTGCCTGCGCCGAATGCCATCATCATCCGTTTGACCGTTGGAGCCAAACCGATTTTTACGGGATGCAAGCCTTTTTCGCGCCGGTGCGCGTGCAAAAGCTGGGAGCTACCGAAGCAGTGATCGTCAGCGGCGATCCGCCAACGAAGCATCCACGCAGCGGCGCCACCATCTTCGCTCATGCCCTGGGACAGCCGATGCCCGAAGCGGAGCTTAGCGGAGACCGCCGGCGCGTGCTGGCCGATTGGCTGACCGCCGCTGACAATCCCTGGTTCGCCCGCAATGTCGCCAACCGTGCCTGGGCACACTTCCTGGGACGCGGCCTGGTCGATCCGGTCGATGACGTGCGCGCGACCAATCCTCCTTCCAATCCTGAGCTGCTCGACGCCTTGGCCCAGCACGTGATCAACAACAAATATGATTTTCGCCAATTGATTCGCGCCATCACGGCAGCGCAGGTCTATCAGTTGTCCTCGACACCGAATGCCACCAATGAGCGCGACGAGCAAAACTATTCGCGCGCCCTGTTCAAACGCATCGACGCCGAGGTGCTGTTGGACATGGTGTGTCAGACGACCGGCGTGCCGGAGAAGTTCGACGGTCTGCCCGCCGGCTATCGGGCCATCCAGCTGTGGGACAGCAAGGTGCCTCACTATTTTCTGAAACTGTTTGGCCGGCCAACCCGAACCACCGCTTGTGAGTGCGAGCGCATCCACGAGCCGGGCGTCAGTCAGGTGCTGCATCTGCTCAACGCCGAGGAGATTCACGCCAAGCTCAACCATGAAGGGGGCGCCATCGCTCGCCTGGTGAAGAATCACCCAAACGATGCCGAATTAGTGGAAGAATTGTATCTGACGTTCTACAGCCGGTTCCCCGCGGACCGCGAACGTGATATTGCCGTGACGTTTCTGCGAGCGCAATCGGCCCACCGCCGCCAAGCCGCCGAGGACCTGGCCTGGACGCTGATGAATACGCTGGAATTTGGGTTTAATCATTGATCAGGGGTGTTGTCGATCAAGCAGCCCGGTATGCGATTCAACAGGACGCCACGAGTTTTATTGGCGACCGATAACGACGAGGAGATTCATCGGTTCGCGCCCGCTTTTGAACGCGAAACGATCAATCAATGTAACTATTGATGATCATTGCCATGCTAAAGATTCACTATGGAGCAAATGGCAAATAATTGCCAACACGCGTATTCCAGGGGGGCTGATTGTGACACATCAACGACTTTTTTGCGACGGTATCGCACGCCGTGATTTCCTGCGACTGGGAACGGCCAGCCTGTTCGGCTTGGGAATCACCTTGCCAGAGATACTGGAACGACAGGCCCAAGCCAAAGTCAGCGGCCAGCAAACCCGCGACGTAGCGCTGATTTACCTGTTTCTCCACGGCGGCTTGAGCACGATTGACACCTTCGATCTCAAGCCGGATGCTCCGGCGGAGTTTCGTGGCGAATTTCAGCCGCTGGCAACGTGTGTACCGGGAATTCAAATCTGCGAACATCTGCCGCGTTTGGCCCAACAGATGGATAAATTTTCGCTGATTCGCTCGTTCCGCCACCACAACTCGAATCACGGCCAAGCCGATCACTACATGCTGACCGGCTATTTCCCGCAGGCCGGTTTCAACGCGGGGCTGTCGCCGAATAATCAGCGGCCAGCTCATGGCGCGGTCATCGCCCGCAAATTGGGACCACGCGGTTCCGTCCCCCCGTTCATCTGCTTGCCCAAGATGCACCCCAGCGCCGGCTCGGCGTATTTGGGTTCGACGGCCGCGCCGTTTGTCATCGACGCCGACCCGAACGCGCCCAACTTTTCGGTGCCAGACGTGGTGCCGCCGCCGAGCATCGCGGCCCATCGTCTCGATGCCCGTAAGGATTTGTTGTCTCAGCTCGACCGCTTCCAAAAAAGTGCCGAGGCGGAGGCGAATCGCCACGCCGAGACGGTGCGCGTCTTTCAGCAGAAAGCCTTTGAGCTGATGTCGTCCCCCGAAGCGAAGAAAGCGTTTGACATCCACGCCGAACCGGAAACGCTGCGTGATGCCTATGGCCGCAATACGTTAGGGCAGTCCTGTTTGATGGCCCGCCGCTTGGTGGAAGCCGGCGTCCGTTGCGTGACCATCGACCATAGCAATTGGGATACGCATGACAATAACTTCGCCACCTTGAAAGATTCCCTGCTCCCCGCGCTGGATGCCGGGCTAGCGACATTGTTCCGTGACTTGGCCGACCGGGGCTTGTTGGATTCCACGCTGGTCATTGTCACCGGCGAATTTGGCCGAACGCCGCGCATCAACAAGAATGCCGGCCGCGATCACTGGGGACCAGCCTTCACGGTGGCGGTAGGGGGCGGCGGCATCCAAGGGGGCCGCGCCATCGGCAAGTCGAATGAGCGAGCTGAACGTCCCGCCACCAACCCCTACGGACCGGAAGACCTGTCCGCGACGCTGTTCCACCTGATGGGGATTGATCCGAACGAGGAATTCCACACCCCCGAAGGTCGCCCGATCAAAATCGCCAACGACGGCCGGGTGATTCAGGATTTGCTGTAAGCTAGGCAGTAGTTTGGTTCTGATATGTCAAAGTGAATCTTTCTTTGATTTATCGTTTCGCGCTGTAACCAGAGGGCTTACGTTCGCCGCTCGCTTCTTCCCGTCTGATTGAGGATCATGCCATGACAGGCCATCGTTTCGCGGTTCTGGTTCCGGTTGTGCTCCTCTCGGCAGCCGTCGCTTGGGCGGATGCGCCGGTGGCGTCGTACATCTTCCCGGCGGGGGGCCAGCGCGGGCGACAGGTGGCAGTCAAGGTCGGCGGTTTGAATCTGCATCGTCAATGTGACTTTCAGATGACTGGGCCAGGGGTGCAAGTCAGCGACAAGCTAGAGCGCACGGAAACCGTCTGGTTCGAGGGGCCGGTGCTTCCCCTCCCCGATTCGCAGCGGGCCGAGGATTATCCCAAGGACATGGCTGGCACAGTGACGATTGCCGCCGACGCACCGCTGGGAGTGCGTCATTGGCGACTGGCCACGTCGCAGGGCATCACGCCGGCCCAGCGTTTCGTCATCGGCGACTTGCCGGAAATCGTTGAACAGGAGATAGCCGGCGATCCGGTGCCGGTTCCCGTCACCTTGCCGGTGACGATCAATGGCCGCATCTTCCCGCGTGAGGATGTCGATATTTGGACCTTCGCCGCCGGGGCTGGCCAGAGCATCACCTGTGAGGTCGTGTCGGCTCGACTGGGGTTGCCGCTCGATTCGCGGTTGGAAATTGTCGATCCTCAAGGCCGGGTCATCGCCGAGAACGACGACGGTCCCTGGGGAGCGGATTCCTTTCTACGGTTCACGGCCCCAGCCAGCGGTACATATCAGGTACGCATCCACGACATCAACTTCCAAGGCGGGCAGGCCTATGTCTATCGTTTGACCGTGACCGCTGATCCATTCGTGGACCGGGTCTATCCGCTCGGCGGCCGGCGTGGGGAGACGATAAACCTGGAACTGTCGGGACAGTCACTGCCCAAGGGATCGGTTGCCGTCCCGTTGCCCGCTGATGCTCCGTTATCCTGCTGGCAGCGCGTGAAAATTGGTAATCAGTGGACCAATCCTTTCTTACTCGATGTCGATGATGTGCCAGAGTATCGAGAAACGGAACCGAATGACGAACTATCTCAGGCTTTAGCCATTCAATGTCCCTGCGTTGTCAATGGCCGGATCGCCAAACAAGGGGATGTCGATGGCTGGGCGCTGGAATTGGCTAAAGACGAATACATTCAATGCGAACTGCGCGCTCAACAGCTTGGCTCGCCTCTGTTGGGAATATTGACCATATTGGACGCGACTGGCAAGGAGTTGGCCCGCGCTGACAGCGGCAGCCCCATCAGCGCCGATCCGGTGCTGTTCTTCCGCGCGCCGGCTGATGGCCGCTATGTCTTGCGCGTCAGCGACCGCTTCCGCTCGCGGGGCGGGCCGGAGTTTGCTTATCGCGTTCGGGTCACGCCGGCTGAGCCGGGTTTCAGCCTGCGTCTGCCCAGTGAGGCCCTGACCGTAACGCGCGGCAGCCCGGCAAAGTTGCGCGTCAGCGTGGAACGGCAGGGCGGGTTCCATGAAGCCATCGAGCTGCGTTTCGACGGTCTGCCGCCCGGCGTGACAGTGACGAATCCTAAGATCAATCCCAAGCAGGCATTTGTGGATGTCACGTTGCAAGCCGAGGAAAAATCGCCCCTGGGCGTGAACCAAGTGCGGGTGCGCGGCTCGGCCAAGGTAGGAGAAAAGGAGATTACACGAACCGCCATCTGGGATGACAGTCGCTGGGGAGGAATGCCATTGGATCGCCTGTATCTGGCCGTGGCCCCGCCGACCCCTTTCAAAATCGTTGGCGACTATGACATGCGCTGGGCGCCGCGCGGCACGCAGTTGACCCGCCGCTACCGCATCGAGCGAATCGGCTACGATGGTCCCATCGAAGTGAGCCTGGCCGACAGCCAAGCCCGCCATTTGCAAGGTGTCACTGGGCCGACTATCATGGTTCCCGCTGGCGTCAATGAATTCGATTACACCGTGCAATTCCCGCCGTGGATGGAAACCGGGCGGACCAGCCGATCGTGCGTCATGGGAGTGGCAGTGATCAAGGACCACGACGGCGCCGAACATATCGTCAGTTACAGCTCCAAGGCGCAAAATGATCAAATCATCGCCGTGGTGGGACCTTGTCCGATTGATGTCCAAATTGAGCGCGGCTCGCTGGCGATCCTTCCTGGCCAGAGCGTCGAGCTGCCGGTGCGTGTGATCCGCAGCAAGGCGCAACCTGGCCCCGTGCGCCTGGAAGTGATCATTCCTAGCCACATGACTGGCATTCAGGCCGAAACCATCACCCTTCCCGCCGACCAAGAGCGTGGCACTCTGCTCATCCATTTCACGAAGAATGTCTCTGGCCCCTTCAACATGCCGTTACGGATTCGCGCACGGCTACAAAATGACAAAGCGCCGGCAATGGATGAAGCCGACGTGGCTTTGCATGGCGTTGAGAATTAGATTACGGACGTATGGCTGGCTCGAACGACCGTAAGATGGCCCGTACCGGGCTGGCGTCGAAGCCCACCAATTTGAGCGGCAAGGCGATCAGCTCATACAACCCCGCCGGCACGTCGTTCAACACCAGCCCTTCCAGAATGGCCATGTTGTTCTTGAGAAAAGCGCGATGAACGGGCAGGTCCTTGGAAGCAAACAAGTCCACGCTCGGCGTATCGACCCCTACCAAAATCACGCCGTTCTCGTGCAGGAAATCAATCAACTCAGGTGACAAGGCGGCGAAATCTTCGTTGAACGACTGAGGATCAGGATAGGTGCCAGTCGCCAGCAGCACGCGCGGCGCCTGAATGGCAGCCGACAACTGCTCCGGCGTGATACGCGCCGCGCGGGACACTTGCAAGCGCATGACCTGACAGGGTCCTAAGTAAATGGTTAAGTCGCGCTGGTCGATGCTGGGAGCCTCGGCACCATAGTGGCTCGGAGCATCCGCATGCGCTCCCACATGCGCGGTGGTGTGCAGCGCGGACAATGTCATGCTGTCGCCATGGCGCAGGTCGCATTGCACCTCGCGGCGCGGCGGCGTGTCACCGGGCCAGACAGCTAACTGTTCACTGATGGCGGGGGAAAGATCGTAAATCATAGCTTATGCCGAATGGCCCATAAATCCGCGAAGATGGGTCGAAACAATGCTTGTTTCAAAAACTCCACGCCCAGCGAACCGCCGGTGCCGACTTTGTTGCCGATGGTCCGTTCCACCAGTTTCACATGCCGATAGCGCCACTCCTGAAACCCCTCATCAAAATCGGTCATGTATTCAAACAGGATTCGCATATCGGGATGTGTTTTATACAAGTGTAACACCCCTTCTTGAACGGTTTCATCGGGAATCGCTGGCAATGTCATGTCGCGCTGGCGCAGCGCCTGTGGGATGATGACGCCATGCTGTTCCAGGAGATCGTAAAAGGCATCCACCACCGAAGGTTGCCGCAAGCGCTGCTGGAGGTGTTCGACTTCCCCCGCGCGCTGTTGGTGGAACCGCAACAATTCAGGACGTTTGTACCCCAGCATGAATTCCAGCTCGCGGAACTGCACCGATTGAAAACCGGAAGCGTTCTCCAGCCGGTCTCGAAAAATGCTGAACGACAAAGGGGTGAGAGTCTCCAGAATATCCACCTGCCCCACCACGGTTTTCAGGATCATGCGCAAGCGCTTGAAAGTGGCGATGGCATCATACAGCGCATTGTCTCGAAAATCACGCCGCACTTTCGCCAACTCGTGCAACATTTGCTTGAACCACAGCTCATGCACCTGATGAATGATGATAAATAACATTTCATCATGCTCCGGTGGTTGCGAACGTGGCCGTTGCAGGTCGAGCAATTCATCCAGATGTAAATAGGTGCTGTATGTGAGGTCCATGATACAGTCATGGTAGATGTTTAGTTCTTGGTGCCAAGGATAATCGGCGAATGTGAGCCGATGTCAGCGGTTTCCACGCGCTCGAAACCGGCCTCGTTGAGCCATTGTCGGTATTCGGCCAGCGTGTAGGTGTCCCCCGCGCTGGTGTGTAGTAGCATGACGAGGGCGAACAACACTGGGTACGGTGGCCCGTCGCGCTCGTCATTGGGGATCATATCAATCACGACGATCCGGCCGTTGGGCTGCAAGGCGCGATGCAGCCGGCGGAACAGATCGCGCATCGATTTTTCCCCCTCCGAATGCACGATGTTTCCCAGAAGGGCCACATCGAAACGATGCTCGCCAAAATCGACCTGTTTCAAATCACCGGGCAGGTAGTTGCAACGCTGGTCCACGCCATGACGTTGGACATAGTCGCGCGTATGCTCCAGCACGCCGGAAAAATCCTGCATGGTGACAACGGCTTGCGGATCGGCTTCGGCGAAAGCGATGCCCCAAACGCCCGAACCACAGGCCACGTCCACGACCTTGAACCCGCAGCGCTTGCCACCGGCACCGAGAATCGTGGCTACCTGTTGCGCCGGCTCGCGGTTGAGCACGTGCAGGGTGCGAATCAACGTGGGAAAGAATGTTTCCGCTTCCTCTTTGTCCTCGACATGCCGCGCCCCTTCTCCCGAACGGATGATTGGGACCAGATTGCCCCAAGATTGCCAATGCGTATCGTCTTCCCACATCGCCCCCATGTACTCGGGACTGTCCCGCACCAGATAGCGCTCGGAAGATGGAGTGAGATGGTATTGTCCGTCCTTCTTCGTCAACAGTCGCAGCGCGGTCAAGGCGTCGAGCAACATGCGCGTGCCGCGCTCGGACGCTTCGGCGGCTTGGGCAATATCCGCCAAGCGGTGCTTGCCCGAGGCGATATGCGAAAAGACGCGCAATTGCACCCCCGCCGCCAGCACGCGCGGCACGTCATACGACATACCCATTTGCATTAATTGCTGCGGGGAGTAGTCACCGTTGGTTGATGGGGTTTTCGGGTCCATATTTTCCTCCCATGAGATCGATAAGAAATCAAATCCATGATTCAATTGCTAGCGTCATCATAGAGGGCGCAAGGCGTTCCTTACAAGCCGTTCCGTCTGCATGGACAACAGGGGGATTCTCGAACAGACAACAGGGTGGCTTCATCGATTGGCGCCGGTTCGCGAGCGCGAGTCGATGAATCGCGCTTGCCTGTCAATCAAACAAGGCGTCCGGCGCGCGGGGATGTTGTATCCAATCGAGCACCGTGCCCGCCGCGCCGCGGAGTTGAAGATGCTCGACCAGAGGCGCGTGCCTGCCCCCTGCCAAACCGTCGGCGATTATGGCCGCCCCTTGCGCGGCGTGTTTGATCCAGGCCCCCGACAACGATGCCAACGGCGCGACCGGAGCGAAGTGTTGCAAGTCGATGACAATTTCTTGTGTCAATTGCGGCTCTATCTCCAGCAGCCGGCCAGACAAAACGATGTCCTGAAAATCGACGACCGCTTTCAGCCCGGCCACGGTTTTGAGCAACGACTCGCGCAACCACATGCGGGACTCGGCATGAACCGCCATCGAGGAGACGCCGCCGTGAAACAAGTCATTTTTCGAGAGGGGAGAGAGGAGATAGGCCAATTCGCCATCCCAGGCGCCGCCGCTCCGCCATCCCACCGGACCGCCAGTGCCGCCGACGCCATCGACGATGCAACCGCCGCGCAGAGCGACGCAGGCAGTGAATGCCAAGCCCAATTCAACGACGCATAAATCACCGTCGATCAATTCATAGCGCGGCCGGGATGTGTATCGTTCCAGGGCCAAGGCCGCCACGCACAATTTATCCGCCGTTCCCAGGTCGATGCGATTGAACTTGCGATAACGCGGCACCGTCGGCAGATGAATGACACCGGGCAAAAACATCACCGGCAATCCCGAATCACGCAGCGCTCGCGTCAGCGCGGAAAAGCCGAGCACCCCCTGGCGTTGCCCACGCTCATCGGACCGGACCAGACGCATCAGGGCCAAGTCACGCTCGGTCACATCCTGAGCAGGCACCAGCGGCAGCCCATAGCCCGACGGCCCGGCAATACAATCGAACGGGCCGCGATTCGCCAGCCAACGCACCACTTGCTGAACATCCGCCTGCAATTGCTCCGGCGTGAATCGGCACTGCTCCGCCACCGCGCCATCTTGCAAGATGACGATGTCGAGGCTGCTTGTTCCAGGGTCCGTGCCAGCAACGCGAGGCATGGGAATTACTTGTTCCGGCGAGCGGGGAGCGTCAGCTTGCCGGTGCCATCCGGCGCCGGGGGGCCGACGTCCTCCGCGGTTACAGACCTTCCCCCAGCGCGTACACCTCTTCCGCGTCCAGGATCAGATCATTGCGCTCGAACAGTTTGGCGATGGCGGCCTTGTGAATTTTCATCTTGGTGTCACCCACGCCGATGGCGCCGTAGCCAATCACGCCATCACGCTCCTTGGCCTTGTCGGTCACGTCGATCCCTTCGATCCCCAAGGGGGGCACGGCGTTCAGATCGACGGCCACCTTCAAGGTGGAACAACCTCGCCAAGCGCTGTTGGGCAATAACTGGATACCCGCAGCGCCGGCGGCAACGACGAGCACGCAACCATTCAGCGCGGCGGTCAAGTCGCCGCTGGTGGCCACCGGTTCCAAGCGAGCGGTTGGCGCCTTTTCCCGAATCTGGTCGCAGACGGCGGCGGCGCGGTCATGCTGACGGGAACCGACGCGCACCGTTGCTCCTTGCCGAGCCAAGAGCAGGGCGACGCGCTGGCCGACGGGACCGGTGCCAGCCAGCACGAGAGCGGTCGTGTCGGCTAAGTCGAGATGCCGGGCGGCGGCGCGGACGGCGGCGGCAGCGGTCGTGTTGGCTCCGTTGGCGTCGAGCAGCACCGACACGCGCAAGCCGAACGCCGGGATCATGTGCTTCACCACCTCGGCCAGCAAGCGCTCCCCCGCCGCCACGTCGCTGCCGCCGATGAAGATGGCCGTGTTTTTCAAATCCTTGGGACCGCGCGTGAAGATCGCGCCATGTACCAGAGCTTGCACTTCGGCGATGCGCACGTTGCCGTGGCTAAAGATTTCCTCGGCCCCGGCATCGACGGCCACCACGCGGTCAAACACGCTCGGCTGCGGGTCGCTGTCGAGTTGAATCAAAATTTTGCGCTTGTCCATGTGACGCGCTCCGGATCGGAACAACCACGGGCGGCAATAGCCGCCCGTCGCTGGGGTTGATGCCGGCGGGATGCCGTGAAACGGCAGGCGTTACTTGGGCGAGAACGGGTGCTTAGCGCTGTCCTTTTTGGCCAGGATTTCGTCAATCTTCGGCTCGTTCTTCATGGCCCGTTCGATGGCCAACTTGGTGGCATCATAGTTGTACTGGTAAATCTTGGTGTCGTCCTTGGCTTCTGGGTGAATGAAGACACCACAGACGATGACCAGATTGTCGGCCTGGTCCTTGGGGATCACTCCCCCCGCGACCGAATCGGCGACGGCGCGAGCCACGGCGGCTTGAGCCGGGCCGAACATTTGCGTCGCCTGGGCCAGGTTTTTGATCGTGACCTTGGTGATCATCACCGTGGCCGGCTTGCAGATCAGATTCGGCGTCAACACGGCCAGCAAATTGTTGTGGCCGTGAGACTGCCGGGCCAAGGCATTGGCAAAGGCCACCCCCACGGGTCCTGTCTTGTCGCCGATCAGCAAGTCGATATGAGCAATTTCATTGCCATCGCCCGCCAGTGCTTCTCCGATGTACATAGACACGGCTCCATCTCCCTCAAAGGTACAACAAATTTCCTGAATAACGACGTGTGGACTATACCAAGGACCACGGCGAGTTCAACCAGTTTTCCGCTGAATTCTGGAGAATGGGTGCCCCAAAAGGGGAAAAAGGGGACGCGACTCGATTTCGATGGTTATCAGATTCCACCACGATCCACTCTCCATCAGCAAATACGAGTCGCGTCCCCTTTTTCTTGTCCTTTTTCTTGTTCGAGAACGGTCCGCACGCAGCGCGCCAGCTCGGCGGGGCGATACGGTTTGGGAACGAAGGCATCGGCGCCTGCTTGGCGGACGGCGTCCAATTCTTCGTCGGTGGTGTAAGCCGTGGAAATGATGACGGGGATAGTCGGCTTAATGGCCCGCAATTGACGCAAGGCGTCCGGCCCGCCGAGCTTCGGCATGGACAGATCGAGGATGACCAGATCGATGTCATTTGGTCGCTGACTAAAAGTGCTTACTGCCTCGGCGCCGTCATGAGCCACCAGCACTTGATAACCGTAGCGTTCCAGAATCGCTCGTCCCAGCTTGCTAACCAGTTCCTCGTCGTCGGCCAGGAGGATGGTTTCGCGTCCTCCTTCGACGGTGATTGGGGCTGGCTGCGGCGCGCGGCGCGGCGCCGGCCCCAGCAACCGCGGCAAGAAAATATCAAACGTCGTCCCTTGTCCGACAACGCTATGACATTCAATCCAGCCTTCGTGTTGGCGGATGATGCCAAAGACCATCGCCAATCCCAAGCCATTCCCCTTGCCCGGCTCCTTGGTCGTGAAAAATGGCTCGAAAATATGTTCTTGCACTTCGGGAGGCATTCCTTGGCCGGTGTCGCGGACGCGCAAGCGGACGAACTCTCCAGGGCGACCGTCGAGATGAGCGCGGGCGGCGGTTTCGTCCAGTACCACGTTGGCCGTCTCCAACGCCAGGCAGCCGCCGCGCGGCATGGCATCACGGGCATTGAGGCACAGATTCATCAAAACTTGGTTCATCTGACCGGCATCAGCGCGAGCCAGCCACAAATCGGCGGTGGGACGAACTTGCAGCACGATCCGGCGGTCGAGCACATGCCTGAGCAACCGCAAGGTTTCGTCCACGACGTCATTAAGCAGTAGCGCCGTCGGATGAAGCGGCGTGCGCCGCGAGAAACCGAGTAATTGGCCAATGAGTTCGGTGGCCCGCAGGCCGGCGTCCTCGGCGTTTTTGAGCAGATCGCGGCACAGCATCGAGTCCGGAATATCTGCCAGAGCCAAGGCCAGGTTCCCCAAGATGCCGGTCAGCAAGTTGTTGAAATCGTGAGCGATGCCGCCGGCCAGTTGCCCCACGGCTTCGAGTTTTTGCACCTGGCGCAAGCGCGCCTCCATCTGCCGCTGTTCGGTCACATCCCAGAAGATCGCCAGCACCCCCACGTTGCTTCCCTGCTCGTTCTGAATGGGTGTCTTCACCACCCGCACCGCGCGCAGTTTGCCGGCGACAACGGTCTCTTCCTCCACTTCCAACCGCGAGCCGTCGGCCAGCACTTGGCGGTCGTCAGCGCGATATTTCTCGGCAAGATGTTTCGGATAAAAATCGAAATCGGTTTTGCCGATGATTTCCTCTTCCGTTCGTCCCAGACTTTGGCAAAACGAACGATTCGCGGCGACGTAACGCAGGTGCTCATCCTTCAACAAGATGCACTGGGTTAGATTGTTCACCAACACCCGATACTTGGTTTCGCTGGCGCGTAGGGCTTGTTCGACTTGTTTGCGATCGGTGATGTCCAGGGCCACGCCAATGACACCGACCACGCGGCCGGCGCCATCGTGCAACGGCTCGACATGGGCTTGCCAAGTCCGTTCCAGCCATTCCACCTCAAAAGTAATCGATTGTCCCAACAGGGCCTTGTGGTGGGCGTCGATAGACAAGAAATGGGGATCGTTGGATTGAAAATAATCCGCCAAGTTGGCGCCGACCATTTGCTCGGGCGCGATGTTGAGGCGGGCCAAGCCGGCCCCAGCGCCGTAAGTGATGCGCAATTGCGGGTCCGTGGTCCAGATGATGGCCGGCATCTGTTCGATCAGCAAGCGGCGGCGCGCCTCGCTTTCGCGTAGCGCCTCATCGGCTAGCTTGCGGTCGGTAATATCCGTGAGCACGCCGTCCAACAACAACCCGCGTCCGTTGGCCGCGCGGGTCACCATCACGCTGTCACGCACCCAGCGCAGCGAGCCGTTTGCGGTGTGTAGCCGATATTCCTCGTCGATCGACTCACCAGAGCACAAACGGTTATAGGCTTTCTCGACGTGGGGACGGTCCTCGGGATGAATGAGACTCAACCACTTGTCCCGCCCCCCCAAGAAGGAAGCAACGGGCCGACCCGTGATCCGTTCCACCACGGGAGAGAAGTAGCAATAGGTCCACTCTTGCCGCTCATCGACTTCGGCGCTCCACAAGCAATCGGACACCGAACTCATCAACCGGCGCAGCTCGGCTTCGGCCTTGGCCAATTGGGCATGAGCATGACGACGCTCGCTAATGTCGCGGGCCGTGATTAGCCCCAAGGTCCGTGGCTCGGTGTGCAGGCGCGTCACCGTCAAGTTCACCGGCACCCAGGTATTGTCTTCCTTATGCCGCAGCAAGAAGCCTTCTTGTGAATGGAACAGGCCAGTGCGGCGAAAGGCTTGACGCAGATGATGCAAGCCACCAGCGGTTTCGGAACGAAATAGATAGGTCACTTTCAGGCACAACAGCTCACGCCGACTATAGCCGGTCATGCGCTGCGCCATGGGGTTGACCTCGTGTAGGTCTTCCGTTTCTGGGTCGAACAGAAAAAGGGCGTCCCCAGCTTCTTCAAAGAGCGTTGCCGCCAATTCCGGCCAATAGGTGTCCGTCATGCGTGCTGTGCGTTCCGAGAGTCAAAACCTTACTTGGTTCTCGGATTCCTCCCAACGACGCCTCACGAAAGACAAAACAAGCCCGCTCACTAGTGAGACGGGCTTGCCTGAAAAAAGTTCCTGGAAATCCGCTTTACGCGACTGCGGCCATGGAGGCGGCGCGGCGCAGGACATCGGCTTTGTCCGTGCGTTCCCAGGTGAACTCCGGCAGCTCGCGGCCAAAGTGACCATGACAGGCGGTTTGGCGGTAGATCGGTCGCCGCAAGTTGAGACTGTCCATGATCCCCTTGGGCGTCAGGGCAAAGTGTTCCCGGATGAGATCGGACAAAAATTCCTCATTCAACCCAGACATCAGGGTGTCGTTGGTGTTGACCCAGATACTCAACGGATCGGGATAGCCAATGGCGTAAGACAGCTGCACCTCGCATTGGGTGGCCAACTTGGCGGCCACGATGTTCTTGGCGATGTAGCGGGCCATGTACGCCGCCGAGCGGTCCACCTTGGTCGGGTCTTTGCCGCTGAAGGCGCCGCCGCCATGTCGGCCACGCCCGCCATAGGTATCCACGATGATCTTGCGCCCAGTCAAGCCACAGTCGCCATGCGGCCCACCCACCAGAAAGCAGCCGGTCGGGTTGATGTGACAACGGATGATATTCTCATCGTCATTCACTGTCATGCCAGGCTTGACGATCACTAGTTTTCCCTTGATCAGGTCGGGACGCTCGGCTTGCAGCGTCGGCAGGACCAGTTTTTCGATGATGAGTTGGCGTGCTTCATCGGAAAAATAATCCTTGCCATCGCGCTTTACCATGACGCTCTGATCGTGTTGGGTCGAAAGCACGACGGTATGAATGCGGTGCGGCGTGCCATCGGCATGATAAGCGACGGTGACTTGACTCTTGGCGTCGGGACGAACGAATGGAAGCTGCCCATTCCGCCGAAGCTGGGCATGATTCTCCACCAGGCGATGGGCCAGATAAATCGGCAGCGGCATCAACGCCTGCGTCTCATCGCAGGCGAAGCCGAACATCATGCCTTGATCGCCAGCCCCGCCCAGATCGACTCCCATGGCGATGTCTGGCGATTGCGTGTGGAGATGGCACTCGACTTTGCAGGTGTCCGCGTCGAAACCGATGGCCGGATCGGTATAGCCAATATCGCGGATGGCGTCGCGCGTGATCCGTTCGACATTGGGAAGCAAATCGGCTTGGGTGGTGATCTCACCGGCAATGACCACTCGTTCGGTGGTGACTAACGTTTCACAGGCCACGCGGCTGTAGGGATCATGCGCCAGGCAATAATCCAAAATCGCATCGCTGATCTGATCCGACACCTTGTCGGGATGCCCCATCGAAACCGATTCGCTGGTAAATAAATAGCGCGCTGAGTTCACAGCTTTATTCCTCGTCCAGGGAAAGAGATACAACCGAATCCCGCCTTCACTGGCGGATTATATGATACAAACGGCATCCGTTGCAATTACAAGTGGGGAAGATTAAGTAGGATAAAATTACGGGTCGAACGTCCAGGGCCAATTCGTTCACTCCCGCTCCCTTTTCCCACCAGGGCAATTCACTTCGGGGGAAACGCCTCCTCACCTCCGTTGGCGGTAGCGCATCGCTTCGTGGAGCCGTTCCGTGGCGATGTGCTCGGCGGCTTGGCGTGGGGGGATTTTCTCCTGGCGCGCGCGGCGTAGCACTTGTTCGGTGTTGTGGCGAATCTTGGCGGCGATGTGCTCCAAGGCCGACGCTTCCGTGCCACCATGATATTCCACCCAGGCACAGATGACGCCGCCGGCATTGGCGATGAAATCCGGCACGACCACGACGCCGCGCTGGTGCAAGCTGGTTTCCGCTTCCGCCGTGGTGGGGATGTTGGCCGCTTCCAGGATGAGCTTGGCCTGGATGCGCCCCGCGTTGCCGGCGTGAATGGAATCGGGACGAGCGGCGGGGATGAGGATGTCGCAGGGCACGGTCAACAAATCGGCCAAGGGAAGCTTGTGTCCCGGTTCGTAGTCCGTCACCGAGCCGCCGCGCCGCTTCACGGCGATGAGTTGCGCCACGTCGATGCCCTGGGGATTGAAGAGCGCGCCGCGCGAATCGCTGGCGGCGACCAGGCGCGCGCCCCGCTCGTGCAAGAAGCGGGCCGCCGGCCGACCCACGTTGCCGAAGCCTTCAATGGCCACCGTCGCGCCGCGCAGCTCCAGACCGCAACATGCCGCCGCTGCTTCGGCGGCTTGGACCACGCCATAGCCGGTCGCCCCGATCTCATCCAATGGAATCCCGCCCAGCACGCGCGGCAGTCCCACTGCTCGTCGGTTTTCGTCAAAGATCACCCCCATGCATGCTTCATCGGTCCCCATGTCGGGACCGGGAATGTAGTCCACGAGGTCACGGATGGCGTGGGCGAACGCACGCAGCAAGCGTGGTTTGTCGGCGGTCTTCGGATCGGCCATGATCCCGGACTTACCGCCGCCGTGGGGCAGTCCCGCCGCCGCGTTCTTGAACGTCATGGCCCGCGCCAGGCGAAACACCTCGGTCAACGACACGTCCACCGCCAGGCGCACCCCGCCGATGGCCGGTCCACAAGCGGTATTATCCACCACCACCAGGCCACGCAGGCCGCTGGTTGGCTCGTGAACCAACAGCACCTTTTCTGGTCCCAGCTCGTCGCAATACGTTTCGATAAGAAACTTTTCCTTCGACATGGCAAACCTCTGTGGCATGTGCTCTTTCTGGCGACTCTGTGCGGAATCGCATCAACTACTTTTCCCTATAATAATTGTAGAGGAGCGTGTTGGATTCCCAGGGCATTTCCACCTCGTTCACGTACCCGGGGCTGGATCCCAACCTGTCGCCCCTCTCTGCCCAGTCGCTGGCACAAGGATTGCAACACCCTATGGTAAGGGAGATCATCACCACCTATCCCAACGACCATACCAACCCCAAGAAGGAGAGGGAACCGTGGAACGCAAAACTTCCTCGCAACGCATGGCGGAAGCGCTGGAGCGAGCCCGGCGCCATTGGCAGCAACATCGTGAAGTTCCGGCCCTGACTCCCTCGCCGGAGACGGTTCCGCCCGTCGCCTTCACCATCGCCATCAGCCGAGAAGCCGGCGCCCAGGGACCCGCTGTGGCCCGCGCCGTCGGCGACCTATTAAACTGGCCAGTGTATGATCAGGAACTGCTGCACCTGATCGCGGCGGAGATGGGGCTGCGGGAGAAGCTCATCTCCAGCGTGGATGAAAAGTACACCAGCTGGATTCAAGAATGTCTGCAAGCTTTCTCCAGCGGCCCGGAGATTAGCAGCGGCTCCTTCGTCCGCCACCTGGTCCATGTGCTTTTGTCGCTAGCAAGTCATGGAGAATGCGTCATCGTCGGACGCGGCGCCCCCCATGTGCTCCCCGAAGCCACCACGCTGCGCGTTCGGTTGATGGGACCGAAGGCGGAACGCATTCGCTATATCGAGGGGCATTTTGGTATTTCCCACACGGAAGCGACGCAGTGGATCGACAAGACGGATCGAGACCGCAACCGGTTCGTGCAAGAGCATTTCCACAAAGACCCCGCGCAGGTGCATCACTACGATCTGGTGCTGAACTCCACGCGCTTGACCGTCGCGGACTGCGCGGCGATGATCGTGGATGGCCTCCACCGCTTCCAGAAGCGAGCCACGCCGCAGCTGGTGTCCGTTGGTTAGGGCGGAGACGGCCCATGCGAAGGGCGCGAGCGCCAGGGCGGTCCTTGGCGCTGAACGAACGTGCCGTCGGCTCGCCGCTGCCACTTGCTCGAACTAGTTGGTCTTTGGAAACAAGGCGGCGTCTGGAATGTCTAGCTCATCGGCGTCGCCTGTCGTTGGTTTCGGAAAAGGAGAATATGCTAATGGATATTCTTAGACAGCAGGATTTGACGGACTTGTTGAAACCCACGAATGAACCATGCTTGTCGGTGTTGATGCCGACGCATCGACGCGCCAATGAGGAGGACCCGATTCGGTTCAAGAACCTGTTGAAAGACGCGGAACAGAGCTTGCGCGATGCCGGCTGGCGCGGCCCCGAAGCCAAGGACTTTTTGGCGCCCGCTCGTCAGCGGCTCGACGACCCTTTGTTCTGGCAGCAGCAAAGCGACGGTTTGGCCTACTTTCTGGCGCCGGGGTTCGAGCGCTGTTATCATTTGCCGTTGCAACTCCCTGAACTGATGTTGGTGGGCAAGAGGTTCCAGGTGAAACCGTTGCTGCCGCTGTTGACGGATAATGGACGATTTTTCGTGCTGGCCATCAGTCAAAAACAAGTGCGCTTGCTGGAAGGAACAGCTCATCAGACGCGGGAAATCGATCTGAAAAACATTCCGCACAGCTTGGCCGAGGCCCTGCGCTTTGATGACAAGGAAGAACCGTTGCTGTTCCGGTCGCTGCCATCGCGGGCCGGCGCTTGGGGCGCCATTTTTCACGGTCAGGGCGTTGGCATCGATGACCACAAGGACGATTTGCTGCGTTATTTCCAGGCCATTGATCGCGGCTTGCACGAGTATCTGCGCGGGCAACACGCCCCGTTGCTATTGGCCAGCGTGGAATATCTCTGGCCGATCTACCGCCAAGCCAACAAATATCCGCACTTGTTGGACAAAGGGATCAGCGGCAATCCCGATCGGCTGAGCAATCAGGAGCTGCACGCTCAGGCTTGGCCGCTCGTCGAACCGCACTTCCTCAACAGCCGACGCAAGGCGGCGGACTTGTACCGCCAACTCGCTGGTACCGGCCGCACCACCGATCAGCTGGCGGAAGTGGCGCAAGCGGCGCATCAAGGCCAGCTCGAAATGCTCTTCGTCCCCTGCGACCGGCAAGTATGGGGCACGGTCGCCGATGAGGATGCCAAGATCACCATCCACGCCCAACGAGAAGTGGGGGACGAGGACTTGCTCAACTTCGTCACGACGCAAACCTTGCGCCACGGCGGCACGGTCTTCGCGGTCGGCTCCGAGCTGATGCCCAATCACGGAACCATCGCCGCCATTTATCGTCTGCCGTTCGCCAAGCGAGGGAAATGATGTGACGTGACATCGGCAGTAAACGGACAGGGATAGTCGTTTCGCGTGGAGAGAGGAACCTCCACGCGAAACGCTCCATCACGAATACGGCACGTTGATTTGCTCTTCTTGTTGCCATTTACATCTATCCACGATTACTGGAACAGTAGAACCCCATGCTCAGGCCGCGCCGCTTTTTGATTGCATTTCCCCGCGTCTGATGATAGCTGTACCTGATAGGCGGCTCATCGCTTCGTCCGCGGTGCTGAAGTGCTAAAAGTCATATCGACAAGGGGTGCTCGTCTCACCTTGATGAGCCACGCGCGATCGCCGTGTTCCTTTCTCCCAAAACTAGAGTCGTCTCCATAACGAGGGTTGATCGCATGAGTATATGGAAATATGTTCATGATTGGTTGTTTTCGGAAAAAGAGGGGGACGCGAATATCGACTTCTCGAAAGCTACTCCCTGGAATCGCCAAGATTCCAGCCCGCGCCTTTCCTTGCGCGATTGGCAAGAACAGGACATGGATCAAGAATCAGCCTACATGAATGGGTTGGAATCCGATGAGGCAGTGCAAAAACGCATTGCCACCTTGCTCGAACAAGCCATGCGGGCCGCTGCTTCCGGCTTGTACGAGCAAGCCATCGCCAATTTCAACCAGGTACTGCACCTGAATCCGGAGCTGCCGTTGGCCTACGTCAACCGCGGCTGGGTGTTCGGCAAGCAGGGGAACTACGACGCCGCCATCGCCGATTACGACCAGGCCATCCGCCTCGATCCCAAGCTATCCCTAGCCTATGTCAATCGGGGTTGGGCGCAAGCCAAGAAGAAGGCTTACGACGCCGCCATCACCGATTACGACCAGGCTATCCGCCTCGATCCCCGGAATGTGCTGGCCTACATCAATCGAGGTTGGACCTACGCGCAAAAACAGGACTACGACAAAGCCTATGCCAACTTCAACCACGCCATTCGTCTCGATCCCCAGTCGCCGCTCGCCTATCACAAACGCGGCTTGACCTACCTTGATCAGGGTTTGCTCAGTCAAGCACTGGCCAATTTTCAAGAGGCCTTGCGGCTGGACGATCAGGACGCGCGCTTTTACGCCGCTTGTGGCCGAGTGTACTTGGAACAACGCCACTTCTCGGAAGCGGTTGCGCAGTTCACCACCGCGTTGCGCCTCGATCCGAGCCTGAGGGAGGCGTATCAGGGGCGCGCCCAGGCGCATCGGGCGTTGGGCGATCACGCCAGCGCCGCGCGCGACGAACAGCAGGCACGGTCGGCGGGATAAGGTAGTCACCGCGCCCCCAATCAACTGGTATTTTTCCATCCTCAACGGGCAATGGCTGCTTTGGTTCGCGCGTGTCGCCATGAAGCGACGAAACCGTCCAGCGATGATGGATATCCCCTGAAACATTCATCGGATGGGATTGGCAATCATGGTGGAGCCGGATGATCTCTTGCGGACGCTGCGTCGCGCCATTCGGGCGTTTCAAAACACGCCGGGCCGGCGCGGACGCTTCGTGCGGCTGGAGCAAGCCGACGAGGTCTTGGTCGGCGGCGATATGCACGGCAACTTGCACAATTTCCAAGCGCTGGTGGAACACGCCGACTTGGCCACCCATCCGAACCGTCATCTTATTGTCCAAGAACTGGTGCATGGCCCTTTTCTGTATCCCGAAGGGGGAGAACAATCGCACCAGCTGTTGGATTATCTGGCGGAGATCAAGAATCGTTATCCCCGGCAAGTTCACATGCTGCTCGGCAATCACGAATTGGCTCAATGGACGGGGCAGCCGATCACGAAAAGCTCCTGGAGCAACTCCGGGAAGAACCCGAATCATACTCCGAAACCGTTGCATTGGCAGACTATGTGGCAGCGGTTTTTCTCCCTATCGCGGTCGTTCGCCCCTGAAATCGCGACTGGTCAGGATTTGAATCTGTTGTTTCGAGAAGGAGTCGGGCGCGCCTATCAGGGACGCGCCGCGGAAGTATATAACGCCTATCTGGAACTCTTTGCCGTTCTACCTTTGGCCATTCGCACTCCCAATCGGGTCTTTTTGAGTCATAGTTTGCCGTCCGAGTCGCGCTTGCCCGAATTTCAGCTGACCCTGCTCGAACGGGACATCGTGGCCGACTATGTGTGGCGCACGGGGGGGATCCTACATGCCTTGGTCTGGGGCCGTGACACCCGACCGGAAACCGCCGCCCAATTTCTGCGCCAGGTGGACGCGGACTTGCTCATCACCGGCCATATCCCTTGTGACGACGGCTTTTCCGTCCCCAACGACCGTCAACTAATCCTGGACAGCATGGGTTGGCCAGCGGGATATTGTCTCTTTCCCGCCAATCAGCCGTTGACCCATGAGCAATTGCTGGCGTGCGTCCATACCTTATGACCGGGCGGCGCTCTCGAGAATTAGGACCATCTATAGGCACCAACACGAGGGCGGGAAAACACCTGCTCGAAATGTCCACATGGGTAGCCAAACTCCTTGGATGCTCGATCGGATGTGTCCGCTCAGCCCCCCAAGAGGGGACAATTCATAGCCAGGGGCATTAGTGCCTTTGCAAACGACGAATCACCGCGCGACGCCATCGGGAATTGATGGATCGGCATTTTTTAACTCGCCTTGCTCGCTTGGGCGTCGGGCTTCTTGATGCGCAGCGACGGCTTCTCCAGCGATACCACCGTATATGGCTCGACGCCGTGCGTCAACCAGACGCTTGAACCAATGACCGAGTGATGGCCGATGATGGTGTCGCCGCCCAAGATGGTGGCGCTAGCATAAACGACCACGTCGTTTTCCAGCGTGGGATGGCGTTTCTTGCCGCGAATGATGTTGCCGGTCTCGTCGCGCGGGAAACTGAGCGCCCCTAATGTGACACCTTGATAGAGTTTCACATTCTCGCCGATGACGCAAGTTTCGCCAATGACCACGCCGGTGCCATGATCAATGAAGAAACTGGGGCCAATCGTTGCTCCCGGATGGATGTCAATGCCGGTCTTGGAGTGGGCGTATTCGGTCATGATGCGCGGGATGAGCGGCACGTCGAGCAATACCAGCTCATGCGCCAGTCGATACACCGTCACCGCTTCCAGGCCGGGATAGCAAAAAACGATTTCATGCGTGCTCTTGGCGGCGGGATCGCCGACGTAGGCCGCCGCCACGTCTTTTTCCAGAACGTGGCGCAGGGCCGGCAAACGGCGCAAAAAATCAACCGTCTTTTGCTGCGCGATGGACTCGTAATCGATAGCAGGGTTGTCCCGCCCATATTCATGCAGCAGCGCCCGCATCACCTGTTGGGTGAGCTTGTCGTGCAAGCCGTCGATCAAGTCGCCGACGTGATATTCGACATTGCCAATGTGCAGATTCTGCCGCCGGGCGAAGCCGGGATAGAGGACCTCGAACAGATCGGCCAGAACATCGACGATGCTTTCGCGGCTGGGGAGTGGTTTGTGTCCCAGATGGTTGATCCGGCTGCACTCGGTATAGGTGGCGACCAGGGCTTCGGTGATTTCTGGCAGGGCTTCCTTCAAACGAATGTCAGTAGCCATGATTTCAACTCCTTCTCGGTGCGATGGGTATATCGCCCGCAATGACTCGAATGGCGTGAATGTTTCGGTACTGGCTCGCGGCGACCGCTGGGGAGGCGCCGTCAGACGCCGAACCTCGTCACTACCCAGCGACCGCCGGTGGACAGATGCACCAATCACAACCGCGTCGGAGTTGAAACGCCACGAACACCAGACACCTCGCGGCAGGGGAGAGAAACGTTCCCGCAGGGCACAAAATCCCTGCCTTCATTATATCTTTACTCATTTCTCTAGTTTTGTCCAGAATTGGCGATGGAGGCTCTTTACTCATTTTCGGATAGCCAAGCCCAGGAAGTGGAAGAAAAAATGGGAGCGAGCCGCCAGTTGGCTCGCCGGCGGCTCGCCCGCTAAAGAGGACATCATTCTTGCCGCGCTCGTTGTGTGTACTCCCTTTGCAATTGCTCAGTCAATTCTGGCAAGCGGTCCATGAGGCGGCGCGGGAAGCGTGGCGAGTGGGTGGCCAGGGCGTAAGCGGTGAGCAACGGCAGCGCGATGGTCGAATCGACATAACAGGTCACCGTGTCCGGCAGCTGGTGGGGATCGACTTTGCCCCAGGTCATGGCTTCTTGCGGGGTGGCGCCGCTCAGACCGCCGGTGTCGGGGCGGGCGTCGGTGATTTGCAAGAAATAATCGTGGCCGGACTCTTCCAGGCCGAGCACTTCCTGAATCTGCGGTTCGGTTTGCAACATGAAATTCTTGGGAGAGCCGCCACCGACAATCAAGACGGCGCTACGTCCGCGTTTTTTGACATCCCAGACCAACGCCGCCGATTGGTTGACATCGCGCAGCGGATCGATACGCAACACCGCCCCTTCGAGCTGCAAGGCGGCCAGGTTCATGCCGATGGAGCTGTCCCCCGGCGACGAGGTGAAAATCGGCACGCCACAGCGATACGCCGCCGCCACAAAGCTACGCCCCCGGCGGCCGGTCTGTTCCTCGCGGGCGGCCAGATACTTGCCGACCAAGTAGTGAAATTCCGCCGTGCCGAAAGTCTGTTGAAACTCCGCCCCCCGACACAATGTCCGATAAAATCGATCCGTGCCCAGTAAATTCTCATAAGCGAAGACAATATCATAAATGCGGATGACCGAATGTTCGCGGAGCCGCAGGTCATCCAGGCCGGGTCGGGACTGGTGCATGTCCATCCCCAGGGCGAAGTGGGTGTCGTGATAGAGATTGGCCCCGGTGCTGACGATCCAATCGATGAAGCCGGCCTCGATGAGCGGCACTAAACACGACGCCCCCAACCCCGCCGGCGTCAGCGCGCCGCTCAGGGACAGGCCGACTTGCACCTCATCGGCCAACATCTTAGTGGCGAATAGTTGACACGCCTCACGCAAACGGCCAGCGTTGTAGGACAGAAAGATTTCGTCGATCAACCGCGGCACCGCCATGTCCTTCGTCAGCGCCGGCGGGTCGATGCGTTTGTGGCTGATTTGACGCAGGTAGTCATGGTCAGGTTTATCGCATGTCACGATACGATCTCCTTGGATGAATCGGACCTCGACCACGTCGGCCTTTCGCTGGCTTCTTGGCCCACCGTCGCGCGTCCCCCCCGTGCCGCATCATATTGAGGGAACCTACTTTCGCCAACGTATTTATCTTCCCCCCTTCCGCCAGAGGGAGGGCAACGGGGAAGACCGGCTCCGAATCAGGGAAACGAAGCAGGTTTGAACCATCTTCATCGTTTCTTCATCAAATTCTTCTCATTTCCGCATGGTCCTTTCATAAATCAATCATGGGCATTCTTCACATTGAATTCGCATCGCTTTAACATTTTGCAAATGCGACTTGATAAGATAGCCAAGGTTTGCTAAGCGAAGAGTCCCACCTTCTTTGGGAGAATAGTCATGAACGCCAAACGCTGGATGGCAACGGCCATCCTCATCCTCACGACCATCACGAGCAGTAGCGGTTGTGGCCGGAAACAGCCTACCATGATCAAGATCGACGGCTCCAGCACGGTGTATCCGGTGACGGAAGCCGTGGCCGAAGAGTTCCAAAAACTCAAACATAATCAAATCAAAGTCACCGTGGGCATCTCCGGCACTGGTGGCGGATTCAAGAAATTCACGCGTGGGGAAACCGACATCTCCGACGCCTCCCGCCCCATCTTGAAATCGGAGATGGAGGAAGCCAGGAAGAATGGCATCGAATACGTGGAATTGCCGGTGTGTTTCGACGCCCTGACCGTGGCCGTCAATCCCAAGAATGATTGGGTCGATTACCTCACGGTGGAGGAGCTGAAGAAAATCTGGGAACCGGAAGCCCAGGGTAAGATCACGCATTGGAACCAAATTCGTCCCGAATGGCCGAACGAAAAAATCAACCTGTATGGCCCCGGCGCGGATTCGGGCACCTTTGATTACTTCACCGAAGCCGTGATCGGCAAAGCCAAATCCAGTCGCGGCGACTTTACCGGCAGCGAGGATGACAACGTATTGGTGCAAGGAGTCGTGGGAGACCGCTATGCGTTGGGGTATTTCGGTTTTGCCTATTACTTGCCGCATCAAGAGCGCTTGAAAGCCGTTCCCATTCAGTGGAGCAAAAACAAAGTGCAAGAACCCGTCATGCCTAGCCTGGAAACGGTCTTGAATGGGACCTATAATCCGCTCTCGCGGCCGCTGTTTATTTATGTCAACAAGCAGTCGGCGGAACGGCCGGAAGTCAAGGAATTCGTGGAATTCTATCTGAAAAATGGGGCGCAGCTGGCCCAGGAAGTGAAATACATGCCGTTGCCGCCCAAGGCTTATGAAATGGCTCTCGAACGCTTTCAAAAGATGCAAACTGGGACCGGCTTTGGCGGCGAGCCGGAAGTGGGCCTGCCGATCGAAGACATCCTGAAGCGGACACCAAAGTCGTGACCCTGCTCGAAGTCCAAACGGCAACGCGGAAAGGAATCCGGCTGAGCCTTTCCTCTGGTGTTCCTTGTCCTCATGGTTTTTCAGGAATGCTCAATGAATGGCAGCAGTATCCCAAGTGAGTTGAACCATCCGTCCGGCATTGACGCGCCGAGTATCGCCCAGTTGAAGAAAGCCACTTCCAGGTGGCTCAAGATTCGGGAGCGGTGCATTGAGTTTGGGCTGTTGGCGGCGGCGTTTTCCTCGGTGGCCATCACCTTGGGCATCGTCGCCATTTTGGCTTATGAGTCGTTCGATTTTTTCCTGAACGTGTCCATCATCGATTTCTTGACCGACACGCAATGGACGCCCATTTATGCCAACCCGCGTTATGGCATCATGCCGTTGGTGGCGGGTACTTTGGTGACGACGGGCGTGGCCTTGCTGGTGGCGGTTCCCTTGGGCACGACCGTGGCGATCTACCTCAGCGAATTCGCCCCCGTCATGCTGCGTGAAATGGTCAAACCGATGCTGGAATTGCTGAGCGCGGTGCCCACGGTGGTCTATGGCTACTTCGCCTTGATGTTCGTGGCGCCACTGCTGCAACGCTTCTTCGCACTCTTCGCGATGGAACTGCCCATTTTCACGATGTTGACCGCTGGCCTGGTCATGGGCATCATGATCATTCCCTATGTCAGCTCGCTCAGCGAGGATGCCATGCGGTCGGTGCCGATGTTGCTGCGCGAAGGTGCTTATGCGATGGGGGCCAATAAGATCATCACCGCCGTCAAGGTGGTCGTGCCGGCGGCCTTCTCCGGCATTGTCGCCTCGTACATCCTGGCCATCTCGCGGGCGATTGGCGAAACGATGATCGTGGCCATCGCCGCCGGCATGCAACCGAATCTCACTTGGAATCCCCTGGAACCCGCCGCCACCATGACCGCCTACATCGTGCAGGTCAGCTTGGGGGATTTGCCGCACGGGTCCATCGAATATCAGTCGATTTTCGCCGTCGGGACCACGCTCTTTCTAATGACGCTCTTTTTCAACATCGTGGGTTACGTCATGCGCCGGCGCTTTCGGGAGGTGTATTGACCCATGGATCCCATCGCTAAGATCATTGCCAAACGCAAACGACAGGACGTCCTCTTCGGCGTCGTCGGCTTCGTCTGTACGCTCGTCGGCATTGTCGTGTTATTGGCGTTGCTGGTCGATCTGGCCTGGACGGGCCTGGCGCGGATCGATTGGCAATTCCTGACCTCCTATCCCTCCCGTTATCCGGCCCAAGCGGGCATCTTATCCGCCTGGGTAGGAACGCTGTACATCATGGCGGTGACGGCAGCGACGGCAATCCCCTTGGGAATCGCGGCCGGCATCTATCTCGAGGAATACGCCAGCAAAAATTGGCTGACGTCGATCATCGAAATCAATATCTCCAATCTGGCGGGCGTGCCGTCAATCATCTATGGCCTCATGGCGCTGGGCTTACTGGTGTACGCCCTGGGCTTTGGCGAAAGTATCTTGGCGGGCGGCATGGCGTTGGCATTCTTGATCCTCCCGATCGTCATCGTGGCCACGCGCGAAGCGCTGCGGGCTATTCCGCAAGGCATCCGCGAAGGGGCCATCGCCTTGGGTTCGACCAAGTGGCAAGTGATGTGGCATCATCTACTGCCCTATTCCACCGGCGGGATCGCCACGGGAATCATCATTGGCTTGTCGCGCGCCATCGGCGAGACCGCGCCGCTCATCACCATTGGGGCCTTGACCTTCATCGCTTTTCTGCCGCCAGCGCCCGTGGAGGCCCAACCCCCTTTCGTCAACATGGATTTCGTTTGGTCCCCCTTCACGGTATTGCCCATCCAGATGTTCAACTGGATTTCGCGTCCGGGAACTGATTTCCATGTCAACGCGGCTGGCGCGGGCGTGATCCTCGTCCTGCTCACCCTGTCCATGAACGCCGTGGCCATCGTCCTTCGTTATCGGATTCGCAAACGCATCAAGTGGTGAGAGAAAGAGGCCGCCGATGAGCGAACGACCGGATCCGAGTCAGGGCCAAGCTCCCGATGCTGGCAGCGCGCCGCGCCCGGACGCGCCGTTCGCCGAGCGCCATGCGCTCGCGCATGCTTCTTCGGCTCCCAGCCACGCGGAGCATGAAAGCATCAAGGCGGATGTGCAAAATCTCCATTTCTACTATGGCAACCGTCAAGCCTTGAAGAACATCAACATGCAGTTTCGTGACAAGATGGTGACGGCTATCATCGGCCCATCGGGATGCGGCAAATCGACCCTATTGCGCTGCTTCAATCGCATGCACGATCTCTATCCCGACAACCGTTACGAGGGGAAGATCGTGCTCCAGCCCACCGGCCGCAACATCATCGGCCCCGAAGTCGATCCCATCGAGATGCGCATGCGCGTCGGCATGGTGTTTCAAAAGCCGAATCCGTTTCCAAAGTCCATCTATGAGAACGTGGCCTTCGGATTGCGGTTGCGCGGCTGGCGACGATCCGACATTCGGGACAAAGTGGAGGAAGCGCTGCGCGGAGCCGCGCTCTGGGACGAGGTGAAGGACCGCTTATCCCATTCCGCCTACGCCCTCTCCGGCGGCCAGCAACAGCGCCTGTGTATCGCCCGTGCCTTGGCGGCGGACCCGGAAATCCTACTGTTTGATGAACCAACATCCGCGCTCGACCCGGTGGCTACCGCCCGCATCGAAGACTTGATCTTCGCCCTCAGCGAAAAAGTGACCATCTTGATTGTCACCCATAACATGCAACAAGCCGGACGGGTTTCCGATTACGCCGCCTTCATGTATTTGGGGGAGCTAATCGAAACCGGCAAGACGGAAAAGCTCTTTCAAAACCCCACTAATCAGATCACCGCCGATTACGTTTCCGGGCACTTCGGCTAAGTCGGCTTCGGCGGTTCGCGCACGCTCAGTCCCACGCAAACCGCTGAATCCAGCGTCTCAATGGCACTCCGCGATCAGCGGCTCGGCTAGCTCGGTCACATAGAACAAGCGGCCCGGCAGCGTCGGCATGTAGGTGCTGGGAATCCACGGCGTCGGTTCGTGGCGCAGCGTCATGCGTAGCGACAAGCCCTGCCACTGCATGCCGCGATTGAAGGTGCCATCGGCGCCGCCGATGATGCGGTCGGCGGCCAGGAACAGGCCGGGGCCGATGGTGTTGGCGTATGCCGGCACCAGCGTGGTGCGGCTCTTGAAACTCGTCAAGGCATTCTGTTCGATGGTGAGCGGGTGCAGTTTGGCGCCGAGGCGGTGCGTCTGTTGGCGCCATTCCGCTTCAGTGGCGAATTCCCCCGCGAACTGCGGCTCCCAGAAAGCGATGTGACACACTCGGCCAATGCCGAAGACCGTCACTAACTTGCCCCCTTGTTTTTTCAAATCACCGATCTGCTGGGCGTAGGTGGGTAATTCCGTCTGCAACGCGAAGTGCCGTTGCTTGGGGGGAATGGTCCGCTTTCCCAAGGGACCGTACAGGGCCTGTTCCATCGCGTATTGGAAGGCCCCGGAATTGTCCGGCGGCAAGGTGTTCCCCGCCGCGTCGGACCATTCATCCATGTTGAAACCGTGAACATGATCGCACGGCACATCCCATTCCTTCAAGAAATACACCGTCCAGCGATACATTCCCATCGGCCCCACTGGCAGAATCAGGATCAAGGGATGTCCCGCCTGGCGTGCCAGCAGGATTTCACGGGCGATCTCGTGTCCCATGTAGGTATCGAAATCGGCATACGAGGCGCAGGGGACCGGCTCGAAGCCCGCGTGCCACCACGACTGGCGCTGGGCAAGCTGCTCCCCGGCCGCTTCCGCCAGCCGGTCGATCTTGGCCAAGTCCCAACCTTGGGGAAAAAACCCCTCCATCAGCGAGCCGCCAATCGTCGTGAGCAAATTCATGGTTGCGATTCCTTGAGAAAATCATCTCGAAGACATTATCCGAAAAATATCAAACAGCCCGAATTTCCTTCTTGCAATCCGTCATAAACACGCTAGTTTCCCTCATCAGTCCATCCTTTGTCAATTCCAAATCAAAATACGGAATGAAGGAGAAAAGGGGACGCGACTCGTATTTGCTTGGCCGAGAGCGGCTCGTGGCGGCATCTGACAACCAGCGAATACGAGTCGCGTCCCCTTTTTCGGCCCGCGCATGTCCGATTCCGCTATTGTCTCTGGGCGGGAAGAGGATAAAAAGGAAGCATCTTGGCGCTTTGGCGACTTTTTGAAAGAATAGCATCGACTCACCGACGCGGTCGGTCGGGGTGCCGTGCGTATCATTGAAATTTACTTCGTTAAAGTCTCGCAATCGGGAGGAAGAAACGTGCTTCGAAGCCGTTTGATTAGCCTGTTGGCCGTGCTGTTCGTGGCGTTGCTCAGCTTTGGACAGGAACAAGACGCGGCAGTGGATCTCAAATGGAAATTCGAGAAGGACAAACCCTTCTATCAAGAATTGACGACGGATACGGAACAGACGTTGAAAGTGATGAACATGGATGTCAACCAGAAGCAGAAACAAACCTTCTACTTCAGTTGGACGCCCGTCAGCCAGGATGAAAAAGATCAAAGCTGGACGCTCAAGCAGAAAATCATCGGCATCAAGATGGACATCAACATCGGCGGCAACAACATCAGTTACGATTCGATCAGTGGTCCCACCGCCGCCAATCCGCTGGCCGAGTTCTTCAAGGCCCTGATCGGCTCGGAATTCACCGTCACCCTGAGTCCGGAAGGGAAAGTAACGAATATCGAAGGGCAGGATGCGTTCCTCAAGAAGCTCATCGATGCCAACCCGCAAATGAAGGCGCTGCTCGAACAAATCTTGAACAAGCAATCCATGCAACAGATGGCCGACCCGCTCTTTGCCGTCGTTCCTGGAAAGGAAGTGAAAAAAGGGGAAACGTGGACGCGCGCCAGCCAGCTCAGCCTCGGCCCCATCGGTGGCTATGACAGCAGTTACACTTATACGTTTGATAGTCTCGAAAAGGACTTGGCCAAGATCGGCGTCAAAACCACCTTCAAGTACGTGCCTCCCGCCGCCGACGCTGGTAGCGGATTGCCGTTTCGCATCAAGAGCGCCAAGTTGACCGGCAAGGAAGGGACCGGCACGGCCCTGTTCGATATCAAGACAGGCCAGCTCCAAACCGCCGACATGAGCCAAGTCTTGGAAGGCACACTCGACATTGAGATTGGCGGCATGAGCACCGCCGTCGATCTGAAACAAACGCAAAAGAGCACCACGCGCATCACCGACACCGATCCGACGGTCAAGAAGCAGTAAGGGGGTCGGCGAGCGGGTGGTGGGGCGTCAGCCTCGCGGTGAAGGGGGACTGATGCCCCTGCGCGTCGCGACGGACGGAAACGGGATAGATACACGGATGTCCGCGATGAATTTTTCATGACGTTTCCCTCGACCGTGGGTAGCAAACCAATCGCCCTTGGTGGAGTTGACTTTCATGGCGGCCGTGAGGTTGCGGGCGTGTTAGCTTCCTTTGAGTCTATCTTGCCAGGGGCCGGATACAAGGAGATTTGCCGCGCCGCTGCTTCGTTCACTGTTTTCGGAACGAGGCCTTCGGCTTGGACATTTCCCGCATCGGTCATCCGGCTTGAGGACCGCTTGTTTTCCTATGCGTCTGGAACCTCCGCATGGACTTGTTCCCAGCGCGGTGCGCAGGAACGGAAAACTTCCAGCAACCCAGGATCGAATTTGCTGGCGCCGGCTTCGGTCATGATTTGCACCGCGGACACATGAGCCAGAGCGGGGCGATAGGAACGCTGACTGCGCAGCGCATCGTACACGTCGGCCAAGGCCACCAGTCGCGCGGACAAGGGGATGTCCGAGCCGGACAAACGGTCGGGATAGCCGCTGCCGTCGTGGCATTCGTGGTGATGGCGGGTAATGTCATGGGCCACGTGAAGGAACGAAACGGCAACACCATATTTATGAATGATACGCAGAAGAATATCCCCGCCGATCACGGCGTGGGATTGCATGATGAGGCGTTCTTCCGCATCCAACTTGCCTGCTTTATGTAGAATGTGATCTGGCAAGGCCACATTGCCAATGTCATGTAAAGGAACGCAACACTCCAGCGTCTGGATGAATTCCGGGGTAATTTGCGCGCGGAAACTCGGCAAGGCAGAGGCTTCTTCCGCCAGGATGCGACAATAGCGCTGCAGGCGAACCACATGTTCTTCTGTCTCATTGGTGCCCCGCGCCACCAGCGCGGCCACGGTCATGGTAAGGGCATTGCGGATATGCTGCAAGGAAAGATCGCGGATGCTGAGTAAGCGCTCCAACTCGGAGTTGAGAGCCAGCAAGTTGCGATTGAGGGCATCCGAGCGATCCTGGGCGTTTTTCAGTCGCAGCGCCATTTTGACGCGCGAACATATTTGCACGAGGCTAAATGGTTTGCTGAGAAAATCGTCCGCTCCCGCGAGCAGCAGCTGCGCCAACTCATCCGCGCTCGTATGGCCCGAAATCATGATGATTTTGAGATTCGCGCACGGAGGCGATTCGCGCAATTTCCGCAACGTCTCCGTGCCGTTCATGACTGGCATATCCACGTCTAATAATACCAGGTCGCACGCTTGACCGTGCAGCTTTTCGAGTGCTTCTTGACCATGCCGCGCAGTGTCGCAAGTAATGTCATGCTCTCGGAGAGCTGTCGTCAGCATCAGGCGGTTCGCTTCCTCATCATCCACGATTAAGACACGAGGCGGGACGGCGGTTAGCGGGACCTCGCCAGAGGCGGCATTATTGGGTTCGAGATGCGGGCGGGGCGCCGTGACCATTCGCTCTGGGATCACCGCTGGCAAGAACGGCAGCAAGACGCGCATGACGGCCTGGGGATTGGCATAGCGCTCCGCGGGTTTGAGGGCCATCATGCGCTGGACGATGGCGTCTAATTCCGGCGGCACGTCGGAACGGATAGCCGCCAACGAAGGGGGGTGCTGCGTCAACCGTTGAATCAGGTCTTGGGAGACGTGCGCTTGCGAGGGAAACGGCACACGGCCGGCCAAACACCAAAACAAAGTTCCCCCCAAAGCGTAAATGTCCGCTCGAATATCCACGGCACTGGCGTCTTGCACTTGTTCGGGCGCCATGTAATCGACCGTTCCCAACGTCATGCCGGAGTGCGTCAGCCGCTGCTGCCGGACCATGCGGGCCAAGCCGAAATCGAGCAGCTTGGCCTGATCCTCGACGGTGATCAGGATATTGGACGGTTTTATGTCGCGGTGAACCAGTTGGTGCTTGTGTGCGGCGTCGAGCGCGCTGGCGATTTGATAAATCCAGTTGCACGCCTTGTTAATCGGCAGCGGCCCCTGTTGCCGGACACAGTTTTCCAAGTCCGTTCCTTCAAGATATTCCATGACGAAATAGGGGATGACCTGCGCGGGATTTTGGGGGTGAACGGCATGACCAGCATCCAGGGCCGCGACGACATTCGGATGATGCAGGCGCGCCGCCGCTCGGATCTCCGTGGCGAAACGTGCGGTCACGAGCGATTCACCACGCAAGTATTCAGGCAACACTTTGATGGCCACGGGGCGGCGCATCAGGATATGCTCTCCTTTGTAGACCACTCCCATGCCACCGCTGCCGAGCCGATCCAGCACGCGATAGTTACCCAAGACCATGCCGAACAGGGTGCCAGTCTTGATTCGCAGGGCTTGAAATTCGGTGAGGAGGTTTTCTGCCACCAGCCGAGCGAGCAAGGCTTCCGACGAGTCACACGCCTGGATTTCCTCCCGAACCGCCGGCTTGAGGTTCTCCCAATCCTCCATCAACAGCAGGCCAGCATCCCCCAATTGCTGTAATAAAACGGACACCGGCGGCAACGGGTCGGCGGGCCAGTTGTACGTCGGGCTACTGACATTCCTTGACCGAGGTTCCATGCGCCAATGCCTCCATCACTCAGTTTTCCGGGAGAAGAACAGGAGGATTACAGTGGCTGATCCAGTACCTCGCGCACTTTCCGTGCCACGGTGCTTGGGGAGAATGGTTTTTGGAGGAAGGCCACCTCGATCGGCAGGATGCCGTGAAGGACCGCCAGTCTCCAGTGGCAGAAATGCAAATCCTCTGGTACGAAAAAGACTTAACCTTATTTATATAGCGACATGGTAACTTTAGTATGTTGAACAATTCATTGTCAAACAAAAAATGATATTCCTTTATTCCTTGCTCCGTTCGCGGAAGCATGGCGGAAGTGGCGGCAGAAGGGCTCACGATGGGATGTCCTGACTTTAGCGCGGCCGCCAACCTGAAAAATCGAGCCTGTCGTTCATGAAGCTTGCTCCCCGGATTCCTGGCTGCATCGTGGTGGCTTCAGCCACGAATCCGGGGGCAAGGACTTCGGAAATGGTCATCTAGGTCGTGGACTCGGTGGGGACATACCACACGCAGATGGTGACGTGATGGCCCGTTCCCGACCGTTCGCTCTCGGATTGACTGACGTGCGTGATGCGGCCTTTGACGGTCGATAGCCACTGATTGATGTTGTCCTCGTGCGGCAATTCGAGCAGGGTCTCGCCATGTCCGCTGACGAACGTGAATAATTTGACTCGTTCTTGCATGGTTGCTTCTCCGCCGGAAATGAAAGGGTCGGGCTGTTCGGTCTCGATTGAGGCCCTCGTCTCTGTTTAGTATAATATATCAGGTGGACTAGGTCTTCTCCTTCTGAGTCCCCAACGGCTGGCAGCGGTAGAGACGAGGTTGCCACGGCCGTATCACACCTCACCAATGGCCAGGTGATTTCATTCCATTCAAACACTTGTTTGAGCCAAATAGGGGGGGGTGGAGTGGAATGGAACAATGAAACGATGTAGCTAGACCCCCGACTGGTTTTCGAGATGGCCACCCAGGCGGCGCCTAGCGAGCGGGGGGCGTCAACCCTGTTGGTAACGCTTATCACCAGGGGGCTGACGCCCCCCCGCTTGCTAGGGCCGTACCATTTTATCCAAGCAATTCTGCGATTGGCTTGGCCGAATCCGTCCGGTGATGTCCAGAGTGACACGACGCAGGAACTCCGCGTCGTCGGCTTGCGGGGAAACGGGAATGCCCGCTTCCGTCAACCGGCGATTCAATTCCTGGTCGATGATGGCGGCGACCTCGGCGGGGGGACGGGCCTGCCGCTCGGCAGTGTTTCCCCAACTAACGAAACCACCACCAAGCAAACTAACGATGAGCATTCGTAACAAGAGACGAACCAGCCACCCATGGCAGCGTGGGGACATGGAATGTTCTCCTTTGCGGTTGTCGGCGAGCGGAAGCTATGAGGCCCCTGGTAATGCCCTTTACCGAGGGTCTCACGGCCCCTGCTCGCCTGGTCGGATGTTTCTTTACTGGCTCTGCCTCTCTCCTTCCGCCTCGCGCACCACCACCCGCGTTCCCGCCTTCACGCCTCGGACCTCGCGGATCACGCCGGAGGAGAAGCGGACGCGCACATCAGCGGCTTCGGCTTGTCCCAAGCCGACGTGCAGCAGGGGGGTGAGCACGGTGGAACGCCCCGCGTCCCGTTCCATGAATCCCTGACGATAGTGGAGCAAGCCCGCCGCTTCTCCCAGCTGGCCGGCCCGGTACACCCAGACTTTGGCTCCCAGATGCACATCCGCTGGCTCGCGCGGCTCCAAGCGAATGTGCAATCCCCCCAGCGGCGTTTCGTTGCGGTGCAGCACCAATTGATTCTGGACCAGCGCCACCATGTCGAGCCGTTGGTTGCCGGTCAGGTCGCCGAACTTGCGGTTGCGCCGGTTGCCGGGAACCCCCGCGACCTCCACGAACCGCCCGCCCCCCAGATTCAGGAACACGCCGTTTTCACTGCCATGATCTGAGGCTGTCACCAAATCACGAAAGCCGTTGTTGTCCAAGTCCAGCCATTGTAACTCGTTGTCGGTCGTCCACGGATGCCCTTTCTTGCCAGCCAAGGTTCGGTTCTTTGGATCGAAGACCCGATGAGGACTAACGGTAAAGCGTCCTTTGCCATCATTGCGATACCAATGGCCGGTGTGCAGATCGACCAGGTCCAGGTGGCCATCAACATCCACGTCTTCGGGAAAGAGCCAGTGCCCCTCATCCGTGGGTAAGCCGCGCTCGGCGGTGGTGTCCTTCCAGACGAAACCACCATCCGCCGTGACCGACCGCGTCAGCACCCAAGAATATAATTGGGGACTGCTGAAGCCGGAACCCCGGAGATGCAGAATCAACTCGTTCTGATGATCGCCGGTCAGGTCCACGGCATAGGCGTCCCGGTAGCCGCTGCGCGCGGGTCCCCGGCCCAGCTCCACCTGTTTCGGCCAACCGACCAGTTGTTCCGCTGTCCAATCTTCCTCGAAGTGCAACGACTTAGGCAGGACATCGGCCCAGTCTGCTGGGGGAAGGTTGGGGCGCAGGGCGGCGCCGCGACCGCTGAGAAAAATCTCTCGGTGCCAGCCGTCGCCGTTGAGGTCGGCCAGTTGAAAACTACCGTAGCCGGCCTCCGGGATGGCGGCGGCAGTCTTGCGCCAGTGTCCCGTGCCGTCGTTGACGAATAGAAAGCCGGATACCCCCGCCCCTTCGGTGCCGAGACCATCGACCGCCCCCCTGCCGCTTCGGTCCCACCATACCGGGTCCCGCGCCCCGAAGACCCAGCGTTGCTGGTAGCCGCGCTCATCCAAGGTGAAGGTGCCGTCCCCCTTCCCCAGCCAGACTGCCGCCCCGCCGCCATGATGGCCGTACAACAGCAAGTCTAGATGGCCGTCGCCGTCAATATCCACCGGCGGCGACATCCACATGTACTTCATGGCCCCCCAGCGCGGCTCGCTGTTGGCCACGTGCGTCAGTCCCGATTCCGCCGCCGGCGCCGCCACGAACCGCAACTGGACCGCCGCGCCATCCGTGTCGGCATCTTGACACCAAACCGCCCCGCTGCTTCCAACCATAAGCAGAACAGCACCAACGACGCGGAGACGATCCATCAAATCCCTCATGGCAACCTCTGGGTTCTTGAAGCCGGGGCATGATCCAACCTCCCCCCCATTGTGCCGCTTGGCT
>JBKBIP010000028.1:0-35017 GCA_046297495.1 Gemmataceae bacterium | reverse complement strand
ATGTGTTGGAATCGAAGGAGTTTCTTGACGGGGAGCGTCAGGGCGGAGAAAATGACGCTGTGGATGCGCTACCAGTCACTCCGTCTTAGATTCATCGATTCGCGCCCAAAGTCGGCAGCCTGCGCTGTTCTATGAACTTCGGAACTTCGGTTGGCCGCTAATTTCGCTCTTGCACGTTTGCCGATTTCGCACTATACACTTCGCCTCGCGAAGGAAAACTGACCGGAGCGGCGCAATACCACGAACCATCGAGACATGCCAATCCACCATGTCAGAATCATATTTGGCCATCCAAGTCGTGATGATGCCGCGGGACACCAACCCGCACGGAACTATTTTCGGCGGCGTCATCTTGAGCTATATTGACCAAGCGGGGGCTATCGGAGCGCGCCGTGAGGTGGTGCGCGCCGGCGGAGCGATGCCCACGCTCGTCACCGTGGCGTTGAATCGGGTTGAGTTTCATCAGCCCGTGCTCGTCGGCGACGTGGTGCGGTTCTCGACACGGTTGGTACGCATTGGGCGAACCTCGATCACCATGCAGGTGCTGGTCGAAGCCGAACGCGCGGGGCAGCGGCTGATCACCGTCACGGAGGCGGAAGTCGTTTACGTGGGGATTGATCCGCGCGCCGCCGACCGCCGACCCATCCCGTTGCTGCCAGATCCAATCAGTTGATTCTTCTAGGTCACAGAGGAACGATTCGATGAAATAAGAATCACAACGGCATTGTGTATGCCAAGGAAATAGGGCCATGTTCACCGACATGCACCTTTATTACGACGATGTCGAAGTCGGTCAAGAATTTCATTCTCCTGGCCGTACCATCACGGAAGCAGACATCGTCAATTTCGCTGGCTTGAGCGGGGACTTCAACCCGATCCACATTGATCACGAATTCGCCAAGACCACGCCGTTTCGCCGTCCCATCGCCCACGGCTTGCTGGTTCTCTCGGTGGGCAGCGGCTTGGCGGTGAACTCGCCGCCGATGCGAACCCTGGCGTTCTTGGCCTTCAAGGAATGGCAGTTCAAGGAGCCGGCCTATATCGGCGATACGGTGTACGTGCGCAGCAAGGTCATTGATAAGCAGGTGCGGGGGCGGGGACGGCGCGGCGCGATTACCTGGCAGCGGCGGCTGTTCAATCAAGACCAAAAAGTGCTTCAGGAAGGAATCACGGTCACACTCGTGCAGGGGCGGGGAACCGAGCGCCAGGCTGACGCAAACGCCCTGAACAGTCATGCCGCCGTGGAGTAAGATAAGGAAGTGCGCGCCCACGGCTTGCTCGCTAAACCTACTCTCTATGCCCTATTGCGAAAAGGAACTTCGGTGTCTTCATTACTGGTGGTCGGGTCGATCGCTTTTGACTCCATCGAAACGCCGAACCAGACGGTGGAAAACGTGCTGGGAGGATCGGCGTCGTTTTTCTCCTGCGCGGCCAGCTACTTTATCCCGCCGCGTCTGGTAGGGGTAGTCGGCGGCGATTTCCCCGACGAGCATCGAGAAATGTTTCGCCGGCGCGGCATCGACATTTCCGGGCTGGTCAAACAAGAAGACGGCGCGACCTTCCGCTGGAAGGGACGCTACCACGCGGATATGAACAACCGCGACACGTTGGAAGTGCATCTGAATGTGTTGGGAAACTTCGAGCCGGTGTTGCCCGAGGCGTTCCGCGACAGCACGCACATCTTCCTGGCCAACAGCGCCCCCCGCACTCAGGCTCGCGTCCTCGATCAGATTCGTCGCCCGCACTTGGTGCTGGCCGACACGATGGACCTGTGGATTCGGGAGTTCCGCGACGATTTGCGGGAGCTGCTGCCGCGCATCGACGGCTTGCTCCTCAATGATAGCGAAGCCCAATTGCTCACTGAGGAGACCAATTTGGTCCGCGCCGGGCAAGCAGTGCGCCGCATGGGACCCAAGTTCGTCATTCTCAAGAAAGGGGAACATGGGGCCATGCTGTTCAGCGAGGACGGCGTGTACGTCATGCCGGCCTACCCCACGGAACAAGTCGTCGATCCGACCGGGGCAGGAGACAGCTTCGCCGGCGGCATTCTCGGTTATCTGGCATCCGATGGCCACCCACCGCCGGGCCGCCTCCGCCGGGCGATGGCCTATGGCACTGTCGTCGCCAGTCTCACGGTGGAAGGCTTCGGCCTCGATTCCCTCCAAGCCACCAACCGCGCCACCATCGACGCCCGCTTGGAGCATTACCGCGCCATGCTGGCGTTTTAGAGCGGTCAAAGCCACGGTGGCTCGCTCGCTAAACACGGACCTCTGACCGCTGAAAGCTCTTCCCATGTCCCGACTACGCACCTTCATCGCGGTGGATTTTGGCAAAGCCATTCGCAAGCGCGTCGTGGCGTTGCAAGATACCTTGGCCCAGAGCGGCACGGCCGTCAAATGGGTCGAGGCGGATAATTTGCACGTCACCTTGCTGTTTCTTGGCGAGGTGGACGCCCGCGATGTGCCAGCTGTATGTCGCGTGGTGACGGACTGTTGCACCCAACTGCCGGCTTTCCCGATGAGCGTGGAAACCGTCGGCTGTTTCCCCAATCTGCGCCGGCCGCGCGTCGTCTGGGTCGGCGTTGGCGCTGGCACGCAAGAGCTATGTCATCTGCACGACCTATTGGAGCCGCCCCTGCTGGAGCTGGGCTGCTATCGGCGCGAGCAACGCAAGTACACGCCGCACATCACCTTGGGCCGCGTCAAAAGCGACCACAAGCCGCCAGACGCTCTGGCTCGCGCCCTGGCCCAGCACGCCGGTTGGAAGGGGGGAGAAACCGTGGTCAACGAGGTGCTTGTTTTGAGCAGCGAATTGACTCCCGATGGCCCCATTTATTCGGTGTTGGGACGCGGCAAGTTGATGGGGTGATGGAAAGCAGTCTATGTCATCTCCAACGTTTAGGCTACTTTCCAGTACAATTCCTTCAATACTTCGGTATCCTTCGTGACAGAACTCTGGCTGACGACTTCCAGTGGGGATGTGGAGTCGGCGGTTGTCCCACACAATGGTACAACCGGCACGGGTGACGGGCATGGAAGCGGCCAAAGCGGTTGCGCTCATTGATGGTCCTCGCGGATAGATGAAAGACGCTTATAAGACATGTAGACGACAACCATACTTTACCCGTTCGCGGTGCCGCGCGACAATCCTAGCTCGGCGGCGTTGGTCTTCATGGCGTCAATGACGAATTGGATGTGTTCGGCCAGATCGACACCAAAGTCAGCGGCGCCGCGGATCACGTCGTCGCGGTTGACCCCTTTGGCGAACCCCTTCGACTTCATCTTCTTCAGGACACTACTGGCGGTTAAATCAGCGATGCCGTTCGGTCGCAATAGGGCGGTGGCCGTGATCAAGCCGGTGATCTCGTCGCAGGCGTACAGCCCTTTTTCCATCCGGCTCACGCGCGGATAGCGGTCGGAGAGGTAATCGGCATGGGAAAGAATGCAAGTGATGATTTCCTCGGAGTAGCCGCGCTGCCGCAGGATTTCCGCTCCCTTCAGCGGATGATCGGGCGGATCGGGCCAACGCTCGTAGTCAAAATCGTGCAGCAGACCGACGATCCCCCAGATTTCCTCGTCCTGCCCCAACTGGCGCGCGTAAGCCTGCATCGCCGCCGCGACGGAAAGACAATGCCGGATCAACCCCTGATCTGTGACATACTCAGTCAGCAACGCGAACGAATCGGCACGGTTCATAATCGCAGTGCATCTCCCCCTGAAAATGGATCGATTCACGCCGATGGTCAAGGTAAAATCCAGAACACTTTACCCTGACGAAGCATCGGCGTCTTGGCCCCTCTTTCCCATGCGGGTTTTTCCATTTTTCTGATTACTTGCCCGATCCAATTATAGCGGCTCGCGTTTGGGCCGCATCCACGGACAACGAATAGCCCGCATGGCTCGTTTCCAGTCTCTGCTTGGGAACAAGAAAGCCTCAATCTTCCCCGCGCGCTGTATGGCTTACTCCCGGCGCAAAAATCGCTTTGACGATCAGCGTGGCATAACTCCCCGGCGGCAACGTGAAGGACAGGATCAGCTTGTGTTTGCCGGGGTGGCGTTCGTCGGCGTCGAGCTGGTGGGACAGGTCGCGCGGCAAACACATGACGGTACGGTCGCCGCGCGCGAAAAACGGTTGTCGCTCCCCTTTGATTTTCAGCTGGGACAGCTCGATCCCTTCTGCCGCCAGGACGTGACGCACCAGCGGCAGGAGGGGATCATCGTCCGGCAAGCGGCAGCGAGCGGTCGGCAGCGGTAGGCGCTGCTCGGCCAAGCGCGCCCCTTGTTCGTCATCGAGATGGCGATAGATCGGCACGACATCCAAACGCAATGGCAAGGGAATCAGCTGGTCCGCTGGGAGTTGCCGGCGCAACCATTCCGCCAACAGGCGATTCCATAAATAACTCTGATAGGCGGCCAGGTACAGACTCGCCAAGTCCCCTCGCAAACGGGCCAGCGCGCCGCGAAAGTTGGTGGGATGATCGACCAGATACGTCACCAGGCTGCGGGCATGGCCGCGCGGCAGTTCCGCCTTGCACTGCCGCCAGTCTCCCCAATGCGCCTTCAAAATCGCTTTTTCTTTCTTTTGCGGGGGCCGGTCATGTTTGTAGGGGGCGGTCAGCGCCCGCCGCAGGGCCTCTTCATAGTCACCGAGCACCCAGGCTTTGGCCATGAACGCTCCTTCCGCCATGACAGAGCCGAACCGCTGATCGTCGAAATAATTGGGCACTCCCCAGCGCGCGACGGCCAGCAATCGCGGCCGTACGCACGCCCATTCCGCGTCCGTGACGGCCCGCAGCGTGAGGCGGAAGCGATTTCCCGCCATCTGGGCCGATGTATATGGCTCGGCCAGCTGGCCCAGATACCGCACGTCGATCCCCGTCTGGCGCAAGCCGCGCCGCGGGCCGTGATGGATGGAAAAATACTGAACCGTGTGTGCGTGCTTATCCTTCAGGCCGCCATACGATAATCGTTGCGGCGTGAGTTGCCAGCGCCGGCGAATCGCCTGAAACGCATCCAACGACGACCAGCCGTGCTTGTTGAGTTGATAGAATGCGTAGGGACCATCCGCAACCGGCGTGACGGCGGTGAGTTCCTCCACCTGAAAATCAGCGGGCTGTTGTTTGAGTTTCATGCCAGAATTATATCATGTTACATCGCGGGGCTTGTTTAGCGAGCGCACCGTGGGCAAGCTAGATACATATTCCGAATCACCCATACGCTGGAGCAATCAATGCGTCTGCTGGTGTCCACGGCCACCTACAACGAGCGAGACAACCTGGAGCGGCTGATCCAGGAAATCCATGCTGTGGCCCCCCAAGCCGATATACTCATCACGGACGACAACTCCCCCGACGGCACCGGCCAACTGGCCGACGAACTGGCGGCGCGCGATCCCCGCATCCACGTTCGGCACCGCGCTGGCAAGCTCGGCCTCGGCACTGCCATCCTTGAAGCAATTCATTATGCCATCGATCAAAACTATGATTTGTTGGTGAATCTCGACGCCGACTTTAGCCATCATCCCCGTTATTTGTCGGCACTGTTGGCCGGCATGGACCAGCACGACATCATGATCGGCTCGCGCTACGTTGCCGGCGGCGGCACGTTGAACTGGCCGCTGTCGCGCCGGTTGATGAGTGCCGGTGTCAATCTGCTGGTGCGCTTCCTCATGCGCATCCCGGCCCGCGACACCAGCGGCGGTTATCGCTGCTATCGGGTGGACAGCTTGCGCCGCGTCGATTTGGACCATTTCCTTTCTCACGGCTATTCCTTCCAGGAAGAATTGCTCTACCGCTGTCATATCGCCGGCTGCCAGATCGGCGAAACGCCCATCATTTTCGAGGACCGCCGGGCTGGGGCTTCCAAAGTCAGCCTCCGTGAGTCCGTGCGTTCGTTGTTCATCCTGCTGCGGCTGGGAGTGCCCGCCTTTTTTCGGCGCCGGCCCCTGCCACCCAATCCGCTGACTTGTTGATTCCTCGGTTGGCGCATCGGCATTTGTTGGTATATGCGCAGGATGGCGGTACAATTCAACGAAAGGTGTCACGAATGCCGGTGGACCTGGCGAGTGGCGCGGCGTACCAAAGAACAGGAGCCATCCCCATGATCCCTCGCTTGTTGCTGCTTATCGGTTGTGGCGGTGTGTGCGCGTTGCCGTTTGCCCTGACCGCGAAGGAGCCGCCGCCCGTGCCGGAGCCACCGCGCTATAAAAGCCCGCTTGGTCTGATCGTCGATGATCAAGGGGAGAGAGCCTACGTCGCCCTGCACCGGGCCGGCGCCGTGGCGGAGGTCGATCTGAAAGCCGGCAAGGTGCTGCGCGAAATCCCCGTCGGCCGCGGCTGTTACGACATCGACCGCCTCGGCAACACGCTTTATGTCACTTGCGAGCACGACGACGAATTGGCGGCGCTGGACCTGAAGCAAAGCAAAGTCGTCAAACGCTGGAAGGTGGGACAGGCACCACGCGGGGTGGCGGTGGATCAGAAAAAAAAGATCGTGCGCGTGGCCTGTCGGGACATGGGGGATGAAGCCATTGTGAATCCACGTCAGGATGAAGTGAAGTATAATCCTAACCCCGGTTCACCTTTCTTCGGTTTTCCTGGGCCGGATATGTCGCCATTAAAGAAAAAACAACCGATTGATAGCGCGGACAGAGACATTCACTTTTATCCGTATCGGAGATTAAGCCCAGAGCGATACGTCAATCGGTTACAGACGTTATCCGAAAAGCAACCTGCCCCGCAGCAGCGTGACCGTTTAATGTTCTGGATGAACAACATTCCATCGTACTTTAACGCTGAAAGCAGCCGGGCAATCGTGGAACTTGACTTGCTCGCTTACACGATTCATTCCAAAGCGAGAAATGAACTTCCGGCCACTCAAGTTGCTCAAGGATGGGTATTTACCAATGCGATTAGCAAACGCAGGTGGTATGGAGGCGGGTTCGGGCCACACCAGTGGGACGCTTTCATTCTGGACGAGCCGCAACACGGCTACGCGGACCCTAGCGATATTCAAGGAATACGTGGCCAGGACGACCTTGACAAAGATTTGCGTCTCTTCGTGGCCTCGGCAGGATCGGAGGTGGTATTGGCATTGAAAGAACCATCTTTCCATTCGAGATTTGAATCTTTCTACAGCAAAGATAATCTGACTTCCAGCCGCCACTTCGTCATCGCCAAGCTGCCCACCCAAGCCAATCCGCGCCGTCTCGCCCTGTCCGGCGACGGCAAGACGTTGGTGGCCAGCAATTATCTGGGCGATTCGTTGACAGTCATCGATTCCATCAACCTCAAAGTCTTGAAGCACATTCCGCTCGGTGGCTCGCCACCGGACGCGGCGCGGCGGGGAGAGATACTGTTTCACTCCAACAAGCTGACGTTTCAGGGACAATTTACGTGCGCGTCTTGTCATCCGAACAATGAAAGCGATTTGCTCACTTGGGACCTGGAGCGCGACGGCGTCGGTAATTTCAAAAAGACCAAGTCGCTCTTAGGTGTCAAGGATACCGGCCCCTACGGGTGGGAAGGGAGCAGCCCGACCTTGGCCGACCGAGTGCGCGGCACGTTGCGGACCCTGCACCGTCATGAGCCGACCGAGCAGGAAGTGAATGACCTGGTTGCCTACCTGGAGTCGTTGCCGCCACCGCGACCGTTGCCAGTCCCGGCTGCGGCCAAGCCAGCCATCGCCCGCGGCAAGGTGCTGTTCGAGGGGAAAGCGGCCTGCGCCAAGTGCCACCCCGCCCCCACCTTCCAGGACGGCAAACGCCACGACATCGGCACGCGCGGCCCCAACGATTACACGGGCCGCTTTGACACGCCGAGCCTGCGCGGCGTGGATCGCTATCCCCCCTATCTGCACGATGGCCGGGCCTATTCGCTGGTGGATTTGTTCTGGAATCACAACCACGAGAAGTTACACGGCGACGCGCATAAGTTGAATAACGAAGAGTTGGCGGATTTGATTTCGTATTTGAAGAGTTTGTGAGGGGGAGTGTATCACATCGGCTTATTCCCATCATGGCGATTCATCGGTTCGCGCTCGGAGACAATAGCGCGTCTGGCTCCGGGGCTATGTCTTCCCATTCCGGCCATTCGCGCTCATGCCGGTGAAGGCTACCCGACCTTTGCCAAGTAGGTCTTCCAGGTCATTGATACAAACCGTGGCGGGATTGACCCGGATGCGTTCGTTGACTTTGAGAATGGCCCGCTTGCCGGCGGCGTCGGTGACCGCCAAAAACACCGGGCAGCTGCCGCGCGACTGCTCCAAAAGACGCGCCAGGGCGTCGATGATCTCCGGGCCGTGCAGATTCACATTCAGCGACAACACCAAGGCACGGGCCAGTTCCCGTTTTCCTTGCTCGACGCTCATGACCCGGCTGAGGATCAAGCCCGGTTCATCCCGGCTGCGTTCCACGATCCCCTTCACGAAGCAGACGCGGTCCTCGGTGAATTCGTCCTTGTAGCGCACGAAGTCGTCGGGCCACATCACGCATTCCACGGCGCCGCTGAAATCCTCCAGCTTGCAGCGAGCGTAGCGCGTGTTGCCGTTGCGGGCTTTCTTGGTGTTCTGAAAGCGTAGCTGTGTGATCATGCCCCCCAGGATGACTTCTTGGTTCGCTGGCAGTTGGGACAGCTGGCTCACCTGATGCGTGGCGAAGGTGCGCAGGTCTTGCTCGAACTCCGCCAAGGGATGGCTGGAGAAATAAAAATCCAGGGCCTCCTTCTCGTACTTGAGCTGCTCGCTATCGCTCCAGGGCGGCACATTGGGCAATTGACTGACAGTTTTGTCGTTGTCATTGTCGGTGTTTTCAAACACGTCGAAGAAATTGCGTTGGCCGACGCGCAAGTCTTTTTGCAGCTCGGCAGCTGCTTGCAGCGCCTGCGGTAAGGCGGCCATGAGCTGCGCGCGATGGGCGCCGAAACAATCGAACGTCCCGGCCTTGATGAGCCGTTCGATGGCGGCCCGGCTCACCAGTTTCAGATCGATCCGTTCACAGAAGTTGAAAATGTCCGTGAATGGTCCCTTTTCCTCACGGGCGGCGACGATGGCCTCGGCGGCCCCACGCCCCACCCCCTTAATCGCCGTCAAGCCGAAGACAATTTTCCCATCGACCACGGTGAATTCAACGGCGCTGGTGTTGATATTGGGCGTCCGCACCGGATAGCCCAACCGCCGGGCATCCTCGATGTGCTCGACCATGATGTCGCGCTTGTTGCCGTCCTCAATCTCGCTGGACAACAACGCGGCCATGAATTCGGGGGTGTAATTGGCTTTGAGATAGGCAGTTTGATAACCCACGTGGGCATAGGCGGCGCTATGCGATTTGTTAAAACCATAACCCCCGAAGAAGGTGATCAGGTCGAAAATCTCCTTGGCGGTTTCTTCCTTCAGCCCACGCGCTTGGGCGCCTTGGAGAAATTCGGCGCGGCGTTGGTCGATGATGTCTTGTTTCTTCTTACTAATGGCTTTGATACAAGCGTAAGCGCTAGACAACTCAATGCCACCCAAGCGGTTGAGAATGCGCATGATTTGCTCTTGATAGCACATTACGGCGTGGGTTTCACTCAGTATCTCCTCCATGATCGGGTGCGGGTATTCCGGCTTCTCCCGGCCATGTTTGCGGTTGACATAGGCATCGACCATGCCGCCGCCGAGAGGACCAGGGCGATAGAGAGCGTTGCAGGCGATTAGGTCGCGGATATTGTCCGGCTTGAGGCGTTTGAGCAATTCTCGAATCCCTTCCGATTCCAGTTGAAACACTCCCTTGGCGTCGCCGCGTTGCAATAACTCGTAAGTCTTGGCATCGTCGAGCGGCAGCTTGTGCAAATCAAGCTTGATGCCTCGTGTCTTCTCGATCAAGCGCACGGCGTTGTCGAGCAGGGTCAGGGTGCGCAGGCCCAGGAAGTCCATCTTGAGCATGCCGACTTTTTCCAGGTCCCCCATGACCCATTGCGTGGTGATGACCGCCTCGCTCTTGCTGCCGGAGTCGTCCCCCTTGCGGACGACGCGCTGCAACGGAACGAAATTCATGAGCGGGCCGTTGGCGATGACCACGCCTGCCGCATGGGTGCCGGCGTTGCGATTGGTCCCTTCCAGCTTGCGGGCGATGTCGATCAGCTCGCGGATTTGCGGATCGTTGTCATATTCTTTTTTCAGATCGGGGTTGTGGCGTAAGGCGTCGTCGAGCGTGATCCCCAGCGTTTGCGGGATCAGCTTGGCGATCTGATCGACTCGTGCCAATGGGATGTCCAACACCCGGCCCACGTCGCGCACGGCGGCGCGGGCGGCCATGGTGCCGAAGGTGCCGATCTGGGCCACGCTCGGCTCGCCGTACTTGCGGCGCACGTAAGCGATGACTTCCTCTCGCCGCTCCTGGCAGAAGTCGATGTCAATATCGGGGGCCTCGCCGCGGTTGGGGTCGAGGAAACGCTCGAACAGCAGGTCGTATTCCAGCGGATCGACGTGACTGAGTTGGAGCACATAACTAACGATGGCGCCACAGGCGGACCCACGGGCGCTGCACGGGATGCCGTTCTCGACGGCGTAATTCACGAAATCCCACACGATCAGAAAATAGCTGGCGAATCCCATCCGGCAGATGACGCCTAGCTCATGTTCCAGCCGGTCGCGGGCGGCCTGTGGCGGATCGTCACCGTAGCGCATCGTCAATCCCGCCCAGCACAGCTCGCGCAAGTAATCTTCCGGCGTCTTGCCGGCGGGAGGCGTGAATACCGGAAAATGCCGTTTCTTGAAGTCGAGCTGAATAGCGCAGCGATCGGCGATTTCCTGCGTGCGCTTGACGGCGTCGGCATGGTTGGGAAAGAGCTGGTACATCTCCTCCGGAGCGCGCACGTAAAACTGATCGCTGCCGTAGCGCATGCGGTTAGGGTCAGTGCGCGTCTTGTTGGTGTTGATGCACAGCAACACATCGTGCGCGGCGGCATCGGCTTGACATAAATAGTGGGCGTCGCTGGTCGCCACCAACGGCAAACCCAGCTCGTTGGCGATGTCGATGGCCCCCTCGGCGCAGCGCTGCTGCAAGTCGAGGCCGTTGTTCTGAATCTCAATGTAGAAATCGTCGCCGAACAGCTGATGGAACCAGCGGGCCAGGTTGGCGGCTTCCTCCAGTTGATCTTTCAGGATCAACTCGCTGAACTCGCCGGAAGCGCAACCGCTCAGGCAGATAATCCCTTCCTTGTGGGCGGCCAGCAGTTCCTTGTCGATGCGCGGCACGTAATGATAGCCCTCTAAGAAGGCGATGGAGGCCATCCGGATGAGATTGTGAAAGCCGGTCACATCGCGGGCCAGCAACGTCAAGTGATAGCCTGCCTCTCCCCGGCGGCGCGCTTCGCGGTCGGTGCGGCGCTGAGGGGCGACATACGCCTCGTAGCCGATGATCGGATTGATACCCGCTGCTCGGCATTCCCGGTAAAACTCGATGGCGCCGAACAGATTGCCGTGATCGGTCAGGGCCAGGGCGGTCATGCCCAATTTCTTGGCCTGCGCCACCAACTCAGGAATGCGGCTGGCGCCGTCGAGTAAACTGTAATGACTATGACAGTGCAGATGAACAAACGGTCGTTCCGACATAGGTGAGTGATGCTAACCAGAAAACCCCGACGCGGGTAAGCCGCGTCGCTTATTCATGGCACGCGCTGATCGTGAGGATCAGGCAGCGCTGTTGGCCGGCGCCAACATAGACAATTGTACCATATCGGCAGGAGAGCGGCTGGAAAGTTCGTTGAACCACCGATGAAAGCGTGATGAATGGAAGCGTGTGGTCCCGATTACGCCTTTCGCATCGAGTGGGAAGGCGTTTCAGGCCGCCACCGCTCATTCATTCATGGTGTCCGGGTCGGCGATGCCGCGCAAATAGCGAGCCAAAAGCATTTGCACGGCCAAGATTTGCTGCCAGTCGGCAAAGCTCAGGATGATGAGCGCGCTTTCCTCGTTGGTGCGGATGTGTTCGGTCGCGCTGGTAATGCCTTGGTGGAGGAAATCCAAAATCTCCGCGAGGCGAGCGGCTTGGCTGGGGGTCAGTTTGTTGGGCAGAGGGGGAAGCGGCTGTTGGCCGAGATACCATTCCCCATCGACTTGCGTGAGATCGTCATTGGGGTCCAAGCGCAGCGGGTGCTCATCGGCCATGGGAGGCAAGGCTTTCAACATATTGCCACGAACGGTGGCAGAACTGGCGGGGTCCACCAACGAACCGCTTCCCACGGTTTGACCCAAGAGGGATTTGAGATTGTCTCCCGTCAACCGCGCGATCCGAGCGGCGATTTCCTCATTGGAGCCATACAGCAACAACGAACGGCCGACTCCCACGCGGTCGCCGGGCCGCAACCGCCGTATCTGGATGATCAAACCATTGACGCGCGTGCCGTTGGTGCTTTCCAAATCAGTTAAGATGATGTCCTCGCTATCTCTTTGCACCTTGGCATGAAAGCGGCTGACTCGTTCGTCGTTGAGACGCACGACATTCCCTTCCTCTCGACCAATGGTGATGGGAGTGGAGAGATTGCGGAAGATGCGTCCCTTATCGACACCCTCCAATACTTGAAAGGTTAAACCTGCCATTCGATTACCTCTGGGAAACGCCGTATGTCCTTTGTTTTATAGCATGTGCTCTGACGGATCACAACCAAATCCCCATCGCTAAATGCTTTTCCCCTTCTCCCTCTCAGGGGATGATTTATTGCTCTATCTTCGATCCCCACAAAAGAAAAGTCAATTTTCTATCGGCGAAACGACAACCCGGCAGGTGTCGAAACCAGGTGAGCTGCCGTTTGGCGAACTGACGGCTGCGCGACTGGATACGTTCCTTGGTTTCCGCCAGCGTGGCTTGGCCGTCCAAGTAAGCGAACCATTCCTTGTAACCCAGCGCTTGGGCGGCTTCCTTGCTCAATGGTCGCGGCAGTTGACGCAAGGCTTGCACTTCCTCAATCCAGCCCGCGGCGATCATGCGTTCCACGCGCTGATCAATGCGTTGGTACAGCTCCGGGCGGGGCACATCCAGGCACAAGACGCGCGGCCATTGATCATCAGTGGAGCAGGATTGGACTGTTTTTGTCCACTGTTGCTGCCACGCGCTGATCGGTTTGCCGGTTAATTCCCAGACTTCGAGGGCACGCACCACGCGGCGCACATCGTTACGATGCAGACGGCGTGCCGTTCGTGGGTCAATTCGCGCCAACCGGGCGTGCAGAAATTCATTGCCGAATTGTTCCGCTTCCGCGTTCAGCTGTTGGCGAATCGCTTCATTGGCCGGTGGTCCCTCGAACAGGCCGCACACGACCGCTTTCAAGTAAAGGGGGGTACCGCCGACGATCAGGGCGCGCCGGCCCCGCGCCACGATCTCCCGACAACACGCCGCCGCTTGCTCCAACCACCACGCCACGCTGGCCGACTGCCACGGATCGAGCACATCCAACAAATGATGCGGGACGCGTTGCCGTTCCTCTCGGCTAGGCTTGGCGGTGCCGATGTCCATGCCCCGATACAGGGCCATCGAATCCATCGATACGATTTCCGCGCCCAAGCGTTCGGCCAGCTCCAGGGCCAGCTCGCTTTTGCCGGAACCTGTCGGCCCGGTCAAAATCAATGCCTCTTGAAAAGGATCGGCGTTCATGGGGTCCGCGTTCTGGTGGTGATTCGCCACATTTCGGCAAGGCGTCGCTCTTTCACTTCATTCTATTTCGTCCCGCAGCGAAATGACTTGATACAGATCATCCGCGAACACCGGTTCCCTACCCGGCCACGAGAGCTGCGCGGGAATCACGACATGGCTGATCCCTCGGTCACGCAATTCCGCTTCCACCATGTCCCAGCGTTGGGAGTGCATCCCTTGATACATCCGTTCCGCCCAGCGCAGTCGGTTTTCCCATTCCAGCACCTCCACATCCTGGTAAGGAATCGACTTGAAATCGACGTAAAGCGGAGCGCCGGTGTACAGTCGAAAGCGTTGTAAATCCGGGGGAATCAAACGCTTTTGGAGTTGATCGTCTTGGGGCGGGCGGAAATCGCTCGACAGTGAGCCGCGCGGCCCCCGCGCCAGGTCGGGAATACGTACGGGAATCAGGTACACATCCCCTGGCTGCTTATGGGCGTGGACATAATCCAGTAATGGCAGCTCGCGGTCGTTGGTCGGGTATCCTAAACGCCAGTACACCATGGCCGATCCCGCCAAGGCCAAGCTGCCCATGACGGCAACGCAAGCAACAGATGCTTGCCAACTGTCCAACCAACGGCCACCGAGTAGCACCAGGCGCGTCGCCACGACCGCCGTCGCCACCGGCACCAACACCGCCGAGAAACGCCAGGGGAACAGCAAGGCGAGCGTGGCGCTGCCGGTCGCCAACTGGATGAGCGTCAGCAGCCCTCCCAGGACCAAGGGGATCGCCAGCAAGGGGGCCAAGCGCGTGCCGCGCGCCAGGAAGATCGCCAACACGATCCAGAGAATTTGCAGACCGGCGATCAGGTCCAGCCAGCGTGCGACGATGGCATGATGAGGGATGCGAATACGCACCAAAATATCCTGCGCGGCAGTGAACGTCTTCGGCGTGGTGGGAGCGAAGGTCAGGGCCACGAACGCCACCACCGGGGCCGCCAACAACAATCCCAGCAAGCCGGCAAGGATGGCTTGTCGATGTCGCCCCTGCGTCCACAAGACGCACTGAACGGCGGCAGTCAGCAAAGCCGCCCCCAGCAAGTAGGTCGTGTGCAAGATCGCCGCCAGACAAGCACTTATCACGGCAAGAAACGGTCGATCCCAAGTCCCCAGGACGACGGCCACGATCAACAAGACACCGAAGGTGGAAGGTTGAAAGATCGATCCGAGGACATATTGCCCCGCGACCCCGGCCTGGAAATACCAGGGATAGTCCCAATCCAACACGCGAAACGACAACCAGCGCAAAAAGGCGGAGTGGATGACGCTCATCCCGGCGAGGAACGCCAGCTGGCGTCCCGGCGTCTTGCGTTCACCGGCCAGATACGCGAAGACGCCGTACAGCGCGAACACATAAATAACTTGCAGCAGCGCGTAGTAAATATGAAAAGCCCTGGCGGGCAGAAAGCGATAGGTCGTCGCCACCAGCGCGGTGAACAACGGCGTGGGATCGAGAGTATTGGCCAGCCAATCCCGATCCAGGTCGCCATGCCCCGCTCGCGCCAAGCCGTGCAAGAAATACTGGTGCTGATTCGAGTAATACAACGGTGCCTGGCCATAAGCGACGGCGAAAGCAAGGGCGCCGAGGAGCAACACGTAAATTTCGCGGCGGTGAGACATCACAACGATAAGGGAGTGGAAGCAAGGGATGGAAGATTGGTTCATTCCGCAGCCACAGGCGCTGGCGCGCGCCGCATCAGCTCATAAGCCTGTCATCGCCCAATGGAATAGTAGGTGAAGCCCCATTGGGCCATTTGTTTCGGCTCATACAGGTTTCGGCCATCGAAAATCACGGGTTCCGAGAGCAGGCGGCGGATGATTTCAAAATCCGGATGACGAAACTGCTGCCATTCGGTGACGATGGCAAGACCGTCCGCTCCTTCCAGCGCTCCATAGGGTTTATCACAATAAATGAGCCGGTCCCCGTACAAGGCGCGGACATTGGCCAAGGCGGCGGGATCATGAACGCGCAGCCGCACCCCTTCCGCCAGCAAGGCATCGATCAAGCGCAAAGCGGGGGCCTCGCGGATGTCATCGGTGCGCGGCTTGAATGACAAGCCCCAGATAGCCAAGGTCTTATCCTTGAGAGACGATCCATAGTGTTTGGTGATCTTGTGGAACAACACGCGTTTTTGCGCGTCGTTGACCTTATCCACGGCGCTCATCAGGTGCAACGGCACGTCCAATTCCTCGGCCATGGCCAGCAGGGCCCGCACGTCTTTGGGAAAGCAACTACCCCCATATCCCGCCCCCGGAAACAAGAACTGGAAGCCGATGCGTTCATCGTGGCCGATGCCGCGGCGCACCTCGTTAATATCCGCTTCCATCCGCTCGCACAGGTTGGCCATTTCGTTGATGAAACTAATCTTGGCGGCCAGCATGGCATTGGCGGCATACTTGGTCATCTCGGCGCTTTCCGGAGACATAACCAAGAAAGGACGTTCGGTGCGGAGGAAGGGGGCGTACAGTTCGTGCAACACTTCCCCCACTTCGGGCCGGCGCACGCCGACCACGACACGATCCGGTTTCATGAAGTCCTCGACCGCCGCCCCTTCCTTGAGGAATTCCGGGTTGCTGGCGACATCGATGTCCGCGCGGCCCAGCGCGGCCAGACGCTCGGCCACTTTGCGGTTGGTGCCAACAGGCACCGTGCTCTTGATCACCACGATTTTCGGACCGCTGGCCACTTGGGCGATGGCATCGGCAACCGCCCACAGATTACTCAAGTCCGCCGCGCCGTTGTCCCCTTGCGGTGTGCCGACCGCGATGAAGATGAGCTGGGCCGGATAAACACCAGCGGCCAAATCCGTGGTGAAGCGGAGCCGCCCCTCGCGGCAATTGCGCTCGACCAGCTCCAGCAAGCCCGGTTCATAGATCGGCAGCCTGCCTTCCTCTAAAACGCGAATCTTGCCGGCATCCTTGTCGATGCCAAGCACGTCGTTGCCGCTCTCCGCCAGACAGGTAGCCGTCACTAAGCCGACGTAACCCGTGCCGATGACCGCGATTTGCATGGTGAATCTTCTCGTTTCTGAATGGCTCGCCAGCGGCTCACCCGCTAAATGCTGAGGGCCGCCTGCGTCACCGAGCGCCAATAGCGCAATATATCTTCCAATGTTTGATCGAGAGAATAGCGCGGTGTCCAGCCAGTTTCACGCCGCAGTTTGGCGGCGCTGAGCCGAATGGTGGGCGCGTCGGCGGGGCGCATGGCCTCGACTTGGCGCCGCACTTCCACCTGCACGCATGATAAGGCGAGCAGGCGCTGTAATACTTCCTGCATGGACACGACTTGGCCGCTGCCGATATTGTAGGCGGCACCGCGGCGTCCTTGGTCCATCAAGAGCAAATAGGCCTGGACCACGTCCCGCACATCCGTCAGATCGCGGCAGGCATCGAGATTGCCCGTTTCGACCACGGGCGGGCGCGACCCCTGCTCGATGGCGGCGATTTGGCTGGCGAAATGAGGAAGGGCATACTGGGCCGATTGGCGCGGTCCAATGTGATTCAAGGGGCGAGCGCGGACAATGTCCAAACCAGGAGCTTGGGTGTATTGAAAGCTGGCCAAGTCCGCCGCCGCTTTGCTGCTGGCATAGGGGCTGACCGGCCGCAACAGGCAAGTTTCGTCGAAAACCTGATCGGGCGGTTCGGGATTGCCATAGACATGACTACTGCCGACGAATACGATGCGTGGCTTGGCGCCGCTATGCACCACGGCTTCGTACAAGGCCAAGGTCGCGGTCAAATTGCCATCCCAAGCCGCCCAGGCATCTTGAAAGGAGCGCCCCACGTGCGCGTAGCCGGCCAAATGAAAGATGCGCTCCGGTCGCACCTCGGCCAGCACGCGGGCAATCTCCGCTTGTTGGCACAGATCGCACGGGTGCAAGACGGCCTTGCCGTGCAAATGCTGCCATTCCTCTGGCCAGATGCCGCGCCGCGACAGGCCATGCACTTCGACGCCGGCACGGTCGAGGAGCGCCTCGGCCAGATGGCCGCCCACGAAACCCGTGATTCCCGTGATGAGAATGCGCATGCGCGATGGAGAAGAGTTCACTTTGTGCTACCTCATCAACCTTGAATGACGGGATGGATTCATCGGTTCGCGCTCGGAAAGGGGCGTGAATCGATGAATCCACTCAAGTCAATGAAAGGTTGAAGGACATCTACGCGGGACGTCGCTTCTTGGCCACGTCAGGAAACGGTTTCAACGCCGTGTCGTTGTTGCTCTTTTTTTCCCAACGCTCCAAATCGGCTTGCACCATCATCTGGATGAGACCCTGGAACGTGACCTGGGGCGTCCAGCCGAGCTGTCGCTTCGCCTTGCTCGGATCGCCGACGAGCAAATCGACTTCCGCCGGTCGAATCAATGCCGGGTCTTGCACCACGTACTCGCGCCAGTCGAGATTGACCGCGCCGAACGCGACCTCAACCAGTTCTTGCACCGAGTGCGTTTCCCCCGTGGCAATGACGTAATCATCTGGTTGATCCTGTTGCAGCATGAGCCACATCGCTTGCACGTAATCGCCAGCAAACCCCCAGTCGCGCTTGGCATCCAGGTTGCCAAGCCGCAGCTCGTCCTGCAATCCCAGTTTGATGCGGGCCACGGCGTCGGTCACTTTGCGGGTGACGAACTCCTTGCCGCGACGGGGGGACTCATGGTTGAATAGGATGCCGCTACAGCAATACATGTCGTAGCTTTCCCGGTAGTTGACCGTGATCCAGTGCCCATACACCTTGGCCACGCCATAGGGGCTGCGCGGATAGAAGGGGGTCGTCTCGCGCTGCGGCGTTTCCTGAACCTTGCCGAACATCTCGCTGCTGGAGGCTTGATAGAAGCGAATCTTTTTCGGATTGAGCAGCCGAATGGCTTCCAACATGCGCGTGACGCCGATGGCCGTGAATTCCCCCGTCAACACCGGCTGTTTCCAACTGGTCGGCACGAAGCTCATGGCCGCCAGATTGTACACTTCATCCGGGTTGATCTCCTTGACCACGTCGATGATGGACAATTGATCGAGCAAGTCGGCTTGATGGAGCTGAATTTGACCGTTCAAATGCGCGATGCGCTCGAAGTTCTCCGTGCTGGCGCGGCGCACGATACCATGCACCTCGTATCCCTTCTCCAGAAGGAACTCGGCCAAGTAACTGCCATCCTGTCCCGTAACGCCGGTAATGAGTGCAATTGGCATGGAATTGTTCTCGCTTGTGCCACGGCGACGAAAGGTCCGTTTCCGTCGCTCAAACCATGAGATAGCCACCTGAAGCCTATTACCATCCTACCTCAACAATCTCGGTTGGCGGATCGAAACAAGGCGACGAACCGACCAGGTGGATACAACGTCAGTCCCTCACGAGAAGTGGGCACAAGGATGAGGTGCGAAGGGTGTGTAATCGAGGCTGACCATCCTTGTCCTCGGTTAGCTCGTGGAAAGGCCGCTAATTTAACTCCTAGTAAAATAATGAGTCCGGTCGGTTCAAGTCAAGACAGAGAAGATTCCCGATTTTTCCACTTCTTGGGTAGGGCCGAAAAAGGGGACGCGACTCGATTTTGCTGGTTATCCGATTCCACCACGATCAACTCTCCATCAGCAAATACGAGTCGCGTCCCCTTTTCTTGACCGTTAATCAACGGCGGCATCAGGTGAGAACTCGCAGACCATTCAACAAACATGGCGATCAATTGTTATTCTGAAGTTCGGCGATGCGATCACGCGGCACGACGCCGACCCGATTGGCCCAAGCTTGATGGAGCCGAATCATCTCTTGAACACGCTCCGGTTCCTTGGCCGCGAGATCGTTGGTTTCGCCGGGGTCTACATCCACGCGGTAAAGTTCCCATGAGCCCCAGTAAATCCGGTCATTTTTGGCGACCTGACCTTCCCCTTGTGGCGAAAAGAAGCTGCGAACTAGCTTCCATTGCCCCTGACGCACGGCTTCGTTGCCGGCCCGCTCCCAATACAAAGTACGACTGGCCAAGTTCGACTTCTCACCGCGGACTGTCGGGAGCAAGCTGACGCCTTCCAACGGCAATACCGCTTGATCTCTCAACTTGTCCGGATGCTTCCCTTGAGCCGCCTCCAGACAGGTGGGGAAAATATCGATGACATGGCCGGCACCATCGTGGAGGATCTTGCCCCGCTGCTTCTCCGGGATGCCCCCAGGCCAATGAACGATCAACGGCGACGCAATCCCGCCGTCATGGACCGATACCTTGAACTTGCGGAACGGCGTGTTGCTCACTTGCCCCCAGTGTGGGCCGTGGACGGTGTCAGCACCATTATCGCTGAGAAACAAAATCAGCGTGTTGTCGAGTTGCCCCCGCTTCGTCAACAGCTCGACGATGCGTGCCATATTCTGATCCACGCGGTCGATCATGGCGGCATAAGCGCGCATCCAACGGTCCCAAGTTTGTTTCTTCGAGTCGGGTACTTCGGCGATATACTCGGGATCGAGATCCGAGAGCTTGGTTGATTCCGGAACCAAGCCGAGTTTCTTGAGGCGCTCGAATCGCTGCTGCCGAATCGCCGCGGGGCCGGCGTTGTAAGTGTCTTTGTACTTGGCAATGTCCTGGGCATGGGCTTGCAGGGGCCAGTGCGGTGCGGTGAACGAGAGGTAGCCAAACCACGGCTTTTTGGAATCGGCCTCATCAATGAACTTTAGGAGATGGTCAGTAAATGTGTCGGTGGTGTAAAAGTTTTCCGGCAGCTGATCGACCTTCCGGTTGTTCTCGACGAAGAGGGTAATCGGGCCTTTGTTCTGCCACGAGCGGTAACCGGTGAACTGTTCACACGCTCCACCGATGAGGGCAAAGCAACGATCAAAGCCGCGATCGTGCGGCCATGAACCCGGCTTGTTACCCAAGTGCCATTTGCCGGACATGAAGGTTTGGTAGCCCGCGAGTTGCATCGCTTCGGGCAACGTCACAATGCCGTCTCGTTTGAAGCCGAGATAAGCCGGCGAACCGACTTTCTTCCAGAAGGGGTTGTCCGGCCCCGCCTCGTTCATGTCCCCCACGCCGGCTTGATGCGGGTACAAGCCGGACATCAGGGCTGCCCGAGTCGGGCAACACTGGGCACAGTTGTAGAAGCGTGCTAGCCGTACCCCGTTGGCCGCGAGCTTGTCCAGTGTTGGTGTTTGGATTTCGCCGCCGTAGCAGCCGATGTCGGAGTAGCCCATATCATCGACCATCACCAGCAAGATGTTCGGCCGCGAGGGTTTCTCATCGGCGTGGGTCGATCTGGCGGTGAGTAAAGTCAGTACGATTGCAATCAGTACCGGCCAACGGGAAAGGACAAGCAGTTTCATTGACACTTCCTGGATTCATCTCATGATCGAAGTCGATCCGATGGTGACTTCCGTTGTTTGGATTGGCTGATGCTCACGCCGCTTCTAACCCCGTGAGAGGCTTCGTAGCGTAGGCAAAGCGGTCCGTTTGAATACCGAGGCGTTGAGCAATACTGACAAACAGCCCGGCGAACGGTGCGTTGTTTGTACTATCAAAAGCAAGGTGCGAGCCATGCTTGAAACCGCCGCCGGCGAGTAGGATCGGCAGGTTCGTCGGGTCGTGAGAACTGGCGTTGCTCAAGTTGCTGCCGAGCAGCACCGCCGTGTGATCCAGCAGGGTGCCATCCACTTCCTTGACAGCCGTCAATAAACCGAAGAATCGGTTGATCTCGCGGAACTCGGCCTCTTCGATAATCTTCAATTCGCTGATTTTGTTAGCATCTTGTCCGTGGTGCGACAGGTCATGCCAGCCGGTTTGCACACCGGGTATCTTGGGCACTGGGTTGAAGCCACCGGCCTTGTAAGCGATGACGCGGGTGGAGTCGGTTTGCAGGGCCAAGGCAATCAAGTCGTGCATCAAACGGGTGTTGGCCAAAATGTCCCATCGGTCGGCCACGTCCACGGGCGGCTTGACATCCACCTTCGGCTTGGGTTTGGTTGCCCAGGCTTCGGAGACGTGCATCCGCTTCTCCAAATCGCGGACGGCTGTAAAGTATTGGCCGAGTTTTTGACGATCCGCTTGGCCAAGACTTTTTTCGAGTGCTTTCGCCTCAGCTTGAACCGTATCGAGGATACTGCGGCCGCGGCGTAATTCATCGACTTGGGCCTTGATCTGGTTCGGTGTTCCCTGCACGAAGAGAGCGGTAAAGATTTGCGATGGGGAGGTTTCTGCATCGAGGTTGATCCCGTTGGCTGTCCACGACAGGCCGTCTCGACCACCGGCCGACATCGACAGGAACGGGAAGCGGGTCTGGTTGCCAATTTGGGTGGCCAAGTATTGGTCGAAGGACATCGAGTTGCGGAAGCCGGGCAAGCCAGGGTGACGAGCACCCGTCAGCCAGGTCATTTCCGAAGAATGGCCATTCGCCCCGCGTTGTTCAGGGTGAGCAACTCCGGAGATAATGGTGAACTTCGGGCGATGATCTTTCACTAGTTCCAAATATGGGGTGAGCTTGTAGTCCGCTCCAGGGGTCTTCGGCACCAAATAGGGGGCATGGAAGCCTAGGCCGTACTGCATGGCCACGAAACGACGCGGCGATTGGGCAGCTTGCTTCTCAGCGGCGGTCGCGCAGGCCGGCAGCATCGCATCGAGCAGCGGTAGACCAAGCGCGGCGCCCGCCCCACGCAGAAAGGCTCGGCGGGATAGGTGAGCTTTTCGGACAGCGAAAAAGTGAGCCATTTCAGCATCTCCGGGCGGGGTTTATTTCGTGAGGAACAATTCGCTTTGAACCAACTGATGAATTAGAGCGCGGAAGCCACGCTGAGCGCCGGCATTGGCATTGACAATCGCGGCGATCGCCGGTCGATCCGAAAAGCCCATCTCGCGTCCCGTAGCAAAGGTCGCGAGCTTTTCGGTCAGGGCTTTGGCAAAACGGTCCGGCTCCGCCATCAACAGTTTCTTGAACTCGTCGGGTCCGCTGAATTTGCGGCCGTCGGCCAACATGCCGCTGGCATCAACTTTCGGCCCGAGAGCGACCTGCCGATTGCCGACGCGCATCGTCTCGGCTTTGCTCCCAGGAGTGAAGACGGCTCGATAACGCTCCCGCCAACCACCAATGACATCGTAGGCTTCCAACGCGAAACCAGGCGGGTCGATGACTTTGTGACAAGCGGCACAAGTGGCAATGTTCCGGTGTTTGTCCAGTTGCTCGCGGATGGTGGTCGCGCCGCGAATGTCCGGCTCGACTCCGGGTACTCCCGGCGGCGGCGGGGGTGGCGGTTCCCCAAGTAGGCGTTCCAGCACCCATGCCCCGCGAGTGACGGGCGAGGTCGTCGTGCCGTTCGCCGAGACCTTCAGCACACTAGCTTGAGTAATCAACCCACCGCGATGCGAATTCACCGGCAACTTCACTTCGTGAAATTCTGGCCCCTTTACACCGGCGATGCCGTAGTGCTTGGCGAGCCGTTCGTTGAGCATGGTCCAGTCAGAGTGGAGAAAGTCGGTCAGCGGGCGATTCTCCTGCAGAATCTTGGTGAAAAAGCCCTCAGTCTCGCCGATCATCGCATGCAGTAGGGCGTTGTCGAAGTCGGGATACAGCTTTTCATCCGGAATCGTGAATTCAATGTCACGGAGGTTCAGCCACAGGCCTAGAAAGTCGTGGACAAAGCGTTGCGATTTCGGATCGCGGAGCAGCCGTTCCGTCTGTTTTCGCAAGCCGTCGGGCATTGTGAGTTCACCACGTTCGGCAGCAGCGAGCAGTTCCGCATCCGGGGCCGAGCGCCACAAGAAATAGGACAAGCGCGACGCGATCGCGTAGTCGTCCAGCTTGCCTTGCGGCTCGATGAGATACAGAAAGTATGGCGAGCAGAGTACTGCTTTGTAAGCCGAGCGCATCGACTGCTCGAAAGTGGCTCCGCTGTCGAGTTCGGCATAGGCCAGTTGAATATACGGTCGAATGCGCTCGGCGGGAACGGGTCGCCGGAACGCTGCCGGAACGAAGATCTTCAGCAAGTTTTCCGCATCTGCTTTCGGATTTTTCGATTCGATGGTACCCAAATTCATCTTGGTTTTCGGCGCGGCCTTAGGAATCGAAATCGGCAGGTCGCCCCACAGGAGTTTGTGCCCGCGTTTGGGCCACTCGTCGATTAGCGGACCTTCCACCGCCACCGCGAAGAGCGCAAGTCCCGGCTCCGGAAATTTTGCCAGATCCGCCTTGGCGAGTTGCCCCGGTGCGGTAGTAAGTTCTGGGATGATGTGAATTGTATTCTCAGCGTTCATCTCGGCGAGAATTTCGATAACTTGGGGTTGGCCCGGCTTGAAAGCGTAGTAGCCGTGCAAACGCGAGTTATTGTCTCTGAATCGATGCCTGAGGTAGAGGCTGAAAGTAATTGGATCCGACGATTGGTAGGCATATCCCTTCAGCCGAAGTCGATAACGTCCCGCGATTGGAATCCGAAGGGTATCAGGGATGATGGACGGAAAGCGCCCTTGGAAAAACACAACCGACTCATCGTCGCGTTTGAGCCAGTATTTGCCAAGATTCTGCTCGTTCCGTCCATCGTCGAAACGACAAGTCCGCGTCACGCTCTGCGGCCGAGGGCTTTTCTGCGTCGCCGCCGTCAGTGCGATGTCCGCGGCATCGAGGTATTTCTGAAGTTGAGCCGACGACAAGTCGAGTGCCGCGCCGACCGTGTCAAAGCCATGCGATTTTCTATCTCCCGGCAACAAGTCGGCCAAGGGAACACGAATATCGAGCAAGTCGTGCAGGGTGTTTTCGTATTCCAGCCGATTGAGCCTACGCAACACGGTCCCTTTTTCGGCGGCGTGAACTTTGGTCAACCCCTGCCCAAGCTCCGCAAGAAAAGCGGACTTTTCATCAGCCTCCGGCTTTCGCTTCCCAGGCGGCATTTCGCCCCGGGCGAGTCGATCATAAACGCGAACCCACCGAGCCATCGCATCGGGCTTGGACCAGTCTGCTTCGGTGGTCAGATCCAATCCGCCTTTTTGGGTATCGGCATCGTGGCAAGACATGCAGTGAGATTCCAAGAACGGGCGGAGCTTCACGGCATCATCCGCGCTGCAAGTGCCGGTAGCAACAAGCCCGGCGAAAATGGTTCCCCAGAACACACGTTGGAGGAAGAACATCATGTGAAGCCTCATGGCTAGGCAGTCTCGTTAACAACGCCCGTGCAATCGATAACGATAATCCTAGTGGCCTAGCCACTAAGCGTCAAGCGGCTCGCTGAATCACCGGACAATTATAACACCCGTACTTGTCGCAAAGTATCGCGACTGATAGAGTAAACTAGCCACTAGATCTCATGGATCATGACGATCACCGCTGCTTGTTGGGGATTCGCTTTGGAAACGACTCTGATACGCGATCCGGTTTATCAGCAATTGACGGCCCGTCTACGCGAACAAGCTATAAGGCAGTTTCGACCCGGCGATCAGTTTTTGACCGAGCGTCAGATTGTCGAGCGGTTCGGCGTCAGTCGGGCCACCGCCAACAAAGCTCTCGCCGGTCTGGTCTCCGAAGGCTTGCTGGAGTTTCGCAAAGGGGTTGGCACATTCGTGCGGGCGTCAATCACCTACGATGTCAGTACGTTGGTCAGCTTCACGGAGAAGGCCCGGGCCGCCGGGAAGTTGCCGGCCACCGAGGTGATCGCCTTTCGCAGCATCCCGGGTTCGGAATTGGAACGCTCAGCCCGCGAGGCCTTGGGAAGCGCTGTGACCGAGACGGCTCAGTTCTGGCTGATGGACCGGTTGCGCACTGCGGATGGCGTGCCCGTCATTCTGGAACACCGACTTGTCGTCGGTGCCCACTGCCCCCGCTTGATTGAGCGTGACCTACAAGGTTCCCTCTACGAAGCTTGGACCGTGCGTCACGGACTGAAGATCGGTGGGGCCGATGAGATCATTCGTGCGGTGTCTCTCACTCGTCGCGAAGCGGCTTTGCTCCGTGTGCCATCCCGCTCAGCGGCTTTGGAAGTTCGAGCCGTGGGCTTTCTTTCCAACGGTTCGCCTTTGTGGTGGGAACGGACGCTCTACCGTGCCGACATGTACGAATTTCACACCCGTCTTGGGCCTATCCGACATGCGCTGCCGGCTCGCGGCTTCCTTCGATCTGGGATGGATAAGGCCAAGTAATTCCGAGGTCTGACCATGATTTCGCGAAATCTTCTGACCGCATGCTTGCTTCTCGGAGTGATCATAACGCACGCCGTTGACCCTGTGCAGGCCGACGAGGCCAAGCTCCCGCTGCAGGCTGACGACCTTGTGGTCCTCCGCCGAATCGTCGAACGCGAGCAATTGACAGCCCCGCCCGAGGTGGTTACGAACGGCTGGCCCCTGCAGAAGGGGGATACAGGAATTCGATTTGCTTCCAAGGACAACCCGCGGCATGTGCTCACGGTGGTGCCCGATGCCCGGGGCCGCGTCGTAAAGTATCTCGGTAACGGCCCGATCCTGAGCAATGCATCGTTTGCAGATGTCGCGAAGCTGAGCGAGCTTCGGGTCATTCGCATTGATCACAATATTCCCGGTCCCGGCAGTACGACCCCACACGAGCGATACAACGGGGCAGGATTCACCGCTTTGGAAAAGTCAAAACTCGAAGAAGTCAGGATCGGTCACGCCTTCGATGACAAGGGGATGGCCGCGTTGGCCAAGGTTGCCAGCGTGAAGTTCATGGACATCTCACACAGCAAGGTGACCGACCAAGGACTGCAAGTGCTGAAGAACCATCCCTCACTTGAAGTGTTTCACATTAGCTCACAAGGACGGCCGGAGCGGGTAACGGACAAGTGCATCGCCGTCTTCGCAACGCTGCCGAACCTAAAAGAGCTGGGTTTGCACGAAACGTTCCTCACCTACGAAGGCGGGCTGAAACACTTGAGCACGTCGAAGACACTCACCATGCTTTCCCTGAAAACCAGCCTGGTCATCCCCTCGGACATCGAACGATTGAAGAAAGACCTACCGAAATTGACCGTGGAGACCTCGTCGCCGGCGGAAATCCTGGAGTCGCCGAACAGTCGTGGTGTGGCCCGCTGGGCCAGTCCCGAAGCGAAGGAATATCTCAAGACCGGTGAGAAGAAGTGACAATTTCGGTCTTCACCTATCGAAGGGCCGACAAGCGGCAACGGGGTGGCCACTAGTGCCACCCCGTGCGATTCGTCGCGAAATACCGCACATGCGTTTAGCGGAGAGGGCGGGATTCGAACTACCCCCGAAAGCCCCGCGAATTCCGCACGTCTCGAAGATCGCGCTGCAAAAAGCGATGCACTGGCCATCACCGATGCCGAATTGCTGCAGGTTGTACAATCCTGGCCCGACCTGCCGGAGCCGATCAAACTGGCCATTCTCGCCCTGGTGCGGTCGCGTCTCGCGTAGTGTCGCATGGTTCCTTCCCGGCGATGGTCCGAGCGTGATGGCCGGCGAACACGCCACGATGGTCGGCACACTTTGTTTCGTCTGTCCGGACTCGATCCCCCCGCTTCAGACCCAAACGCGGGTCACGCCGTAGGCGTAGAAGATGGCATCGTCGCTCACCAAGGGAATACCCTCGACAAAAACCTGAGCGGCGAGCAAGCGGTCGAACGGGTCGCGGTGGTGGAATGGTAAGCCCATTTGCTGGTCGATGTGATCCAGCGTGATCGGCAATTCGGTCAGGGCCAGGTCGTTGATTGCCGTCTCGATCCAGACTCGAAACGGTTTTTGAAGCTGCAACTTCCCCAATGCCACCTTGATCCCGATCTCCCAGACCGTAACGATGCTCAACACCCGCTCGTGGGCTGGATCAGACAACGCGGCCGTAACCGCTGCGGGCAACCTGCTGGTTTCGTCCTGACTCCAGATCAAGGTATGGGTGTCGAGCAGATACCTCGCTCCATGTACTCCGTGAAGTCATCAAGTGGGGCATCGAAGTCGAGCGCCATGTACAGCACGGAACCCCATTGTGTGCCGAGTTTGGGCACCTTGGGCAATCCCCCGAGCGGCTCGGTCGATACCAGCTTCGCCACGGGCTGGTCGTTCTCCGTGATGACCAACTCCTCGCCGGGCGTCAGGCGGTGGATCAACTCATCGAGCTTTGCCTTGGCTTCGTTGATCGCAATCGATGGCATAGCCAAATTCTCCTTGAGCGGATTGTACATGCCACAATCGGGATGGACGTGTACGATACATGCGTCATGCGAACGGTACAGCCAGTCACGATACCCGAGGTAGGGATTCCCGCTTCGACGCATCGGCGAAATAGGTGGCCAACTCGTCGCGCAGGTCGGGATGGGCGTCGAGGATCGCCTGGCGATCCGGCTTCTCGCCGCGATCCACGGCTTGAAGATAAGCGTGCAGGATCGACTGCAATTTTTGGCTATTCGTCAATTCGGACATGATTGATTGCCTCGCCGCGATGTCATCGGGGATTGAGTACGGGTAAAGGAATGCCGTTTTCGACTGAGTCGGTCCGAATCCATCCGAGGTGCCAGAGCGAGACGAGACCGGTCGCATCCGCGGCGGCCAGGACTTCGCCGTTGGGATGGAAGGCGAGGGCGGTGATCTCTCGCGTGCTCCAGTTCAAGGCTTCGCCCGTGTCGAGATCGTGTAAGCGAATGCCGCCTGTTCGGACCTCGGCGAGCCATCGGCCGTTGAGTGACAGAGCCATGGGACCGTACTCGTACCCTTCTCGACGGAATGAGCCATGGCCTGCGCCGGTGCGCAGTTCGATACGTTCGTAGCGATACGGCTTCTTCTCCGGATCGTTGATGTCGTAGTGCGTCATCACCAGGGCATGTTCGCCGCCGGGTGCGAGGATGAGGGGTTGGGGATTTTGGAATGTGGCACTCAGAATCACGTGGCCGTCGTTCTTGTCGCCTCCCGCCGAACTTCCGGATCGGTTCGGTTCGATGGGCAAGGGATATTGGCGAATCACCTGACCCGATTTGGCGTCCCATTGCTTGACTCCCCGGTCGCTCGTGGTGACGACGCAATCGCCGCCGAGCGCGAAGGCGACGCTGGCAAACGCTTCCGTCGAATCGGTATTCCAGATGGCGAGTTGCTTCTTTTGTTCGATATCCCAGAGTTCCAGGCTGTATTCGGCTTTGGCGTCCCGAAGATTGACCGGATGGTCTTCGCGGCGGTCGAGGAAGAAGACCGCGACCAACTGCTTGCCGTTGGGATGACGGGCGATGGACGTTGGCCTCGCGACCGTGGTCTTGCCCTTGCGAGCGAACGGCTCATCGCGAAAGCCCGGATGCGTGAGTTGGATCGTCGGTGTTCCCCAGAATTTCCACGACGTGAAGCCGATGCTTGGTGCGGGATCGTTCTTCACAGGCTCGAGGCTCATCATTCGCGGACTTTCAAACGTGCGTAACGGTTGGCGGTCAGTCCTCAACAGAGTGCCGTCGTCACTGAATTGGAGATTGTTGGTCTTCTCCCTCGCAAGCCAGCCCGAGACGGGCCGCACGACTTCGCTCAGGAGAAGAACGTTGTGGTCGAATGCCTGATTGGTAACCCGATTGGTCGCGCCGACCTCCAGCGCCGAGGTGGAGAGGAAGGTTCCCCACGACGCGATCCAGCGACCGTCGGGCGACCAGGCGGAAACAAGCGGATCGTTCTGGGCGCTGCCGATGAGCTGGCCGGTGTTGATGTCAAAGACCACGAGGGCCGGTTGCCCATCGATCCGTCCGTGAGCGGCGAACATGCTGCCGTCGGGACTGAAGCCGGCCGCGAAGCGAAGGGGCATCACTATGGCATGGCGGCCGACAGGGAGCGTCGCCACGATCCGACCTTGCTCGAAGTCATACACGAGGACGATGTCCAGTACCTGACTCAGGTTGAATGCAGCGAGTCGCCCATCCGCGGAGAGCGCCATAAATGTGGTCGCCTCGAATGTTCTCGGCAGAGTGTGGGTGAATTTCTGTTCTCGGATGTCCCAGAGGGATGTTTCTTGGAACTTCCCAGGCTCGGTCCGTGTTAGCAACGCGAACGTGACGGGCGCGTTCACGGCTCGCACCAAACATTCATTTTCCTTGCCCTCGGGCAACTTGAAACTGGGGTAGACATTGACGAGACGAGGGTTCTTCACCCGCTCTTGACGTCCATCGTCCGTTGCGGGAACCGAAAACGTGAACCGTGTGCCCGAGCCCGCTTCCGTATAGACGGACTTTGAATCCGCCGCAAACGCGACGTAAGGCGTCCAACCAACTGAGAATCCCAACAATTGCGACTGGCTGCGGTGACGCAGTCCCGGAGACGCAAGCGACAGAAATGCTTCCGACGCCAACGCATCTTCATTGCCGGCTCCCTGCTGACTGGCCTTCGCGATGTGTTGGACGGCCGCTTTGCGCTGACCCGCAAGGCGTGCGAATTTCGCGCTATCGATAAGTTGAAGCCGACGCGACACCTCGGCCCGATGCAAGTCGTCCTGAAGCCTCGCCTGCTCTCGGAGATGACTTTGCCCCGCGATGAAGCCACTCAACCCGAGACCGACCGCGGCCAGCATCAGGGCCGCCGTCATCAGGGGATTGCGGCGACACCAACGCCAGGTTCGTTCCAGCCGCCCTGATCGTCGAGCGGTAATCGGCTCGCCGCGCTGCCAGCGGTCGAGATCATCGGCCAGGGCGGCGGCGGAGGCGTAGCGTTTCGCGGGGTCCTTCTCCAGACACTTCAGGCAGATCGTTTCGAGATCGCGATCAATGGTTGCATTGAGGGAACGCGGTCTCGCCGGTTCGTCGTTGGCCACCTGCATCAATGTTGACAACGCATCGTTGCCGCGAAAGGGTGGTCTTCCCGTCAGCCACTCGTAGAGGATGGCGCCGAGGCTGTAGACATCGACGGCCGTGGTCAGCGACTTCTCGGCGCGGGCCTGTTCGGGGGCCATGTACGCGGGAGTGCCGACGATGGCGCCGGACTTGGTCGCGTCTTCGCCGCCTTCGACTTTCTTGGCCAGGCCGAAGTCGGCGACGTGGGGTTCACCGTTTGCGTCGATGAGGATGTTGCTCGGTTTCAGGTCGCGATGCAGAATACCGCGCTGGTGGGCGTGATGGACGGCACGGGCGACCTTGGCGAGGCGAGGGGCCGCGCTCCCCTTCGGGTCGCGGCTAAACGGGGCGGTTTCGATCAGCTTCATCGAAAAATACTGCTGGCCCTCGTGTTCGCCGACCTCGTAGATCGGCACGATGTTGGGATGATCGAGATTCGCGGCCGCCTCCGCTTCCTGGCGAAAACGACGCACGTCGGCCTCCGACGCGAACTCGCCCTTGAGGATCATCTTCAGGGCGACGATGCGATTGAGCGACACCTGTTTCGCGCGATAGACGACGCCCATGCCGCCGCGGGCGATCTCTTCGAGCAGTTCGTAGTCGCCGAAGTAGCGGATTGTGCCCAGCGACGGCGACGCTTCCATCGAATCGCCGCCATAATTTGCCGTCCTCAGCGAATCTGCGATGCGTTCGAGCTTCGACGCATCGGCGAAGTACTCGGCCAGTTCGTCGCGCAAGTCAGGGTGCGCCGCAAGGATCTCCTGGCGGTCGGGCGATTCGCCGCGATCCACGGCTTGCAGGTAGGCGTGCAGGATGCGTTCCAGTTGTTGTTCCCGCGACAGTGGGGTCATGGCTCCTCCAACTCTTTAAGCGCCTTGCGAAGGTTCTTGAGGCCCCGGTGCAGCAAACCGGTGACGGCGGCGGTGGTCGTGGCGAGTTCATCGGCGATCTCTGCCAGTGAGCAGCCCTGGAAATGCCGGAGCACCACGGCCTTGCGCTGCTGCTCGGGCAGATCGGCCAGCGCCTGGGCCAACCGCAACGCGCGTTCGTGACGCTGGGCCTGCTGGCTGGGCGTCGATTGCTCCGCGGCCAACCAGCCCTCCAGACGCGAGGCCGACTCATCCAAATCCGCCTGGAGGGACCGCTCCCGCCGAACGTCGCGTTTCTCGCGGGTCAGATCGCGCACGGCATTCGCCAGGTTGCGGGCCAGGATCTGCCGCAGCCATGCCGCCTGGGCGGCCACGTTCTCCCCGCGAAACGATTCCACGGCTTGGTGCGCTTCCATCATGGTCTGTTGTACGATGTCGGAAGGGTCGATCTTCCCCCGTACCTTGCGGTCGAGGCGAGCGCGAGCCAACAGCAACAGGTAAGATTGAAAGCGATCCAACTCCAAATCCGCCCCCATACCGTTCGAGTTTCACGGCGCGTCTAAACTACCAGGCACTGTGTCGGGCCAAACTCAGCGCGGAATTTCAGAAATCCCTCGTCTCCATCGAACGATGAAGCAAAATTGCCTGGGATATGATAACGGTTGGATAACGATCCGGCTGGCTGGGACAAGCAACGCACTCGATGCTCGTTCCGGCTGGCCGGCCCGACGAGGTGATGGCAATCATGCCGGAAGCCCATCCGCCGCAAGGCGATACTGTTGAAAGTCTGGTGGCCCGTTTCCTCGTCACCGTGCCGGAGACGTGGACCGACCACGATCCAGCAACGTTGAGCGAATTGCAGGAACGAGCGGTCTATTTGCTCACGGCGGCGGGCATGATCGAGCGGCGCGTGACGCTGCGGCTGCGGATAGTGAGGCATCCCGTCGCGGTCGAGGCGACGATCACGATGACGGGCGAGGCCGGCCTGGCCCAGGCGATGGAGTTCGTGCTGAAGGACATCTGGAACGATTGGCGCGAAGCGTTCGAGCATCTTGGCGATGAACCCGTCAGCCATTGCGAGCGGATCGGCAACGAACAGTGGCGGCTGACGGCCGAGGGCGTTATTGCGCGGAACGACCTGGACGCCGGGAACGCGGCCACGGTGTTCGACTTCGTGCTGCGGCGTGGGTTTTTCGACGGGCAGCCTCGCCTGCTGCCAGGCGGGCGAATCAGCCAGCGCTTGCCCGTGGGTGGTCGCGGAGCGCTGGAGCGGATGCGGCGCGTGAGCAGCGACGCCGGGCCACCTAGCATGGCCATCGCCAATTGGGACGCGGGAGCAGAGGCCTTTGCGAAGGTACTCGCAGAATTACAAAAAAAGATGCAGTCGGCTGAAGAACACGTGCCGGTTCCGAATCCGGACAACGCCCTGGCCGCGCTGCTGCGGGTATTCACCAACGGCGTCGCGGACGAGCGGTTGCGGCAGGCCGCCCCGGTGCTGGCGGACGTATCGCTCACGGCGAACGAGAGGCTGACGAAGATCGATGGTTTGATGCCCCTCCAGCGCGACCCGCCACAAACCGTCGGCTTCCTGCACGAAATCGAACGCGCCGGCTACTGCCTGCTCCGGTCAATCAACTACGAGGGCGAGGTTGCGCCGGTTGAGGCCGACACGATCCTGGCCCAGCCGCAGGAGCATTGGACTTTATGGCTACAACGGTGACGTCGAGTTGTCTGTTCATTCCCGCACGTAATAGTCACCTGTCTATCAATCCATTCAACCGTGCTGTCCAACTAATGCAGACTTTGGTAAACTCAATCTTACCTCTCGGCTAACCCCCGGAGAAGGCGGCTCATGAATAAGCTGAATCAGTACCTGAAGACAGCAGAAGCCGCCCAGATACTCGGAGTATCGCAAAACACACTCCGCGCCTGGGCGGAGGCCGGGAAGATTCCCATGCGGCGGAACCCGGCCAATCGGTATCGGCTCTTCCTGAGGCGCGACCTCGAACGCTTCCTGGCGAAAGTTGCAGGGCGGACCAAGGATTGACCGAGTTGACCGATGCCCGAACAGCAGTTTCCCATTGGTCGTCGTATCGACCTGCCGGGCCATTTCGCCGAACCGGTAGTCTTGGAGTCGGTGCGCCCACTGGGGGAAGGCTTCGAGTGCCGGGTTCGGCTTTCGGACGGCACGCCGGATGAAGCAATTCTGTCGCACGAGGAAGCGTCCTCGATCTTCGGCCAGCAGTCCGAAGCCCCCACCTCGATCAAGCCCGCCGACCCGGAAAGCCTTCGCCTTCTTGTCGAGTCCGCCCGCATCCGACTGGCCTACGCCCACGACCGGCACTTCGCCGTAAGCCTTTCGGGCATCCGCACGCTGCCGCACCAGATCGAGGCCGTCTATCTCCGCATGCTTCCCCAACCGCGTCTTCGTTTCCTACTTGCCGACGACCCCGGCGCGGGCAAGACGATCATGGCGGGGCTGCTCATTAAAGAGATGCGGCTGCGAGAGGCCCTGGACCGCGTGCTGATCCTTTGCCCCGCGCCCCTTACCATTCAGTGGCAGGACGAGCTGCTGCGCTGGTTCGGCGAGTCGTTTGACATCATCTTCTCGGCCGTCGATCAGCAGCAACTCACCAACCCCTGGCGCCGGGCGTCGCAAGTCATCGCTTCGCTGGACTACGCGAAGCAGGACGATGTCCGGGAGCGAGTCTGGAGCGAGCGTTGGGACCTCGTCGTCATCGACGAAGCGCACAAGTGCAGTGCCTATACCAAGAGCAGTTCGGGTCGTGGGGACGAGACGGAGAAGACCAAGCGTTACCAAATCGCCGAGAAACTGGCGGCAAACACCGATCACCTGGTCCTGCTCACGGCCACCCCGCACCACGGCGACGACGACCGCTTTGCTCACTTCATCCGCCTGATCGACGCCGATCTGTTCCCCGAACCGTCTCGCGTCGGCAACAAGGCAACGGAGATTCGCCGCGATATTCTTAAACTCGGCCCGGATTGCCCGTGGGCCCTTCGGCGGTTGAAGGAAGACCTCCGCGACCTGCGGGGTCGGCGATTGTTTCCCGACCGCCACGCGCATACAGTCACGTTCAAGCTGAACCTGCAGGAGTACGAACTCTACAAGGCGGTCACCGCCTACATCAACCAGTTCCTGCCGCAATCGAGCGGCCGGCGGCAAGCGAGCGTGGCCCTGGCACGTACCGTTCTTCAGCGGCGACTGGCCAGCTCCACGATGGCGATCTTTGAGTCTATTCGCCGCCGCCTGGAAAAGCAGCAAGACCTCTTGAAGGAACTCGAAGAACTTCCGCCGGCCCAGCGTGCCCGGCGCTTGGCCGCGCTTCAGGGTCGTCTGGCTGATGTCGAGCAGGACGAAGACGATCTCGATGACGCCGACCGGGACCGGCTTGCCGATCAATCGACGTCGGCCGCTACTCTCGACCAGTTGCGGACCGAGATCGCCGCACTACAAGACCTGCTGGCTCAGGCGCGCCGGGTCCGCGACCATGCCTCCGACTCGAAGCTCGCCGCCCTGAAGGCGTGCCTGGAGCGGGCCGAGTTCAAGGAACTGAGCGACGGCCGGGGCAAGCTGCTCATTTTCACCGAGCACCGCGACACGTTGGACTACCTGTGTGATCATCTAGGGCGCTGGGGCTACACGACCTGCCAGATTCACGGCGGCATGAACCCCCACGAACGCAAGCGCGCTCAGGAGCAGTTCCGGGTCGAGAAGCAAATCTGCGTGGCAACGGAGGCCGCCGGCGAAGGCATCAACT
>JBKBIP010000027.1:48983-81262 GCA_046297495.1 Gemmataceae bacterium | reverse complement strand
GCATCAGGTGCATGTCGGTGCTGTTCTTGAATTTCAGACCTAGCAGCGGGAACTTGGCCTGCACCGACTGGTTGTAGATGCTTACTCGTTGTCCCTCGACGTTTTGATTGACGATAGGCAGCATGGCCGACTTCTGACGCGGCAAGCTGACCGGATGATTGATGATGTACTGGAAGAAATCTCCCATCTGCGACGCGGTGGCGACCGAGGAGATTCCCTGATCCAATCCCCAATTCCGTTCCAGCTGCTCTCTCTCGAAAAAGGCGCCACCGCCACCCAAGCCGCCCGGAGCGCTGGCGGCTTGCGGGGCGCCGACCCCCCGCAGCATATTCATATTCGCGCGGCGTTTTTCATCCATCGGAGCCGCTCTATCGGCCTTCGCCAAGCCATCTTCTTCCCAGCGATGCATGGAGCCGCCGTAAGCGACGGGCCGCAGCGACGCGAACAGCTCCGGCTCGACCAGCGGCCGGGGGATGAACAGGGCGTCGTACAAATTCATGCGGAAGGAAATCGGCCGACCCGACACCAACGCCATGCGCACGTTGTTCCAATCCTCATCGCTGGGATTCTCGACGATGGCCCAACCTTGCAGGAACGGCTTGCCTTCCTTGTCGAGGACCAGCCGATAACTGGTCTTCCAAATCGAGTTTTCCACGACGTAGCTGACGCGAATCTGGCGCGTGCCTTCGCCGACGCAATTGAGGCTGACGGTTTTCTTCTGCGTATCGTGTGTCAAAGAGAGCACTTCGAGCGCCTTCTTGACTTCGCTTTCCATGATCGGATTGAGGAAGCGCAGCCGCTGCACGTCGCCGAGCTTGACGCCGCGAATCCCCTCGGCACACCACAGGTTCAACACCGACACATCGGCGACTGCGTTTTGGCCAACGGGTTGTTTCTGGGATTCCACGCCCATGATGGTGCCGGTGATGGTGCCAGGCTGGGTGACGTTCGATTGTTGCAGCACGACTTCGACCTTCTCGCCGCGCGCTTGGTTGAGAATCTGCGCGAAGGAGGGATTGCCGGTCAGGTCTAACGAAAAGCTGCGTAAGGTGCGTTCGATGGGGGCCTGGCCATCGTAGCTGACGGCGCTGATATGGCCGCCGTCGAGGTCTTGCAGGACCATGCTTTTGAGCAGGTCGTTGATGTCATCGACTTGGAAGGACAAGTCGATGCGGCTGGTCCCTTCGATTTCGCCTTCGCGTTGGAAGTAACCGACGCCGCTGCTGTAGAGGATGACTTGGGTGATGGGCAACGGCTGCGTGCCCAAATCGGATGTCACCGGGATGGCGGCTTGGGCTTGTTCGGTGGGGGAGAACCAGGCTTTGAAGCCAATGACCGCTGCCACGGCCGCCACCCCCGCGACCGAGGCCAACAAAAAGGTTTTACGACGCATGGACCGATTCCTCATTATAACCTATGCAGGCGTTCATCTGCCGCTGCCAACGCGGAGAAGCCATACCTGCGATTCGGGATTCCATCAACATAGACGAGAAAGCCCCCCGGATAGATTGACGCCTGTTCCCAACGACGCGCTGGAAAATCGAAGCTGATACGAATGACGGCTGCGGCTGGCAAAAAAATCTTCTCTCCGGCGAAACTTTTACTTGGGACGGGTGTTCCTTACTATCGTTGATCCAGCCGATTTCGAGACGAATTTCCCCCTTTCCTCTCCAGGTGCTGATTGGTTGAGGGGAGGAGTGCGTATGTTGCGATTCCCACCTAGCCGTTGTGGCAGAGCGAAATAGAATCACTGCGCGCGAAACAGGAAGCGGACACGGGGATGAATCATCCCGTTCAACGGCTATACAAGAACCATGAATTTGATGCGACGGAATCCACGCGGATGATCACTTGCCGGCGCGTCGCCGGTAAGATCCGCATGAGAAGGTTGGCGTACTTCGAGGAGCCTGTACCATGTTGCGGAAGATGTTGTTTTCACTGTTCCTGATGCTCGTTTGTGTCGGTCTGATCATAGCTGATGAGATCAAGGGGACGGTGGCCAAGGTGGACGCTGAGAAAGGGGTCATCTCGGTCAAGGTGGAAGGCAAGGAAAAGCCGATCAACGTGAAAGTTGGCAAGAAGGTGAAACTCGCCGGCGTGGCCGATGTCAAGGACATCAAGGAAGGGGCCAAAGTCACGATCGTTCGGGAAGAGAAGAAGGTCACGGAAATCAAAGTGGAGTAACCTCTCGAAACCCGCGCCCATGACAGTCCGATGATAACCGATGCCCGGTGGGTGAATCCGCCGGGCATCGCTATTTTATAAAGGGAGAGGTAGTCGCGATTCCCGGCCTGGTCCGCGTGAAGTTCTGAATCCTTGTCCAGCAACGAGTTGGAGAAAGCATGTCCCGCACGGTTGCCTTGCCATCCGTCATTGCCAACGTCGAACAACTGGAAGACTTACTCAGTGAACCTTCGCCGGGGGCCATCGAGACGATGGCACGCTGGCAGGGGGACGTGATGATACTGGGGGTCGGCGGCAAGATGGGACCGACGCTGGCCCGCATGGCCCGGCGCGCCACCGAGGCCGCTGGCGTGACGCGGCGTATCATCGGCGTGTCCCGTTTCTCCAACGGCCCGCTGGAAGAACAGCTGCGTTCGCACGGCATTGAGACGATCCGTTGCGATCTGCTCGACGCCGAGCAAGTCGAGCGCCTGCCCGATGCGCCGCTGGTTATCGCCATGACCGGCATGAAATTCGGCGCCACCGACAACGCGGCGTTGACCTGGGGCATGAACGCTTACCTACCCGCCTTGATCTGCCGCAAGTTCCGCCAGAGTCGGATCGTGGCCTTCTCATCCGGCAATATCTATGGGCTGACGCCGGTGCGGCTGGGCGGTTCGTTGGAGAGTGATCCACTCCAGCCGTTTGGCGAATATGCCATGAGCCTAATGGGGCGGGAACGCATGTATGAGTATTTTAGCCAGTTGTACGACATTCCCATGGCGTTCATTCGTCTCAATTACGCCACCGAGACGCGCTACGGCGTGTTGGTGGACCTGGCCCAGCGCGTCGCCGCCGGCCAGCCGGTGTCATTGGACATGGGGCATCTCAACGCCATCTGGCAGGGGGACGCTAACGCCATGTCGCTGTGCGCCTTCGATCATGCCGCCGTGCCGCCGTGGCTCGTCAACATCGCCGGCCCCGAAACCCTCAGCGTCCGCCGCCTGGCCACGCGCCTGGGGGAGCTGATGAAGCGCTCCGTCACTTTCACCGGCAGCGAAAGCGCCGACGCTTTCTTGAGCAACGCCCAACAAAGTTTCCATCTCTTCGGCTACCCTCGTGTCAGCGTCGAGCACATGCTGCGCTGGATCGCCGACTGGGTCCAACGCGGCGGCGCCACCCTCGGCAAACCGACCCATTTCGAGGTGCGTGATGGGAATTATTAGTCATTGTGGCTCGAAGTTCTCCACCAGCGATTGTTGCTGAAAAGAAAAAAAGAAATAAATTTTGTCAATAATTATCGAGTCGTTCGCCAGTCGCCAGCGCGAGGAACCACACAAACCATGTCCGCTCACTATCGACTACTTAGCACTCGTCGGCAATTCTTTCGGGAGGCCTTTGGCGGCTTCGGCACGCTAGCGTTGGCATCGCTATGGCACGAGGAACAGGCGCGGGCGGCGGGCGATCCGTTGGCGGCCAGGCCGGCGCATCAGTTGCCGGCCAAAGCCCAGGCGGTGATCTTCCTATTCATGGCCGGTGGGCCGAGCCATTTGGAGACGTTCGATCCCAAGCCGCTGTTGAACAAGCTGCACGGCCAACCGCGACCGGCGGAGTTTGGCGACGCCAAGTATCAGTTCATCGCGAAAGACGCTCGGCTGCTCGGCAGCCAACGCCAGTTCCGCCGCCACGGCCAGAGCGGCATCGAGGTGTCGGACCTGTTTCCCCACATCGCCACCTGCATCGATGACATTGCCGTGATTCGATCTTGTCATGGCGACATGGTGGTCCACTCGGCGGCGCAGTACGAATTGTTCGGCGGGCGGACGGTGCCCGGCTTCCCTAGCATGGGTTCTTGGATTGTCTATGGGTTGGGAGTGGAGAGCCGGTCGCTGCCAGGCTACATCGTCATGCCTGATCCCGACGGCGCGCTGGAAGGAGGGCAGCCGATGTACGCCAACGGCTTCCTGCCTGCGGTGTATCAGCCCACCATGTTTCGCGGCGGTTCGCGCCCCGTGCGCAATCTGGATTTACCTCCGGGGGTCACGCTGGAGCAGCGACAGCGCACCGTCCAGTTAATCCACGATCTCAACAACGTCCATCTGGAACCGGAGGACGAGGACTTCGCCGCCCGCATTCGTGCCTACGAATTGGCGTTCCGCATGCAGACCGAAGCGCCGGAGGTGTTTGACCTGTCCCACGAAAGCCGCGAGACTTTGGAACTTTATGGCGTGGGGGTCGAACCGACCGATGATTATGGCCGGCGCTGTTTGCTGGCGCGGCGGTTGGTGGAAAAAGGGGTGCGCTTCATCGTCGTGGTTTCGGGAGGCGGGCCAGGCAACTTGCAATGGGACGCTCATAAGGACATCGAGGAAAATCACCAGCGCATGGCCGTTCAGACGGATAAACCCGTGGCTGGCTTGCTCAAGGATTTGAAACGGCGCGGCTTACTCGATTCGACCTTGGTGCTGTGGGGCGGCGAATTTGGCCGGTCGCCGGAGGCACAAGACGGCAAAGGACGCGACCATCACAACTTGGGCTTCAGCATGTGGCTGGCGGGCGGCGGCATCCGAGGTGGTCAGGTGGTCGGCGCCACCGATGCCATCGGCCTGCGTGCCGTTTCCCGGCGCTGTCACTTCCGCGACATCCACACGACCATCTTGCATCAGCTGGGTCTCGATCAAGACCAGCTCCGTTATCCGCACCAGGGCCGCGACGAACGCCTGACCTTGGTGCATGGCCATGTCATTGAAGAGATTGTCTAGGAAAAAGTGGTGGCGGGGAGCGGACGACCCACTCTCCCCGCCGGACAAGCTCTTAGTATGACAACCTCAAGCCACAATTGAGGCCGTGAGCCCAAAAGTCGGACGATTCCATCCGCGGCGCTGGCCGCGCTGGTCCGCCAGGAGCGCCGAAACTCAGCGCCGTCGGAATTAGGTTCGGATTGACGAAGGGATCGATCTGGGCGCCCGGACGCACCACGTTGTTCCAGTACAGGAAGGAATAACCCATCGATGCCGAGGCCCACCGACAGAACCGCACGTTCACGTTGACGCCCACTTCCGGCACGACGGCGAACTGATCCGCGGTCCGGCGGCCGATGTTGCTAGAAGCTGTCAGTAACGCGCCGGGTAGCACGCCGGTTTGACCGTCGGGCAGAGTGAGCGCCGTCGTCCCGAAGGCATTCACTGATTGATGCGTCCCGCCCAAGGCCACCTTGTTATACCAGCTTAGTTGCAACCAATCGTTGAGGAAGAAGGAGAACCGATTACCGATCTGCCCACCGTAAAACTGGCTGCGGGCGTCGAACCGATCTTGCGTGCCAATGACGCCGGCGGTCACGGGCACCCCGTTGAAACCAGCGATGCCATCGGCCAAGATGCGGCTGCTGTCCTCGATGTGCAGGCTTTCATCGAGGTCGAGATACCGAAAGCCGACGAGCAAATCCCAGGTCAGCTTGGGCTTGCGGCACAGATTGATCACGCCGTTGGTCTCGATGCCCCATAACTGACTTCTGGAAGACACAGCGACGCCGCCGGCGAAGGCGTCGGGGAAGCTGATGAGCGCCCCAGCGGCCGCGCCGTCCAAAACGTTGAATGCGGGGCGCGTGAGAACGGGATTACCCGCCGCGTCACCGTTGGCCCGGAAGAAAATGCCGCGATCCTCCAAAACGAATCCACTGGTTTCGACGCCGACTTTCGCGCAGCGGTCGAGCCAGGCTCCCGCTGTCGCCCGAAAGCCTGACGTAGTGTCATAATTCAAATGGGAGCCGCCGAACAGCACCTCCGTGCCAGGCCGGCCGAGCAAGCCGAAGGAATCGAGCGTGCCGGTCGTCACCAACGGCAGCGTCACCGGACCAGGCTTGTACCACCACAGTAAATAGTCGGCCCCACCCCAGAAGCGCGGCGGCTTCGGGCAGCAGCGAACGCAGAAAATACAGTTGTCGCAGGTGGGGATGTTATTGGCATCCAGCGTGAAGGGCGTGGCGGGTGTCTGGTTGTCCTCGTCCTTCTCGGCTGCCGTCTTGGGCAAATCGAGTAGCTCCACCGATAGATTGGTGTCGTCGTCTGGTTCCTCATCCTCGGAATTTAATGCTGCCACCGGTACGTCGTCGAACTCGGCGGTCCCGCCCTGGGGGAAGAAAGGGGATTGCGCGAACGTGAAACTGGCACTGGTCAGCAAGACACCTATCGAACCCCATAATCCTTTACGCATGGTTCTTTCCTCTCGCAACTGGAATGGAGTGCTTAGTCGAATTCCAATTGGCTGAACGTGGGTTTAGCCCGGTCTTTACGCGCAGAGGAAAGATGTTGACAGGCATCCTTACCAGAAAGAATCATCGTGGCGGCCGCACACTACGGCAAAGGTCGCGGGTGGGTGGAGAGCAAGGAAGCGGATGCCTTTCCAGAGCGTAATGCTTATGCAATGTCATCCGCAAGCGCTCTGGACAACAACCTCAAGCCGCCAGTCCTATTATCGGCACGCGGGTTTTCCGCGCGCAAGCCAACGTGTCCCACTCGCGCCTTTTCCCGCCGTCGTTTTGAGGCAAAATCGTCAGTAACGTGGAAATCATCGCAATTGCTACGATGGGGAAGATAGGAAATGTACGTCACCGCTCCAGACGGACAAGAAAAAGGGGACGCGACTCGTATTTGCTGGAGAGTTGATCGTGGCGGAATCGGATAACCATCGAAATCGAGTCGCGTCCCCTTTTTGGCGAATGTCTGTGTTTTTTTGCTGGCACCAGGTACGTTTCGTCGTTACTGTGGCGAGAGGCGATTTCATCCACTTGATTCTGGTTAGCGAGGGTTGCGCCATGCGCGTTCGACAGGTGATGTTGGTTGTCGGTTTGGTCGGGTTCTGGCTCGGTGGCGGTGTCAGCGGGGCGCGGGCGGCGGACGATGTCGCCATCGCGCGTCAGGGGATGGTGGTGACGGTGTCGGCGCCTGGCTCCGAGGTCGGCTTGGACATCCTCAAGAAGGGGGGCAATGCCGTGGATGCCACCATTGCCACGGCCTTCGCGTTGGCGGTAACCTATCCGGCGGCGGGGAACATCGGCGGCGGCGGCTTTATGGTGGTCCATCCAGGCGACAAACGGGAGCCAGTGGTCATCGAATACCGCGAAACCGCGCCGGGGGCCGCCACGAAGACCATGTTCTCCAAAGGAGAGAGCATCCACGGCCACAAGCCGGTTGGCGTGCCGGGAACGGTGCGCGGCCTGGCGTTGGCCCATGAGCGATTCGGCAGCTTGCCTTGGAAAGACTTGGTGATGCCAGCGGTGAAGCTGGCCGAGGAAGGTTTCGAGATGGACGCGCCGTTGGCCCGCTCACTCAACGGCATTGTGGCCCAAGCCAAGGATTTCCCGGAACTGCGCCGCGTCTTCGGCAAGGATGGCGGCGCGGGGACCTGGAAACCCGGCGACCGGCTCATCCAAAAAGACCTGGCCCGGACGCTTCGGCTCATCGCCGAGCAGGGGCCGGACGCTTTTTACAAGGGGGAGATCGCCGATCAGCTCGTCGCCGAGATGAAAGCCGGCGGTGGCCTGATCACCAAAGAGGACTTGGCCGCCTACCGCGCCAACGCCCGCCGGCCCATCCACGGTACTTATCGAGGCTATGACATCTATGGGCCGCCCCCACCCAGCTCCGGCGGCACCTGCTTGGTGATGATGTTGAACATCCTGGAAAACTTCGATCTGAAGAAGCAAGAGCGTTTCGCCCCCGAAACCCTGCACCTGATGATCGAAACCATGCGCCGCGCCTACTGCGACCGCGCCCGCTATCTCGGCGACGCCGATTTCGTCAAGATTCCGCCCCACCTCACCACCAAGACCTACGCCCGCAAGCTGGCCCAGAGCATCGACCTCAAGCAAGCCACCCCCAGCGCGGACTTGGCCAAGGACCTACTCACCAGCGGCGAGGGGGACAGCACGACACACTTCTCGGTCATCGACAAGAACGGCATGGCCGTCGCCAACACCTACACGCTGGAACAGAGCTACGGCTCACGGGTCGTGGTCCGGGGGGCCGGTTTCCTGCTCAACAATCAAATGATGGACTTCAACTGGCTTCCTGGTGTCACCAACCGGGAAGGGATCATCGGCACCGCGCCGAACCAGATCGCCCCCGGCAAGCGCATGCTCAGCTCGCAGACGCCGACCATCGTGGCCAAGGAGGGCAAAGTCGTACTCGTCACTGGCAGTCCCGGCGGACGGACGATCATCAACACGGTGTTGAATATCGTCGTCAACGTCCTGGAATTTGACATGGACATCCGTGCCGCCGTCGCTGCCCCGCGCCTGCACCACCAATGGTTTCCCGATGTCGCCCGTTTCGAGGGGGTCGAGCGCTACCCCAAAACCGTCGCCCAGCTGAAAGCCCTGGGACACACCATCGAAGCCGCCCGCCAAGGGGACGCCCATTCCATCTGGGTCGATCCCCAAACCGGCATGTACCACGGCGCCGCCGACAAACGCATCAGCGGCAAGGCAGCAGGCTATTGAGAGACCGTTTGCCAATGATTCCGATACATCCTTGGCGAGCTGATCTTCGACGGGTCGGGCTACCAAGACCGGCTCGCCAAGCACGCTTCCTTCGACAACGTGTTCTGTCGGGTGCGGCAGTACACGGTGGCCCAAGCCTCATCCGAGTTGAGGATTTCCTCTACCACGCATTTGCGGTGACAGTATTAGTAAGTATTCGGTCACACCTGCTTCAGTTGACCACTCTGAATGAGCCGGTCGAACTGCTGTTCCACCCGCTTTGGTATCGTCCCGCCCCGGACCAGCATTCCCAATTCCATGTTGATCGTGAATGCCTGCTGGGTCAGGTTCGCTGACGAGAGGAACAGCCATTCCCCATCGGCCACGGCACACTTGACGTGCAAGATACCGACCTTGTTGTTGTCACCGAGCGGGCGCTGGTGTAGCCACACTCGATGGCCAATTGCCAGATTAGGGCATGAGCGAACGTGTGCAGCAGGACGTACCGGATGCCGGGATAGCCCTTGTTCGGTTCGAGGTTTTTGCTGGCCCGCCATGCCTGATGCCCAACCTCGAACTCCCGATCGTAGGCGTGATTCTTCGTCACCCACTCCTGAATGAGCTTCTCCGAAAACTGGAAGAAAATGCCTTCGCCCCGTGTTTCGCAGGCTGGCAACCACGTCGGGTCTTTGCGGGAGATTTTGGCCCGGTTCTCAGGCGGTAAGTCGGCGGCACAGCGTAGCCGGGCGATCTTGTCGTTGGCCTCAATCAGTAACTGCTCTTGCCGTTGCACATCTTCAACCGTGTTGACGGGCATATCGAGGATTTTGAGACGCCGAAGAGGCAACGCTGGGCGATGATCCGCATGGCGTAGGTCTTGCGTTCGGCGGGATCATCGGGAACCAGTTCTTCGTTCACGGCTCCTGTGGCGGGGCGACCGTCTGGGGTGATTCGAGGGGCGCGGGAGGAGGGGCGAGGGGCGAGAGAAGACAATTGGCTCGCCCCTAGACCCTCGCCCCTCGTCCCTCCAACGCTTTGCGCAGTCCCGACAACATCCGGCTGATGTGGTCGGTTAGCGTCAGGAGTGAATCGAGTTGTTGTTGGGTTAGAAGGCCGATTCGTTGGCAGAGCATCAGGTGCGTTTCCAATTCCATCAGCGATCCTCGGCTGATGCTGAGGAAGTTCAGAAATTCCGATGATTGAAGGCGAATGACGGGTCGTTCTTGAGGCGACGAACCATCACTGCTTCGAGTTGCTTGCGATCCGGCTCCGTGCCCCGTGAGAACCGCTGGTTGTCGAGCAGTTCGAGCAGGGCGCTGAAACTCTCCCGATAGCCATTATGAGGCGTGGCGGTGAGGAAGAGCTTGTGTTCAAAGTGCGGGGCCAGTTCCCGCAACGCCTGCGTCCGCAAGGAGTCAGCGGCGTACCTGCCGACACCGGCGGGGGCACAGTTGTGAGCCTCGTCTAAGATCAACAGGTCGTACTTGCGGGGATAGACCGGCTCGCCGGGTGCGGGCAGCGTTTCCCGGAAGAGCCGCAACGGGCGTTCCCGCTTGAGGAAGTCGATGCTGGTGATGAGCCGGGGGAAATGTGCCCACGGATTGACATGAATTCCCCGGCGACGGCGAAGCTCACGCATCAAGCTCGAATCCACGATGCGGAAGTCGAGGCCGAACTTGTCCCGCATCTGATCCCGCCACTGGATTTGCAGGGCGGACGGGCAGACCACGAGAATCTTTCTGGCCCGGTGGCGAATGATGAGTTCCAGCCCCACCATGCCCGCTTCGATGGTCTTGCCCGAGGCCCACGTCGTCAGCGATCAGCAGTCGGGGAGCGCCACTCGCTCGATGATCTTGGCCCCCGGCTCGATTTCCCAGACAACCTGCAACTCTTCTCCTAGCCCGTCGTCTTCGACCGAAGAGAGCGTCAGCAGGTTCTGCGTTTTGGCGACCGGCAATTCCATCGCCGGGGACGGCAGGCTGCTCGGCTTGACCTCGTTCACCACCCACGGACGGGAACGCACTTGCACAAGCTGGCCCTGTTCGGGAGCGGCAGTGGTGGTCATGGGTGCGGTTTCTGTGGCCGTGGTCTGATGATGCGGTATTTTTCTTGGCGATTGAAGGGCATGAAGCCCGACCTAACTTTCGTCTTGTGAAACGGTTTGATGCGACTTCCGAACCGTTCGATCCTGTGGCGGTTCGACTGCCTTGACTGCTTCATCTTCCCACACGATCAGCGGTGTGCCAGATTGCCGGGCACGCTCGATCACCTTTTGGGCCGCTTGCTCGAAGGCGGCATCGGCCAACTCTGTCAGCGATTCGTGAGGTGACTTCTTCATGGGACTTCGTCACTTGGCCGCTTTTTTGTGGGCCACCGCTACTTGCTTGAGCAAGGCGTCAAGGTCCTCCCGCTTGAAGAGGCGGTAGTCGTTCACCGGATGACGCACGGCGATGATCTTCCCAGCATTGACCCAATTGCGAAGCGTGTTGGGCGAAACGCCCAGATACTCGGCGGCTGCGGATATTCGGAGGTAATTCGAGAGTTTTTCCACTGCGGCGCTCCCTGTCGTGTGCGACCCCGACTTCAAAACGGACTCGGCACTACAAACCTTACCAAAGATCGTTATACTTGCCAACGAGCCGAGCGGCGAATTTTGGGAGAAAGACGATCAGGGAAAAATCGGCGCGAAGCGTCATTGCCGGGGGCGTGTGAGGGGAGCCACTGATGAAAAATGTCAAAGACGATTCTCTCAATGCGACCGGCAGGAAATGGGTCACTCGCACCGTCGTTGCCATCGTCCTGGCCACGTTCTTCTCGGACGTAAGCCACGAGATGTGTACGGCCGTGCTGCCGCTGTATCTGGCGACGGTCGGCCTCGGACCTGCCGCACTCGGTTTGATCGAAGGCATGGCCGATTTCTTGGTTAGCCTCTCGAAGCTGGCTGGGGGATATGTCGGCCATCACGTCGAACGCAAACGCCCTTGGGCTTCGCTTGGTTATCTGGTCACGACGTTAGGGACATGGGGCATCGCCTTCGTCGGCAGTCTGGCAGCGGTGTTGACGCTCCGAAGTGCCGCCTGGGTAGGACGGGGATTTCGCTCGCCGCTGCGGGACTTCATGCTCGCCGATGCCGTCGAGCCAAAGTATTTCGGGAGGGCTTACGGGCTGGAACGTGCGGGCGACATGCTCGGTGCGGTGGTCGGGCCGCTGATCGCAGTCCTGCTGCTGTGGGCGGGAGTCGAGCTTCGCACGATCATCCTGTGGACGATCATTCCGGGCCTGCTGGCGGCGGGGGCGTTCTTCTTCTTTACCAAGGAGAAGGCAACGGTTCCTGTCCCAACGGCGGACGACAACGCAGCGCCCGCCATCAAGCCGCCATTTCCGAAGGTATTCTGGTTGTTTCTGATTGGGGTGTTCCTGTTTGGCCTCGGTGATTTCTCTCGCACCTTCATCGTGTGGTTGGCGGCAAGGACGGTCGGGGAAGACGGCAGCATGGCGGCGGGAACCCTGTCGCTGGCCGTGCTGCTCTACATGATGCACAACTTGGTGAGTGCGGCAGCGGCCTATCCGGTGGGGCATGTCGGGGATCGCAGGGCGAAACTGCCGGTGCTGGTCGTCGGCTACGGAGTGGGCGTCGGGACAAACCTGTTGTTGGCCTTCTTCAGCGGGAACTTGGCATGGCTCGTCGTCGCCATTGTCCTATCCGGTGTGTACATCGCCGTTGAAGAGACACTCGAAAAAGCGGTTGCTGCCGAGTTGCTGCCCCGAGAGCGAAGAAGCCTCGGATTCGGGATACTGGCCTGTGGCAACGCTGTGGGGGACATGGTTTCGAGCCTGTACGTCGGTCTGTTGCTGGAAGCCGGATACACGACATGGGCCTTTGGCAGCGCAGCGGGCTTCGGAGCCGTGGGCGTCGGCTGGATGCTGTGGCTGATCCGTGCAAAGAAGGGCATGAGTCAGCAATGAGCAAGATTGAACGGCATCAAGTCCCGATCTACTTCGTTGCCATGGCGTTAGGGTCCGCGCTGGGAATGCTGCACCCCGATCTGGCAACCGCCCTCGAACCGGCTATCTGGCCGGTGGTGGGGACACTGCTGTATTTCACCTTCCTGCAAGTGCCGCTGCTGCATTTTCGGCAGGCACTCACAGATACCCGGTTCCTCGCCGCCATGCTGACGGCCAACTTCGTGTTTGTGCCGGGGATGGTCTGGCTGTTGATGTACCTGCTTCCCGACTCGCTGCCGATTCAGTTGGGCGTGGCGCTGGTTCTGCTCACGCCCTGCACCGACTGGATGAATACGTTCACGCTGCTTGGCAAGGGAGACGTTCACCGGACGATGGCGGCGACCCCGCTTCTGCTCGTCACGCAGATCGTCCTGCTGCCGTTGTACCTCTGGCTTTTCCTGGATGCGGACACCAGCCGTGTCGTGGGAACTCGACCGTTCTTGCTGGCATTCTTCGGATTGGTCGCAGTACCGCTCTCATTGGCGTGGTTCACGGAATGGTGCGGCAATCAGAGCCAACGCATCGCCCGCTGGATCGAACTCTCGATCCCACTCCCTGTGATCTTGCTGGCGTTGACGGTGTTCGTGATTGCCGCCTCGCAAATTCAACAAGTTCTGGATCACGCTCGGCAACTGACGCAGGTGACGGCAGTGTTCTTCCTGTATGTCGCCTGTGCCGCCGTCATCGGGTGGATCAGTGTCCGCCTGTTTTCGTTGTCCTCTAAAGTCGGAAGGGGAGTCGTCTTCAGCGTCGGCACACGGAATTCATTCGTCGTGCTGCCGCTGGCGTTGGCGTTGCCTGCCGAGTGGGAACTAGCGGTCGCCGTGATCGTGATTCAGGCATTTGTCGAGATGCTGGGAATGCTGGCCTTCATCCGACTTGTTCCCGGCTGGCTCATTCCAGATGGACAAGAAGCGGTGAAATAATTGTGCCACTTCTCGTGGGCGACGGGAGATGGCGTCGTAATCTTCGGGCTTTCGCCAGTTCCAATCCTTCGACAGATAGAGCCAGTGGAAAAACCGGCCAAGCTCCCCGATGTAGTTTGAGCAACTCTTGCGGCTCATCGGTTTCTTGTACTGCTGCGATACTGGATGGCGGCGAAAAATGGCAAATGGGAATGACGCATTGTCGCTGGCATTCGCTTCCACAATCGGAAGCTCCAACTTCCCCCGATACTGCTTCAGCGCCTTCGCCACCCCATCGGAAAGAAACCGCAGGCTCTCGAACGAAAGCAGCGTACCTTGGTGCTGGGCAAGTGCCTTTGCCACTTCTTCCGACAAGTGAATCACCCCCCCAAAAGCAATTCACCGCTAACCTCGATTAATGTCTACATGCTGTTATCATCGAGGGCGGGGTTGATGACGGTGTGGCCGTGGTCCTTCAGACAGATCGGTCTGACACCGCCCCGAACGCTGTGCCAGCCGTGAAGAAAAGGATGGTTGCCATTTCTCAGCCCGTTCACCTCTCGTTCACTTCCCCAAGAATTCGCCGCTCGGCTCGTTGGCAAGTATAACGATCTTTGGTAAGGTTTGTAGTGCCGAGTCCGTTTTGAAGTCGGGGTCGCACACGACAGGGAGCGCCGCAGTGGAAAAACTCTCGAATTACCTCCGAATATCCGAAGCCGCCGAGTATCTGGACGTTTCGCCCAACACGCTTCGCAATTGGGTCAATGCTGGGAAGATCATCGCCGTGCGTCATCCGGTGAACGACTACCGCCTCTTCAAGCGAGAGGACCTTGACGCCTTGCTCAAGCAAGTAGCGGTGGCCCACAAGAAAGCGGCCAAGTGACGAAGCGGAATCGGTGGTATTGGAAGACGGTAGGGGGAGCCTTATGGAATCGCCACGCTGGAACATCATCACGCCTTCTCTGTACGAGTGGGAACGGCGTGGTCTTGACTTCATCCGAACGGGTCTGCCCGACCACGATCCGTATCGGGCATGGGTTAACTTCGAGTTTCAGACTGCGACGGGGCCATCTACGAAATCGACCTGCTCGTTCTGACCAAGCTGGGGTTCTGGCTTGTGGAGTGCAAGGCGTGGTCCGGTCGCATCTGGGGCGACACCGGCACATGGACCTGTTCGCAAGACGGCAGGCTGCACTCGGAAGACAACCCCGTACTCCTTGCCAACCAAAAAGCAAAAGCCCTTGCCTCGCTGCTGAAGGTTCAGCCCGCCCTTGCCAAGGTTCGTCTACCGTGGCTCGATGCCCTCGTCTTGCTGTCCGCCGAGGACGTGCAGTGCGAGTTGACCGGCAACGCCCGCAATCGGGTGCTGCTCAGGGACAAGCCCAAGACCGACCATCGGCCCGAACAAAAGGGGATTCTCGCCGCTCTCATCAATCGAGAAGGTCCGGGCATCGATGCCGACCTGCGGGGCACCATCGACATTAAGGTGGCCAAGGCGCTCTCCCGTGCGATGGAGCAGGCCGGGATTCGCCCTTCGCAGCGGTCCCGGCGAGTAGGCGACTACATTCTTGCCGACCTGATCTTCGACGGGCCGGGCTACCAAGACCGGCTCGCTAAACACGCTTCGTTCGACAACGTGTACTGCCGAGTGCGGCAATACACGGTCGCTCAAGCCTCATCCGAAGACGACCGGCAACGGCTCAAGCGGGCGGCGGCTCGTGAGTTCCAGATCATCCAGACGCTGGACTACCAGAACATCCTGCCGGTTCTCGACTACAAGGAACACGAGAACGGCCCGGCGCTCCTCTTCTGTTACCTTGATCCGAATGCCGTTCGCTTCGATCACTTCCTCGCCACACACGGGCACAAGCTCGAAACTGGCCAGCGGCTCGACCTGCTGCGGCAGTTGGCCGACGCCATTCACTACGCCCATCGCAAGCGGGTGATTCATCGTTCGCTGGGGCCGCAGAGCATTCTCGTGTCCGATGTGTCCTCACCGTCGCCCCGGCTTCAGGTTTACAACTGACAAGTCGGCGTGCGGAAAAACACGTCCACACATCAGGCCGAGTCACCAACGTCGAAGATTTGGTCGAAGCCCAATCGCTCGTCTATATGTCGCCCGAAGCCCTGTCCGATTCCCGCAAGGTGACCGAAGCCTCCGACGTGTTCTCCCTGGGGGCCATCGCTTTCCACCTGTTCGCCAATCGTCCCCCGGTCAGCAACTCGACCGAACTCGCCAAGATTCTGCGAGATCAAAAAGGCTTGAGCATTTCATCCGTACTGGACGGGACCGGTCCCAAGCTCGAAGAGTTGATCCAGTGGAGTACCCACCCGGACGTTCTCACCCGCATTGGCTCGGTCGAAGATTTCTTGACCCTGCTGGCTGACGTTGAGGACGAACTCACCGCTCCCAAGGGAACCGTCGTCAACGACCCGCTGCAAGCGAAACAAGGGGATCGCCTGCCGCATGGATTCGTGGTAAAGCGGGAGTTGGGCCAAGGGGCCACAGCCAAGGCGTTGCTTGTGGTCAAGGACGACAAGGAATCGGTCCTCAAGGTGGCGCTCACCGAGGATGACAACAACCGACTGCGGGTGGGAAGACCAAATCGGCGTTCTTTCCCGTCATCTCACAGATGCTCACCGAAGGGTGGAACGAGCTTTCGGTGTTGTACGTCAGCCCGATTCGGGCACTCCTGAACAATCAAGAGCAGCGGCTACAAAAATACTTTTCCTTGGTCGGTCGGCGGGCGGCTTGTTGGCACGGGGACACAACGCAGAGGGAGCGAAAGCGGATTCTTGCCGATTCGCCCGACTGCCTGCTCACAACACCCGAATCCCTCGAGGCGATTCTGGTTTCGACCAAGATCGACCACCGGGAGTTCTTCAAGGGTGTCCGGTGTATCGTCATCGACGAGCTTCACGCCTTCGCCGGTGATGATCGGGGCTGGCACCTGTTGTCGGTCTTGACCCGCATTCGGAAATTGACCGACCGTGATCTTCAACGGATTGGGTTGTCGGCCACAGTGGGCAACCCCGCTGAGATGCTGGATTGGCTCTCTTCGGGTTCAAAGCGGGAGCGCCGCGTCGTATCGCCCACCCCGGTCGCACGCCATGCGCCAGACGTGCAACTCGATTACGTCGGTTCTCTGAGCAACGCCGCCAAGGTCATTTCCCTGCTGCACCAAGGCGAGAAGCGGCTCGTGTTCTGCGACAGCCGATCCAGAGTCGAGCAACTGGCGTTGCTCTTGCGAGACCGAGGCATCGATACCTTTGTTTCTCACAGTTCGCTCGGCCTTGAAGAACGGCGGGCGGCGGAAGAGGCGTTCGCTCAAAAGCAAAACTGCGTCATCGTCGCCACGAGTTCTTTGGAGCTTGGCCTCGATGTGGGCGATTTGGACCGAGTGATTCAGATTGACGCCCCCGGTACGGTGTCGTCTTTCCTGCAACGGATGGGCCGCACGGGAAGACGGGCGGGTACTCGATCCAATTGCTTGTTCTTGGCGACCAGTGACCAAGGCTTGCTACGAGCAGCGGCGCTACTGGACCTATGGAGTCGGGGATTCGTCGAATCCGTCAATGCCCCGCCCAAGCCGTTCCATATTCTCGCCCAGCAGTTGATGGCGCTCGTGCTGCAAGAACGAGGGATCGGCAGGCGGGCCTTTGTGGAATGGCTGGCCGACGTACCAGCCTTTGCCGCCATGCCCAGCGAACACATCGAGACGCTGGTAGATCACTTGATCCGTACAGGCACCCTCTTTGAATCGGTGAAGGGCAATTCCTGAGCTTTCGGGTTTGCCAAGCCATTCGCCGTGTGTTGGCCGCTGAGACGACCGAACCTTACTGGTCACAACGGGCCATTTCCCAGATTGGCGCGGTACGGATGGAATGCCCGTGGGCGTCTAGTGACCAGACGATGTTGGTCCAGCAGCCAATGTGGTATTTCGTGTTTTGTGTTTAGTGTTTTGTCGCCGGGGTTATCGGATTCTTGCGAAACACCAGACACCAAACACGAAACACCTTCGTCCAAAAACACTTCCGAAGGACGCCAGGCCATGTACCGGCATTGGTCTTTGAGCTTCGTGTTGCCCTTTTGCATCTCGTACCAGATGCGACCCAGCGTGTTTGTCAGTGAGGAACTCTACGACGTAACGGGGCGTGAAGAACTGGTTGCGGAAGGCCAGTTCGTAGGAGTTGCGAGGGGCCGCACTTTCCTTGCGGACCTGATCCCACAATTCCTTCGGCGTGAAATACTGATATACCCAGCCGATGGTCTCGTCCTCGGCCCAGATGTCCTTGAGGGCGTCGCTGTTGAGTAGGGCGAGAATATCATCCAGCATCCGCTGCGGCGGAAAGAGCCGATTGGCCGGGTCGGTCGGCGAGAAAAGGACGCCGATCTCCTCGGGCAGCAGGCCCCCCGTCAGCCCAGGAAATGGCGATAGGCCACGTCCTGGTGCCCGCTGTCGAAGAGCTTTTTGTCGTCGGCGTGATCGGCGCGATAGAACTGAAAGCCCTGCGACTTCATTCTCCGGCTGACTGCTTCCCGAAACCGCTGCCCGCCGACCCAGACCTCCCTGGCCTCCATCATCCTGTAGGCACAGAGTCGGTTCAGGTGCGTTCTGTGCCAGAGCGTCTCGGAACTCCTGAAGCGTTCCAAGCACCGGCAACTGGTGAGCCTTGGCCTGGGTCTCGACCGGCAGGACCGTCTTCATCTCCTCAGCGGCAAACTTCTTCAGAGTCTCGGCGATGGCGTTCTTGTCCACGTCCACCGTCTCGCCGGTCAGGGCTTCGTAGCTCTTCACCGCACGAGTGAGCGTCTTGAGGTCGATGGGCTTGACCGGCGTGAACAGCGAGGACTTGAACGTGTTGTTGTTGGTGAATGGCGGTCGGCTGCGTGGATCGCTGTAGTTGGTGAACTTCTCGCCACCCTGCGAGACCTCGATAGACCCGGCCCGGAATAGCACGGCCAGGATGAGCCGCAACATGTCCCGGTCCTAGCCATAGCCGATGCCACCGAAGCGTTTCTGTCGTTGTCGTCAGCAATGCAGAGAGTGACGGTGAGATCGCCGTCGTCGCCGATCTGCGTGCCCTCGTGGGTGATGCCGATGCGGAAGGTGCGAATGTCCTTGTACTTATATGTCTTCAGGTACGGCTCGCCGAAGACCTCCTTCAGCACTTGCCGGGAAATCTCATTGCGTTCACGAGGCTTGGGGTCCAGGTGGGTCTTGCGTTCCGTTTCTCAATTCTTTTCCTGGGCTGTTTGCAGTTTCCAGCCTTCATCGATGTTGCGGATGAACTGAGCGGCCTGGAGCTTCTTGATCGCCGCCTGGACCTGGGCGACGGAAGCCGAGCTTGCCGAATTCATCCACAAGGAAGGCGGCGATGTTGGCCTCGGTGCGGGGCAGATCCCGCACGAACTCTAGTAGGCAGATGACCTTGGCGACCCGCAACGTCCAGCCCTGGTCCTCGGCGTCGTTCTTGAACCGCTGGCTGATGTCGTGAATGTCGCTGCGTTTCTCGGTGGACAGGTTGCCCTCGACCAGTTCATACACCTTGTCGAGCGTGACCAAGCAGCCGATGGCCTTGGATTGCATGTCCGTGCGTTCGGACACGAGCATTTCATAGGCTTGCTTGATGATGGTGCGGTTACTGCCGCCGTATTGTTTGGGTGCCCCCGGTTGAAGCCGCAGACCAGAGACGATGCTGATGCACAGGTCGATGTAGTGCGGCGGATAGGGATAGAACTGGACGAAATCGGCCTCGGTGATCTCGGTCTTGCGGGCGGATCGCTCCAGCTTGAAGGCGTCGTTGAGTTGGCCCTGGTTCTCGGAGAACAGTTTCTTCAGCGGCGGCTCGGCCTTCTCCTTCTTCGCCAGCACCCGCTTCGTAGCGACCTCATCGAATTGCCGGTTGAAGCCACGGTCTATGCCGGGCGCGTAGCGTTTCGTTTCAACCGGGAAGTGGAGTTTTAGGCAGCCCACCTGCGGCCGTCAACCCATCAGGTTCGCATGTGATGCATCCTATCATGTGCGGCTGGGGCTCTGATTGGGTTTGGCGGCCGTTTTCGTTCTCCACGGCAACAAGCCGCCTGGCACGCACCTGGACCGGCATGTCGTCGCCGCGCGCGATTGGATCACCCAGCGATTCACCAGTTGATTCGGGCCTTGTTTGAGGCAGAAAGCGAAGGTCCCGGATTCATGGCCGCACAGATGAGAGTCATAGCAGCGATCCAAGCCATCCAAAATCACCTGGAGTATCTCCGACAAGGATGAAGGCAGAGCAGAAGCAACGAGAGAAAAGGAAAGCAAAACGGAAGGCCAAGAAGCGGCAGCGGCGGCGTGGAGGATAGGGCACCGATTCAACGTCCGACATTCCTCAAGGCGACGAATCAAAGGCCACGTAACCAGCATGATTTATTCCTCGTGCAGCCCGTTGCTGGTCCCAGCGAGCATGACCCCCTGGCGTGTCAATCCACGCCAGGGATTTCTGTTTTCTGGACCGACCGGAAGCACCTGAGTTAAGTCGTACATGCCAGTGCGATTACCAAGGTCAACGCTCTGGAGAACGACAATGCCGAGCCAAAACGAAATTCGTGAGTCGATCACCGCTGACCTGATCGCTCTGCTCAAGAATGGAACCAAACCCTGGCAGAAGCCGTGGAGCAGCGACCCCAACCTGCTCTGGCTTTCCACGTTCGATTTCGACGGGCCGTGCTTACAGTGGCATCAACACTATCGTCTTGCAGGCATCGGCGATCTCTCGTGGCTATAGCAGCCCGGTCTGGGGCACCTATCAAGCCTTCGCCAAGGCTGGCGGTCAGGTGCGGCGTCGGCTTGACTCCGTGCCTGCGGGCCGCTGGGTCACGACGGCCCTGTACTACAACCCAGTCGAACGACGAACGACCGACGACAACGGCGATGAGAAGGTCGAGCGGTTCCCTCTTCTCGACGACTTCCGCAAGTTCTACGGCAGGTGGACCGGGCCGACGATGTGCAGCACAGCCTGATGCTGCGGCTACTGTTCTACACCGGCGTGCGGGTGGCCGAGTTGTGTTCGATCCAGGTCGGCGACATCAACCACGTCAACGCCTTGCTGCGCCGTCGTCGGTTCCGATGCCCCACTTTGGCGGGCGGCCTGGGCGACCTGGTCGAGCAGGCGGGGCGGCTGTGCTGCAGCGACTTGTGGTGTTGGTTGAGGCAGAAGAGTGGTGCTCATGGTTTCCTCCTTCGGGGGGCAGCAACGTGGAATTGGGCATAAGTATACTTTAGCACACACTCTGGGCAGTTCCCTGTCAAGAAAAAATGGCTCGCTCCCCCGGCCCTCTTGACTGCGAGTTGTAGGCCGAGTCTTATGGCAAGTGATTTGGAGGATTGGCCTTAATAGACAGACCGGTGCCCCGAAATAACGTGACTGGCGCGGTAATAGACAGACCAGTGCCGGTCGATCTAATCACCAGTTACAGCACGCACACCGTTCCCCTCTCCCATGCAAACCCCACCCGTTCCACACGGCGACTCCTGTCCTTCCGCGTCAGCACCGGATGTTCCTTCACCCAGATGATTGCCTGCGAGAAGTACAGCTCGCATGCCTTCAAGAACGGCGGGTAGTTGCCCAGGTTGGCGTAGCCGCCCCAGATGGTGAAGCCGCGTCCGGGCTCCAGCACGCGGGCCATGTTGCCGAACCAGGCGTCGAGGAGCGCGTCGAACGCCTCGTCGGAGACGAAGTCGTTGGCGAGCGGCCGATCTTTGGGGCGCAGCTTCTTGGTGGTCGGCTTGGACTTGGTCTTGTCGCGGGCGAGGTCGAACCCCTGGTGGTGCATGCCGCCGGCGTCGGCCGCGTCGCTGGCCCCCTGCTTGGTCGCGGGGAAGCTCGACAGCCCGGCGGCGATGGCGTTGTTGGAACGCGGTTCAACCTTCACGTTGTACGGCGGGTCCGTGTTCACCAGGTGGATGACCTGGCCCGCAAGCAGCCGGTCCACGTCGGCGGGTGAACTCGAATCACCGCAGAGCAGGCGGTGGTTGCCGAGGATCCACAGGTCGCCCGGCTGGGTGATCGCGGCGTCCGGCGGGGCGGGCACGTCGTCCGGGCCGGCATTAGCAGGTCCTGCTCGGAGACATTGGCGCCGGCCGCCGCCATGCCCAGGGGCAGGCCGCCGGCGTCGGTGACGACCTCCAGCTTCATGCCCTTGCCAACCTTGGTCTTGCCGACGTCGTCACCCCTTTTTTCGCGCGGATGAACGTCGCGTCGGCGAGCAGCTCGACGGGGATATCCTGCCAGCGCGCCCCGGAGCGGAGCAGCCAGAGCAGCCCCTCCAGGCACTCCCGGTCGTCGGCCCGCGGCCGGCCCCCTTTGGGGGAGGGTGGGTGCTGCGGCAGGTACGGAGCGATGCGCCGCCACTGCTCGTCGGTCAACACGCGCTTGGTCTTCCGTGACATGATCGGCTCCTTTCGCCGACCATGAGAACAACATCACCGATTCCGGCCAATACCAGGTTTTGAAATGGTCTATAGCGAAACTATTCGACCTAAAGCAATAAAAAAGGAAAGCCTTGCGACGAAAGGATTTCTTATAGTGGAGGCGGCGGGAATCGAACCCGCGTCCCGAAGCATTTCAGCGCCGGCATCTACGTGTGTATCTGACCTACGTTTGCCAAGCCGGTATCCGAAGACGCCGCTCGGCGCGTTCGCTGCCGTGGTCTCCGATCAGCAGGATGCCACGGCAACTATCCGGTGGTGAAGTTTAGCCAGCGCCGCCCCCGGCACGACGGGTTGCCCCGCCTCTGGCGCCAGCGAGCCTGATTTAACGACCAAGACCGAAACCTCTCAGGCAAAGCTCTCGGACTCGGGGTTGCCTGTTATTAGGCAGCCAGAGAATACTGCGGTTCAGCAGTTATGAGTGTGATCAGATTTTTACGTGGCCATCTGATCAACCACGACACGCCGCTCGACGCCTCATTTTACCCGGTCGAAACCAAATCGCCCCCTGTTGAAGTGAACAACCTCATCCTTATCCCACCCTAATTATACCCTATCCGCGTTGGCAGGGACAAGGGATTCCCGCTGCGCCCGGTTGCAATGCTGGCTTATTGGTCGCCCCGAACAAGGGGGAACGGTTCGAAGTCGCCAGCGCTACTAGGCACACTCCTATTTCTCTGCTAAACTCACGGCGTTGGAGATTGCTGTTGAATTTTACTGCCGTTGCATCGGGGATTGCTGCCATGATTCGTTTTTGCTCTTCGTGGGGCGCGCTGTTCCTGTTTGGGACCGCCCTTTCATCCACCTGGGGTCAGGAAATCCGGTTCAGCGACCGCACGCGCGCGGCGGGATTGCTCGAACCCTTGGCGGGCATCATGGGGCATGGCGGCGCCTTCGGGGATTTCGATGGGGATGGCTTGCTCGATATTTACGTTGGCGGTTTCTGCGACCGGCCCGATAGCGAGTATCATCCCGCCGCTGGCCCGGTGCCGAATCGCTTGTTCCGCAACCTCGGCAACGGCAAGTTCGAGATGGTCCAGCAGCCCGCCGTTGCATTTTATGGCCGGACCAGTGGTGCCGTCTTCGCCGATCTCAACAACAACGGCATGTTGGATTTGTACGTCGCCAACAACGCCAAGCCAGACAGCAAGGGAAAGGTCCCCGAGCTGCAAATCGCCGCCAAGCAAATCCTCAGCAAATTGTTCCGCAACGACCAAGGAACGTTCGTGGATATATCGGAAGCCAGCGGCGCTTGCCCGCCCCAGCTGCACACGGCCCGCAACATCGGCGTATTCGACTACGATCAGGACGGCTTGCTCGATTTATTGATCATCGAAGATCGCTTTCGCAAGGGGCCGCGTTGCGTTCTGCTGCGCAATCTCGGCCATATGAAGTTTCAAGACGTGACCAAGGAAGTTGGCTTGCCCGATGATCTCTATGGCCTCGGCTTGGCGGTCGCGGACGTGAACGAGGATGGCCGGCCTGATTTCTTCGTGCCGCACAGCAACCGCTTTTTTCTCAGTCGCCCGGACGGCACCTATTATGAACCGGAAGAACTGAAGCGAGTGTTCGCCTGGCAACCGCTGAACGGCGAGGATTGGCCGTGCGGGGCGGCGTTCGGCGACCTCAACCGCAATGGCCGGCTTGACCTGGTGTTGGGCATCCACCATGTCAAGGCGCGCAACAAGGTATTCATCAATGAGGGGCTGAAGAACGGCGTGCCGCAATTCCGCGATGTCACCGCCGAGGTCGGTTTTCCCGAAGCGCTCCCCAATAAATCGCCGCACGTCGAGATTCAAGACTTCAACAATGACGGTTGGCCGGACATCTATTTTTCCACCGCCTGGCTTGATGACGACGGCACAGCCACGCCGATCATCTTCCGCAACACGGGCGTGAATGACAAAGGCCTGCCGCAATTCGTTCCCAATCGGCCCCTCCAGGGGGAGATGGTCTATTACCCGGCGGGACCGTCCGGCGACTACGACAACGATGGCCGGATCGATTTGTTTCTGATCAATTGGTTTCAAGGAAATCACTCACGCCTGCTGCGCAACGAAAGCCCGCCGTGGCACTGGCTCAACGTGCGTGTCACCGGCAAGACGTTCAACCGCATGGGGATCGGCTCGCAAGTGCGCGTCTATAGAGCCGGTCAGCTCGGTAAGGCGGACGCCCTGCTCGGCTTTCAAGAAGTGACCATCGGCTACGGCTACGCCAGCGGCCAGCCCGCCGTGTGCCATTTTGGCCTGGGAGACGAAACCAAAGTGGACCTGCGCGTGAAGCTGCCCAATGGCAAAATCGTCGATAAACAAGGGATCGCCGCCGATCAGCGGCTGGTCATCGAGGAACCATGAGCTGTTTAGCGGACGCTTCGCGGAAGCGTCATTCCCAAGCACACGAAAGGACAAACACCATGAACCGAGGTTTGCTGGCATGGGCGGCGTTGGTTGTGCTGCCGATGGCAAGTCAGTCTCAAGAACTCACCTGGCCGCCGCAGCTTCCCGGCGGCCAAAAGATGGTCACGATCTCCGCGCCGAATTTCCTCAAGGGACCGGCCGATCTGAAACCGGGCGTCCAGATCGCCAAGACGCCGCCGACGGTCGATTTCATGTATTACGATTGTCAGGAACAGCGGCCCAAGGGCTATCTGTGGTCGGCGTGGGGGGATTGCCTGGCCGTGGGCAACAAGTGCTATTCCGCCATCGGTGATCACGGCCCCATCGAAGGCAATGCCTATGTCTATGAATATGACGCCGACAAGAAGGAATTGCGCCAGGTCGTCGATGTGCGCAAAGTGTTGAATCTCCCCTCTGGTCACTACACGCCGGGCAAGATTCATAGCCGAATTGACATGGGGAGCGATGGCTGCATCTATTTCTCGACGCATCGCGGCTCGACGCGCACCACGACCCCCGCCAATCACTACAGCGGCGATTGGATATTCCGTTACGATCCCAAGACCGATAAGACGGAAATCGTCGCTCACGCCCCGCTGCCGATGCAGTGCATGCCGGCCAGCGTGCTCGATCCCGAACGGATGATCTTCTACGCGGGCACGCAGGACGGCGCCAACTCCAAGCCCCCCTCGTTCCTGGCTTACGATGTCAAGAATCGCAAGCTGCTGTACTCGAATGAAGATGGTCCCTCGCGGGCGATGATCCTGGCCAAGTCCACAGGTCGGGTGTATTGGAACGAGACGCGCGGCGGTCCGCCACGCAGCGGCCTTGGAGCCTCTCAGCTGGTGCGCTTCGATCCCGCCAAGCCTGGCGCTCCGGTCCCCATCGACGCTGAGCTAGGACTGCGGGCCGCTTCCCAGGAATCGCCAGACGGCAAGGTCTATACCGCCAACGGCGACAACCTGTGGGTCTTCGACACCAAGACGGAGAAAGCCGAACATCTCGGCCCCGCCGTGGTGGGCAAGAATGAATACATCGCCACGATGGAGTTGGACCCCAAGACCAATCGCTACCTTTACTACATCGCCGGCGCCCACGGCGGCAGCCACAACGACGGCTCGCCGTTAGTGCAATATGATGTCAAAACCAAGACCCGCAAGGTGATCGCCTTTCTGCACCCCACCTGCCATGAAAAATACCACTTCATCCCCTGCGGCACCTATGGCGTTTCGGTGTCACCGGAAGGGGACAAAGTGTATATCGTCTGGAACGGCAACCGCGACACGCCAGTCGGTAAGGCGACCAACCGGGTGAAATTTGATATTTGCGGTTTCATGGTGGTGCATGTTCCCGAATCGGAACGGCAGCCGTGATATGAAGTGATAATGTCATCGTCGTCGCGATGGTTCGAGCGTCCATCAACTCTCGAACCATCGCGGCTCCGTTTTCCCAACATGCGTTTCCTTGCTCGCGGGATGATACGTCGCCTTTGACTGGTTGCCCAACTTGGTTCAGAAACCTCCGCCCGAAATGTCGTTTCGTATAATAAATGAATCTCTAACCATCGCCACGTGAGGATCCCTTTCCATGACCGATAGTCACGAACCAGCCCTTGCCAGCACTCCAGTTACTGAATCCGGGTCATTCTCGGAGGAAACCATTCAGGCGTTCCATGGCCACGATCGCCATGCCGCGGCGGCGGTTGTGTTGTTGATGATGGCTATTTTCTCGATGGGCCTCGTTGGTTATAGCGCGGTCGCCATTTGGGTCTATCAATCCAGTTGGTAAGGCTTGTCGGCCCATGCCGCACTCCCCGCAGCCTGAGCCGAATGACCACCTGGGCCTACAGCGCCAGGCCTACCTGGGCTTGACGGAACAGGACGCGCTCAACGTCCGCGCCTTGCGTCCGATTTTCGAGCAATACAGCCGGCAGTTCGCCGAGCGCTTCTACGAGCATTTGCTCAGCCATCCCGTCACGGCTCAGTTCCTCCGCAATGCCGAGCAGCTGGAACGCTTGAAGACCGTGCAGGCCCAATACTTCTCCCAACTCCTGGCTGGCGTGTTCGATGAGGCGTACTTGCAAAGCCGGCTGAGCGTGGGGCAGGCCCATCAGCGCGTCGGTCTGGAGCCGGTCTGGTATCTGGGCGCTTACAATCAGTACATCCAATTGACATTCCCCTTATTCGCCCAAGCGTTCGGCGATGACATCGATAAAGTATTGCCGGTGTTGCTGTCGCTGATCAAGGTGATATTTCTGGACATTAGCTTGGCCCTGGACACCTACTTTCAGCAAGCGACGCAACAACTCCGCCAGCGCAACCAGGAGCTGCAGCAAGCGTTGACATTGTACTGGCGGTCGCAACGCCGCGAGGAGCAATTGCGCAAGCTGGCCAGTCACGAAATTCGGGGTGGACTGGCTGCCATCATCACCAGTTTGGAAGACATTAGCGATGTGCTCCAGGCACAAATTGACCGCCCCACCGCCGAACAACTGGAGCATATCCGCCGGCGCTGCTGGTCGTTGACGAATTTGCTCCAGGAAATGCTGGCTCCTGACGACGAAGGCGGCCCAACTTGGGTGGATACCGGCACTATCTTTGAGAACTTGGCCACCCGTTTTGGTTTGTATGCTGGTGGGCGGACCGTGCATCTGCTGCTGCCGGAACATCCCCCGCGCGTCTGGGCCGATCCGCTTCAATTGCGCGAAGTGTTCGCCAATCTCGTGGCCAATGCCATCCATCATCTCGACAAGGAGCCGGGGCGCATCGAGATCACTTGTCGTCCCATGGGGGAATTTTACGAGTTCGCCGTCGCCGATAACGGCCCCGGAATCCCAGAAAGCATCCGCGATCGGCTGTTTGAACCCTTTGTCCGTGGACCGAATCAACAAGGTCATTCGCACGGCTCCGGGTTGGGGCTGTATTTCGTGCGAACCAGTGTCGAACAGGGAGGCGGCAAAGTCTGGTTAGACAGCTCTCCGGGCCAGGGAGCCAAGTTTCATTTCACCGTGCGCCGCGCGCCCCCCGAAGTGGATAGCGGATAAGGAATGTCTGGTTCAGAAACATCGTTTTTCGCTGATTGCTGCCAGCGAGCGTGAAGCGATGATTCCCAAGACTGTCACATGAGGCTGCCATGCCGACGCCAACATCGAGTAATCCGCAACCACTCCGCCTGTTGATCGTGGACGACGATCAACAGTTGCGCGACACGCTGGCCCGTCGTTTTCAACGTCACGGCATGATCGTGTGCGTTGCCGGCAGCGGCGAGGAGGCGTTGAAGCGGGTCGAGGAAACACGCTGCGATGTCGCCCTGCTCGACCTGCACCTGCCCGGCATGAGCGGCATCGATTTGCTGGTCCGGCTCAAAGAAATGCAACCGGAGCTGGAAGCGATCATGCTCACCGCCCACGGCAGCATCGAGACCGCCATTCAGGCCATGAAGCAGGGAGCCTATGATTACCTGACTAAGCCGTTCCATTTGCCGGAACTCGAAATTCACATCGAAAAAGCCTTCGACAAAGTCCGGCTGGCGCGGCGTGAGCGACAATGGATTGACCAACTACGGTACGAATCGCCGCGTTATCGGTTGATTGGTTCCAGTGCTGCCATGCGTAAAGTGGTGCAACTGATCGAAAAAGTGGCCCCCGCCGGCGCCACCGTGCTGATTCAAGGGGCCAGCGGCACGGGCAAGGAGCTGGTCGCCCGCGCCTTGCACTTCAACGGCCCGCGCCGCGACCGCCCGCTGGTGACGATTAACTGCGCCGCTTTGCAGGAAACCTTGCTGGAAAGCGAGCTGTTCGGCCACGAAAAAGGCTCATTCACGGGGGCCTTGCAAGCCAAGGTAGGGTTAGTCGAGGTCGCCGAGGGGGGCACCTTGTTCATCGACGAAATCGCCGAGATGGCCCCCGGTTTGCAAGCGAAATTGCTGCGCGTGCTGGAGAATGGTCATTTCCGCCGCGTCGGGGGGACCACGGAATTACATGCTGATGTGCGGGTTGTGGCCGCCACCAACAAAAATCTCAACGAGGAACAAAAAGCAGGCCGCTTCCGCGAGGATTTGTATTATCGACTCAACGTGGTCACGATCAACTTGCCGCCGCTGCGCGAGCGCCGCGAGGACATCCCCGAGCTGGTCGAGCATTTCCTATCCAACCGTCCCATTGGAACCCAACGTTCGCGGATCGAGGAGGACGCCCTGCAAGCCTTGATGCAATACGACTGGCCGGGGAATGTCCGGGAATTGGCCAACGTCCTGGAACGGGCGCAAATCCTGGCGGAAAATCACGTCATCACCCTCGATGATCTGCCGGAAACCATCGTCGCCGCCGACCGCCCCGCCGAGGCGGGATCGGAGCACGCGCAATCGCTGCGAGAAGTCGAACGCCGCCATGTGCAAGCCATCTTGCAGCAAGAGAAAGGCAATAAAGTGCAAGCCGCCAAGGTTCTTGGCATTAGCCGCCGTGCTTTGTATCGTCTCATCGAGAAATACCATCTGGGAGAAGGGGAGAAAGAGTAAAATTACCCCACACCCCCAACCGAGCGCGGGGCGAGCGGCTAGAATAGGTCACTTCCCCCGCCAGGCCCGGGCTATTTCCACGGCGGCCAGCCGGCGTTGGCGGTCGTCACTGAGCAAATCGTCGATCCACGTCCGCAGCTCGACGGTTTCAATTTGCCCCAGAGCTTGGCGGACCTGTTGATCGAATTCCCCGGACAGCTTGGCGGTGCGCAGCTTGAGCAGATTGGTATAGCCGTTGCCAGGCCGAGCCAACAGCGCGGCCGCCGTCACGCCGAGGGAATAGGCGTCCCAGGAAGGTTCGGGCGGTTTCGACTCGAACGCTTCGGGGGGCATGAAAAAAGGAGTCCCCGACACCTCGACGGTTTCATGTTCCACGTCGCGCAAATCCACTGCCAAGCCAAAGTCCACCAACACGGGCGACCGATCCTGTTGACGGATGAGAATGTTGGCCGGCTTGATGTCCCGATGCACGATGCCCGCATCCGCGACGGCACGCAGCGCGTCGGCAAGCTGGCCGAACGTGCGCCGCGCTTGGTCTGCTTGCACGAATTCCGCGTTCAGCTCCGGACCCTGCACCAATTCCATGATCATCACCCAAAAGGCCCCCGCTGGTTGGGTTTGGAAGACGCGCAGGACATTGCGATGACGCACACGCGCGCACAGCAGGGCTTCCCGCGCCGCCTTGCCTTGGGCTTGGACATATTCGCCGCGCAACACCTTGACGGCCACGACGCGGTTGGTGTCGCGCACGCGGCCCGCGTACACCCAACCTTGCCCACCACCGCCGAGATACGTTTCCAGTAGCACGCCGGGGACATCCACTTCGGGATGGTCTTCTGGGAGGTACGTCTCCGACAACGTGCTCAACAAGGTGCCGGGCCGGCTCAGGGTCGCTTCCAGGGCTTCGTCCACGGCGGAGTACAGCTCGACTCGTCCCTGCCACGCCGCCCACACCTCACCGGCTTCCGCACCGGCCAAACGGGACAGCAGATCGGGCAACGGTTTGCCTTGATATTGTGCTGGATGAAAGCTGTTCATGACTGGGTTCCGCTTGATTCAGGGGTCGTGCTTGGCATGACCATTCTTAGGACCGTTCTACTTTCTCATGGTGAATCACGTCGGATGCAATATCCTAGCCATCCATTAAAACAATGGCAAATCGCCTGAAACTTGCGCCCTGCTCCCACTGAATGCGTGTCGATCCATTTATACCATTGCCTCATTATCGCGCGCGGCGCGCGCAAATACAGCGCCAGTAAGTGCCGCACTTGCTGGCGCTGCGTGCGCGGTGGAATCTTCGTTTCACCACTTGCCCACGGGGATCATGACTTCGCCTGCATGGCCGCGATACGACGCTGCATCTCTTCCAAGGAGACGTCTTCCTTGTGCGTGGCGAAGGTCCAGGTGTGGCCGAAGGGATCGGTGAGGGTGCCGGATCGGTCGCCGTAGAACTGATCCTGAACTGGACGGACTTCCTTGGCGCCAGCGGCCAGCGCTTGTTGGAAGCGCTGGTCCACATCCTCGACATAGAGCATAATCGAAATAGGAGAGCCGCCAATCGTAGGTGGGGCGAAACAATTCATCTCCGGATGTTCGTCGGCCAGCATCAAGATCGAGTCGCCGATCTTGATCTCCGCGTGCATCACCTTGCCGCTCGGATCGGCGAAGCGCATCAGTTCGACGGCCCCGAACGCCTGTTGGTAGAACTCCAAAGCTTGCGCCGCCCCCTTGATGATGAGGTACGGCGTCGCCGTGTGATAACCGTCTGGAATTGATTTCACTGCCATGAGTATCGCACTCCTTGTGAAAGCACCCACATGAAACTGGCTTCCCAAACCACGAGTAAAAGTGTACTAATGTACAAAAAAATGTCCAGATCAATTTACTCGAATCCATGTGGGGAGAATGGGATGGATAAGATTCTCGCGGGTGCCACGTCGATACCCAAAAGTGACATCCGATTACCTCGAATCCCTTGAGGAATTCACTTCTTTCCCCCTAGCGCGATCAAATGGCCGTTGGTGCGGATGTACATGCGGTCGTTGGCGAGGGCGGGAGTGGATTGGGTGCCATCGCCGAGCGAGCTACGGCCCAGAATTTCAAATTGATCGGCGGCCCGCAGTACCAGCACGTCTCCTTCGTTGGAGATGCAGAAGATGCGATCATCGATCAAGATGGGGGAGGCCGAGTAGTTGGCCCCTGGCACGCGCTCTTGCCAGATCACTTCCCCTGTTTTCAAGTTCAGACAGGACGCCACGCCGCGCTCGCTGCACAGGAAGACGCGGTCCCCCTTGACCAACGGCGTCGGCAGATACGACACCTGGCGTTCCAGACGCCACGCTTCTTGCGGCTTGGCCTCGGCCATGCCGGGAGTCGGCGGGCGCACGGCGACGAAATGCTTTTGAGCGGTCACGAAGCCGCACGTGCCCAGGATCAGGTCGCCGGCCACCACCGGCGAGGCGATGGCCCGCTCCGGCTTACTCGGCTCGAAGACCGAAATTTCCCAATTGGTCTTGCCGGTCGCCGGATCGATGGAAGTGATACCGTGCTGCCAGTTGGTGAAGATCAATTGGGCGGCGCTGCCGGCGGGCTGATAGACACAGGGGGTCGAGTAGGTGGCGTTCTTGCCCCGGCGTGGAACGTTCCAGACTTCTTTCCCCGTTCGGCCATCGAGCGCGATCAGCGAGCCGTTGCCGTCCATGTCGTTGTTGATGATCAGCTTGCCGTCAAGCAGGATAGGTGACACGCCAAAACCATGTTGGCTGCGATAGCCCCCCAGATCGCTTTGCCAGAGCAGCTTGCCGTCGTGGTCCAAGGCCAGCGCCGTTAGCTGCTCTGGCGTCGCCCACAGCAGGTAGAGCCGTTCGGCATCGACCGTAGGGGTGCTGGTGGCGTAGCTGTTGCGCAAGTGCGTATGGTATGTCGTGGCGGGGTAGTGTTGCGACCAGAGCGTTTTACCGTTCTTGGCATCGATACACAGCACGATGCGCGTGCCATTCTTAGGATCAGCAGATGTCACGAACACCTTCTCCCCCCACAACACGGGGCTAGAGAAGCCCACGCCAGGAATCTCGACTTTCCACACGAAATCCTTCTCCGTGAAGGTCGTCGGCACCGTCGCTTGGCCGTGACCCGACCCGTTCGGCCCCCGAAAGCGCGTCCACTCTTGAGCACCTACCGGAGCAATCAACACCAAGCTCAACAAACCAATCATCCAAAAACGCGGCAGCGTTCGCATTATCATGTCCTCGAAATAGGTGTCAGTTGTAAGTTGCCAGCATGGCCCAAGGAGCGGGCGCTAAAGGGGGCACATGCACGAATGGACACGGAAAAACCGAGTCGTGTC
>JBKBIP010000027.1:0-48885 GCA_046297495.1 Gemmataceae bacterium | reverse complement strand
CTATCTAGGCACACAAATCGAGGGGCCAGGCCTTCGTGTACCATTTTATTTTCCCGTCCTCTGCACCGGCCAGTTGGGGGAATCCACATGAGCTTCCTTCATGTAGGCCGCCAGGCGCTGCGTGATGTCAGGGTAGCGGTCGGCGAGATTGACTTTCTCCAACAAGTCCTTCGCCAGATCATACAGTTCCAGCGTGCCATCCGGTTTGCAGTGGGCCTTCCAGTTGTCCCAGCGCGCTGCTTGCTGGAAACCGCCGACGATGCCGGCGTTGCCGCGCACGCGCGTATGGCCGGTATGTTGTCCCGTCATCAGCACACTGCACGCTGGCGCGCACACCGACGCTCCCGCATACACATTGGTGAAGTGCGTCCCTTCGGTGGCCAAGAAGCGGTCGAGGTGCGGCGTGCGGATGTGCTTCTGGCCATAACAACCGACATCCCCATAGCCCCAATCATCGGCCATGATAAAAATGATGTTGGGACGCTGGGCCGTCTCCGCACTGGCGGCGCCGGTGACAGCCAGCCCCATGCCGAGCACCACCAAGCAACAGCGGATGAAGCAGCGATTCAAGATTCACCTCCTGGACGGGTAAACACCGTGCGGATCGATCCTGGCGTGACAAACCACCCCAACCCCTTACGTCGTTTTCGCCATCTTCCCATGTTAGTATTCCAATGGCAAGAATGTTCCGCGGCCGACTCGCCTTGACGCCAACGGGCGGAAAGGAAGAATGTGCGAATTGAATTGGAGAAGCGTGCGGGAATCGAAGCGAGCAAAGGGAGATGAATCGTTTCGCGCACCCTATCATTTTCGAGCACGAATCGATCCATCGTCCAACTGCTACACTGCAAAACGGAAGAACGCATCAAATAAACGGTTAGGCTTTGGACTGGTTCGCTTCGCGGGGATGTAGCCGAATTTCGAGACGACACCCGACAGCTTGGGCGTACCTGCGCAGCGTGGCCACTGACGGCGAGTGCCGACGACTGCCGCCGCCCGCTTCTAGCCGCGCCACCGCTGACGTCTTGGTGCCCATCCGGGCCGCGACCTCCGCCTGGGTCAGCCCCGCTTGATGCCGCGCTTTCAGTAGCTCATCCAACAGGGCAAACTCTTCCGCTTGGGCATCATACTCGGCCTGGACCTCGGGTTGGTGGAGCATCTTTTGGACCAACATTTTATGCGTCATCATTGGCTTGTACCTCTTTCAGCCGTTTACGGGCAACTTTCAATTCTTTGGCAGGCGTTTTGGCCGACTTTTTCACGAATGCGTGAAGCATCATGATTTGGCGGCTGGCCAGCGTACAGAAGAAAACACGGCCAATCCCTTCCTTCGACTTCAAGCGCAACTCAAACAGTCCCTTGCCTATTGCCTGGGTGTGGGGCATCCCCAAGTCTGGACCGAAAGTAAGCATGCGCTCGGTAAGATGTATGTATCGGGCCTGAATACCGGCAGGAAATCCTAGAATTGCCTGCTGCACGTCGTCGCTGAAGTAGTCAATTTCCCACTCCATAGAAATGACATTAACAAATCCGTTAATCGCACTCCAGACAAAACTCTCAAGTCATCACTGTCCCAAGTGAAATCTTGGCGCCGGCACCGACTCGCCTTGACGCCAACGGGCGGAAAGGAAGAATGTGCGAATTGAATTGGAGAAGCGTGCGGGAATCGAAGTGAACAGGCGGGCGGGCGATTTGGCTCCGGTTCGCTTGTGATCATGGAGGCTCGATGAATCACTTTTTGAAGGGTGTCGCGCGGGCATTGTGTGCGTCGTTCGTGCTGCCGGAGCCGATCCTCGAAATCGGTTCGTACCAGGTGGAAGGGCAAGAAGATTTAATTAATCTGCGCGGCTTGTTCGCGGGGCAAGAGTACATCGGGTTGGACCTGCGACCGGGTCCGGGCGTGGATCTGGTCGGCAACGTCGAGAAGTTGGATTTGCTCGATGGCTCGGTCGGCACCGTGATCGCCTTCAGCACCTTTGAGCATGTGCAACGGTTCTGGCTCGGCTTCGAGGAAGTGCATCGCGTGTTGCGTCCCGATGGCGTATTTCTCGTGGCTTGCCCGTTTTATTTCCGCTTTCACGCTTTCCCCAACGATTATTGGCGCTTCACGCCGCCGGCGTTGGACTTACTGCTCGACAAATATCCGACGCGCATCCTGGGTTGGCATGGGCCGGAACAGCGCCCGGCCAACGTCTGGGCGGCGGCTTTCCGCGAAGAGGCGCAGACGCCCACTCCCGATCAGTACGCCCGTTACTGCACCCTACTCGGCCAATATGCCCATGAGCCGCTGTCGTGGACGCGGCAATGGCGCTATCGGCTCGGCCAACTCCTTTGTGGCCGCCGGCCCTTCGCCCCCTTTCTGGATCACAACGTCTGGCACACCGAAATGCGCCGCGCGGAACGTCCACGCTATCTGCTTCCTCGTCCCAGTGAAGCCGAGGAACCATTCCTGGCTTGGAAAGAAAGTGCGTGATGGGGACCCTTTGACGCCGGCGCGCCGTTGGCTTATCCTGAATGCTGCAAGCCCCGATGGCAGCCCGTTCAGGAGCATGTCCCACCATGAAGACAGCCAGCGGTACGATCTGGATCTCTAATGGACAACTCATTGACGGCACCGGCAGACCGGCCATTGCCGATGGCGCGCTGGTGATCCACGATGGCCGCATCGCTTATGCCGGGCCGCTCTCCGGCGCGCCGCCACTGCCACCGGACGCCTGCCGCATTGATGCCCAAGGTGGGACCATCTTGCCGGGACTGGTGGAAGCCCATTTTCACCCCACCTACTTCAACGTGGCGGCCCTGGAAGACCTCGACATCAAGTATCCAGTGGAATATGTCACTCTCCTGGCGGCGTGCAACGCCCGCTTGGTCCTGGAGTGCGGCTACACGGCGGCGCGCAGCGGCGGCAGCTTGTTCAACATCGACGTTTGGCTGAAAAAAGCCATCGAGAACGACCTGATCGCCGGCCCGCGCTTCGCCGCCAGCGGCCGGGAGATTTGCGGCGCCGGCGGACTGATGGATTGGAACCCCGAATTCCGCAAGATTGGCATGGAAGGCTTGGTGCTCCTTATCAACGGTCCCGATGAGGCCCGCGCCGCCGTCCGTAAGCTGGTCAAGGACGGCGTCGAATGGATCAAGACCTACCCCACCGGCGACGCCGCCGCCCCGGACACCAACGACCACCACACGCTGTGCATGACCTTCGAGGAGATGCATGCTTGTGTCAGCACGGCCCACAACCACGGCCTGAAAGTGACCGGGCATTGCCGGGCGACGCAGGGAATCAAGAATGCCTTGCGCGCTGGCTATGATACCTTGGAACATGGCACCTTCATGGATCAAGAAGCCTTGGAGCTGCTATTGGAACGGAACACACCGGTGGTCCCCGCCCTGCAATTTGAACATGCCAGTATCGTCCACGGTCCGGAATTCGGCATGTCCCAGCGTGTGATCGACGGCCACCAGGAAACCCTGGAAGGAGGGGCCGAGAGCGCCCGCCTGATCCTCAAGGCCGGGGGCCGCCTTGGCATGGGGGGCGACTACGGCTTCGCCTGGAACCCGCACGGCGCCTACGCCAAGGAATTGTCGTTCTTCGTCAACTACGTCGGCTTCACCCCGCTGGAAACGCTCACCTGCGCCACCCAAACCGGCGCCGAGATCATGGGCCGCGCTCACGACTTCGGCACCCTGCAACCCGGCAAACTGGCCGACGTGCTCGTCGTGGATGGCGACGTCCTCGCCGACATCTCCCTCCTTGAAGACCGCTCTCGGTTCATCGCCGTCATGCAAGGGGGCATCGTCAAGGCGGGCCGATTGGCGCAACCGGCAAGGCAATGATCTCCCAAGAAAAGGACGGGAATTGGTGAAGCATACCTTTTGTTAATGATCATTTGTTCACTATAACGAATATAGTTGGAGAACGCCCCCTCTCCAAATCCGCAATCCTTTCTTTCATTGTTCCATTCCACTCCACCCCCCTATTTCCTGACCGGCGCGCTCGGGTGTGGAATGAAACAGAGTACCAGGGGCTAACGCCCCTGGCTATGGACTGTCGCCCCTATGGAGTTGATCCAACAAACTCCGCCGGGGTAACGCAGCCATGACGTTACCCCGGCCACCCTGTTGGACGATGAATGGACATTCCTGGCAGAAGTGCGTGCTTACGCCAATCGCGCCTTGGGGCCGGGTTGCCAATCGACGACGCGCAAGTCCACGCTCCGGCGACCTTGCCATTCGTTCAACGCGGGACGGAAGGCCAGGCAGCATTGACCATTTTGCGACATCAACTCCTCCAGGCGATCCGCCATGCCGAAAGCGATGGCTCGTAAGGTCGCGCCTTGCTGGCGCACCCTGAAGCTCAGGTGCCGTTCGTCCTGGCCGACCTTGCGCGGCGTGCCGACGACTTGCAAGCCACCGACCAGGAACAACGGCGGAGGATTGTGGCTGCCGTATGGCTCCAGATGGTCCAAGTCGCGCAGCAAGCCCAGGGTCAAAGCGCTGAGTGGTATCTCCGTGTCGAGGATCAAACGGGGCGGCGGGGGACCATGGGGAAAGACTTGCTCGGCGTAGGCGCACAGCTGCTGGTGAAACGGCGTGATGGCGTCGGCGAGCAAGGTGAAGCCCGCCGCCGCCGCATGACCGCCGTGACTGAGCAAGCTGCCGTCGCAGGCGCGGAGAGCCTCGTGCAACGCGAAGCCGGCGATGGAGCGCCCGGAGCCGTGGCCGATCAGCTGGCCGCTGTCCCGGTCGTGGCGCAAGGAGATCATCAACACCGGCCGGCCATAGAGATCCACCAACCGGCTGGCGACGATGCCGATGATACCCGGATGCCAGTCCGCGTGGGCCAGCACCAAGACCGGGTCGTCCGTCATGTTGTTTTCGTCCACCAGATGGCGCGCCTGAAAATAGATGTGCTTCTCGATTTTCTGCCGTTTCTGGTTTTGCTCCTCCAGATGGCGGGCCAGGTCGGCGGCCCGTTGCGGCGAGGGGGTAGTCAACAGCTCCACCACCAAACGGGCGCAACCCAGCCGGCCGGCGGCGTTGAGACGCGGCGCCAGCTTGTAGCCGATGTCATCCGCCGTCAGTGGCGTCTGGCTGGCCAGACCGGCGGCCTCGAGCAAGGCCCGCAAGCCAATCGAAGAGGCTTGCCGGAGTCGATGCAGGCCATGCTTGACGAAAATGCGGTTCTCATCGTGCAGCGGCACCACGTCGGCCACCAGCCCCAAGGCCGCCAAGGCGGTGGCATCGAGCAGAAATTCCCGAAATTGGGGTGATACTTTGTCACTACCACAAGCGCGTTGACTCAACGCCCAAGCCAGCTTGAAGGCGACCCCCGCCCCGGACAGGCCGCCAAAGGGGTAATCGGTATCTGGCAAACGCGGATGCACGCACACCGCCGCGGCAGGCAACTGCTCCTTCAGCTCGTGGTGGTCAGTGACTATCAGTTCCAGCCCCAGTTGGCGGGCCGCATCCGCCTCGGCGATGCTGGCGATGCCACAATCCACGGTGACAACGACCGCTGCGCCAGCTTGGGCGATTTGCCGCAACGCCTCGCGGTTGAGACCGTAACCTTCTTCTAGCCGATTGGGAACGTAGAAATCGACGGAGGCGTTCATGAGCCGCAAGCAGTGCAACAGGATGGCTGTGCCGGTGAGGCCATCGACATCGTAATCCCCATAGACGCAGATCCGCCGCCCTTGGCGAACGGCCTGGACCAAGCGCTCAGCGGCGTCGGCGACTCCGGGCAGCCATTCGGGGGGGTGCAGGCCAGACAGGGGCGTTTCCAGAAAGCGCCGCGCAGCCGCCACTTCCTCAAGGCCGCGATTGCGTAGGAGCTGGGCCACCAACGGCGGGACGCGCAAGTCCGCCGCCAGGCGTTCGACGGCAGGGCGATCTAGAGGCAACAACTGCCAGGTTTTTCGCGCGGTCGGCAATGTCACATCCTCATACGGGGGTTAGGAGCGCTGGGGGCTATCATGAAGCGGAAATCGTGCTGGTTCGTCAAGCCCTCTTCCTCTCTTTCCCATTTTCACTTGATCCTACACGCGCTGGGACAGTTGTTTTAAGAGAACTCCACGCAATTTTACCTCAACATTTTCCACTCCCGCCACCAAAGTGGTAAAGCCCGAAAGAGTGTTGGCCGAAATTAGATACAGAAGTCAGCCAAGCAAGGCTCTCATGGGTGAGAGCGACGAGTTGCTGGTTTTTCATCGATCTCGATAACTGGGTAAGGCACAGGCTGGTAGGCTTCCCCATGGCGGGGTCTCCCGGTCGTTGCGGCCTCGACGCACGAAACGTCGAAAGAGAATCCCAAACGGAGGATTGCTAGTGAGTACTGCATTTTTGCTGGTAACTACGGCCTGGTTCGCCGGTGCCGATCCGTCGTGCTGCGGTGGCAGCTGCTGCGCCCCAGCGTGTTGCGCTCCCTGCCATAGCTGCTGCAACTACGGTTGCTGCTGCTGCCGTCCGACCCTGCGGGAACGCTTCGAGGCGTTCCGCAATGCGTGTGGTTCTTGCTGCGGCTGTGGCTGCTGCGATTGTGGCTGCTGCTGCTGCCGTCCGACCCTGCGCGATCGCATCAATGCGTTCCGTAATGCCTGTGGCGCTCCGCGTTGCAATTGCTGCTGCAACTACTGCGGCTGCCACCACGCTTGTGGTTCCTGCGGCGCTCCCGCCGAAGCCGCGCCGGAAGCCGAAAAGATCGGTCCCCCCAAGCAGATGCCGATGGGGGATGAAGCGACGAAGGGGACTTCGGTGGCTCCCGTTCAAGTCACCCCGGTTTCGACGCCGCACTACGAAGCGTCCCCCTTCTAAGCAAGGGAAGTGTTACCGCGACCAGTAAGTCCATCCCCGCGGAATTCGCAAGAATTCCGCTCGCCCATTGATGGACAAGTTATGGCTGCTCAGAGGTATTCATCCTCACCGCGCTGACTCCGGCACCGATCCCACCGGCAGCGATAGTCAAGGACCTAGACTGAGTTGCCAAAGCAACTCGCCATCCCACTCGCGCAAGCCGGGACCTGCTCTTGACGAGCGTCCCGGCTTGCGTGGTTTTCATGGCATTGGCCGACGATTGTAGGGAATGCGGCGCAGGCGCTCGAGCGGCGGGGGCAAATCGCTTCCCAGATTGCGGGCATTGTGAGTCAAGGCCTCGGCCAGCATGGCCCGCAAGGCCGCGTGATGAAACAGCCATTGATGCTCGTCCCCTCTCCAAAAACTCTCGCGTCCGCGCGGTCCCATGAGTTTCAGCATTTCGAGATTGGATTTTTCCGCCTGGTCCTGAAAGGCCAACACCATCGCTTGTGTGAGAAACCCCAAGGTGCGAAACGCTTCGATTCGACTCGGATTGTCGATCAGCTCTTCAACGGCGAATTGCTGGGCTTGCTGTAACCGCCGGTGTTCGAGGTAAAATAAAGCCAGATCGATGCGCGCTTCCAAGGCGGCCCGCAACTGTTGGGGATCGTCCACCGTGAAGGGCTGACGAACTTTGATCCAGAGCTGCTCTTCGTGCGTCTGGGCCGGGTCTGGTTGAACCACGGCCCGCGGCGCCACCGGTTCGGCCGACCAAGGGAACCGCGCGATGCCATGACGCAGCAACGACAAAGCGGAGCCGAGAATCAGGGCCAGCACCAGCGCCACGATCAACCAGCGCCAGCGGCGCGGGGTCGCGGCGGCCAGCGCTGTCGAGCCGGAATTACTCAAGACTGGCAAACGAACACTAGACGTGGCCAGAGGGACCGCGATGTGGCCGCTCGCGCCGCCAGTGGCCTCATTCGGCCCGCCGCTCAGCATTTCCCGCAAGCGTGTCAAATCGAGCAGCAGCTCGCGGCCGGTTTGATAACGCTGGGCCGGATCCTTGGCCATCATCTTGTGAATGATGGCCGTCAATTCGGGCGGCAGATCGGGACGCATCGCGCTCAGCGGCTCCGGCTCGCCGTGGACGTGCTGGACCGCCACGTCAAAAGCCGACTGGCCCCGGTACGGCGGCTGGCCGGACAATAAATGATAACTGGTGACACCCAGCGAATAGATGTCGCTACGCGGATCGATGTCCTTGCCTTGCACCTGTTCGGGACTCATGTACAACGGCGTCCCCATGGTGACGCCGCTTTGGGTGAGGTTCATGGGGAGCCGGTCCCCGGCGAAACAGCGCGATAAGCCAAAATCCGTGACCTTGACCTCCCCCTGGCGCGTGATCAGGATGTTTTCCGGTTTGATGTCCCGGTGAACGATCCCCTGTTCGCTAGCCCGTTGCAAGGCGGCGGCCACCTGGCGCATAATGCTCACGGCGGGCAGAACGTCGGGGGGGCCTTTCTTGGCCAGATAGTCGCGCAGGTTGCGGCCATCGACGTATTCCAACGCCATGTAATGCTGGCCATTTGCCGTGCCGATGGCGTACACTTGCACGATGTTGGCGTGATTGATGCGCGCGACCGCCTCGGCCTCGGCCTGGAAACGCTTCAAGGCGGTCGGATTGGCGGCCAGATCGGGGCGCAGGATTTTCAGCGCCACCTTGCGCTTGAGGGATAGCTGCTCGGCCAGGTACACTTGCCCCATGCCCCCTTGGCCCAGCCGCCGCAAGACGCGAAAGTCACCCAGCGTTTGCCCAGTCAGGTCCGGTCCTTCCACCGGCGCGCCGGCGGCGGCGGAGGTAGCGCCAACCTGGGACACATGGTCCATGCTTTGCTCTCTCCGTACAGGCTTTGGTGTGCCCCTGGCCTACTCCTTGCGAAGCTCAGGGGGACCAGGAGCAAACGAATACGTCGGAGGACGCTGCCATTTTGCTCATCTTAACGGGAGCCGCCGTAAAGAGCAAATCATCCTGCTTTCGCCGGCAGGTGCGAGTCTCCACAACCGAAGGAGTGTCTGATGCCAGACCACGGCGAATTAGCATTCATCGATTGGCTGCGCCGGCGGACACCGGCCCAAGAGCGCGTCTTGCTGGGGCCGGGGGATGATGCCGCCGCCTTGGCGTGGGGAAACGGGCCGTCCTGCCTGATCACCACGGACATGCTGTTGGAAGGAAGCTGCTTTCGGTTGGCCGAGGCGGGACCACGCCAGGTGGGACGCAAGGCGATGGCGGTGAATCTCAGCGACATCGCTGCCATGGCGGGCCGTCCCGTGGCCGCCGTGGTAAGCGTCGGCTTGCCGCGCCGAGGAGGACAAGCCCTCGCCGAGGAATTGTACGCCGGCTTGCGCGAGCTGGCGGACGCTTTCGCCACCGCCATCGTGGGAGGGGACACCAACAGCTGGGATGGGCCGTTGGTCATCTCGGTGACGGTATTGGGGGAAGCCACCGCGCGGGGGCCGGTGCGCCGCGCCGGCGCCCAGCCGGGGGATTGGCTCCTGGTCACGGGTCCCTTGGGCGGCAGCATCCGCGGCAAGCATTTGACCTTCACGCCGCGCGTCCACGAAGCGTTGCGACTCCACGAGCTGGCCGACCTGCATGCCATGATCGACATTAGCGATGGCTTATCGCTGGATGTGTGGCGGATATGTCAAGAAAGCGGCTGCGGCGCCGTGCTCCGCGCGGAGGCGATTCCCATTAGCGACGACGCTCACCAGCTGAACGATCACCTTTCCCCACTACAACATGCCTTGAGCGATGGCGAGGATTTCGAGCTGGTCTTGGCCCTCTCTGCCACTGACGCCGAACGCTTACTGCGCGATCAACCCGTTCTGGGCATCACGCTGACAGCCATCGGCGAATGCGTCGAGACCGGCTTTTGGCTAGAGGAGCAGGGACAACGCCACGTCCTGCAACCACAAGGCTACGAGCACCCGTTGGCTTGAGGGTGGACGCGCGGCGGCCGTGAGGTCCCTGGCAATGCCCCTCACATCGGTTCATCGTCGCGGACCTCGCCATAGACGAAGCCGCACCCGCGACAGACCAGCACTTTATGACATTCGGGACAGTAAACGATCATGTCGGGCTGATACACGCCGATATGATGGTCGCTGCTCTTGGGTCGGAACGGCTGCTGACAGGACTTGCACACCAGGGGCTGTTCACAGAAGCTGCACTTGATAATGGCCGGCCTCCTTCCGCAAACAAGAGATTCCGCGGAATCTTCTCGTGCCGATAGGGGGCGAGTCGATGGCGTGTGGGTTAGATAAAGCACGCCAGGGAAGCGCGTGCTTCTCTGGCGTCCGCATCGTTTCTACCTATAGATGAGTGTATCACTTGGCGGGGACGACGGCAATCGAGCCGGTTTCGGAAATGTACACCAAGTTCTTGTTGTTCTCGTCGCGGAAGACTTCCACGCCGTACTTGGGCGTGTCCTTGTCAAAGTCTTTCTGTCCCCCTTTACGAACGCGCAGGTCCAGCCCGTGCAGCCAGGTCGGGCTTTTCGCGCCTTGTTGAGCGTGAACGAAGGGCAATTCCGGAGCCAGCAACGCTCCCAACACGAAACAGGCCAAGCCAATCAGCGCCAGTTGCATACGTTTTGACATAGTCCGTATCCTCAAGATATAGAGAGTCCCGGCGAGAGCCACCCTCTCGCCCAGATCACATAGACGAACTCACTTCGCCAGCTTAACTGGCCGCCGGAGTTGGGAAAAGAGGAAAGCAGAACGAACTTACCCAAGGCCGATCCCTGGGGATCGAAGGGTAGAACCATTTCATTCATACTCCGCCAAGCTAGCAGCATCGAAGATGGGGCCGTCGAGGCACACCCGGCGGTAATCCCAACCGTCCGTCGTGCGGATTGGCACCACGCAGCTAAAACAGATGCCGACACCACAGGCCATGGGCGTTTCCAGGGAGAGATGACACGGCGTTCGCCAGCGGCGCGCCAACGCCGCCAGCGCCCGCATCATCGGCTCGGGGCCGCAGCCGATGATGTGATCGGGGAGGGGATGTCGTTCCAACAAGGACGTGACCGTGCCATGAAATCCCAGGCTGCCGTCATCGGTGGCCAGGTGAACCGAGGCGCCGGCATTCTCGAAATCGGCCACCCCTGCCAACAGAGCCGCTGAGCGCGAACCGTAGTACAGGGACACCTGTTCGACCTGACGCCGGGCTGGTTGGCCACCGTAGCCGCGCGTCCCCAACAACGCTCGGACATGGGCCAGGAAAGGAGTTTGCCCGATGCCTCCAGCCACCAACGCCACCTGCTTGCGGCCGCTCAGATCAGGAAAACCATTGCCCAACGGTCCCCACACGCTCAACCGATCCCCACCGGTAAGCCGCGCCAGCAGCCCCGTCATCTTGCCGATGACGAGATACACTATATCGATGGCGCTCGGCTGTCCGTCCGCGTCGAGCACCGTGTCGTACAAGGCGAACGGCCGGCCCAGCAAGGGATCGCCGCCGCCGATGGTCCGCAGCATGACGAACTGACCAGGCCGGATGGCCGCCGCCAACGCGGGGGTCTGCAACCGCAAGCGATAGGTCCGTTCCGCGATGCGGAGATTCTCGATGACGTCGGCGCTATATTGTTGAAACATGGGATCATGAGGAAATACAGGGTTCACTCGCGCCGCCGCGCGCCACGCCGCGATGATGGCATTTTTTTGTCATCGGAAGCCCACCGCCGTTGGGATGGTTTCTTTTCCGGCGTCGCGGGGTCACTCTCGTCCTTGCTGCGTTTCGTCGCGGCATAGCGCAATGCTTGGACTTCGGCCATGTTCAACCGGCGGGCCTTACCCTTGGGCAAGCGGTCGAGCTGCACAGGCCCCAAGGCGATTCGCCGCAGCCGCAAGACCTTATGCCCCAGCTTGGCCAACATCCGGCGAATCTCGCGGTTTTTCCCTTCGCACAAGACGATCCGCAGCCAAGTGCTATCCCCCTGACGCTTGAGACGCCGCGCATACTTGGCCCGGACCCGGCCCGCGCTAATCCAAACTCCTTCGGTCAGCCGGTGCAAGTCGTCCGCGGAAGGATGGCCGGCGACCTGCACCAAGTACGTTTTCGGCACGCCATAGCGGGGGTGCGTCAACCGAAATGCCAAATCGCCGTCGTTAGTGAGCAGCAACAAGCCTTCGCTGGCTTCGTCCAGCCGACCCACGGTGTACACGCGCTGCGGCACGTGCGGCACCAAGTCGATGGCCAACGGCCGTCCGGCGGGATCATGATTGGTGCAGAGATGCCCGCGCGGCTTGTGAACGAGCCAATACACCAGCCGTTCGGAATGGAGCGGTTGGCCATCGACGCACACCTGCTGATCGTCCTCGACGTGCGTGCCCAGCTCGCGCACCACTTGGCCATCAATCGACACCCGGCCAGCGCGGACCAGCTCCTCACAGTGCCGCCGGGAGCCGACCCCCGCATGGGCCAGGTATTTGTTCAACCGTTGTCGCATAGTGGTGCCGTCAGACACTTTCGCTGTCCTCAGTTTCTCAATGAATCATCCCGCGCGGACAAGCAACGGCGTGCGCGAACCGATGAATCCGTGGCGCGAGGACCTTTCCTTGCTCATTCTATCAATTCCTTCAATTGCCGCACTTGCTCGACCAGCTCGGCGACGGTCGCTTCCAAGGCGGCGAGGCGGGCTTCGTAAGAGGGGCCACGCGCGGGGAGAGCCGCCGTCGGCGCGGCCGTCACGCTGGCTTCACTGCCGCCCTCTTGCCATTTCTCCCGCAGCCGGTCGAGTTCCTCCACTGGATGAAAGCCATGTGTCAGCATGGTGCCGCGCCGTCCCGGTGGGGAGAGATAAATCACCAGCTGCCGTTCGGCCAGCGGTTGCAGCAGGACCCGCAGCTGGTCTAGGTCGTCGATGGGTTCCATGCGCTGGACGCGCGAGCGCAGCTCCCCTTCGGTTTGCGGTCCGCGCAGCAGCAATTCCGCCAAGATGGCCATTTCCGCCTTGCTCACGCGCCACGCGTCATACAGATTGTGCCGCCATTTTTCGACGCGCCCGCCGCTAATGCGAATCGCCAAGCCCGCTTTCTGCAAGCCAACCAACGTATCCTCGACCACCACATCCGACAAATCCAGGATCGGATCGCGGTTCGATTTCTGATTGCAACCCGTTGTCAAGGCATTGAGACTCAGCGGGTAAATGTCCGGCGTGGTCTTCTGCTTCTCGACCAGCACGCCCAGAACGCGCCGTTCCAACAACGACCATGCCGGCCACGGTGGGCCAGCCGGTTGATGGGGTTCATCCGCCATGCCACTCCCCATGATCACATGCCACTCCCCATGATCAAGAGAAACGAAATCCAAACAGGGAAGAATTATTTTATGGATCAACGCAATGGAAAGTACAATTCAAGCAGTTGAATTTGTCACGGAGCGTGTCCGGTGACGATGCGCCGGGGCTTCCTGTGCCCATTTCGACCGCTCTCCCCATTCCGCCATTGCGATCCGCTTCCTTGAAGACCGGCCTTGCCTTGGCGCGCTTGTTGGTGGGTATTGGGTGTGTGTGAACGTGTCCCGATAAACCGTGGCATTGATGCTATGCAATTGACGTTGATTCGCGGCAACCAAATTTTTCCGCGGGTCGCCGACAGCTCCACGGTCCCTCTCGGATAGTTTCTTGCCGCGCCTACCCCATGATCTCCCGAATCGGCTCCGCCCCCTCGACGCCGACCAGCTTCTGATCGAGACCGCCGTAGAAATAGGTGAGCCGGTCGGGGTCGATGCCGAGCTGGTGCAAGATGGTGGCGTGCAGGTGCTTGACGTGGAAGGGGCGCTCGACGGCGGCGCTGCCCAGCTCATCGGTGGCGCCGACGCTGACGCCCCCCTTGATGCCGCCGCCGGCCAGCCACATGGTAAAGCCGTAGGCGTTGTGGTCGCGGCCGGTGCCATTGGCGTATTCGGCAGTCGGTTGTCGGCCAAACTCGCCCCCCCAGACGATCAGCGTCGAATCGAGCAGGCCACGCCGTTTCAGGTCGGTGATTAGCGCGGCAATCGGCTGGTCCGTCTCGCTGGCGTGCAGGTTGTGGTTGTGCATCAAGTCGCCGTGGGCATCCCAGTTGGCGTCGTTGTGGTTGCCGCCGGAGTAAATCTGAATGAAGCGGACGCCCCGTTCCACCAGCCGCCGGGCCAGCAGGCATTGTCGGCCAAACGGCTCGGTGATTTTCTGATTCAATCCATACATCGCCTTGGTTTGCTCGTCTTCCTGGCTCAGATCAACCGCTTCCGGGGCGTATTGTTGCATCTTGTAGGCCAGCTCGTAACTGGCGATGCGCGACGCCAGGGCTGGGTTGCCACGTTGTTGATAGTGTTCGTCGTTGAATTCGCGCAAGGTGTCGAGCAAGTCGCGCTGGGCGGCGGCGCTGAAGCCGCGCGGCCGATTCAAGTCGAGGATGGGCGTGCCGCTGGCCTGGATGATGGCCCCTTCGTAATGGGCCGGCATGTAGCCGCTTGACCAATTTTTGGCGCCGCTGATCGGTCCGCCGCGCGGATCGAGCATCACCACAAAGCCGGGCAGGTTTTCATTGACACTACCCAGACCATAATTGACCCACGACCCCAAACAGGGGCTGCCGCTGAGGATTTTGCCGCTGTTCATTTGCAGCATGGCTGAGCCGTGAATCGGCGAATCGGCGGTCATGGAGTGCAGGAAAGCAATATCATCGACATGCCGGGCCAGATGCGGGAACAAGTCGCTGACCCATTTGCCGCACTGACCGTACTGGCGGAAGTTCCAGCGCGGCTCGACGATCCGCCCCTGGTTGCGATGCCCGCCCCGGCCAAAGGTCTTCACATTGACCGTCTTGTTATCCATCCCCTTCATCTTCGGCTTATAGTCGAAGGTGTCGATGTGGCTGGGGCCGCCATACATGAACAAGAAGATGACATTCTTCGCTGGGGCCGAGAAGTGCGGCTGCTTGGCGGCCAGCGGATTGACGAATTTCGGCGTCCCCGCGGCGGCCTGACGCTCAAAGAAGCCATCCGCCGACAGCAGGCCGGTCAACGCGACGCCGGCGAATCCCGCCCCCGTTTCCCAGAGAAATTCCCGCCGCGTTCGGCCACAGAAGTTTTTGTGCTGGCTGTGTGTCATGGTTGGCTTCCTCGCGTGTTCTTTCGATTCTTGTTCCCAGGCGCTGCCTGGGAACGAGGGCGCTCCTCATTAATCCACATACACAAATTCATTCAAATTCAACGCCAACAAACAGAACGACCGCAAGGCTTCCTCTGGTGACTGCTTATGTTCATTTCGCATCCGGTGCAGCAAGCGCGTGCCGCGGTCGATTTCCAACGTTGTGGGAGCGCGTTGGGTCACGCGCCAGAGGATCAAGCAGACTTGCGCGGCATCATCATCGCCAACGTGTTTATGCACGTCTTGGGCGAAGAGGCGGGCTTGCTCGTTGGTGAAGTCGCTGTTGAGCAGGCCGAGCGCCTGGGCGGCTTGCGTCGTCGTGAAGCGGACCGGACAGGTGGCGTCCGGATCAGCCGCGTCGAAGCTGGCCAGAATCGGCACCGGCAACGACCGCTTGATGTGAATGTAGACGCTACGCCGGGCCGCCTCTTCGGGGGACGATTTCCCCCAGCCGGCGCCGGGACGCGATTGACCGGCCAGCACTTCGGGCGGGATGACCGGATAAATGCTCGGCCCAAACATCTTGCGGTTGAGGTTGCCGCTGACGGCCAGGATAGTATCGCGGATTTCCTCCGCCGTCAGCCGGCGCGGATCGAAGCGCCAGCAGCGGTCGTTCTCCGGGTCCACGGCGAACGCGTCGGCGTTCATCCGGGATGACATGCGATAGGCGTTTGACATCACCATCAGCTTGTGCATACGCTTCAGCTTCCAGCCGCTGGCGACAAACTCGCTGGCCAGCCAATCGAGCAATTCGGGATGCGTCGGTGGCGTCCCCTGATAGCCGAAGTTGCTCGACGAGCGCACGATGCCGCGCCCGAAATGATATTGCCACAGCCGATTGACCAGCACCCGCGCTGTCAGCGGATTGTCGGGACTGGCCAGCCACTCGGCCAACACGCGCCGCCGGCCCGAGGTGGAAGCCGTCGGGCGCGGCTCGTCGGCTGACAGGGTGGTGAGCACCGACGGAAATCCCGGTGTCACCTTGGCGCCGTGGGCGCCGGGGTTGCCGCGCTTTAGGACGAAGGTATCGGGTGGTTTCGGCCCCATCTCCTTGACGCACAGGACGGGAATCACGTTGGCGGGGGGCGTGTTTCGCAGCCGCTCGCGCTCCGCCCACAAGGTTTGATAGCGAGCCAAGGTTTTGTTATCAATGAGCTTGCCGACGTGCCGTTGCAGGATGGCCAAGCGGTTCTGCTCGTATTGATAATCGTCCTTCTCGCCGCCAATCAGCTTGGAACGGATGGTGTTATCAATTTGCGCTAGTTGATTGTCCAAATTCTTGATCTGGTCGCGGTGCAGGGCCAAGGCTTCCGGCGCCAAGGGGGCGTCGGCGGATAGGGGAACTTCCTTCACCGAGGCTTGAACGACTGTCTCATGGCTGCGCACGCCATACCGGCGAATGCCACGGAAAAAGGCCAACAGCCGGTAATAATCTTCCTGCGGAAACGGATCGATCTTATGGTCATGGCAGCGGGCGCAGCCGACCGTCAAGCCGAGGAAAACTTGTCCTGTCGTGGACACAATATCATCCAATTCATCATAGACCGCTAAGGGCGGATCGGCGGGTTCGTCGTCCCACAAGGGAAGACGGTAGTAGCCGGTGGCGATAATCGCATCCACGGTCACGTTGTCCAATTCATCGCCGGCCAGCTGCTCCATGATGAATCGGTCATACGGTTTGTCCTCGTTGAAGGAGCGAATGACATAATCCCGATAACGCCAGACATGCGGTTTGGCCCCGTCGCGCTCGAAGCTGTTCGTCTCGGCATAGCGCACCAGGTCGAGCCAGTGCCGGCCCCAGCGTTCGCCGTAATGCGGACTGGCCAGCAAGCGATCCACGACGGCCTCATAGGCGGCCGGGAAATCGTCGCGGGCGGCTTGTTCAAAGGCCCGCACTTCCTCTGATGTCGGCGGCAAGCCAATCAGGTCATAGTAAAGTCGTCGCAGCAAGGCGTGTGGCGCGGCGGGGGGGGCCGGTTCCAGACCGGCGGCTTCGAGCTTGGCCAGGAGGAAAGCATCGATGGGGTTCTTGACCCAGCCAGCGTTTTTCACGGCGGGAAGCGGCGGTCGTTGCACCGGGCGAAACGACCAGAACTGCCGGGCATGGTCATCGACCACCGGCGCTCCGAGTTTCTGGGTCGCGGTCCGTGCCGACCAGGGAACCCCCATTTCCACCCAGCGCGTCAAAATATCAAGCTGCGCCTGCGGCAGCTTACCGCGCGGCGGCATCTTCAAATCCTGATAGCGAACCGCTTGCAGCAATCGGCTCGCGTGGGGCTTGTCCAGTGTCACCACCGGTCCCCCATCCCCCCCTTCGAGCAGGCCGGCGCGACTGCTGAGGTTCAATCCCCCCTTCACGCGCTCCTCGCCGCCATGACAGGACAGACAATGCGCTTGCAAGATCGGCTGTACCTGGGTGGCGAAGAACGTAGCACCATCCTCCTCAGCCGCCATTGCTGACATGCTCTGGACCAGAAATAGCACGCCGCCAACCGTGAGCCAAGAAAGCAATCGCCAGGTGTTGAAAATGGTGTGCATGGCGCCAATTTCCGGTGAGGAATACAGGAACACGTCATCGGCACGCACCAGACCGACGATTTTATTTCAGACTGAAATTAACATATGGATCATGGTTTGGCAAGAGAAAAATCCATATCGTTCAAGTTCAGCGGCTGAAGATCACCCACGGACGCGGAGCCAGCGGCGGTTGGGAAGCCTCCGCTGGCTGGTAGGCGTGTTTCCTTCGTCGTGACTGACTTGTCAAATCTTCCGAAGTTGCTATAGTAATTCTCTTTAATAATTTTGCGGTAAGGAATGCCGGATCGGTAACCATCGGGTATTCCGCCCTAACTGGCTTTGATATGCCAGTATTCAGGAGATGTCATCATGGGCATGCAATGTCCTATCTGCGGCAAGAAACCAGCCATCGGCAACAAGATTTCGCGGCGCGGCAAAGCGAAATACCTGGGCGGCGTTGGCCGTAAGGTGACTGGGATCACCAAGCGCACCTTCAAGCCAAACTTGCAGCGCATCAAAGTGGATATGAACGGCACCGTGACCCGTGTGCGCGTGTGCGTCAAGTGTATTCGCGCCGGCAAAGTCAAACGGCCACAGGTTCAGAAACCATTCACCATGCCGACTGTTTGAGCAGTGGACAGTGAGCAGTCGGCAGTAATTAGTGCTTATCGTTTAGCGTGTGAGCCGCAGACGAGCACTAATCACCATCCCCTACAAGGGGCAATGATCAGTAATCCGTTAAAGCTTTCTTCTAATCACTGCCGACTGCCCACTACGGGAGACGTGCGATGTCCCTAACCGCCGAACAAGTGCGATGGGTGGCGCATCTGGCCCGGCTGGAGTTGAGCGCGGGGGAGCTGGAGATGATGACCCGCCAGCTGGGAGCCATCCTCGACTACGTCAACCAGCTGCGACAAGTGGCCACCGCGGCGGTGGAACCGCTGGCCCATCCGCTGCCGATCCAGAATGTCTTCCGCGCCGATGAGCCGGCCCCGTCCTTGTCCGTGGACGCCGCCCTCGCCAACGCCCCACGCCGGCAAGGGGATTTCTACAGCGTGCCGGCCGTGCTCGATTGATTCACCCCTTTTCTCCCCAAGCCGGTTCCTTGGGGACCGGAACCACCACCCATGATTGAACGCAGCGCCGTGGAATTGCTGGAACTGCTGCAAAGCGGCGCCGTGAGTGCCGAGACGCTGACGCAGCACTTTTTGCAAGCCATTCGCCAGCGTGAGCCGCGCATTCAGGCCTTTCTTCATGTCCAGGAATCAACCGCTTTGGAACAGGCCCGCCGGGTCGATGAACGTCGCCGCCGGGGGGAGCCGCTCGGCCCGCTCGCTGGGTTGCCCGTGGCGGTCAAGGATGTCCTCTGCACCGCTGGCGCGCCGACCACTTGCGGCAGCAAGATGTTGCGGACTTTCGTGCCCCCTTACGATGCCCATGTCATCACCCGCTTGCACCAAGCCGATGCCGTGCTCATTGGCAAGACCAACATGGACGAGTTCGCGATGGGGTCATCCACGGAAAACAGCGCCTTCCAGGTGACGCGCAATCCCTGGGACACGCAACGCATCCCCGGCGGTTCCAGCGGCGGCTCGGCAGCGGCAGTGGCAGCCTGCGAAGTCCCTCTGGCTCTGGGGAGTGACACCGGCGGCTCCATCCGCCAGCCGGCCAGCTTGTGCGGCATCGTTGGGCTGAAGCCGACCTATGGCCGAGTGTCTCGTTATGGTCTGGTCGCCTTCGCCAGCTCCCTCGATCAGATCGGCACCTTCGCGCACACAGTCGAAGACAGCGCCTTGTTGCTGGAAGTCATCGCCGGCCATGACGCGCGCGACAGTACCAGCGTTGATCAGCCAGTGCCGCCGTATCGTCAAACCGTCCGTCAACCGCTCGAATCGCTCACCATCGGCGTGCCGCGCGAATACTTTGGCGAGGGGTTGGATGCCGAGGTGGAACGAAGCATCCGCGCCGCCTTGCAAGTGTATGAACAGCTCGGAGCCACCATCAAGGACGTGTCCTTGCCTCATAGCCGCTATGCCGTCGCCACCTACTACGTGGTGGCCACGGCCGAGGCGTCCAGCAACTTGGCCCGTTACGACGGCGTCCACTACGGCCACCGGGCCGCCCAGTTCGACGATTTGATCGATATGTATTGCAAATCCCGCGGCGAGGGGTTCGGCGCCGAAGTGAAACGCCGGATCATGCTCGGCACCTACGCCTTGTCCAGTGGTTATTACGACGCGTATTATTTGCAAGCTCTCAAAGTCCGTCGGCTGATCAAGAACGACTTCGACAAGACATTTGCCGAATGTGATGTCGTGGCTGGACCGACGGCGCCGACTCCCGCCTTTGCCATCGGCGACAAAGTCGATGATCCGCTCGCCATGTACTTATCCGACATCTACACCATCAGCGCCAACCTGTCCGGCATCCCCGGCATCAGCATTCCGTGTGGCTTCACCAAATCTGGCTTACCCATCGGCCTGCAGCTCCAAGCGCCTCCCTTCGCCGAGGACAAACTCCTACGCAGCGCTTGCCTGTATGAACAGGCCACCGACTGGCACGGCAAACGGCCGTCGTGGCCGGGATGACAAGTAATAATGCGGTTTGACGCTTGATTCGTTTCCACATCGAATCACAAGCGCTGTATTTCATGAGGGAAACCATTCGCGGGTACGATTGCAAATGGCGCAGACGGACAACATGACGGGAACTTCGACCAGTACGCCCACAACGGTTGCTAGAGCGGCACCTGAACCAGGACCAAAGAGAGCGATCGCCGTGGCTACCGCTAACTCGAAGAAGTTGCTGGCACCAATCAACGCTCCCGGCGCGGCGACCCCGTACGGGACGCGAAACAGCCGCATCAGTCCATACACTAATGAAGAATTAAAGTACACTTGGATTAAAATAGGAATGGCAATCAACAACACATGAAATGAGTGACTCATGATATTATTGGCTTGAAAAGCAAAGATGAGCACAAGCGTGACAAGTAACGCACTCACCGCCACAGGCTGCCAGCGCGGCAAGAAAGATGAGTTGAACCAAGATGGCCCCCACCGACGAATCAAAAGATAGCGGCTTAGCAAGCCTGCCGTTAAGGGAATCACGACAAAAATGAGCACGGAAGCCCATAAGATTCCGTAAGGAACAACCAGATCCGAGGTTCCCGTGACCAAGAATTGAACAATGGGGGCAAAAAGGACTAACATAAGCAGATCATTCACCGATACTTGAACCAGTGTATATGCGGGATCGCCATCCGTCAGATAACTCCAGACAAACACCATTGCCGTGCATGGCGCCGCGGCTAAGATGATGACCCCCGCCGTGTATTGATTGGCCAATTCCTCACCGAGAAATGGGAAAAAGAGATGTTTGAAGAACAACCACCCGAGCAGAGCCATCGAGAATGGTTTGACTAACCAGTTCACGAATAGTGTGATAGCCAACCCTTGAGGTCGGTTGCCGACACCAGCAAGCGCCGCGAAATCCACCTTGAGCATCATGGGATAGATCATCAACCAGATGAGTACGGTGATGGGGCCGTTGATCTGGCTGACGATTTCCATATCGCGCAACAAGCTAATCCATTCCGGAGCAAGGCGACCGCAGGCCACACCCACGACCATACACAGGGCTACCCAGATTGTTAGGTAGCGCTCGAAAAAATTCAGCCGCTTTTCGGGTATCGGCGCGGATGGAGAGTCTATTGATGGTGCCTTCAATTTGCTGGTCATAATCTCCTCCTCCCTGGATCGATGTGTCCCACGTCGTGCTGTTCAATGTGTGTCACACAGTATAAGGTAATTGGAATTTCATCACTGTGTCAATTATTTGGCGACCTATTACACTCGCAAACACTCTGTCCTATTCAGCAACAACAAGGACGATTCGTGTTGTCTGTCGATGCCTCTGGTGAAAGAGGTACAAGCAACAATTTCTCCGGGCAACAGCCGCTACCCGTGTGACGTAGCTGTTCAGCACGATGAATATCCGCCATCATCTCCGGCACGTCCATTAAACAGGTAGTCAGACATTCCAGCAACTTCCGATGAAATGGTAGTTGAGCGGGAGTCAATGAGTAATAACACCACATGCCGTCTTTGCGGCTGGTTATCAGTCCCGCCTTGCGTAGGTAAGCCAAATGGCGCGAAGTACGCGCTTGAGGGATATTTAATATCGTGACCAAGTCGCCGACACACATTTCTTGCCGGTTGAGCAAATTGAGAATGCGCAAGCGATTGTGATCGGCGAAGGCCCGAAACATTTGATCCACTTGCTTCATGCCAACGGATTGGCGCATAGGTTGTCCTTTCCCTGTGTGAAGATTGAATTGACATTATTCGATGTCGCCAGCCACACAATAAAAGCGTCCCAGCCAAGGCATTTGCTCGACTGGGGACGCCCAAGATACGGCATCAAGCAGCGTGAATCGGCCGTGGTGGCAAATCGTCTGACTGTATCACCCCCGCCGCCAGCTGCACGATCCGCTTGGCTAATCGCGCACATTGCGGATCATGGGTGACCATGACAATCGTTCGCCCTTCAGTGTTGAACTCTTGTAAAAAGCTCATCACCTGCTGGCGCGTGGCGGGGTCCAAATTCCCCGTCGGCTCATCGGCCAAGATGACCGCGGGATCGTTGGCCAACGTCCGCGCCAGGGCCACCCGTTGTTGTTGCCCCGCGCTCAATTCGCTGGGTTTATGATCCAGGCGGTCCGCCAAGCCAACCCGTTCCAACATGGCAGCCGCCTGGCGCCGCTGGTCGGCCGGCTTCCAGCCCGCCAAGAAGAGTGGAACCTGAACATTCTCTAGCGCGGTCAAATAGGGGACTAAGTTGAAGTTTTGAAAAACAAAGCCAATTTGTTCGCGCCGCAAGGTCGTCCGTGCTGGCACACTCAGATCGTAAAGCGATTGCTCCTGCAAGAACACTGTGCCGAAGGTCGGCGTCAACATGCCGCCGAGCATCAGCAACAAAGTGCTCTTGCCGCTACCGCTGGGGCCGACCAAAGCCACGAAATCCCCCGCTGGAATGGTCAGGCTCACTTGATCTAGCGCCACCACTCGTTGCCGACGGCGTTGTTGATAAATCTTACTTACTTGTCGCACTTGTAACATGGTTAAACCTCCTGCAAGGTGGTACTCGGATCCAGATGCGCGGCCTGACGGGCAGGCCAATAGCTGGCCAGCAGCGCGACCGCCAAGGCGATGCCCAGGCCCCACAATGCCAGACTGGGCATGGGCAAGACCGTGACGCCAGCAAGCCAGGGTCCCAATCGCACGGCCAACACGGTGCCCACGACATAACCGAGCAAGCCGCCCACCAAACCCAACAACAGGGCTTTGATGAGAAACAGCCGTAACACCAAGCCCGGCGTCGCTCCCAGCGCCATCAAGGTGCCAATTTCCTTACGGCGATCATGTACATTGGCGTACATGTAGTTAGCGATGCTAGCGCCGCCGACAATGACGATGATGCCCAGAAAGAGGAGCGAAAGTCGTTCCATCATGCGATTGACCCTCATCTGCGTTTCGACGATCTGAGTCACGGTCACGACTTTGGCTTCGGGCAAGAGACGATTGATGCCGGCAACGAGTCCGTCGGCGATTTTCTTGCAGCAGCCAACTACTTCGATCACATTGACCACTTCACCCTTGCCAGACAAGCGTTGCACAGTATGCAGATGTGCGAAGATGCGTGAATCATCGACGGTTCCCGTTTGCGGCAATACTGCCAGGATAGTGAAATCCTCGCCGAAAAGAGACAGGGTTTCGCCTTCCCCCAACTTTAAGACAGCCGCGGCGTCAGCGCCAATGAGTGTTTCATGATCGCCGAGTGTTTCAATCACTCGTTTGCGCACCAAAGTTTTCTGGCTGTCCGGCGGCGGCATGCTGGCAACATCGCCGACCACGCCGCAACCCAGAGGGCGGGCGAAAATGCCAATGCCTTGCCAGGCTGTCTTGGCCCGAAACTCGCTTTTGGGTAGGATGCCTGTCAAGGTAAAGCCATGATCTTGCAAGCGCACGGGCACGCACAATTTAGGCGATAAATTATCCACCCCTTGGATGTCGGATAGCGCTAGTCGAGTGACATATTCCTCCGGTAAAGTCTCGTTGTGTAGATCAGCGCTGTAATAATCTTGCAGCGAGACCGACTTGGGTAAGATGAGCACGTTCGCTCCAAGAGTATCCAACTCGCGTTCGACGGCGCGTTCGGAATAGTAAGTGATGGTCTTGATGGCCACTACCGCCGTGATACCAAGAAAAATGGCCAAAAAACTGGTGATCATTTGGGATTTACGTTCCCAAAGCTCTCGACCTATTAGAGTGAGTAGTCTCATGAGCTGGTTCCTTTCTGAGTTAAGTTCCGTTACTGCTTCGGGGAGCAGCCATTGGGACCGCAGCACCCACCGGGGCAGCACCCGCCAGGGCAGCAACCCGACTGCGCCGCCTGGAGCTTGTGAATGAGCTGATCCTTGGCCGCCACGCCGCCTTCAAACTTCCCCAGCGTGGCGCCGCTGGGGGCCATGAACAACACCGTGGACGGCCCTTGGGAATGCACCTGGAGTTGTTGAAGGAACGTTTCTTCTCGTGGATCGGCAATGTTGACGTCCAACACCACCACGGCCTGCGCGTAGCGATTGTCACGTTGGAAGTCAGTCACTCCTTGTAAAGCCGTTGGCGCGAAGGGGCGCGCCGGGTTGTGCAGGCACAAAAGAAGCAATTTCCGGTCTTGCATGGCCTTCATGGCGCTCTGGGTGGCCGGCGACACCAGAGCCGTTTGGAACTGCCGCGCATCGAATGGCGTGAGGAACGCCTTGGTTACGGCGCCATTCGGAGCCACGGCCAGCACCAGCGGCATGGGCGCCCGACTGACGCCGAAACGATCCACGAGCGCTTTGTCCGCTGGATCCTGGATCGACACGGCGGCCAATTCCACCATGCCGCCCATGCCATTGACCGCCGCGTCCACGACTGCTTTCTGGCGCCGTGTAGTGTCGTCATCATGTCGGTAGAAAAACAGGAATACATACTTGTGTCGCGCCGCCGCCCCAGTCAGCGCTGACTGTCCAACACTGTCGAGATTGGACAGGGTCTGAGCTTGTCCTCTAGTTGTCATTCCCAAGGCGATGGACAAGGAAAGCATGACAACCAATCGTAAACGTTTCATGGAATATCCTTTCTGGACCGAGACCGGGAGCATTCGCGCGAACAACAATGGCTAGGCAAACAGCCCCGGCCCCATTTCGTCGTTTAAGATGGATAGCGAATTTGTGGAAAGCACTCATCGGACAACGAGAAACCTTCGCCATCGCGCGATAGGAGCAGCTACCTTAACTGCCGTGGGTCAACCGGCGAAAAGTTTCCAGAGACATGCGGCATCCGAGCCGGCCATTATCCATATTCGGCTGAGCGGATATAGTTCTTGAGCCATCCGCGGTCAAGAGCAAAATAATCCCCCGATGGCTGTTCGGGGCCACGTAACAATCGTCGTCTCAGGTATCTCCGAAAGGAAACGCCACCTGCTTCAGGTGCCTAAGATATTTGTTTATCCATCAAGCGTTGACTACAATGACACAAAGTCAGGTATTCACCGATGCCGACACGCTGACCGTGGCGGACGAGAGCCCCGGTTTCCAAGTGGCCGTGCGCGAGGTGTTTGAAGTGTGAGTGAGTGGTCATGGATAGGACATTTACCAGGATGGGAACGTCGGTGGCGGATTTGGAAATTGCCTGGCAAGATCGCTTGGCGGAGGCGGACATTTTGTTAGCGGCGGGCCGAACCGCTTTAGCCATTCATATCCTTGCCAACCCTTTTCAACGCGGGAAACTTTCATGATACACCAGCAACCTAGCAAGTGGTTCCCTCATTTGATTTCCATGTCGTATCACATCTTGTTGGGGATAGCCCTGTTCCCTCTAGCAGGTTGTGGTTCATCCACTTCCCCGGAGCCATCGCTATCGCCGGATGAGCAATTCAAAAAGATTACCGACGCGAAGAAAGCACGACTCGAAGCCTTCCTTCAAGCCAAAGGCTCCGCGTTGACGGCATACAAGGCTGAGGTGAACGAACAGACCGACATCAACGAGCGTGTGAATTATCCCTGGAAAGGGACGATTCGCTTCGACTACGCCGTCACCAAGCCGGAAGGGGAAGCAAACATCCGTTTCGTTCACAAGGCGGTCGCGGTGTATGACTACTCGAAGCAGTCAAATCAATGGATCTATCGCTTTATCAATAATGAAGGGAATACCGATTATCCACCCCCGCAAACGCAAATCGTAAAATTCGCGGAGGTGCAAACGGCTTTTGAGCAAAAGTGAAGTGGTAGCTCGTGTTTTTTCAGGGCCTTCGCAGGAGAATTTCTCCAAGGGCATCCCAGCGGCTGGGATTTCTTTGAGAAAATCTGAGCCATGACAGCTGAATCGACAATCTGGTTCGGAGAATAGCCCGCGGAGCCAAGCTACGCCGACTGCGTGCGCGGATCAACGCAGCGAAGACCATTCGAAGCATTCCGGGAATACCAGCGAGCGTATGCCATCCGTGTGCGAACCGCTCTCGACCAACGCAACCGGCAATGGCATAATCTGTACATCGCGCATATGGCACTGTCCATCCATAAATGGGGATGTCATCCGCGTTTGGATCGCCATGCGCATTCTCAACCTCATCTCCTACTTACTCCCTTCAAACCGCCTCACTACCTTCGTCTCCCCTTTCCGCCAGTGCAGGATGAACACGGGGCGATGGGTCCAGTGGTTGGCGCCAATCGATAGCGGCCCGGTGAGGCTGGGGAAGTCGCGTGTCTGGGCCAGCGCCCGGCGGATAGCGGGGCCATCGGTGGTCCCTGCTTGTCGCATAGTCGTCAGCAGCAAGCGGACGCTATCGTAGGCCAGCGCGGCGGGGGCGTCGGGAAACTGGCCGAAGCGTTGCTCATAGGTTCGCGTGAATGTCTGGATCGTGTCCATGTCCGCGCGAGGAGTGAAGACAGTGGCTTGATACAGGGAGTGCGGGATCTCCAAACCACTTAGAGAAGTGGCCAGCGGCGCGACCCGACGCGTGGCCAGACCGCCGAGCAAAAACGCAACCGGCTCGCGCAGGGGTTTCTCACTCATGGGGTTGGTCAGCGCGTGGATGACAGACAAGCACTCGTCCTTGCCCGCGAGCAAGACCGTGTCCGGTTGCCAGGAAACCAATGGGGGGATGATCTCCGTCACGTCGTCCGGAGCGGACAGGTTCCAGCGGCGGACTTCGAGGCCGTCATGCGCGGATAATGCTTGGATAAACGCCTCGGCCAAAGCCCGTCCCCAGCGCTCTTGGTGCTCCACCAGCACGGCCACGCGCCGCGCCTGCGCGTCTTCCCTGGCGAAGGTGGCGAGTGCCCGTCCCTGGTCTGGCGGGCAAACGTCCAGGGTGAACGTGTATGGCTGGATCGCCGGCGCTGGTAAGGAGGCCGTCGTCAGCACCGGCACGTTGTAAGTAGGAGCGATTTTGGCCAAGCGTTCGGTCGCCGCCACGTTCTCGCCACCCAGGAGCGCAGCCACCTTGTTGACCGCGAGCAGCCGGACGGCCTCGGCTTGCAACATATCCTCTTGCGGCACCGGTTCGGGCACCAGTGCGACCACTTCCCGTTGCCCCACCTTGTCCGTCCCCTGATTAGCTTCCTCGACGGCCAAGATCACCCCTTGGCGTTGCTGTTCCCATGTCGCGTGATCATCCCCGGATTGACTTAAGTAAGCGATCAAGATGGGCGGCGAAGAGGATGAGCCGCCGCAACCGCTCAGCAAACCCAAACCGCCCAACAGCAAGAAGTGGATGAGGATGAGACAAAAGGAAGTCCATTTCAAAGCCAGCGGACCACGCATATAATCCCCTCATGAAGACTGAAATCATCGCCATCGACGCCCAACAACCAGATGAAACCGTCATCACCCACGCCGCCGAGATCGTGCGCCGCGGCGGCTTGGTCGCGTTTCCGACAGAGACAGTGTACGGCTTGGGGGCGGATGCGCTCAATGTCGAAGCGGTGACACGCCTGTTCGCCGCCAAGGGACGCCCGGCCATCAATCCGGTCATCGTCCATGTGGCCAGCGCGACGGCAGCTCAGGCGCTGGTCGCGGATTGGCCGGCGACGGCGGCGCGGCTGGCGAACTGCTTCTGGCCCGGCCCGCTGACGTTGGTGCTCCCCAAGCGACCGGAGATTCCCAGCGCGGTGAGCGCCGGGCTGCCCACCGTGGGACTTCGCGTGCCCGCTCATCCGGTCGCCTTGGCCCTGATCCGGGCCGCCCGACTTCCCATCGCCGCCCCCAGCGCCAACCGCTCAACCTGTCTGTCCCCCACGCAAGCGGGGCATGTGTTACGGGGTCTACAGGGGCGGATTGACTTGCTGCTCGATGCGGGCCCCACTGCTGGCGGCCTGGAATCGACCGTGCTCGATTTGACCACCGTGCCGCCGCGCCTGCTACGTCCGGGTCTGGTCAGTCCCGCCGCGCTGGAGGAAGTGATCGGCCCCATCGAGCGCCAGCCGCCCAAGATCACGTCGGATCAAGAAGCGTTGCCCGCTCCCGGTCTCATGCGCCGCCACTACGCCCCCGCCGCTCCGTTGGAGTGCGTGGCGGATGCCAGCGCCGAGCACGTGCGCGGGCTGCTGAACCAGGGGCGGCGCGTCGGTTGGCTGACGTTCGCGGCGCCGCACGCATCCTGCCCATCTAATTTGCAAGTGATTGTCATGCCCGCCAGCGCCCCGGCCTACGCCGCCCAGCTCTACGCCGCCCTCCATCAGCTCGACGCAGCTGGCGTGGAGCGCATCGTTGTGGACTTGCCCCCTGAAGATGACGAGTGGCTGGCAGTACATGACCGACTGAGCCGGGCCAAGGCGCGGGAATAAAGCGGAGCAGTCGGGATCATGCGAATAGGAAGACCTTTTTCCGAATTAGCGTTCATCCTTCCAACAGCAGTGATTGCAACATGCGCTACGCTTTGCTCGCGGACATCGTGGTTGCCGTTCACGTGGCTTATGTGGCCTTCGTGGTGCTGGGGCAAATCGCCATCCTTATCGGTTTGCTGTTCGGCTGGGGCTGGGTGCGCAATGTATGGTTCCGTCTCGCTCATTTACTAGCCATTGGCATCGTGGCGGGTGAAGCGCTATGGAACATCGAATGCCCACTCACGGTCTGGGAACGGCAGCTGCGCACTCTGGCTGGGCAACAGGCGGTGGAAGGAACCTTCGTGGGTCGGCTCATGCACAACCTTTTGTATTATGATTGCGAGCCGTGGGTCTTCACCGTGTTGCACCTTGCTTTCGCCGTCGTGGTGCTGGCTACCTTCATCCTCGCGCCGCCGCGCTGGCGGGCGCGGGCGGGACGGCCCAAGGAGAAACAGCGGCGCGAGACACCGCGAACCAGGAAAAAAGAAGTATCGCTGAAGTCCTGAGAGGCGGTTTAGATTGCTTCCCAGCGAGCGGGGAGCGTTAGTCCCTCGGTAATCCCCTTCCAAGGTTCCCAACCCGTTGGAGAGAAGCTCCAACCGAGAGTTGGCGACGACTGGATTTTTCCTCATCTATCCCGTATCGTTGAGTCCTCGAAGCCATGAATCCTTGACCATGGGAACCCCATCATGTCCACGACGCGACAATTACGTGAGCTGCTACGACGATCAGAAGTCATCCGAAGCCTGGGGGCGCATGACGTGTTCACGGCCCGGCTGGTCGAGGCGGCGGGGTTGGAGACGGTGTTTAGCGGTGGGTTTGGCACCTCGGCCAGTATGCTGGGACTGCCAGACGTGGGGTTGCTCACCCTGACCGAGATGGCCGATGCCGTGCGCCGCATGGCCCAGCGGGTGTCCATCCCCGTCGTGGCGGACGGCGACACCGGCCACGGCGATTTGCATAACGTCGTTCGCACCGTGCGTGAGTTCGAGCAGGCCGGGGCCGCCGGCATCTTGTTGGAGGATCAGGTCACGCCCAAACGCTGCGGCCATTTCGAGGGAAAGCAGATCATCCCCATTGAGGACATGGTGTTGAAACTGAAGGCGGCCCAGTACGCGCGCCGCGATCCCGATTTTGTCATCGTGGCCCGCACCGACGCCCGCGCCGTCGAGGGGATCGACGGGGCCATCGACCGCGCCAACCGCTACGGGGCGGCGGGAGCCGACGTCTGCTTCATCGAAGCGCCACGGAGCCAAGCGGAGCTGGAATTAATTCCACAAAAGGTACGTTACCCCTTGCTCGTCAACATGCTCACCGGCGGCGTGACGCCGATCTTGCCAGTCGAGCAATTAGGACAGCTTGGTTACAAGATCGTGGTCTGCCCCATCGAAAGCCTGCTGGTAACAGGAGCAGTCATGTTGAAGCTCATCCAAGCCTTGCTCACCACAGGGCGCGCCGATCAGCCCGGCGTGGACATGATGACCTTCGCCGAGATCAAGCAAGTGCTCGGCTTGGATGAGGTGCTGAGTCTGAGGGAGAAACTCAGCGTGGACAACTGATGTTCAGGCTCAATCTTTCTTAGCCACGACTTGAATCTGATCGGGGTCCGTGACGACGATCTGCGGTTTGTTATCGTACTCCTCAATGGTCCCGGTGACATGGATACGTTTGTTCTTGAAGTAATCGGCTGGCGCTGGGATGCCTTTCTTCTGGAATTTATCCACCGTGGTCTTGTGCATGACCACATTAAAATTCATGGGGCTGCGGAAATCGGTTTCGGAATTGAGAAAGATCGTCGTCCCATTCTTGGCCACGCCGGTCGCCCGCACCGTCATGGCCACCGTGCATTTCTTCTTAACGTGCTTGGCGGCTTCCGCCGCGTCGATGACGCCGTCGGGATTGTGCTGATTCGCTAACAGCGTGGACGGCGGCGTGGTGTGCATGGTGGCTGACGCCGACGTACCGGGGCGCGCGGATGAAGCCGAGGGAGTCGGCGGCGTTGGAAAGAAGGCAAGCCAGAACGCCAGGCTGCCGCCAAAGAGCACGAAGACCGTGGCCACGATGACTATCCCCCATTTTGAGATTGGCACGGGCTGGGCATTGGCGTCGGCCGCCGCGTCGGCGCGCCGGGATAACGCCATGCTCATGTCCGTTAATGTCAGGTAATCGGCATCTTGATGGGATGTGTCCATGTCGGTTGCTGTCCTGGCACCGCCATCATGCTGCATCCGTCGGCGGATGGCCAAGCAATGGCGCGGCAGCTCCTCGCTGGCGGGGGGTGGAATGGCGGTTTTCGTCCAGGGGACCAAGGCGGCCACCACCTCGGCTGGCGTCTGGTAGCGTTGCGTCTTGTCCTTGGCCATCATTTTGTCCACGATGGCGGCCAATCCTTCGGGCACCTGGGGATTGCGGTCGCGCAAGGGAGTGGGTGGTTTCATTTGGTGCCACAACAGTTTTTGCGCCACCTTCCCCTCCTCGAACGGCGCCTTGCCGCAGAGCAAGAAATAGAACGTGGCCCCCAGGCTGTAAATGTCGGCCCGGATGTCCACGTCGGAGCTATTGACGGCTTGTTCGGGGGCCAGATAATCGGCGGTGCCAAGCACGGCATTGTCATCGAAGTTCTTGGTGATCGCATCATTGGCGTCGTCAAACATGCGGGCCAAGCCCATGTCGAGAATCTTGATGACCCCCTGTCGATCCAACAAGATGTTGCCAGGCTTGATGTCCCGATGCACCCAGCCAGCCAGATGAGCGTGTTGCAAGCCTTGGGCGGCCTGCCGAATGTAGTGGGCCGCCCGCAGCGGCGATAGCGGGCCGTGTTTGCTGACAATGTCATGCAAGCTGCTGCCGTCCACGAATTCCATGACTAGATAGTGCATCCGGTCCACGCAATCGACGTCATAAGCGTGGACGATGTTGGGATGATCCAGGGCACCGACGGCGCGGGCCTCGCGGTGGAAGCGCTCCAAAGCGCCGGGCTGCTCCAGTTGGCGCGAAGGCAACACCTTGACTGCCACCAAGCGGCGCATGACCAGATGCTCGCACAAGTACACCTTGCCCATGCCGCCGTCGCCGAGATGTTCCAGGACGCGATACTTGCCCAGGGTAAAGCCCATCCACTTCCCGATGAGCAGTTGCCGGGCCTGAAAATGCGTGAGTAACCCATCGCGGACCAAGGCGCTGGCCAAGGCTTTCACTTCCGTGGGAAAACTCGAACGACGCAGTTTCGTCAAATACTCCGTGAGCGTGGTTTCGTCCAACACGCCGCTCTTCCGCAGCAGTTCCACGAAATCATCCGTTGTGGACAGCACGGCCATGATGACCACCTTTCTGGGCATTGGTGGCATTGTCGCTTTCACGGCGGACGCTTGCCGCTGGGATTAGGTGAATAATTCGTGAAACTTTCACAAAGGAAAGACTGCCCTCGGAGTGTTACTGGAGCGGCTGCGGGCCTGTCATGAAACTGGTTCAAAGGTGTCGATCATCCGGGATTCAAGAGCAGGGCAGCGGTGGACGTGCCCGCCTCGTGAATTCTCAGGATGACGGATCCGGCGGTTCGCTGGTCGCCAGCTCTTGGAATAACAGTTGTTGCACCACATCGACTTTGGCCATCCCTTTGGCTTCGCGCATGATGGCCCCCTTGATGGCCTCGGCGGCCTTGGTCTTGCCATTCTTGAAATCGGCGACGGCTTTGGGATTATTGGCAATGGCTCGCCGCACGATGTCCAGCAGTTGTCCTTCATCCACCGTCTGGATGCCGAGTCGCTGAAACGCTTGGTCCACCGATACTCCAGTGTCCAACATGTGCGCATAGACCTCACGCGCTTTCTGGGCCGGCAAGCCCGTCTGGCGCGCGCGCTGGATGAGATCGCTCAAGGCGGCGGCGGACAACGGAAAATCCGTGATGGTTTGCTTACGTTCGTTCAAAGTTTGCAACACTTGATTGGTCAACCAGTTACTAGCAGTCTTGGCATCGCCGCAGCGCTGGGCCACATCCTCGAAATAAGCGACGAAGGCTCGTCCCTGGCGGGTCAGCACCTCGGCATCATACTCCGACAAGCCATATTGCTTCGGCAAGCGCTGGCGCTGAGCCGCCGGCAGCTCCCCCACCTCGGCCCGCACCCGGTCCAACCAGGCCTCATCGACGACCACCGGCGCCAGGTCCGGTTCCGGGAAATAGCGATAATCCGACGCTTCCTCCTTGCGGCGCTGCATCTGCGTGATGCCGCGTTCCTCGTTCCAACCCGCCGTGGCTTTCGAGACGGGGCGCAAGGCGCCATTCTTGCGCTCGCCGATCTGGCGCACGGAACTGCCATGCGGCGGCAGGAGTTCCCAGGCGCCGCCAAGCTTGGCTTGCACTTCCTCATGTTGTCGTTGCGCTTCGTAGCGCGTGGCTCGTTCGACGGCCCGGAAGCTGTTGAGGTTCTTGACTTCGACAATCGGCGTGGCCACGACGACGCCGTCGGCGTGGGGGACATGGATGTTGACATTGGCATCGCAGCGTAGGCTGCCTTCTTGCATCTCGCAATCGGACACCCGCAGCTCGCGCAGCAGTAAACGAATTTCTTCCAGATACGCCTTGGCTTCCTCCGGCGCGCGGATGTCAGGGCGGCTGACGATTTCCAACAGAGGCGTGCCGGTGCGGTTCAAATCGACCAAACTATCCCGGCCGCCCCCCTGTTCGTCGTGCAGCATTTTGCCGGCGTCCTCCTCCAAATGCACCCGGATGATGCCGATGCGTTTCGCCCCTTGCTCTGTGACAATTTCTAGCCAACCATCATGGCTAAAGGGCAAGTCGTACTGGCTGATCTGATAATTCTTAGGCAGATCGGGATAGTAGTAATTCTTGCGGTCCCATTTGGTGAAGCGGGCAATTTGACAATTCAACGCCAACGCCGCCCGCAAGGCCAGCTCGAACGCCTGCCGATTCATCACCGGCAGCACCCCTGGCATCCCACAGCACACCGGACAGGTCGCTGAATTCGGCGGCAACCCGAAGCGCGTGCCGCACCCGCAGAACAGCTTGGTCTGTGTCAGGAGTTGAACATGAACTTCCAAACCAATGACGATGTGGTAGGGTAGGTCGGACATGTTCGAGACGTTCACCTTTCAGGAATCTGGATAAGGGCGCTGGTCATGCCGCGATCATGAAGTTCATGACGTGGACAGATTGGGGGTGGCCAGCACTTACCAATAAGACCCCGTGGGGGTCATAGTCATTTGAGCATCCACAATGAATCGAGAGTCTGGCGCCGAAACAGGGCAGGCTGTCGCTTCCCACGGGCCTAATCATTCCCCCCCGGACGCGCGCCGCAATGCGAAACCTTTGCGGATCTCCGGTTTGCGCAGGGTCAAAAACGCCCAGGCGCCGCAGGGATAACCGATCAGTCCCAGCAGGCACCAACCCATGAGAAAATTGAGCATCGCCAGCCAGCTGGCGAGCTGCGCCAGCAGGTAGCCGCGCAAATGCCACATCCGCCAGCCCCCCAGAAGGATGCCCCCATGCGCCGCGGCGAAACCACCGATTAACAGCTTGTCCGAAACCGTGCGGGGCGGCACCAACAGTCCATATTCTCCCGTTATGACGCCAAGGGGCACACGGACCAACTCACGATCCGTGTACAACGACCGCCCCAAATGACAGATGTTGAACAACAAACCAACGATCCCCGTGATCATCAATCCCCAAGCCGGCCCGCGCACGGCCCGTTCCGCCTTGCGGCGCAGCTGGTAATCCGCTGCTGATTCCGTTGTGTCCACCTCCATACGCGCGCGGTTTTCGGTCCGAGATTCGTCGAGCAAGGTGACTTGCGCCTTACAGGAAGGACAAACCAGCTTCTGCTCGCTTTCTCCAGGGACCAAGACCGAACCTTTACAGCGGGGACAAAGAATCGGTTCCATCATGATTTCCTCGATAGCCTGCCGCTGCCGCGCTCAAGAATCGAAGGCATTTCTGACCCGCGGGTTCATCAGCAACACCAACGCCCAAATGGCGAACGGAAAGCCGACCAAACAAATCGGCACATTACAGTTGAGCAAGGCCAGACATGAGCCAAACACCGCCAAACCGTAACGGCACAGTTGCAGCATGTTGTAAGCGGCCAGCGTGATGATAATGTTGATGGCGGCGAATAGTCCGAAGGTCATCAAAAAGACGACGTACTGCACCTGGCGATCCAGAGGTTGATGCAAAGCCGCCAAGCCAGCAGCCGCCAGCATGTTTTCCATTTGTTCGTTGGCTTGATCCAGGTACGCATCGGGTTGGAACAACAAACCGTTGGCTTCCCGGGCTATCATGAAGATGCCAAACAAGCCAAACAGCAATAATCCAATCGCCGGCCAGCGCAGGGCGCGGCGAATCTGCTCGTTTTGTTCCTCTCGCTCGGTGTTCGCCACTTCTGATCGCGGCGGGATTTCAGGGAGCGGCGCGGCCGGCACGGGGGGCGCTGGCGGGGTCGCGCCGGTGGACGTGGGTTGGGGTTGGTGGTTCTGGCCACGAGTCGGCGCACGAAAGACGAGAAAACACAACGGGCATTGCACCACCTGTCCCAGCATGGCTTCCGGCACTTTCACTTTGTTGTTGCACGAGGGACAGTAAAGATATTCATCCGCCATAAGCGCTCGCCGCCAAAGCGTTGCACCGGGAACAGACGCACCCGGTTGGCCAGGTAATAATGCGAATCCTTTGAAACCATCCGACAAGCCCTTCGTGGGGGGCGAGGGGTTTGTCGGATGGTTTCTTAGCCATGAGTTTATCGTCCAAGAGGGCCATCGCATAGGGAGAAGTGGCGGCTAGACGCGGAATGGATACGAGCGGGCCAACTTGATACCGGCCCTTGACCCACATAGGATACCACAGCGGCTTGATTCAGGGACGGGGACGGCATGAAGGGAGACTGTTTATCCCAAAGAGTTCGGCAATGTTCGATTGGCTATGGACTGTCGTTGAATACCTGCGCGAGTTGCCCACCTGGCAACAATGGGTGTTCGGCATGGGCTTCTTCTTGCTCTCCTTCTTCGGCAGCATCGCCGCCGTGGGGTTCGTGATCGTGCGCATGCCGGCCACCTATTTTCGTCAAGATCATCAACATATCTACTTCTGGGGAGATCAGCATCCGATCTTGCGCTGGATCGGTTTGATCGTCAAGAATCTGTTCGGCTTGTTGTTGGTGGCGGTGGGAGCGGTGTTGGCCCTACCAGGCGTACCAGGACAAGGGATTCTGACCATCTTGATTGGCTTGATGCTGCTGGATTTTCCCGGCAAGCGAACCTTGGAACGCAAGCTCATCACGCGGCCACAGGTGTTGGCCTCCGTCAATCGGCTGCGCCAGCGGTTCGGCAAACCGCCGCTGGTACTGGATGACGACGATTTGACATCCGAGAAAGCAGCCGATGCCCCAGCGGTCCGCGCGAAGCCGCGACCCGCCGTGCGAACCGATGAATCCCGCGAGCATGGACGTTAGAGCAGTTTCGGAGAATGGCCCGCGAAGCTACCCGAGGCCGACGCCGTGCGCGGCTGAACGCCGTTTCCGAATGGTTCGTCATTCGGTTCGCACGCGTAGGCCAAGCTTCGCCAGGGTAAAGCTGGAACGCTTTACCCTGGCGAAGCCCCCTTTTTCTCTTTCTGTTCTCCCTTATGCCGCGTCCCGGTCGGACAGTTCCAGATCGTCGAGCAAACTTTGGCGGACATCGTCGCTCAACGGCGGGCTGTCGTGGTGGTAGGTGTCGTATTCGACTCGCAAGAAAGCGGGTTGGCGAGAGTCACTTAGGGCTTTGCGGCTGAAGGCGTCAAAAGCGAATTGCAGCCAATGCGCGGCGCCGGTGCAGCGATCCTCGGGGCGGCAGGTCGTGAGTGTCGCGGGAATGGCGTTTTTGCCCACGACCAGCCGCAGGGCGCCGCCGGTCAGTCCTTGCCAAAAGGTTAATTCCTCGGTCAATCGGCTGGCATCGGTGATGGTGATGATCAGCGCGGCCTGAAGCTGATTGGGGCCTGGCAGCAGCCGGTTGTACAAGTCCAACTCTCGTTGGAGCAGCTGGGGATCGCGCAACCGGGCGATGCGAATCATCTCTTGTACTTGAAACCACAGCGTTTGCCGATTTTCAAAGCGCAGGGTCAGGCGCGGTCCCAATCGGACCCGCCGATATTGATCCAGATAGCGCTGGAGCGAATCGAAGAACTCCCGGCGCCGGTTGGCGAATTCCTCCAGCGGCAGCAGGTCGTCCAAGGTGAGCGGTCGCATGGTTTGATCCGATCTTATCCCCTCCCTGAGAAATCGCGCGAGAGTACCCCGGCTTAGGGGAAAGCCGGGTTACTTGCGCTCGCGCGGTTTGATGGCCGCACTCTCTGTTGATTCGACATCCGCGGGCATCATGCAGAATGTGTACAACCCACCCGCCGCCAAGGCGCCCAGAATCGGTCCCAGCCAGTAGATGATGTGATCGTCCAAGGCGTCGGGCATGCCGAGCAGAAACCGTTCGCACAGCGCGGGGCCGAACCAGCGCGCTGGATTGACGGCGGCCCCGGTGAGATAGTAGCCCATGAAGATCACGGCGGATAAGGCCAGCCCCGCCGCCAAGCCGCCGAACCGCGGCGCGCGGGGATCAAGCAGTGTGGCGAAGATGACCAACGTGACAATGAACGACAGGAGCAACTCGAAGCCAATACCACTTAACAAGGCGCTGGCGAAGGAAGCATCGGGCAAGCCGAATGCTTTAGCATTCAGATGCGGGGCGCCGAGCCGAGCGTCGCGCAAGACGATTTCCCAGAACGACAGCCACAACACCAAACCAGCCAGAAACGAGCCGAGCAGCTGAGCGGCAAGCAAGCCACCGAGTTTGCGCAGCTCCAACCGTTTGAACACCCATAAGGCCAACGTGATGGCCGGATTGAGACAGCCCTCCGAAAACCGTGGCGTGACACCCAGCAGCGCCGCCAGCGCGAAGCCTTGGGCCAAGGCCATCGCGGTCAGATCGGGATACACTTTGCCGGACTGGTCGGCGGGCAGATAACTGGTGCATACGGCCCCACTCGCCAGCAGCACGAACATAAACGTGCCCACCAGTTCCACCACATAGGACCGCCAGTTGTTGTCCATTCCCTGCATCCCCGCCAAGTCGCGCGCTCGGAGTTTCTTTGTTACCGGAGTAATATGATGGGGTATCTAAACGTGAATCGCCAACCCTGTCAAGTCGGGCATGAACAGCAGAGCAACGCGACGGCTGAAAAATTCGGGTCCTTGGTGTCGCCACGGTAGCTTTGCACGACCTGCTCTCAAGGCGAGGGCACGTCTCGCTTCGCCACTGCCAGCACTTGTTCACACCGTTCCGCCACCGGAAACAGCTCCGCTTCGGACCACGGAAGGCCGATCAATTGAATACACATGGGCATTCCATGATCATGATGGCCAGCTAGAAAGGATACGGTCGGTAAGCCGGTGAAGCTCCACGGCGCTTGAAACATTGGATTGCCGGTGGTGCTGGCGTCGGGGGCGGGACCGCAGGTGGCTGGGGCGAGCAGGGCATCGACCAGCTCGAAACAGGGAAGCATCTCGGCCCGCAGCTGCTGTTGGAAATCCCGACTGCGGGCGTAGTCCGTCGCGGAACACGCCAAGCCGTCCTCGATGAGCTGGCGAATCTTCGGTGGATAGTCCTCCGGGTGACGGCGGAAACGGGCTTCGTGAAAGGCCGCCCCCTCGACGGCCATCATGTCATAATGGCGGCGCGTCACGTCCGGGAAGCTGCCGGGCAAGGCGATGTCGGTCACTTGAATATCGTTTTTTTGAAAATGCTCTGTCACTTGATCGAGGAGCCGGTTCATCGCTGCTTCGGCATGATCCTCAAACAGGCCCCGCAACCGGCCCAGGCGCGGCTTGCCTCGTGGTCGGGTCAAGGCGGCCCGATAGTCGGGAACGGGGCGCGAGCTGCACGCCGGATCGCGCGGGTCGGAGCCAGCCATGACTTGTAGCAAGTAGGCCAGGTCGCGGACACAGTTGGCTATCGGTCCCGGATGATCGAGCGATGGCGCCAACGGCATGACGCCATCGCAGCTGACTCGGCCAAAGGTGGGTTTGCAGCCGGCCACGCCGCAGAAGGAGGCGGGGCGAGTGATCGAGCCGCCCGTCTGCGAACCCAGCGCTCCCAGGCACATGCCGCAGGCCACCGCCGCCGCCGAGCCGCTGCTAGAACCGCCCGGCGTGCGTTCGGCATTCCAGGGATTGCGTGTCACGGATGGGTCAAAGCTGGCGAACGGCGTCGTCACCGTCTTGCCCAGCAACACGGCCCCGGCACGCCGCAGCCGTTCGATCACGGTGGCATCCCGGCGGGCGATGGCCTGCGCCCAGCGCTGCGACCCCGCCGCCGTCGGCCAATCGCAGACATCAAATATATCCTTGATTCCCAGCGGGATGCCATGCAACGGCCCGCGCCAGATCCCGCGTTTTGCTTCCTCGGTCAGTTGTTGGGCCTGCAAGCGGGCTTCGTCTCGATCCACGAAGACCCAGGCTCGCACCCAGCTTTCCAGCCGGTCGATCCGTTCCAGGCATTGATCGAGGACATCCAAAGGGGTCAGCCGGCCCTGTCGAATGGCCTCGGCGGTAGCATGAATGGTTGTCGGCATGATGGTGGATGGTGAATCGTTGGGGGTTCGGAAAATTCGTGTCGCGCGCTCGCCAGCGGCGCACACGATCCATTGGGATCGATGCGGAGAATTGTATTCACGGAAGTACGGTTTGTCTCAGCGCTGGCTGGCACGCGAAACGTGTCACTCTGAACGCAACACCCATTGCCCCGTTGCGTCGCGTTGCAAGGGCACAACCTGAATCACCGCATCGCGGTTGATCGAACCGTACACATGGGGAAACAGCTCACCGGTGCCGGCGTCCTCATCGCGGACGGGGCTGGTTAATTTGTTGACATCGATCACCAACGCCACCAATTCCGGCGCGCGCGCGTAAAAGAGATTGGCGATCCGTTCCACCTGCGCGCGCCGCGAACAATGGATGAATCCCTCTACGGCCAACGAATCGGCCTGATAAGGTTGGTCGGCATCGGCGCGCCAACGAGCGGGGGAGACGAGGTGATACAGATAATTGCTTGTCATGGTCAGCCAGCTTTCGTTTGGCCAAGAGGCACCGTCAGTCGGTTTTTCACCTTGTTGGATTCCAAGAAGCACCATGACCCCGGTGGGACTGACATATGCTTTCCCAGCGGGAAATGGGCGGGATGGCTCGCCCGTGAAACGCTTCACGGCTTCTTGATTCGTTATCGTTCCCGTTCCATCTGTTCCAGCACGGCGCGAATGGCGGTGAGATCGTTGCTGGCGCGAGCTTCGTAGGTGCGGCTGATGAATTGGTTTTGGGGATTGGGAATGGAGCAGGTAAATTTCCATTCTCCTTTGTCCCCCCAGGTTTCGAGCCGTTGCCAACGCACGCCGCGCGCCGTCAGGATGGCTTGGGCCTGTTCATAAGTGGCGACTTGGGCGGCGGTGGGGGCCACGCCACGCGCCAGAACGGCGGCGGGGGGTTGGGCCGGCACGGGTTGCGGCAACGGTGAGCCATTGACCGGCGCGGCGGGGGAAGAAACCGAGGGGGGCGAAGCCGGTTGCACGCCTTGCCAACCGGGCGCCGTGCCCGGCGCGGGGGGGGCAATCCGCGCGTCGCCACCAGTGCTCAGCGGCCGGGTCATGCCGCTGGCCAGGGCAGCGTTGCTTGTCGGGAAGCCGGGGACCGCCGGAGCCGACGCCGTGCCGCTGCCGGCCGGAACGGACACCGGATGATGCGACAGCGGCGCGGTCGGGGACGATCCCAGCATCGGATCCCCCAAGCGGCGCGGCGCGGGTGATTGCGCGCAGCCCAGGGCCAACGCCAAACACACGATCAGCCCGCTGCTCCGCAGAGGGGTTCGGGATTTACCCGTTCGCGTGGGGAAGGGACCAGCCTCGCGAACCGATGAACCCTTGGAGCACTTCCAGACAGGTTTAGGACAATCACTGGCTCGCATCTTGACCCACTCTCCCGGCCAGCTAGATTGATAATCTCACCCAGGCAGCCAAACGGCGGACTTATAGACCAAGCGGAGACCTATTGCAATGGCAGCTTTGCGAATCGCGGTGATTGGCGGCGATGGCATCGGACCCGAAGTGATTGACCAAGCGATTCGCGTGGTGGATGCCGCCACGCGCCGCGAAGGGGCTGAAATCAGCTGGAACCGACTCCCTTGGAATTCGGCCTATTACCAGCAAACGGGAAAGATGATGCCGGACGATGGTTTGGAAGTGCTGCAACGGCACGATGCCATCTTCTTGGGGGCGATTGGCAGCCCTGCCGTTCCCGATCAGATTCCGGTCCACGGTCTGTTGCTCCCTATTCGGCGCCGCTTCGATCTGTATTTGAACTTGCGCCCCGCCTACCTCTTTGATGGCGTGCCGACGCCGCTGCGCGACAAGCCGCCCGGTTCGATTGACATGATGGTGTATCGCGAGAACACGGAAGGGGAATACGCGCCGTGCGGCGGCCGGCTGTATCCGGGCACGCCACACGAGGTCGCCATCCAAACGTCGATTTTCACCCGCCGCGGCTGCGAGCGCGTCATGCGGGCGGCTTTCGAGGGGGCCAGAAAGCGGCGCCGGCAGGTTACGTCCATCACCAAATCGAACGCGATGGCCTTTGGCATGGTGATGTGGGACGAGGTATTCCGGGCCGTGGCCGCCGATTATCCTGACGTGGCCGCGCGCTCGCTGCTGATCGACGCCGCTGCCATGGACTTCGTGCGCAAGCCCGAAGCCTTTGATGTGGTGGTGGCCAGCAATCTATTCGGCGACATCTTGACCGACCTGAGCGCCATCGTCACCGGCAGCATGGGCTTGGCCGCCAGCGCCAACATCAACCCCGAGCGGACCTATCCGAGCATGTTCGAGCCGGTCCACGGCTCGGCCCCGGACATCACCGGCAAGGGCATCGCCAATCCGCTGGCGGCGATCTTGTCGGCCAGCATGATGCTGGACCACTTGGGCTTGGCGAACAGCGCGGCCGCCATTCGCCAAGCCGTGGCCCACGTCCTCCAAGCCGGCACGCCTCGCACTCCCGATCTGGGCGGCTCCGCCAAGACCGTCGAAGTGACCGAGGCCGTGTTGGAGCGGCTGTGAAAGGTGGCGATCCACAACATTCTTCAAGAAATGAGCAACCCGTGGTTGCTCGAATCCGAACGGGCACAAACGAGAGGGACAGGAGAATGCGTTTCTCTTGGAAGTGTGCCGTTTGTTCCTTGTGCTAATCGAAAACAGATTCCCTTTGGAACTTTTCCAGTCCTGGTGTTGGACTGCCATCCTCAAGACTTGTTTTGCAGTTTCTCCACCTTGGACCCAAGCATCATATTTTGGAAGATGATGAGAATGAGCAGTACCAAAGTGATGAGCGAAACCCCGATTTGCCACGTCGGCATACGAAATGCTAGATTGTCGCTGTTTTCGGTTTCCGCTTTGGCGGCTGTATCCTTCACCTCTGGTTTGGTGGCGGGAGCCGTGTCGTTCTGTGCCTTCGCGGGATCCGCCGGTTCTTGAGCCAGCGCGAATCCAGTTCCCAACATGAGCAACAGCATGCTCAATAGCAACTTGTACATCACAACCTTCCTTTCTTCCCAACAAGCCTACCCCCGGTCCCCCCGGAACGTCCGGGTGCCTTCTCTGCGGCAAGTTTACTGGATTCTACGGCAGGGTCAAATTACTATTCGCAAGAATTTGGTGGAAATTGGCGAATTTTTGCGAAGTGATACCTGTTGGTCGTCGAACGAAATGTTTTAGCGGCGCGGCGCGCGTACCCCTGGCGCACCGCTAAACGTGTGTATAATAACATCCATGACGCCATTCATCTATCTCGACCATAACGCCACAACGCCGATGCTGCCGGAAGTATGGGAAGCGATGCGGCCCTATGGGACCGACACCTATGGCAATCCCGCCAGCAGTCACGGGGCGGGCCGGCGCGCACGCCAGGCCCTCGAAGATGCTCGCGAGCGAATCGCCACGCTGTTAGGGGCCTTTGCCGATGAAGTCATCTTCACCAGCGGTGCCACCGAAGCTAACAACTTGGCCATCTTCGGCCTGGCCGGTTCCACGCCGGGACACCTCATCGCCAACCCGATGGAGCATCCGTGTGTCATAGAACCACTGCGCCAGCTGGCGGAGCGCGGCTTCACGGTCGATTGGCTGTCCGTGAACGCCGAAGGGAAAGTGGAAGCCGAGCCTGAGACGGATTGGCTGCGCCCTGACACGCGCTTAGTGTGCGTCATGGGGGTCAATCATGAGACCGGGGCCATTCAGCCCATCGAGCGGTTGCGCGCCCAGCTGCCGGAAACGGTCGCTTTTCACTGCGACGCCACGCAAGCGGTCGGCAAGCTACCGGTGCGATTTCATGATCTCGGCGTCACCACCATGAGCCTCAGCGCTCACAAGTTCCACGGTCCCAAGGGGATCGGTGCGCTGCTCCTGAATCGTTGCACCCGCCTGCGGCCGTTGCTATGGGGAGGACATCAGCAACAAGGCCGGCGGCCCGGCACCGAGCCGGTCCCCCTGGTCGTGGGCATGGCGGCCGCCCTGGAATGCTGGCAACGCGACGCGGATCGGCGGCTCGAACATGTCCAAGAGCTGCGCCAACGTTTCTGGGAACAGGTACGAACAGAAGCAGCCCCCGTGGTGCGCAATGGCTCCGAAAAGGACAACGTGCCGCACACCTTGAATGTCTCCTTCCCCGGCTGCCCAGCGGAAACCTTGCTGATGAAGCTTGACTTGGCTGGCGTGGCCTGCTCGACCGGCTCGGCCTGTTCGAGCGGCTCGTTGCGGCCGTCGCCGGTGCTGCGAGCCATGCGCGTACCCGACGACGTGCTGCGTTCCGCTCTACGCTTCAGCTGGAGCCATGTCGTGACGACGGCGGAAGTGGACGAAGCCGCCCGCCGCGTCGTGACAGCAGTACGACAACTGCGCCAACAGAGACCCGAGTAAGACCCGTGCCAGGGGCTAACGCCTGGCTATGAACCAAAACGCGAAGCGCATTCACGGAAACCCTGAACAGGAATAACGGCATGGACGATTCATCGGTTCGCGCCCGCGGACTCGAACGCGAACCGATGAAGCCAGGCCAGGTTGCACGCGCGACAATATCCAAACCCAGTCTCTACGTCCCTTTGGGTAACTTGAAGCCGTCTCGCCGAGGCCGGTCTAACAAGGCGTTCGCCGCGGCGTCGTCGATGAATTGCTCTTGGACTGGCTGCCAGCGCAGAGGACGATTCAGCTCGCGGGCGATGTTGGCCAGATGGCAAATCGTAGCCGTGCGATGGCCCGCTTCGACCGGGGCGTTGGGAATGCCTCGTGACGGGATGCAGGCCAGCCAATTTTCCAGATGCGGTCGGGCGACGTGTCCAGCCCCTGTCCATTTCTGGGCCAGCGCGAAATCGGGACCATCCGTGATCAGGTCGGGAGGATCGGTCTCGAAATAGTTGCGGCGCATCCGCAAGCGTCCCTTGTCACCATGAAAGACGATGAAATCGGGACCGTGGCCGAACTGAAGCTCGATGCCATCGGCGTAGCGCATGGTCACCGGCCAGAACCGGCGTTCGTCGGCGTTGCGGGGGAGCGGGGTTTTGTGTTTCCACGTCTCCCCCAGCGTTTGGATGGACTCCGGCCGCGATACCCGAATCTCCACCGGCCCGGTATCGTCCCGACCAAGGGCGTATTGCACCATATCGACCGAATGCGCTCCCCAGTTCGTCATCAGATGGCCGGAATAGTCGCGGTACAAATCCCAGCCGCGCCACAGCAGATCATCGACCTTGAATTCGTCCTTGACCCACAGCTGGCGGTGGTGCGGCCGCGCCGGAGCTGGACCACGGAAGAGGTCCCAATCCAAACCAGCTGGAATGGCCTCTTCGGAGAAACTCGGCACAGGCAGCGGTCCAGGATAATTCGGGAGGTCCACCCGGCTCACTTTGCCCAAGCCACCGCGACGAATGAACTCGCAAGCAAACCGATTCAGTTCCATGGTTCGCTGCTGGCTGCCGACCTGAAGCACTCGACCTGTCTTCTTGACCATCTCCGCCAATAAACGCCCTTCCCGAATGGTCAGCGTCAACGGCTTTTCTAGATACACGTCAAGGCCGGCTTGCAACGCCAGCAGGGCCGGCAGAACGTGGTGATGATCCGGCGTGGCGATGAGGACGGCATCGAGCTGTTCGCGGTCCAGCAGACGCCGATAGTCCTGGTAGGTCGAGCAGTGACTAGCATCCGACTCTCGAAATCGCGCCAACACGGCGGCGAAGGAGCCGCTAGGTTTCAGTGTGTCGGCCATGCGTGCGGTGGCACAATCACAGATCGCCACGACCCGGACGGCTTCGGGCAAGTTGCCAATCAGGTACTTGCCGCGCACGCCGACCCCGATGACACCGACACGCAGCTGTTCCCAGACCGAGGCGGCCCGAACAGGAGTCGGCGTCCGCGTGGACCACCAACCCCCGCCCGCGAGCGCGGCTCCCGAGGCCAGGATAGTTTTCAGGAAATGCCGCCGAGAATGTGCTGTGGCCATAGGTATGTGTCAGCTCCTAGTCAAATAATTACAACCCCAGCTTCGCGCGGGCATAGTTCAAGCTGGCCGCGATATTGGCATCCTCCAATTTGACCTGTTCCGCCAATGGCAACGTGCTGACCTGTTGAAGGTTCTTCGCGGGATGTTGCCGGACGACGCGCAACGCGCGCGCCAGGTCGCTGCCTGGCACGGTCGGCAGCGTGGTCCAATATGCTTCACTCAGGCAGGGGACCTGGAGCGCATCGCGCGTGATGAGTTCCAGGTTGAAGCGCGGCTTCGGTTTGGCCTGCTTGAGGATGTCCACCATCCGTTTCAGATCGAAGCAGCCTTCCCCCAACGGAATATCACCCAGCAAAAAGCCGTCGTCGTATTCACGAACCGCCTGATCCTTTAGATGCACCGTGAAAGCATACGGGGCGAGGGCCGCGACGGTTTCGTAGGGATCGTCGAGCAAGGCGAAGCTGTTGCCGGTGTCCACGCAAGCGCCGATGTACTCGCTGCTCAAGTGTTTGTGGAGGGCGAGGCGTTCGTCGATGCGCTGATCCTTGTGGTTTTCGACCGCCAAGCGCACACGGTACTTCTCGACGAGGGGTTTGGCAAGCTCCAGCATCCGCTGTCCGCGCGCCGCTGCCGCGCGAAACTCCGCCAGGGACTGGAACTGCTCGTAGCGGCGTCCCGGGATGATGACGGTTCGCGCCGCCGATACGCCCACCGCCGCCGCCGTGCGAATCTCGGCTTCGAAGCGGCTGGCGTCCGTTTCATCCCTCGGCGGGCTGATAATGGCGTCGATGAACAGGCCATGTCGCTCGGCATGGTCCCGCAGCGCGCGGACGCGGTCGGGCGGCAACACGCCGAGCGCCGCCTGCATCCCCCCCGCGCCGAGTGCATGGCAGTGCTTTAGGAATGTCAGTGGTTCGAATAAATCTCCCGCCGTCCCTTGCTGACTGAGCCACTTGCGCCGAAAGCCGCAGGTGTAGATGACCAAGCCTAGCCCCGTGCGCGGCGGCTCGGCAGCGCCGCTGGCCCCCGCGCCGGCCATCGTTCCCACTGCCGCTCCCACCATCCGGCGGAGCGCGGCGCGGCGTGAAATTTCTCGTGTGGTCATGACTTTGTCCTTCAGAATCATGTCGCGGCATCTCTTTCACGCGGTAGCACCACACTGTTATACCACGGCAAACCGTTCATTTCCTGACAATCACGGCCAGGAATTCGCTCCGCCGCGCGGTCTCGGTGCGGACGCGCCTAGCGGGCGGCTGTGCGATTTCGCTCAGTGCGAGGCGCCAGTTGGCACACCAGGAAGCCTACCGCAAGCCCTCCAAACGTGCAACTTGGATTGGTATGTTATTTGCGTAACACCCATCCAACCGTCATATCCCGGCACCAAGAGTACGTTCGCCACTGTATAGAAAGGGGCCAACCGTGCAGAAGGTAACACATGCTTCCCTCCGCCATGCCCATACCGAACTGTTACGCGATCTGCAAGGCTTGGAGGAGCTGACGCGCTCCTTGGCGAGCCAGGATTGGGGAAAACTCGCCGCGCGCCTGGAAGCCATCGCCGCCCACTTGGCCGAGCATTTTCGTCTGGAGGAGGAAGATGGTTATTTCGACGAGGTGCGGCAAGAGCAACCACGACTGGAACGCACGATCGCACGCCTCGCCGAGGAGCATCGGCAAATGGCGGACTCGTTGAACGCGCTGATCCAAGACGCCCAGCGCGCCACCAACGTCGAGACGCTGCCCGCTCGAATTCAAGAATGGATTCACTCCGTCCGTGATCACGAAGCCCGCGAGAACGCCTTGGCCCAGGAAGCCTTCTCCCGGGACACGGGGGGACAAGACTAGCGCATGGTTTATTTTTGTCTAGTTGTGCGGCCTCGGACGGTTAGTGATTCCTGGGATTCATCGTTTCACGCTCGAACCGATGGCGCGCGGGAGCGTCCGCCCTCTAGTAGTGCCGTTCACCGGGAGACGGATGCCTCCCGTTCGCCATTTGCCATGTAAAAACATATCCCAACAACCTCTAAAACTCCGGCACAGCTCATCTTTTCATTCCAAAAACTTATTGTTGTCACCTAGAATAGGGGGGGTGGGGTGGAATGGAACAATGAAACAAGCATCCCCACTCTACTATTGACATTATACAAAAGTACACTAAATCAATCAAGAGAAAAGAGGCACTGCTCGTCTTGGCTTCATCAACCGGAGCCAAACAATTCATGCATCGGCTCGCCGTCGTCGAGGAGGTTGAATTGCTGGCCGTCGCGGGCGCGGGCGGTCAGGTCGGTGATGCCGAGGGCGTGATAGATGGTGGCGGCCAGGTCTTCCGGTCCCACGGGGCGTTCGGTGGGATAGGAAGCGGTTTGATCGGAAGCCCCCAAGACGAAGCTGGGACGAACGCCGCCGCCGGCCAAGAGGATCGTTTGGCAGTGGACCCAGTGATCGCGGCCATTCTCGCCGCCGGCGCGCCGGTCGCCGATGCGCGTCTTGCGCCCCATCTCGCTCATCAGCACCACGAGCGTATCCGCCAGCAAGCCGCGCTGAGCCATGTCTTCGATCAACGCCGAAAAGCCCACGTCCAGATAGGGGAGCAGGTACGTCTTCAGGCAGTGGAAGTTATTGCGGTGCGTGTCCCAGCCGGAACAGAGCACCTCGGGGTTGCCTCGCGCCTGCCAAAAGACCGACACGAAGGGGACGCCGGCTTCCACCAAACGTCGAGCCAGCAACATGCTCTGGCCGTTGACATCGTCGCCGTAGCGATCGCGGATGGCCGCTGGCTCGCGTTCGAGATCGAACGCGCCGCCGCTGACCGCCGATCCCAGTAAGCTGAAGGCGCGTTCCTGATGGCGGTCGAACGCCACGACGCCGGCGTGTTGGTCCAGCAAGCGCCGCTGACCGTCGAACTGGCGCAGCAAGGCCTGCCGGTCCCCCAAGCGTGACAGTGACATATCGGTAGGCAGGCTCAGGGCGGGAATGGTGAATTCTTGGGGCTTGTCCTTATCCCCCTGGACGAGGAAAGGATCGTAGGCGCTGCCGAGTTGGCCGCCGAATTGGCCGGCGCGGATGTACTGCGCCGAGTGCGCCCGGTCGGGCAGTCCGATGAGCGGGATGGCCGCCGCTCCCCCTTTCTTCAAGGCCACCACCGAGCCGATGAAGGGCCAATCATCGGGCAGTGGCTTGCGGTTGAGACCCAGCTGGCCGAAGGACGGATCCGGCACGTGGCCGGTCAGGTAGTAATACGCGCCGGTGTGGTGGTTGTCGCCGATGATGCCGCGCCCGCGCTGCCCCATCGACCGCACCAAGGCGCAATGGCGCAACACCTGCGCCAGCCGCGGCAAGTGCTCGCACACCTGCACGCCGGGAATCGTGGTGGCAATCGGTTGGAACTCCCCCCGATATTCCGCCGGCGCCGCGGGCTTCATGTCCAGGGTGTCGATGTGGCTCATGCCGCCGTCGAGGTACACCAGGATGCACGCCTTTGCCTTGGCCCCGCGCGCCGCTGCCCGCAGCCAATTCGGCCAAGTCAGTCCAAAGAATCCCAAGGCGCCAGCCCGCAACAACTCGCGCCGTGTGATCGGCCCCGAACAGCTTTGCCCTATGTTCATGCAACACCCCCCTTCAATTGGTTGATGAACCGCTCCCCGATGGTAGCGCATGAGAAACCACATCCATGGCATAGGATAATCCCAGAAGGTCCGCCAGGCAACCATTAGTTGCGGCTTGCTCGCAGGCGGGGGTTGATTACACTGGGGACGATGCGCTTCACGTCCGACCAGACGTTGCGGCTTGCTCGCAGGCGGGGGTTGATTACACTTGACGCAAGTGCATCTCCAACCGCATAGTGTTGCGGCTTGCTCGCAGGCGGGGGTTGATTACACTGGTCAAG
>JBKBIP010000026.1:0-85179 GCA_046297495.1 Gemmataceae bacterium | reverse complement strand
TCAATGCTCTCCGCCCACGGCGGGGGTGAACCCCGCCGCTCGCTAACTCAATGCTCTCCGCCCACGGCGGGGGTGAACCCCGCCGCTCGCTATACGATTTGCTCGCTATACGATTTGCATGTTGTCGATGGCGGATCAAATACGAGTCGCGTCCCCTTTTCTCCCACGACTCTCGACAGGCCCCCTTGCTTATGTTACACTCAACCTCGATAACCAATCTTAGAGGGCGCGGGCGCGGCCGAAGTGACTTTTCTTTCTCATTTCCCATGACGAAAAACCAGTCGCCGAGCGCGGACCGCCCGAACCAACGATCATGGAAGCGTGTTGCCAACACATTCGTCGCCTCATGAGTCAAAGGAACCTGTCATGCGCCGAAATCTTTGCCGGTTTGGCTTCTGGGGGATGTTGGGATTATTGGTTGGGCTGGCCGCTCCTTGGGGGTTCCGTGTGGAGGCCGAGGTCAGCGAAGCGGCCCTGCGTTTGGAAGTCGTGGACCAAAAAGATTGGCTGCCCGACCGTAGCGCGGTCATCGTGTTGAACAACTGCGACGCCAGTAACGGCGGCAAGCAACCGGACAATGCCGATGAAGTGATCAATGGCCCCGACGATCTCAAGCAGATGACGCCGCTGCGCATCCCCCGCGCCGCTGTGCCTGCTGGCCCGGTTGAATTGCGGCTGGGCAACGAAGCCGAGAATGATCCGATCCCGCCGCCAGCGAAATTCCGCCTCTTCAATGATAGTCACCAGGTTATTCTCGGCGGCAAGAAACGCGGGGATCGCTATGAGCTTCCCCCTGCCGAGTTGACACGGCTCGGCAAGGAAGATTTGCTCTTCTACGTGGAAGGGCTGGATTTCGCCGTCCAAGCCAAGCTGGAATTGCGCCAGCCCGATGCCAAACCTCAAGAGCTGCTGCTGCGCACGGCCCCCTTCCTCCTCATCCCGCACACGCAACCGGCCAAGCGAAAACAGGTGGTACGGCTGCCCCCGCCATCGCCACGTTGGAAGCAAGCCCTGGAGCAAGCGAAGAACACTCTGAATGTCAGGGCCTATGCCAGAGCCGTCCAAGAGTATGAGGATGCCGTCGCGGAGGCGGATCAGAGCGAGCTTTACGTCGAGGAGTTCAAGGAAGCGTGCCAGAATGCGAACATCGCGGTTGAGGTCATTGTCAATCGGGATCGTTGGATTCAGGATGAAATCGAATGGGGCTACACGGAAACGCCACGCGCCTACCTGGAAGTAGCGATGCACATGCACCGGGACCGCGGCTTGCATGAGTACGCCTTGGGCGATGTCCTAAAACCTCATATTGGCTATTACCGGATTCCCAATGTTCCCCAGGAAGAAACCACCGGGTTGGATAACGGCGGCAACTTGGAAGTGACCCCACCCACGCGTAACTATCCTTTGGGCCGGGTGTATTACGGCAGCAAGAAAAGCGTGGCTCAGGGCAAGGAACGCTACTATGCCCGCACGATTCATCCGGCCTATCAAGAGTTCTTTCAGCGTCAAGGCGTCCAACCGCCAATTCCGGGGCTACACACCGACTGGCTGGCCGTGGGACACATTGACGAGCTGGTGACGTTCTTACCGACCGGCAACCCGGAGCGTCCCTTCGCACTCTTGTTGGCCAGCCCGTTGCGGGCGCTGACCATCTTGGATGAGACGGACCCGGACACGGCCCTGGACCCAAACGGCTTTCGTTATCGGCATTATGGCCACTTTCTCGAAACAGCGGGGGATTTACTGCAAGCAGAACGGTACGTCAAGAAAGACCAATTCAATTTTCTCGGCGGGACGATGCGTAGTTACAACCTCAAGGTCGATCAAAAAATCTTCGGCCTGGACCATGACCATCCCGACCCGGAGAGCCTCAAGTTCCAGTTGATGCAGGCTCTCGATTTGCGGAATGAGGATGTCCACGAAATTCCCGTCCTATTCGTGAACAGCTTTTATGATAACCCCCATGAATGGAACGCGGGGGCGTTGACACCGGGCATGGTGAATCTCGCCTGCTGCACGCCGGATCACTGCATCATACCGAAACCGTTCCTGCAAGTCTTTGAAAACGAAACCAAGGCGGTCTTGGCCAAACTGAATCGCGCCAATCTCAACCCCGTGTTTATCGACGATTGGCACCTGTATCACACCAAGCATGGTGAAGTGCATTGCGGCTCCAACGCCATCCGGCAGCCTTTTTCCCAGAAATGGTGGACAGCGGGAAAAAAAGGCACGAAATAGCAATTCACTGATTAGCCATGAAGTAGTTTGTTGGCCTGGAAAGATAGCCAACACCTGGCTTCGCATGGTTTTGTGACAACCTCTCCGATGGAGTTCCCATCGTGGCCCATCAATAGGAAACGTTTTATGTATCACCTATTCGGCCCTGTTTTGCTGGCGGTATTATTCGTGAGTGCCACAGCCAATGGGCAAACGGAGAAACTGTTTGCCGCCTGTGTCGAGAAGACCGGCCCGGCCTACCGGCAAGCCCGCGATCAATTCCTTGATGCCAAGCCGGACAAAGCGTTTCTAGAACAAAAGCAAAAAAGCGCGTCCTGGTCCGAACGGCTGACGGCTGACATCCTGTTGGGATGGCTCGAGCATGGCCCGGTTTATCGGCAATTGCTGGAAACCAAGAAAATCGAGAATCAAAAGGGGGATGCCTACTATCCTTGGGCCTTGAACCCCGACGACTTGGACAACACGGTCTTGCCGTTGATGTGGGAATTGCTCGGCAAAGACCCGGACAATGCGTTCGACGGCGGACGGGTGGTGATCGCTTTGACTCAAGAGGAAAAAGTGGATTTGCAATGGTGCCACCACTATTTGAAAGAACAACCGAAGGCGCCGGAGAAGAATCGTCATGCCATCGCCTGGGTCTTGGCCTCGGTGCCACCACCGTTGTTAAAGAGCGAAGAGGTCTTGCAATCCCTCCAGGCCGAATTGGCCGGGAAGACCAAGGACCGCGATGTGGCGGAGTCCCTGCTGCAAGCCTTGGCCGGCACCACCCGCCGGCTTCCCGTTGCCCAGAAAAATCAGCTGGTTCGTGATCTGTTGAACCTACGTGAGCTGAACGATCTGGTCGATCCCGCCACGGTCCTGTATGCCGTCGGCAACATCGGCGGCGATCAAGCGGCCCAAATCGTCACCAAACACCTGGAAGGTTCGCGGGCATTGGCGGAACAATGTTGGTCCTTGCAAGTGCTCGGGAAAATGGAGAGTGTGGCGGCGACGGCCACGCTGGTCAAACACGTCAAGCAAGAAAAGCAATCCGCCATGCTGCGTGGCATCGCCATCGAGAGTCTGGGGGAAAGCCCGTACACCGACGAGGCCGGCGCCACGCTCAGGGCCGTGCTGCTCGATGAAGGCAAATCCAAGGTCGAACGCCAAAAAGCCATGCGTAGCTTGGGCAGCTTGTACCGCTCCCATCGTGGCGATAAGAAGTTGGAACAATCATTGCGGACGCTCATTGATTCCATCGATCCCGCCAAGCTCGACGATCCCAATCTGCAACGTGGTATTGGCGACCTGAAAAAATTGTTCCAGGAGCCGAAGTAAGGAACCATACCAATTTCCCTATAAGGAGGGCTTGCGGAATGAGGACAGTTTTCTTGTGGGGCTGGGGGCTGCTCGCTCTTTGGCCTCTGGGAGCCAGTTGGGGGGAAGACGCCGCGCCGAACCGCGCGGTCGCGCCCCCCACGACTCGCGCAGCACGCGGCGCCGACCCCGCGGCGCGGAGCGATCCGCGCGATGTCTCACGGGCAGGAACGGATCGGCTGTCTGTCCTGGATGCAGCGCGGCCCCGTGCGACGGAGCGCGGGGACCACCCGCAACGGGACGACCCTTCCCGGGGTGCGGCACGCCGGACCGAGCGGGGCGCGGCGCCGCGCGTGCTCGTCCCGACCCGAACCGGACAGACCAGCCGCTTGCAACCAACGCGCTCCGCCTCCGATCAGCGCGGCGCCACGCGCGGCGGACCCGCCAGCAATCGCGCTTCCGACAGTCGCGGCGCGCGGCCGGAGCGTGAGTAAACGCAACGATTTCGACACAGTAGATCAGGTATGCGATTCCATCCCATTTCTTTTGTTTTGATGTTTTGAGGAGTTACAACTATGGGCCTCGCCTTTCGGTGGACCCCGTCTGTGACCTTGTTGGCCGTCGGCGTGTTCCTAGCCGCCGCCCCAACAGCCAACGCGGCGGACCTGAGCGATTTGCTCAAGAAGTCTTCGTATGCGGGAGCGGCGGAAGCGACCAAGAGCGGATATAAACTGAAAGTCGGTTCCGGCAAGGAAGAAGTCCAAGTGCTCGTGGAACCCTTGGACGTGGAGATCACCGGCAAGAAAAAGGAATGCATCATGATCTCCATCATGGTGAAGTCCCTGCTGACCGAACCCCCCGCGGATTCGCCGGTCTGGATGAAAATCGCCGAGTTGAACGATTTCACGATCTTGCCTTTGGGGAGTTTGTGCTACGCCAAATACTACAATGACAAAGGAGTGCAGGAGGGTGGCGACATCTGGCTGACGTTCTACCTGCCGCTCGACACCGCGAACGTCGCGACCTTGGAGGATTACATCCGGCACGCGCATCGCAAGTATGTGGAATTCCGCTTCGCGTTCTAAGCCCAGTCGTGGATGAACGTGAACCGCAAATGCGTCGGGCCGCGCCCAGTAGGCGCGGCCCGCTTTTTCTTGGCGTGGATTGGCTCAGCCGATTTTGTTACTCCTTCTCCTCCGGCGGCGTGCGGTGGATGATCTTGGGCCACTTCTTCTCGAAGTTCCAATGCACGTCATTGTCAATATCATGGCACTGTTGGCAGCTCTGATCGAGCAACAGCAGGCGTTTCTGTTCCTCTTCGGCCGTGGCGTGCGGATTCGGCTTGAAGGGATTCATCAAAGCGTGAAGCTGTGTGTCCCGCGGTCGCCGGACGTGTTCGCTGCCGGGGCCATGACAGTTCTCGCAGCCGACGTTCTTCAACAAGGGGGTATCCTCGGCGTTGCGGAAGCCGGTCTCATGCCCGAAACCGACCACATGGCACACGATGCACTCGGCGTCGAACTGCCGGAGCGATGGCCGGGTGGCATCGACCAGGGTTTGATAGGCGTGCGCGTGGTCGGAGTTCTCCCACACCTCATAGGCGGAAGGATGACAGCCGCGGCACTTCCGAGAGCCGACGTAGCGAGCCTGCGGATACTGCAACTGGATAACGTGCTTGCGCTGGGGATACTTGCTGAGATAATCCTGGGTCTTTAGCTCTTGGGCGTATTCCTCTAGCAGGGCCAAGACCGGGTTGTTCTCCTCCGCGCCGATGGGGGTTTCGTAGTCCTCGGTGATGGGCACCAGTTGATAGTGCAGTTGGAACGGCCGCGCCGGGTTGCCGGTGCGAAAAGCGCCGACGACGCCGACATAACGCCCCTTGTGCCCGACCTTGACGATGAGCGTGTCGCCGACCGTTTCCGGCTTGTCCGACGGCTCCTCCTCGTTGTCTTGGCTGAGGCACAGAATGACATTCAGTTGCGGAAAGCGTTCGGCGCAGGCTTTGGCCTCGGCGAGCGAACCTTGGTAGAGCAGGACGAGAAATTCTGGTTTGTTGGCTTGCAGCTCTTGCAACGCTTGCGGGAGAACGATGGTATTGGCCTGAAAAGCCACGTCGGGGTCATTCACGTGCTTGGCGACGCTGGGGCCGACCAAACCGATGACGCCGACTTTGGGGGCGCCGTTGCCGCCGCCGGCCGTGGTCGTGGACCAAAGCATTTCCGGGAACAAGATGTCCCGATCGCGGATGTTGGCGGCCAGCACGCGCGGCGTGGGAAAGTTGAGCGCGTAGTTGCCCAAGATACGTGTCAATTGCATGCCGATCTCGTATTCGCCGACGCCGACGGCGCTATACCCCATCAGATCGCGCGCCTTCATGGCGTAGCTGTACTTGAGCATGCCTTGCACGTTGGGCAAGTTGAGCGGCCCCTTGCGTTGGGGCACGTCCCCCAAATCGACGGCCACGACGGGCCAGCCTTTGTCCTTGAGGGATTGGATGAAATTATAGCGGCGCTCTAGCCCTCCCAGTTGGGGCCGCGAGCAGCCGCACGGGTGCAGGTAGCCATACTCTTGCCCCGACAAGACCAAGGCCAGGGCAGGCTTCTGTCCTTCCGGCCAGCCGCGATACAATTCCGTCGCGGGCGGAACGTGCGCTGACGTCCGGCCCGCCGCCGGCGCGGGGGGAGTGTGCAAGCAATATGTCAACGTCCAGCCGCCCAGAGCCAACACGCTGGCCGCCACGATCAGCGGCAAGGGCCGAGGCGGGCGGAGCGTCTGAGACGCCGCCCCCCCCTGTGGTTGGGAAGAGGGCGCGGTTGGTTCGCGGTAATCCGTTACCATAACAGCCTACCCCTTGTTCTCGAATTCACCAGTTAGAGAGTCGGAACGGGTTCCGACCAGCATGGGCCGTTCGGCCCACGGTCCACAAGCGTCGGCGAAGTGTTAATCCCCGCCGCGCGCCATGATTTCGTACCAAAGTGTCTCCCCATCATCAGGGAAACCTGCACTGTCCAGAGAATCAGTTTGGTCAGCGATAACCCACCCCAGACACCGGAATGCGCAACAAGCGCTGGGAGAGGTCGCTCAATGAAAGATAAACGGCACTGTCGTCCGGTAAAGGGCCGCTGACACGATCCGGCGGAATCGCCACCTGCAGTTGCCAATGACTCCTTCCATGCTGCATCGGCATTTCCAGGAGTTGAACTTGCAAATAAGCCGGATGCACGCGCTCCACACGCATGGTCACATCCCGCTGCTCGGTCGAAAGCTGAATGGTGTGGCGCGTTCCCGTCGCCAGCGGGAAATTGCCCAGATCGATGCCGTCCCCGTCGCTTCCGCGTCCTAGCTGAACGGGGCCAACCACGCGGCCCGTCCAGACGATGCGGACTGGCTCCGAGCTGGCGTCGCTGTCCAAGACCAAATGCCGCGTCATCTTGCCCCAGTCGGGAAGTTGGCCCGCCTTGTCCACGTCCCGCCCGCGCGCCACCACGCGATAAGCCGATGTCACGGACGTCGGGCCGAATGCCAGCGCCAGTTGTTGGGCCAAGTCCCGGCACTCATCCCTCGTTAATGGCTGCACCGTCGTTTGCCACCACGGATCGGGCGCCGCCGCGCGGGGGACGAGCGTGAAACGGCAGCGCGTCGCCGACCAGACCCAGAACTCCACGGAAGGGGGGGGTTGGTCCGTCCGCCAGTCAGTGAAGGTCCGTTCCTCGGGAAATACTCGCAAACTAGGGACAAAACGTACCCTGGTCTGAAAGTGTTGGGCGCGGGGCGTGCCGTCCGGCAGGGCGCGTGTCAACCAGTCTCCCGTTAGGGGTTCCTCTCCTTCCTCATGGCTGCGTACTTGGAAGCGCAGGATGCCCCAAGCCGGGCCGTGGCCTGCATCCGCCGCAGGGATCACCACACGCCGGGGCGTCGTGGGGCGAAGCTCCGTCCACTGCCAGTCGTGCCGCCACTGAGCGACCGCCAAGGCCGACCAGGGGCCGCTCCACATGGTTGCTCCCGTTCCAGGAGAACCAAGGCACAGCGCGGCCAGCCGAACATAGCGATCCGTGGCGGAACTACTCACGACTCCGACATCGACTCCTTGACAATTCGCGCTATTGCCCTTCCAAGTAATTTCCAGAGGGAACGGAGCGGGGTTTTGAAACCAGACCTCGTAACAGCTCAAAGCGTCCTTCTCCAACACGCGGGGAGACGCTTCGGGAAGAGCGTGGGCGGGATCGACTAGCGCGAGCATCAATCCGGCGGACCCTGGCGCTGGGGCCAACGTCCCCGTTGGATCGAGCGTCATGGTTCCGGTAAATTGGGAGATGAAGGAAACCCCGGCAATCACTCCCAGTAACACGACCAGTGATACGATTATCTGGGTTTTGGACATCATCACAGCCGTCTTATGGGGTGCTAAGGAAGAGCGGCAAGAGGTGAATCGACGGCCCAGCACGACCGGCAATGTACTCGCCGATCGGTTGGGGGTCAAGGTCGCTCGCCCAAGGGACCACTTACTGGCGGCGGCGAATGGCGTCGCGCAGCCGGGCCGCCCCTTCATAATCCTCGTTGGCTACCGCTTCCTCTAATTGTTCTTGCAACGTGGCCTCGATCCGATGCGTCTGCCGCAGCGATTGTTCCAAATGACGCAATTGCTGCACCATGCTGTTCTCTTCCAGCTGGTCTTCGATCTCATAAGCGGCGAAGAAAGCGGCGATCTTTTTCAAGCCGTCCCGAATGGCGTCGATGGCCCCTTCGGGATCGTCCCGTTTCAAAGCGTGGGCCGAGGCGGCTTGCGTGTGGTGGAACAGCACGAATCCCCGATATTGCTCGTGCGCCAACAGGTATTCTTCCGACGGCGAATGGTCCCGCAGGAAATCCATGAAGGCCAAGGTGTGTTCGGCATCCTTTTGGGCCTGGTCATACAGGCACAACGCCAACCAACTAATCCGGCGATGATAATACTGCACGAACTCGCGATCCGCTTCCTCGCACTCGTCCTCACTCAGCACGAACTGACCGCCGCGCCGAACGGTTCGATCGCGCCGGTCGCGCAGATAATCCAAGTACGTGGCGAAGCCGTGGGGATGTTCGCCATCGGGCCGGCCTTCGACCTCCATCTGCAAGATGCCCAGGTCCAGGCGGAGCTGCACCACCTGTCGGCCGTCCCGCGCGCGCACCAAGCGGGACTGTACCGTTCCGGGGTTGTATTTCCAGTCTTTCAAAGCGAAGTCAATATCGTGATTCATGCCACATCGATTTTCGATTGGGAAACTTCGAAATCCGGCAGGCGGGGTAGGGGGATGGTTTTCCGCAAATGGTTTCATGGCTCATCCCGCTATTTTTAGTGTATGAGGAATTCTCCGAGGATTACAGATGATTTCCGGCCAACAGCCGGAACGACAAGGACGGTGCAACGCGGGAAACGCTCGTTTGACAGGAGAACTACGTCAAGCTATCGTGAAGAAAGGATGGTACGAATCCGCCACGGCTCCGAGTGCCGCTGTGCTCGCATCACAAAAAACCAATAGTTTCATGGCAATGCCTTTTCCTTCTCGAAAGGCCATGAGTAGCGATGGCTGATAAGACCTTACACGACAAGTTGACGCGCGTACAGATGCATCTAACAGAGATTCAACAGAGTCTGAATAATTGGCAAAAGGAATTGAAAGAGCTGCAAATTCATATATTAGAGATAATGGCGGACCTTCAAGAACAATCACCCGCTGAAATAGCGCAATTGCGCCTCGACGAGCCGGACGCAACAGCGCCTCCGCCCCCGCCGCGTCCCAAAGTGCTGCAAATTGGCAGTAGGCCGGAGCGGCGCCTGAATCCTCGCCGCAAAGGAAATCTTGTCCAAGTGGTTGTCACGGACGCCGCCGGTTCCTTGGAGCCGTTCCCCGGTTGGGTCGTGGATCGATCCACCGGGGGTATCGGCTTGCTCGTGGACGAAGCCGTCACTCCCGGCACGGTGTTGAGCCTGCGCCCTATCCAATGGGAAGGAGATACCGGTTGGGTGCAAGTCGAAGTCAAAAGCTGCCGCCAACAGCGCAACAGCTGGAATCTGGGTTGTCAGTTTCTGCAAAAACTCACCTGGGATGAATTGCACTGGTTCGGCTAATGATTCCTTGGACAATCAGCGCGCAGGGGGAACGGATGTTGCCGCAGCTCACCGACGATTTAGCGGGCATTGGCGGCCGGATCAAGGTCCAGCCGGAGGATTTTGAAGTCGAAGAGATTCCCGCTTACGAGCCGAGCGGACAGGGGGAGTTCTTCTATCTGTGGATCGAAAAACGGGCGCTGGGGGCGCTGTACTTCCAACGCGAGCTGGCGCGGCGGCTGGGGGTGGCACCGTCCGACATCGGCACGGCGGGCATGAAGGACCGCCAGGCCGTGACCCGGCAGCTGGTGTCGGTACCGGCCCGGATCGGCGAACAGCGCTTGGCCGCCGTGGATGGCGATGGGATACGCTTGCTGCGGGTCAGCAAACACAACAACAAGCTGAAAACCGGACATCTGCGGGGCAATCGCTTTCGCATCTTGGTGCGCGATGGTGTCGCGGAAACTGCCGAACGTCTTGGCCCTCTGCTCGACCACCTGCGCCGCGTGGGATTGCCGAATTACTATGGGGAACAGCGTTTCGGTCGGGAAGGACAGAATACTGCCATCGGTTTAGCCTTGTTGCGTCAGGAATCGCTACCGGGAACCGCCAAAGACCGCAATTACTGGCGCCATCCGGAGCGCCGCCGCCTGGCGCTGTCGGCGGTGCAGTCGGCGCTGTTCAATACCTACCTGGCCCGTAGATTGACGGATGGCCTATTGCGTCGGGTGCTGGCCGGTGATGTGATGAGTAAATGGCCCTTCGGCGGCCTGTTCGTCGTTGCGGATGTGCCCCGCGAACAGGAACGCTTGGATCGACGCGAAACCGTTGCCACCGGGCCGATGTTCGGGCGCAAGATGTTCGCCGCCCAAGCAGAGGCGGCCCAGCGCGAGGCAGAAGTCCTGGCTGCCGCTGGGCTGACGCTAGAGCATTTTCACGGTTTCGGCAAACTACTACCAGGCACCCGCCGCCACAACTTGGTTTATCTCGATGATCTCGCCGCCACGGTCGAACCGGAGGGAATCCGCTTGACCTTCTCCCTCCCCGCCGGGAGTTACGCCACGGTGTTGCTGGCGGAATTGATGAAGACAACCATCGAGGAAGAGTCAGTAACCACTGATTAGTGTTTAGGGGGCGAGCCGCAGGCGCGCTTTCGGCCCAACAACGGAATCCTGACCAATCACACGAGGTCCCCATGTCCAGCCCCATCACGATTCAGGAACAAGTCCAGCAATTTCGGGAGGCGTACAACCGCGTCTTCCAGGAAATCAGCAAAGTGATCGTCGGCCATGCGGATGTCATTCATGGCGTGTTGACCTGTCTGTTCGTCGGTGGTCATGCCTTGCTGGAGGGGGTGCCGGGGTTGGGCAAGACGCTGCTGGTGCGGACGTTGAGCCAGGTGCTGGACCTGAAGTTCAACCGCATTCAGTTCACGCCGGACCTGATGCCTTCGGACATCATGGGGACCAACATCATCACGGAAACGCCGGACGGCAAGCGGATGTTCAGCTTTCAGCCGGGGCCGCTGTTCGCCCAAATCGTGCTGGCCGACGAAATCAACCGGGCCACCCCCAAGACGCAATCGGCGTTGCTGGAAGCCATGCAGGAACACAGCGTCACCGTGGGGGGGACCATCCACCACCTGGAAGAACCGTTCTTCGTCATGGCCACGCAGAATCCCATTGAGCAAGAAGGAACCTATCCGTTGCCGGAAGCCCAGCTCGACCGTTTCTTCTTCAAGCTGCTCGTCAACTATTCCGGGCGCGAGGAGATGTCTGTCATCCTCGACCGGACTACGCGCGGGGAATCGCCGCAACCGAGCAAGGTGATGGATGGCCACGAGATTCGCCGTTGGCAGCAGCTCATCCGCGAGGTGCTGGTGGCGCCGCCGGTGCAGGATTACGCCATCCGCTTGGTGCTGGCCACGCATCCGCAGGGGGAATTCGCCACCGCCGACACCAACCGCTACATCCGTTGCGGCGCCAGCCCGCGCGCCGCTCAGGCGTTGGTGCTGGGTGGCAAGATTCGCGCGCTACTAGAAGGTCGCTACAATGTCAGCTTTGAGGACATCCGCCGCGTCTATCTCCCCGCCCTGCGGCACCGCATCCTGCTCAACTTCGAGGCCCAGGCCGAGAACATCCCTTCCGATACCGTACTGGCACAGATTTTGAACGAAGTGAAAGAGAAGGTCGCCGACGTCCCGTCCGTGGCAAGAGTATGATAGTGAATTTAGATTCATCGTTTCGCGCACGATGTTGGCACTCAACGCGAAACGATGAATCCTCGAAACAATTATTTTATCCCGATTGTTTCGTCCTTGCTCGTTCCTCAAGTTTGTGTTCCAGTTCAACGAAAATATCGCCGAACGCGCGGTCGGTCAATAACTGAGCGGCGGCCGACAGATGATCGGCAACAGGGGCGACGAAGCCAAACACGATAGCCGCCGCTTCCTGTTTCTTATATTGATCAGGACCCTGGTATAATGCCGCCAGTTTTTCTAGATCATCGATCCAATCGGTCATGGGAAAGACGAACAATCGTCGCTAAAGGGCATTGATTTGCGGGTCATCGTGTTTTTGATATGTATTATAGATGGAGGCCAACAGAGCGCGCAACGCCTTACTTGCTTCCCGAGGTGGGGTCATCGAGATAGGTTTCATAGGCGGTGATGCGGGCTTGCCATTCCGCGGCAGTTTTTTTCCCGACATGGGGCACAAGGTCCTTCAAATGACTCGCTACGACCATCGAGATGACTTAGGGTTTCGATGGCAGGGAACGGTTTTCCTCATGTTCCATGAAAATATCTTCTGGAGTATGTTGAAGCAATAATCGGCTGGCGGCCAATAGGTGATTGACAGCATGATAAAGAAGCCCCGCGACAATTTCATTTGCTTCCTCATCGGAAACGGATTCCGGATGGTCATAAAGTTGCTGAAGCTTCTCGAAATCATGCAGCCAATCCGTCATGTGGAAAACGAACCACTCGCGCCGTTGGGTGTGGACCTTACGCTTTTGAACAGAATTGAAATAATTATAAACCGAAGCCAACTTCTCCTTCAGAGCCTCACTCGGCGTTGGGATTAGAATATTAGTCAAGTTGGTCTCGGTAGGAGTTAATCCGTTTTTGCCATTCTTCAGCGGTTTTTTTGCCGACATGACGAAGTACCCCTTCCATTTGTCGGAGAAGTTGTCGAACCTCATCAATCCAATTGGAACGTGCCTCAGGACTGGATGCCGATGCGATTTTGACAAGGTGTATTTGAATGACAGGATCAAGTCCCAACAACCGTTTGAGTGCGTCCTGGCGTGACTTGCTCATCCGTCCTTGCCGTCTATAATTCAACGACCAATTTGCGATAATCAAACTATTCTAATCGAGATATATTATTCCATGCCTGACACCCAAACACAACCCCTGCTCACCTCCGACTTCCTGGCCCGTCTGGAACAATTGGAGCTGGTTTCGCGGAAGATTTTCCTGGGCCGGATGAAGGGGGAGCGGCGTAGCAAACGCAAGGGGCAGAGCGTCGAGTTCGCCGACTATCGCAATTATGTCATCGGCGATGACCTGCGTCATCTCGATTGGAACCTGTACGCCCGGTTGGAGCGGTTGTTCATTCGTCTGTTCATGGAAGAAGAAGATTTGCATGTTTACATTTTGATTGATAATAGTATGTCAATGGATTTCGGCGCTCCCAGCAAGTCGCACTATGCCCGGCAGGTGGCGGCGGCGTTGGGGTTTATCGGTCTGGTCAACATGGATCGCGTCGTCGTGGAAGTGTTTAACGACCGGCTGACGCAAAGCCTGCCGGCGCAACGCGGCCGGCGCAGCCTGTGGCGATTGCTCGATTTTTTGCAAGGGCTGGAGCCGGCGGGACCCAGTGATTTGACGAAAGCCTTGCGAACCTTTAGTCTCAAGTGCGGCGGCAAGGGGATTGTGATACTACTCAGCGATTTCATGGACAAAGGCGGCTACGAAAACGCCCTGCGCTACCTGGTCGCTCGGCAGCTCGACATCTACGCGATTCAGATATTGTCGGAGGAAGAGATTGAGCCGAACGTCGTCGGCGACTTGCGGCTGGTGGACGTGGAGGATGACGATGTGGCCGAGATTACCGTTAGTGGGCCGTTGCTGAAACGGTACAAACAAAATCTGGAAGCCTATCGCGCTGGCCTGTATGAATTTTGCACGCGGCGCGGCATCGCTTATTTATTCACCAGTAATCAAGTGCCGTTTGATCGCTTGGTGTTTTCTTACTTGCGCAAGCGCGGGTTGGTGAAGTAGTTCGCTTACGGCTCGCTCGCTAAACAGCAAACGATAAAACATTTTTCACATACCATCATGCGATTGTCCAACATGTTGCAATTCTTGGCGCGGTATTGGTTTCCCATGGCGCTGCTTGTCTTGGCGCTGATGCTGTTGCCGGCGGTGATCCTCTACGTACTCAACCTGTTTGGGTATGAAGGCCCGATCAATACCTGGCTGCAAGACAACTTTCAATTGAGTTATCACATCCCGTTGCCGTGGTGGGGGGCGCTGTTGCTCTTGCTGGTTCCGGTGGGGATATTGATACTGTATTTCCTCAAACTGAAGCGCAAGCCGTTGAGTGTACCCAGTACCTTCTTATGGAAAAAGAGCATTGAGGATTTACATGTCAACAGTTTGATTCAATGGCTGCGGCGCAATGTGTTGTTATTGTTACAACTGCTCACCGTTTTGGGTTTGATCTTCGCCATCCTGGCTTTTCGCTTTCATGGCCGAACCGGGGAAGCGCGGCACTACATCATTATGATCGATAACTCCGCAAGCATGTCGGCCAAGGATGTCCAGCCGAGCCGATTGGAAGTGGCCAAGCAGGAAGCGTTGAAGGCCATCGCCGCCGCCAGCGACAACGACTTTGGCATGGTGATCGTGTTCAACTCCACGGCGGAGATCGTGCACTCGTACACCAACAATCGCGCCGCGCTGCGCAATGCGGTCCGCAACATCCCACCGACGCAGCGTCCGACGCGCATCGAGTACGCGCTGGAGTTCGCCGGGGGCCGGGCCAATCCGCACCGCTCCACCGAGGACGTGGCCGTCCAGCCCGCCAACGTCGAGCCGGGCAAGGAACGGCAGCTGGTCGCCGCCGAGGGACTTGCCACCGAAGTCCACCTGTTCAGTGATGGCCGGTTTGCCGATGTCAAGGACTTCGCCTTGGGAAAGCTGAATTTGCACTATCATCGGATCGGCAAGGAAGGTCCTGAGAATGTCAACAACATCAGTCTGGCGACCCTCAATGCCAGCCGGGACGAGGAGGACCCCCACAAGCTACGAGTCTTCGCGCGGGTCTTGAACTTCCGCCCTCGCGAAGCCCAAACGCGCCTCGAGCTAAGGACCATCCGCAATGGCCAAGAAGACCCGTTGCGCCGGACGACAACCCTGACCGTGCCGCCCCGCGTCGTCCGAGAGGAAATGGACCCGGACACCGAGGAACCGATCCGGCGCGATCTCCCCGGCGAGGCCGCGACTACGTTTGAGCTGCGGGACATCGACGACCGCGCCCACGTGGTGCTGCACGCCAGGCTACTCGATGCCCAGGATGATTTCCCATTGGACGACGAGGCCTGGCTGGTGATCGGCCAGACGCGGCCAGCGCGGGTGTTGATTGTCACTTCGGGCAATGAACGGCTGGAGAAATTCTTCAACAGTGACGCCACCCGCGCCATCGCCGAGGTGCGATACCTGACCCCCGCCCAGCTCGGTGACGCCGCCTATCGCACGCCAGCCCTGGACGGCGTGTTTGACCTGGTAATCTTCGACCGCTGCGCCCCCGCCAAGGTGGAAGACCTGCCGCGCGCCAACACCTTCTTTATTGGCCGACCCCCTCCCGCCGAGACTCCTTATCCGATCACGAAAATCGACAATCCCTACATCGTCGGTTGGAACCATCGCCAGCCGTTGCTGAAACACCTGACGGCGCTGTATGAAGTGGGCATCGCCGAGGCCTTCTTGATGGACAATGTCTCGCCGCGCGCGCCGCGTCTGATCGAAGGGCGCAAATTGTTGCCGGATGGCAAGTCCATCGAGATTCCCTTGTTGCTCGCCTTGCAACGCCGGTCGTTCACGGACTTGGTGCTGACGTTCGAGCTGTTGACCGATCAAGGGGAATGGAACACGAATTGGCCGCGGCAGGTTCACTTTCCACTGTTCCTGGCCAATGTGCTTTATACCCTCGGCAATGTCCGTGATGAGGTGGTGGAGGAAACGACGCCACCCGGAGAAATGAAGGCGTTGCTGCCGGCCGCTGGCGTCGCCGTGGTTCGGGTGCGTGACCCGCAAGGGGGAGAGCAGACGTTGGAACGCGGCCCGCAGGGCGATTTTCGCTACTTGCACACGGACCAGGTCGGCGTTTATGAAGCGCGCTGGGAACCGGACGGCCGCCGGGATTTCGCCGTCAATCTGTTGGACGCGAATGAAAGTAATTTGGAGCCGCGCGATTTCATCCAGATCGGCGAACAGCAAATCGCCGCCGGCTCAGAGCGGGGCTTCCCGCGCGAGCTGTGGAAATGGGGCGTGGCGGCCGCGTTGGTGCTGTTGATGCTGGAATGGTACATTTACAACCGCCGCGTTTACATTTGAGGATTGCCATGAATTCGACACCATCGGAAACCGCCGCCCGTTCCGGCCTGGGGAAAGTCCTGGAATCCAAGGAGCCGCAACGCCGCTCGTTCGCCGACTATCGGCGGTTCATCCAGGGGCATTACGACGGCCTGCCCGGCGCCTTGACGGCGGTGACAGGCTTCCTCACCGGCCATGAGGCGCTGGCGGGGCGGTTGATTCGACCAGGGGGCTTTGACGTGCGCGGCTGCCAGCGGATTCTCGACGCCGCCTGCGGCAACGGTCGCTATAGCAAGTTCCTGCTGCGCCGCGCTGACCCCGACATGCAACTGACGGTCTTTGACTTGTCCCAACAGATGGTGCGGCGCGCCCGGGAACGGCTGCACAGCGACCGCGTCACCTACGCGGCGGCGGACCTGACGCGCTTGCCCTACGCCGACGCCACGTTCGACGCCATCGTCTGCGGCTGGGCCTTGGAGCATCTCCCCGACCCCCGCCCCGGCCTGCGCGAGCTGGCCCGCGTGCTCCGCCCCGGCGGTAAGTTCCTGTTGCTGGTCACTGAAGATACCGTCACCGGGGCCATGTGCAGCCGGTTGTGGCACTGCCGGACCTACAATCGCCAGGAATTGAAACAAACCTGTCAAGAATGCGGCCTGAGCTGGGAACGGGAATTGTGGTTCTCCCGCCTGCACGCCTGGCTGCGGCTGGGGGGGATTATCGTGGAATTGCGAAAGAGGGATAAGTGAATGCCTTAATGAACAGGAGGGAATGGGAAAGTAGCCCTGAAAAAAAATCGCTCGATACTGATTGGATGCCTAAAAAATTTCCTATCAAGAATTAAGTATGGCTTCCCAACGACTGCCAACCTCATTGTGGGGGTGTGCTTCGTGTTCCTGGCCTTGGCCTACTGGGTGGCAAACATCGGAGCGTGAGAACGGAGTTGGCGAGAGTCATCGCGCTGTCGGGAATGTCGCCCCTTGCCAAAGACGGGCCAGCGGCTATCACACCCTCTGCGAGCGATTGTCACGAGGCAAAGCGGTTACTGCTTGGAGAAACCCCGGAGATCCTGGTGAAGATTTCCGCCAAGGCTGAATATGCGTGCGTGGCCATGATCGAGTTGGCCATCACTCACGGCGAGCGGGAGGTGGTGCAGATCAAAACCATCGCGGAGGCGCATGACATTTCGCCGCGCTTTCTGGTGCAGATTCTTTTGCAGCTCAAAAGCGCCGGCTTGGTGACGAGCACGCGCGGCTCGTCCGGCGGCTACCAGTTGGCCCGGCCCCCTGAAAGTATCTCCTTGGCTGACATCATCATGGCCATCGACCGTCCCGCCTTGGAATCCTCGTCCTTCGCTACCTTACCCAATGGACGCGAGGTAGAAGTGCTGCGCGCGGTCTGGGTCGAGTTGAATCGCTTGGAAGTGGAATTGTTGCGAAATACCACCCTGGCCGATTTGATCCTGCGCGCTCAAGGGGACGACGCCGGGTATTATCAGATTTAGAATACGTCGGTCTATCACTGTCTGATGGGGATGGGGGGCGGCCGCGTTTGGCGTGGACTGTCACGTGCGCGAAACGCTGAATTACCTGGGCCAAACACGATCGCGCGCGGCAACCCCTTCCCCCTGCCACGCAGCGTTGTTACAATAGCTGCACTTGGATTCCACGGTTTGTGATCGTGCGCGCTCGCGCTGGCTGCTTTTCGTTCTCGCTTTTTTTGGGTACAGGTCGTTGGATATGGAATTTCAATACGTGGTCTCTCCCCCTGCGACACCTCCCGCGCCAGCGGATAGTCCGCCCTCTGGAGCGGAGATAACGGAGCTGCTGCGGCAAATCCTGGATGTCCAACGGGAGCAACTGGCGCAGCTACGCGCGTCGGCGGCGACTTTGGACGCAGGCGCGCGCTGGCGTGCCTTTCTCGCACGCTGGCAGCAAGATTTTCCAGACTTGCCCCGCGCGTGCCGGGACATCTTGCCGCTGTTGGAACAGTCGTATGGCACGATGATCAGCGAATTGGCGGAATTCCTCAATGATCGCGGCGCGGACGGCCTCGATCCAGAATTCACGTTGGGAGATTTCTTGGATCGCTACGGCCTACGCCTGAGCCAGCTAGGAACGGTCTTGAACGTGGTGGCCCACATCGCCGAAGCCGCCAACACGCTGGGAGAATCGTCGAGCTGAGCGCGAACCTCTTTCGATGAATAGGGAGTCATCCCGTCGCACGGATGCCGCTGGCGCGATCGGGTGAATCCCTTTTGGTTTGGCAGCCGTCCCCTCACTCCATCATGGCGGAATCGACTTCCCCAAAAGAACGCTCGATGGTGATTCCCAAAGCGCGCAACTTGGTGCGCAGGTTGCCGCGTGAAATGCCCAACATGCGTGCGGCTTGCAGTTGATTGCCGTGCGTGTACTGCAAGACGCGCGTCAGTAAATCACGTTCCAGGACGCGGCGGGCCTCGGCGTACAAGTCGCGCGTGCCGGCTTCCAGGCGTTCGTTGAGAAACATTTCCCAATCCAGCGCGGCTTGCGACGTATGGCTGCCGCGTTCCACGATGGTCTCGTGGACGACGCCGTTGTTCTTCCGCACCAAGGCGGGTAGGAACTCCGGCACGAGAACCGGACCCGTGGCTTGCAGCAAGGCTTGCTTGAGGACACTTTGCAGCTCGCGTAAGTTGCCGGGCCACGAATAATGTTGGAGGATGTCCATCGTGTCAGGGTGGATGGAGTGAATCTCTTTGCTCAACTCCCGGCTGAAGCGGCGCACGAAGTGCTCAGCCAGCTGGGGCAGGTCCTCCTTACGCTCCCGCAAGGGGGGAAGTTGGATGGTGAACACACTCAAGCGGTAATATAAATCGCGGCGGAACAAACCTTGATCCACCAGCTGTTCTAGATTGCGATTGGTGGCGGCGATCAGGCGCACGTCGGTGCGAATGGTCTCATTGCCGCCGACCCGTTCAAAGCATTGTTCCTGCAACACACGCAGGATTTTGGACTGCGTGAGCATGGGCATGTCGCCAATCTCGTCGAGAAACAGCGTGCCCCCCGTGCATTGCTCGAATTTGCCACAGCGGCGTTTGTCGGCGCCGGTGAACGCCCCTTTCTCGTGGCCGAACAGCTCGCTTTCCAGCAAGGTTTCCGCCAAGGCGGCGCTGTTGATCGCCAAGAACGGCCCACTGGCGCGGCGGCTGTGATGATAGATGGCCCGCGCCACTAGCTCCTTGCCCGTTCCGCTTTCACCGAGAATCAACACGGTGACATCTTGAGGGGCCACGCGGCCGATGGCCTTGTACACCTCTTGCATGGCGGCGCAGCTGCCCACGAGACTTTCGGTCGGCAATTTATCGGACAGGATGTACGCCACGTCCGCCGACGAGGGGCCGTGCATGAGCCGGCTGATGGCGAACGCGCGGTTCACCAAGTCGCGCAAGCGATCCAAGTCCAGCGGTTTGATCATGTATTCATAAGCACCAACTTTCATGGCTTCAATGGCGGTATCGGTGGTGCCATGCCCCGTGATGAAGATGACGGGGATGCGCGGATCGCGGTCATGAATCCGTTGAAAGGCTTCCAGACCGGAAAGATCGGGCAGCTGAATATCGAGAATGACCACGTCCGGTTGTTGGTGCGAGACAATGTGCAGCCCCTCGGCTGCCGTGTTCGCGGTTAATAGTGTAACCTTGGTGTGTTGAAAGACACGTTGAAAAGCACGCAGGATACCAGGTTCGTCATCAATAATGAGCAATTTGGGCATGGCGATATTCCTGTGGGTTCAGGGTGTTTGAGTGGCTGATTTACGAATCCACGGTTGCTAGAGGGAGATAAAGTCGTAAGTCGTTGTCGCGCAGCTGCAAACGTCCTCCCATGGTAGTTAGGGATTGGTGGGCGGCTTGCAAGGCATCGGCTTTGGAAGGCGCGGCGGAGCGCCCCCAAGCCTGTTCGAGGATGAAGCCGTCTTTGTGAAGACGCAATTCTAGCTGGACTTGGCCAGATGTGGGCGGGTGGAGGGTCAAGGATACTTTCCCCCCTTCGGAAGCCAAGCCCAAAGCACTCCAGACGAACGGCAATACCAAATCCTGAACGATTCCCGCGTGGGCCGCCGCGACCACCACCGTATCTGGCGTCGAACATTCCCAACGAACCCCGCGCCGCTGTGCATGTAATTCTAGCAGAGAACACAGGTTGCGCACCAGTGCCGTCATGTCGCAGCGGGCAGTTTCGGTCGGCAGCGGGTGCGCCAAGGACCGCAAGGTTTCGAGATAATCGGCCATGCGATCAATGTCCGCGACCACCAAGGGTAAGTCGGCGTCGGGTTCCCCGCGTTGGATGGCCTGTTCGTTGAGTGTCTGTACGACCAACTTGATGGAAGTCAACGGGTTGCGCAAATCGTGCGTGGCTGCGGCGAACAGCTGACCCCAACAGAAACGCTGTTCGCGCCATAAGGCTTCTCGTTGCTCTGAGGAATCGGAAACTCGTGTCCGTGCCAGCAGGCCCCAGCCCGTCAGCCCGCCCAGCACGGTGACGCCAGCCATGATCCGAACCCAAATGGTTGGCACGCCAGACGATGCGAACACATCCCCGACGAACATCCCCAAGCCGAACCAGACCAATCCAATGCTAACGCTTTGTCCCATACCGCGCGCGGCGAGCCGCGCTGTTGTTCCCGCCTACATCCAGCGTCACTCCCTCTTGCTATGTTCCTTGCGAGTCAAAGGGAGAACACGGGATTAGAGAGCATTGTAACAAATTATACCAAAATGTTCACGATGAGATCAGATTGGCCAAAAATAGGGCAGTTGTCAACCAAATTATTCATAAATGAACCAAAATTACTTGATGCGATGTGGAAAAATTCGAGCGTGTGATTCTTTCTTAGTTCCTTCGCTTTGATGGGGGGTGACTGAGATTGATCGTTTCACGCACGCAGTATTCTCCGAGCGCGAACCGATCCATCCTCAAACCACCCCACTGAAAAACGGAAAAACCTCTTTCTTTCCGGCAAGCCGCGTGGAACACGTTGCCAACGTGTCCCACAGACCCTTGTCGGATCGTTTCTCAACTTTTGGCAGATTCGGCGGGGGCCAGCGGCAGCGTCTGCAAGGTGCGTCGTTCCATGCGCGATTTCGCGCCGAACAGTTTGCGGAACAACCACATGACCGGATCATAATATTCATCCACGACGCGCTCTTTGAGCGGGATGATGCCGTTGTCGGTGATGTGAATGTGTTCCGGGCAGACTTCGGTGCAGCATTTGGTGATGTTGCACAGACCGATATTCAGTTCGTCCTTGACCAGCGCCAGCCGATCCACGGTGTCCAGCGGGTGCATGTCCAGACTGGCCACCCGGATCATGAAGCGTGGTCCGCCAAATAGCTCCCCTTCGGTCTTATGGTGATCGCGCAACACGTGGCAGACATCCTGGCAGAGAAAACATTCGATGCACTTGCGGAATTCCTGAATGCGATCCACTTCTTCCTGGCTCATGCGCCAGGTGCCGTCCGGGGCGTCCGGCTTGCGCGGCGTGAAGGGAGGGATCATCTTGTTGACCTTGTAGTTCCAGGAAACATCCGTCACCAGGTCCTTGATCAGCGGGAAGGTCTTGATCGGCTGCACGGTGACAGTCTCGCCGGGCGTGATGAAACGCGTGTCATCCATGCGTGTCATGCACATGAGGCGCGGCTTGCCGTTGATCTCCGCCGAGCAGGAACCGCACTTGCCGGCCTTACAATTCCAGCGGCAGGCCAGGTCGGGGGCTTGCGTGGCCTGGATTTGATGCACGCAATCGAGCACCACCATCCCCTCCCCCACCTCGGCGCTGTATTCCTGGTAGTCGCCGCCATTCTTGTCGCCACGCCAGATGCGAAACGTCGCTTGTGCCATGTTAGGGTCTCGATTTGGATGTACCGATGTCTGGCCGGAATTCCAACGTGTAGCTCCAGCCGCCAATCCGATTGCGGGTAGCGGTCAAGCGAAAACGGTGAATATGTCTGAGTAATGGATTTATCGATTCGCATTCGTTGTCGAGCGTGAATCGATACATCAGCGCTACCCATGTTCACGCCAACTCTTCCGGCAACTTGCCGTCGTTCTGCTCTCGGATCACTTCCTTCAATTCTTCAGGCATATCCGGAATGCGCTCGAAGCGGAATTGCATGGAGCCGTCGTCGGCCTTCCAGACCACGGAGTTTACTTTACCAAAATGGGCCGAGTCCTTGCGCGGGTAGTCGTCGCGGAACTGGCCGCCCCGACTTTCCTTGCGTTCCAGGGCGGAGCGGGTGATCGCCTCGGAAACGGTCATCAAGTTGAGCAAATCCAGGCAGGTGTGCCAGCCGGGATTGTATTCACGGTTGATCGGCGCTCGCACTTTGCGTGCCCGCTCCTTGAGCTGGGCGAGGCCCTCCAGGGCGCGGAGCATTTCCTCTTCCTTGCGGACGATTCCGACCAAATCCTGCATCATTTCTTGCAAGTCGGCTTGGACCTGGTAGGGGTTCTCGTCCCCCTGGGGTTCGTCGATGAAGCTCAACGCCCAGCGAGCCGCTTCCGCCACTTGGTCGTTGTGGACTTGTCCCGCGCCGTGCTCCTTGGCGAATTGGGCCGCGAACTCCCCCGCCCGCTTGCCCAGCACCAGCAAATCGGACAATGAATTGCCACCAAGCCGATTGGCGCCGTTGATGCCGGCGGCGCACTCACCACAGGCGAACAATCCCGGCACGCGCGACATCTGCGTGTCGGCTTCGACGCGCACACCCCCCATGACGTAATGCGTCGTGGGGCCGACTTCCATCGGCTGCTTGGTGATGTCCAGGTTTCCCAGCTCCTTGAACTGGTGATACATGCTGGGCAGCTTTTTCTTCCAGTGCTCGGCGGCGTTGAAACCCGCTTGGCGTTTCTTCATCCAGGTAGCGAAGCTTTCCAGCTCTAAAAAGACGCCGCCGTGCGGGCTGCCACGTCCTTCCTTGACTTCGCGCACGATGCAGCGGGCCACGTGATCACGCGTGAGCAGCTCCGGCGGCCGGCGCGAGTCCTTCCCCTGATAGGGTTCTCCCAAGACGTACAAGAAGCCTTCTTCTTCGTTGTCGGCGGTCTGCGGCTTGTAATTGTCTGGGATGTCGCCGAACATGAAACGTTCGCCGGTACTATTGCGCAGACAGCCGCCTTCACCGCGCACTCCTTCGGTGACCAGGATACCGCGCACGCTCGGTGGCCAGACCATGCCCGTGGGGTGAAACTGAATGAACTCCATGTCGATCAGCTCGGCTCCGGCATGATAAGCCAAGCTATGGCCATCGCCGGTGTATTCCCAGCTGTTGCTCGTGATCTTGTACGCCTTGCCGATACCGCCGGTGGCCAGCACGACCGCCTTGGCCTTGAAGACGACGAACCGACCTTTTTCCCGATAGTAGCCGAACGCTCCGCTGATGCGGTCGCCATCCTTGAGCAGACGAATGATGGTACATTCCATGTACACATCGATGCCCTGATGAACGCCGTGATCCTGCAAGGTGCGGATCATTTCCAAGCCGGTGCGGTCGCCGACATGGGCCAGACGCGGGTAGCGATGGCCGCCGAAGTTGCGCTGCAAGATACGGCCGTCACGGGTACGGTCGAACACGGCCCCCCACGCTTCCAGCTCGCGCACGCGGTCGGGGGCTTCCTGGGCGTGCAGCTGAGCCATGCGCCAGTTGTTGACATATTGCCCGCCGCGCATGGTATCGGCGAAGTGGACCTTCCAGTTGTCGCGGGCATCGACGTTGGCCAACGCCGCCGCGACCCCCCCCTCGGCCATGACCGTGTGCGCCTTGCCCAACAGCGATTTGCAGATCAGACCGACGGACACCCCCGCCGCCGATGCCTCAATGGCAGCCCGCAAGCCCGCGCCACCGGCGCCGATGACGATGACATCGTGTTCGTGCGTTTCAAATTCGGACATAGTTGTACTCAAGAGTATGCTGAAAAATACCCACATGGGAGTTATCGTTTCGCGCGCAAGTCCTCACGCGAAACGCTAACTCCGTGACGGAACGATGACCATCAAAAGAAGCGCGGATCGTTCCAATAGCCCATCGCGCACATGCGAATGTAGAAATCGGTGAAGCCCACGCTGAACAGCGAGCACCACGCCCAGAGCATGTGATGCTCGTTCAGGCGCGTGCTCCACTTCCAGAATTTATAGCCGGAGCGAATCTGGACGGGTTCGTTATTTGTCGCCGCGCCGTTGCCGATGGGGCAAGTGTAGCAAGCAAAGTGATTCAACCGCCCGCCGACCAGGTGACGAACCGAATGACAGCCAAGGGTGTAGAAGCTGAGCAACACCACGTTGACAATCATGATCAACGTGCCTAGCCCCATGCCCAAGCGGTGGCCCACAACCTCATCGCCTTTTATCACTGGCCACCAGAAGGCCTTGAGGGCGTCCCAACCCAGCAGCACCAAAAAAATCACCGCGAAGTACATGAAGTAACGATGACTATTCTGGATCAGCAACGGCCAGTGGTTTTCTCCCCAGTAGCCCTTGCGCGGCTCCCCCACGGCACAGGCGGGGGGGTCGAGCCAAAAGGAGCGATAATACGCTTTACGGTAGTAGTAACAAGTAAAGCGGAATCCTAACGGAAAAATGAGAATGAGCATGGCCGACGAGAACGGCATCCAGCCCGGCCACCAGCTGGGCCGCGCCGCCTGGATCCAAGCGTGGGAGCTGTGCGCGTCATAGATCAACGGCGCGTAAAAGGGGGCCAGATACGGCGCCACTTCCGGTCCGCTGAAGTTGGCCCGGTCCTGCCGAATCTCGAAGTATTTTCCCTGAAAGAGAACGATGTTGCCGTAGATGATGAAGGCCATCAGTCCCAGAAACGTCGCCAAGGGACCGAGCCACCAATTGTCCCGCCGCGCCGTCGCCCCGAAACCTGTCGCCGGCGCCGGCGTCATCACTTGCGCCATGAACCGTATACCTCACTTGGAATAAGCTCGCCGGTTGGAAAACCAAGCCGTCGCGTGGAGAATCAGGATGGAAGGACAAATACCCCACGGACTTTGTACGAATCGACGAAACACCGGCTAGGGGCTTCTTGGCATCATCGATGGATCGGTTCGCGCTCGCTCCCCGACATGCCGCGTCGCACGATCCAACCAAGGAAACCAACTGCTTTCCCCAGCGCTGTTCCTCTGTTACACTATTTCACGCCTCACCCAGATTTATCCTCATTGATAGGAGAGTGCCGCACCATGCATCGAGCAATCATTCTGGCTCTTGGTCTGACCCTGTCATTGTCGGCTGCCGTTAGTCAGGCCCAAACGCTGGCCCCGCTGTCTCCCGTGCAACAGGACATGGTTCGTTATTTGGACTCGATTCAACCCGAGCTGATCGCCGTCAATCAAGACATTTGGGAATACGCCGAGATTGGGCTGGAGGAATATCGCTCGGCGGCCCGGTTGGTGGGCGTACTGAAGAAAAACGGCTTCAAAGTCAAGGAAGGTGTCAGCAACATGCCGACGGCGTTCGTCGCCGAGTACGGCTCTGGCAAGCCGATCATCGGCATCCTGGCCGAATACGACGCCCTGCCAGAGTTGTCGCAGCAGGTCAGCGGTGAACGCAAGCCGATCTTGGGCCGGACGACGGGGCACGGCTGCGGCCACTGCGCCTTGGGGACGGCGGCGGTGGGGGCGGCCCTGGCGGTCAAGGCGGTCTATGACAAGCACAAGCTGCCGGGCACCATTCGCGTCTATGGCACCCCCGCCGAGGAAACCGTCATCGGCAAGGTTTATATGACGCTGGATGGACAATTTGCTGACTTGGACGCCTGTTTACATTGGCATCCGGGCACCCAGAACAAGATTGCCTATCAATCCAGCAAGGCGGCCATCTCGGCCAAATTTACCTTCCACGGCTTGGCCGCCCATGCTTCGGGAAGCCCGGAAAAAGGGCGCAGCGCGCTGGATGCCGTGGAACTCATGAATATCGGCACCAACTACCTGCGGGAACATATCAAGGAAACCAGCCGCATCCATTACGTCATCACCAACGGCGGCGGCCAGCCCAACGTGGTGCCGGCGACGGCTCAGGTCTGGTATTACGTCCGGGCCAACACCCACGAGGACGCCGAGTATCAATTCGACTGGATATGTGACATTGCCGAGGCCGCCGCCAAGATGACGCGCACCAAGGTGGACATCCACGTCGATTCCGACTGTCATGAGATCATCCCGAATTTGCCTCTGTCCCAAATGATCGAGGGCAATTTCAAGCGCATTGGTCCGCCGCGATTCGATGACGCGGATGTGCGCCTCGCCCAACAACTGCAAACCTCGCTGCGGGACATCTTCCAGCACAAGGAAAACAAGGCGTTGAACGACACCATCGAGGATTTGCCGCGGAAACCGTATTCTCCCATGGGCGGCTCCACGGATGTGGGCGACGTCAGCTGGTTCGTGCCGACGGGCGGCTTGAGCACAGCTTGTTTCGCCGCCGGTAGTCCCGGCCACAGCTGGCAAAACGTCGCCGCCATCGGCTCTCCCATCGGCCATAAGGGGATGATGACGGCGGCCAAGGTGCTGGCCCTGTCCACTGTCGATTTGCTGCAAGATGAGCAACTGATCGCCGAAGCCAAGGCCGATTTTAACGAGCGCATGAAAGGCCGCAAATACACCACCAAAATCCCCCAAGGCCAAAAGGCCCCCAAATCGATCCGCTGAACGCATCCTGTCCTCGTTCCCGCGCTAGTGACGCGGGCACGAGGCGGACGGGGTGGCTGGGATTGAACGCAGTGAAACCCTGGCAGCTTCGCGTCGGGGCATTGCTCCGCTCTGCCCCGGCCACCCTGCGGCCGCGCTGGTCTTCTGTTCCTCTCCTGCCGCTGACCGGGGCTCGGCGGGGACCAGGAAGGCGGCGAAGGTGAATACTCCCATGATGGCGGCGAAGCTGTATAGACCCAGAAAAACGGCGATGCCGGCATGAAGCGAGATGATTCCCCAGCCCCACACCGGCCGAGTCCAGCGCGGCCACATAAAGATCGGATAGCCCACTTCGAGCAGCAGCGTTCCCCAGCCCAACAACATCGCCACCCACGGCACGCCGGCCAGCCAAGCCATATCGAAGGGGCACAGGTCCGAGCGCATCACCGACGACCAGATGGCCATGCCATTCCACCAATCGATGCCCAACGCCTTTTCGATGCCGGTGGCGAAATAGACGATGCACAATTGCAACTGCACGACCCGAAGGCTGAGGCGGTGAGCGGGGGCGGGTGTCCCCGTGGTTCGGCCCCACAGACGATCCAGGGAATAGGCGTCCCCCACCGGCATCCAGACGAAATAAAAGAGCATGATCTGCGCGAACGTATCTACCCCATACACCGACGCCAAAGCACCATTCTTCAAAAGCAAGTGCGTCAAGAAAGTCACGATCGCCGCCGCGCGGGTGTGCCAGCCGAGCAGCAAAAACGACAAGCCAGCGACATAGACCAGAAAGACGGCGTGGATGGCCGATTCGGGACCGACATCCCATAGCGTCAGCGCCGCCGTCACCCACGACAAGCGCGGCACGCCGGGGGCCAAAGCGTCCTCCAACACGCTCCACTGTACGACGCCGAGCGGGCCGTATAGCTCCCGCACGCTGCCGGCCAAACTCAACGCTTGCAGGATCAACACGGCGCACACGCCGACACGCAGCACCGCCAACGGTTTGGGAGACGCCGGAGCGGCGACGAACCGCCAGAAACCGGCCCGCAATCGCAAGAACCCCGTGCTCAATGTTGCCGTCCCGTTCATGATCGTCCTCTAATGGCTTAGGTTAGCGACGCTTCGGAGAAGTGTCGTTCCGCGCGGATGGGTCCCGCGTGAAGGACCGTTGATACAACAACCGCCAGCGCGGGCGGTCGCCGTCGCGATAGTGTTCCATGCTAGGCAGTTCGAGGACATCGACTTGTACCTGCACGGTCTGGGCATCGGAATAATTGCCCAACAGGTGCGCCGCCCATGAAGCCGCCACTGCTTCCCCCACTTCGGGATAGGAGAACAGATTGATCGTGCTCAGATAGCGGAGATTGGCCTCACGATTGTCCCCTTGCTCGGCCTCTTCAGTCCAGGTTTGCCCCTCGGCGTCGGTCAGCGTGAATGTTGCTTTCAATTGCGGCGCCACCTTGGGCGCGAAGAAGGGAAACGTTGAACCGGCGCCGGAGACGCTGCCGTACCAAGCCAGGAACTTGCCCATTGTATTGTCAGGGGGCAGTCGCCAATGGGCCGCGCTGCACGCCGCCAACGTCAGATGAGCGGCAGCCAGGAAAACCAAGATGGGAAACAAGCGTTTCATCGCGCCTCTCCCTTCCGTTATGGGGAATGAGCGGGAGCTCACTGCCTCCAGGTGAGGAATGGAACCCGGAGGCAAACGTCTCCCGCTCACCAGAAAATCCGATCAGTTGCACCACGGTCCTCGGAAGCCGCCGTAATAGCCACCGTAGTAACCCCCTCGGTAGCCGCCATAGCCGCCGTAGTAACCCCCTCGGTAGCCGCCATAGCCGCCGTAGTAGCCACCCCGATAACCGCCGTAGTAGCCCCCTCGGAAACCGCCATAGCCACCGTAGTAGCCACCCCGATAACCACCGTAGTAGCCCCCGTAGCCATGCGCAAGCTGCTCCGTCGCCTCATCCGATGACTGGGCTACGTCCGTGGCACGCACTTGATTCACCGTCAAGGCCGATGCTTCCTTGGTGTTGAAGCTGAAAGCCGTCACGGCGACCAGCACGCCCGGCACGAGTAGAAACGCTGCTTTGCGTAACATGTTGGATTTCTCCTTCGCGGGTGAGTCCGCGTTTGAAGTGTTCTTCCCCTCCAATAACAAAATGATCCGATCATGAGAACTTGCGCGGGGGGGGGAAAATCGATGTCAGGACTGCGTCGCTCTTTCCTTCGCTTTGGTCCGCAAGGCCGCGACCAGCTGCCGCACGACCTGATCCGCTTCCGTGCGCACCTGCTGGACATCGTGGCCCATCTCGACGTTGTGGAGCAGCTCGTCCAGGTGGGCGGCCCACGCGCGACAACGCAGCCGCAACCAGCCGCGGTCGGCCTCTGTCAAGGGGGCATGTTCCGCCAGCAGCAACACCGAGCAACCCTGGCGCATTTCCAAAATGCGTTTCGATAGGGCTGCCGGGGTGTCAGGGCGTTGCTTGAACCAGTCGTTGGCGGCGTCGGCCAGGTGATCCAGATATTCCGGGGCCGGCAAATCTTGCGGCAGGGCCGCCGGTTTGGCCCAGCCCCAGGCGGGAGTAGTAACGTGGACCAAGGCTGGCGGGGATGACGTGAAGACCATGGGCCGCAACGGCGGGAAATAATACAAGCCGCCGCTCACTGTCAACACAAGGGCGGCGGCCGTGGCCAAGCTGACGAACCAAGGGCGGCGATACCAGGCAATCTGCACGACTGCCGGCGTGATGAATTCCTGGTTCAGAAACTGTCGCAAACGGTTGGCGCCGCGTCGTATTTCCGATGGGAAGGGGGCGGCGGCATCGATCAACCGATCCCAATACGAACCCCCTTGTTCCAGAACCAACGCTTGCAATTCCAACAACAGCCGAGGCTGCCGCAACAAGCGGGACAGCTGCGGCGCTGGCAGCACGGACAGGCCTTGGCTCAAGATGGGGGTCTGATAGTGCGCCAACAATTCATTCAAGGACGCATGGCTGCCATTCTCGACCTTGTGCACGGCGGCCAGCTCGGCGACCAGCTCGGCCAGTCGCGGGCCTACTAGTTGGCGTTCCAGCCACGGGGCCAACTCACTCGGTTCAGCCGGGAAATCCATGATGCACAGCTTCATGTCCAGGTCCGTTTGACACACTCTTGTAACTGGGCCTTGGCCGTGTGAAACAGCTTGTGGGCCTGGGCGGCGCTCAGGCCCAGCGTTTCACACAGCTCCGCGTAATCCTCACCCGCCAAACGTCCCCGCATCAGAGCCGACAATCGCGGCGCCAATCCTTGCAGACAGCGTTCCAAAATCCGCCGGCGCTCCTCATCCAACAACTGCTCGGCGGCGTCCGCTGGCCGGGGGTCGACCTGCTGTTCCAGCTCGGCGGATGCCGGCGTGACCGGTTTGCGCTGATAATCGATGAGACAATGGCGAGCAATGGCGAACAGCCAGCCGCGAAAATGCCGGCCATCAAAATGTTCCGGGGTCTTTTCCCATACCTTGACCCAGACGGCGTGGTGCAAATCTTCCAAAACCGCGCTGGGCGCCTGCGCGGCCAAGAACGCCAGCAAACGGCGGGCATAACGGTGGTACAACTCCTGGCAGGCGGCTTGGGCCAGGCGCAGCGCGTCTGGCCCATCTCGCCTGTCGGTCATACAGAGCGCCAATTCCTCATCGGTTGCCTGGGTCCAATCATTGGCAGTCATAGAATCGAGAGTAAATCGTGAAATCCACACCGTCAAGCCTACCCGATGGGACGGATCAGGCCCCCCAGCCTTAGTAATTGACCCGCACCACCTTGGGGACGGCCACCACCTTGGTCACGGGAACGCGCACTTCACGGTAGAGAACTTTGGTCACTTGATACGGCTTACCACAATGATCATACAGAGTCACATTGACGGTGTACGGTTCCACGCGCGTTTCATACGTGACGACCGTTTGATAGCACACCACCGTTTTGTACTCGCACGCGCTGGCTTCCGGCGCGGCGGCCAGCAGCAACACCACGGCGGCGACGCAACCGGACAGGATTAAAGTAGCGGAACGGATCATTGGATATTCTCCTGTGTATCGGAAAACAAAAAGTTCGTTTTCGACTCTCACAGGACAACGTCCCATGCGTTCATTTCTTCCAAGGCAATCAACATCCAGGAAAAAAATTCGGGGCGGATGTTTTCCGCCCCGGTTCCGTATCGGGAGCCAGATCGCTGGCCCGTGAAGAACCATACGCGCTTCTCCCGTCGCGCCGCGCCGCGCTCACTCCAGCCGCGCCCGCGCCAGATAGATGCTCGATTTGCCTTCGTGGGACGAATAGTAACTGACCCAGAGCTGCCCCTCATGCCAGACCAAACCGGCGTAGCTGGTGTCGCCGCCGGATGGCAGTTCCAGCGCCGGCTCGAAACTCTTGACGGTCAGAGGACCAACCACGGTCTTGCGCTGGGCATCGTACTGTCGTGTGGCAGCCCACATCGAACCGTCAGGAAGCACGATGAAGTTCGGCCCACCGAAGCGGTACTTGGTTTCATGCCATTGCCACTCTTTGTAGGGCGGTTTACTGACGCCGATCCAGCCGCGCGTGTTGCCCCCTTCGCGGCGAACCATCGCTATCATGGTGTCATCGGGGAGGAAGCGCAGCGTCGTTTCGTTGGGATGGCCGGCAACGTCGAGGTGCGTGATCAGGTCGTACTTCACGCCGTCCGCGCTGACGAAGAGCTTGAGCTTCCAATCGGCGGGGCCGGGCGGCGCCGGTTGGTTGCTCTTGGCGGCATCCTGGGCCTCCTTGCTGCCGCGCATCGAGGCGTTGTAGGACACGCCATAGGCTTTGCCTTTGTGCCAAGTGACACGCCAGAGCCATTCTCCTTCGTCCAACACGCGCTGAGTCGGCGTCCAATTCCGCCCATCGTTGGAGAACGTGACCCGCGGCTGCCGACCCATGATGGTCTTGGTCCCCTTGTACACCGAGCCGCCAGCCACGATCATCAGCCGGTCGTCGGGAGTGATGGACAGCTTGGGATCGCGCAGATCAATCCCTTCTTCCTCGATCAGGGCAACGGATTGCCACTTCTGGCCGTCGGGAGACGCCAAGACGCGAATCTGGCCGTCGCCGCCCACGTGCGCCTCGGCTTCTCGAAACACGCAATACCAGTTCCCGTGCCAGCGAATCAGATCGGTGAAGGCATTGTGCTTCCCCTGGTCCCAGATTTTTTCCACCGAGAGCAACTTCGGCGCGGCGCGACTGATGCCCGGGAGACAAACGAGGAAAACGCCCACGGTGAACATCATGCGCATGCGGGAATTTGTGGAAATCATGGTGATGTCCTTCTTCGGAATACATAATTGGCTTAGGATACGAAGCCCAAGATACCTCAAAATCAAAAACCATGCGCCCACAATCCCTTCTTTCCGCGCCTTTGCTTTTAGGGGAGAAGAATCATGGCATCCGACGTGGCTGGTCCCTCTCGGTTTGAGCGCTATCGGAATTACCTGCGGCTGTTGGCTCAGGTGCAGTTCGATCCGCGGTTGAAGCGGAAACTGGACCCTTCCGACGTGGTGCAGCAGACGTTACTGGAAGCATATCAGAAACAAGAACAGTTCCGAGGCCAAAGCGAGGAGGAATGGGTGGCGTGGCTGCGGCAGGTGCTGGCTCATAATTTGGCCGACGCCCTGCGGACCTTCGGACAGGCCAAACGTGATCTGAAACGCGAACGCTCGTTGCACGATGCCTTGCACGCCTCGTCGCTGCGGCTGCAAATCTGGCTGGCGGCGGAGCAATCCTCCCCCAGCCAAAAAGCCGAAGCGCACGAACGGGCCATCGCCCTGGCGGACGCGCTGGCGGCACTCCCCGACACCCAACGCCAAGCCATCGTGTTGCGCTACTGGCACGATTGGTCACTGGCCGACATCGCTCAGCACATGCAGCGAAGCACCGAGGCCGTGGCCGGTCTATTGAAACGTGGACTGCGACAACTTCGCCATCAACTGCAAGAAGGACATTAGACATGAGCAGCGAACCGCATGACCCTTCCGTAAGAGAACAGCGTCTGAACGCGATCATTGCCGCTTATCTGCAAGCAGTGGATGCGGGCCAGCCGTCGGATCGACAAACGCTCCTGGCGGAACATGCGGACTTCGCGGCTGAGCTGGAGTCGTTTTTTCGGGATCAAGATGAGGTACGGCAGCTGGCCGAACCCATGAAGCCGGCAGGTGACGCGGCAGTCCCGGAAGCAACCGTGGACCTCGACAACCCAACTCGCCCAAGCGTGGGCACGCGGGTCCGCTATTTCGGTGACTACGAGTTGATCGAGGAAATCGCTCGTGGCGGCATGGGGGTCGTGTTCAAGGCGCGGCAAGTGAGCCTAAACCGCGTGGTGGCCCTGAAAATGATCCTCGCGGGGCAGCTGGCTTCAGCGGCGGAGCGCCAGCGCTTTCTCAACGAGGCGGCGGCGGCGGCCAACCTGGATCATCCGCACATCGTCCCCATTTACGAAGTCGGCGATCATGAGGAGCAGCATTATTTCAGCATGAAGCTCATCAACGGGGTCAACTTGGCGCAGCGGCTCGAACATTTTTCTCGGAACGAACGGGACGCCGTCCAACTCCTCTTGACCGTGGCGCGAGCCGTGCATCACGCCCATGAGCGCGGCGTTCTCCATCGTGACTTGAAGCCAGCGAATATCCTGATCGATGTCAACGATGAGCCGCACATCACCGATTTTGGCTTGGCGAAGAAAATCGAAAGCGACGGCGAACAGACGCAAACCGGGGCGATATTGGGCACCCCTAGCTACATGCCCCCGGAACAAGCTGCTGGGCAGAAGGGGGCGGCCACCACGCGGGCCGACATTTACAGCCTCGGCGCCATCTTGTACGAGCTACTGACCGGCCGGCCCCCTTTCCGCGGCGCGACCGTTTTGGAGACACTCAAGCAGGTGCAGTCCGATGAGCTGGAGCCACCCAGCCAGTTGAATCCCCAACTGGACCGCAACTTGGAAGCGATCTGTCTGAAGTGCCTGGCGCGGGATCCCCAAGAGCGCTACACCTCAGCGGCGGCGCTGGCGGAGGATTTACAGTCTTGGCTCAACGGCGAACCAATTCAGGCACGACCGCCCAGCATGGCCAAACTGATCTGGATGTGGCTGCGCAAGAACGTCCGCTCCGCCGTGTGGGTGCTGCTCATTGGCGCGCTCTGTGGCGGCGCGAGTTCCTTGACCTTATCGATTCTCAGTAGCCAGGCCCTATTCACCAACATGGGGGAAACATACGCCAAGTTTCCCAGTGAGCCAGCGCCGTTTCTGACAGGGTTTCAATTCCCGTCATTGCTCATCGGGCCCTTGCTGGGGGTGGGTTTGATCGCCTTCGTTTTCATGGGGCCGTTCATCCTCTTGCTCATTCAGCCCAAGGATCGTTGGGCGGACGCTGTCTCTGGATTGGCAACCGGCATCGTGGCTGGGCTGGTGGGATTTGCCGTTGGCATTGGTCCGGCGTTCGTGATCGCGCTCACCATTGTGCCCTCGATCACGGACTTCGTATTGTTAGGTGAAGCCACGTCATTGGAACGCTTTCGTGACAAAGAGGCGCCACCGCGCACCCATCCCACCGATGATCTGGTCGCGCGCTACCCCGATCTGGCCGATGTGGAACCGAGTGGGCGCGGCTCCATGTTGTACCCCAAGATTATCAGCGATCAGGTATCCGGCATATTCTTGGGCATCTGGTATGGCCTGGCCTTTGCGTTGGGGGTGTTTAGCGTGGTGGGGGTGGTGCAGACCATGACGGCTGGCTATCTGCGCCGACGCGGCATGAGGCTCTGGCGGTTCTTTTTCTACTATATCCTAATCACTTTGGCCGTGCTCGGTGGTTGCAATACCGTTGTTGTCCTGTTGTCCACCAGAAGGAGAGCATGGGGAAATCCGGTTAATCTCTTACTGGATTTGCGCAACACCTTGCTCCCGCCCGGCGCCCCGGAACCCTTAGGCTTAATAGTGCTTAGTCTGAACATCATTTTGATGGTCGCCATTGGTTACTTGGCGATCCGATTCTGCCGCCATGTGTGGCGTCGTTGGCGCTGAACATAAAAACCCTGGCGGCATGATCCCTGCTCCGAAACGCACGGTGTCGGGATTCATCGTTTGGCGTGTGAGTCGGCGGGCGTGAAACGATCAATCCGCGCCCAGGTAGAGCCTGGGAACGCGAATGCCTCACTGTTATCCGCGCGAAGGATATTTTTCCTCATTCTTCACGGCGAACGCCCCCTCAGGGTCTATAATGCTCGAAAAGCGTTGACCCTCGCTTGGGGAGAAGTTCACATGCAACAGCGGCGTTTCGTCGGCGTCACGGTCTTGCCGGAATATATTCAGACGGAAACCATCGACGGCGTGTTGGAGAATCTCATTCGCATGGGGGTGACGGCGGTGGCGACGTCGCCGTATGTCATGGAGCCAGCGGATGAACGGACTGGCAGCCGGGAGCCGCCGATTGACGCCGGGGCGGGGAAGGTGCGGCTGCTCGACCGGCCGTTGTGGGGGAAGCGCGAATTGTTCGTCCGCACGGCGCCGTCGTTCGTGCCGGAAAAGAAACTGTATCAGAACTTGCGCTATCAGCCGCCGCCCGCCACCGAGTTGACGCACCAGCGGGGGAAGATCATCCAGGAGTTCATCCGCGCCGCGCAGGCGAAACATCTGAAAGTGTATTTTCAGGTGCAGGCCGCCATTCCCCCCGGCTATCGCGTGCAGTTCGGCGGCCCGGTCGAGGTGGATCGACCCCGTTTGCCCAATGGCCAGATTCCGCCGCGCCGCCTGGCCAACAACGGCAGCTTGGCCAGCAGCGCCATCCGGGATTACGGACACGCCCTGATCCGCGATCTGTGCCGGGCCTATCCCGACATCAACGGTATCCGCTTCGATTGGCCGGAGTATCCGCCGTATTTCCTCGATGATATCTTTCTTGATTTCGGCGAGCCGGCCCAAGCAGCGGCTCGGCGGCTTGGCTTCGATTTCGACAAGATGCGGCAAGCGGCAGACAGCCTCTATCAGAAACTGCACGGCGGCCTGACGGACGCGGACCTGACCCCTTGGGCCGCGGCGGACGGCGGCCGCTATTTCCTGCTGCGCCGCTTGGCCGATCAACCGGCGCTGCTCGATTGGCCGCGCTTCAAGGCGCTGTTGGTCGAGGAATTATTGACTGGCTATCGTCGAGTGTTGACCGAAGCCGGCGGGGCGGACAAGGAGATGATGCCCAACGCCTTTCCGCCGCCGTTCACGTTGGCGTCGGGGCTGGATTTTGCCCGGGTGGCGCCGCTCAGCTCGGCCATCAGCGTCAAGCTGTATAGTATGCACTGGGCCATGATGCTGCGGTTTTACGGCGACGCGCTGCGCCAGGCCAATCCCCAGCTCTCCGACAAGGCGCTGACACGGGCACTGGTCCGCTGGTTCGACATTGCCGATGACGACGGCTTGCCCAGCTTGAATGACTATCGTTATCCCGAACCGGACGAGCCGCACCCCGCTGGCTTGAAGGCGTTGGCTCGCAAGATTCACCAAGCCCAAGCCGACGCCGGCCAGACGCCGATTCTGGCCCTGGCGCACGGCTACGGCCCGGTGGACGACTTCCGCCGCCGCTTGCAAGCCGCCGCCGGCGCGAGTAAGTATGGTTTCTGGATCAATCGCTACGGTTATTTGAGTGATGAGAAGATGGCGGTGGTGCGGGCCATCAGCCGGGGGTAAGTCGTGAGGTAGGTCGCTGACCTGCCAGCGGGTGTTCATTCATTGTTGCAATATTGTCAGGGAGATATTGACATGTCGGCAGGACCTTCCTTCAACTTCGACGATCCGACTCCAGCGGCGACCGGAACGGACGCCCCGCCGAATCCGTATGCCGCCCGCCATCCACTGAAACTCCCGCTCGGTAGCGTGCGGGCCTTGCTGACGTTCATGATTTTAGGGACCATCTGGGCGCTGCTCTTACTGCCAGAGGATAAAACCGGCCCCAAACCGGTGCCGCTCTATTTGTACTATCTGATGTTTTTGGTCATCGGCGAGTATTTTGCCCTACGGAGTATCGGCAGTCCCAGCGGTACCAGGGAATCGTCCCCCCTCTTCTTGCCGCGCGGCAGCATTCGCTTTCTCATCATCGTGGGTTTTGCCGCCGTCATGGGCTGGGGTTTCTATGCCCACGACGATTTCATCGAGCGGTTGCAGCCATCGGTCGATGTCCTGGTGAAGCAACCGTTTTTACCCGTGGTGATCCTGGCGGCGTTCTTCCTTGGCACCATTGTCACCCGCCTGAGCCGAGCGGTGCTGTCCGGGCCGCACGGATTACCTGGTTGGTATCAGGACCTTCAGGCCTGGGTGTCATTGTTGGCGGTACTCGGCTTGGTGGCGGACATCTTGATTCGATTGGTTATTTTCCCCCATGTTACCGCCGTGCGCCGCTTCGAGATGTTCCATTGGCAAAGCATTCTCAGCGGCATCCTCGCTTTCTACTTCGGAGCGCGGTCGTGACATGGGTGGATCACGGCGCGGAAACAAGAAAAGGGGACGCGACTCGTATTTGCTGATGGAGAGTTGGTCGGGGCGGAAGCAGATAACCGTCGAAATCGAGTCGCGTCCCCTTTTTCGGCCATTTGCCCAAGGATTTGAATTGACATGGCCGCGAACTCCGCATACAAAGGTACGTATCGCTTAAATTCGCGTGGAGCGTATTCGGACGAACTTTCCAACAACGTACTTGGTTTGACCTAATTCCCCTATGCGGAAAATCACAGGCCATTCCTATCCCACGGTAACCGCGCGCCTCTTCATGTGGGGATTCGCATGCGGATTGCTGGCGTTGTTGATTCTCGGTGAAGTTTCGGGATCCTGTCTGAATACGCGCAAATACTTGGCGACTTCATCCACCACGCAAGATCCTTCCGAAGCCACGGAAGAAAGACATAGCGAAGTGGTGGTCGTCTCCTCGTCTCGACAACGTGCTCGTAATCGCCACGTATCATGTTCCTTAGTTTCTCTCTCCGCTACCAACATCCACTTCCGGCGTGCGGAGCCAGCTGTTCCATTAGGTGCCGAAGCGACTCATTTCCATGGTAATGTCCTCCAATCGATCCTGAATCCACCATTGCGCTGTTAAACCCCCACCTTTCCCCACGCGCCATGTTTGCATCGACGTGTTTGCGAACGAGTTCATATTGCTCGTTGGCGCGGTTTTGTGGCATGGGAGAAACCCTGACGCTCTACAGGGACTTATGCTTGGGATAAGCACTTGGCATTTCGTCCATGCAGCACCTGGTTTGGGGGCGAATGTCCAGATAAGGAATGGCGGAGTGGCTGGAAGAAAGGGGAAAACTTGTGATTCATGGAAAGCAGCACAAAACCAAGGGCGAGTTGGAAGCGGACATCAAACAAGCCGTGATTCAGTTTGAAAAGGAGTATATGGGCCGAGGTCCTTTGGAAACGCATGTGTTTATCATCGAAGACATGGTGTTGGTCCGCCTGTTGGGGGTACTGACTCCTTCGGAGCGCAAGCTGGCCCAAGCCGACGCGGCGGAACGGGGACGGGATCTGATCAAGCAAACCCGCCAGGAATTGCTTGAGCAGGGACGCCCGTTGCTGGAACAGGCGCTCCAAACTATCCTCTACGTGAAAGTGAAGAGTTTGCACACGGATATTAGCACCCAGACGGGGGAACGCATCATCGTATTCACTTTAGAGGCGCGGCCCGAATGGCGCGAGGCCGAAACCATCTTACAGCGTCAGAAGGTGAACGGTAAAGCCGGCAAGAAATCTTCCGCCTTGAAACATTGAATTCCGTGCGTGGCGCTACCGATAAGGGCAAGTCGCAGTCTTGGAGAGCGCGCGGCGCTGGCCGGATTGATACTTGTCCCCGAATGATCGGCATGGTGTTTTCCGGGATCACCACAGCCCGGAGAAAGGAAGCCGGGAAAGCCTTTGCAAGGGAGGCTTTCCCGGCTTTTTTGACTAAGGATTGGCATTCCCAAGTAGCCTTTCTGAGACCAAGGGGAGTGGAAAATACTCGTGTATTCGCCACAACTCCGTCATCAGAAAGTTTATATACCTGGCAAGCCCCGGCGGATGTGACAGCCTCTGGGGATTGGGCCGGAAAACCTCTCCGTGGGGTGAAGGTTTTCCGGCCTTTTTGCATTACTTGCGCGAGGTGAATATGGAACGCTGGACCAAGGATATGCTGGAATCAAGGACCATTCTTTCCGAGCGCCCTCTCGCCGATGAGGAAGAAGCATCGCGCCCGACTGGTCTGCTCATCACCTGCGCGAGCAATTGTTTTGCCCCGGCGCTGTTGGAAAAGCAACTCGCGCCAGGCAGGTGGTATGTACATCGTACTCCTGGCAACATTCTGCCCCCCTATGGAACCGGTTACCAAGTCGAGGAAAACCTGATCGCCCAAGCTGTCGCGAGTTGGCAAGTCCGAATGATTGTCGTTTGCGGTCATTGTCCATGTGGCGTCATGAAGCGACTGCTCGACGCCGACACGCTGGCAGATGACATCGTGCTGCGGAACTGGCTGACCCACGCTGAAGCCGTTCATCGGCTCTGGGGGCCAGCGTCCGCGGAAGTCCACCAACTCCGCCGCGCTGTCGAATGTAACGTGCGGCTCCAACTTGATCACCTGCGTACTTATCCAATGGTCGCGGCCGCGCTGGCCCAACAGCGCTTGCAGCTGTTGCCTTGGCTGCATGATGCCGCCACCGGGGAATTGTTCTACCCCGCCACCTCCCAAGAACCGTTTGAACGCCGCGCCGTCCTGCACCCCGACCACAACCACGGCCTGCGCTCCGAGCTAATTCCCAAACGCTCGTCGTGCCCGCTGCCACGCGTGAATGATCCACGCAAGCTGTATTTGGCGTGATGGACTTGGTTTCCTTGGTCGAAAAGAGCATATCCCGTTCGGAATTCGTCGCGCCGGCTTGGGAATGTCACGTCATCGAGAGCCACATCCTGGCGGCGTGCCGCTGATCCCAAATGCCGAGAATTTCCATTCCCACCAAAATCAAGCAGGTTCTTGATCCAGCCGCTGTGCCGGGTTACATTGGCTCTCGCCGTCCGGTCGGTCTTGCCGTGCCGCGTTGGGCATCCTGAATTGGTTGTGTTTTACTTGTCCCTAATCACTCCCCATTTGTCACTGGATACTTACCCATGCCTGCACTACACCTGGCCACGTTCGCTTGTGATGTCACGCCGCCGATGGGACATCCCCTCTGCGGGGGTTGGATTCTGCCCGCGCGAGCCGTCGATGATCCGCTGCGGGCGCTGGGGGTGATTCTGCTCGGCATGGGGAAGCCGGTGGTGCTGTGCGCCGTCGATTGGTGCGGCCTGCGCAACGACGCGAACCGGCTGTGGCGTACGGCGCTGGCGGCGGCGGCGCACACCGTCCCGGAGAACGTGGCCGTGCAGTGCGTGCATCCGCACAATGCCCCCTTCGCCGACGTGGAGGCCGAAAAACTCATCGCCGCTGCCCCGGAACCAACGTCCTCGCTGGACCTGAAGTTCTTCGAGCGCGTCGTCCAGGACAGTGCCAAGGCAGCCCAGGCCGCGTTGGCGCGGGCCGTGCCGTTCACGCACATCGGCCACGGCCAGGCCAAGGTGGAGCAAGTGGCCTCGAATCGCCGCGTCATCGGTCCCGACGGCAAAGTGCAATTCACGCGCACCAGCGCCACCCGCAACCCCGAAGCGCGGGCCAAGCCGGAAGGGCTGATCGATCCCTGGCTGCGGACGGTCAGCTTCTGGGACGGCCCCAAGCCGTTGGCGGCGCTGCACTACTATGCCACGCATCCGATGAGCTATTACGGCGATGGCCGGGTCAGCTGCGATTTCTGCGGCTTGGCCCGCGACCAACGCCAGCAAGACGATCCCAACGTGTTTCAAGTCTATTTCACGGGTTGCGCAGGCAACGTCACCGCCGGCAAGTACAACGATGGCTCGCATGAAAATCGCCCGGTGTTGCGTGACCGTGTGTATTCGGCCATGACCGCCGCCTGGAAAGCGACGGAGAAACAACCGATCAGCGGTTGGCAATGGCGTGTCGTGTCGTTGTCGCTGCCGCCGCGAAAGGAGGCATCGTTTTCCGAAGCGGAAAGCCAGAAGGTGTTGCTCGATCCCAAACAACACACGGCCCGCCGCAACAACGCCGCCTTTCAAATCGCCTGGCTGCGCCGCCTCGACCGGCCCATCGACCTGACCTGCCTGGACATGGGCAAGGTCATGATCGTGCATCTCCCCGGCGAACCGTTCATCGAATATCAACTGAAGGCCCAAGAATTACGCCCCGACCAGTTCGTGTGCGTGGCCGGCTACGGCGACGGTGGCCCCGGCTACATCCCCACCAACCAAGCCTTCTTTGAAGGGGGCTACGAACCGACCGTCGCCCTGGCCGCGCCGAGCGAGGAGCGGATGGTACGTAAATTGGCGGCAGTGATGGCCGCCAAGAGGGAGAAGTGATGGCTTCGGCAAGCATCGTGGCCAGTAGCTAGCCCTCCTTGAATGGAAATGGTGACCTGTCGTTGCCAAATTTGGCGGACCATCACCGCCGAAAACAGATGTCAACAGGTCCTCACTCCCGGATTAGCGCATATAACACGGCGTCGCGGAATTGACCATCTTTGAGGTAGTGCTTGCGCAGGTAGCCTTCCTGGACGAAGCCGCACTTTTCCAACACGCGGCACGACGCCGGGTTGTCGGCGAAGACGTGGGCGGAGATCTTCACTAACTGCCACTCGTTCAAGGCCAAATCGCAAGCCTTGCCGACCACCGCCGTCATGATCCCTTGGCTCCAGTACGGTTTGGCCAACCAGTAGCCGAGCTGGGCGCGGTGGAATTTACCAATGCGGACATCGTCGAACCCCAGCCCGCCGATCAGGGCGTCGTCGCGGTCGCGGATGGCGAAGATCACCGGCTGGCCGTTCGCCCGGGTGGTGCGGTTCACGACTTCCATCCACTCCGCGAAGTCGTCTTCCGTATAGGGAAACGGAATGCGCAGCGTCTGTTCATGGATGGCCCGGTCGTTCAGATGCTCCAGGCACGCCGCCAGATCGGAAGGGCGAAATTCCGTCAGATAGATGTCATTCGTTACGATAAGTTTCATGGTGGATGATCTTTCTGGCGAAGGGTCTGGTGCTCGCGCTGGCTTAAACCGCAACAGACGCCGCCTGAGGGGACGGCGGCGGGATAGGAAGACAGCTTGTTGTCAACCCTCAAGGTGAAAGGTGATCGCTTCGGCCATTGCCCGCAAAACTTCTTCAGGAGTTTGACCTGGAGCCACGCAGCCAGGCAGGTCCGGCACCAAGACGGAATAATTATTGTTGGCTTTTGCAATGACGACGGCATATTTCATGATGGGTCTCCTTTCAGCCCGGCTTGGCACCATCGCCTGGTGCTCTGGTTTTTGGTCTGGCGGTCGCAGAGATAAAAATATGTCATCCTACCCCCCGCGCCGCCTCGATAAATCGCCGCAGCTTCTCCGCGTCCTTCTTGCCAGGGCGTTCCTCGACGCCGCTGGCGACATCGACAGCATAGGGGCGGACGAGGCGGATGGCTTCGGCGACGTTGTCGGGGGTCAGGCCGCCGGCCAGGATCAGCGGCACGGCGGGGCGGTAGTCGGCGAGCAGTTGCCAGGGGGCGGCATGGCCGGTGCCGCCGTAGATGGTCCCGGCACGCGGGGCATCGACTAAGATGGCCGAGGGTTGCCAGCCGAGCTGGGCACACTGCTCTAAGTAACGGTCGATGGTCCGTAAATCGTCGCTACTTCGCACGTTGAAGGCCGGAATATAGCGGAGCGGGGCCATCTCCACCGGTTGCGCGTGGTTGCCGTACCATTGCACCGCGCGGAGGCCCGTCAGCGTCACTGCCTTGGCCAGCACCTCCCGCAACGGCCGTTCCACGAACACCCCCACTGGCGTCACGAACGGTGGCAGGGCACGCAGGATACGTTCTGCCTGAATGGAGTCAATAGCACGCGGCGACGGCGGATGGAAGTTCAGCCCAATGGCGTCGGCCCCCAGCTCGGCGGCGCGCGCGGCGTCGGCTTCGGTCGTGAGACCACAGATTTTGACGCGGATGTGCTTGGCGTTCATGGCGCCTTCATGGTAGCGAGGGGGCCAGCGGCGTCAAGGCGGCTACGGCGGCTTGTGGGCCAGTCAGGAAGAAGGTACAATTTTTATATCTTCCTGAAGGGAATAAAACTTATGAAAACTCCGCCTGCCGACAAGCCGAAGCTGGATGAACGCCTGGAAGCGGTGGAAGATCGCTTCGTCGATTTATGGGACACCATGAGCGGCTTGTGGGGGATCAGCCCGACCATGGCCCGCATTCACGGCTTGCTGTACATCACTGGCCAAGCGCTGTCAATGGATGACATCATGCACCGGCTGGCCATCTCGCGCGGCAACGTGAGCATGAACCTGAGCAAGTTGGTCGAATGGGGCCTGGTGCGCCGCGTCCACAAGCGCGGCGACCGGCGCGACTATTACGAATCCCTCACCGACATCTGGGAGATGTTCACCCTGGTCGCCAACCAGCGCAAACGCCGCGAGATTGATCCCATCTTGAACACGCTACGTCACTGTCAGGAGGAATTATCCACCGACGCCCTCGGCCCCCTGGCCAACGATCCCGCCACCCGCGAGCGCCACCAGCGCATCAACGATCTGCTCACCTTCTTGGAGCTGGTTGAAAGCCTGGCCAAACGCTTCTTCGAGAGCCGCCACGGCCTGAAAGCGGCGGTGGATTTGCTGGCGCAGGAGTGAGATCAAGAAATACTCCGAGATCATGGTAGAACCGACAACCTTTCTCCTGCTATTGATTCATCGTTTGGCGCGCGAAAGAGACAGCGAGCGCGAAACGATGAATCTCAACAACGAATCTCGGCACTTAAAATTCGCCCATTTTTTGGAGTTTCCCCATGCCTCTCCTCGATCATTTTCATCCCCCTTTGCACGGCCCGCGGCGTTGGGAGGGATTTCATCATTCTTGGGCCGCGTTCCTCGCCAATCAATTGAATCAAGAATTGTTGCCGCCGGAGTACTTCGCGGAATCGGAAATCAGCGTGGGGCCGGAGTTGGAAGTGGACGTGGCGACACTGGAGCTGGCGAGCGGCAGTCCAGCCAGCGGCGGCACGAAGGTCTGGTCGCCGACAAGGCCGAAGATCACCGCCAAGGTGGATTTCGCTCATCTGGATAGCTACGAGGTGCGCGTGTATCAAGATTTGGGTGGGGCCGAGCTACGGGCGGCCATCGAATTAGTCAGCCCGGCCAACAAGGACCGTCCTGGCAGCCGACGAACCTTTGCCGCCAAGTGTGCCGGCTATTTGCGCCATGGCATTGGCGTGGTGATCGTGGACATCGTGACGTCACGGTCGGCCAATCTGCACCAAGAGTTGTTCGACGTGCTCGAAATCCAGAATCGCAAGGCCGATTGGGAAGCGCCGACGGGCTTGTATACCGTGGCCTATCGAGCAGTGACAGTGCGGAAGCAGCCTCGCGTCGAAGTCTGGCCGGAAGCACTCGCCTTGGGGGAAAAACTGCCGACCGTGCCGCTGTGGTTGCGTCTGGATTTGTGTGTTCCGCTGTGCCTGGAGGATAGCTATCTTGCCACCTGCAAGTCACTGCGCATCCCGGCGTGAAATTCCATTCCCGAAATCTCCCCGCGCCCCCACTTCGGGGGCAAAGGGGCTTTGAGGATGGATACCAGAGATCGCTTGGCGTCGCTATGTGGCGGAAGTCGCCAGAATGCCGTTGAACCTGCCGCTGGAATTGTGGCGACTTCCGCTACGAACGGGAGAAAAACGCTCAAAACATCATCCATAACCAGGTGGTTTTTCACTCTGTATCAGGAGGGTTCCAATGACACGACAAACGAGACGGATTGATCGGCTGGCCCGTGGCGCCATCGTTCGGGGAACGCTGGGCTTGGCTGTGTTGGCCGTGGCATGTCTATCCAGTCTGGCCGACGACGCCAAGAGCGAGGCTGGTTGGGTCAATTTGTTGGAAGGGGGCAGTCTGACCAAGCACTGGACCACCAAGGGGAACTGGCTCATCGACAAAGAGGGGGTCGTCACCCTGGAACCGCGTCCGGGGGAGAAAGGCTGGCAACGCTACGACGCTTATCTGTGGTCAAAGAAACAGTACCGCGATTTCGAGATCGATTTCGAGTACAAGGTTCAGAAGGGGGGCAATAGCGGTTTCTACTTCCGCGTCGGCGACCTGAGCAGCCCCGTGGCCCACGGCATCGAGGTGCAAATCTATGATTCGCACGGCAAGGGAGCGGATAAGAAGCTCACCGATCACGATAGCGGCGGCATTATTCCAGGCGTCCCCCCCACTAAGAACGCCGCCAAGCCAGCCGGCGAGTGGAACCGGTTTGTCATCACCTGCAAGAATGACATGCTGACGGTAGTGCTCAATGGCGAGCTGGTCAATCAGGTAGACCTGAAGCAAGAACGCTTGAAGACCCGGCCCCAGACCGGCTACATCGGCTTCCAGGACCACGGCTTGCCCCTCGGCCTGCGCAACATCCGCATCCGGGAGCTGTGAAAATTGTCAAACGCCGAATAGGAGTCATCGTTTCGCGCGGGATGCCTCCCCCGCGAAACGATGACTCGACGCGAACCGCAAACGAGCTCAATAATCCTCTGGCGTGCCGTCAAAGGGCTGGATCATGGATGGGTCCGTGGGGGGTTCGCGGTTGGAGCGCTGGCGAACGGGGGCCGAAGTCTGGATGATATGATCCGGAACCGGCTTGTATGCGGATGGCACGACTACCCCTTGGTTGTGAACGGCCTTCGGGGTATCGATAATGGTCAGCTTCAAGCTCAGGTGATCACCGGCCAGCTCCACTTCTTGACCGTCCTTGCGACATTTGACGTGAACGGCCTGTTCCAGGATCACCTTGTCATCCAGCCAGGTAATGATTAGCCGGTCGCACTTTCCTTCCAGATTTTCCGCCGTCACCGACACACCGCCAATGGCCTCGATCTTGCCGTTGGGGGCTTCCAGATTCAGCCGGTCGCAATGGACACGGAAACGCACGTCCTTATCGGTGCGAGCTTCAAGCTGCGTCCGGCCATCGACGATTTCCACGCGCAGCACCCACGGACAGCGCGTATCCGCCGGAAACGCGGCAGGTGTGGGGAACTTTTCCGGTGGGGGGGTGCTAACGGGTGTCACCTGCGGATCATGAATCGGCGATGGAGGCAGCGACCAATCACTGTTCGGCGACGAATCGGCGCTGGTTTCCATTTCGGGCTGATTGGGCAACGTCTTGGGCATGTCCTCAGGGAGCGGCAGCGGCGGCGATGGCTCGTAGCTGGACGGGACGACTTCTTGAATGGACGGAAGGGGGGCATTCACTGGCGGCGGCGCCCATTCGGAAGGTTGGGCGTCGTCCGTCTCGCCGCCGATCAGTTCTCCCTTGGCCCAAATACCAACACCCACCAAGGCCAGGGCGGCCAATCCCGTCAACATCCATCGATATTCGCGGGGCATGAATTTGTCCTCCGTGATTCTCATAAGACACATTCCATGACGTGCCTACACTAGCACACTTTCGGCTTTGCTGTCTGCGCCGATTAGAAGGCCGACAAACCCTTGCAAGCACGTCCGGCTTTCGGAAGCGTCGTGCTCTCCTGATAATGGACCTGTACTTGGCGAAGTTTATCCGTCCAGCGGTAGTCGCGCAGCGCCCGCAGTCGGCCCAAGTTTCCCAGCTGGCGGCAGCGGGGGATGTCTGGGATCAAGATGGTCAGGGCCTCCGCCAGGGAAGCCACGTCGCCACACGGCACCAGCCAGCCATCGTGTTGATGATGAATCACTTGCGCTGGCCCACCGGCTCGGTAAGCCACGGTCGGCACCCCGTTGGCCCAGGCTTCCAGGATGACCAAGCCGAACGAGTCCGACCGGCTGGGCAAGGCGAAGACATCCAGCCCCGCGAAGAAATCCCGTTTCTGTTCGGCGCTCAGCACTCCCAAACGACACACCGGCCCCAAGGGGGAGAACGTGCGCCAAAACGCCTCGAAGTTGGGCATGGCCGGCCCTGCCAGCACCAGTCGAAACCGCAAGCCGTCGCGCCAGGCCCGTTGTGCCGCTTGCAGCAAGTCCACCGTTCCTTTTTCTCGGCTCAGATTGGCCAGATGCCCCAGCACCACTTCATCGGACCGCGCTTGCCATTGTTGGCGCGCCCGCTGCCGGTCTCCGCCGGTGCAGTCGGCCGGCTCCACCCCCATGCCGAGCAGGACGATTTTTTCCGCCGCGATGTGCTCGTCCAGCAACGCCGCCCGTTCCATCTCCGTCTGGACGAAGATCCGATCCGCTTGCCGGACCAGCCATCGCAGCGCCGGTGACAGGTAAGCGCGGCGCGTGCGGTCGGCGGGATTGGCCGGATCGCCGAGGTGCAAAAACGGCGTCAGTAAAAACGGAATCCCTTGGCGGCGGGCCAGGCGCAACCCGCAGACGATGGGCCAGGCATACGGAAACGCCGTCGCATGGACGACATCAAAACGGGGTTGCCGCTGGTGGGCCGCCCGCCACATCGGCCAGGAGATCGGATTGCACGGCATGGTCATACATTGCCACCAGCGCGGCGGCAGCAGCGACAAGGGCTTGAGCAGATAGCGCCGTCCCCACATGCGCCACAACGGAAAGCGTCGCACCGTCACGCCGTCCTCCTCGGCGACTCCCGCCGATAGGCACTGGCCCGCCGGTGACCAGAAGGCGCTCAAATCCAGGGCTGTGGTCGTGAAGACCATCACTTCCGCCCCCTGGTCCGCCAGATGGCGGCTCAGCCGAGCAAAGTACGCTTCGGATCCCCCCAAGGCCGGCGGATAACGCTGCACGAAATGAGCGACGCGCATGAGGAAACCTTTCCTCGGGTCGAAAGTTCAACGGGGTTTGATCATGGATCATCATTTCGCGTGGGGTGAGCGCGGCCGCGAAACGATGAATCGCGTCTTGGCGGGCGTCTCCAGGAATGACTAGAATAATACCATTTCCCTCATCCTACCAAGTGCGGATGGAAACGAGTACGCAGCGGAGGTTTGAACAACATGGCGACCGCGAGCCAGGCGACGGCGGCTTTCTCCTTAACCTTGTCCAAGATGGCGGCTGCGGTGCAACCCTCGGCGACGCTGGCGGCTGGGGCCAAGGCGCGGCAGCTCAAAGCAGAAGGGATTCACATTTTCGATTTCAGTCTGGGGGAGCCGGATTTTCCAACGCCGGACCACATTTGCCAGGCCGCCCGCGCCGCGTTGGAGCAAGGACATACCCATTACACCCCCGCCGCCGGCATCGTCGAGCTGCGCGCCGCCGTGTCGCGCTGGTATCAACGAACCTACGGCATCCACTATTCGCCGGAGCAAGTGATCATCTCCAATGGGGCCAAGCACGCCATCCATAACGTCCTGGCTTCCGTATGTGGACCAGGGGATGAGGTGCTCATCCCCACTCCCTATTGGGTCAGCTATAGCGACTTGGTGCAAATGACGGGGGCGAAATACGTCCTGGTCGAAACCACGATCGACAGCGGTTTCAAGATGACGCCGGCTCAGCTGCGCGCGGCGTTGACGCCGCGCTCGAAACTGTTGATGCTCAACTCACCGTGCAACCCCACCGGCAGCGTCTATTCGCGCGCCGAGTTGGAGGCTTTGGCGGATGTGGTGCTCGACGCGGGAATTGCCGTTCTTAGCGATGAGATTTACGAGCAATTGGTCTATGGCGCGGCGTCCGCAACCTGTTTCGCCACGCTACGGCCGGAGCTGGTGGAACGCACCATCACCATCAGCGGAGCGAGTAAAAGCTACGCCATGACCGGCTGGCGCATCGGTTGGGCTTTGGGGCCAGTCCAGGTCATCAAAGCGATGGGGAACGTGCAGAGCCAGCAGACCGGCAACCCGTGCAGCATCAGCCAATACGCCGCCATTGCCGCCTTAGAAGGGGATCAAACCTGCGTGCGAGAGATGCATCAGGAATTCGCCGCCCGCCGGGAATTGGTGGCGCGCCGCTTGAAGAACATGCCGGGCGTTCAACTGTTTGAACCGGAAGGGGCCTTTTACATGTTCTTCCGCGTGGCCGATCATTTTGGCCGAACCTTGGGAGGTAAGCCGGTGACAAACTCCGCGGACTTTTGCCAAGTCGCCCTGGAAGCCGCCCATGTCAACCTGGTCCCTGGCTCGGCCTTCGGCGCCGAAGGGTTCGTGCGTCTATCCTTTGCCACCAGCCGCGAGCAACTCAACGGTGGGCTAGATCGCTTGGAGCAGCTGTTAAAGTAAGAAACCGGGTTGGATTCATCCCTTCACCACGTTGCCACGCGCGAACCGAATGCGGATCACCTGCGTCCGCGAAAACCGTTGGCCATCCGCTTGAATCAGTGGTTCCACCCGCGAACGCCACGCGCAGGGGCGATGGCGGGCTTCAGCCATTGGCACGTGGCGTGCTCAACAGCGGCAGTACGTAGGCACGCAAGAAGGGAATGGCATAAACGCCGTAATGCCGGCCGTGGTTGCCGGTCCAGGCGACGCAGGGATGCCAGGGGTGTTGACGCAGTTTCTGGTACAAGACGGCATCGGCGGCGGTGGCGACTTGCGGCTCGAAGCCGACGCGACCGGCGGCGGCGGTCCAGCGTCGATCCGCCGTGCCGATGAGGCCAACGCCCAGACCAAGTTGCAGCACGTCGCGCTCGCTGTAAAACACGTCGATGCCGTGCCGGGCAGCGATCAACGCGGGGCGAAGGTCGTAATCCTTCGACACCGATGGCGCCAGCAACACGATCCGATGCACGCTGTTCGGCGGCAGATGGGCGGCGGCGATCAAGGCCACTTGGCAGCCGGCGCTGTGCCCGATGAGATAGATTTCCAAGTGGGGACAACTTTGCCGCAGGGCCGCCACTTGTCCAGCCAGAAGGCAGCCTTCGCGCTCGGCGTGAGCCAGGTCGATTTGATCGGCCAGGATGCGTCCCGGCCCATGCCCCCACGGAACAGTTTCGACACGCAGCGGCACTCCTTCTTCCAGAACCGCTTCCTTCAGCGACTCGGACGTGCCGCAAAAACTGCCGGAACCGTCGCAGGTGAACACTACGCCCCGCACCTTGCCGACCACGATGGGCGTGTCCAGGCGTTGGCGCGACGGCGCCGCGCAACCACCGACTGCTGCCATTCCCAGCAGCAACCAGACGATGGTTCGGCGGCCTGACGCCTGCATGACCTCTCCTCCGTTCGGAACTCCGAAAACCAAAACCATCATACCGAGCAAGTCAAGGCGCTCGGTAGTGACGCTCGGCATTTCGTGGCAATGATGGATCGTCCAGTGCCGGTTTTTCCACTAAAGTCTCGCTGCCTTTCCCAGCGGCCATAAGTGTCACGGTGGTCATGGATTGACTATTGTCAGCACCTGCTTTGAATTGCTCGGTTTGCCTGGATGCGTTAGACTACATGGCGTGTGCGATATGCTTTCGTTGGTGGAAATGCGGCGGTTCACGCAGGCTGCGGATAGTCGATGTGAGCCGATCCATCCTGTGTAAGGGTTCCCATCCCATGCGCCGCTTATGGTTGTGTTTACCGCTATGCCTGTTGGCGGTTCCGGGTCCAAAAGAGCGACCGCAAGCTGCGTCCGTATATTCCGCGTCGGTGCAGCGTGGCGCCGGCGATGACGCCGCGTTGCCCAACATGGCGGAGATGGAACGGTTGGCCCGCGTTCAACCGCTGGCTTTTGTGGCACAGGCTCTGCGGCGCTACCAGCGCGAGGTGCATGGCTATTCGCTGACATTCCATAAACGGGAATTCCGGCACGGTAAGCTGCAACCGTTGGAGATTATCCACGTTCATTTCCGCGAGCAGCCGTACAGCGTCTATTTCCACTGGCAGCAAGGCACCCAGTTGGCCGACCGGGTGCTATACGTCGAGGGCGAAAACCACGGCAAGCTGCTGGCCCATCCGCAATCAGCCGTCGCCCGGCTGGTGGTGGGGAGCGTGGTCGCCAAAGACCCCGACAGCCCGGAGGCCCAACAATCTGGCCGCTACACGATCAAGGATTTCGGTCTCCAGAAAGGGGCCTTGCGCACGCTCAATTCCTGGAAATATGATCGGGAAACTCACGGACTGACCGTGCGCTATCTCGGCATCCAACGGCTTCAGGAAGTCGGCGACCGGCCCTGCTTCGTCTTCCGTGGCGATTTTCAGAACCCGGTCCGCGACGACATCACCGTGGCGACGATCTACTTCGACGTGGAGACGTGGCTGCAAATCGGCACCGTGCTCCAACGCCGTGACGGCCAGCTGGTCGGAGCCTATTACTTCCGCGACATCCGCCTGAATCCTGACTTCGACGACCAACAATTCACCGCCGCCGCCTTGACAGCGGAGTAATGCGACATGCACATCCGTCTTTATCAACCCGATGACCTGGATACCCTGCGCGACATCACCGTGGAGGCGTTTCAGGGGGTGAGCATCGATGAAAACATCGAGAAGCGTTTCGGCGTGATCAATGGCCGTGATTGGCGCTTTCGCAAGGGACGTCATGTCGATGCCGACGTCGCCGCTCACGCCGAGGGGATTTTCGTCTTGGTGGAGCCGTCCGGCACGGGTGAACGCATCTTGGGCTACATTTCCACCCGGCTCGACCGCGAGGCAGGCATCGGCTTGATCCCCAACTTGGTGCTCATCCCCGAAGCGCGCGGCCAAGGCTTGGGCAAGCGGCTCATTGAACATGCCTTGGACTATTTCCGCTCCCAAGGACTGACGCACGCCAAGATCGAAACGCTAGACCAAAACGCCATCGGCCAAAAAGCGTACCCCGCGCTCGGCTTCGTCGAAGTGGCTCGGCAGATTCATTACGTGCGGGAGTTGTGAGATCAGCGCGGGCGATTCACGCTCAGCAGAATATCCGTCTTCTTGCCAGCTGGAGTGATATTCACTAGACACTGGCGGTCGTCTCGCGTAGCCGAGGCGATGCCGCCGGCGCGGGCGTCGAACGAGCCTTGCACCGACCAGCTGTTGGCACTGAGATTTTTCTGGTAGTAAGCGCCGACCTGAGCCGGTGTCGCCGCCGCGCTCAGGGACAGCAGGAAGCTGTTGGGATTCGAGTAACTGTGTTGAATCACCGCGCCGGGATAGAGGGGAACGCCGACCAACAAATCGCTGGCGACGCGCACCGGGTTGCCCTGGGCGTCACTGCCCAGTTCAATTTGAAAATGGTCCGTCTGGACCTTCAGCCCCTCGACCTGCACGAACGTATCGCCGCCGCAACCGCCGCTTAGCCCAGCCAATAGCATTATCCCCATCCATCCCATGAATTGTCGCATGAATGACCTTTCGCTGGCTTCCATTTGGATTCATCGGTTCACAAGAGTGACGGAGGATTCATCGGTTCACGCTCGCTGCCGAGGGTGAACTGATGAATCATCGAAAGCTTGTCCACTCGAACGAAGTGATTGCATCCCCGCAAGCGACAACTAAAATTTATAGAGACAACCTTGGACATGCAAACCCAGGAGGCTGGAAGAGTGAATGATTCCCGATCCCCGCACGCGCTGTCGTCATCCGCCGTGGTCGCCCGCGAGTTGCCGGCCACACCGTCGCCGCATTGGTATTCCCGTTGGCACATCCCTTTCCGACGTCCCATTGCGTTCGGCTTGCTGATTTGTTCCTGGTTACTGTATCTGGTGTTGCCAGCCATTCCCTTTATTCATCATGCGTTTCATCTCAAGATTTGGCAAAGTTCGTTATTAGCCGGCGGCGTCTGGGGCTTGGCCGAAGGGGCGTGGTGGATCGGTTGCGCCCTGGCCGAGCCGGAGATTCACGCCCTGTGGAAGAAATGGCATCCCAGCGGTTGGTGGCGGCACGGCTGGCTGCGCCTCAAGACGAAACGCGCGGAGCGGAAGCAAAATACATGAAGCGGATGGACCGTTCCGGGGAGAAATCGGGATAATAGCATAAATTAGATCCATTCTCCCCGTTGCCATGCGGCGCGCGGCAACGAAGCGAACCCCGGAACCAGAGGTAGTCGTGACCATGAAATGATGATCGGCTGGTTGGATTACGTGGCGGAATGACGCGGCTAGGGCGCTATCGGAAAGGGACGGTTACTCATTCCCAGCCTCGCTGTCCAAACCCAGAGATGCTTCGGGAGTGAGTTCGAAGCCGTTGAGATCAGCGGGACGCGGTCGGTCTGGGTCATCCGCTGGGGCATCCAGGGCGGAGCAAATGCCGGCGTGAAAACCGCCAGCGGTCACGCGCTCCAAGGCCGCTAGCACCAACAACAGCTGGTAGCGACTATCAACCATTGCGCGGCGTGTTTGAATGGTGAGCAATTTGGTCAAGATCACTTCATCGAATGTCACCCGGCTGCCACGGATTTTGAAATCCTTCTCCGTTTGACTGCTGACGGCTGCCGCGCTGGTCAGGGCTTTTTGTAAACGTGCTATTTCCTCATCGTGTTGCCGCCATTGCCAGTAGGCATCCTGAGCTTCCAACGTAATCAACTGTAGAGTCTTGTCGGCCACGGCCTCGGCGCGGACGCTCAAGGCCTTGGCTCGGGCGACGCGGGCATGACGGTCTCCGGCCAACATCGTGGGCATCTCCACGCCCAAGACGCGCGGCGCGAGCTGCGAGCCATTGCCCGCCGGCAGCGGCTCGGCGTGCAAGTCGGCCCCCGCCGCGAAGGTCGAGGCGCGCTTGCCGCGCGTGGCTGCCTGAGCTTGCACTTCCAGATGGAAAATTTGGACGGCGGCGTTCGCCTGGATCAATTCGCCGCGCCGCGCCAGCGCCAAAGCGACGATCTGTTGACAATTCACGGGGACATCCAGGGCTGACAGTCGGTCGCCGAATGGCTCCAGGCAACAATCCGGCCCCAGCCCAATCGCTTCCCGCCAGGCGCCGATGGCGCGCTGGACGCTCACTTGGGCTTGCGGCAGCCGGCTTTCGGTCAGTTCCAGGTACGATTGTGCCTTGGCGATGTCCCGTTCACTCACATGACGATAGACGGCGCTATCGACCATGTGTTGCACGGCGGAATGGAGAAGCTGTTGATCGCGAATGGAATCCCGCGCCATGCGTTCCAGCTCACGAGTGTATAGAACGGTCAGATAGGCGCGCGTGACGGCGTAAGTGGTGTGGGCTTCTTCCTGGCACAAGGCGGCCTGAGCGATGCGCACTCCCCAGTCCGCCTGCTGACGGCGGTACGGCAAATCGGGTCGTAGTAAAGTGGGGATTTTCAACCGCGCCAGCCCCTGGCAGCCGGCCTTCGCTGATTCCAGACTGGCTCGCCGCGCCCGCAAGTTGGGTTGATTTTCCAGGGCCAGAGAAATGCTTTCCGGCAGCGTCAAGAATCGGCAGGGGGACGGCGCCGTTTCAACCATCACCGGCGTTTGCGCGCCAGTCCAAGGCACAACGCCAAACACCGCCGCCAAACCCGCGCAGAGAATGGCGCCGTCAACCAGTTTTTTCCCAAAGTCGCCCATGTTGGTTCATCCTTGAACGCTATCCACCGGCGAGCGATTGACCATCGTGCCGCTGGCGAATCGGCGGCGCGGCGGAAGCATAACGTACCGCGTGTCAGGCCACGATTCGACCAAGGCGCACCGCTCTAACGAAGTTCATCGGAATTTGCCGCTCTACTCTCCACGCCGCACGCAGAGGAAATCGTGAAGATTGGTGGTATGAAACGGCTTGGCGCGCTTATGATGAAACTTCGCTAAGGAGAGAGCAAATTTCCGAAAATATCCCTGATTTGACTCAAGAGGTTGAACCGGCAACGGAAACGCGGGTTTGTTCAACCAGGGAGCCAAGCCATGAACCCTGAAACGCACGAACCATTACCTATGGATGAACCGTTGGATGTACGCGGCTCACCGGAAGCCATGGCGGTGGCGCGCATCCTCGACGCCAACGCCAACCGTGCCCGCGAGGGGCTGCGCGTGGTCGAGGATTATTGCCGGTTTGTGCTGGACGATGCCACGCTCTGCGGCGCCCTCAAGGACCTGCGCCACGAAATGACGGCCATTTTGGCTCAGGTGGGGCTATTCGCAACGGCGGGACTGGCGGCACGCGACACGTCGGGGGACGTGGGTACGTCCCTGGCCACGGCCAGCGAGCGCCAGCGGCAAGCACTGGCTGATGTCGTGCGCGCCAACTGGAAGCGCTGGCAAGAAGCAGCGCGTTGTTTGGAGGAATACTGCAAGCTGGACTACCCAGAGGCCGGGCTGCGCTTGGAACAGCTGCGCTATCGCGGCTACACCCTGGAAAAAGCCGTCACGCTCGGCGGGGCGGCTCGGCAGCGGCTGGCGGATGCTCATCTCTATGTGCTGCTGACCGGCGCGTGCTGCGCGGCTTCCCTGGATTGGACCATTCAAGAGGCGGCGGCCGGCGGCGCCACGATTGTTCAACTCCGTGAGAAAAATCTGTCTGACCGTGAGCTGCTCGACCGCGCCCGGAACGTGCGGCGCTGGACGCGCCAAGCCGGCGTCCTCTTCATCATCAATGATCGGCCCGATCTGGCTCGGTTGGCGCAAGCGGATGGGGTTCACTTGGGGCAGGATGACTTGCCTGTGCGGGAAGCCCGCCGCATCGTCGGCTCAGATGCGCTCATCGGTGTCAGCACGCATGATCTCGATCAGGTGCGCCAGGCTGTGCTGGACGGCGCCGACTACATCGGCGTCGGCCCGACCTTTCCCTCCGCGACCAAGGATTTCACGGAGTTCCCCGGTCTGGAGTTCGTGCGGCAAGCCATCGCCGCCACATCGTTGCCAGCCTTCGTCATTGGCGGCGTGACCCTCGACAACGTCGCCGACGTCGTCGCCGCTGGTGCCTGTCGCGTGGCTGTCAGCCAGGCCGTTTGTCAAAGTGACGACCCCCGGCAAACCGCGGCGGAGTTCGCGCGGCGTTTGGGATATTCGGGATAGACGCCGCGGGGAGGGTGGATTCATCGCTTCGCGCGCGGCGGTCCGTGCGCGAAGCGATGAATCGTTCGGAAACGGCAGTGACAAATCTAACGCACTTTGTTCCGCGCATCCGCTTGATCATTCTGGTCGGGATCGTAAGCGATCAAGCGCGCGGAGTTGACGACCACTAGCAGCGTGCTGAGGTTGTGCAAGATGGCGGCGATAAAGGGATTGATGGCCCCCAGGGCGCCGACTAGCACCCCCACCGAGTTGACGCCGAGCGCCATGGCGTAGTTCTGGCGGATAATCTCCAGCGCTCGGCGGCTGAGGCGGATGGTGGTGGCGACGCGGCGCAAGTCGTCTGCTGCCAAGGCAATGTCGGCGGCTTCGATGGCCACGTCTGATCCTGCCGTTCCCATGGCGATGCCCACATCGGCCAAGGCCAAAGCCGGGGCGTCGTTGATGCCATCGCCGACCATGGCCATGTGATGCCCTTGCTCGCGCAGCTCGCGGATGCGTTCGTACTTTTCCTCGGGAAGCATTCGCGCTTGCCAATTGGTCAGGCCGACATGGTGGGCGACGCTGCGAGCCGATTCATCGCCGTCGCCAGTGTACATGAGCAAGTCGCGGATGCCAGCGCGGCGCAGCTCGCTCAGGGCCACTGCCGCTTCGGGACGAATCTTGTCGCGCACGCCGATGAGACCGATCAAGCGGCCCTGATGGGCCACGTACATCATGGTTTCGCCGGCCTCGGCGTGCCGCGTGAACAGGTCGTACCCTTCGTCGGAAATGGCCACGTCGAATTGCTCGAGCAGCCGTTGATTGCCGACCAGCACCTGGCTATTGTCGCCGAAAGCGTGCATCCCTCGGCCAATGATGACCTCGCATTCCTCGTGGGGCGGAATGACGATCTCGCGATTCTCGGCGTGCCGCACCACGGCCAGGGCCAGCGGATGTTGCGAGTGCAATTCCCCGGTGGCGGCGATGGCCAGCACCTGATCCGGCGTGTAGCGCTCATCCAAGGCGATGACCCGTTCCACGCCGGGCAAGCCGATGGTCAAGGTGCCGGTCTTGTCGAAAACCACCGTGTCCACCTTGGCCGCATTCTCCAGATGAGTCCCCCCTTTGATGAGAATGCCGCGGCGGGCGCCGTTGCCGATGGCGGCGCTGACGGCGGTGGGAGTCGCCAGGCCGGCCGCGCAGGGACAAGCGATTAGCAGCATGGTCAGTGACCGGCGGATGTCCCCCGTGACCACGAAGACACCGATGGCCAAACAGAAGGAGACTGGCACGAAGCGTTCGGAAAAGCGTTCACCAATGGTCTGGATCGGCGCTCGTAGCTCTTGGGCCTCCTCGACGCGGCGAATGAGCCGGCCTACTGCCGTATCCATGCCGACTTTTTCGACTCGAATGCGCAGGTCGCCGCTGAGCAAGATGGTCCCCGCGAAGACCGTATCGCCAGGGGTGTGGCTGACCGGCATACTCTCGCCAGTGATCGGCGCTTCGTTGACGGTTCCTTGGCCTTTGATGACTTGGCCGTCCACCGGGATGCGGTCGCCGGCGTAGATGGCTACCACGTCGCCGGGTTGAATTTCGGTCACCAGCCGCCGGGCCTCGACATCTCCCACCACGAGCCAGACTTCCTCGTCGCTGATTTCCAGCAAGGCGCGGATGGCGCGGTTGGTGCGCCGCAGCGTCAGGGCTTGCAGGTATTCGCCGACATTCAAAAGCCAAATCACCACCAAGGCGGTGACACTCTCGCGCAGCACGATGCTGGCCAAAGTCGCGGAACCGACCAAGGTATCGGTGGTGATGCCGCTTTGGCCGCTGGCCGAACGCACCGCCCCGCGAATGAACGGATAGCCGGAGATGATCGCCGCCGCCGAGCTGATGGCGAACAACACCGGATTGCCGGCGAAGCGTCCCGGCCCAAAGATCAGCCGCTTGACCAACAACCCCAACAACACGACGCCGCCGAGGATCATGTTGCGCTGGGCCGTTTCGACATCATGTTCATGGTCGTGATCGTGCCCGCAAGCGTCACCGTGGTAGTGATCGATCTTGCACCCATGCTCGTGGTCGTGCTCGTGCTGCCAGGCGTGATAGTCGTCCGCGCTCAACGGTGGCTGGGCCAGCGCGGCGTGGAGCAGCGGCTCGATGGCGACGGGGTCTAAAGAGCGGTCACAATACAGCAACAGCCGCCCCGTCACGGGATTGACATGAACTTCGCCCATTCCGGGTTGCTGGCACAGAAACCGCTGCACGGCGGCGGCCCGACGTGGTGCATTCATTAAGGCGGGAGCTTCCCAACGTTGTCGGCCCGGCACCGAGGAGCGCAGCCACAGCCGGGGTGAGGGGAGAACAGGTCGATTCATTGCTTAGGCTTCCGGTTGGTCCTTGGCTGGCTTGCCGGCCGCTTCCGTATCGGCCGCGATTTCCGCTTCGGCTTCCGCCGTCAGGTCTTCCAATTCCTCGCGGACTTGCTCGTAAATGGTCTGCACCTCGCGTTTGACGAGGAGGCCCCCTTTGATGCTCTTGCGCAGCGCCGTGCGCAGGGCCTCCTTGACGCCCGGCGAAGCGCATACCGTGCCCGCCGCCGCCGCCCCCATGACGAAATACGCCGCCCGTGAGGAGAAGATTTGTGCCCAAGCCATAACCGGCCACCTCCGCAACACTTCAAAATGAATCCCATTTCCGCCTGCGTCGGTTTTATCGGTTCACGCGGAGAATCCAGAGCGTGCCCGAAACGATAAATGCAAGGCGGTTTCATTACTTCTTCCATTCTACCGAATCTCCCCCAATGGTCCAAGAACACCCTCTGGGGGCAAGTCGCAGTCGTTAGCGTCAATGATGTGACAATAGGGCAGGAACGAGCGCAACCGTTGCAGGTCCGCTTCGGTGATTGGGGTATGGCAGACATCCAGCGTCCGCAACTGTTCCAGGCTGGCCAGCTGCCGCAAGCCCTCGGCGCTGACCTGACTATGGCGCAGAGCGAGCACGCGCAGTTGCCGTAAGGAGGCAAGCTCCGACAATCCGGCGTCGGTTACGGCGGGACTGCACAAGTACAATTCTCGCAGCGCGGGCAGGGCCGCCAGATGCTTCAAGCCGGCATCGGTAATACCGCTGGGCAAAGATAGTTTCCGCAGCTGGGGAAAATGGACCAGCGCCGGCAAACTGGCATCCGTGATCCGCGTACCCGATAGGTCCAGCTCGCACAGCTCGCGCAGCGGCGCCAGCGCACGCAAGCCCCGGTCGGTGATCCGCGTGCAGCCCAGGTTCAGCCGTCGCAGCTGGGTCAAGGAGCGCAATTCCGGCATCCCGGCATCCGTGACGTGAGTGAATCCCAGGTCCAGCTCGCGCAGCTCCGATAGGTGGGCGATGGCTTTCAGCCCGGCATCCCCAACGCGCATGGGCAACGATAAGCGTTGGAGATGAGAAAGCCGCGCCACCGCCGTCAAGCCGTCATCCGTGATGCGCGTCGTCCACAAATCCAGGCTTTCCACCTGGGGCATTTGGCATAGCCACGCCCCGTAAGCGTCGGTGAATTGGCCGCCGCGAAACTTCAGGCCATGCCATCGTTCGCCATCGAGCGAGCGTATTTCCACCAGCTCGCCGCCGAGCTGCTTAATGGCGGTCATGACCTCGGATTCCCGCACGGGGGGCGCGGGGGGAACGGGTTTGGCTTGTTTGACAGGTTGCGGCTCCGGCGGTCGAGAGCCACAGCCCGCCATTCCAAGCATTACGAGCCAACCACAGTTAATCCAAAACCAATGGGGAGTCCGAGCCATGAGGCAAGTCTCCGATGGGAGAATGGGAACACCATATTTTCATCTATTGTAGCACGGTATAACAATGTAATATCAAAGATTCCTTGAACATTCCATCAAATATGGTGGGCAAAATGGCAGGATTGTGCAAGTGAAAGGGGTGGCGTCGAGGAGAAGAATCGAGCGCCCAAGGGAATTCCTCGCTTCGCGCTCGGAACCGGGCGTGAAGCGAGGAAGCCGGCGTGAATGGTTATCATCACCAATCGAGAAGAAGCGACGGGCCGATGGGAAGGTTCGGGGGAGAGATGGCCTTTCTTAATTATTGGCCTCATCGGTTCGCGCCGGCTGGCTTTACCGGCGCGAACTGGGAATCGGCCAAGTCGGCTGGCAAGTCGGGGATTGCGCCTTTGAATTGGGCGAACCGTTCGCCGAACGGTCGTGGTTCCTCGACCGGAGAAAGGATGATGCGCACGCGGGTTCCCTCCGGCAATGCCGTCGCATCGTCCGGGATGATGACGCCGTGATGGACACCGCCTTCCAGTTCCATGCCATCCTCCTTTCGTCGGGTTGACGTTCATCGTGTTCCAAAAAACCAACGTGAAATTCGCCGAAATCAGGTAATGGAGCAGGTAGCTCGGGAACTTCGAGGAAGCATCACTCCCCCCTGCCATTTCCCTCTTGTTCCAATCCTGACCCCTCCCTATACTTCCGCCCGCCAAGCTGGCAATTGCGTGAGCCGAACGTCGGAGAGAGTCCGCCAGTTGGGAAAATCGGAACGAGAAAACTGGGTCTTCCGTTTTTAGTGTATGGACTTGTTGATTCAGCGGTTCGCGCTCGGCGACGACCGTCCGCGCGGACTAATCCCTCTCCGCAACCGCACGAACAAACGGAAGAACCAGAAAACCAAGCAGGGTATTTTCTCCTGGAGGGAGTTTGATGGCTCACCAAGCGCGCCCGTTCATCGGTATCAATATGGATTACGTGCCAGCCGGTAAGACAGGGCCGGCGCAGGTTCGGCTACCGGTCGGTTATTTCGACGCCATCGTGGCGGCGGGCGGCTTGCCCTTGCTCCTGCCGCCGCTGGACAAACCCAATGAAATCGATCCGCTGCTCGATCAACTCGATGGCGTCGTGCTCGTCGGCGGCTCGGACATCGACCCGCGCCAGCACGGCTGGAGCCTGCACAAATCGATTCAGCCGCTCGCCGAGCGTCGCCACAAGGCGGATAGTCTGTTGCTGGCACGGGTGTTGGAACGGCAAATCTCCCTGCTGGCCATCGGCCTTGGCATGCAACAGCTCAACGTCGCCCTCGGCGGTACCTTGTACGCGCACTTGCCCGAAGACCAGCCGCGCGCCCTGCCTCACCGCGACGTTCCCGGCGAACCACACCGACATGCCGTGCTCATCGAGCCGAACACGCGCATGGACGAGATTTATGGCGGCGGTGAATTATGCGTGACGAGCGATCATCACCAAGCCGTTCGCCAGCTCGGCGCCAATCTGCGCGTCAGCGCCGTCGCCCCCGATGGCGTCATCGAGGCCATCGAGACGGTCGATCCCGATTGGTTCTGCGTCGGCGTGCAATGGCATCCCGAAGCGGAGTCCGCCACCGCCCTGGATCGCCAGCTGTTCGAAAGCTTCGTCGAAGCCTGCCAGCGGCAATCGCGGCGCATGGGCTTGGCCGCGTGAGCACGTTGCGCGGAGTGGAGGCGTTCGCCCGCATTTCTGAGCGGTTCACCTTATAGTCCGGGGAACCGATCTTTTGTCGGAAACACGGCTTCAGTCACAATAATATAATCAGAGAATCGCACTTGCGACGCCGCCAAGGATGGGCTTCCCAGCAATCAGCCTTTGCGTTCGCGGTGCCCTTCTTTCCGTTTACGAACCGACAACGGCAAGACGCCGCCTGCGCAGATGGTCTGCGCGGGGAACACTTATCGGACCTTCCCGTGAAAGTCTTTCGAGATCCTACCATGCCGATCCGCATCCGTTGTGAGAATTCCGATTGTCAAAAACCACTCCGCGTCAATGACAATCTCGCCGGTAAACGTATCAAATGCCCTGGATGTGGCACAATCATGCTTGTGCCTGTTGGGCAAGAAGTTGGCCTGATGGAGACAGTTTCGCCACCGTCATTAACCGCTTATCCACAGTCGAAAAAGAAGAAGCAAACACGCACTCAGCCCCGCAAGCCAATTTTTTGGTTTGTATGTATCATTCTAGCGCTGGGGAGTTTGGCGGCCGTGGGCAAAGGCTTCTTGATGTTGTATGACATGAATGATCGCTTACAAAACGATCCCGAAGTGCTTCAAGCCCAAGACACCTGGATGTCTGGCTATAGTGAGGATTCATTTCAACGCTACTTGGATGTTCGGAAAAAAGCCGAGGAGCGGATCGCTGCTCCTTCCTTGTATTATTGGACGGCCATTGTCTTCGGCGGAGCGATACTAGCGGGCCTGTTCATGCTGATGGAACTCATCGTCTTTGGCTTCATGTTGGGCAAGCGAAGTATCCAAACCGGCTATCGCTGGTACGTGACATCCGTCGTGACTCTGATTGTGTCTAGTTTAGTGGCCGTTGGCGGGATGGCCGGTTTGATCATGACGCAAACCGCCCTGCGTGACTCCCCCGAAGTGTCACGGGCGACAGCGGAATTGCTGGCTGCTCAGGGAGACGAGGTTCGACAATTCAACGAGAAGACAAGTAAAGTGGATCTGGCTTTGCAGCGCCTCAACAATGCCCGCAAAGCCGCGGCGGCCCGCAGTCAACCGTGGATACTCTTTTGGTCATTTTTCCTGGCTGGAGCTATTATCTTGGCAGTGCGTGCCCTGTTCGGCCAAGCCCTTATTTTTGGCGTGTTGCTCTACAAAATGTGGGGCCAAGTGCAGGACGGCGCAGCGCGAACCACACCCGGCAAGGCGCTGGGGTTTCTATTCATCCCGTTCTTCAATTTCTATTGGGCGTTCGTGGTGCTGCCAGGTTTGGCGGATGAGCTTAATCGCTGCGCCGCTCGTCGTGATCTCGATATCTCCCCCGCGAGCCGAGGGTTGATGATCACGTATTGCATTCTGTGCATTGCTGCCATCATTCCCTATCTCGGCATACTGGCTGCGTTCATTAACATCTTCATAGCCGTCGCCGCCTTGCGCTCCACCTCACGGGTGGCTTCTGCCTTGGCGGGAGAGACGTGATCGAAAGGCAAACAAGCAACCCCGTTTCCTACCAGCTCGTTGTTTGTCGGGCGACAAGGACAACCTAATAGTCTGTCAATTGTTGAATGATGCAGATGGCTTGGGCCATGCATGGGTTAAAGCGTGAACCGCTCTATCTTCGTCATTCAGCAGATGACAAGCTATTTAAGATAACTTGCACAGCTGGGTAATGTGCCGGATCATGTCGCGGACGGAAATGACACCTTCGGGCCGGCCGTCTTTCATGACAGGCAGATGGCGGTAGCCACCGACGTCCATCTTGTGCAGACCGAATGCCAAGGTATCGTCAGCGGCGATGGTTTCGGGTTGGGGGGTCATGAACTGCGACACGGGTAAATCCATGTATGGCTCGTGAATGCCTGCCACTTTCAACAGCAAGTCCCGCTCGCTGAGAATACCCACCAACTCTTGATTCTCGTTAATGATCAATAAGGAACCAACGCCCATGCCGAGCATGGTGTCCAGCGCTTGGCGAATCGTGGCGTTCGGCGGCGCCGTGACGGGGCGCGCCGGATTCAAGGAGGCGACTTCGTCCTCCATCAAGCTACGCTCGACGCGATCCTGCGCGACCGGCTGGTCCAGCTGGGTCAAGTCTTGAAGGCAACGGTCGCACGTTTCGCTGCCTGGCAAGTTGTCGTGGCCACAATGAGGACAAATCATGTCTTTGCCATTTTGGAATGGATCGTTTCGCGTGGAGAGTCCGAGCCGCCCAATTCTCGAAACCAACGAAAACACAACAACCAGAAACGGGAAGGGAGGTGACATCCTTCCCGTTTCTGGTTGATTATATTAGGGAAAATTAGACTATTGGACTACCCACGTATCGTCGCTGGCGAACAATTCTTCCAGCTTGCCCGTCCCTTTCTTCTGAATGGTGTCGGCGATTTGTTGGTTGAGCACTTCGTCGTAAGTCGGTTGTTCGACGCAGCGGAACACGCCGATACACTCCGGGAAGCGCGGCTGCACCATGCGGCTGAGCAAATAGGCCAAGCTCGGTTCTTCGGCCCGTTCGTCATGGATCAGCAAATCATCCACAGTGATGCCGTTGCCCAGCGTCACCACTTCGGGATCAAGGTTATGTAAACGGATGCCCTTGGTGCGGTCCTTGCCGAAGATGAGCGGTTTGCCGTGCTCCAGGTAGAGCAGGTTATCCGCTTTGACGCTTTTGTCGGTGGCATACTCGAAGACGCCGTCGTTGAAGATTTTGCAATTCTGATAAATCTCCACGAAGGCGGCCCCCTTATGAGCCGCCGCGCGCTTGAGGGTTTCTGTCAAGTGATGAATATCCACGTCCACGGTGCGGGCCACGAAGGTTGCCTCGGCGCCGATGGCGAAAGAGATGGGGCGCACCGGATGCTCGAAGGACCCCATCGGGCTGGACTTGGTGCGCGTGCCCGCGCGGGACGTGGGGGAATACTGCCCCTTCGTCAACCCATAGATTTCATTGTTGAACAGAATGATCTTCAAATCGACGTTGCGGCGCAGGGCGTGAATCAGATGGTTGCCGCCAATGGACAAGCCGTCGCCGTCGCCAGTGATGACCCAGACGGACAAATCAGGCCGACACGCCTTTAAGCCGGTGGCAATCGTCGGCGCCCGGCCGTGGATGGTGTGGAAGCCGTAGGTGTTCATGTAATACGGGAAGCGGCTGGAACAGCCGATCCCAGAGATGAAGACCATCTTTTCCTTGGGAATCCCCGTGGCGGCCAAGGCTTTCTTCATCTGCGCCAAGATCGAATAGTCGCCACATCCAGGACACCAGCGCACTTCTTGATCGCTGGCCAAATCCTTGGGATTTAAGGTAGGAAGGGGTGTGGTTGTGGTTGCCGTAGCCATGAGCATCCTCAGGGGTATTCGAGATTGCCAACCTCTACTCGGAACCGCGGGACCATGTGCCCTGCTCCGACTATAACGAAGCCCGGCCGGGACCTCCCCAACCGAGCGCAACAAGTCATGTCACCATTTCGACGATCTTCTGTTCGATCTCGCTGACCAGGAATGGCCGCCCCTGCACCTTGTTCAGACCCACCGCGTCAATGAGATAGCGGGCCCGCAAGAGCATCAGCAATTGGCCGCTGTTCAGTTCCGGGACCAAGACCTTTTTGTAGCGTCGTACCACATCACCCGTATTGCGCGGCATCGGATTGAGATAGCGCAAATGCGCCTGCGCCACTTTGTAGCCCTTGCGTTGCGCCCGTTCCACGGCGGTCAACGTCGAACCATAGGTGCCACCCCAACCGATGACTAGCAAATCCCCTTCCGTCGGCCCCATGACAGTCAACTCGGGGATTTCGTTGGCGATGTTGGCGATCTTCTGGGCGCGGGTGTGAATCATGTGTTCGTGATTGAGCGGATCGTAACTGACGTTGCCGGTGATGTCCTCTTTTTCCAGGCCGCCGATGCGGTGTTCCAGTCCCGGCGTTCCTGGAACCGCCCATTGCCGAACCAGTCGTTCGTCGCGTTGATAGGGGAGGAAGTAGGCTTGACCATTGCCGTTGCTGTTGGGCGCTTGCGGATGTTCCACCTTCAGACGCGGCAACTGGTCGAGGTTGGGGATAGCCCAGGGTTCGGCGCCGTTGGCAATGTAGCCGTCCGACAGGCAGAACACCGGCGTCATGAAACGGAAGGCCAAGCGCACGGCCTCAAAGATCATGTCGAAGCAATCGGCGGGAGAGCGCGGAGCCACGACTGCCGCAGGACATTCGCCATTGCGGCCAAACAGGGCTTGCAACAAGTCGGCTTGTTCCGTCTTGGTCGGCAAGCCGGTGCTTGGCCCGCCACGCTGCACATCGATGATGACGACTGGCAGCTCGGTCATCACGGCCAAACCGATGGCTTCGGATTTGAGGCAGATACCGGGGCCGCTGGTGGCCGTGACACCCAACGCGCCGCCGAAAGCGGCGCCAATGGCCATGCCGATGGCGGCTATCTCGTCCTCGGCTTGAATGGTCCGCACGCCGAAGCGTTTCATATCCGCCAGGTAGTGCAGAATATCGCTGGCCGGCGTGATCGGATAACTGGCATACACCAACGGCGTATTGGAGAGGTTCGCCGCTGTCACCAAACCGATGGCCAAGGCTTCGTTGCCGGTGATCTTGCGATATGTTCCAGGTGGAATCTCCGCCTTGGGAACGCGGTAATGCACTGGCAGTGCTTCCACCGTCTCGCCGTAGTTGTAGCCAGCTTTCAGGGTTTGCGTGTTGGCCTCTTGCACGGCGGGGTTCTTGGCGAATTTGTCCCGAATCCATTTCAACGTCGATTCCAAGGGGCGTTCGTACAGCCAATACACTAACCCCAGCGCGAAGAAGTTCTTGCACCGATCCGCCTCGCGTGGACTAAGCTTCACGGAAGTCACGGCTTCCCGATTCAGCGTGGTGATGGGCACGCGAATCAGACGGTAGTTTTTGAGCGAACCATCTTCGAGTGGGTTGGTTTGATAGCCAGCTTTGTGCAGATCGCTGGTGGTGAAGGCGTCGGAATTAACGATCAAAATGCCGCCGGCTTGCAAATCCTTCAAATTGGTCTTCAAGGCGGCGGGATTCATGGCCACCAAGGCGTCGAGCTGATCGCCGGGGGTGTGGATCTCGTGGCGGCTGAAGTGGACCTGGAAGCCGGAAACCCCTGCCAGAGTACCAGCGGGAGCGCGAATTTCCGCGGGAAAGTCCGGTAAAGTGCTGATGTCATTGCCCAAGATGGCGGAGGCATTGGTGAACTGCGTCCCCGCCAGTTGCATGCCGTCGCCGGAATCACCACAGAAGCGAATCGTGACTGATTCTAATTCTTGTACGGGGTCTTCAGGATTGGGGGGCAAGGTATCCAATGCGAGGTTCGGCACGGTCATGTTCGCGTTATCCTCATGGTTCCAACCGACGCAGGGTCGGGTAATTCCGCGGGATCAATCATGCTCCCTCGGGTTTATTCGGGATGGCGCCCGGGTTGGGTGGTAAGTTGTAAACGGTGGTCGGAAAATGTTCGACCAAATAATGCACGATCCGCTTGACCGACAAAACGCCGACGGGACTGCCCGCCTCATCGACGACCGGCAAATGCCGATAGCCTCCTTCTTGCATCCGGCTAATGGCCACGCTGATAGGGTCTTTGGGATGGACGACGACGGGATCGGCCGTCATACAAGAGGTGATGGGCACCGTCAACGGCTTGCCCAGCGCCATGACCCGGCGCAACAGATCCCGTTCCGTGAAGATGCCAACCAAGCGTTGCTCCGCGCACACCAGTACGCAGCCGACGCCTTCCTGGCGCATTATATCGACCGTCTCCGCCACGGTGCGTTCCGGGCCGACTTGCAACGGCGGCGTCGGCTGCAACCGTGAGACACTATCGATCAATAAACTCTTGGCCAGGTTCATGGTTGTTACTTAGGTCCGACACTTGGTCGGCGACACAGCGGCTTGTGGAGGTCGGCGACGATCGGGCGCGGCAGTCGGCCGATCAAAAGGAGAGCTACTTCATTAAAGGATAGCATTCCCCGTCCTGATTGGCTTGCGAATTCCTGTTGCCGCGCCGTTTTTTTCTGAATGTCCCCTCGGAAATCGTTGGTGCGGCTTGCACATTTCGCCCGGAATGCACATAGTAAATTTTCAGAAAAATTTCTTCATCCGGCAAGAGGCGAAATGGCGGCATTCCGCTACTGGAATACAAATTCGGCGGAGATTGGGGCGGTTGGCTCGCCGCGCCAAATGCGAAATTATAATGAGACGAATGACGGCAGTGTTCACAACCGCCGGTTGGTACGTTCATCTGCCGTCCCGCTGTCAGGAGTCGCATGATGATCACCGGCCTCAGCCAGCGTGTGGTATTGATCACCGGCGCTTCGGGCGGCATTGGTTCGGCCATTGCTCGGACGTTTGCCGCCGAGGGGGCGCGCGTCGTCGCTCATTACGGCCAGCGTCGAGAAGCCGCGGAAGCCTTGGCCCACGAGCTGGGGGAGGCCTGCTTGCCAATCGGAGCCGATTTGACCAACGAAGCCGCGGTGCGACATCTGTTTGCCACCATCGAGAGCAGCTGGGGGCCGGTGGACATCGTGGTGGCCAACGCTGGCATCTGGGTCGGCGATTACGTTCCCCTGGAGCGGATGACGCTGGACCAATGGAATCGCACCGTGACGACCAACCTGACGTCGGTGTTTTTGTGTTTGCGTGAATTCTTTCGCGGTATCGAGCGGCACCGCTTGCTGGAGCCGGCAGCGGTACTGATCGGTTCGACCGCCGCCCTCTTCGGCGAGGCGGGGCATGCCGATTATGCCGCCGCCAAGGCTGGGATGACTTACGGCTTGGCCCTGAGTTTGAAGAATGAGATCGCCCGCCTAGCGCCGCGTGGCCGAATCAACGTCGTTTGTCCCGGTTGGACCGTCACGCCCATGACGCGAGATTTCGCCGCCGATGCCGCCATGGTGCGTCAAGCTTTGCAAACCGTGCCGCTGCGCAAGGTGGCTAGCGCGGATGACGTAGCCCAGTCGGTGCTCTTTCTGGCCTCGGCGCGTCTTGCCGGCCACATCAGCGGGCAAATTCTGACAGTTGCCGGCGGCATGGAAGGACGAGTATTATATGATGAAAATGAAATTGCTGTGAAGATGTGAGAGGTGCTCGCCTGGGGCTCGCACGCTAAACCAAATGAACCATGTCTCCTGAATCCACCGCCTCTGAACCACACTTACCGGAAACGCCTCTGGAAGCGCTCGGCGAGCTGACGCGCGAGCGCGTCATCGTCAATGACCACGTGTTCCTGATTGAGCGTCCGGCGGAATCGGATCGTTTGCTGGACGACCCCAAGGTACGTCAGGCGTTTCAGCTGGATGAATGTCTCCCCTATTGGGCGGACCTGTGGCCCATGGCGCGGGCCTTGGCCAAGGCGATCTTGCGCGAATCGTGGCCGCCGGGACTGGAAGTGCTGGAAGTCGGCTGCGGCTTGGGTCTGCCGGGGATCGCCGCGCTGGCGCGCGGCTTGCGCGTCATCTTCAGCGATTACGACGCCACCGCCCTGCGCTTCGCCGCCGCCAACGCTCGCCTCAACGGTTTCGCCGAGTTTCGCGTCTTGCAAATGGACTGGCGCTGGCCACCGGATGATTTGCACGTGCCAGTTATTTTGCTTTCCGATCTACTCTACGAGATGCGCAACGTCGAGCCGCTGGTGGCGCTGGTTCGCAAAGTCTTACTACCCGACGGCGTGTGCTTGGCCATCGATCAGGATCGCCCGCCCGCCCAGCTGCTGCGCGAGACCCTGCCCGCCTATGGCCTCCAGTTCACCACCCAGATGATGCGCGCCGGCGAACCCGGCGGCCGCCGCGTCAAGGGGACGCTCTATCGCATCACGCACGGAGGCTGATCTTGGCCAGCGTCGCCGTTTTCCCCTAGGATAACCTTGAAGCTGAAAGCCATCGTGTCTCTTTTCAGACAGGAGTTGGACGTGAACCGAACCCGACTGGGATTATTCCTACTTCCCCTATTCAGCCTCGGCTTGGTTGGCTGCGGCGATGCCAATGCCAATGCCCCCATCAAAATGAAACCCGTCACCTATGCCGAGTTCGAGAACATCATCGCTCAGAATAAAGGCAAGGTGGTGGTCGTCGATTTCTGGGCCGAATTTTGTGGGCCGTGCAAGGATGGCATGCCTCACCTTGTCGAAATGCAAAAAGAATTCGGTAAGGACGGCTTGGTCATCGTTACGCTCAATATCGACAATCCCATGAGACCAGAGACCATCGAACGGGCCGAGCAATTCTTGACGGCGCAGGGGGCCGGTGCGCTGATCAACTTGACCTGGAACACCGAGGATTTACGAGCTTGGCGAGACCACATGAATTTCGACGGCATACCTCATACGTATGTCTATAATCGGGACGGCCAGAAAGTGGAGGAATTCTCCGGTTTGCAAACGCAAAACGTCCACAAGCTGGTTGAGGAGTTGCTGAAGAAGACGAGCTAATGGAAACCAATTTTTACTAGAGAGGATGAGCATGCGCGGGAACAAGCATTCATTCGCCACAGTGGCCGTCATGGGGACGCTTTTGGGTTTCGTGATCGGCTGTGGCGGTTCGGACACCCCCAACCGGCAAGCCCAAACTACAGTCTCCGATACCAAATCGCCACCAACCGTCGCCCAGACCAGTCCACCAAAGGACAATGACAAGACAGAAAATAACGATAAACAGCCTAAATCCGAGGTTGTCATCCAGTACGTCAAGCTGGCCGACCTGGAAGCCTTGATCGAGAAACAAAAGGGCAAGGTGTTGGTGCTAGATTTCTGGTTCCGGGGTTGCGTTCCCTGCGAGGAAGGCATGCCGCACTTGGCCAAGATGCGGAAAGATCACGCCAAGGATGGCTTGGAGGTGATAACCGTGGACATCGATCCTGAGAATCGCCGTTCGGGAGCAGCAAAGTGGTTGAAGGATAATAACATTCAATTGACGAATCTCATCATCGCCGACGGCGAGGAGGAAGATGGTTTCATCGAGAAATTCGAGCTAGGCATTTTTCCAAAGACATTCATCTATGACCGCGACGGCAAGGAAGTCAAAGTGTTCGAGGGGGGCAAGCCAGAGGAAATCGAACAGGTCGTCATGGACTTGTTGAAGAAATAGCGACTGTCATTCGTCACGTTTTTTGCTGCATGGGGGAGGGGTCGCATGGGGAAGAGAACAGGGGGCGGCTGGCTGCTCGTCGGCGCGGCTTTGGCCTTGGGGTGTGGGGAGAGCGTGGTGAGTCCACCCGCCGCGAACCCGTCGGCCAAGCCAGCGAAAGCTGAGGTGGTCATCCAGCCGATCAAATTCGCTCAGTTTCAGGAAACGATCCAGAAGCACAAGGGCAAGGTCGTTGTCTTGGACTTCTGGTTCCGGGGCTGAACGAGCTGCGAGGAAGCAATGCCGCATCTGGTCGAGATGCAACACCAATGGGGCAAGGATGGCTTGATCGTGATGACTTTGGACTTGGACGACCCGGAGGACATGGACATTCGCCAAGATGTCGTCAAGTTCCTCAAGGATAACAAAATCACGCTGCTCAATCTGGTGATCGCGGAAGGAGACGACCTGAACACCTGGCTAGACAAGTTGGATGTCGGCGCGTTTCCGACTACCTTCGTGTATGATCGAGACGGGAAGCTGGTGAAGCGCTTCGAGGGGGCCGAGCCAGCGGAAATCGAGAAATATGTCCAGCAACAGTTGAAAAATTGAGGGAAACGCCGGTGCCTGGCGGTGGACGTGGACGGTTTTCTGGTTTTCGGGAGTCGCGGTATGGTCCTGCTCGATTTCAGCATGACGCCGCTTGGCAAAGGCGAAAGCGTCAGCCCCTACGTGGCCCGCTGTCTGGAGATTGTCGCGGCCAGTGGGTTGGATTACCGGTTGCACGCGATGGGCACGACCATCGAGGGGGAGTTGGATCAAGTGTTGGACGTGGTACGGCGCTGTTTCCAAGAGTTGGAATCAGATTGCGACCGTATCAGTTGTTCGATCAAGATGGATTATCGCAAGGGGGCTGCCGGTCGTTTGCGCGGCAAAGTGGAGAGTGTGCGGCAAAAAGTCCGGCAACCATTGCGAACCGAGGATGAAGCATGAGCGACAGCGACGCGCACAAACAATTGTTCGCTGCCTTGGGGCGGGTGCCGAGTGGTTTGTTCATCCTGACGGCCCGGCATGGCGACCAGGAAACCGGCATGTTGGCCAGCTGGGTGCAGCAATGTTCCTTCGAGCCGCCGTTGGTGAGCGTGGCCATCAAGAAGGATCGCCCCATCGCTCACTGGCTGGCGGACCGGGGTACCTTCGTGCTCAACATTCTCGATGACACGCAGACCGACATGATCGCTCACTTTGGCCGGGGCTTTCCGCTCGACGCGCCGGCGTTCAGCGGCCTGGATGTAGACCGCGACTCCAGCTCGGCCCCGCTGCTCCGCGAGGCGCTGGCCTATTTGGAATGTCAGGTCGCCGCTCGTCATCCCGCTGGCGACCACGACTTGTATCTCGCCGTCGTCTTGAGTGGCCAGCTGCTCAATGACGGACATCCAATGGTCCACATCCGCAAGAGCGGTCAGCATTATTGAGCGGGGCAGATATTACTTCGACGAGCGGCGAGCGTGAACGCTCTGCTAATGCCATCCAACGCTTCTATGACTCCCTTCACGCGGCGGGCGGTTGACACACCTGACGCACCGCTTGGATCAAATCCTCTTCCTGACGTGGATGGATAGTACGAACATCGAGGACCAATTTCTCATCGCGTAAGCGGCCGACGACGGCGGGAATGCCGATCCGCAGACGGTACGCCAATTCCGAGTCACTTAGATGATGGGCGGTCACTTCGACGACGGCGGTGGGCAGGGTCTGATCGGGCAACGAGCCGCCCCCGACATAGGCCACGTCGTCACGAGCCATCGCCTGCGCGATGCCGTGAACATCCCGCAATCGTTCCGCCAGGCGTTCGGCCCGTTGCCGCAATTCTTCCCAGGGGGTGTTCAACATCCGTAAGGTGGGGATGTCGCGCAGGGCGTGTTCCTCGTTGAGATATAGCCGTAGCGTTGCTTCCAGGGCGGCCAGGGTCATCTTATCAAGCCGAAAAGCCCGCATGAGGGGGTCCTTTTCGATTTTCTGGATGAACTCCTGGCGCCCCGCCAGAATGCCGGCTTGGGGTCCCCCCAATAGCTTGTCACCGCTGAACAAGACGAGATCGGCCCCGGCGGTGATGCTCTGCCGCGCCACCGGCTCCCCTGTGAACCCGAAGCGGGCGAAATCGATGAGCGCGCCGCTGCCGATGTCATCGATGACCGGCAGCTGGTGCTTTTGACCCAGCGCCGTCAAATCCGTCAACGGCACCGCCTTGGTGAAGCCGGAGATGCGGTAGTTGCTGGAATGCACCTGAAGCAACGCGCCGGTGTTGGGGCCGATGGCTCGTTCATAGTCCGCTAAACGAGTAATGTTGGTGGTGCCGACTTCACGCAGGATCGCCCCGCTGACGGCCATGATTTCAGGAATGCGGAAGCTACCGCCGATCTCGATGAGCTGGCCGCGCGAGATGATGACCTCTTTTCCTTGACACAAGGCATGCAGCGCGATGACGGTGGCGGCAGCGTTGTTGTTGACCGCCGTGGCCGACTCAGCCCCGGTCAAGCGACACACCCATTCACGGATGGCGATTTGCCGCGAGGAACGCTTGCCGGTTTCCAAGTCGAGTTCCAGATTGAGATAGCCGCGCGCCGCCTCATACGCGGCTTGAGCGGCAGCCTCGGCACAGGTCGCCCGGCCTAAATTGGTGTGCAGGACGATGCCGGTGGCGTTGATCACCCGCCGCAGCTTGGGACGCACGTCTTGATCCAGGCGCTCGACCACGCGCTGGGCGAGGGCCTCCGCATCCGCCAAGCCGTCAACCACGCCTCCTTGACTTAGGCGCTGACGCAAAATGGCCAGCTCGTGTCGAATCGCTGTCACAATCTGTTCATGGGCATGCCGCCCGGCGACGGCCCGTATGGGGGCGGTCGCCAAGATGGCGTGGACGGCGGGAAGATGGCGATAAGGATTGTCAGGCATTGGTCGATTTCTCGTGAATGCAATGGCAAACCGCTTTAGGGTACCGCGCCGAGTGTACCTTGTTCTCATGGTTCACCCAAGCGAAAACGCTTTTGCAATTTTCCACCCGATTCGAGTATGGGCGCACGACACAGGTTGCAGCTGGCCATTTTGGTTACATGATGTCAACCGACGCGCGGAGCGCTGTCATCCCTCGGATAACGCCCTGCGCCGGAGAGCTACCCCCCCCCGCTCGCCAGGTGCCCGTCCCGTTCCAAGGATTCATTGCCACCCCTAATGTGCCGACCACCGCCGGCGCGGGAATCCTGGAAAAAATATCGAGGAAGTCCTGGAAAACTCCTCGCCAACATGCCACAATAACAGCATCCTTGGCGTGGCGGCGTTGCGCCGGTCCAACATGTTAGGTTGGCGGCGGTCGTTCGTCCCTATCGCGCGGTACTATACCTGGATCCGACACCTTTCCATAGTCCCGTCTTGGGGTCGCGGGGGAGTGTCCCGACGATGAGCAAACTGGCAGTGGAAATGCCCGAGCGGACGGCCCGGGGTGCCTGGCCCCATCCTGATGATCTGTTGGTGGAAGCATTCAACGCCATCCGCGCGGAGCTGGTCAGCACTCTGTATTTCGTTCTCGGTAATCAAGACGATGCGCAGGACGCCGCCCAAGATGCGTTCTTGAAATGTTGGCGTTCGCGCCAAGGCGTGACCGACGTGCATAATCTCAAAGCCTGGATATTCCGTGTCGGCCTCAATGCCGCCAAGGACCTGCGGCGTAGTGCTTGGCGGCGCAAGGCCAAGCCGCTGGCCGACAGCGCCGCGCAAACCCTGCCTTGTTCGGACAACCACTCGCCATCGGACAACGCGGTCCATCAAGAATGCTTGAATCGATTGCGAGCCACGTTGCTGGATTTGCGCCCCGAGGAACAGGAAGTATTTCTCCTTCGGCAAAACGGCTCCCTCACCTACGAGGAAATCGCCGACCTCCGCCACACTCCTGTTGGCACCATCAAGACACAAATGCGCTCGGCCTTGCAGAAGCTGCGCGTGGTACTGCGAGAAAAGGGGGAGGAGTAGCGGAAAACCAGCGTCCGTCCCTGCCAACGCGAGCGCCAAGCCATCCCTTTTCCACCAGCAATAGCTCCCCCATCATGGCTGCCAACTTAGCGAACGGCAAGTTGGCTTGGCAGTTGATCGTAAGCATGGCGGATGAGGCGTTCGGTGGTGGGCCAGTCGATGCAGCTATCGGTGATGGACACGCCGTAGCGCAGTTGCGACAGGTCGGCGGTGAGTTTCTGATTGCCTTCGTGCAAGTTGCTTTCCAACATCAGACCGATGATGGTGTCATTTCCTTCCAGGCGTTGTTGAATGACGGCATTCCAGACGATTTCTTGCTTGCGATAGTCTTTGTCGGAATTGGCGTGGCTGCAATCGACCATCAGGCGCGGCGGCAGTCCCATCACTTCGAGACAGCTGGCGGCATGGCGCAGCTGGTCGGCGGCGTAGTTGGTGCCGGAGCGGCCGCCGCGCAGGATGAGATGGCCCCACGAATTCCCCTTGGTCTGCACGATGCAGGTGCTGCCGTTGGGATCGATCCCCAAAAAGCGGTGCGGCTGGCGCGAGGCGAGCATGGCATCGAGGGCGGATTGTAGGTTGCCGTCGGTGCCGTTCTTGAAGCCGACTGGCATGGACAAGCCGCTGGCCATCTGCCGATGCGTCGGCGATTCTGTGGTGCGGGCACCGATGGACGCCCATGTGACCAGGTCGGCGATGTACTGCGGCGTGATCGGCTCCAGCATCTCCGTGCCGGCGGGCAGTCCCATGTCACCAATATCGAGCAGGATTTGCCGAGCCAGCCGCAAGCCGGTCGCCATGTCGAAGGTGTCATTCAAATGCGGATCGTTGATCAACCCTTTCCAACCGACGGTGGTGCGCGGTTTCTCGAAATAGACGCGCATCACCAAGAAGATGCGGTCCGCCACATCGCGCGCCAGCTGGCGCAGTCGGCGGGCGTAATCCAGCGCCGCCGATGGATCATGAATCGAGCACGGCCCGACGATCACCAACAAGCGGCGATCCCGACCATCGAGAATTTGCTTGACATGCTCGCGGGCTTCGACGACCGTGCGGTTGACCGCGTCGGACATCGGCATCTCCGCGGTAAGCCGACGCGGCGCGACCAGCGGCACGGTTTGAACGATATTCAGGTCTTGGGTTGGTTGCATGGTAGGAAAGTCGTGAAACTCGAAGGGGCCATATCTCCTCAGCAAAAATTCGACTTGGCCCTAAAAGGTCCAATATACATGATTGGGGTAGGCAATGACCAGGGACAACACGGGCGATTCATCGGAGAACCCTTCTTTCCCCCCGCGTACCGCCGCCCGTCGTGGTTCCGAGCGTCATTCCCTCTACAATAGTAACCAGGCTGGTGCTTCGACGCGCGGCTGTTCCCACAACGTATTGAATCTCCATGCATGAGGAATAGGCATGTCGCAACCGACGACGGCGGTGGAGGATTACCTCAAAGCCATTCATCGGCTGGGAGGGGTCGAGAAGACCGTTTCCCCCGCAGATATTGCCACAGAATTGACAGTGAAAGCGTCGTCGGTCACGGGGATGTTGAAACGGCTGGCGGAAGGGGGCTGGATCAGCTACGAACCGGGGTATGGCGCCCGCTTGACGGCGCAAGGGGTTCGGGAAGCCCGCCGTGTCATTCGTCGGCATCGGCTGGTGGAGCTGTTCCTGACGCGCGTGCTCGGCCTGGATTGGAGCGAAGTCGATGCCGAGGCCGAGCGCCTCGAACACGCCATCTCGCCGCGTCTGGAACAGGCTCTGGCGTCTTATCTGGGGGAGCCGCTCGAAGACCCGCACGGCCATCCCATCCCGACGCGCGAAGGGATCATCACCCAACGCCAGCTGCGACCGCTCAATGAATTTTGCGCCGGACAATCAGCAGTCATTCGGGAAGCCCAGGACGACGACCCGGAGCGATTGCGGCGCTGGCAAGAGCTGGGGTTGGTGCCGGGGGCTGTCGTGCTCATCCGCGACTATCAGCCGTTGGATTTCTTGTTCGAGTTGGAGGTCGGCGACCGTCGTTTCGCTATCGGCCGCGAAGGATTGGTCGGCTTGCTTAGCGAGGAGAAAGCGGAATAAAGGATGAAAGGCAACGCGCGGCACGTTGCGAGTCCGTGAGTAGCAGGACATGGTTCCGTCATATTCTTGTAACTCCTTTCTCGAAATCCCTTGCGGTTGCGAACTCCATGGCGGTATCGTAAATTAGACTTTGACTCGTACTCACCACCCGCAAAGCGATTCGAGCACCCATGTCTCCCGAAAACGGAGCATATCTGGTAGTCCGTCGTGACGACGGTTACGGGGAGGCCCATCCCCTCATCAGCGGACAGCGGTACACGCTGGGCCGGGCGCCGACCAACCGGATCGTACTGGCCGACGAGATGTGCAGCCGCGAACACGCCGAAGTCTATCAGGCCGATCAGCAATGGTTCGTCCGCGATCTGAACAGTCTCAACGGCACGCGTGTCAACGGCAAACCGTTGGAGCGCCACGAATGGCAGCTCACGCCGACCGATGAGGTCCACTTGGGCAAGACCACCCTGGTCTATGTCGAGGATATGAACCAGCTCAAACCGCTGTCGGCGTCGCAGCCGGTGGCCATCAAGAAACGGCTGGGGGAGACGCAATATCTCAACAAATCCCACAAGCAACCGAGCTTGGGATCCACGATTGTTCAAGATCGCAACCGCCTGACGCGCGATTTGGCTCAGCTCTATCAGCTGGCCTTGGAGATGGCCTCGGCGGCGACGTTCGAGGAGCTGGTTCATCTCGCCCTGGATGGCCTGCTGGAGGCGTTGCCAGCGGACGTGGGGGCTATCCTGTCCGTCAAGGAGGGGCGCAATCTGTCGTTGATTGCCCATCGCCATCGGGAGGCCAAAGCGGAAACTTATCATAAGGTCTCACGTTTCGTCAGTAACGAGGTGCTGAGCACGCGCGAGGCCATCCTGGCCGAAGACGTGGCTCACGACCGCCACCTGAGCGACCGGGACAGCATCGCCGACCTGGGGGCGACCAGTCTGATTTGTGCTCCGGTCCTGGGTGGTGACAAGGTGACCGCCCTGATTCATCTGTATTGCACGACCCCGTTGCGTGCTCTCGACGCCGAGGACCTGGAATTCACCGTGGCGGTGGCCAAGCAAATGTCGCTGGTGACGCAGCAGCTGGAGCGGCAGGTGTCGCTGAGCCGGGAAAATCAGTCGTTGCGCGCCCAGCTACGCGTCGAAAGCGAATTAGTCGGCGACCATCCGGCCATTCAGGAAGTGATCTCGCAGGTGGCCCGCGTGGCCGGCACCCAAGCCACGGTGTTGATTCGCGGCGAAAGCGGCGTCGGCAAGGAGCTGGTGGCGCGTGCCATTCACTATTCCAGCCCGCGCAAGGATGGCCCCTTTATTTGTCTCAACTGCGCCGCGTTGTCGGAAACGCTGCTGGAAAGCGAGTTGTTCGGCCATGAAAAAGGGGCCTTCACCGGCGCTACCGAAAAGCTGATCGGTAAGTTCGAGTCCGCCGATCATGGCACCATCTTTCTGGATGAGATCGGCGAGATGAGCGTCGGCACGCAAGCCAAGCTGCTGCGCGTGTTGGAAGGGCATCCCTTCGAGCGCGTCGGCGGCAACACGCCGATCCGCGTCGATGTCCGCGTGGTGGCAGCGACCAATCAGCCGCTCGAAAAAGCACTGCAAGCCGGCGCCTTCCGCCGCGATTTGTTCTTCCGCTTGCAAGTCGTGGAAATTCGCGTGCCGCCGTTGCGCGAACGCCCCAGCGACATCGCCCTGTTGGCCGAGCATTTCCTCAAGCGCTTCGTCCGCGAGACGGGCCGCAAGATTCGCTCCTTCACCCCCGCCGCCTTGATGAAGATGCGTGACTATCATTGGCCTGGCAACGTCCGCGAGCTGCGCAACGTCGTGGAACGGGCCGTCGCCCTGAGCACCAGCCCCACCATCGACGCCAATGATATTTGGCTGTCGTCCCTGGACCTCGATGGCGTGGCCACTGTTCCCAGCTTGTCCCCCGCGCCGGCATACGAGCCGCTCAGCATCGAAGAGATCGAGAAACGCCACATCCTGCGCACGCTGGAACACACCGCCTGGAACAAATCCCAAGCCGCCGCCATTTTGCGAATCGAACGCTCCACCCTCGACCGCAAGATCAAGGCGTATGAATTGCGGAAAGAGGAATAAGGAAACGCCGGTTCATCACTCCCCGGCTTCGCCGCCAGGTGATGGATCGTCTCGCACCCCCCTATCATCCCGCGCGAACAAGGCTCTATTGGGAAACGTGCCCCACGGAGTCGTTCCGAATGGTTTCTAAAACGGACTATCCCCGTTCGTCAACGGCACGCTTTTTAGTTGCTCGGCGGCGAACAGGCCGCGAATGATGGCGCCGCGCAACTCCTCGAATTGCTCGACGCTGAGGCGCTGGCCGTGGCGAACGCGGGCAATCTCGGTCAGGTGGCGGGCGGTGGCGGGAATGGCTTCGCGCTGGGCCGAAGCGGCAGCGGGCCAAGCGGCGACGACGGGAGCAGCGGCCAGCCAAGCGACGCTCTTGGCGAAGTCCCGGCGCGTGGCCCCGGTTTGCGTGTCATGCGGCTGGGAATCGTTCATGGTTTCTCCTCCTGGCGGTCATTGGCTTTGACTTGTCCTTTGTCACCGATGCAATACAAATGATGCAGCGTGCGGATGAACAGCTGGCCGCGTGAGACGGCGAAGGAGGCGTAGCATTCGTCGTCCAACGTATTCTTGGCGACGACTTCAAAAGTTGGTCCCGCCTTCAAGACGTAGGTGATGCCATAATCGTCGGGGAAATATAGGTAGCCATTGGCGGACACCGGCGAGGCGCTGTGATGCCGGCCCAGACGCTCCAGCCACAGCAGCTTGCCCGTCTTGGCTTCCCGGCAGCTGGCAATGCCCTTGTCGTTGACATTGAAGCAATATCGACCTTCGGCGATGGGGGACGGCACGTAACCGCCGCCACGTGGATCATCGTATAACACATGCGTCTTGGTGATGTTGCCCGAACCGTCGGGACGAATCCCCATGATCCCCAACTTGGGATAGCCGTAGGTCATGAACAAGACACCGTCGCCATAGACGAGACTGGCGACGAATTGCTCCGTCGGGCCGTCGATGATCCAGATTTGCTTGCCAGTGTCGGGATCATAGCTGGCGACGCACAGACTGCCGCTCAGGACCATCTGGGTCTTGCCGCCGGCCTCGACGATCAACGGCGGGCAGTACGAGCGCGTGCGGTTGGGGCGGTCGATGCGCCAATGTTCCTTGCCGGTTTCCTTGTCCAGGGCGACGATGTAGGCTTTGGCGTCTTGATCGCCGTTGACGATGATCTTGTCCTTGTACGGAATCGGCGGACTGCAAAAACCGTGCTTGGAATGGAACTCACCCGGCGATTGCTTCCAAACCAGCGTCCCCTCCATGTCATAACAGGCCACGATGATCTTCGGGTCTTGCAGGAATGTTACCCACACATGCTTGCCGTCCGTGGCGGGCGTCGAGCTGGCAAAGCTGTTCAGCCGATGTTTCCCCTCCAGCGGCGCCGTGAAGACCACTCGTTGCCACAAGACCTTGCCCGTCCGGCGGTCGAGACACAAGAGTACACGCTCTTCCTTGTCCTCCACACAGGTCGTGACGAAGATACGGTCTCCCCAGACGATGGGGGAGGAATGCCCGATGCCAGGAACGGGGACTTTCCACAGGACGTTTTCCGTTTCGCTCCATCGCAACGGAATGTTGGTGTCCAATGAGGTGCCGTCGCCGCGCGGTCCTCGCCATGCCGGCCACTCCTCCGCTTGTCCGAAAGATGTCACCCATAGCACACCCAACACAACGCCCAACAACCGATGTTTCATGCGTCTTTTCTCCACCATGATGCAAATAATAGCGGCGAGCGTCACGGCGTTAGCCCGACGTGAACCCCCCTTGACCGGAGGGCTTACGCCTTCCGCTCGCCATGTTCCTCTCGTGGAAACCTCCAAGTAGTCTTTAACTTAACCGCCCGGAAGGGATTAGCCAAGTGGCAGGCGGGAAAAGATGGGAAAGATGCCACGGCGGCGCGTCAACGGCCTCGGACCAGAGCGGTTTTCATGGCGTGGACCTGAAACTTGTTCAACAGCGAGCGTGTTTGCCGGCCCAGACGCCGCAATAGAAAAGACATGGCTCCAGCAATACCGATCAGGCCCGCGGCTGGCTGGGACGCGTCGGTGTCATGGTGATGTGCTTCGGACAGTCGCCGCTTGGTTTCCGGCGTGATCAGAACGGGAACCGCGCGCGGGCACCAGAAATCCTTGGTCACGGTGCGTCCGATATGCTCCCAGTGGGTGAGCAGCTGATGCCGTGAAAGAGACGAAAAGGGCAAGAGGATTGGTGCTTCCTTGACGATCCAGGCGGGGAATGTCAATGTCAAACTCACGGCAATCAACCCCGCGCCGCATAAAGTCCGCGCTCCCAGCATGGCGTGTCCTCCCTGACCAAATCGATACGCTGTCGTGCCTGAGTCCCTACTGGCACGGTGAGATTGTTCCATGTTTTCCCATGCGAGAAAATACGAATCCGTGAGCCGCCAACCGAGGCGATTTACGGGAATTGACGCGTGCGGAGCAGTTGGGTTCACCCCGGAAGCCGCGATAGCATCGGGAGATAGTAAAACGGGGAAAACCTCATTCGAGCAGCTGGCCGCCGATGCACACTTGGCGAACGGTCAAATCGCTGTTGAGCACCACGAGGTCGGCGGTCTTGCCGGGAGCGATGCTGCCAAGTTCCGCGTCTCGACCGATGATGCGCGCGGGGGTCAGGCTGGCCATGCGCACGATCTCCACCAGGGAAATGCCGGTCAGCTCATGACACACACGGACACAATGATCCATGCCGACCACGCTGGAAGCAAGCGATTGGCCGTCGGCCATGATCCCCACGCCGTCGCGGCGCACGATCCGTTCGCCGCCGTCTTGGGGTCCGAACCAGTATTCCCCATCCGGCATGTCGAGGGCGCGGTTGCAATCGGTGACGAGGGCCAACCGATCCGCCCCTTTAATCTTGTGCGCCAAGAGCAGCAGTTCCCGTTGCAGATGTTTGCCGTCGGCGATGACTTCGGTAGTGAGTTCGTCGAAGTACAAGGTCGCTTCCAGGACGCCGCCGCGCATGGGATAGGTTTGGGTTTGGCGCAGCCGAGCGCGGTCGGACATGGCGCAGTAAAGATGATCGACATGGCGCACGCCCCACGCCAACGCCGCTTCCATCTGGTCGAACGTGGCATGGGTATGGCCGGCGTTGCAGCGAATGCCCCGCCGCTGACAAGCACGGGCGAACTCCTCGGCCCCCGGCACTTCGGGGGCCACCGTCGCGGTGACGATGCAATCGGCATAGTGGAGATACTGTTCGTATTCCGCCGCTTGGGGAGGGCGCACTGGCCCTGCCGGATGGCAGCCGCGCGCCTCCGCCGCGAAGTAGGGGCCGTAGAAATGAGCGCCGAGCACACGGGCGCCGCCGGTGTCCTTCTCCCTCAGCTCGCGGCAGGTTTGCAAAAAGGCCAGGTGTTGCTCATGCCGCGCCGCCGTGGTGGTGGCCAGCAAACTGGTCGTGCCATGCCGCGCGTGCGCCTGGCAAACCGTGCGAAAGGCTTCAGGTGTCCCGTCCATGAAATCCGCGCCAGCGCCACCGTGAACGTGGAGGTCGATGAAACCTGGCGCCAGATAACCTCCCGCGAGATCGATGATTTTGATTCCAAATTCGGAGGAACGACTCGGTCCGGAGCGCACGGCGAGAATTTTGTGCCCCTCGACGGCCACCACACCATTGCCCAACAACTGATCCGCCAGAATCACGGTGCCGCCGCGAAAAAGTAAAGTGGTCATGTCAGGCTCACACTAAGAACGTAGTTAGAAATGGGTGCTGCTGGTTCTAAAAGTCGGTTCCCCAAATCTCTCTCCCCTGTATGGGGGGCGAGGAGATTTGGCAAAAGAGACCTACTGGCTCGGTTCGTGACTGGCTCGTTTCTCGCCGGGAGACGGCTCGCCCGTGCTATGGGGGATCGCGCCGCCGCCGCCGTTTCTTCGTGCCGGCTTGCAGCTCCTCGACCAAAGCGCGTAAGCGGGCGTTTTCGGCTTCCACTTCCAGACGCCGTTGCTGTTCTTGTTCGGCACGTTGCTGTTCTTGTTCGGCACGTTGCTGTTCTTGTTCGGCACGCTGGCGTTCTTGTTCGGCACGCTGGCGTTCCTGTTCGGCACGCTGGCGTTCTTGTTCGGCACGCTGGCGTTCCTGTTCGGTACGTTGGCGTTCCTGTTCCAGTTTCTGTTGCAGCGCGCCAGGTAGCTCCAACAGTTCGCCGCGAAACCAATAGCGTACCCATTCATCCAGTAGGGCGACTTCCAATTCCAATTCAGGAATTTCCAGACGGCCCCGCGCGTTCGGCGCTAAACGCTGATATGTTCCTGCTACCAAGTGATGCAAACGTAAGTCTTGGCGTTCTGGATAGAACAGCAAGTAGTAGGGGACGCCTAACTCCTGTTCGTAACGCAGGTAGTTGGTGCGGTAATCCTTGCGCGGATGGGACCGGGATACATATTCGAGCACCAACAACGGCCCGACCGGCTCCAGTTCCATGTTGAAGCTCCACTCCGTGGTCAACGGCTGGTCGCACAGGCGCGCGAAGTTGTCCGGCACCACGCGGCGGAGATCGTTTCCAAACCAGTATTGAATGAGCAATTCGTTGAAACATTGCACTTCGGGGCGGTACCGCGATAGCAAGTCGAAACTCTCCAAAGTGATCGTGCGTTGCGTGGCGGCGGGGATCGCTTCCATGAAATGCTCCAACGGCAGCCCCTGGCAATATTCGATGGCGGCTTGCTCATAGTCGGCGGCGGTCCAAGGACTGGATGTGAGCTTGGTCATCGTGTCGGCCTCCCAAATTCCGGATGATTGGTGTGTTAGTATAGTCCAGGAGATTTACACAGCATAGGTCGATTCCCGGAAGGGCCAATCACTTGTCGGGGTTTGCGTGTATCGATGGATGAATCGGTTCGCGCACGGAGATAACTGCCATTGGCACGACATCAAACATCCAGCGCATTCTCATCGGCGTTGGCTTTCTCAAATTGTTGGCGGCGGCGGCGGCGGGCCACTTCCTGCAAATCGACGACGGTGTCCATCTCATCCAAGATTTCCTCGCCGATCAGCGCTTCCATGACATCTTCCAACGTCACGATGCCGACCAGACTGCCGCGTTCGTGCATGACTCCAAAGAGGTGCGTGCGCCGCCGAAGAAACGCCTTGAGCAAGACGTGCCCCGGTGTTTTCTCAGAGACGAAGAAGAGTGGCTTGCACAGCTCGCGGAGCGTGACAGTGAATTCATCGTTGGCCAGCCGCGTTAGGATGTCGCGGGTCAGCACAATGCCGACCCAGGTTTCGGGATCATTCTCATCATAGATCGGAATGCGCGAATGCGTCCATTCCTTCACCTTGGCGTTGACTTCCCGCAGCGTCATGTTGGCTGGCAGTTGTCCGACCACGGTGCGCGGAGTCATAATGTCGGCGGCGCGCACTTCATCGAGCTTGAGAACGTTTTGCACCAATTTAGCTTCGAGCGGCAGGATGCTTCCTTCCTCCGCGCTCATCCGCACGATCTGTTGCACTTCCTCTTCGGGAATGTTCGGCAACGGCACGCGCGGGCGCATCACGCGGAAGAGTCGTTGCACCAACCACACCGCCGGGCGCATGGCGCGCACGACCAGGCTCAAAGGGACGGCCACCACTGTGGCGATGCTTTGACTGTACGCCACCCCCACCACCTTGGGCAGTATCTCGGAAAACAGCAGCACGATGGTGGTAAAGATGGCCGTGAACCAGATCACCGCCATCTCACCAAAGATCGACTGAGCCTGAGCGCCCGCGATGGCCGCTCCCGCCGTGTTGGCTACCGTGTTGACAATCAGAATGGCGGTGATGGGTTGTTCCATGTTCCGCCGGAAATGGGCCAGTGTCTTACCCGCCAAGCTGCCGCTTTCGGAGAGGTGACGAATATAGGAAATCCTCACTGCGTAGAGAGCCGCTTCCGTCAGAGAACACACAGCGGAAACACATAAAACGACCAAAACGGCAATCACCAGCAAGGTCATGGGATCGATACCTCAGCACGTGTCCGCGCCGCACGGTTGGCGAGAAACCATAGGTATTGTCCCATATACCATTTGCGCAATCCAGGCAAGTGCGGATCGGGAACGATTCCAAACCAGGCGACACGTTCACGCCAGAGACATACGGTAGTCGTCCAGCTTCTGGGGCAAAGCGTTGCCTGAAGTCCGACCCCCGCGCGTGTCCTCTGGTCACACTCCATGATTCTCATCCCACCACCACGCAGTTGCCGCCCCGCTGGCATGCCGCGCGTAGTTGGGCGCGTGCCTGGTCGAGCAGTTCGCCGCTGGTGAGCCAATCCTGTCCATCAGCCACGGCCACTCCCAAACTGAGGGTGACGCCATAGACCACCTCCTCGAATCGCAAGGGCTGACTTTCGATCAACCGCCGCAAGCGCTCGGCCAAGGTGCTCGCCCCCGCGCGGTGGGTGCCTGGCAAGACTAGGGCAAAGACAGTCTCGTCGTAGCGTGCCAAGAGGTCTTCTTGCCGAATACTCAGCTTGAGCCGGGTCGCCGCGGCGCGCAGCGTGAAATCACCGCCAAGTTGTCCCAATTGCGCGATGATGCCGGCAAAACGATCCAGCTCTAACAGCATCACCGCCAAGGGGGCCCGATAGCGAATGGCATCCCCCAGGGCGCGGCTCAGAAATTCCTGCAAATAGCGCTTATTGGCGACTTCCGTT
>JBKBIP010000025.1:0-86871 GCA_046297495.1 Gemmataceae bacterium | reverse complement strand
CGGCTTGCGCCGGGGCCAGGAAATCGAAGCCCGCGGCGGAGAGGTTCGGCACCGCATCGGCGGTGACGGCGCGGGAGGGGGTGGGACGAGGAGAGCAGGGTTTGAGATGGCAGACACGGTCGAGTAAATCGGCCAAGATGTCGGGCGGCAGCGGCGGCGGCTTGCCCGCCAGTCTCTTCATGGCGGAGATTAACCAATCCTCGCCGCTGTCCAAGTCCAGCTGGGCCAATTCCTCCTCGCTGCATTGGGCCAGATAGGCTTCCAGCTGCTCTGCTTCGGAATCGCTCACTTGACCAATCAACAGCCGCCGCAATGACTGGATGCTGGGAGATTGGGTCGGGGTAGACATGGCGTTCTCCGGAGTTTAAGAATTCGGGGACGTTCCATCTATATAGTACGACGACCTCCCGGAAAACCTGTCAGAGAAAATTGAAAAATATTTTTGGCTCTTCCCATTGTTCCGAGGAGTTGTATTTGATTGATCGTTTCGCGCGCAGGGCGACGGCGCGCCAAGGTTGACTTATTGAACATGTGCCGCGCGGATGCCGAAAATGGGGACGTTTTTAGCTGCACTTGCGGGCTGGGAGTCGTATAATTTCTCCAGGTTCGTCCTACTCATTCCCGGTTCCGGGCCACCCGTGCGCTGGCGCGGGAACCTAGTTTCAGTATGACGAGAGAGTGGCCATATGGAGTACGCACCGGATAATCCACCCAGCCCCAAGGCTCGTTTGGAAAACGAATACGACGATCCCCATTATCATGATGACGATGAGAGGGACGTGGACCAGGAAGCACGCGGCGTCCGTTCCCGCCCGCGCCCGCCCGTGCGGCCCGCGCGCCGCATCCCCCCCCCGCGCCGTCGGATCATCGAGGACTAACGGCACGGCCCGACGTTGGCTGGGGATTCAGCGCATCGCGCCGGCGTGGATTGTATGTCCGAACCAATTCCATCTGGACAGGAAGATTCCTGTATCCCTAGCAAAATGACAAGGAGATTGTATTCATGCGACCGAATCCGGTGAAGCGGGCCTTGAAAGCCGGCCAGCCAGCCATCGGTACGTGGCTTTCCCTGGGCAGCATCACCGCTTCCCGATTCATGGCCCGTACTGGCTTAAGCTGGTTGACGGTGGACATCGAACATAGCCTCGTTGATTGGGAGACGGCCACGCACATGTTCGCCTCGATTGCCGACGCCGGCTGCATCGCCCTGGCGCGTGTGCCATCGAATCGTCACGATCACATCAAGCGCGTGCTCGACAACGGCGCGCATGGCATCGTCGTGCCGATGGTCAACAGCCGGGAAGAAGCCGAGGCGGCGGTGTCGGCGGCCTTGTATCCGCCGCGCGGCACGCGCAGCGTCGGCGGCAGTGTCCATGCCCTGAACTTTGGCGCTTCCGCCAACGACTACTATCGGCATGCCGATGACGAATTGCTCATTGTGTTACAATGTGAGCACATCCAGGCGGTCGAGAATGCCGACGCCATCTTTTCCGTGCCCGGCATCGATGCCATCTTCGTCGGCCCCAACGACTTGGCCGCCAGTATGCGCAGCGCCGACGGCAAGCCCCCTTCCGCCGAAGCCACCGCCCAAGCCATGCAACACATCCTGGCCACCTGTCAGAAACACCAGGTCGCGCCGGGGCTGCACGTCGGTTCCGCCGAGGAAGCCAAAATGCGCGCCGCCGAGGGCTGGCAGTTCATTGCCATTGGCAGCGAATTGAAAATGATGCTGACCGGGGCCGCGCAAGTCGTGCAAGGTTTAGGTGGCTTGGGCTGCGCAACGCAACAAGGTGAGCTGGCGAAGTATTGACGATGATTGGTGACAGGATCGCTTGCTCCGCGTGGTGGCTGTCCACGCGGAGCGCTGAATGCTAAAAACGGCGCCTGGATGCAGGCGCTGAAAAACGCTCGCGGAGCGCCTCTTAGTATTTCACTCCCGGCGGCACATCCCCCAAGATGCGAATTTCCGTAATCACGGGCCGATTGGCATCGGGGTCCGGTTCCTCGCCTGGCTTGGGACGCACAAATGGTTTCTTGGCCAAGAAAATTTGCACGATGGAGCCGGAGCGCAGACTCTCAAAATCGCCCGTGTAGCCCCAAGCACGCGGGTCAGGACCTTTGTACTTCTTCAACTCTTCGGGAGTGAATTTCTCTTTGATGTTTCCTTTGTCATCGAAAGACGCCGGTGGTTTGACGACGCGAATCTTGGTGTCTTCATCGGCGCGAACGTCGGTGGATTGGTTGCCTACTTTGACCCAAATGGTCCGGCCGGAAACATCTACCTTGGTCACGACGGCCTGGATCGACCCCGCCGGGTAGAGTTTCGGCTTAGGCGCGGGGCTTTGCGCGGTGGCGAGGGCAGGCACGACAATGGCCATGCCCAATAAGAAACAAGCCCAACGGAAACAACGCTGCATACGTTCCTCCCTTCCAAAGAGAACGAATAGGCTGCTCAGGGAAGTTGATCACGGTTTCAGGCGGGCTTCCCAAACGGGGGAGCAACCCGGCTTATCACCCCACCTCATCCTCGTACTTCCTTGTGCCGTGGTATCTCGTCCTTCAACCTATGATCTTAACGCAGTCCGCCCGCGTCCGCCAAAGAAAAAATCCACCAAATCGAAGCAAAAGGCAATTTTCATGGGCGGATGACAGCGATGGGAACATTTTTACCATAACGCCGTCTTTTCGTCCCAGCCGTACATGCGGTTGAGATTTTGCACAGCCACGCCGCTGGCGCCGCGCGTCAGATTGTCCTCGCACACCAGCACGACGACGCGGCCGCGGACCACGTGCGGGGCAATGTCCACGAAGTTGCTGCCCCACGTCGCTTTCGTGGATGGCGGGTGCGGCACCAGGCGAATGAAGGGGGCCTGGGCGTAATAGGCCCGATACAACTCGCGCAATTGCTCCTCATGGACCGGCCGGGTGGGGGTGGCGTAGATGGTGCTGAAGATGCCCCGATCCATGGGGATCAAGTGGGGCGTGAAAATCACTTCCACCGGCTCTCCCGCCACGTCGGTCAGGGCTTGTTCGATCTCCGGCGTATGGCGGTGGCGACCGACGTTGTAGGCCGAGACACTTTCATTGCACTCCGGGAAGTGCGTGCTGGGCTTGGGAGCGCGCCCCGCGCCGGAAACGCCACTTTTGCTATCGACGATGATCGAGCGCGGCTCGATGTACCGGCCCGCCACCAAGGGCGCCAAGCCGAGAATAGCCGTCTGCGGATAGCACCCCGGATTGGCCACCAGCTGAGCCGTGGCGATCTCCTCGCCGTATAACTCGGGCAGACCGTACACCGCTTGCGCCAGGTGAGCCAAGTCGGCGTGGCTCTCTCCGTACCACTGGGCATAGACGTTGGGATCGCGCAAGCGATAATCGGCGCTCAGATCGATGACCCGCAAGCCGCGATCCAGCACGCGCGCCAACATACTCATGCTGGCGCCATGCGGCAGACAGCCGAACACGCACTGCACCCCCCGCGCCACCAAGCGATCCACGTCGAATGGCTCGCAGCGCAACGTGGTAAGTCCATACAAACAAGGATGCAACTCCGCCACCAGCGGCGTGTCTTCCTGCCGGCTGGTCACGGCCGCGATCTCCACCTGGGGATGCCGCGCCAACAGCCGCATCAGCTCCAAAGCAGTGTAACCCGATCCACCCAATATGGCAACTTTTATCATGGGGAAGTCAATATCCCAATACCATGAGCTTGTACGAAAAGCATTGTATCTCTTGGGAAGGAGTGCGACTAGCGCCGAGATGGTTGGCCGCGCGGACCCGAACCGTTTCCCTTTCCGGCTCGGTCGGTTACAATTCGCCTCAGTGATTCGTCATATTAGATTCCGCACGGCTTGCCGCGCGCTGTTGGTTGGAGATAGGCCAGAGACTAACCATGAACACTCCCGCTCCGCCGTCCGTGTCCGCATCCCATCTGGATCGCGTTTCCCAAGTGGCCCACTGGCTCGAACAAGCGATTCTGTCGGGGGAATGGACCACCGGCCAGCAATTGCCTTCGGAGCGCGACATCAGTGCGCGATTAGGTGTCAGCCGCAGTGTCGTCCGCGAGGCCCTGGGGCGGTTGTCGAGTCTGGGCTTGGTGCGTAGCGTTCACGGTTCCGGCACGCGGGTCGAGACCCCCACGAGTCGGCCCATCACCTTGGGTTTCGAACGCCTGCTGCGCCGCGGGGATTTGCGCTTGGCGCATTTGAGTGCCATTCGCTTGCCGCTGGAAACGGCCATCGCTGAATTGGCGGCGCGGCATCGCTCCGAGGAACATCTCCGCGCCATGGCGGCCACGCAAGCTATCTTGGACAATCCCCACGAGGAGTTGGAAACGTACATCGAAGCGGATATTCGCTTTCATGCCCTGTTGGCGGATGCGACCGGCAATCCCCTCTTTCAAATCGTGTTGGGGCCGATTCAGGTCCTCTTGCGCGAAAGCCGACGGCACACGTTGAGCCTGTACGGCGCCCAGCTGGCGCATGACCATCACGGCCAGATTCTCGCCGCCGTCCGCGCCGGTGATGCCGCCGCCGCCGCCCAGGCCATGCGGCTGCACCTGGAAGCCAACAGCCAGCATGTGGAAGCCCTACCGCCGCTGCTGTCGCGTGAGGAAGGCGTTGGCAGAGAAGGGACAGAAGAATAGCAGCGCCGGTGGAAATCATTGTCCGCTGCGGCGCCGCGCTGTGTCATGGAGAATCGGAGTTCTTGGCGCAGAGGAACCCATTGCCGTCGACGTCCGGCACGATGAGCAAAGGGGCACCGACAGCGCGTTCCAGGCTTGCCAACAAGCGGTGGCAATGATGCACATCCTCGTATTGCCGGCTTTGGAAATACAAGAGTTGTCGCTGGGCCTCGAACCAGGCGTCCAAGCATTCCGCTTGTTTGTGGACTTGGCGGGAAAGCTCTTGCGCGGCGGCCAGCAACTGGGGATATTGCTTGAGTTGGTTTTGGCTTCGTTGCAGTTGGTCATGGGCGAACTGAATCTCATAGAGGATGCGAGCCGCCAGCTGTTCGACCTCCGCGCGCCGCTTGGCCCGTAGCGCTTGAGCTTCGCGGACGGCTGCCCGGCGTCGTTCCTTGCGAATGGGCAAATCGAAGTGAATACCAATGATGGGCCGGGCCGCGACATCATCGGGGGTCCAAACGGTGTCAAATCGAACTAAGGCTTCAATGTCAGGATAAAATTCCTTTTCGGCCAAGGCAATGGCGGCATCGTCGGCCTGAAGCCGCGTCAAGGCCGCCTTATACTGCGGATGATGCGCCAGCGCTGCCTGTCGTAGCTCCTCGATGTCGGTTGCCAGCGGCACGATGGTCAACGACCGCGGGAATGGCAAGGGGCAGTCGGGCGGGCGGTGCAGCAGCGTGTTGAGTCGGCCCCGCGCCCCCTTCTCCGCCACCGCCAATTCCTCGCGGCGGCGTTGCCGTTCGAGCCGCGTCAATTCGACTTTGTGCAGCAGATAAGCCGGCGCGACGTTGTCTTTGATGAACTGGCGCAGCGCGGCCGCGTATTCCTGTCCCAGCTGCTCCTCCTGTTCGAGCAACGCTTGTTGATGGACCACTAACCAATAATCCGCGTAGGCGTGGCGGATCGCCTCGACGAGGTGTAAGCGCACTTCTCCGATGTCTTGAAAGGCAGCGTCGCTCTCGGCGGTGGCGATGGCGCCGCGCAGGCCGCGCTTGCCAGGCCACGGGAATTTTTGCACGCATTGCCAACGGAAATAGGATACATCCCAATCGTCGGCAAATGCGTCGAAGAAAGTCGGTCCATTGAAGCGCGGACCACCCATCGCGCGCATTTGGGGATCATCGAGCGAAGTAACCTGTGGGATACGTTCGGTGGCCGCCTGCCAAGCAGCCGTCGCCGCCTGCAAAGATGGATTACGTTGCAAGACCAGGGGAATCAGCACATCTAGATCGAGTTTTTCCGTATCGTCGAAATCGAGCCGGGGAGCAGCCAGCGCCGACTCCGCCTGAACCAAGCTCACCGCTTCGAGCTGTGGATCGGGTATTCGAGGCGTCACCATCAATGGCCAGGAATCTTGACAAGGTAGCGATGTGGATGGGATGTAGCCTTTACATCCAGGGAGCAGTAGGAGCAGGAGGAAAACTGCATAGCGTCGGTGCCGCGAAGGCACGAGAGCGTCATGGGGGGAGTCGTCCGGTTCTGGGATTTGCGCATTTCCGCCGCTCCTCGGCACTGGCGCGAGCACCTGACTGGTGTTCCCCATGATGTCCGGTCTCCACCCCTTCAATTCCCCGATGCTCTCGGTCCGCTTCCATTACATAGGCTGGCGGCGTCCCTGCCGCCCCTAGCATCAGGACACCTGGGCCATGCCGAACACCGTGGCTTCGGCACGCCAATCGAGCCGCTTTGAAGCTTTTTACGTGAGGATCGGCTTCATAAGAGAATGAATACTTCTAGTCAAGAGGAGTTTATGGCTGCCCGCGACCACGTCACGGCCCGCTCTGCACGAATTCCATCTTCGTGACATCGAACAAGCCCTGATCGGTGACGCGCAAAGCGGGGATGACGGGGAGGGCGAGGAAGGAGAGGGCGCCGAAGGGGGAGTCGAGAGGACAGCCGAGGGCGCGGGCGGCGTGGTGGAGGTCTTGCAGGCGGTGACAGACCGTTTCCAGCGAGTCGGTCGCCAGCAGGCCCCACAAGGGCAACGGCAAGCGGGCTTGGATGTCGCCATCGGCCACGACGACGAAGCCGCCGCCGGTCTCTTGCAGGGCGCGCACGCAGGCCAACAGGTCGCGGCTGTTGGTGCCGGCCACGATAAGATTGTGGGCGTCGTGAGCCACCGATGACCCCAAGGCGCCGCGACGTAGTCCGAAACCGGCCACCAATCCCAAGCCGACCCGGCCCGTGGCGTGGTGGCGTTCGATGCTGGCAGCCAGCACGACATCCCGGGACCGATCAAACGTCCAGACGCCGTCCTGGCAGGCCACCGTTTGGGGTTCACAAAGCGTGACCAATTGACCGGGGACCAGGCGGATGACTGGAAAGCTATCGGATGACAAGGATAAGCGAAACGCGGACTCGTCGATGGGGGCAAGGTGAACTGTGTTGATCACGGGCAAGGAGGGCGGCTGGACGTTGGCCAAATACTGTCCGTCGCGGGCCACGAGTTGACCATGATGAAGCACCAGCTGCGGGGTGAAGTTGCGCAAGTTGTCCACCACCAGCAGATCAGCCCGATAACCCGGCGCGACGGCGCCGCGGTCGGTCAGGCCATAGTGCCGCGCCGGCAGCAGCGTCGTGTGCCGCACCGCTTTCGCCGCCGGACAACCCGCCGCCACGACGCGGCGCAGCGACGCTTCCAGATGCCCCAGGCGTCGAATGTCCTCCGGGTGGATGTCGTCCGAACAGAGGCACCAGTCCCCCAGCTCGTCGCCGGCCAACAGCGGCAAGAAGGTGTCCAAGTTGCGCCCCGCCGAGCCTTCGCGGATTTGCAGCAACATGCCCAAGGCGGCCTTGGCTTTGGCTTCCTCAATGGTCGTCGATTCGTGGTCGGAGCGAATGCCGGCCGCGACGTAGGCGAGCAAGTCCCGTCCCGCCAGCGCCGGGGCATGGCCATCGACGGCCCGCTGGCGCTCGTGGGCGGCGCGGACTTTCTCCAGCACCGGCGCGGAGCCGTGCAGCACGGCGGGAAAATCCATCACCTCCGCCAGCCCCAGGACACGCGGCCGGGTCAGTAGCTCGCGCACCGCGTCGGGGCCGAGCTTCGCGCCGGAGTCGTCCCAATGAATCGCTGGCACGCAGGACGGGGCCATGAAGAAAAAGTCGAGCGGCAACCCCTCGCTGGCCCGCAGCAGCAAGTCGATGCCGGCAATTCCCTGCACGTTGCCGACCTCGTGCGGGTCGGCGATGAGCGTCGTCGTCCCGTGCGGCACGATGAGCCGGGCCAGCTCGGCGGGGGTCAACAAGCTGCTCTCGACGTGAATATGAGCCTCGATCAACCCCGGCAGCACGGCGGCCCCGGCCAAGTCGATCCGCTCCCGCGCCGGCCAATCGTATGGCCCCACCCCTGCGATCCAGCCATCGGCGATGATCACGTTGGCCGGCGCGACGCTGAGGGTGAAGACGTTGACCACCTGCCCTCCCGCCAACAACAGGTCCCCCGGCTCTTGCCCCAAGGCCACGCGGACGCGGCGTTGCAGAGTGGTCAGGTTTACATCAACATGATTATGTCGATTTGATGTCATGAGAATCTCCGCCAGGGACGTAAGCGATATACGGCAATTCCCGGTAGCGCTCGGCCCAATCGATGCCATAGCCGACGATGAAGTAATTGTCGATGGTGAAGCCGCGATAGTCGATGGGTACGGGCACTTGGCGGCGGGCCGGCTTGTCGAGCAGCACGCACAGCTTCAAGCTGGCCGGTTGCTTCTGGCGCAAATGCTCCAGCAGCCACGGCATGGAAAGCCCGGTGTCGATAATGTCTTCGACGACCAGCACATCTTGCCCCGCGAGCGACATGATGACATCAAGCTGCAACTGCACTTGGCCGCTACTGTGCGTGTCCAGGCCGTAGCTGGACAGCTTGACGAAATCACAGCGCACCGGAATCGTGAGCTGCCGTACCAAGTCGGCCAGAAACACCCACGCCCCCTTGAGCACACCGACCAACACTAATGGCTTGCCCGCGTAATCCGCCGAGATTTGCTGGGCCAACTCACGCACCCGCTGCGCAACCTGGTCACTGGAGATGAGCGGAACCACCGGCGATGGGGGAGGGTCCATCGGAGAACGTGCCTCGTTCCGCATGCGCGACGTGCCTTTCTCTGTTCAATTAGTTGTCACCACCCGCGCCGGCGGCGTGACGACCGCATGTAAGCGCAGTTTTTCGACCGTCTTGGCGCCAATGCCAGGCACGCGGCGCAGGTCATCGACGGAAGCAAAGGGGCGGCGGTGACGTTCCTCGATGATGCGTTGCGACAAGGTGGGGCCGATGCCGGGCAGGCGCTGCAATTCCTCGCGGCTGGCGCTGTTGATGTCGATGGGCGCGGGCGGCAGGGGTTTGGGGATGCTGGACCACGATGTCTTGGGAACGTCAGCGAATGAGGCCGCCGATCGGTCGGCCAACGGATACGCCGCCGGTTCGACCGTCACCCAGGGGCGCAGGCGTTCCAAGGTAGTGGGGCCGATGCCGTCCACATAGACCAATTCATCAACGCTGCGAAACGCTCCCTTGTGGCGGCGATGCTCCTCGATGCGTTGGGCCAGGTTTTCGCCGACGCCGGGCAGTTGCAGCAGCTCGGCCCGGTTGGCCTGGTTCAGATCGAGGCGGTACAGCTCGGTGGGTTGGAGGCGAGTGTCGCAGCGTTTATAGGCGCGCCCGGCCAACAGTGTCAGCACGACGCCGAGTAAAAACGCCAGCGCCAGCTGCGCCGAGCGCGGCCAAAGCGCGACGGCGGCAGACACGGTCTCCACAGGTGATGGGGGCTTCGTTGCCGGTTTCATGGGTGTAACGACAGTGCGCTGAGTCCATGTCTCTCCTGCTTATTATAAGGTCAGCTGCGCAAGGTGAATACCACGTACCGGCAAAATCGTTGCAACCCCGCCGCGCGCGGTAACAACTGGCGATCCATCCAATCCAGCCCCAACACCAATCGATTGACCGGCAGCACACGGCGCACCATCGAAAACAACTGATAGCCTTGTGCTTCCATGCGCGGGAAGAAGCGGCGCAGCAAGCGCACCTGATGCATGCGCAACGGTTGTTCGTCAGGGGTGCGTTCCTTGCCGGGATAGGGAAGACGTTCGCGGACCAGATTCAGCAGCGGATTGCCCCCCCACGGCTCGCAGAAGACCGCCACGCCGCCGGGCCGTAACACGCGGCGCAGCTCGGGCAGGGCTTTGGTTAAATCGAGATGGTGCAGAATGGCATTGCCCCAAATGGCGTCGAAAACGTGATCCGCGAATGGCAACCGCTCGCCATCGGCTTGGACCAGAGTGAAGGACACATCGTTGATCTCGGCCCGGTCGGCGGCTTCGTGGAGCAACCCCGCCGACAAGTCCAGAGCAGTCACGACGGCGCCGCGCCGCGCCAGCACCACGGCCGCCAGACCCGGCCCGCAGCCGTAATCCAGCACGCGCCGGCCCGGCAGAAGGCCGAGCTTCTCGAAGGCGGGCCGAATCCACGTTTCATGGTCGAGAAATTCATCATCGGTGAAGCGCAACATTTCGGGATGCTGTGCGAATGTCAGCGCCCGCCGTTGGGCCTGTTCGTCATGGAAGCGCAGTTCGTGCCGCAAGCGTTCCGTCGCCGGCATGATCATCCTCGCGGAAAGGGTCGCAGGAAATTCCTTCATCTCATAAAATCGATGCGTGACCATCCACGGTATCGCTTGCTTCCGCAACCGTCAATCGCAACCGCCGGGACCGATTCATGGATTATTTGAACCTCACCTTGCCAACATTGGCGGAAAACCTGGCCCTCGACGAAGCCTTGCTGCTGCACGCCGAAGCGGGGGCTGGTGGCGAGGTGTTGCGTTCGTGGGAGTGGCCGGCGTGGGGGGTGGTACTGGGGGCCGGCGGCAAACTGGCCGAGGATGTGGATGAACGCGCTTGTCTAGCGCATGGCGTATCCATTCATCGTCGCGCCAGCGGCGGCGGCACGGTGCTGCTGGGGCCGGGCTGCCTGGCGTTCACGTTGATTCTCAATTACCAACGCGCGGCTGAGCTGGACGACATCCGTTCTTCCTATGGCTTCATCCTCGACCGCGTTCGTGGCGCATTGGCCGACGCCGTGCCGGGCCTTGCCTCGGCCGGCATCAGCGATCTGGCGATTCATGGCCGCAAATGTTCGGGCAACTCCCAGCAGCGCAAACGCCATTACCTGCTGCACCACGGCACTTTGTTGTATGACTTTGCCGTGGAGCACGTTGCCAAGTACCTGCGCATGCCCCAGCGTCAACCGGAGTATCGCCACCAGCGTGGCCATGCCGACTTTCTGACCAATCTACCGCTGTCCGCGTTGGAACTCCGCCGCCGGCTGCGTGGGAGTTGGCAAGCGGATGTCCCTCTTGACGCTTGGCCCGAAGACCTGGTGCGCCAACTGGTGGCCGAGAAATACAGTCGTCCGAAATGGGTACGCCGCCGGTGATGGGTTTCTATAATCTCCTCAAAACGGTGAACGCCTTCGTTTCTTGACCCGCTGACAATTACTTGGAAGAAGATCATGCCAAAACTGCACAAGCGCATTGCTTTGGTGACGGGTGGTGGCCGCGGAATTGGACGAGCCATTGCCATCGCGTTGGCGCAAGAAGGGGCCAAGGTAGCGATCACGGCCCGCAGCGCCGATGAATTGGACGAAGTCGCGCGGACCATCCGCGCCGGCCAGGGGGAAGCGCTGGCCCTGAGCACCGACTTGGCCCAAAGTGATGGGCCGCGCCGTGTCATCGCCGAGGTCCAGAACGCCTGGGGGCCGATTGACATTCTGGTGAATAATGCTGGCCTCGGCAGCAGCTCCAATCCGAAACCCGTCGTCGATTTTGATGACGACTTCTGGGAATTGTCGCTACGCGTGAATCTGACGGTCCCCTATTTACTGTCCAAGGCGGTGCTGCCGGAGATGACGCGAAACCAATGGGGCCGTATCGTGATGGTGGCCTCGATCAATGGCAAGGTGCCGAGCCTGCACGGCGCCGCCTACACGGCCAGCAAGCATGGCGTCCTGGGACTGATGAAAACGCTGGCCCTGGAAACGGCCAAGGACGGCATCACGGTCAACGCCATCTGCCCGGGGCCGGTGCGAACCGTCATGAACGACCGCCGACTGGAATATGATGCCCAGCGCCGCGGCATCTCGGTGGCCGAGATTGAACAGGCCTTGACGCCCATCGGCCGGCGCCTGGAGCCGGAAGAGATCGCCCCCTTGGCGGTGTACCTGGCCAGTGATGACGCCAGGTCCGTGACGGGTCAAGCCTGGAACATCGACGGCGGCATCGTCATGGCGTGATCATCCACCCAGAATTTGGCCGCGAATGTCCACGCCCACTTGGTTGCTCCAATGCCGCAACAGCCGCTCGAACAAGGGGCCGGGACAGGGAAGGTCCCACGTCCCCACCCGGCTCACCGGCGCGATGCAGAAGGAGGAGCTGGTCACGAAGGCTTCCTCCGCACGCTGGCAATCATCCAGGCGCAAATCCATCTCGGCGAATGGGATGTTCAGCTCATGACACATCTCTTCCACCACCACCAAACTGATGCCGCCCAGAATGCGCTGACGTTTCGGCGACAGCACTTGCCCTTGGCGCACGATCAGGAAATTGGCGAATGCCGTTTCCGTGACATAGCCTTGTATATCGAGGAGCAAGGCACTAGCCACGGGATCGACGATATGGGCTTGTTGTTCCGCTTGCCACCAGTGCAACCGGCTGCGCTGTTTGACGCGCGGATCGACGCACTCCGCCGGTAGCTGGCGCGTCGGTGGCACGATCAGATGAAGCCCTTCCTGGAAGTAGTGGCGCCAGCGGTGGAATGGCAGTGGAAACGTGTGCAGGCCCAGCGTCGGCGCCGGCTCGATGATGGTCCGCCCGGCATAGTGCCCCACCGGCCCCGGCGTGGCGAACAGCACCAGGGCCAGATCATCCGCCGCCGCCAGCAGAGAAGCGTTGTGCGCGACCAACTTCGCCGCGATGGCTGCCAATTCGCTGTCGGCAATCGGTTGCGGCACCCCCGCCAGCGCGCAGCTTTGGCGAAAGCGGCCCAAGTGATCATCCAGGCGAAACAACTGATGGCGAAACGTCCGGCACAGATCGGTGATCGTGGCCCCAAAAACGAAACCAGCATCGTGCAACGGCAGCACAGCCCTCGTGATGGGCATGAATTGACCATTGAGATAAGCAAGAGGTTCCACCAGCGCTCCGGGTTATTCGTGTTCGGAATTGCAACGTCAACTCTTGGATCATGTTGGTTGCCGGAGTAATAAACATAGCCATGTCAGAGGGCATTCGGATATAGTACCCTGGCATGGCGGGCGCTGGGCCGGATGTTCAATTCTGGCCACCATTTTCTTGGTCGGAGTGATCATGCGTCGATCCACCACAGAATAAAATACCATGCGTCACCTTTCGTTCTTCGTCATGGCAGCGATCTTCGAGCATTGACTTTTTTGTTTATTCGTCAACGAATTTCGACCCGGCTTCCGGTGCCTATCTTCCCATTGACTTTGGTAGTCTGTCCAGTCTATAAATGAGCTATTAGACTGTTCGGTCTAAGAAATTCTCCACCACCGGGCGAGCGGAAACACTGGTTTCCTGGTCGTCTCGTTCACCCTCTGGCACGAACCTTCATGAGCAAACCACGTGGCAATATCGCGGAGCTACGCCGCGAGCAGATCATCGAAGCGGCCATTGCCATCATCACGGAGCAGGGATTGCAAAACCTGTCCTTGTCGGAGATCGAAACCCGCGCGGGTATGAGCCGAGGACAGCTCACCTATTATTTCCCCACGAAGGAAACCATCCTTCTGGCGGTCTTTGATCGGTTGCTGGAAGGGATGTGCCAAGAGGTCAGCCAGGTGGACGAAGCACATCCGGCTCCGTGGGACGGTGTGAGCGGCTGGGAGAGAATTCAATTGCTGTTGCGCTGCGTGGTAGGTCAACCTCCCGTGCGTCCCGAATTTCACTATTTGCAATACACGTTCCTCTCGCAGATCGGTCACCGGGCAGATTTTCGCCAGCGCTTGGCCACTTTGTACGAGGAGTGGCGGTCGCGCATGGCGGCGGACCTCACCGACGATTGGCCGCGCGACGCGCGACCGCGTTCTGCCAATCCCCGCGCTTTGGCGACGTTCATCCAGGCCGTGTTGCACGGCTTGACCATGCAAGCAGCTGCTGATCCCCAATCGTTTGATCGCCAAGAAATGTTGGATCTTTGCCTCGACTTGCTGGGTAGTTACCTGAACCAGAAACGTCCGCCTCTGTTACCTGAACGTCCACCCACCAACCGGCGGCGACCCGCTTCCAGCGTGGCCGTGACGCCATCCGGCACGAAAGGGGGGAAGGTATGACCGATGATCCGCGCCCGCCGAGCGTGATAACGGATAGGGCCGGCGCGCCCCGCAACGGGGAACCGGGGACTCTCAGTGAACGGGTACGTTCCCTGCGCCTTCCCAACCGCATGGAGGAACGCGCGCGGCCCAACTGGTTACCGTGGAGTCTGTGCGTGCTGTTCGCCGTCACCTCGCTCTACCTCGCCAGCCGGGCCATCGGTTCGCGGGACACCCCCGCGCCAGACCGAGGAGATGCCGTCGCTGTACCTACCGGAACCTTGCCGGAGGCCAAACTGGAAGGAGAAGTCGTCCTGGAGTCGAAAGGCTACATCGTCCCCCTGCAACAGATTCAGGTTAGCCCCAAGGTAGGGGGCATGGTAGTCCGGCTGAATTTCGAGGAAGGGCAACGGGTCGAAAAAGGGGACGTCCTGGCCGAGCTGGAGACGGTCGATTATCAAGCCGACGTGGACGCCGCCCAGGCCCTGCTGGCCGCCGCCCAGGAACGCTTGAACGAATTGCAGCGCAACCATGAAGTAGAGATTCAGCAAGCCAAAGCGGAGCTAGATGAAGCGGTGGCCCAACGTGAACAGCTGTTTCTCGATTGGAAACGGAGTAGCACGCTCCAGCGCGACAATGCCTTGGCCGTGCGTGAATTCGAGCAGGCGCGGTTCTCTTTCCAGGCCGCAGATCGCAAAGTCGAACGGCTTCGGCTGGCCTACATGCTCATGAAGGAGGGACCGCGCCTCGACCGAATCAAGGCGGCGGACGCGGACGTGCGCCAGGCCAACGCGAATTTGGTCAAGGCCCAATGGCGGCTGGATAATTGTCGCGTCGTCGCCCCCGTCACTGGCGTCATCCTGACCAAAAAGGCCGAGGAAGGCAACATCGTCAACCCCATCGCCTTCAACGTCTCCGCCAGTCTGTGCGAGATGGCCGACCTGTCCAAGCTGGAAGTGGACCTGACGATTCAGGAACGGGATGTCGCCAAGGTGTCCAAGGGGCAGCGTTGCCGCATCCGTAGCGACGCCTACCCCGACCGCGTCTATGTCGGTGAGGTATCCCGCTTGATGCCGATTGCCGACCGGGCCAAGGGCGCCATCCCCGTGCGCGTGCGCGTCTTGCACGTCCTGCTACCCCAAGAGGAAAAAGGGCAAGGATTGGAAGCCGAACAGGGACGCTACCTGAAACCAGAGATGGGAGCCGTCGTGACGTTTCTGCGCACGGACGATTAGCTTGAGCGAGCGAGCCAGAGGCGAGCGCACATGGATCAACCTATGCTGGCAACCGATTTAGTGCGTGTACGCGCGGTGGAGAAATTCTTCACGCGCGGCAACGAGCGCATTGAGGTATTACACAATCTGAACCTGGATGTCGCCGAAGGGGACTTCCTGGCCTTGATGGGACCGAGCGGTTCCGGCAAGACGACTCTGCTCAACTTGATCGCGGGGTTGGATACGCCGACCAGCGGGGAAATCTGGGTCGGTGAGCACCTCATTTCCCACATGACCGAGGCCCAGCTGGCCCGCTGGCGAACGCGCAACATCGGTTTCGTGTTTCAGTTTTACCATCTCTTACCAGTGCTGACGGCTTATGAAAACGTCGAGCTGCCGTTGCTGCTGTTGCCGTTGACCGCGGAAGAGCGCCGCCAACAGGTACGGATCGCCTTGGATTTGGTCGGCTTATCAGATCGCGCCGCGCATCGGCCCGGCCAATTGTCCGGCGGCCAGCAACAGCGCGTCGGCATCGCCCGCGCCATCGTCACCGATCCCATGGTCATCGTCGCCGACGAACCCACCGGCGACTTGGACGCCCGCTCCGCCAAGGAAATCCTCGATATTCTGGCCGAGCTGCAAGTGGGATTGCGGAAGACCATCATCATGGTGACGCACGATCCCCACGCCGCCGAACGGGCCCAGCGCATCCTCCATCTGGAAAAAGGCCAACTGGTGCGAGACACGTCCGATCCGCACCCATCCCGTCTGAGTTGAGAGTCTGCTTGAATTTTTTTCGCGCGCGCGGCGGGGTTGAGCCCGCCGTGCGGACGGCCGACGGGGATCAACCACGCCGCGCGCCGGTTGCCCCTCGGAAAAATATCCAAGCAGACTCTAATCAGATTTCCGCTGAGTGTCCGTGCCAGGGGGACGCAAGAACTCGGCGATGACATGGCATAGCGCATCCGGGTCGATGCGCCCCTGCCGGCTCAACACGCGGCCATTGACGATGACGGCTGGCAGGGTGAATAGCTGCAACGCCGTCGCCAAGCCCGCCTTCCATCCAGGACGATACTTCCACACGTCCCGCCACAAGCGCGGCACCAGATAGAGTTGATTACGTGGATCGACGCTGTCCATGGTGATGACGCCTTGTTCCACCTCCTGACCGAAGAACTGGCGCACGCTGCGATGCAACACCCCAAAGGCAACTTGATGCTGGCGGGTTTCGTGGAACAGCTCGTTCGGCAGCAGCGCGTTATCCCCTTCAAGCTTGCCGCAACACCCGCTGCCGGTGAGTTGCTCAGCCCGTTCACAGATCAGCAGGATGGAGACGCGCGGATTCATTTTATCCCAAATGCGCCGAAGCAGCGATTTCGTCGGCTTTATGATCCTCTTTCTTCGTTTCGTCTTCGAGGTCCAAGCCGCCGCGTCCTCGGCTGAAGGACAACGCCGCTTCCACCAACAGCCAGAAACTCATGGCCAGGATGATGAAGGAAAAGCTCAACAAAAGCCATTGTTGGTTGGCCGCAAATGTCCAGATGCTGTCCAACATGGCCCAAATGGTAACCGATAACATGAACAGCATAGGGACCAGGGTATAAATCACCGGCCGGCTTAATTTGTACAGAAATAGACTGACCGTGGAGAGCGTCAGACCGGCGAGCAATTGGTTGGTGGTGCCGAACAGAATCCACAAGGTCTTGCCGGCAGGTACGACGGCGAACATGGCGATGCCACAAACGGCGATGAGCGAGGCCACATAGCGATTGGCGAGCCGGTCCATCTTCAGGGAGCGGAAAATTTCCTCGACGTTGAAACGCAGCAAGCGCGTGGCGGAATCCAGCGTGGTCAAAGCGAAGGCGACCACGGTGACCGCCAAAAAGGTGCTGCCGTATTTGACCGGGATGCCGACGGTACTGAGGAAGTTGGCGCCGCCCATGACCACGGCGTTCAACTGAGCGCCCAGATTGCCACCGCCGGAGATCGATTTCCAGGCGCCATACGTGCCTCCTGGCTGCCAGGCCGCCGCCCCCAAGCCAGCGACGCAGGCCATGATCACCAACACCGCCAAGGCCCCTTCGGTCAGCATGGCCCCGAAGCCCACCGGCAAGGCGTCCGTCTCGCGGTTAAGTTGGCGCACCGTGGTGCCACTGGAGACGAGACTATGAAAACCGCTGATGGCGCCGCAGGCGATGGTCACGAACAGAATCGGGATCATCGGCGGCGCGTCGGCGACGTAGCGGATCGGCTCGGCGTTGATATGATTGAAGTCGGAACCCACCGCCGCCGCCACGACCAAGCCGATGACCATGAACGTCAACGCGAAATACAGCTGAAAACTGTTGATGTAATCGCGTGGTTGCAGCAACAGCCACACCGGCAACACCGAGGCAATGAATCCATACGCCAGCAAGGTCCAAATCCAGTACCATTGCGTGGTCGTAACGGCCGTCTGAACATCCTTCACCGCCGAAGCATGACCAGATACAGTTAGGTATTGGATAGCGCTGTTCGCTCCGTATGGGGAATCAAAAGCGGGAACTCCCGGGGGTTGCGGTGCATCTTTGGCTTGCGTCAATACCTGGCGTGTCTCAGCGGGCAGCAACCATTCATAGGTCACAATCGGCTGCTTCTCCCCCCACCCGATCAAGCCGGCGAAGGCCAGCAGCCCCACCACGGTCGCCGGTCCCAGGCCGACGCGCAGCTTGTAAACGGCCACCCCCACCGCCATCGCCACCAGCATCAAACCGAGCGATGGCAAGATGGCATCAGGATTGAAGTTGACGAACAGCGACGAAATGGCGTTGACGAAAGCCCCCATTGCCAGGGACATCAAGAAGAAAATGATGAACAAAAACAACAGCCGGGCGCGTGGTCCGATCAAGTCGCGGCAGATGTCCCCGACGGAACGCCCTTTGTAGCGCAAGCTGACTGTCAACGCGCCGAGATCATGCACTGCCCCCAGGAAGATGCAGCCGATCACCACCCACAGCACCGCCGGCAGCCAACCCCAGATGACCGCGATGGCCGGCCCCAGAATCGGCCCCAGCCCGGCTATTGATGCGAAATGATGGCCGAATAGCACCGGAATCCGCGTCGGCACGTAATCAACGCCGTCTTCGAGCTGGTGCGCCGGCGTGCGCCGGCGCGGATCGAGGCCGAAGACCCGTTTGGCCAGAAAACGTCCGTAAAACAGATACGCCAGCACCAAGGCGGCGAAGGAACAGAGTGTCACCAACAACGCGTTCTCAGCCATCCGAATGGTTCCCTTCATGCGTCCGTGGAGCGATGGTTCATGAAAAACGATTTAGCGTTATTGTCGGAAGCCTGGGGGGATTTGGCAAAGGGAACCTGTTGTTATCCGGGATTAAGGATGAAACCAAAACAGCTTGTGCGAATGACAGCCGCAAATCACTCCCACGCACCATTTGACAGAAACAGCGCGACCGGCATAAAATATATAACAGGAAGGTATGCCAGCGGAACACGGCGTCCCGGAACAGTGGGAAGAGCGGATGTGTCGTACACCGGTGTACTTCATTGAGGAGGGCGCGTCATGCTTGGAAGAAGTCTGACAATGGGAGCATTGGCCGTCGCGGCCGTGTTCGTGGGGGCGGGATCGGCAGCCGCCCAAGGCACCTTTCGTCTCGATCTGAATGCGGGGGGCCAGAATCTACTTGGCCTGGGTGGTGGGGCGACCACCATGACCTTGCAAATCGACAACCAAACCGTGCCTGCCGACACCCAGCAAGTATGGGGCTGGCGGGGTTACTATCGGCCCTACTACTATCGGCCCTATTATGGCGGGTACTATCCCCGGTACTATTCGTATTACAGGCCCTACTATTATGGCGGTTTCAGCTACGGTTACAGTTACTACCCGCGGTACTACTACGCGCCAGGGGGGTATTACTATGGCGGTTGGGGATATTACCGGCTAAGTGGCGACGCGGATATTTGCGCGGGTCCGGCGGTCGTTTACGAGTATCCGCCAATCACGACGCCCGCCCAACCGCAACAACCCGCCGCGCCGCCGCCGAACTCGTCCCCCAACAATGGTACGTTCCAATATGACGGGGGACCGAGCAATCCCGTGCCGATGCCCAAGACCAATCCCGCCACCAACCCGGTTCCGACCATTTTGGTGCCGCTGGAAGGCAAACTGGTTTCACTGCCTGCGCGTCCAGCCGCTCAGCCCACCTATGTCTATCCGGCTTACGGCGAGGGACGCTGAGGCGGATTTCATTCCATCAAACACCTGTTTGATCCCCAAACAGGGGGGTGGGGTGGAATGGAACAATGAAACATGGTCACAGCGAGGTTGTTTAGCCGTGGCAAATGGTTCCAACCGAAGAGGAATGTCAAGAAATTGATGTTCCTCTTTTTTTGCGCGCGGCCTGGCGGAAATGTCCAAGGGTGTACTGCCCCACAAGCCCTACAAATAGTCTCTTACTGCTTGTCACATCGACACGCTAAATGTAAATCGCGGCGTTCGGCGGGGGTGAGGTAACTGTAGGGGGCGGCGGCTTGCGCGGCGTCCAGGCAAGGCCGGGCCGATCGGGACGGCGCGATCTTCAAAAGCGTTTGATACAGATACCACTTCGGACGGGCTTCCTCGGCATTGTAGATGCAAGCCGCTTGCAGCTCACGGGCCGCCTTGCACCAGAGCATCTCCACCGGCAGCTCGCCGTCGGGATCGGGCAGCGTCGCCCGTTCGTGGGCCATCAAGTACAAACCGATGCCTCGATGCAATCGGCGATGATAGTTGTCAGCCACCATCTCGGCAATTTCCATGAGCCGGGCATGACAGCGAATCTGGAGTGCCAGAGATTTCTCGTCGGTCTGGTCCTGAGCCAAGGCCACTGCTTGTTCCAGCTGGTGGCGGGCATCCTTGTAGCGGCGCAGGCGGATGAGTAACTCGGCCAGCTGGCAGCGTGGCTGCACCAAATCCGGATGGGCGGCCACGTACCGGGCCAGGTACAAACACGCCCCGGCATCGTCCCCTTTTTCCAGATAGGCGGCGGCCAGGCTCAAATAATTACGGCTCTCGTCCGGTTTCTGAGCCAGACTGTTTTGATAATGAGCGATGGCTTGTTCCGGCTGCCCCTGACGCATCGCCTCTTGCCCTTGTTGCCACAATTGCTTGGCGCAGGGTTTCTCTTCCGGCACTTCCACCGGCGTCAATGAATGACATCCCAGGCACATCAGACTAAGCCAGAACCATGGGCCACGCATGCGCCACCTCGCCGCCGTGAGCTCGTCGTTCTCCTATCACCACTCTAGTTATCGCCTGGCAACCTGAGCGGGATTGATTGAAAGAAAAAGATTCAACCCGCGCGGGAAATCGGCGGCGGCAGCGTTACCATCCGGAGAAGCGGAATTTCGAGAAGAGTCGAAATCCTATGCCATTACTTCGGCACGAAAGAAATCACTCCGAGCACGCAGCGCAAGCAAGTGCGGCGCTTGCTCGCGCTGCGTTGCGCAACGGAATCTTTCCTGCCCGAGTAATATTTGAGGAATAGGCGCCTTGGCACCAGATAGGGAAGGTGTGACTCAAAGTTGAGCGGGCGAGCGGGAGGGCGTTTGCCCTCCGGTAAAGGACGCCACCGGAGGACAGATGCCTCCCGCTCACCCATTTCCACGCGAGAAAATATCAGCCCCTACTTTTTCGGCAGCGGCGGCAGTGGCGGGATGGTCTTCTCCTTGGTTTTCAGTTCTTCGAGAATCACCGCGATGGCTTTGTCAAGCTGTTGGTCCTCGCCGGCGAATTCCCGCGCAGGGTCATTGTCGATGATGATGTCGGGATCGACGCCGTAACCTTCGATGACCCATTCCTTCCCCTCCACGTCATAGCGGGAGAATTCGGGGCGGTTAATGGAGCCGCCGTCCAGTAAGGGCAGCGTGCCGCGAATGCCGACGACACCACCCCAGCTCCGTTTGCCAATTAGTTTGCCGAGTTTGTAGTGCTTGAACTGATACGAGAACAAGTCCCCATCCGAGGCGGAGTATTCATTCATGAGGCACACCATCGGCCCATGGATCATGGCACTGGGGTTGGTGTAGGGGACGGAGTTGCGGGCAATGTTGATCATGGCGATCTCACGGCGGAGACGCTCGATGAGCATGGGGGAAACGTTGCCGCCACCGTTGCCGCGCACGTCAATAATCAACGCCTTCTTGCGCACTTGCGGATAGAAGTGCTTGACGAATTCATTCAAGCCAGTGCTCAGCATGTCGGGAACGTGCAGATAGCCGACCTTGCCGCCAGTGGCCTTATCCACCTTTTCGATGTTGTGCTGGACCCAGTTGTAGTAGTACAGCTCGGATTCATCCTCGATGGGGACCACGACGACATCCCGGCTGCCAGCCGCCTGGGGCTTGGCGTTGACGGACAATGTCACCTGCTTGCCGGCGGTGTTGACCAGAGCCTCATAAATGTTGGTCAGCTCGTTGCTGGGTTGACCGTGGACGGCGGTGATGTAATCCTTCTCGTTGACGTTGACCCCGACCTCGGTGAGTGGCGAGCGGAGTTTCTTATCCCAGTTGGCCCCTTTCAAGATTTTGACGATTTGGTAGTAGCCAGTCTGGGGATCGCGGCGCAGCTCGGCGCCGAGCAATCCCATCTGGATCCGTTCGGGCTGGGGCCGGTCGCCACCGCCGACATAAGCATGACCGACATTCAGCTCGCCGATTAGCTCGCCGATGATGTAAGTCAGATCGTTGCGATGATTGACATGAGCTAGCAGCGGCTCGTACTTCTTCCGCATTCCCGGCCAATCGACGCCGTGCATGTTCGGGATGTAGAAGAAATCGCGCATCTGCCGCCAGCTTTCATGGAAGATCTGCCGCCATTCCGCTTGCCGGTCCAGCTTCACCTCCAGTTGAGACAGGTTGAGTGTCTCCTTGGGATCCACTGTTGATTTGGGCAGGTCGATGATGGCATAGGAATTCCCTTCGCGGGAGACCAGCATTTTCTTGCCGCCGGCGGCGATGACGAAACCGCGCACGTTGCCGAGGGATGTTTCTTTTTGCTGGTCGAGATCGAACATCAACAACGTCGGCTTGGGGTCCTTGCTGCTCGTGCGAACGTAGTAGAGCACATTCCCCCCCCAGGCCAAGTTACGGTAGCTGGCCGGTTGAATGGGCAAGCTCAGGATGCGGTTCGACAGACCATCGACATCAACCTTGAGCGTGGCGTCCTTTTGGGTCTCTTCCTTCTTGTCCTCGGCTTGGGCTTCGGCGGCCGTCTCATCGCTCTTGGGTTGGAAGGGGGACGGAGTATCCTTGGCCAGCGTCACCAGGTAGATGCGAGCCATGTCGGTGTAGGCGTGGTTCCATTCGGTCCGACTGTAAATCGGCGTGAAGTCACGGTCAGAGACGAAGAACAGATACTTGCCGTCGCCGCTGAAGGTGGGTTTGCCGGAATCGTACCAACCATCCGTCACCGGGAAGGACTTGTTTTGTTCCACGGAGTAGAGATACACACGATCCATCGTCTCCACTTCGGGCATCGTGTAAGCGATCCATTTGCTATCGGGGGACCAGCTGAACTCGGTGATTTCCCACATAGGAGAATGGGCAACTTGTGTCACTTTCTTGCTCGTCACGTCCACGTATTGCAAACGGTGCTGGCGATCCGACCACAAGATGCTCTTGCTATCCGGGGACCAAAGGATTTCGTACTTGTAGGTATCGCCGCCGCTGGTGAGCTGGCGTGGCGTGCCGTTGCCATCTTGCGGTATGAGATGGATTTCATCCTCGCCGCTCTGATCGGAAACCACGGCGATGTACTTGCCATCCGGCGACCAAACGGCGTTGCGCTCGTGGACGCCGGAGGTCTGCGTCAGGTTGCGCGTGGGGCCGGTCTGAGCGGGGACGGTGAAGACCTCGCCGCGCGCCCCGAAGACAGCCCGCTTGCCGTCGGGGCTAAGGTCGTAACTGGTGACATTCTTGTCTACCTTGACGATGCCGCCGCGCCCCGACACCTGATCATCCAAGATACGCACCGGCACCTTGACGGCCTTTTCCTTGTCAAGATCGAAGCGATAGATGTACCCACCGTGTTCATAGACGATGGCCTTGTCCCCCAGCGAGGGAAACTTGATGTCGAAATCGGTGTAGTGGGTGAGTTGGCGTGTTTGTTTCGTCTTGGTGTCATACACCCACAGATTCATCCGCTTATGGTCGTCGCGGTCGGAAAGGAAGTATATTTTCTCTCCGTGCCACATGGGGATGATTTCCTGATCGGGGGTCTTGGAGATTTGGTCAATTTTCTTGGTCTTGAAATCATACACCCAGATGTCATCGGCCATGCCGCCGCGATAGCGCTTCCAGGTGCGAAATTCCCGGAAGACACGATTGTAGGCCAGCTTTGAGCCGTCCGGCGAATAGGAGCAGAAACCGCCGTGCGGCAGCGGAATCTTCTCCGGCAAGCCGCCGTCCTTGGAAACTAGTAGCAATTCGCCGATGAATGGATTGAACGAGCGCATGCGCGAACGGAAGATGATGTGCTGGCCGTCCGGCGTCCAGCCCATGACAATGTTGTTCGGCCCCATGCGATCGGCCACGTCGTCGCGGCCCAGCGTGGCCGTGTAGGTCAGTCGCTTGGGCACGCCCCCTTCCGCCGGCATGAGATAGACCTCGGTGTTGCCGTCGTATTGGCCAGTGAAGGCCAACCACTGGCCATCAGGAGAAAAGCGCGGAAACATCTCGAAGCCGTCATGGCTGGTCAAGCGCCGGGCCACGCCGCCATTCGCCGGTACAGTGTACAGATCGCCCGCATAGGTAAAGACAATCTGATTGCCATGCATGGCCGGGAAGCGCAATAACCGCGCTTCGTCTTGGGCGCTCGCCCCACCAACCATTAGCAGTAGCAACAACAGGGGAAGAATCGTTCTAAGTCGCATGTCGTCATCCTGTCTATAAAATGTCACATTTCGAGGTCGGAGATTCGACCGCCTGGTTTGGGTAATGAATCTATCCCTATACCTTATACTCCGCCTCGGGTAAATCGGTTCTCTGGGAATGAGGATGATTTATCGATTTCGTCGTTCCGAGGCAGACGACTTTTTCAAAGGTGGTCGAATTCCCCATACTCCGGCAAGTCATTGTCCTTTTTCACGAAGACGCCGCCCCTCCCGTGGCCAGGCTCATGATGGCTTCCTCGCTCAACGCCGCGCGTGGCAATTCACCGGCCAAGTGTCCCTCGTGCATCACCAGCACGCGGTCGCTCATGCCGAGTATCTCTTCCATGTCGCTGGAGATCATCAGGATGGCCAAGCCCTGGCTGGCCAGGCGATCCATGAGCGCGTAAATTTCCGTCTTGGCCCCAACATCGATGCCGCGCGTCGGTTCGTCGAGAATGAGCAGGCGCGGCGTCCGGGCCAGCCATTTGGCCAACACGATCTTTTGTTGGTTGCCTCCGCTGAGGAAGCCGGCGATTTGGTGGATGCTGGGAGTTTTGACATTGAGCTGCCGGCACATGCGCTCGGCCAAGTCCCGTTCGCGGCGCTGCTGAACCAGTCCCAGCCGCTGCAACCGCTTCAGGGACGGCAGGCTGATATTGTCGCGGACGCTGGCGGCCAGCACTAATCCTTCCTGGCGGCGGTCTTCGGGCACCAGCAGAATGCCGGCCGCGATGGCTTCGCGCGGATCGCGCAATGCTACCAGCCGGCCATCCAGGAAAATCTCTCCCGCCAGCCGTCGGCGGATGCCGAACAGCGTCTCGGCCAACTCAGTGCGTCCTGCGCCAATCAGTCCCGCCAAGCCGACAATCTCGCCAGGCCGAAGGGTGAATTGGATCGGCGGGCCGGGTTGGGGGGTGATGCGCAACCCCTCGACGCGCAACAGGGGGGGCGTCGTGTCATGGGCCGGTGAGTGCGTGCGCTGGAAGAACTGGCGCAGCTCGCGCCCGACCATGAGCCGGACCATCGCATCGTGGCTAATGTGCGCGCGTTCCAACTCCCCAGCATTACGGCCATCGCGCAGGACCAACACGCGGTCAGCGATGGTTTCCACTTCCTTGAGCCGATGCGAGATGTACAAGATGCTGATCCCCTCTTGCCTCAGCTCACGGATGACATCGTAGAGTCGCTCTGTCTCGCGCTGCGTCAAGCTGGAGGTCGGCTCATCCATGATCAGAATGCGCGAGCGTAGGGACAAAGCACGGGCAATTTCGACTAGCTGCTGTTGGCCAACCGGCAAATCGGCCACCAGCGTCTGGGCCGGGCAATCCAGCCCCAGCCGGTCCATGAGGACGCGAGCCTCGGCATAAATCCGTCCAGCAATCAGCCCGACTGGCCCTCCGCGGCACGGCTCCCGCCCCAGGAAGATATTGGCGGCCACGTCCAAATTGGTCGCCAGGTTAAGTTCTTGATGAATCAACACAATGCCGAGCTGCTGGGCTTCATGAACGCCGTGGCTGTGGAGTTCGCGCCCGTCCAGCCACACCTCACCGCCATCCGCCGACAGCACGCCGGCCAGAATATTCATCAGGGTCGATTTTCCCGCCCCATTCTCCCCCACGACGGCCAACACCTCCCCCGCGCGTAGCCGTAAATGGACGTTCCGCAACGCCTGCACGCCAGGAAACGCCTTGCTGATGCCGCGCGCTTCCAAGAGGTATGGGGATTCGTCTATGGTGGTCACAGCTCGATCGATTGAAGACATTCCGTGAACAACTCCTGGTGCCGAAGCGAGGCAAATGGTCGTTCGATGAGCAACATCGGACAAGCGGAACAGCCCGAACAGTTCCGCGACTCATGGCAGCGCCTGGCGCAATTCTTCCAAACTGGCCGCGGTCTTGAGCGTCTCGTGCAGCGCTTGCTACTGAGCCACGTCGTCGATGCGGCCTATGCATGTCAACAAGCGCTTGCCGCAGGCGCCGAATTTCAACTCCAGCCCCAAGGCCAAGCCTTCTCGCAATCCTTTTTCACGCCCTTCCTTGCGTGCCAAGCATTCGACACTCGTGACATAAGGTATCACCTTCTCCTTTTCGTATTGTTCCAGATCATAGCGAAACTGCCGATTCCGCGAGAAAGGAAGGCAGATATTCCTTCTGATGCTACAATTGTACTTATCTTCTTTATAAGATGGAGCGTTTCGCGCAGGGATATCGCCAGCGTGCGCGAAATGATGAATCTCAGGAATCACCGACAGTCGGATACTACAGGACAATACACTCCTTTCATGAATCGTCCCGCTTCTGGAGGCCAAACCATGCCGCTTTCTCCTCACCTTCGAGACCGCGTGGAATTGAAGATAACTGACCAACCGACTTTGCGCCGGCGCGTGGGCTGGACTACTTCTGGGCTGCTGGGAGTGCTCACGGTCATCGTTTTAGCAGCGGCGGGCGGGGTGTTGTGGTGGAAGTTTGGCGCGACGGCCGTGCGCTTCGAGGCGGACTCCACGTTGCGCGGCAAATTGGAATCCGCCGAGCTACCCCCCCTGCCAGACGCGGACAGCGGCGCGGCCGGTGATTGGCCACAGTGGCGCGGCCCGCGCCGCGATGGGTTGTCATTGGAAACCGGCCTCAACCTTGCTTGGCCCGCCACAGGACCCAAAGTGCTGTGGCAAGCCGATATTGGCGATGGCTTCGCGACGCTGGCCGTCAGTCAGGGCAAAGCGGTGACACTCACGCAAGACGGTCCCTCCGAGGCGGTCGTGTGCTGGGACGCGGATACGGGGGCCGAATTGTGGCGCTATCGCTATCCCGCTGATTACGTGAACAACTTCGGCAGTGGGCCACGCTCGACGCCGACCATTGACGGGGACCGGGTCTATAGTGTCGGCGCCACGGGTTGGATGCACTGCCTAAACCTGCGCGACGGCACGCGCGTTTGGAGTCGAAATTTGCTCACTGACTACGGCGCTCCCAATTTACAGTGGGGTGTCTCTTTCTCTCCCTTGGTGGAAGATGATTTGGTGTACACCAATCCGGGCGGTCCCGAAGGCAACTCTTTGGTGGCCTTGCACAAGCACACGGGCAAGGAAGTTTGGAAGGCCCTGGATGATCGAGCTGGTTACAGCTCCCCCATAGCCGCCACCATGCACGGCGTCCGGCAAATCTTGTTTTTCACCGGGGATCACCTCGTCAGCGTCCATCCGCGCACTGGTGAGGTATTCTGGAAATATCCTTGGATCACCGATTATGGCTGCAACATCGCCACGCCGATTGTGGTGGGCAATTACGTGTTCATCTCCAGCGGCTATAACCGCGGTTGTGCTTTACTAGAAGTTGAGAAACGTCCAGACGGCTCGTTGCGGCTGGCTACCGGCCAAGATGGCAAACAGTTCGTCTATGAAGGCAATCAGATGTGCAACCATTTCTCCACCTGCGTCTATCTCGACGGTTATCTGTATGGATTCAACGAGAAGAAACTGACGTGCATGGATTTCCGTCAAGGTGATGTGATCCGCTGGGAGCATCGTGGCTTTGACAAAGGGGCGTTGATGATCGCCGATGGTCATCTCATCATCTTGGGTGAGAATGGTTATCTCGCCGCCGCTCAAGCGACCCCGGAAGGCTATCGGGAAGTCAGTAACTTCCGCTTCTCGAAGGATCGCTGCTGGGTTGTTCCGGTCGTGGCTAATGGTAAACTATACGTCCGTGATTTGAAACGAGTCGTTTGCTACGATGTCCGGTAACGGTTGGTCGTACATGGCGACGCGCCGAGACTTCCCTGCGAGGATATTCACCATGACCAGCTATGCTTTTCTGCTACTTACGCTTCTTCCTGCCGCCGAGCCGGTGCAGGCCGACATCGTGCTGCGTAACGGCACTCTCCACGATGGCAGCGGCCAGCCAGGACAAGTTGGCGACATTGCTATCCAGGGGGACCGCATCGTCGCGGTCGGCAAGTTCGACGTTGCCGGCGATCCGACCATCCTGGACGTTAAGGGGTTGATCGTCGCTCCCGGCTTCATTGACCTGCACACGCACAGTGATAACGCCATTGTCTTGCCAACGACCAAATCGAACCTCAACTACTTGATGCAAGGCGTGACCACGATTGTCACTGGCAACTGCGGCTTCGGCCCGACCGACGTGGCCAAGTATTATCAAACGATGGAGCGCAACGGCGTCGGCAGCAATGTCGTCCATCAGATGCCGCATAACGCCCTACGCCAGCGCGTCATGGGGAATGCCAATCGCATGCCCACCAAGAAAGAGCTGGCGGAGATGGAAAAGCTGGTCGATCAAGGAATGCGCGACGGCGCCTGGGGGCTGTCCACGGGGTTGATTTACAATCCCGGCACCTATGCCACGACCGAGGAAATCATCGCCCTGGCGCGCGTGGCGGCGCGGCACGGCGGCTTCTACGCCAGCCACATCCGCGACGAGAACACCGGCCTGCTGTCCGCCGTCGATGAAGCCATCCGCATTGGCCGGGAAGCCCAACTGCCGGTTCACATCTCCCACATGAAGGCATCGGGACCGCAGGTGTGGGGCAAGTCCGGCGATGCCGTCGCCTTGGTGCTGCAAGCCCGCAAGCAAGGGCAGATCGTCACTGCCGATCAGTACCCCTACATCGCCAGTAGCACGCGCTTGAGTGCCATGCTGGTCCCAGCTCAATTTCGAGAAGGGAGTCGAGAGGAATTGATTGCTCGCATGGACGATGCCGAGGAGGGGCCGCGCGTGCGTGAGGGAATTCGCCAGAAACTCGACGTCCGCAACGGCGCCAAGAGCATCCGTATCGCCGGTTATGCCAAGAATACGTCCTGGCAAGGGAAAGATCTGGAAAATATTGCCGCCGCCGTGAAAAAAGACGTGGTGGATGTCGTGATGGACATCATCCGCAACGGTGACGCCCAAGTGGTGTGCTTCAACATGCACGAAGAGGATGTGCGTCTGATCATGAAGCAACCATTCGTGGCCACCGCTAGCGACGGCTCGGCGATGACGCCAGCCAACAACTTCCCGCACCCGCGCAGCTACGGCACTTTCCCGCGCAAGATCGGTCGCTATGCCATTGAAGAGAAAATCATTCCCCTGGAACAGGCCATCCGCAGTGCCAGCGGCTTGCCTGCCGACATCCTCCGCCTTCCCGAACGGGGCTATCTGAAGCCAGGCTACTTCGCCGACATCGTGGTGCTCGATCCCACGACGTACCGCGACACGGCCACCTTCGACAAGCCTCATCAATATGCCACGGGGATGCAATATCTGTTCGTCAATGGCAAACTGACCATCCAGAACGGTAAGTACACCAGCGCCCTTGCTGGCCGCGTGCTTCGACACCAGAGTACCCGGTAAAGTCGTGAGGGCGTCAAACGGCTGAGGCGAAGGGGCGATCACCAGCTTGAAATGACGGCCAGACACACCTGCCCCTGGCCAAGTCATTTCACTTCCTTCGTGGTATAATAAGGTGCCGATGTTTTCACAATGAATCGAAACATCATGGTCCGCCGAACATACCTCGGAATCGAAACATCATGCAGGCCACGCGCGAAGATTGGTCGTTGGAAGAATTGCAAGCAGAAGCGGAAGACTTGCGGAAGCGGTTAAATCGCTTCCGGCAGTCGTTGGGCCGGTTTCTGGTGGACAAGCAAGAAATCATCGATTTGATGGTCGTGGCGGCCATCGCGCAAGAACCGCTGTTGCTTGTCGGCCCGCCGGGGACAGCCAAATCAGACTTAGTGTTAAAATTCAAGGATGCTCTGGGACTGGATGATGAGGATTATTTTGAGTACATGCTGACGCGCTTCACCGAGCCGTCAGAAATCATCGGTCCCATTGACATCAACCTACTCCGCGAGGGGCGCTACATTCGCCGCGAGCAGGGGAAACTACCAACGGCCCGGCTAGCGTTTCTCGATGAGATTTTCAAATCAAACTCGGCCATCCTCAACATTTTGCTGACGATCATCAATGAACGCAAGTTTTACCAAGATGGCTTGCCGCAGCCGGTCCATTTGCGCATTCTCTTCGCCGCCACCAACGAAGTGCCGGAGCATGGCGAGCTGGCCGCCCTGAAAGATCGTTTCGTCCTCAAGATCGAAAGCCGATCCGTACAGGACAATCACTTCACGGAATTGATTGACGCGGGTTTGCAAGCCGAAGTCAACCGCACGCTCAACCGGAAACCGTGGACGGAAGGACATGCCACGCTAGCGGATTTCTTGAAAGCCCACCGCTACCTGACCCATTTGTTCGCGCGCCAGCAACGCGATCAATTCAACGAGGAACGCAACGACCGACAATTGTTTTTCCCCACCGACGTCTTCCGCGAGTTCCAGCGCCTAATCAAGACGCTCGTGCGCGAGGATCGTATCTTCATCAGTGACCGCAAGATCGTGAAGCTGTACAAGTTGTTCCGTGTGCGTTCCTGGCTATTGACGGGTGGCGCCGTCACCCGCGACGATCTGCGCTTGCTCGCCTACCTGGGGGAAACGCATCAGGAAATCGAACAGCTCCGCGACAAGGTGCCGCTGCTCCTGGGGTTGAGCTGAGTTGCTGTTTGCCTCTTGCCACCTCTTCCATCCATTGACGAGAATCGCTCCACGTAAGACAATGAAAAAATAGGGCGCGTCTTCCCCCTCGTCTATTTTCAGCCTGATTGCGACGACATCGGGGCGGCGCATCCACCCGATCGGGGGCAAATCGTGTTGATGGGGCGCCACCCTGTTTTGCTTGCTTTTGTGCTGCTGCTGACCCTGGGAATGGGTGTCAGCGCGCTGGTGGAGTGTCTGCTGGGGGACGGGTCTTGGGGGGCGCGCCTCATCGTTCATTCCCTGGTATTGGCCGTGACCGCCAGTTTGCTGCTGTGGTTATTGGTCTTGGGGAAGCCGGCCAAACAATCCTTCTTGACGAAACATTTGCTGGAGAGCATCCGAGATTCGATCGGCGTGTTTGATCGTCAATCCCGTTTAGTGATCGCCAACGCGCATCTGCTACAAGAAGCCGAGCGCGTCTTGGGGCGACCAATCCAACTGGGCCAGACGATTGACGAGAATTCCCCCCCCGACGAATTTCCCGAAATCAACCGTCTCTGGAAGGACTTGCTGCGCCGCGTGCTCCAAGGGGAAGAAATCACCATGGAGCAGCAGTATCTCATCGAGGGGCTGCCCCATTATTACGTGATGTCCATGTACCCCATTCGGGACGGGAGCCACGTTCGCGGCGCGGCTTTCGTCACTAAGGAAATCACTGACCAAAAACGTGTGGAACGGCGCTTGAGCTTGCAATACGCCGTGATGCGCGTGTTGGCGGAAGCCATGTCATTGCCGCAAGCCATCCCTAGCATTCTGCAAGCCTGTTGTGAAAGTCTGAGCTGGCAATTAGGCGTCTATTGGGAGGTGGAGCGCGAGGCCCAACAGTTGCGCTGCGTCGATTTGTGGCATGAAGCCAGCATTGACTCATCGCGGTTGATCGACCTGTGCCGACAAGTCCCCCTGCCGAGGAACGTCGGTCTGCCGGGGCGCGTCTGGCACCACGGCCAGCCCGCCTGGGGAGCGGAACCGATCCCGGACGCCGACGCCCCGCGCCTCGTGGCCGCCACTGCTGAGGGCTTGCGCGAGGCATGTGGCTTTCCCGTGAGCCTGGATGGCAAAGTGATCGGTGTTTTCGAGTTCTTCACCCATCATGCGCAACCGCGCGATGACTCGCTCTTGCAAGCCTTCGCCGCCATTGGCAGTCAAATCGGCCAGTTCGTCGCGCGGTTACGCACCGAGGAGGAGTTGCGGGAATCGCAAGCGTGGTGTCATTCCTTGGTGGAGGATTTGCCGCTCAACATCATTCGTAAGAATCTGCAAGGTCAGTTCACCTTTGGCAATCAACGCTTTTGCAATACCTTGGGAGAGCCGCTGTCCGCCATCCTGGGCAAGACCGATTACGATTTTTATCCCAAACATCTGGCGGATAAATATCGCCAAAACGATCAGATGGTGATCACCACGCAGCAAGTTTTCGAGGATATTGAGGAGAATATCCATCCGAACGGCACGCGCACTTACGTGCAAGTGTTGAAAACGCCGGTGTACAACGGTCGGGGAGAAGTCGCTGGCGTGCAGGCCTGTTTCTGGGACGTGACCGAACGAAAGCAAGCCGAGGTGGAACGGGATCGCTTTTTTGATCTATCGCTGGATATGTTGTGCATCGCCGATTACAACGGCTACTTTCGCCGGTTGAATCCCGCTTGGGAAACCACGTTGGGTTACAGTATCGCGGAAATGCTCAATCGCCCCTACATCGACTTCGTTCATCCCGACGACCGGGAACGGACCTTGCGCGAAGCGCGCAAATTAGCCACGGGAGATCACATCTCCATCGAGTTCGAGAATCGCTATCGGTGCAAGGACGGTAGTTATCGTTGGCTACTGTGGAATGCCGTCCCCTATCCCGAACAGAATCAGCTCTACGCCGTGGCCCACGACATCACCCAGCGCAAGCGAGTCGAGGAGGAGCTGCAACAGGCCAAGGAAGCGGCGGAAGCCGCCAACCGCGCCAAGAATGAGTTCCTGGCCAATGTCAGTCACGAGATCCGCACCCCCATGAACGGCATCATCGGCATGACCGAGTTGGCTCTGGAAACCGACCTGACCACCGAGCAGCGCGAGTTCCTGGAACTCGTCAAGGCGTCCGCTGATTCCCTGTTGACGATCATCAACGACATCCTCGACCTGTCCAAAATCGAGGCGGGGAAGTTACATCTGGAGACGGTCGGCTTCCCGCTGCGCGACAGCTTGGGGGACGCCATCAAGGCACTCAGCTTGCGGGCCCATCAGAAGGACTTGGAGCTGATATGTCACATCCACCCCGACGTTCCCGATGCCTTGATCGGCGACCCGTTGCGATTGAGACAAGTAATAGTCAATCTAGTCGGTAACGCCATCAAGTTTACACCGTCGGGGGAAATCGTGGTCGAAGTGGAGAAGCAGGAAGAAGAGGGTCAGATGGTTTGCCTGCATTTCGCGGTCCGTGACACAGGCATCGGCATCCCGGCCGACAAGCAACGGCTGATCTTCGAGAAATTCGTGCAAGTAGATGGTTCAACGACGCGTTATTATGGCGGCACGGGCTTGGGATTGACCATCGCCGCCCAATTGGTGCAACTAATGGATGGACGTATCTGGGTGGAGAGCGAAGTGAACCGGGGCAGCACGTTTCACTTCACCGCTTGGTTTGGCCTGCAAGCCGAGCCGCCCGCCACGCGGGAAAGAGACAAGGACCAGCTGCGCGACCTGCCGGCGCTCATCGTGGATGACAACGTTACCAACCGGCGTCTGCTCACGGAGTTGCTGAGCCTCTGGCAGATGAAACCGGTGGTGGCGGATGGTGGAGCCAGCGCCTTGGAGTTGCTGCACAAGTCGCATGAAGCCGGCGAGCCGTTCCCGCTGATCCTGCTCGATGCTCACATGCCCAATATGGATGGTTTCCAGGTGGCCGAGTACATCCAGCAACACCCGGAGTTGGCCGGTGCCACGGTGCTGCTGCTGTCTTCTGGATTACAGTCCCATGACATGCAGCGTGGCAAGGATCTGGGAATCGCCGCCTTTTTGACGAAACCTCTCAAACAATCGGAATTGCTGAACGCCATTCTGGCCGCTCTATCCCTGGCGCGGCCCGCGCCACGACCAGCTCCACCCACGCGCTGGCCGGCTGCCACGGAACAGCAATGGCACATCCTGCTGGCGGAAGACAACGCGGTCAATCAGCGTCTCGTCTTGCGCTTGCTGGAAAAACGGGGACATCGCGTGACTGTCGTGACTAATGGCCGGGAAGCGGTCACCGCCGCTCAACAACAAGCCTTCGATCTGATTCTCATGGACGTGCAGATGCCCGAATTGGATGGCTTGGAAGCGACCGCCGCCATTCGGGCCTGGGAACGGCAGCACCAGCAACCGCGCGTGCCCATCATCGCCTTGACCGCCTACGCCATGATCGGCGACCGCGAACGCTGTCTGCGGGCAGGCATGGACGATTATCTCTCCAAACCGATTCAAGCGGCGGCCCTGTATGAAGCGCTGGATCGCTTGGTGAAAGGAGGCGCCGAGATCGAATCCGCCAACGCGCCGTTGTTGGATCGCGGCGCGATTCTGGCCCACGTCGGCAACGATGAGCAGCTCCTCCGCGAAATTTTGACTCTCTATCAGCAAGACAGCGCGCGGATACTGGCGGACATGCGAGCGGCCATCGACCAGCATGATCCCAAACGCCTGCAACTGGCCGCCCACACGCTTAAAGGCTCCTTGGGTTTGCTGGGCGCGCATGCCGCGCACGCCATCGCGCAACAACTGGAAATGCGGGGACGAGATGGTATGATGGATGATGCACGTATCCTCTATTTGGCCCTGGAAGAACATTTGGATCAATTACAACCCGTTCTGTCGCAACTCGTACCTGGGTGACATAATTCATCAGAGGTCAGGAGTCAGATCATGATTGTCTCTTCGCGGACATAAGTTGGTTCTCGCTCGTGGCGGGGAAGTCCACGCGAACCGATATTCCTTTTGTAATGTTTCACATTCGATCTGCTGACTCCTACCGAAAAGGAGACGCCGATGACTACCGTTCCCGAACCGATGCTGGCTCCGTCCCAGGCGTCTTCCGCCGCTTCCGGCAGGCGGTCGCGGATGGTGTTGGTGGTCGATGATGCCGCGGTGGATCGTCGTTTGGCCGGCGGGATTTTGGAGAAAAGCGGCAACTATCGCATCGTGTATGCCAACAACGGCTTGGAAGCCTTGGCCGTCATGGCGCAAGACGCCCCGGATGTCGTCCTCACCGATCTGATCATGCCGCAGATGGGGGGGCTGGAGTTAGTGGAGCAAGTGAACCGCCAATATCCGCATATCCCGATCATTTTGATGACCGCTCATGGCAGTGAGGACATTGCCATGCAGGCGCTGCAGCGCGGTGCCAGCAGCTACGTCCCCAAGAAGGTCCTGGCGCAGGATTTGATCGACACGCTGGATCATGTCCTGGCTGTGACCCGTCCCGATTTATCCTGGCAATGCCTGACCGAACGGCTCGCGTGCCTGGATTGTGAATTCACGCTGGAGAATAACCGCGAGCAGCTGTCAGCGATGGTCACTTTTTTGCAAGACGAATTACAGCGTTGGCAACTGTGCGACCAAGGCGGCTTGATTCGTGTCGGCATCGCTTTGGAAGAAGCGTTGGTCAATGCCCTGTATCACGGCAACCTAGAGCTTAGCTCGGATTTGCGGCAGGAAGGGGACCAATGCTTCTATCAGCACGCCGAACAACGCCGGAGCGTGGCCCCCTATCGTGACCGCCGGATTTTCGTCCGCGCACGCCTGGCGCGCGACGAAGTGGCGTTCACCGTCCGCGACGAGGGGCCGGGATTCGACCCATCGTTGCTCGACGACCCTACCGATCCCGAAAACCTGGAAAAGATCAGCGGTCGAGGATTGTTGCTCATTCAGACATTCATGGATGAAGTGCGCTACAACGAACAAGGGAACCAAATCACCATGGTTCTGCGCCGGCAGCGGTCAGGAGACCTCGGAACATGAAAATCCTGGTGGCCGAGGATGACTTGGTATTGCGCCGCATTCTTCAGCTGACCTTGTCGCGCTGGGGATGGGAGGTGGTGACTGCTTGTCATGGGCAAGAATCCTTGGACATTCTCAGCCAACCCGACGCTCCCCCCGTGGCCCTTCTCGACTGGTCCATGCCTCAGCTCGACGGCATCCAGCTGTGCCGCGCGTTGCGCGCTGGCGGCGCGGTCCATCTTCCCTACATCATCATGCTGACCGGACGCGGCGGCGACGACTCCCTGAAAGAAGCCCTGGAGGCCGGCGCCAATGATTTTATACTTAAACCTTTTGAGAATAAAAATTTGCGATCTTGTTTGGAACACGCTCAAGAGCACGTGCGCCGCCATGCTCCCCACTGAGGGTTTCTCTCGCGCCGACGGTAAATTCCTGCGCGAACCGATTCGTCCATCCACCATCCCATTGAGCGTTTCGACGCCGGATTCCGGGAAAGAAGCGGATTTCGGAAGCCGTCCGCGACTTTGGGGAACTAAATCCGCGCAGGGTTCGTCTCACTGGCAGGATTCCTTCCGTTCGCATCCACCCCACAGACGAAGGAAACGCGAAAATCGGAAGGCATATTTGACAACGGGGAACGCAGTCATTTATGATCGAGTTATTTCGGGAAGGCTATTCTAGCTTCTCCCATAATCACGAACCATCACCTTATCTTAACCTGTCGGACTGTTGGGGGAAATAATTATGGGCCGTTTTTCATCGCAGGCCAGGGGGCGACGTTTCTTACGCTGGGGGATACTGGCGGGGGTCGTCGTACTGTTGACACAATTATCCGCCGCAACCTCGCAAGCCCAAGCTCCCAAGGGGGCGGCTTTCAATCCAGCGTCGGATGAGCGGGTGCGCTTCATCGACGAGAAAATTGCCGAACAGTGGAAAGCGAACAAAATCACGCCATCGCGGGAAGTGACCGATTATGAATTCATCCGGCGGGCTTCGCTGGACATTATCGGCCGCATCGCCACGATTGAGGAAATTGACCGCTTCATGAAAGATCCGCCCCAATACCGCCGGGCCCTGTTGGTGGAACGCTTGCTGGCCAGTAACGACTACAACAAATACTGGTCGCAAATCTGGGCCACCTGGTTGTTGACGCGGTCGGGCAATCGTTTCAACTACGAACAAATGCGGGCTTGGCTGGAAAGTCAACTTGCCAAGGACGTACCGTACAATCAGATGGTCACCGAGTTATTATCCACGACAGGCGAAACCGAAAAGAACGGCGCCAGCTTTTTCATCCTGTCGCACTTGGGGGAACCGATTCCGGCCGCCAAGTCACGCGAGGAAGGGCAGTTTGACATGGTGCCGATCACCTCCCGGTCGATCCGTTTGTTCCTCGGCTATCAAATCCAATGCACACAATGCCACGACCACCCCTTCAATCCTGAATGGGGCCAGAAACATTTCTGGGGCATTAACGCGTTCTTCCGGCAAGCCCGGCGGGATGGTGTTCCCTTGCCGGCCAAGCTGCAAGCCAAGACCCCCGTCGCCGACAAATTGGGCCTGCGCGACGACGTTGGGCTGAATTCCGATGGCATTGTGTATTACGAACGCCGCAATGGCGTCATTCTGCCGACCAAACCGAAGTTCCTGGACGGCACGGACATTCCCAAAGATGCGAAAAACTCGCGGCGCGAAATCCTGGCTAACAAAATCGTCAATCACGATAACTTCGGCAAGGCGTTCGTCAATCGCATGTGGGGACACTTCTTTGGTCGCGGCTTGAACGAGCAACCGGCCGTGGATGATTTCGGCGAACACAACCAGCTTGTCCATCCCGAGTTGTTGGACAAGCTGGCGGATGAATTCATCGGCTCCGGCGGCCAGGACCCCAAAAACCTGATCCGTTGGATTTGCAACAGCAAACCGTATCAGCTGAGCACGGTGGCCAATCCCACCAACGATTCCCAAGATGCCGAGGTCTTTTTCAGCCGGATGTTGCTGAAATCTATGAGCCCGGAGCAGCTGTACGACTCCCTCATGGCCGCCACTGGCCAGAAAGGGGAGGACCGCGAGGCGTTCCTCCGCAGCCTGATCATCAACTTCGGTGATGATGAAGGGAACGAAGCCACCTTCAACGGTACCGTCGTGCAGGCACTCATGCTCATGAACGGCAGAGAGATCAATGACGTGGTCATGAGCAACGGCGGCACCGTGACTAAAGCGGTCGCCAAGAAGCAGCCCAAGTTGATTATGGACCATCTCTTCTTGGCCACGTTGAATCGGCCTTCGAGTCCCAAGGAATTCGCCGAAATCAGTCAGAAGTTCCGAATGCGGATTCCAGATCGCAACCCGAATGCCGCTTGGCAGGACCTGTTCTGGGCCTTGCTTAACAGCAATGAATTTTTCCTGAATCATTAGCGCGTGGTCCGCCCACCAACCAGGAGAAGTCCCGGCAGGGGAAACCCTCGCCGGGGCTTTTTTATGCGCGCGCTGGTGGTTAAAGTAAGAGGTGGAAGAACGAGTTATATCAAAGCGGCAGCTGCCCATAGCGTGTGTGGAGAAGGCACCAATGGAAACACCGAGAACTAGCGAGTTGACACGCTTGATCCGCGAAGAAGTCAAGGCCCAGATGAAGCGGTATGCGATGGCACGAACACGCGATGATTTCATCAATAGCCTGCTTGGTGTGCTTGGTCCGGCTCTCAGTCATCACTATCGGGCGACTCTGGGAACCCTCAACCAACGCACGGACCAAGTCGAGAAATGGCAACGGCAGGAAGAGGGATTCCTCGAACAGTTCGCGGATCGACTCATCGAACCGACGAAAGCGAAGGGCCTGGATCGGAGGCAAGCTGTCGAACAAGCCGTGAAGGAACTCCTGCAAACCGATGTGTTGCGAAGAAGGAAAGAATCGAACACCTTTCAGAAATCTTATAAATTGAAGAAGTTGATCCCTTTGCCAGAGAATGCCCACGAGGAATTTCTGAGTCATGTTTGGGAGTTGGTGGACTCGATTCTTTCCGCGTGAGCGCAATGAAATAGGTTTACGCTCCCCGCTCGTCGGAGAAACCTACCCCAACCGAATTGTCACCGAGGTGTCTTGTGTCCCAATCGCTGCTCGACAAGCGTGAAACCCGCATCCGCCGCATGTTTGGAGCCATCGCGCCCCGTTACGATTTGCTGAATCACTTGCTCAGTTTGAATATCGACCATTACTGGCGTTGGCGGGTCACGCGCAGGGTGCCGCCGCAGGGGGATGGGCCAATCCTCGACATCTGCACCGGTACCGGGGACTTGGCGTTGGCCTACGCGCGGCGTACTGCCGCCCCGATCATCGGCGGCGATTTCTGCCATGAGATGCTGGTGATCGCCGCCCGCAAAGTCCAGCGTGCCCAGCCCAGATCGGTTATCCGCTTCGTCGAGATGGATGCCCAATGTTTGCCCTTCCCCGACGATTATTTCCAGATCACCACGGTGGCGTTCGGCCTGCGTAACATCACCGACACCGATCGCGGCTTGGCGGAGATGGTACGCGTCACGCAATCGGGGGGACACGTGGCCATTTTGGAGTTCTCGCAGCCGCGCGGTTGGCTGTTTGGCAAAATCTACCGTTTCTATTTCCGCCACGTGCTGCCGCGCGTCGGCCAGCTGATTTCCCGCAGCCCGGACCAGGCCTACCGCTACTTGCCCGCCAGCGTGTTGGAATTCCCCGATGGCGAGGCCCTGGCCGAACGCTTGCGGCAGCACGGCTTGACCGAGGTACACTGGTATCCATTGACGTTCGGCATCGCCACATTGTATGTCGGGCGGAAACCCACCGTTTAGCGTGCGACCCACAGGGGAGCAATGCCAATGAATTCAGCAGAAAATACTTCATCCCAATACTCACCACTCCCCCTCTTCCTGCGTGCCGCGCGCGGCGAAGTGGTGGAACGGCCGCCAGTGTGGGCCATGCGCCAGGCGGGACGCTGGGACCCGGAATTCAATCGGCTGCGGGCCGGCTTGTCGTTTTACGAGTTCTCGGAGAATGTCGAATTATCCGCCAAGGCGTCGCTGTTACCCCGGCGCTTCGGCGTCGATGCGATTATCCTCTTTTATGACATCACCACGCTCACAGTGGCAATGGGGCAGCCGTTCGTGCTGCAACCCGCCGTGGGACCGGTGCCGGATTTTCCCATTCGCACCTTGGCCGATGTCGAGAAACTCGACGCCCGGCCCGACCCCAGCCGGTTTCAACACGTCCGCGACTTGTTGCAGTGCGTCAAGGCCGAGCTGAAGGGGGAGTTGCCGGTGCTGGTGTTCGCCGGCGCCCCCTTCACCCTGGCCACCTACAGCATCGGCACCGGCAAGGACCTGGACGCCACGCGCCGCTTCGCCGCCGAGCAACCGGTCGTCTGGAGCGAGTTGCTCGACCGCCTGTGCCAAGCCACCGTCCATTTCCTGGACACGCTGGCGCATGCGGGAGCCGACGCTTATCAATTGTTCGATTCCTGGGCCGGCATGTTGACTCCTGAAGAATACCAGACCTGGGCGCAACCGTATCACCGGCACATTTTCGCCGCTGTCCATCAGGTGCCGCGCATCATCTTTGTCAAGGAATGTCCATACCTGGACCAGCTAACGGCTTGCGGAGCCGACATCGTCAGCCTGGGCGCGCGCCACGACTTGGCCGCCGCCCGCCGCGACTATCCGCACTTGGTCTTTCAAGGGAATGTCGCCGAGGAATTGCTCCGTATCGGCACTCCAGAACAAGTGCGCGACGCGACGCGCCAATGTCTCCTGGCCGGCGGCGGGCATCGGCACATCGTCAATCTCAGCCACGGTCTCGATCGCGCCACTCCCGTCGCCAACTTCGAGGCGTTCGTCCAAACGGTGCGGGCGTATCGAGGATAGAGGGCCATCGTCTTGGAATTCAGCGGATTTGGATTCATCATTTCGTGCTCGGTGGCGAACGCGAAACGATGAATCTGTTCCTCATTCGTGGCCGCTTATGGCACATGACCCATTGCCGATCCAGCCTCGAAATCCGATCATAAAAGGCAAGATGTCGCCTCTGGTTTTTTTCCACGGAGTCCACACGATGATCCGCTCATGCCTTGGTATCCTGTCGTTCTTCCTTCTACCGTTTCTGGCCGCGCCTGCTTGGGGACAGCAAGAGCCGCACCCTATCGCCGTGCAGGTCAAATCGCAGCTCCAAGACCCGGACAAACCCTTCACGATGATGGTGTATCTGCAAGTGAAGAAAGGAACCCAAAAGCAATTCGAGACGGCCTTCGCCAAAGCTATTGAAGGCACGCGCAAGGAGAAAGGCTGCATCGCCTATGACCTGAACCGCGATGTCAAGGATCCGACCCGCTACATCGTTTACGAACGCTGGAAGACCCTCAAGGACTTGGAAGAACACCTGCGCACGCCGCACATCACCCAGCTCATCGAGGAGGTCGGCGACCTGTTCACCAGTCCTCCCGATGCCAAGGTAATGCTGCCAGCGGGGGAGTGATGGAGCGTTTGGAAACATTTCCGCCGAGCGGCTGGTCGCCGCCCGACCCGCTGGGGGCATGGTATTTTTTTACTCCTCCTCCTTCGGCAATTGCTGAATCCAATCGTGAATCAGCTGGACTGCTTGATCATCCACCATCAGCGAGCCGATGTGCGGCATTCGCCCCAAGCCAAGGCGTTTCATGCGTTGATAGATTAGCGACCGTCCGGGCTCGCCGGGGACCAGGATGCGGGCGTCGGCGATGTCCAACGTCCCTTGACCGGGACGAGTGTTGACGATCCCCAGGTTCTTCAGGTCCAAGGTATCCAACAGTTGGAAGTCGGCGTTGCCGCCGCCCCATTTCATGTGACAGTGCGAGCAATTGGCATGCAAGTAGGACCGGGCACGCAAGTTAATGTCGATGGTCTCGTCCTCATAATCCACTAACCGGGGTAGCTCGACGGGCGGTTTCGGCAACGGTTTGGTGAAGATACCCAGGTGATCCAGGGTAGCTAATTGATTGGCCAGGACGCCGCCGTAGTCGTGGTCTTTGTTCATTTGCCGGGTGTTGACGCCGAGCGCGAACTTGGCCGGCATGGTATGGCACATGATGCACTCCGTCCGGCTGGGGAAACGCCATGTCTGCTTGCGAACGCCGCCGGGAGCGCGCGCGTCCTTGACCTGGAAATCCCGATTTAATCCCGCGCTGGCCAGCAGCTCGGCGTCGGTCTGCTCATCGTTCCAAACGTAGGTGTAACCGAACCAGTATTGGTCGCCGACTTCCTCGGTGCCAGCCAGTTGGCGGAAGTGCAAGATGCGTGTCTCCAGACGGCGCCGGCTGGCGGGATTGCCCGCTTCCAGGTCGAGATAAAACGTCTTGACCAACACGGTGTCATTGGGAAAGCGCCAGCCCGCAGGCGCGCCGGGAGCAGGTTGCGGGTACGTCACCGTCTCGAACTCGATTTGCGACATGCCCGGCAGCGCCAGAAAGCGTTCCTTATGCGCGCCGTCCGACCACAGCGGGGCGTTCACGGAATATGGAATCAGTCCCGGTGCTGATACGTGGTCCTTGGTCGAGGCGAACAGTCCCGTCTCGCTGAGCTTGCGCGGGAAGGTGTTCGGCTCCGTCACCGGCGGCGCTTTCACCAGCCGATGGATACCGCCGCCCATGAAATCGACCAGATAGACCTCCCCCGCATGGTCCTGGCCAAACGCCACAATGCGCAACATCGTGTCGGCCAATTCCTGCTTCCAGGTCACTTTTTTGCCATCAAATTTCAGGGCCGCTACCTTGCCGGTGTCGTAGTCGCCGTAGATATAGGCTCCCGCCAATTCTGGCAATCGTTTCCCGCGATAGACGTAGCCGCCGGTGAGGGAGCGATATTCCGAGTGCGGATGTTCGATGACGGGGGGCAGGATTGGCGTCGGTCCCTTCTTGCGTTCAGGGCGAAACGGGTGTGTCCCTTCCACGATGCTCCACCCGTAATTGCCCCCCCGTTCGACGCGCAGCACCATTTCCCACAAATCTTGCCCAACTTCACCGGCCCACAACTCGCCGGTCTGGGTGTCAAAACTGAACTTCCACGGCTGGCGCAAGCCGTAGGCCCAAATCTCCGGCCGCGCCCCTTCTCGATCCACGAACGGATTATCGGCGGGAATGCCATAAGATCGTCCGTTACTTGGTTTATCCACGTCAATGCGCAGGATGGAGCCAAGCAAATCACTAATGTCCTGACCGGTGTGGAACTCATCGGCGATGCCGCTACCATCGCCGGTGCCGATGTATAGGTAGCCGTCCGGCCCAAAACGCAGACAACCGCCGTTGTGCCCGCCGGATGGCCACTCGAAAATGATCTTCTCGCTGGCCGGGTCGCAGCGCGGGGGGGCGTCCCGGCTGACGACGAAACGCGCCACGCGGGTTCCCTTTGGTTCCGTCTTGTGCGGGTCCAGAACGTAGGTGACATACATATAGCCGTTGTCGGCGAATTGCGGATGAAAAGTCAAGCCATAAACAGTCTTCTTCAAATCCAGCAGCAAGTCGGCCTTATCGGTCTTGGGATCATTGCGGAAGGAGAAGATTTTCCCTTTGCGCTCGGCGACGAACAGCCGGTCGCTACCAGGTGCGGCGGTCAACTCCAACGGCTCATAGAATTTCAGGTTCGGAAAGGCCGGCTCGGTGCGGTACGGGTCCGGCGGCTCCGGCGACCCTTGGACGCGCGATGTAGTCCACGGCACCCGTTTGTCAATGCCGTAGGCTTTCCGCGCCGGCTCCTTCTTCGCCGAATCCGCCGCCGGCGCTGCCCAATGTAGTAAAGACAAGGGAATGACAAGTAAACCAGCGATGAGGAACAAGCGGTGCATGGCCAAACCTGGTAGCGAGAACAGGGAAGATGGAAAACTATTGGGTGTAATCAAGCATTGCATTGTCATCTTTCAGGCTGAAGATGAAGGCTGCTTACGCCCATGACAAATACTGCTTTCTCACTTTACCGGCTTTATGGGGAAAAGGAAGGAAGAAATTGGGGGAAGAATCATCGGGTCCCATCAGGGCGTGATTTTTCTCACTTCGCCGCAAACAGACGCTATGATAACTTCAACGAGAATATCATGTCCGTGACATGGGGAGCGCCATTATGACGAATATCTTGGAAATTCTGACATCCCAAGCGCATGCCGAAGGGGGATGGGGGTATGTCGCCGGGCAGTCCGCACAATTGGAACCGACCTGTCTGGCGATTTTGGCCCTGTCGTTGGAACCGGAACGCTTCGCCAACGAGATTCAGACTGGAGTGAAAACATTGCATCGATTCCGACAAGCGGATGGCAGTTACCGGCCAAGCACGGGGCGCCAAGAGGTAGTGTGGCCAACAGCCCAAGTGTTGTTCGTGCTGGCGACGCTGGGACAAGACCAGGAAGTGGCTCGCGCCAGCGCCGCGCGCTTGCTGGAAGTGCGCGGCGAAGCCCTTAAGGATGAAAAGGAGGCCGCCAAAACGTTGGACATTGATTGTCGCTTGCAGGGCTGGCCGTGGTCGCGGGGGAACTTTTCCTGGGTCGAGCCGACCGCGTGGGCCTGTCTGGCTTTGCAGCGTCTCGGTTGCCAAAGACAGCCGCGCGTCGAGGAAGGGATGCGCCTGCTGCTCGATCGCGCGCTCGACCAGGGGGGCGTCAACTATGGCAGTAAGCATGTCTTTGGCCGACCCACCGAGCCTATTCCGACGCTGACTGCCTTGATGATGTTAGCCTTGCAACGCCAGCCCCAATCACCGCAGCGCGCCCGCGCCCTGGAGTATCTGCTCCATCAAGCCGAAACAGCCGAAAATCTGGATCATCTTGGTTGGATTAAATTGGCCCTGGACGCATATCGTCATCAACCCAATGTGGACGGCATATTACCAAAATTGGATGAGCGCATCGCTGCGACTCATGATCGGCGCCAGTCGCTTAACTGGGTGCAACCGTCGCCGATGCGCGAAGCCCTGACCGCGCTGGCTTTGGGGACGGCACGTGGTAATCCATTCCGTTTGCCGGAGCACATACCGGAAATCGAGGTGACGGAAGCCGTGCCGCCGACCACGCGCCGTTCGTTCTCCGAAAAGGTGAATCGGTTCCTGCGCGGCGTGGCGGCGAAGGCGTTGGGGCAGTTGCGTGTTTTACCGCCGCAGACGACGGTTCACATTGCTCAAGCCCCCAGTTATGAGGCGAATCTGGCGGACATTCTCCAGCAACAATATGAATCGTTCCGTGAACAAGTGCCGTTGAAAGACAAACGCGTCGTCCTCAAGCCGAACCTGGTCGAGTACCACCGCGACCGGGTCATCAACACGAATCCCCAAGTCGTGGGGGCCGCCATCGAGCTGTGCCGCCGCGAAGGGGCCGCCGACGTCGTCGTCGCCGAGGGGCCGGGGCATTGGCGGAACACCGAATATCTCGTCGAAGCCAGCGGCCTGGGGGATGTGCTGCGACAGCATGGCGTCGTGTTCGTGGACTTGAACGAAGACGAGCCGGTCAAGCTACCCAACCTGGGCCAGCTGACCGGGCTGGATTGGCTCTATGTCGCCCGCACCGCGGCGGAAGCGGATGTACTCATCTCCATGCCCAAGCTCAAGACGCATCATTGGGTAGGCGTCACGCTGTCGCTCAAGAACCTGTTCGGCATCCTGCCCGGCACCTGCTACGGCTGGCCCAAGAACGAGCTGCACTGGCGCGGCATCGAATACAGCATTATTGATATTGCACTGTCACGAACGCCGGAGCTGGTCATCGTGGATGGCATCGTCGGCATGGAGGGGGATGGACCACTCAACGGCACGGCCAAGCCGATGGGTGTGCTCGTCATGGGAAACGACCCGTTGGCCGTCGATGCCACCTGCTGTCGGCTGATGCGGCTCGATCCCGAAAAGATCGATTACTTGCGTCTCGGCCAATTCAAAAAGCTCGGCCACATCCAAGAAACTCCCATTCATCAGGCGGGCACCCCCATCGCTGACCTGGCCCAGCCCTTTGAGACGCTGCCGCATTTTCATAAACTGTATGTGGGGAGAAGCGCGTAGGGGGGCCTTGTTCCCAGACTTTGCCTGGGAACAAGTCAATAAGCCTCATCTCGATAATCGGAGACCAATCCATGCCACCGCTTGCCAATCGACTGGCGGACTATGCAGCGAAGTTACGTTATGAGGACCTGCCGCCAGAGACGGTCCAGGAAGTGAAACGGCGCTTCATCGACTCGCTAGCCACGGCAGTCGGCGCGATGGCGGCGGAGGCGTATCACATCGCCCGCCGCTGCGCCCAGCGCGTGCGCTCAACGCCAGGGGCCGGATTGCTGGGAGGCGGAGAGAGCAGCATCGAATGGGCCACTTTCGTCAACGGTCTGCTGATTCGCTATCTCGATTACAATGACACTTATTTATCCCTAGAGCCGGCCCATCCCAGCGACAATATCGCCGCCGTGCTGGCGGTGGGGGATGCATATGGTTGTAATGGTAAGGATTTGATCACTGCCACGGTGTTGGCCTATGAAATTCAATGTCGCTTGTGTGACGCGGCCAGTCTGCGCCAGCACGGCTTTGACCATGTGTTTTATGGTGCTCTGTCCTCGGCGTTGGCGTCTGGCAAGCTGATGGGGCTGGACGCCGCGCGGCTGACGCACGCTGTGGGACTGGCGGGGGTGGCCAACGTCGCGTTGCGGCAAACGCGCGCCGGGGAATTGAGCATGTGGAAAGGGTGTGCTTTCGCCAACGCCGCCCGCAACGGCGTCTTTGCCACCCTGCTCGCCGCCGAGGGGCTGACCGGACCGGCTCCGATTTTCGAGGGGGACCTGGGCATCATGAAACTGCTGGTCGGTCCTTTTGAGATCACCAAACTTGGCGGCGACGGCGAACCGTTCATGATCAACCGGACCTACATCAAATTTTGGCCAGCGGAATATCACTCGCAAAGCGCCATCGACGCCGCTTTGCAACTCCGCTCCGAAATCGGCGATGTGAAAAACATCGAAGCCATCGACATTCACACCTTCGACGCCGCCGTGGACATCATCGGCAAAGACCCGGAGAAGTGGCGGCCCCGGACGCGCGAGACGGCGGACCACAGCTTGCCTTATTGCACGGCGGTGGCCCTCATGGATGGTGATGTGACTATGACACAATTCGATGATGCACACCTCAACAATCCGGCTCTGTTGGACCTTGTGGGGCGGGTCAAAGTCCACCGCGACGCCGGCTTGTCGTCCCGCTATCCCAATGGCATTCCCAATCGCTTGACCGTGACCCTCAAGGACGGCCGGCAGTTCATGCGCGAAATCGAGTTCCCACGCGGTCACGCCCACAACCCCATGACCGACGCCGAGGTGGAACACAAGTTCCACACCCTCGTCGATCCACTCTACGGCAAGGACCGGGCCAACCGCGTTCTGCAAGCCTGCTGGAAGCTGGACGAGCTGCCCAAGGCGGGGGACTTGGTGAAATTGATGGAGCGGGAACTGACGGGGTAGTAAAAATCAAGCCAATCCGTGCCGCAGGTTACTTTCGTGATTTCAAGGATTCATCGGTTTGCGCACGCTGCTGGCTGCTTGCGCGAACCGATGAATCAATAGGCAGGATACACGACCTTTACACCCAGTTCACGGCTGCTTCTTCTCTTCCGCCAACGGGTTCGCGGGCAACGGTGGCGGCACCTTATAGACACTGACGGATGGTTTTTTGCGCGGGTTCGGAGATTGCCACTGGTACGCCAACGTACCCCGTTTGGCGATGGCCTTGGCCAGGGGGATCATCGGCAAACGCGAATGGGGATTGTTGGATTCCTCGATCACCACATAATGAAACGGCAAATAGTTGGCGGGCGGCGGGGTGGGATTGATGGTCCGCTCATGAAACACGGCGCCGGCGTAGAAATGCGCCCAACAGAACGGATCGACGATGATGTCATGGGGATGCGCGTGCTCGGCCAGCCACTCCCCGACGGCGCGATGTCCTGCCCGATTGCCGTGCAACGGTTTCAGGGTCGATGGCAAGCCAAATAAGGTCAGGAAGGTGAGCATCAACGTTGGCACCCACGCCCCATAGCCGCGCCACGCCGCCAGCCGTTCGCCAGCCATCTTCACCATTGCCACGGCGGGAAAGACACCGCACAGAACCAGCAATAGGACATGCCGCTCCGAGACATATCCCATCATCACCGCCATGCGCCAGAGAATCGCGATTTGCATGGCGCAGAGCAGTAGTAACACCCAGACCCCCGGATTGCGCTGGAGCCTGCGCCAAAACCAGATCATGCCGAACAACGCTGGCAAGGCCGCTGTGTATTGATAGGCCCCAACCACTTCGATCAGGATAGCTTTGAGGCCCCACCACCACGGCGGCCGCTCGGCCACCTTCGACCACCAGATGGCAAACAGCGGCGAATGAGCGGGCGTGGCCGGAACAGCGCGAGTCTGAGACGTGTCATAGTACGAGCCGCCTTCGAGAATCTTCTTGGGCGTCGGCTTATTGGTGAGATGGCCGATGGTGGCGATGTAGGGGCCAGCAACTAGCGCCGCTGCCAATAATACGCTGGCCGCCGCCGTGACACTCTGCCACCAGGTACGCCTCCAGGCCGCCACCCAGGGACTAACGAGTATCACAACCACGGTTGCCCCCACCAGCAGCGCCCCCTCCGGCCGCGTCAGGTAAGCCAAGCCGCCGCTCAAGCCGCACAGCGCGAAACGCCCCCAAGTAGGCTGTTCAAAGGCGCGCATGATCCAATAAATCGTACTAGTGACAATGAGAAGATATACAGCCTCGGAGAGCGCGTCGGATAGGATGTGGGCGCTGGCGGGCAAGAACTGAAACAAGGCCGCCGCCCAAAAACCAACGCGGCGGTCGAACAACGTCTTGCCCACGTAAAACATGGGAATGACCAGCAACACCGCCGCCAGGATGCTGGCCAGCTGGGCGCTGAGCACCATGGCGTCACAACTCAAACCACCCTGCCAGAGCCGCACGGGAATGGAAACCAGTAGCGTCAAGAGCGGATAGATGGGGTGCTGTTCGGAATGGCGCAGGACATCGGCCCAGGGCTGGCGCTCCAATTCCAGGGCGTAGCGGATGAAGCCGATGCTGTCGCGGGCCGCCACCTCGGTGCGCAGCAGCACCACGGTATGCAAAACGCTGGCCCCCAACAGCAAAATGACTAACAGATGCCAGTCAGACCAGCGCCAACCGTTGGAGCAAGGTTTGGGGCCTTCCATGATTTCTCCCGCTTGTCCGGGTTTCCCAATTTTCAGATGGAAGGCGGAACAGCGCGCCATCCACCACGACGGCAAGCGTGATAAGGACTTTGGCAATCCGGGTCAAGGGGAACAAACGGGGGCGGCGTGTGGCTCCGCTTCGTTGCTAGCGCAGCATCCGTTCCAACAGCTCGACTTCTTCCCGGCTACCGACGACCAACGGCGTGCGTTGGTGCAAGCTGGTCGGTTCGATGTCCAGAATGGGGCGGCTGCCGTCCGTGGCTTGTCCCCCCGCCGCCTCGGCGATAAAGGCGATGGGATTGGCTTCGTACAGCAGTCGCAGCTTGCCAGTGGGATACTGTTTGGTGGGGGGATACAAAAAGATGCCCCCTTTGAGCAAGGTGCGATGAAAGTCGGATACCAGCGAGCCGATGTAGCGTGACGAATAGGTTCGCCCTGTTTCGCCGGAACGCAGATAAGCCAGATACTTGCGGTAGCCTTCGGGAAAACTATCCGCGTTGGCTTCATTGACGGAATACAGGTTGCCGCGCGGCGGCATGGTGATGCGCGGATGGCTAATGATGAATGCGCCAATGGCGGGATCGAGCGTGAAGCCGAAAACGCCGTTGTCGGGGCCAGTGGTGTACACCAGCATGGTCGAGCTGCCGTACAATACGTAGCCCGCCGCCACTTGCTTGCGCCCATTCAGTAGCACGTCTTGCAAGGGGTTACGCTGCCCCGATTCGTCCGGTTCGCGACGCAGAATCGAAAAAATCGTCCCCACGCTGACATTGACATCGATGTTGCTGGAACCATCGAGCGGATCAAACACCACGACGTACTTGCCGTGCTGGTGGTCGCGGGGCACCACGATTGGCTCGTCGTTTTCCTCGGAAGCCATGACGGCGACATTGCCGCGCATCCCCAGGCAATGCTTCAGGGCCTGGTTGGCGAGCACGTCCAGTTTTTGCACGTTTTCCCCTTGGACGTTGGTGGCGCCGGCCTCGCCGAGCACGTCGGCCAGCCCGGCCCGGCGCACCTGGTCGGCGATGATCTTGGCCGCCAAGGTGATGCCGGACAGCAGCCAGGAAAATTCGCCGCTGGCTTGAGGACGCAGTCGGCGTTGTTCCTCCATGATGTGTTGTTGGATAGTTAGTGGTGGATCGGTGTGCATGGGGTGGTCTCACGGCAACGAACAGCGAAGCGATATTTCCATCATTCCACGTTCATCCTATGACCTTCTTCACCACATGGCGATCAGCACCACACAACACAACCCAGCCAACAGCGGCAGGGCGATGCGTTTCATCAAATCGATGGGGTTCGTGTTGGTCAGCGCGGCACACATCAGCACCACGGCAGCGACGGGAGACATGGTCCGGCCCGCGGCGGAGGCAATGGACACCACGGCTCCCACGCGCAAGGGATCGACTTGCAACTCCAAGGACGGATGCACAAACAACTCATATAAGCTCTGCGTCGCGGCCATGCCGGAGCCACTCACCCAAGCGAACGTGAACGGTAGCACGCCGGCCGTGGGCAACAGCAGCGCCGGCCAAGCAGTCGTGGCTTGGCCGATGACTTGGGAAAAGCCAATCTCCTTGACCCCGGTGCCAAAGCAATTGGCGGTCACAATGAGTGATACGATGCTGGCAAAGGCGTAACCCGCCCCCTCAAAAAAGGCCTTGGCGATGCCCGGCACCGTTCCGGGCGCCGTCAGTGCCGCCACCACGACACCGATCAGCATGGCGGCTCCAATCAGCCGCGTATCGAAGCTGGCTTTCTGGGCCGGGATGCTCGGATCATCCACTAGCCAGGTTTCCGGCACCTGAAGGGCATTGAGCGGCGGCCCCGTCAGGAACAACAAGGCCAACGGCACCACGGGGACGACGGCTTTGATATAGTTGACGCAAAATTCCTCTGTTTCCGAGGCGGGGACGGTTTCTTCCTCGTCGGGCCCAATGCCGGTTTCTTGCTGATATCGCGCCTCGGCCCGCACGCTGAGGAACCAGAAGATGGCCGTGGCCACGATCAGCTGTACCAGCACCAACGGAAAAAGCCGCTCAATGCAATCCGTGACTGCCACGGGTTTCTGCGTGGCCTGGAACACCTCGTTCGTCACGGTTTGCAATTCGGGAGCGCCGGGGTTGAGCAATTCACCGCCGACCGACGCGCCGAGCAGCAACGCCGCGCCAATCGTCACCGGAGAGAATCGGGCCGCCACCAGGATCGGCACCAGCACCGAGCCGATGGCCACCGCCGTGCTCGTTTGGCTGATGACCGGAATGTTGACCAGAAAGCCGACGAGGACGGCGCCGGGAATCAAAATGACGCGCACTTGACGCAAGGGCCGCACCAGCAAATGGACTAAGTGCTTGTCACAGCCCGTATGCCGCAGCACGTGGGCGAACCCCATTGCGCTGCAAATCGGCACCACGAAGCGCTCGTTGCTGAAGGTGGCGAGAAACGTTTGGACAATTGCCATCGGCTGGCCGGCCAACGCCCCCAACGCCAGCGCCGCCAACAGCAACGCCAGCCGCACGTCCACGCGTTTGAAAACGGCAATGACGGCCGCTGCCACGATCAACACACCGAGCAACAAAGTCATGTATGATCCTTGGTAAAGGGATGGTCTTCATGGGGGTAAGTGGATTGGGGCACGATCCATACTACTCCGATAGGGATGTTTGTCACACGAATCTGGAACGTCAGCGCGGACTTCTCGTGCGGACGATTCGGCTTCGAGTCCATCTTCACAGCCCCAGCGGGGCGACCGTTCATAGGGGCGGGAATCGGCAGCCCCGTCCAGTCCAGCTCCGAAGCAGAGCTGCTGCCGCCCCTTCGGGGTTTTGGAAATCATACGCTATCCCTTTTCCAGGGGCTAACGCCCCTGGCTATGAACGGTCGCCCCTTACGGGGCTGATCCGACAGACTCGGTGTGTGGTTCTTCTTTGCCGGAGTAATACTATCGCGGAGATTATAGAGATAGACTCTGAGCGGCATGATACGGCTTCGGGTCGCCCAATTCCACCCACAACCCGCCCACCAATGTTGCCTTGCCTTTGCTTCGTGGAAAAATAGACTATCTTCCGTATCCGGTTCAATCTATCCCTGATTCTGGCTGGTCGAAATTATCCGTGAAAATGCTGGCAGGCGACCCCGGACGGAAGGGTGTCGCCGGACGAGACGGGTTCTTTTCCCTCGGAGGATGTCATGGCTCACACTCTACCCTCATTGCCGTATGCACCCGATGCGTTGGAGCCGTCGATTGACAAGATGACGATGGAGATTCACCACGGCAAGCACCACAAAGCCTACGTGGATAATCTCAACAAAGCGCTGGAAGGAGCGCCAGAACTGCAAAACAAACCCATCGAACAATTGCTGCGTGAGATCAATCAAGTCGCGGAGAGCATTCGCACAGCGGTGCGCAACAACGGCGGCGGCCACGCCAACCACACCATGTTTTGGCAGATCATGGGGCCTGGTGGCGGCGGGCAACCAAGCGGCCCGCTGGCAGACGAGATCAACAAGACCTTCGGCGACTTCGCCGCGTTTCAGAGCCAGATGAAACAAGCCGGCGTCGGCCGCTTTGGCAGCGGCTGGGCTTGGCTGGTGCTGGCCGATGGTCAATTGAAAGTCCTCAGCTCGGCCAACCAGGACAGCCCGTACATGGACGGCCAAGTGCCAATCATGGGGCTGGATGTTTGGGAACACGCCTACTATTTGAAGTACCAAAATCGCCGACCCGATTACATCGATGCTTGGTGGAACGTCGTGAACTGGCAAGCGGTCGGCCAACGCTTCGAGCAAGCCAAGGCCGGCAAGCTGTGAGAGACATATCGAAAAACATCCAAGCCGGTCGCACGGCGGCCGGCTTGGAATTGCCAAGCATTTCTCATCCCATTGTCAGCACGATCCCGATCAAGAACAATAGCATAATCACCATAGTCACAATGCCGCCGATGATGACCGGCCAGCTCCAGAAAGATTCGCCGGGGGGGGCTGGGGACGCGAGGTGGCGGAGGGAAGAGGAAGACAGCGTGGCCAGTTCGGCTTCGAGCGGTGTCTCGCTTGTATCCGACACGATCTGGGCCACGGGGGCGAAGACACCGGCACCACTCCACGGTTGCAGGGCGGCGGCCAAGTCACCGGGGGTTTGGTAGCGTTCCTCGGGTTTCTTAGCCAGCAACTTGCTGACAATCCGCGAAACACCGGCGGGCACTTCGGGGCGGAATTTCTCCACTGTGGGAATCGGGTCCAGCCGATGCTTGAGTAGCTTTTCCATCGTGGTGCCTTTGGGAAACGGCACCTGATTGGTAAGCAGCTGGAAGAACGTACATCCCATGCTGTATAAATCAGCGCGAATATCGGTCTTGTGGGGATTGACGGCTTGCTCCGGCGCCATGTAGTCGGGAGTGCCCACCACGCGCCCTTCCTTGGTCAAGGCGCTGACCGATTCGGGACCATCCATGAGATCGACGCGGGCCAAGCCCATGTCCAAAATCTTAACGACGGCTCCCTGCACGGGCCACGTTTTGGTTTCGGGGGGACAGGTCACGAGCAAATTGTGCGGTTTGATGTCGCGGTGAACCATGCCACGCTCAAACGCATGTTGCAGGCCCAGCGCCGCTTGCCGGATATACTCGCAGGCCAAACCAACTGGCGGCGGACCGAGGCGCTTGAGCAGGGTCGCCAAGTCAATGCCTTCGACATACTCCATGACGAAAAAGTGCGTGTTATCGACCTGAGAAGCGTCGTAGGCCATCACCACGTTGGGATGAAACAGCTGGGCAGCGGCCTGAATCTCCCGGCGAAACCGCCGAACCGCATCAGGCTGATCGAGATGTTCCTTGCGGATCACCTTCAGAGCCACGACGCGTCCCATGTGAACGTGCCGCGCCTTGAACACCTGCCCCATGCCCCCTTCACCAAGTCGTTCCAGCAAAATGTACTGGCCCAACACCAAGTCGGCCCCTTTGCCCTGGAACAGCTGATTGATCTGATACGGTGTCAACCAGCCGCGCTGGATCAATTCCTTCGCCAGCGACCGGGCATCCGTGAAGCGCGTCTGTAACGCGCGCGTCAATTCCGTTTGCTGCACCGGCTCCAATATCTGGTGCTCGGTCAGCGCCGCAACCAACGCATACACGGATTGAATGACCTGCGTGGCCATGTAATTAGTTATCAGTGATCAGTTATCAGTAATCAGCACACCATTTAGCCCACGAGCCGCAGGCGAGCGACACTCGTTCCCACGCGGAGCGTGGGACCATTAGGTATCTTCACTCATCATTCCATATCACGGCGGCGACGTTGGCAGAATCTCCTCATATTCTGATTCGTCGGCAGCAGTGCCAATCTTGGCCGGAATGATCAGTAAATCGTCGTTCATCTCATCCCTGGCGAATGTTTTACGGAATTTGGTCAGGAATTGCCCCTCTTTTACGTGTCCTAACAGAAGTTTCAACTGTTTGCAGTATGTCCTTATCCTTGGCCGAGAAGTAGCAGCAGGCGGAATCGACCTGCGGCGGCCCCAACCTCGCCGCCGCCACTGCCGGCACCAGCCAACCGATCCACCAACGACGCATGGTACGATCCTTTCCCGATATTGAGCACCCAGACCTCACCCCCCAAATAAGACGAAATGCCTAACCTTCCAGTTTGCCGTGGCTCTCGGCGGAACGCAATGCGGCTTTGAAAAAACGCGAAAGATGGGGCTTGGAGGTGGAAGAAACAGTGAAGAAGTCAAGGAATGGGATTTCCGCCGTTGTGAGAATAACGGTGCCTGGATTCATCGTTTCGCGCAGAAGTCGGCGTGCGCGAAATGATGAATCGGCAACCATACCACACAAGCTGATCTCATCGCAAACCGGTGGGAGATAGCGTTTCGCGGGAAGGCCTCTGACAGGAAAGCACAAGGAGAAGCGAAATAATCTAAGCCAACAAGCTTGTAACCACCGTTCCGCGGCAGATGGGCAGGGGCCGGCCTTCCACGTCGGAATAGTGGGTGTCAGCGGGATAGCCCAGACAGTGGAAGATCGTTGCCAGATAATCGCAGGGACGAACCACGTCACCCAACGGCTCGGCAGCATGACGATCCGAGGCACCATGCACGATGCCGCCGCGAATGCCGCCCCCGGCCAGCGCGATGGAGAACACCCGACCCCAATGATCCCGACCCGCGCGAGCGTTGAAACGCGGCGTGTGGCCAAATTCCGAGACCCAGCAGACCAGGGTTTCATCGAGCAACCCCCGTTGCTGCAAATCCTCGATCAGGGCGGAATAGGTCTGATCCATCGCCGGCATCAGCCACCCCTTGAGACTTTCGCTGTGCTTGATGTGCGTGTCCCAACCGCCATTGTTGGGTAGATTTTTGTTTTGCGAGGCTGAATTCACTTGCACCAGCGCGACCCCCGCTTCGATCAGACGACGAGCCAAAAGCACTGATTGACCATGCTTGGTCCGGCCATAGCGGTCACGGGTGCGGTCGGGTTCCTTGTTCAGGTCGAACGCCGCCCGCGCGGCCGTTCCGGTGATCAGGTCGAGCGCTTGTTGTTGGTACCGATCAAATTCTTGCGTGGCGGCTTTTTGAACAATGCCATCGAGGTGACGGTCCACTTGCTCCAGCAGCGACCGACGCTGATCGACGCGCAGCGGTGGGAGGTCATCGGGTAAGGCGCAATCAGGAGCGGCGAAATCGGCGGCGGACGGATCGCATTGCAGAAGCCAGGGATCGTACTTGCGGCCCAAGATCCCGGCATCCGCTCCAGGCCAGGGATACAGCCCGCCGAAGTTAGCCAAGCGGCGCGGCAACATGACGGACGAAGGCAAGCCCCCTTTGGGTGGACGCAAGACCCGCACCAGAGCATTGAGAGAAGGCCAATCGTTCGGCTTCCCCGGCGTGGCGTTCTCGCGGTTGAGCGGAATGTGGGGATAGCCGGTCAACATCTGATACCCGCTCGTGGAATGGGCGTTGTCCCCCGTGACCATCGTGCGAATGACGGCGATTTTATCCGTCAGTTGAGCGGTGCGCGGCATCAATTCGCCGACGAACAGCCCTGGCGTGCGCGAGGGAATGACGCCAAAATCGCCGCGAATTTCGCGGGGCGCGTCGGGTTTGGGGTCCCAGGTTTCGTGGTGAGGAATGCCGCCGCTATTAAAGAGGATGATCACCCCCTTGGCCCGCACGCGCGGTTTCGTTTCGGCGGCTTGGGCCGCGGAACGTAACAGCTGGGGCAAAGCCAGGCCTCCCAAACCGATGCCGCCAATCCGCAATATCTCTCGACGCGAAATGCGATCACACAATGCGTTATTGTCGCCGAAGAATCGCAACATCTAGCCAATCTCCGTTTTGCCGCCGAGGTCCAGGTGATGACATTTTGGAAGGCCAAGTTGGGCAGGAAAGCAACAAAGGCTTGTTTTGTTCTTGATAAAGCTAATGTCAGCACCGCTCAGTGTCAATTAAAAATATGGAAAAGTCGGCACGGTGTCGAACTGACGAACGGTGGAGTAGGAACTGTAAGTCCGTCGATGGCACCCGCCACACGAAGGGCTTTACGGCACCCACTCGCCAGTTTGTGGATCATTTCCAAGCGAAGTATCTACACGGAACTACCCGCCAGCCAACCGGTACTGAAGGCGGCTTGGAAATTGTAACCACCAATGGGGCCATCCAGGTCCAGCACTTCACCGGCGATGAACAACTCCGGCACAAACTTGCTACGCAGCGATCGGGAATCGACCTCCTCCAACGCGACGCCGCCGGCGGTGACTTCGGCTTTCTCGAAGCCGAGCGTTCCGGTTAGGGGTACTTGAAGATGTTTGATCCGCTGCACCAGCTGACCGCGTTCCCCTTTGCTCAGCCCCGCCGCCTTGCGCGCGCTGGACATTCCCGCCAGAGTCAACAGGGTTTCCCCAAAGCGGCGCGGCAGCGCCTCGGGCAAGATGTTCACCAGCTGCTTCTTACCGGAGGTTAATGCTTCGCGGCGTAAATAGTCGTCTAATTCCACATCCTTGACTGCCGGTAGTAAATCCATCTCCAGCCGCAGCGACTCCGGGCGTGGATGGCCGCTGACGACTCGACTGACATCAAGCACCACCGGCCCCGATAGGCCGAAGTGGGCGAACAACAGCGAACCGCGCCGGTTGGCCAAAACCGTGGAACCTTCCAGAATCCGCACGGCCACGTCGGGCAACGTGATGCCGCGCAGCTCCGCCACCCAGGGGACATTCAACGTGATCGGCACCAGCGCCGGACGTGTCGCGACAATGTTATGTCCCAAAGCGGCAGCGAAGCAGTAGCCGTCCCCCGTCGTGCCACTGCCAGGATACGATTGGCCTCCGGTTGTCAATATGGCGGTGCGTGCAAGCAGCGTGCGCGACGATGTGATGAGACTCAAGCCCTGTTCCGTCCGGCGTATGTCACGCAACGGCTCCCCCAGTGCCAAGCTTGCGCCGCTGCGTTGCAAGCGGCGAAGCAGCGCATGGAGCACGTCGCTGGCCTTGTTGCTGATGGGAAAAATTTTGCCGGTCGGCTCGACCTTGGTGGCCACCCCTTCCGCCTCGAACAAGTCAATGGTATGCTGCACGCTCAAGGCAGCTAGCGCGGAATGCAGGAACTTTCCGGGCGGGCCGAAGGCCTCGACGATGCCGCGATTGTCGGTGGCGTGGGTGAGGTTGCAGCGCGTGCCGCCGGACATCAAAATCTTGACCCCCGGCTTGCGATTCTTCTCCAGCAACAAGGTCCGGCGCCCCCGTTCGGCCGCGCGGATTGCCGCCAGCAACCCCGCCGCTCCGGCGCCGATGACGACCACATCCCAGGGAATATCCGTCATTGGTGATAAGTGACCAGTGACAAGAAAAACTCATCGTCCGGGTTACTGTTGTTCGAGTTTGCGGCGCGCGAGTTTGGCGCGGAGTAGGTAATCGAAATAACCTCCGCACTCGAAAGACAAAGAGGCATTGTTGATGGTAAACGGATTGACCTTCAAGGACAAGCGGAGTGACGGACTCTTCGCGGTGCCACCGTGAACGACCCAACCGGAACAGTGGCAACGACACGACCAGCGCTTGCCAGCGGATTACTTGGTTCGGCATCTGCGAATCGGGATGCGGATTTGCCGAACCCATAGTTCACTATCTAAATGATCAATTCTCTAATCAATTTCCTCTTGGCAGTTTGCGGTAAGAATGCCGATAATAGCTGAGGGAAGCATCGCGCTGGATTTTCTTCCTGAAATTCGCTAAATTCGCAACAGCTTCTCAGATTCATGAGTTGGCGTTCGGGAACGCGCGCCAACTCATGAATCTGAGAAATCGCTCTGCGAGAAACACATAGGTTATTTTTCCCAGGAATACATGATGTCCGCACCAACCACTTCCACTCCCAGTTCCCCCGCCGTCGCGCCAGAGTCGAAGCGTTCCGCCGTGGAAGGAATCAAGGAAAATTCTTTGTTTCTGCGTGGCGGCATTTTGCAAGAGCTGGCCGCCGATTCGGATCACTTTAGCGAGCAAGACAAACAACTTATCAAATTTCACGGCAGCTACCAACAGGAAGACCGCGACGCCCGCAAGCAGCGCCGCAAGGAGGGGGTCGGCAAGTATTACATGTTCATGGTCCGCTGCAAGATTCCCGGTGGTAAGCTGACGGCGGCACAGTATTTGGCCGTCGATGACCTGGCCAGCCAGTACGGCAACAACACCCTGCGCTTCACGACGCGGCAGGGGATTCAGCTGCACGGCATCCTCAAGGGGGGCTTGAAGGAGACCATCGCCGGCATCAATCAATGCCTGCTGACGACGTTAGGGGCGTGCGGCGACGTGGAGCGCAATGTCATGGCCCCCCCTGCGCCGCTCGCCGATCCGGTCTATCGAGAGTTGCAGGAAACGGCGGCCTTGATCTCCGCTCACCTGGCGCCGCGTAGCAATGCCTATCACGAAATCTGGCTCAACGGCAAGCCGGTCGATGTGCAAACGGAAGTCGAACCAATTTACGGCAAAGTGTATCTGCCGCGCAAGTTCAAGACCGGCTTGACTGTTCCGGAAGACAATAGCGTGGATATTTACGCTCAGGACTTGGGTTTCCTGGCCATCGTCGAGCATGGTCGGATCGTCGGCTACAACGTGCTGGTCGGTGGTGGCATGGGCATGACGCACGGCAACGCCAACACCTTCCCGCACCTGGCCAAGCCAATTTGCTACATCCCCGCCAAGGCCGTGCTCAACACCGCCGAGGCGGTCGTCAAGCTATTCCGCGATCATGGCAATCGCGCCGACCGTAAGCGCGCCCGCATCAAGTATGTGGTTCACGATTGGGGGGTCGAGAAATTTCGGGACGTGCTCAGCGAATACATCGGCGGCACCCTGACAGCGCCGCGCGATATACATGTCACCGGCTTCGACCCGCACATCGGCTGGCATTTGCAGGGAGATGGGAAATTCTATTACGGCCTCAGCATCGAGAATGGCCGGGTAAAGGATGAAGGCTCCTTCCGGCTACGGAGCGCCATCCGCGCCATTCTGACGCGCTTCCAACCGGGTCTGCGTATCACGCCGAATCAGGATTTGTTGCTGTGCGGCCTGGAAGAAAGCGCCAAGCCGGACATCGACCACATCCTGACCGAGCATGGCGTCAAGCGGCCCGATCAAGTGTCACGGATTCGCCAGCTGAGCATGGCTTGCCCGGCCATTCCGACCTGCGGGCTGGCCATCACCGAGTCGGAACGCGCTTTGCCGGGGGTCATCGACCAATTGGAAGCTGAGCTGGCACGGCTTGATCTAGCTGGTGAAACCATCACCGTGCGCATGACCGGCTGCCCCAACGGTTGCGCCCGCCCCTATCAGAGTGACATCGGCTTGGTAGGACGTAGCGGCGACAAGTACCTGGTGTACGTCGGTGGGCGAGCGTTGGGGGACCAGCTCAATTTTCCGCTGCGTGACTTGGTGCCACGCAACCAAATCGTGCCGCTGTTGACGCCGTTGCTGGCGGATTTCAAGAAGCAGCGCCAGACGGGCGAAGTATTTGGTGACTACTGCCAGCGCCTGGGGCTAGAGAAATTGCAAGCACTGCTGCCAGAAGCGGCGGGCAAACCGGGACATGGCAAGGCACAGGCGGAGAAGCCGGCAGTCAAACCCGAAGCCAATGGCCCCACGCCGCTCACCGCCAGCAATGGGCATTTAGAAACGACGCCGGTTTCTGTCAATCGGCTATCTGTGAAGGAAGCGACGCCGGCTGCTGGCCCGACTAAACGCGGCGAAACATTCTTGGCCGGTTCGCCAGGCGAGGAACTGCCCGATTACACCGTGCGCTATCACATCGACGGCAGCGTGCGTGAAACGGTGGTCTTTTTCTATGAGGGAGATCGCCGTGCCGCCCAGGCCCGGCCCGAACACCCGCTGCGCCGCGAGGCTGTCTATCAGGGCCAGGTCAACCCCAACCGACTGCACGCAGCTCGCAAACTCAGCGACATTTTTTACACAGGTCCCGCCGGGCATGAACGCCGCGATTATCGCATGGACTACCAGCCCGACGGCCAGGTGGCCCAAACAGTTATCTTCTTCTACGAAGGAGACACGCGCGCCCAGGACGCCTCCGCCGGCGCCACGCTGCGCCGCCAGGTGGCCTATCAGGGAGCGGTGGAGACGTAGTGAGCACGAGGGGCGAAGGAGAGCGGCGGGTTTTATCCCCACCGCTCGGCGGGTTTTCCCTCGGAATAAGTTTCAAAAAGTCTCAAAGAAACTATCCGAAAACCTCGCCCCCCTTGAAATCGTTGAAAATGACTTGCTATGTTCCATCCGAGACCAAGTGTTTTCTTCCTGGCAAGTTCTCACACCAGTAAGTGATAGCCCGCTGAGTGCGCCAACAAGGACTTTCCCATGCCCCTACTTTCCTGGTTCCTGCGCAATTGGGCCGACACTGATGAAGGGGGTGATGCGGATTTGGCCCCCGTGGAACTGAATGTTTCATCCCAAGAAGCGCTGGAACGGGTGGCGACCCTCATCCGCCAGCTACCGCTTTGGCAACTCCAAGCCACCGATCCCGCCACCGGCACCGTGACGGCCACGCGCCGCACCCGTCTGTTTCGTTTCGTCGATGACATCACGATACGCCTGGAAGCGACACCGAGCGGCACACGCGTCCACGCCCGCAGCCAGAGTCGGGTCGGGGTCGGCGATCTTGGTCAGAATCGGCGGAATTTGCTGGAACTTTTGGGGCCTCTGCGAACGGGTGGTTAGTCGATTGATCTTCTTAGTTTGCGCGAATCGAGAATGCCACGTAACCTGACAACGAAGACATTGATTGGAGAGAACATCGTGAAAATCGCATCGAGTACGATCATGGCCTCGGTACTGGTAGTCGCGGCCGCCGGGGAGAGCATTGATTCTCCGTTAGGCACCGGACAAAAGGGATACACCGGCGACGGTGGACCGGCAGCGAAGGCAACGCTCAATCAGCCGTTTCATTGCGACGTGGACCGAGACGGCAACTTGTACGTGGCCGAGGCGCTGAATCACTGTATCCGCCGAGTGGACGCCAAAACGGGACAGGTGACGACCGTGGCCGGCTGTGGCCAGAAAGGTTACGATGGCGACGGTGGCCCCGCCACGCAAGCGACCATGAATGAACCCTATGCCGTGGTCGTGGATGAGAACGGCGACCTGTACATCGTGGATCGGCTCAATGCCGTCGTGCGCAAGGTCGATGCCAAGACAGGGATTATTCACACGGTCGCGGGGAGCGGCAAGAAGGAATATGGCGGCGACGGCGGACCGGCGACCCAAGCGGGACTGCGCGAGCCGAATGATTGCTGCCTCGATGGCAAGGGGGGGCTGCTCATCGCCGACGTGGCCGACTGGCGCATCCGCCGGCTGGACCTGAAGACCGGCACCATTTCCACCTTCGCCGGCACAGGTCGGCCAGCCCAAAGGCCCAGCCGCGAGCGGATCGGTGACGGCGGGCCAGCCACTAAGGCCGTCATCATTGGCGCTCGCGCCGTGTGCGTCGATGGTCAAGGGAACACCTACATCTGCGAGCGCGAAGGGAACGCCATCCGCAAGGTAGATAGTCAAGGGATTATCACCACCATCGCCGGCACCGGCATGAAAGGCTACAGCGGCGACGGCGGCAACGGACGGGAAGCGACCTTCAACGGCCCCAAGGCCATTCGTTGCGACCGCGCCGGCAACATTTACGTGGTCGATACCGAGAATCACGCCATCCGCAAGATCGACGCGAAAACCTATATCGTCACCACCGTGGCTGGCGGCCGCAAAGGGGGAGGCGGCGATGGCGGCCCCGCCCTCGAAGCCGGCCTTGACCGGCCGCATGGCTGCGTCATCGACGCCAACGGCGTCCTCTACATCGCCGACAGCAACAATCACCGCGTCCGCCGCGTGCGACCATGAGGGAGAAATTACGAGTGACAAGTGACAAGAAATCAGAAAACCGCCGTTTAGCAAATGAGCCAACGGCGAGTAAATCACATAATTCTTATCACTTGTCACTTGTCACACGCAGCTATTGCACCGGCATCTTCAGAATGTAACTGTTCACCTCCTGAAAATTGCGCCCTTGCGGACCACAGGCGAGGCCGACGAGTTTGCCATCCGGCGAGACGGCGACCGATTTGAACCCCCCCAACGGCAATTCGGCCCCGTACAGCATCTTGCCATCAGCGGGATTCCACACAGCCAGATAGCCCTGGTTGCGCGGCGCGTTGCCGGCGCTGACGATGTATTTGCCGTCCGGCGTGTAGCGCAAGCTGTAAATCCAACCGGGATGGGCCCGTTGCCAGTTTGTGGTTTGCGGGTCCTGATTCAGATTGGGGTTGACGAACTCGCGGACGACGTTGCCATCGCTCACGTTCCACATCTTGATGCTACCGTCGCTGCTGCCGGTGACGACTTGCTGACCATTAGGGCTGAAGGTCACGGCAAAGACGCCATCGCGATGTCCTTTTTCAAACTCCTTCTCCTTGTACGATTTCATCTCGCGGACCAGAGCGCCCGAGTTGGCGTCCCAGACCTTGACGGATTGATCGTAGCTGGACGAGGCAAGGAATTTACCGTCGGGACTCCAGGCCACGCTGTAAATGGCCGCTGGCTGCGGCTGCGTGTGGGCCGTGATGGCGCGCAATTGCTGTGCCTTGACCAGGTCAAAGATGCGCAGTTGGCCGTCATGACATCCCGTGGCTAAACGAGTGCCATCGGGGCTGAAGGCCACGCAATCGACGAAGTTGGGATGGGCGAAGTTGCGAATCGGATTGTCCTGAGCCAGCTTCCAGGTCTTGAGAGTCTTGTCCTGGCTGCTGGAATGGATAGTTTGATTGTCGGCGGCAAACACGACTGCCGTGACCGGCGCCGCGTGCGGGAAGGTCTGCAACGGTTTGCCAAAGGTGGGCGGCAGAGGCTGTCCTGCCGTGTACACCACGTTCCAACTCAGGATTGTGTTGTCCTCGCAGGCCGCCGCCAAGGCGGTGTTGGTGCCGTTGAAGACCAGAGCGCGCGTGTGGCTCGGCGTTTTGAGCTGGCCTAGCTGCTTGGCGTCGGCGAAGTTGAAGATGCGCACCGTGTTATCGGCGGAACCCACCGCCACGAGCACGCCATTCCGCGACACGGCGATGGCGTTGACGTCCCCCTCGGCGCCGGTGAAGGTTCGCTCATTGGCGGCATTGCCGACGTTCCACAGCTTGACGGCTTTATCGACGCCTCCGGTCAGCACATGGGTGTTATTGGGAGCCAAAGCCAGGGCCTTCAACGGCATCTCCGAGGCGGGGATGACACGCTGGGCATAGACCGTGTTCACCGTCGCCGCCTTATCGCCGGCGCTGACGAGATTGGTGTTGTTGGGGTGGTAGAAGACCCCCACGACCGGCCCGGCGTGGCTGTGCCATTCCAGCGGCAAGCCCTGGGCCACGTCCCAGACCCGGGCCAGCTTGTCCGCTGATCCGGTGGCGACGCGCGACTTATCCGTATTGAAGGACAAAGAGTGGACCGCTTCGGGATGGGTCAGGGTCTTGATTTCCTTGCCGTCGGCGGCGTTCCAGATAGTGACGACCTTGCCAACCGCCGCCCCGACCTGGGCGTAATCCCGGCTAAAGACGGCCGTGGTGGGCACATTCTCGAACTTGCCGAATTCGCGCAGCGGTTTGCCGCTGGCCAGGTCCCAGAACTTGACGGTCTTATCCGCGCCGCTGGTTAGGGCCTGCGTGCCGTTGGAGTGGATTTGCACACTGGTGACACCGCCGGGATGGGCTTCCAGTACCGACAGCACGCCGACATCGAGCAAGCGGGCCGCCTTGTCGGCGCCGGCGCTGGCCAGAGTGCGGTTGTCGCTGCCAAAAGTCAAGGCCGCCACCGCCGCCGTATGGTCCAGGAAGGTTTGCACCTCCTTGCCATTGGCCACGTCGAAGACGCGCACCGGGAACTTGTTCTCATCCGTGTAGCTGACCGCGACGCGCAACCCGTTGGGGCTGAGGGTCACGCTTTGCGGAGCGGCGGGAATCGGGATCGAAGCGATCTCCTTACCGTCGGCCAGGGTAAAGACCTTGACCGTCTTGTCCGTGCTGGCGGAAGCCGCCCGCGCGCCGTCGGCGCTGACGCCGACGCCGATGATTGGGCCAGCGTGGGCCTTGATCTCGCGCACTTGCTTACCGTCGGCGGCATTCAGCACCTTGAGAGTCTGATCGTCGCTCGCCGAGATGATCTGGGCGCCGTTTCCGGTGAAGACCGCTTGGCGCACGGGGCCGGCGTGCGCCGTTTGCCACAGCAGGGCCGAGGTCCAGACCTTGGCCGTCTTGTCGGCGCTGGCGGTGATCAATCGCTTGCCATCGGTGTGATAAGCGACAGCCAACACCGGACCATCGTGCGGCAAAAACTCGGCCAGCTTGCCGTCGAGGAAATAGACGCGCCCCTTGTTGTCCGCGCCGGCCACGATAACCCGGCTGGCGTCGGGGTTGAAGCTGACGCCGCGCGCCTCGGCAGGGGTGGTGATGGTGGCGACGTTCTTGCCGTCGGCCAGCGTCCAGACTTTCACGATCTTGTCGCTACCAGCAGAGGCGACTTTGGCGCCATCCTTGCTCAAGGCCAAGCCAAGCACCGGGCTGCCGTGCACTAGCTTGTGCTGCGATTTACCATCGGCCACGTTCCACAGCTGCACCGTCTGATCGGCGCTGCCCGACACGAGCTGCTGGCCATTCGGCGTGTAAAACAGGCTCGTCACCGGGCCAGCATGTCCGGTGAGGACTTTCTCTTCCTTCCCTTCCGGCAAAACGTATAAACGGATCGAATTATCCGACAGCCCCGCCGCCACAAACTTGTTGTCCGGACTGACGGCGACGGATTCGACGCTGCCGGGTAGATTAGTGAGCTTGGCCACTTCCTTGCCACTGCCGGCTTCCCAGACGATGAGCGTCTTGTCGGCGCCGCCGCCCGCGACCAGAGCATTGTTGTTGCTGTAGGCGACCGATTTGACCGCCAAGGTGATGCCGGCGAAGGCCCGCTCGGCGGCACCGCTCGTTAAGTTCCACAGGCGCACTTGCTTGTCATTGCAGCCGGTAAGCAGACGGGCGCCGTCGGGACTGAGAACGGCACAAGTCACTTGATCGGGATGCGCCAGTGGGCGTACCGGCGTCAGCGGCAGTTGCCAGAGCTTGACCGTGCCATCGGCGGAAGCGGACAGTAGTTGCGTGTTGTTCGGATGAATGGCCAATGATGTGACCGCTCCGGCATGAGCACCGAGGATGTCGGTTTGCTGGCCGTTGGCTTGATTCCAAAAGCGAATCGTCTCATCTTCGCTGCCGGAAGCCAGCACCTGGTTGTTGGCGCTGAGCGCCACCGCCGTCACCGGGGCGGCGTGGCCGGCGTATTGACGCTCCATTTGGCTGTTGGCGGTGTTCCAGCTACGCACCATTTTATCTTGGCCCCCCGTGATGACGCGGGCGCGGTCGTTGGACAACGCGACGGCGCGGGCGGCGTCGGGGTGGGCCAGGGAACGTGTCGGCACCAGCGGCAGTTGCCACAGCTTGACCAGGCCATCGCCGCCAGCCGTTAGTAGTTGCGTGCTGTTGGGATGGAACGATACGCCGTTGACCGGGCCGGCGTGGGCCAGCAGCTGACCAACGATCTTGCCATCGGCGGCATTCCAGAGCAGCAGCTGGTTGTCGGCGCTGCCTCCGGCCACGGTGGCATTGTTCGGCGACAGGGCAACGCTTGTCAGCGGCGCCGGCGAAGCGGTGAGCTGGCGGATCGGCTGGCCGTTGGCGAAGTTGGACAGAGTCAGGCTTTTATCATTTCCAGTCGTTAGTACCTGGCTGCCGTCGTTGGACAAGACCAGCTGCGTGATGACATCACCATGCGCTGGCAGGGGGCGCGGCAGGACCACGTTGGCCAACGGCCAGAAACGCAACATGCCGTCGGCGCCAATGCTGTAGGAGGCCTGGTTGTTGGGATTGACGATCACACCGCGCGCCTCGCCGGCATGAGCGCCGAAGACGGCCAGCGGCGCGCCTTTGGTGACATCCCAATAGCGCACTGTGCCGTCGCTGCCGCTGCTGGCCAGCAACTGGTTGTTGGCGTTGAAGGAAACACCCGTCACTGGTCCGCTATGGCCGGTAAGAGTGAACAACAGTTTATCGTCGGCGGTGTTCCAGATTTTGACGTTGCCATCCTGACCAGCACTGGCCAGCTTGGTGCCGTCGGGGCTGAGCGCGATGCCGTTGACCGCCTCGGCGGCGTCGATGTTGCGAATGGGCTTGTTGGTTGGCACGTCCCAGACTTTGGCCGTGTTGTCGGTGGCTCCTGAAGCCAGCGTTTGACCATCGGGACTAAAGGCCAGCGTCAACACCAAATTCTGATGTCCTTGCGGCCCTTCAAAAGACTTGATCGGCTCGCCGGTTTGGGCGTTCCACAGTTTCAGAGTGCGGTCGAAGCTACCGGTGGCGACTTGCTCACCGTCGGGGCTGAAAGCGATGGCGTACACGGTTTCCGAATGGCCGCGCAACGTCGCGGTCACGCCGGCCACGGGGGGCTTATCCTCCGCTTGTGGCAGGGCACGGCTCGACCACCAGCCCAAGCTCAGGGCCAATACGAGCAATGCGCTGCCAAAGACCAGGCGGCGCGGGGAAAAACTCGGCTGATACATCATGGTGTCAGCAACCTCCAATGGTGGGTATGAGAAGGTAGGACCAACCTTGGGGGGCATCATCCCGCCGTGGCAGCAATAGACGGGGTACGGCTGTTAGTGTTGCACGCCCGAAACGACCTGTCAACCGCGCATCGGTGGAGAAAGGGGAGGATGGCGAATGAGAATGGAATATCACGCCGGACGCGGCATCGTCAAAATCAATATTACTCCGGCAAACAGGTGATCATTCATATTGCCAGAGTAATAATGGGCATCTACGGTGCGCCGGGTGGCTTGTCCAGAATCATTACCTCCACGTCTTGGAATACGCCCGTTCCTTTGGTGGTATGAACGGCCACGCCGCCGGCATGGGAGATGACGGTATCGCGGATGGTGCCGATGCGCCGGCCATTGACGTACACTGTCAGCGTGTCACCGACGGCCGCGAAGGCCAACTCGAAGAATTCCTCCTCTTTCACGCCGGCGGTCGCCTGGAAATACTGTTTCACGCCATAGCGGAAGCGGAAGCCCCTCATGCCTACGCCCAGGAATTCGGCGCCGTCGTAATGGTAGAAGGCGGAGTAATAGACCCCCTTGACGTCGCGGAGCGTGAGCATGACATGTTGGCCGCTCCGCTTTTGGACCTTGGCTCGCACGATGACATCGGCAGCCCAGATTGATTTGTCATACGCATGACCATCTTGTACTTCGATCCGCCCATCCGCCACGCTGGCATTACGGCGTTCGACCATTGGGCCGGGAGCGGTCAACACTGGCAGCCAGCGCCCGGTGGCCAGCGGGTCATAGTCCCTGGCGGCAGGCTGGGGTTGCTCCCGATCTGGTGGCGGCTTGCTCGTGTCATGCTTGGCCGGAGGCGGCTCCAGGCGGATGCGAATCGGCTTGCGCTCGCCAGCGCGGAGCGTCACGTCGGTCGTCACCGCCTCGAAGCCGGCCGCCTGGATCAATAACTGCCGTTTGCCGGGGGCTACCTGGACTTCGAGCCATTGGCCGTCGGGGGCATAGTTGATCTTGGCGCTAGCGCCATCGACCAGGATACGCGTGTCCGCCGGCAGATTTTCGAGCACAATCGTCCCCTCCTTGGTCTTCAACCTGAAAACACCGCCAGCCCACAAGCCCGCCAGGAGCAGACCAACCGCAGCGCTGGCCACGAGGAGCCATTTCTTGCCAGCGCGTGAACTTCGGGGAGAAGTCTGCTTCAGCGCCACGGACGCAGTCCCGCTCTTGGTCTCGATGGCCGCCAATGCTTCGGCCACGGCTTGGGCCGACGTGGGGCGCTCGGCGGGATTTTTGGCTAACAGCTTCAAGATGAACTCGGACAGATTCGGTGGCAACGTGCCATCCAACTCGTGCGGCGGAGTCGGTTGATCGGTGGCCACGGCCAAGAGTGTACTGATCACGTCGGCCCGCGCGAAAGGGGATATGCCCGTGGTCATGCGGTAGAGGACGCAGCCGAGACTAAACAGATCGCAACGGTGATCAACCGCCAATCCCTGGGCCTGCTCTGGCGCCATGTACGCGGGGGTGCCAACCAGCGCTCCTTCCTGTGTCAATTGCGCCTCCCCCGCCGCGCGGACCAAGCCGAAATCGAGAATTTTCACCCTCGGAAAGGATGAAGGATGAAGGATGAAGGATGAATCAGAAAAGGATGAATCCACATCGGCACCTTCTGGTTTCTTTTGCATCCTTTCCATGCCTTCATCCTTCATTTCCAGCCAGATGTTGGCCGGTGTGATGTCGCGGTGGATCAGACCGCGTTGATGGGCCGCTGACAAGCCCAACGCGATCTCGCGGCCAATGCGCGCCGCCTCGGCCACGGACAGTTTACGGTCGCGCTCCAGGCGGGTCTCTAGCGTCTCTCCTTCGAGAAACTCCATCGCCAGATAGGGGATGCCGCGCTCCTCATTCACTTGATAGACGGAAACGATGTGTTCATACTGGATGGATGCCGTGGCGCGGGCCTCGCGCACAAAGCGCTGCCGGGAACTGGCGCGGGCCGCCAGGGCTGGCAACATCACCTTGAGGGCGACGATGCGCTCCAGACTTGGATCATGGGCGCGGAAGACGACTCCCATCCCCCCCATGCCGACCACTTCCAGGATACGGTAGGGGCCGAGACGTCCCAGCTCGTCCGCATTCTGGGCTGGCGCTAGCAATTCGAGACATTCCGGGGGAACTTGGCGCTGGTTCTCGTGAATCATGGTCGGACTGGCCCGGAGCGCGGCGGGAGACGGCGCGCTATCCGGCCGCAACCGGCTCAGTGTCTCGACTAGCCGCGCCACCGCTGGGGGGTCGGTGCTGGGGACCGTCCGCGCCGCCCGGATCAGCTCGATCAAGGTGTCGCTTTCCGCCTGTTCCCCCACCACAACGGCGCAGGCCTCACATTGTTCGAGATGATCGAGCAAGGGCGCCGAGGCGTCCGGCGGCAACTGTCCGTTGACGAGCTGTTGATATTGCGATGGGGCCGGGCAGCTAGAGGAACCACGCATGGAAAGTCACCTTCGCTCAATGGAAGTCGTTATGTTACTAAATTCATTGCGGCGCCCCGAATCGATTCATCCCATTGTCGTGTTGCTATTTTGGACGCTCCTCGCGCTGCTTTTTCTCAAACTCCAGCACTCGCTGCTTCGTCTCCATGTACGAAAAGAGCAGCCCCCCGCACCCCAATAGACCAATCACCAATCCGACGATAAGCACTGTCATCAAACAGCCCATCGAGCGCGGCTTGGTGGCGGTCGCCAGCTCGTGTGGCAACACCTTGGCCCCACAATCGAGGCAGCGAAACAGCGGCTGGCGCAGCATGAACAAGCCGACCAGCCAGAACAGCTCAAAAAACAATAGCCCCGGAATGACCTCGATGGCACTACCCCGGATGCCGGAGTTGGCGACACCGGCGATAAGAAGAACGGCGAACGGCCAGCAAAACAGCACCCACAGCACCAGGTAGCGCCACAATCCCTTGATCCCTTTCTTGCGTGTGAACTCGGTTCCTTCGCAATGGGGACAAAGAAATCGAGAGCGCGGCTTGCGCGTCTCGGTCGAGATTCCCTTGGCGGTGGTCTTCGTATTCGGCGCCGCTCGCTTGACGGTGGCGGGCTTGACAGGCTTGGCGGGCAGGATCGGTTTGGCGGGCAGGATCGGTTTGGCGGGCATGGGCGCGGGCTGAGACACGACGCGCATGCGTTCGACATCAATCGGCACGGCGCGGCTGACGGGCGGTTCGGGAAGCCCCACCGGCACCGCATCCAAAATCTCTTCTTCCACGCTCGATTTCAGCAAGTGGTCAAGCCGTTCGGCGAGTTCGGCCGCGTGATGGGGCCGGTCTCGCTGGTCCTCCTCGAAACACTGTTCCAGGAGATCGATCATGCCGCGCGCCATGTGGCGTTCTTCCAGCCGTCGCTTCCAACCGCTGCCTCCTGGTCGGCCTGAGTTCAGATCGCCCGTCAGCATCTGGTGCCAGATGACCCCCAAGGCATGAATGTCATCGCGCGGATCGGGGGTCTGGCCGCGCAGCTGCTGAGGGGAAGCGTACAAGAGGGTGTACCCCCCCACCGTGGTGAGCAGCGACGGTTGATAAGAGGGACGCATCTGGGTCAAGGCGATTTCGCGCGCCGTGGCCACGCCGCCGATGCCAAAGTCGGCGATCTTGATCACGTTCTTGCCGTTGTCTTGTCGTTGGAGCAGGATGTTGGCCGGCTTCAAATCCCGATGGACAATCGGCGGATTTTGTTGGTGAGCGAAGGCCATGATCTTGGCGAACTGGCGGACGTACTGGGCCACCATCTCGACGGAAGGGCCGCCGGGACGCTGGTGCATGCGGTGGATCAACCCCGTCAAGTCGCCGCCGGAAATATATTCATATTTGAGGAACGGCGGATCGGCACTCAAGTAGGTGTCCAGCAATTGCACCATGCCGGGGTGTTTTCCTTTGCTCACCAGTAGAGCCAGCAATTCCGCTTCCTGACGCAATGACTTGGCCGCTTCGGCATCCAGGCAAAACTTGAGCGCCACGGGCGGACTGTAGCGATTGAAGCGATTGCGGGCCTTCCAGACCTCACCAAAGCCGCCGACGCCGAGCAGCTCTTCCAATTCCCAATCCCCAAGACCCGGAGGCTGGTCCCCTTGGCGGAAGCGGGGCAAGCGCGGCGGCAGCAAGGGGAGCAAGTCGTCGGATCGGCGCAAGGAGAGGCCGCGCGGCACAGTCGTTCCGGTGGGGTCTTCCGGTCGCGTGAGGCAACGGCGCACGTGTTCGGGGATTTGGTTGAGATAGGCAATCGTGGTCTGGCGTTGAGCTTCCGGCAGGTGCCGAGGGGTCACTTCCTGGACAATTTGGGGCGTGGCGGCCCAAATATCGGCCACCGCCGCCTGGATCATTTTCTGAATGTCTGCCGTGCGTTGCTCTTCCGTCAGCTCACGCTCGTAATGTTCCCAGACGTTGTCGAGAATTTCACCACCGAGGCCTAAAGTGATCGCATCGGCCCCCCATTTCACCATCGCCTTGGCGACACAGCGCAGCAAGACGTAGGGTTCGCTCATGGCAGGTATCTCCTAGTATGGACATCATGCAATGGGTATCCTGTTGGAACCACGCTTATCTTCCATACAACGCGACAAGCGGAGATTATACGCGAAAAAACGAATCGTCGCCTTGTCGTCCTGGTGGGAATGGACGGCCCACAAACGCTCAAGTTTTTCTATTGATTGCCTCAGTGAACTTGTGTATACTATACGAGGGTGATAAGTTTCCTTCCTTTCATTGTTCCATTCCACTCTACCCCTCCCCTTTTCCAGTGGACAACGCCCCTCCGTGGAATGAATCACGCCCCCCCACCGCGTTCGATTTAGCGCTTCGCGCTCGGAGGCAGCAGCCCGCGCGCACGCCATCCCTTGGCAATCTGATCCCGGCCACCCCTTGTTGCAACGACTTCCTCTATTTTTTCCCCCTCAGCTCCCGTAGGGTAGCGATCAGCTGGCCGGGGTCGTCGCTGGATAAGGAAGTAGGTTCGAAGGTAAGCAGAGGAAGCACTTCTTCCTTCGTCCCTTTGCTGCCATTGATGTGCAATTGCAGGCCGAGGTTCTTCACCTTGGCCACCAGGGTCCGGTCCGTCAACCATTTGGGCCACAAGCGAATGGCATGAACGCCAGCGGCGGCGAATGACTCGATGTCGTCCGGCTTGGGAATGAGGCCGAGCAGCTGGGCTTCGGGCAAGAGCTGACGGAATTGCTTGGCTTGTTCCACGCTCCGCACGCCGACGATGATTTCTTTCGGGTTGCCATGCTTGCGAACGGTGGCGACCACGCGCTGGATGTAGTCGTCGCCGGTCTCCTTCAGATCGAGCAGAATGTGTATCTTGCCGCGACATAGCTCTAGCACTTCGACGAGGGTGGGAATACGTTCGTCCTTGAACTTGGGATCAAACCAGGAGCCAGCGTCCAGTTGTTTCAGTTCAGCCAAGGTGTGGGCGTTGATCGGCCCCTTGCCGTTGGTGGTGCGGTCCAGCGTGGCGTCGTGGGAACAGACCAGCACGCCATCCTTGCTCGTGCGGATGTCGATTTCCGTGGCCGTGGCGCCCACTGCGATGGCCCGGCGCGCGGCGGCCAGCGTGTTTTCCGGGCATTCCAGACTGGCGCCACGGTGGGCGATGATCTGCTTGACACCGCGCGCCGCTTTGGCTACATCCGCCTCGGACGCTGGCGCCAGCGCCACGAGGACCAGCGAACCCAGAGTTAGACCGGACAATTGGGGAAACATCTTGCGGAATCCTCTCGTAAAGAACATAGACCAACCCGCCAGCGCCGGAACCAAGCGGCGGGAGCGAGTGTCCAACATCAGGGAGTGATGGGGACGATGGTATCGCGGGCAGCATCCCCGTTCTCCCCTATTGCCCAAAAGCTACACTTGGCGGCGGAGAGCCATTTCATTATAAAGAGCGAGAAATTTGTGTCATGACGATACTCGTCAACAATCCACGCCCACGAGAGAAACAGGAATCAGTCGTGTCCCGTCCCCGATGCACCCTCCTCTTGGTGGACGACGAACCCTACATCCTACGCACTTTGTCCGCGCTGTTGGAAAAAGAATTCGACATTGTCACCGCCTCATCCGCCGCCGAGGCCAAACGCATCCTCACCGAACGAGAGATCGATTTGATCCTCACCGATCAGCGCATGCCGGGGGAATCGGGCGTGCAACTGCTGGAATGGGTGCGGGACCACTCTCCCCGAACCGTGCGCTTGATCATGACCGGCCTGGCTCGCATCGAAGACGCAGTGGATGCGATCAACTGCGGTCAAGTCCATCGATATCTGTTCAAACCGTGGCGTTCCGATGAGTTGTTGCAAATCATGCGCAATGCCGCGCATACTTACATGTTGGAGCGCAGTCATGAGCAATTGCTGCAAGAATTACAACAGCTCAACAGCGAGCTGGAACAACGCGTCCAGCAGCGTACCCGCGAGCTGGAACAAGCCAATCGCCAGCTGCAACAGAAAAACTCAATGCTGGAGAAGCTGGCGCTGACTGATGCGCTGACCGGCCTGCCCAACCGCCGCGCCATGGACCGGCTGGCCCGCTCCGAACTGCGCCGCCGCCAACGCTATCCTTCCGCGCTGGCCTTGGGGATCATCGACGCCGACCATTTCAAGGAAATCAATTCGCGCTACTTGCTGCCCGGCGGCGATCACGCGCTGGTCGTGCTCAGCCAATTGATCGCGGGTTCCATCCGTACCGTGGACAGCGTCGGCCGGATCGGCGGCGAGGAATTCATGGTACTCGCCCCGGAGACGAATTTCGAGGGGGCCGTGATCTTAGGCGAACGCATCCGCAGCACCGTGGAGCGTACGCCCATTCATTACGAGCACCATCGCATCATGCTGACCATTAGCATCGGCGTGGCGGTGGTGGACACCCATGTGCCGACGACCTACGCGCAAATGAAGCGCGTCGCTGCCGCCGCCCTCGAAGAGGCCAAGCAAACTGGCCGCAACTGCTGCATCGTCCGCCGCATCCTTCCCGAAGACGCCGACGACGGCCCCCTCGATGCCCTGGATGCCGACGAGGTTTCCCTCGCCAGTGATTTACCGGAAGTAGAGTGAGCGACCAGCGCGGCGGTGTTAGCGAATGGGGAATGAGGTGGTCAGGAGATGAAAACTCGGTCCCAGCCGATCCGCTTACCTCCTCACTCTTCAAAGGGGAGACAGATTCCGAATTAGGATATAAATATGACACAAAATAGACAGGCAAGCGCCTTGTGCGCGTTGCTGGCGCTGTTCGCCGCTCCGGCATCCGCCCAGGATCGGCCGTTGCCGCCGAGCGAGGCCGCCGCCCGCATGACATTGCCGGAAGGGTTCCGAGCCACGCTGTTCGTCGGCGAACCAGACGTGACCGAGCCGATTGCCTTCACCATCGACGACCGCGGCCGGTTGTGGGTCGTGGAAAGCCACACTTACCCCAAATGGCTCACATCCGGCACCGGCAAAGACCGCGTGCTGATCTTCGAGGATACGACTGGCGATGGCCGCTTCAATCAACGCAAGGTCTTTCTCGATAATGGCACGAACCTGTCTGGCATCCAGCTCGGTTTCGGCGGCGTCTGGCTGTGTGCCACTCCGAACTTGCTGTTCATCCCGGATCGAGACGGCGATGACCAACCCGATGGACCGCCCCAGGTCATTCTCGACGGCTGGAGCTTGAAGGCCAGGCACAATGTCTTCAATGGCCTGACGTGGGGGCCGGATGGCTGGCTGTACGGCTGCAATGGCATCACCGATACCTCCTACATCGGCACGCCAGGGACGCCCGCGGAGCAACGCACTCCCATGAATTGCGGCGTCTGGCGCTATCACCCGACACGCCGCCAATTCGAGGTAGTGGCCTGGGGCACGACCAATCCATGGGGTTTGGATTTCGATGATGTCGGCCAGATGTTCATCACCAATTGTGTCATCGCGCACCTGTGGCATGTGGTGCCGGGAGCGCATTTCCAGCGCATGTACGGCCAGGACTTCAACCCAAACTTGTATCAACTGCTGGCCAGCTGTGCCGATCACATCCACTGGGGGGGCGGCGCTTGGCAGCAGTCGCGCGGCGGCCAGGGTGAACACGACAAGCCCGGCGGCGGCCACGCCCACGCGGGGGCCATGATCTATCTCGGCGACAATTGGCCCGACCGCTACCGCACCTCGATATTCATGTGCAACATCCACGGCAACCGCGTCAATCAAGATATTCTCAAACGCAAAGGCTCCGGTTACGTCGCCCAGCACGGCCCCGATTTTCTCCATGCCAACGACACGTTTTTCCGGGGCTTAAGCCTCCAGTATGGACCCGATGGCGGCGTCTTTGTGTCCGACTGGAACGACACCGGGGAATGCCATGATTATGACCATGTGTATCCCAGCGGGCGGATTTTCAAAATCACCTATGGCCAGGTGAAACCATATCATGGCGATGTCGCCCAATTGAGCGACGCCGAGTTGGCACGCTTGCAGCTGCACAAGAACGATTGGTTCGTGCGCCATGCCCGCCGCGTGTTGCAGGAACGCGCCGCGGCCGGCAAGCTGACCCCGGCCACCCGCGACGCCTTGCTGTCTATCCTGCATGAAAATTCCGATGTCACCCGCCGTTTGCGGGCACTGTGGGCCTTGCACGGCATCGGCGCCGTGGATGACCAGCTACGGGCGCAGCTACGCAATGACCCAGAAGAAACCGTGCGCGGCTGGGCCATCCGATTGGAACTGGAAGACAAGCAAGCATCACCGGCGGTCCTGAACCAGCTGACGAAACTGGCCGCGCACGACCCGTCCCCTTGGGTACGACTGGCCCTGGCCTCAGGACTGCAACGCCTTCCCCTGCCCCAACGCTGGCCCCTCGCTGAAGCCCTGATCACCCACGCCGAAGACGCCAACGACGCCTATCTACCACTAATGATCTGGTACGGCATCGAACCACTCATCACCGACGATCTGGACCGCTTCGTCGGCTTGATCGAAAAATGCCAGCTACCGTTAGTGCGCGAACACATCGCCCGCCGAGTGACGGGGTGGCGAGAGTGAATAAAGACGGTTGTTCTGAATGCTTTTTCCTTTTTGAGGTAATGGCAAGGGTATTCATCACCGATGCGACGCTATCTTCTAAGCAGTGTCTTGTTCCTATCCTGTGCGTCATTCCCTGGACAACTTCCCGCCGCCGAGGAGGTGCCCATCGGCGTTCAGCGGTTGGTGCAATTGTTGGAGCGGGTGGCGGAGCCAGCTATTCAGCGAGATGTGTTGCGCGGCATGAGCGAGGCATACAAGGGACAGCGGCAAGCGCCGATGCCGGTGGAGTGGCCGCGTCTGGCCCGCAAGCTGGCCCACAGTCCCGATGCCGAAGTGCGCGACAAGGCCCAATTTCTTTCCGTGCTTTACGGCGATCTGGAAGCACTGAACCAATTGCGTCAGCGGGTGCTGAACGCGGACGTGGATGCCACGGCCAGACAAGAGGCGTTGCAAGCGCTGCTCTTCAAGGGCAATCCCGATCTGCTACCGTTGTTGCAACAACTGCTGGCGGATCGAACCATGCGGGGAGCAGCGATTCGCGGACTGGCCGCTTACCCCGATCCCGACACCCCCTCTCGACTTCTAAAGCACTACGCCGAATGCTCCGTTGAAGAAAAGGCCGATATCGTTCATACGCTGGCTTCGCGCCCCACGTATGCGTTGGCATTGGTGACGGCGATGGAGCAAGGCAAGGTGCCGCGCTCGGATGTTTCCGCCTTCACCGTGCGGCAAATGTTGCAGTTGAAAGACAAGAGTTTGACGGAAAAACTCAACGAGGTTTGGGGGGTCCTGCGCCCGGCATCAGGGGAAAAGACCGCCCACATGAGCAAGTACAAGGCACTGCTCACGCCGACTTATTTGAAACAAGCGGACCTGGCTCGTGGACGCTTGCTCTATGCCCGCCACTGCGCCTCTTGTCATGTGCTGTTCGGTGAAGGGGGGAAGATCGGCCCGGAGCTGACCGGCTCACAACGCAACAACCTCGATTACGTGCTGGAGAACTTGCTCGATCCCAGCGCCGTCGTGGGCCGAGAATATCAGGTGACGGCCCTGCAAACCACCACCGGGCGGCTTATCACCGGCATCATCAAACAAGAAAACGATAAAGTCGTGACGGTGCAGACTCAGAATGAAATCATCTACGTGCCGAAAACCGAGATCGAGGAGCGCATCCAGACCAACATCTCCATGATGCCCGAAGGCCTGCTGCAACCGCTTAAGGAAGATGAGGTGCGTGATTTGATTGCCTATCTCGCCAGTCCCACACAAGTGCCGCTGCCGGAGGAAAAGCAGCCACCGATGAACACGGATTGACTTTCTATAGGGGTAGAGAGGCGAACCCCATCGCTTCTCCCTACCCGTCTGAGCAGCTTGATCAAGCCAACGCTTCCCACCGAGCGAACGGCGCTCGGTCCCCCATCTCTTCCTCAATGCGCAACAATTGGTTGTACTTGGCCAGACGTTCGCCGCGCGCCACTGAGCCGATCTTGATTTGGCCGGCGCCAGTGGCCACGGCCAAGTCAGCGATGGTGGTATCCTCCGTCTCGCCGCTGCGGGCCGAGATGACCGGGCGATAGCCGGCCTCTCGCGCTAACCGTACAACTTCCAGCGCTTCCGTCAGAGTGCCAATCTGGTTCACTTTCACCAGTACGCTGTTGCCGATGCCTTCGGCGACGCCGCGCCGCAGTCGTTCTGGGTTGGTCACGAACAAGTCATCGCCAATGAGCTGCACCTTCTTCCCCAGCGCCGCCGTGAGTTTCTTCCAACCGTCCCAATCATCCTCGGCCAAACCGTCCTCGATGCTTAGTATGGGGTACTGTTCGGTCCAGCGCCGCAACATCTGCACCATGTCATCCGCAGACAATTCTTTGTCCCCGGTGGCCCGCAAGCGGTATTGGTCGTCATGATAAAAATGGGTGCTGGCCACGTCCAGGGCGATGGCGGCGTGCTGTCCCGGCTTGTAGCCGGCGGCTTCGATAGCTGCCAAAATCAGCTCAACGGCTTGCTCGTTGCTGGCCAACTTGGGACCGAAGCCCCCTTCATCGCCAACCAATACCCCCTCCAGCCCATGACGTTGCAGCGTGGCGCTGAGTGACCGATAGACATGGACGGTCAGGGCCAGGGCTTCGGAATACGATTCCGCCCCGATGGGAAGCAAGAGAAAGTCCTGAAACTCCAGGTTTCCCCCCGCGTGCAGTCCGCCGCTGATGAGATTGACCATCGGCAGCGGCATCCGAGCGTCCCCCTGGTCCAGATAGCGCCACAGCGGCACCCCGCGCGCCGCCGCCGCCGCCTGGGCGCAAGCCAGTGACACGCCGAGAAGGGCGTTCGCCCCCAGCCTGGCCTTGTTCGGCGTGCCATCCAACTCGCCCAACAGCCGATCAATAGCCGTTTGCTCCGTTGCGGACATGCCGATGAGCTTCGGGGCGATGACCTTGTGGACATGATGGACTGCCCGCCGCACGCTCTGCCCCTGATAATCGGCGGGGTTGCCGTCGCGCAATTCCACCGCCTCATGCTTGCCGGTGCTGGCCCCCGACGGCACGATGGCCCGCCCCCAGGCGCCCCCTTGACATCGAACTTCCACTTCCACCGTCGGCTTGCCCCGACTGTCCAGCACTTGTCGAGCATGGAGGAATTGAATGAGCGCGGGGGGGGGCATGGAGGTACCTCGAATCAAATTAAACCTTGAAACTCACCTTCCGCCATGATCAAAACATCGTCCCACTGGCGCGGCCGTTCGCGCAGGATGCTCTTCCCCAACCGGCGGACGGCGGCGCGTTTGGGTTCCTCCGGCAGATACTCGACCGGGCTGGTGCCGTCGATGCGGGCCAGCAGGCAAACGCCGAGATGCTCAATGCCGTACGCCGCCAACTCCGTGAGCGGCTGAAATTGAACCTCCCGAACGTAAGCGGACCAGAACGAGCGCACCAAATCGAAATAGCTATGCCGATATTCCGGCAGACGCGCGGCTTTGAGCAGCAGATGACAGAGGAATAACCCCAAGTCCATCGTGGGATCGCCATAATGGGCCGTCTCGTAATCGACCAGCGTGAAGCCTTGGGCATGGATCAGGATATTCTTCGGTGTGTAATCGCCATGACACAAGGCAACGGACACCGACGTCATGCGCTCAATGATAGGCTGCACCTTGTCGGCCACATCGGGCAAGCGTTCCTGAATCCGGCGATAGAATGGCTCGACGCGCAATTGCCCATAGACGGTGCGGTCCTGAAACGCCCGCATTCGTTCCGGGGCCGCGGCGCTGGCCTGGTGCATTCGGCCCAAGACACAGCCGGCATGTGCGGCGCTGGCCTGCTCCGCCGTGCCGGCCAACAGGTCGGCTTTCCAGACGCGGGCATCGGCTGGGGCATGTTCCATCACAAAGACATAATCGTCACGGTCGCAAAACAGAACGGCGGGGACGGTGGTTGGCGGCAACAGCGGGTGCAAAAACTCCATCACTTCCTGCTCGCGGTACACCCGGTTCAAGTCGCTGAACCAGGCGTCGCGCGTCCGCAGCTGGGGCCGGGACTGTTTCAAGACCATACGGCGCCGCGGGGTCACGATGCGCAAGACGATGTTGGACACGCCGCCGGCCAGCAGTTCAATTTGGGCTGGTTCCTTGTCGATCCAATGTCGGGAACGCAAATAGCTTTCGGCGTTGTCCGGGGTGAGTTCCAGCATGATGGCAAAGTGTCAGCTTCTAAATCCCCTGGGATGTTTCCGGTGCCAGTTCCAGGCCGTTTCGACGATGGCTCGCAAGTCGGTGTAGCGTGGCCGCCAGCCCAGGTCCTGTTGGATCCGGTCGGACGCGGCGACCAGTGCGGGGGGATCACCGGGACGGCGCGGCCCCTCGCGGACGGGGACCGGCTTGCCGGTGACTTCGGCCACGGTGCGGATCACCTCGCGCACGCTGAAGCCGCGCCCGATGCCAAGATTATAGCATTTCCGCTGTCCCGCTTCGAGACGTTCCAGGGCCAACACATGGGCCTCGGCCAAATCGTCCACATGTATGTAATCGCGGATGCAGGTGCCGTCGGGGGTGGGATAGTCGGTGCCGAAAATTTCCAGCTCTGGTCGAAGCCCCTGAGCGGCCTGGATCGCCAGTGGGATCAGGTGGGTTTCGGGGCGATGGTCCTCGCCGATGGTCCCATCCGCTGCCGCCCCCGCCGCGTTGAAGTAGCGCAGCGCCGCGCAGCCCCAACCATACGCCGCCGCATAATCGGCCAAGATACGTTCCACGGCGATCTTGCTGGCGCCGTAGGGGTTGATCGGCTGCATGGGCATGTCTTCGCGGATCGGCACCTGCTCCGGCACGCCATAGACCGCCGCCGTGCTGGAAAAGACGAACTTGCCGATCCCCTGCCGGCGCGTGCCCTCCAACAGATTGATGGTGTTGGCCAAGTTGTTCTGATAATACCGCCCCGGATCACGCACCGACTCCCCCACATTCGTCAAGGCGGCGAAATGAATGACCGCCTCGATGCGCTGGATGAGCAGGGCATGATCAACTCGGTCCCGATCGCGCAGGTCCCCCTCAATGAGACCATCCGCCGGCACGGCCTGGCGATGTCCTTGGTCAAGATTGTCATACACCCAAACTTGATGCCCGCGTGCCAGCAACAACCGAACTGTGTGACTACCGATGTAGCCGGCCCCGCCGGTGATGAGAATACGCATGATAGTGAATAAGTAGGTAGTGGGCAGTCGGTAATGGAATGCTCGCCTGTGGCTCGCACGCTAAACTGCCCACTGTTTAATTCGTGATCCCCTTGGTAATCCCCATGAACACATCTTCCAAATTGATTTCCTCTTCCTTGAGCATTTTCAGCTTGAAGCCGTTCTTGACAAGGACATCGGCGATGAAGCTGCCGTCGTGCAGACCGTCGTTGAGGGTGACGGTCAGCGTGTCGTCATCGAGGTGATGCTCCACGCTTTGGACGTCGGGATGTCCTTGTAGTAACTCCTTGGCCATGATGCCTTGGCCATCGGTGACGGCGACATCCAGGACCATGTGTTGCCGCACTTGGCGGATGGCGGATTGCACGTCGCCGTCAAAGAGCAACCGGCCGCGCTCAATGATGCCGATCTTGTTGCAGATGTCGGCCAACTCGGGGAGAATGTGGCTCGACACGAGAATGGTCTTGCCCATGTTGCGAAGCTCCTTGAGCAAACCACGAATCTCGATGCGTGCCCGCGGGTCCAAACCGCTGGCTGGCTCGTCGAGCAGCAGCACTTGCGGCTCATGCAGCAACACGCGGGCCAAGCCGAGGCGCTGCGTCATGCCGCGCGACAAGCTCGTGACCAGGGCGTCGCGCTTATAGCCCAGGTCCACCAATTCGAGCACTTGATCGCATTTCTTGCGCCGCTCCGCCCCTTGGATGCGATAAGCCGCCGCGAAGAATTCCAGATACTCAATCACCTTCATGTCATCGTACACGCCGAAAAAGTCCGGCATGTAGCCGATGAGCCGGCGAATCTCCTTGGCTCCGTTGTAAATCGAGTAGCCGCACACGCTGGCCTCGCCCCATGTGGGATTGAGCAGGGTGGCCAAGATGCGCATGGTGGTCGTCTTGCCGGCACCATTGGGGCCGATGAAACCATAGACATCGCCTCGATCTAGCTTGAAGGTCAAGCGATTGAGAGCGTACAAATCGCCGTACATTTTAGTCAGGTCACGCGTTTCGATCATGGCGGTAGTCTCAAGGTCCAGATAAGGTCATCACGAGGACGTATCCGCTGTCTCTCGTTCCCCATAATGATCATACCCCATGATAACCAGAAAGTCCCGCGTGCCACATCCAGAGGAAACAAGGCGTCGTTTCCCCTTGTTCCTAGCGGCGCGGCCAGTAACGCCAAGCCAGGGCGCCCAGGATGAACGCGCCGCCGACAAAAGTGAGTGATGGCGGCAAATCACCGGCGACCAGGTAAGCCCACAGCGGATTCAAAATCGGTTCCAGCAAGGTGATGGTGCCAGCTTCCTGCGGGCTGACGGAGCGCAAGCCGCGCGCCGCCAGCCAATACGGCAGCCCCATTTGCACGGCGCCGAAGACGAACAGGACGAGCAATTGCGGTCCCGTCGGCGATGTTTGCCAGAACAGCAATGGCAACAGCACCAGGGCGCCGCACAAGTGATTGATAATCGTTAGCCAGCGCGAGGAGGCGTCGCGCAGCACGCGCAGGCAGATCATCACGCCGGCATAGGCCACGCCACTTCCCAGGGCGATGACGATGACCGGCACTTGTTCGCTTCCCCAGCCGCCAGCCACGATGACGGCGATGCCGAGCAGCCCGACTGCCAAAGCGATGGAGCCGCGCCGGTCGGGGGCCTCGCCAAGCAGCCAGATGCTGGCCAGGTACATCCACATGGGGGCGGTGTATTGCAGCAGAATGGCATTGGCCGCCGGTCCCCAGGCCATCGCGGTCACGAAGAGCACGTTCATGACGGCGAAGCTGGCCGCCATGACGAGCATCAGGGGCCGAAACGACACATCCCGGCGCCGCATCAGCGGCACCAGCACCAAGCCAGCGAACAGCACCCGATAGAAGGCGATGGCCAAGGCCGGCACCGGAGGTAAGTCAAGTCCCAGGCCGGTGTCGGTCGTGAGCATCTTGGTGAAGGCGCCGCTGGTGCTCCACAAGAGCGCCGCCAGCGCGATGCACACCCGTCCCTGATTCCGGGAAGGAAGAGAATCCGGGGAAAGCGCCGGCGGAGATTTCATGCGCGAACCCCCGGAATATCAGGGGATAGTCTATACGGTGTCACGATAAGGACGGGGACCAAAGGGCTTGGGAATCACTCCGCCTCGCCACGAATCTTGGCTTGCAAGACGTGCTTGAGGCGGTCGGCGATTTTCTTGTGGGCTTTATCCACTTCCTTGTCGGTCAAAGTGCGGTCATCGGCTTGGTAAGTTAAGGCATAGGCCAGGCTCTTGGTGCCAGTAGGGATGCTCTCGCCGCGATATAGGTCGAACAGGCGGATGTCGCGCAGGAGGTTGCCACCGGAGGCGCGAATCTCGGCGGCCACGCGCTCGGCGGTCAGCGCCTCGTCCACGATGACGGCGATGTCGCGCAAGGCGGCGGGGAAACGCGGCAACGGCGTATAGGCGAATCGCTCCGGCACGGCGGCCAGCATGGCGTCCAGGTCCAGCTCGGCGACCAGCACATCGCGGCCAGTGATCTCGTAAGCCTCGGCTACCTTCGGGTGCAATTGGCCGAAGCTCCCCACGGTTTGACCATTGAGTAGCAGATCCGCCGCCTTGCCGGGGTGCAGATAGGGGACCGAGGAACGCTGGTAGTCGATGCCGCTCAGATGCAAATCTCCTGTCAGAGATTCGATCACCCCCTTCAGGTCAAAGAAATCGACGGCAGCCCCCGCTACATCATTTCCCCAGAACTCCGGCTCCCGTCGGCCCGTCATGACGATGGCCAGTCGGTTGCGCTCATCGGGAAGGGACGCGCCGGCTTGGGGGAGATACACGTAGCCGATCTCGAACAACCGCGCCGCGCTGGCGTGGCGCAAGTTCGCGGCGGCGATGTCCAACACGCTTGCCAGCACATCGCGGCGCATCACTCGGCGTTCATTGCTGATTGGATTGAGCAGCTCGACGTATTCCCCCGCCGCCAATCCCAACGGCGCTTCCCGTTCCGGCATGGTCAAGGAATAGGTGATGACCTCTTGCAAACCGACTTGTACGAGGATATCACGCACACGCTCTTCGAGAACCAGCGAACGGTTGGTGTGCTGTTCGGGCAGTTGATCATCGAGCAGCGTCGCCGGCAGCCGGTCGTAGCCGTGGATACGGACGATCTCTTCGATCAGGTCCGCGCTGCCGGCCTGAATGTCCAGGCGGTGCGGCGGCGCTGTCACGCACAGCGACTCGGCACCATGTTCCTCGATGTGAAATTCCAGCGCACGCAGGATGCGAGCGGCTTCGTCGCGGGCCAGGTCCACCCCCAGCTGGCGGCGGACTTCCTTCATGTCCAACCTGATGTCGGGCAACTGGACGGGGGCTGGATAACTATCAACCAACCCTTGACACAACGTCCCGCGGGCGTGTTGGCGCATCAGCTCGGCGGCACGCTCGGCGGCGGGGCGGGCGGTTGCGGGATGTATCCCCTTGCTGAAGCGGACGCTGGCCTCGCTGGGAAGATTGAAGGCACGCATCGTTCGGCGGATGCTGACGTAATCGAAGTTCGCCGACTCCAGCAAGATGCTCTTCGTCTGGTCAGTTACTTCGGTGTCGGCTCCTCCCATGACGCCGGCCAAGGCGATTGGCCCAGCGGTGTCGGCGATGACCAGATGCTCCGCCGTGAGTTCCCGCTTTTGACCATCGAGTGTTGTCAGCCGTTCGCCGGGGCGGGCGGGGCGAACGATGATGGTCGGCGTCTTCCCGTGGGCACGTTCGCGCAGCAAGTCCCAATCGAAGGCGTGCAGCGGTTGGCCCCATTCCAGCATCACATAGTTGGTGATGTCCACGATGTTGCTGATGGGCCGCATTCCGGCATACGACAGGCGGCGCTGCATCCAGCCGGGGGCCGGGCCGATGGTCACCCCTTCGATCAAGGCGGCGGCGTAGCGGGCTGACAACTTCACGTCCTCAATGACCACTTCGACCTGGCCGGCAATCTCCTTGCCGGTCGCTTGCATGACGTGCGGCGGCAAGCGCAACGGTTGGCCGGTCAAAGCGGCCACTTCGCGGGCCACGCCGATCAGCGACAGACAGCGGGCCATGTTGGGCAAGACATCGATATCCAACACGATGTCCCCCATGAAGTCGGCCAACGGCATCCCCACCGGGGCGTCCGCTTCCAAGATGATCACTCCTTCATGTTCCTCGGAAATCCCCAATTCGTATTCGGAACAGACCATCGCATCGCTGGGAACGCCGCGAATCTTGCTCGGTTTCAGCTCGCGCAGCACCTTGGTTTCCGAGTGACCATCGAACAACACCGCGCCGCGCAGGGCCAGGATCACCTTCTGCCCTTGCTCGCCAACCTTGATGTTCGGCGCCCCAGTCACGACGGTCTTCGGTTCATCGGCTCCGTAGTGGACGGTCGCCAGCACGAGGCGGTCGGCGTTGGGGTGTTGCTCGACGCCCAGCACCTCGGCCACGACGATCTTGTCACGGTCCCAAACCGGGCCGCGCTCCGCTTCCCGGACGCGCACCCCCTCTGGCACCGGCAAGCCAATCGGCTGAATGCCTGCTACTTCCAGTCCGGCCATCGTCAGCCGCTCGGCCAACTCGGCCACCGGCAAGGAGATGTCCACATAGTCACGCAGCCAATTGAGAGGTACTTTCATGAGGATTTTGCCATGTCGATAAAGAGGACGAAGTTAATGCCCAATCTCGTGGAAAAGCGACTAGCGTGGAAGAGGTGGAATTGCCTTTGTTTCATTGTTCCATTCCACCCCACCCCCCCTTTTGCCTCAAACAGATGTTTGAATGGAATGAAAGCTTTCTTTCCCACGACTCGCCTGCGGCTCGTCCGTCAAACGATACGGCGCCTGTTCAAAACTGCCGCAAAAACCGCACGTCATTCCCCCAGAACAAGCGGATGTCGTCGATGGCGTATTTCAGCATGGCGATGCGTTGCGGTCCCATGCCGAAGGCGAAGCCGCTGAAGTGGACCGGGTCGTAGCCGCCGTTGCGCAGCACAACCGGATGCACCATGCCGGCCCCCATGATCTCCAGCCAGCCGGTCTTCTTGCACAGACCGCAACCTTCGCCGCCGCAGACGATGCAATCGACATCCACTTCGATGCTCGGTTCCGTGAACGGGAAGTAGCTGGAGCGAATGCGCACTTGTCGTTCCTCGCCGAACAAGCGGCGGGCGAAGGCGGTGATGGTTCCTTTGAGGTTGGCCATTGTCACCTGCTCGCCAATGACCAAACCTTCCACCTGTTGGAACATGATCTCGCTGCGCGTGGTGATCGCCTCATAGCGGTAGCACATCCCTGGCAAAATGACACGGATCGGCTTGGGGCAGTTCTCGCGCATGACGTGAATCTGGCCCGGCGAGGTATGGGTGCGCAGCAGCACGCCCGGCTTGGTAGTGTGGAAGGTGTCCCACATGTCGCGGGCCGGGTGGTGCGGCGGCATGTTGAGCAACTCGAAATTGGTCTGATCGTCTTCGACTTCCCGACTGCGATAGACTTGGAAGCCCATGTCGGCGAAGATGGCGCGAATGTCACGCATGACCTGCGTGGCCAGGTGCAGCCGGCCGCGCGGCGTGGGGCGGCCCGGCAGGGTCACGTCCACGGCTTCGGTTGCCAAGCTGTGGGCCAGCTGCCGATCCTTCTCCCGTTGCAGGGCGGTTTCATACGCTTCCGTCAGCGTCTGCTTGAGGCGATTCGCTTCCTTGCCGTAAGCCGGCCGCTCCGGCGGCGGCACGGAGCCGACATTCTTGATGGCCAGCACCACTTCCCCTTGTTTGCCGAAGTATTTCGTGTGCCAAGCGCGCAGGCTGGCCTCATCGGCACAGGCGGATAGTTCGCTCAGAGCACGTTCTTCCAGGGATGGTAGCGTGGACATGGTTGGAATGGGTGGAAATCAGGATGGCCAATAGAATCATTCCCCAAGCCGGTCCCTTGGGGACCGGAAAACCATCACCAGAGACCGAAAAAGCCGGTCCCCAAGGAACCTGGTCCCCAAGGAAGCCGGTCCCCAAGGGACCGGCTTGGGGTTCGAGGTCTTATCAGCCTTGGGGTTCGGGGCCTTACCAGCCTTGGGGTTCGGGGCCTCAGGATGGCCAATCGAATCATTCCCCAAGCCGGTCCCTTGGGGACCGGAAAACCATCACCAGAGACCGAAAAAGCTGGTCCCCAAGGAACC
>JBKBIP010000024.1:76181-90870 GCA_046297495.1 Gemmataceae bacterium | reverse complement strand
GACATGCAGGTTAGCGAAGCTTCACGGAAGCGTTCTTTGGCAACGCTTCCATGAAGCGTCGCTAACCGAACGGGATAACTGTAATTTCTTGCATTCATCCCCTCTCTTCACTATCTTTTTCCATCATAACCGTCCTGCTTACGACTGGCGACCAGAGATTGCGGTTTCGTATCGTTCCGCTTTTCAATTTCGTGACACCATGAACTGGGAAACTCTCGAACATCCGCGGGACGGCGCGCCGATGGTGCTGGTTCCCGAAGGACCGTTTTGGATGGGCCTGCCGGAGAACGACTTCCTGGCCGAGGAGCACGAGAAGCCCTTGCGGCGTGTGTGGCTGTCGGCCTTCTGGATCGATTGGTATCCGGTGAGCAACGCCCGGTTCGCTCAATTCCTGGCGGCGGGTGGCTATGAGCAACGCCGCTGGTGGTCGCCGAGGGGCTGGGAATGGCGCTGCCAATATGACATCACGGAGCCGCTACACTGGCGGGAGCCGGGCTGGGATGGGCCGGAACAACCCGTGGCCGGTGTCAGCTGGTTCGAGGCGGACGCCTATGCGCGGTGGGCCGGCCGGCGTCTGCCCACCGACGCCGAATGGGAGAAAGCGGCACGCGGCGACGACCAGCGGCGTTACCCGTGGGGGAACGACTGGCCAACCGCCCGACGCGCCAACTTCGCCGCCCACGTGCGCCGAACGACCCCCAATGGCCTGTATCCCGACGGTGTCAGTCCCTACGGTTGTCACGACATGGCCGGCAATGTCAATAATTGGGTCAGCGATTGGTACTGGCCCCCTTTTGGCGCATACTGCGTCACCCATCAGTTGCTGACCAATCCCCATCTCGACGACGCGCTGCGCGGCCAGATCGATCCAGCGCGAATCCTCGCCAAGGTGGATCGCGGCGGCGGTTTCGCCACGCCGTTGGAATATCATGAGGTTCTTAGCTGCACGCGCAAAGTGTATTGGTCGCCGGACACCCGCGAAGCGTGGAATGGCTTCCGCACCGCCATGAGCGTTTCCTGAGCGGAAAAATCGGGGCGCGCTTGGGGTCGCTGCTTCCGTTGTTACTTCCAGACCAACGGCATGGGGCGGCATGATCGCCAAGCCCCGCGCAGACCCGCAGGTAATTCAGGAGGATGAACCATGCTCGTGCTTTCCCGCAAACCCGGAGAAGCCATCCGCGTCGGCGACGATGTGACCATCCGCGTGCTGGCCGTTCAGGGCCGGCAAGTTCGCCTGGGAATCGAAGCGCCGGCGAGTCATGACATCGTGCGTGAGGAATTGCTGTTGACTTTCCCACCTCAAGAAGCCAGACCAACGCTATCTTTACGGAATATCTCGTAGGCCATCTTTCCTTTTCATGGTTTCTAGGCGCTGCGGTAACGATCGGGACGACTCTCTCCGTCCCCTATCGGGAGCACAGACCACCTTGTTCCTTTCGCGCCACTTGGCTTAAATGAAGGAAGAAGGAGCAAGTGCCTTGATCCCTACATTCCGATACCCAGCGAGAACCGCACGTTATGTCGGCGCCAACTTTCGCGACCCGTTGGAACTTGAACATAATCGAGGACGCCTACGAACAATGGCGGCGTGATCCGTCCGCCGTCGATGCCAGCTGGCGCGCCTTTTTTGAAGGTTTCGAGCTGGGCAAGACCCGGGTGGCCAATGGCGGCGGGGTGGCGGTGGATGGCCGCAGCCAAACCAGCGTGGTCCGGCTCATTTACGCCTACCGCGACCTGGGGCATTTCCTGGCCCGTCTCGATCCACTCAGCGAGCCGTTGCCGAGCCTGCCGTTGCTGGAGTTGTCGGAATTTGGCCTGAGTGAAGCCGACTTGGAGCGCACCTTCGACACCCATCAATTTCACGGCCTGGAGCAAGCCACCTTGCGCGAGCTGTTGACGGCCCTGAAAGAGACCTATTGCCGGACCATCGGCGTCGAATACATGCACATTCAGGACACGCGCATCCGCCATTGGCTTCAGGAGCGCATGGAGCCGCGCCGCAATCGCCCGGATCATCCCCGGCGCAAGAAGCTGCGCATCTTGATGACCTTGCACTTTGCCGAGATGTTCGAGCGGTTCCTGCACACCCGTTACATCGGCCAGAAGCGTTTTTCCCTCGAAGGAGCGGAAACGCTGATTCCCATTCTCGACGCCATTGTCGAGAAGGCCGCCGATGACGGGGTGCGTGAAATCGTCTTAGGGATGGCCCATCGCGGCCGGCTCAACGTCCTGGCCAACATACTCGGCAAACCGTATCAGGAAATCTTCGCCGAGTTCGAGGACAATCATTTGCCCGATTCGATGGATGGCGACGGCGACGTGAAATACCATCTGGGCTTTTCCGGCGAGCACGTCAGCGCGCGCGGCAATCGCATCCACTTGTCGTTGACGCCCAATCCCAGCCATTTGGAGGCAGTGTATCCGGTGGTCGAAGGGCGGACGCGCGCCAAACAGGCCCAGTACGGCGACCGGGAACGGAAGCTGGGCATCCCGCTGGTCATTCATGGCGACGCCGCCTTCGCCGGGCAGGGGCTGGTCGCGGAGACGTTGAACCTGTCGGGGTTGGCCGGTTACACCACGGGGGGGACGTTGCATGTCATCATCAACAATCAAATCGGCTTCACGACCTTGCCGATGGATGCCCGCTCGACCACGTATTGCACCGACGTGGCCAAGATGATCCAAGCCCCGATCTTCCACGTCAACGCCGAGGACCCCGAAGCGGCGGTGGCTGTCGCCGAGCTGGCCTTGGACTTCCGCCAGACGTTCCACCGGGATGTCGTGATTGATATGTATTGCTACCGCCGCCACGGGCACAACGAAGGGGATGAGCCATCCTTCACCCAGCCGCTCATGTATTCGCAGATTCAGGACCGCCCGACGCTCACGGAGGTTTATACCGAGCAGCTCATCCTGCGTGGCGACCTGCTCGCGGTCGAGGCGGAAGCGATTCAGGAGGAATTTCAAGCCAAGCTGGTCGTCGCTCAGCAAGAGGTCAAACAGCACCCGCCGCGCCGGCGCGGCATGCGCGGCTTCGCGGGGCCTTGGCAGGGATTGACGCCGCGATATTCCCATCAGCCGGTCGCCACCGGCGTCCCCTATGACACACTCTGGACCATCACCGAAGGGATGGGCAAGCTGCCGCCGTCGTTCACCATCCATCCCAAGCTGGCCAAGATTCTGGAGGCCCGCCGCCAACAGATGCAAGAACGGCATCCGATTGACTGGCCCCTGGCGGAAGCGCTGGCCTTTGGCTCGCTGCTGCTCGAAGGGGTGGGCGTTCGGCTCAGCGGCCAAGACAGCCGACGCGGCACCTTCAGCCAACGGCACGCCATTCTCGTCTGCACGCGCACCGGGGATCGGTGTTTCCCCCTCAAGTCCCTCAGTCCGAATCAGGCCGAGTTCTGTGTCTATGACAGTTTGCTATCGGAAGCGGCGGTGCTGGCGTTCGAGTTTGGTTATTCCCTGGACGATCCGCGGCGGCTGATCCTGTGGGAAGCGCAATTTGGCGACTTCGTCAATGGCGCTCAGGTCATCATCGATCAATTCATCGCCAGCAGCTATTCCAAGTGGCAACGGGACAGTGGCTTGGTGTTGCTGTTGCCGCACGGCTACGAGGGGCAGGGGCCGGAACACTCCAGCGCCCGCTTGGAGCGCTTCTTGCAGCTGTGCGCCGAGGACAACATGCAAGTCTGCAATCCCTCGACGCCGGCGCAATACTTTCATGTCCTGCGCCGGCAAATGAAGCGCGACTTCCGCAAGCCATTGATTCTGATGACACCCAAGAGCCTGTTACGTCACAAGGAAGTCGTCTCGCCGGTGGCGGAATTCAGCGAAGGGCATTTCCAGGAAGTGCTTGATGATCCGCGCGCCGATCCGCGCCGCGTCCAGCGCTTGTTGCTGTGCAGTGGCAAGGTGTATTACGACTTGTTGGCGGGGAGTCGCTCCGCAGGCAACGGCGCGCCGCCGGACGACCTGGCCATCGTGCGCGTCGAGCAATTCTTCCCCTTCCCCGAGGACCAGCTCCGGCAGGTGTTGCAACGCTACGGGCGCGTTCAAGATTGGGTATGGGTGCAGGAGGAATCGCAGAACATGGGTGGCTGGTCGTTTATGGAACCCCGGCTGCGCGCGCTGGGCTATGACTTCGTCTATGTGGGCCGCGACGCCAGCGCCAGCCCCGCCACCGGCTCGCTGCGCGTCCATCAGCGCGAGCAAAAAGAGCTAGTGCAAGCCGCCCTGCACGGCGCCGTTCCGCATCTGGTCCGCGCCGTCCCGCCCCCTCCGCCCCGTCCCGCCGAACCCGCGGCGGAAGCAGCAGAGGCCGTGGCGCTGCGATGAGAAGGGGACAAGGCCAGATGAACACCGTTGGGTTGCATGACGGAACATGCGCGCGAGGGAGTGATCATTGTCATAGGCGATGGATGAACTCATTCCATGTATAGAGTTAAAAACGGCGGGAAGGGGGGTGGGGTGAAATGGAACAATGAAAGGCAAGGAAACTGTCAAAATGGCAGGGGGGACCGAAGCCCCATCTATCTCTTGATATATATCCTTTCCAGTGACTTAGCGCTAAGGTCAGTGTCTGAACATTTGTTCCAAAATCGATCGTAATACTCACACGTCCGTGAGGAGTTCTAAACGGGTTGTTTTTCTTCTCTGTCTCGCTTGAGTGCTTTGTTGCCAATGTCCCGGCGGTAGTACATGCCGTGAAAATGGATCTGGGTGATGGCTGCGTAGGCGTTGCGTTGGGCGTCGGCGAGGGTGTCACCGAGGGCGGTCACGCCGAGCACTCGGCCGCCATCGGTGAAGACCATGCCATCGTCGAGCTTGGTGCCGGCGTGGAAGACCTTGACATCGGGCAGTTGGGCCGCCTTGTCCAGGCCGGTGATGAGTCGCCCCTTGGCGTAGTTGCCGGGGTAGCCTTCGCTGGCCAGCACCACGCACACCGCCGGCCGGGGGTCCCAGGTCAATTGGTCGTCGGCGAATTCCTCCAGCCTGCCATCGACGGTGGCCTCCAGCAAATCGAGCAGGTCGGTCTTTAGCCGCATCAACAGCGGTTGGGCTTCCGGGTCGCCAAAGCGGCAGTTGAACTCCAGCACTTGCGGCTGCTTGTTCGTGACCATGACACCCGCATACAGCACGCCCCGAAACGGCGTCCGAGCGCGGCGCATGGCGTGAACAGTGGGAACCAGGATGGTTTCCTCCACCCTGTCCAACAGCGCCGGCGTCCCCAACGGCGCGGGACAGTACGCCCCCATGCCGCCGGTGTTTGGTCCTTCGTCATTGTCAAAGATCGGTTTGTGGTCCTGCGTCGGCGGCAGGGGAATAATGGTCCGGCCCGCCACGAGCGCCAGGATGCTCAGTTCCTCTCCCGTCAAGCGTTTTTCAATGACAATCTGGCGACCAGCGGAGCCGAATTCCTCCCGGACCATGATCCGCTCGACGGCGGCGAGGGCTTCCTCAATCGTCGCACAGACGATGACCCCCTTGCCGGCGGCCAAGCCATCCGCTTTCACCACCACCGGCTCGGCGGGAGCGATGCGGTAGCGCCGATTGTCCTTCGGCGTGACGTAGAACTTCTCGCCCCCCTCGAGGACGAGCCGTTCTTTGGGAAAGGGACCGACCTGGCGGCCGTGCGGCAACATCACATAATCGCGGCTTTCGAGGTATTGGCGGGCGGCGGCGGGATGGTCGAAGACGTGAAAGTCCGCCGTCGGGACGTGGGCATGGCGCATCAATTTCTTGGCGAAGACCTTGCTGGCCTCCAGCTGGGCCGCCGCCTGGGTCGGGCCGAAGATGCGCAAGCCCGCCGATTGAAAGGCATCCACGATTCCCATGACCAAGGGTTCTTCCGGCCCCACCACCGTCAAGCCGATGTGCTCGCGTTGAGCGAAGCGGACCAAACCTTCGATGTCGTTCTGTTCGATGGGCACGTTCACGCCATCCAGAGCAGTGCCGGCGTTGCCCGGCGCGCAAAAGACTGGCTCGACGCGCGGCGACTGGGCCAACTTCCAGACCAAGGCATGTTCACGACCACCTTTGCCGACAACCAAGACTTTCATGAGAAGCTCGAAGAGAACGAGGGAATCCGGCCATTTCCAAATACCAAGCACATCGTATCAAAACTGAGTAAGATAGGGAGGGTAGAGCTTGTTTCCTCGTTCACTGGATGCCTCGCTTGGCGCGGCCGGGGGAAAGTTGTGCGAACCGAGGCATCAAGGGCTGACATCATGGGGCAACCGGAAACCACGCCGCTGCGTAAGTTCGTCTATGTGTTGTTCATCACCGTGGCCGCCGGCGCCATGATGGGTCGGATTCTGTCCGTGCAGCGCGTCTATGAGCCGGATTTGCACCGGATCGATCCGGGACAGAGTGCTGCCATCGTACTGGCGCCGCTCGGGGCAGGGGACGGGGCGCAGGCTGCGGCATTGTTGGCCGCCTCGACCCAGCGCTGGGATCAACTCGGCGCCGACGAACCGGCCCGCGTCTGGCCACGCACGCGCCCGGCGCCAACGCCGATGTTCAGCTCCAACGACCGTTCGCGCTGGGCGACCGTGCGTGCCTTGGTCGATGAGGGGACCTACGCCATCGGCCGGCGCGATCCCGCGTTGGCTGGCAAAACCAATCAGTACGGAGACACCGGCATCATCTTCGAGGACGGTTGGCAATCAGTGGACAAAGTGCTACACCCCCAGACCAACGAATTCTATTCCAGCAAACCGCCGTTGCTGGCGACCCTGATGGCCGGCGAATACTGGTTGTTGCAACGTCTCTTCGGCTGGACGTTCACCAATCATTTGTGGACGGTGACGCGCATGGGTTTGATCACTGTCAACTTGCTGCCGCTGATTGTGTTCTGGTTCGTGTTGTCCCGCTTGGTCGAGCGACTGGGACAGAGCGATTGGGGGCGGATTTATGTCATGGCGGCGGCCTGTTTTGGCACTTTCTTGACCACGTTCGCCATTACGTTCAACAATCACATCCCCGCCGCCTGTTGCGCGCTGTTCGCGTTGTATCCCGCCTTGAGGATTTGGTCGGGGGAGAGTCAGGGCGTCTGGCTTTTCGTCCTGGCCGGTTTCTTCGCCAGTCTGACCGCGTGCTTCGAGCTGCCGGCGTTATCATTCGCGGTCGCGCTGTTGGGTTTGTTGGCTTGGCGGTCGCCGAGGCGGACGTTGCTGGCGTTCGTGCCCGCCGCCGCCCTTCCCGCTGCCGCGTTCTTCTGGACTAACCACGCGGCTATTGGTCAGTGGCAACCGGCGTACAGCGAATTCGGCAGCGATGAGCAAGGCTGGTACAACTACCCCGGCAGCCATTGGGACCATGATCCCAGCCAGCCCAAGCCCGGAATCGACTTCATTCAGGAACCAAAGCCTATTTACGCCTTGCACATGCTAGTCGGCCATCATGGTATATTGTCATTATCACCGATTTTCTTGCTTACTGTCATCGGCATGATCGGCGGCGGAGTGGCATTCCTGCGTGACGCGGCGAGCGGGAGTCGTGAGCCCCTCGGTAGCGGCGCGTCACCGGGGGCCGTATGGCCCCTGCTCGCCAGTTTGAGTTTATTGCTGTCCGTCGTGGTGGTGGGCTTTTTCATCTGGAAATCGAACAACTACGGCGGCTGGACCAGCGGTTTGCGCTGGCTGTTTTGGCTGATCCCGCTGTGGTTGCTGACGCTGACGCCCGTGGCCGATTGGCTGGCGGCGCGGCGTTGGGGACGCTGTCTGGGCTATGTCCTGTTGGCCGTGTCGGTGCTATCCGTCAGCTATCCCGCTTGGAACCCCTGGCGGCATCCGTGGTTATACAATTGGATGGAATGGCACGGGTGGATTCAGTATGGCTGAGAAAGTTATGCTTGCTTTGGCATGGCGAGTAGGATACCACTGGAGTCAGCCGTGAACGAACCACGGCCCTTACACGCGGCCGTTTCCTGTCGTTCGAGAATTTCCATGCCCATCCACGCTGTCATCCGTTCGGGAGGAAGCATCATGATGCGTCGCTACATTCTCATCGCCTCGGCCACGGTGGCCATGATCGCCGTCGCGGCCGTGCGCTTCGCCGACCCAAACGACAAGCTCTTGGTACTGGAATGGGCCGCCCAGGGCAACGAGCCGAAACCAGCGGCGGCAGTGCTCATCGAATTTGGCCTGCGCGATGTCCGCCCCACGGCTTGGTCGAACCGGGCCACCATCACCGGCGCCAAGGTCGTGCATCGGGAAGGCTATCAGTTCCGCCCCACGGACCAGCTAGTCGAACCTAATGGTTGGCAAATTACCTCGCACCGACCATTGCGCTTGCCCAAAGCCAGCCCGCAGCTCATGGCCCTAGAGAAGATCGCCACCGTCGGCGTGGTGTTGCACTTGGCTGACGTGCGACCAGACGCCAAGCTGACACTCGATGGCCGAGAAGCAGGGGACCAGCCGGTGGAAGTGAATCTGGCCGCCGTCCTCGCCGGCCAGCCGCAACCGATTTTCGACGGCGCTGGCGTGGTGCGTTTGGTAACGACGGCGACGCCGATTGTCGCCACCCAGAACGAGGATGACTTCCCCGCCGCCGCCTATGGTCCCGACGGCACCCTTTGGGTTGCCTACATCAGCTACCACAACCGCGACGAAGACCGGCGCATCGAATCCGCTCAGCTTCGGGAACAGCCAAAGAATTTCCAGGATTACTACCAACCCGATTTCGCGGATCAGCTGTTTGTCAAGTATTACCAGGACGGCAAGTGGAGCGAGCCAATCGCCATCACCGGCGCCAAGGAAGACCTGGTTCGCTGCGGCATCGCCGTGGCAGGGAACGGCACGGCATGGGTGGCATATAGCGCCCAACGCGACGGCAATTTCGACATCTACTCGCGTTCCATTCGGGCGGCGGGCGCGGCTCCCCAGCTGGGACCGGAACAGCGCGTGACGAACCTGGCTGGGCCGGCCTTGGGTCCGGTGATGAGCACCAATCAGTCTGGAAACGTGATTCTCGCTTGCCAGTATTGGGAACCCGCGGCAGAGCGTTCCCCTGGCGCCGCGGTCATCCAGATTCATGTCTTGAAAGATGGCCAATGGCAGTCTCTCGATGCCCCTGCATCGGGAACCAACGCGACCAATAGGTGGCATCCCGCGCTGGCCACGGATGCACGGGGGGGATTCGCCCTCGCCCACGACGCCTACATCGAGGGGGATTACGATGTGTTATTGTCATTGCATGACGGTACGCGCTGGAACCAGTATAGCGCCGCCTCGTCCTCCTTCTACGAAGCTCGACCGTCGCTTTGTTACGATCTCAAGGGGCGGCTCTGGATCGCTTACGAGCAGGGGCCGAAGAAATGGGGCAAGGACTTCGGGGCCTTGGATGACGAGGACGGCAACCCGCTGTACTTCGCCCGCACGGTGAAAGTAGTATGTCTCGATGGCGACAAGCCCATGCGGCCGGTGGCGGAGCTGCCGCCGTTGCAAGAGCGCATCGGCTCGCCGGAAACGGGCCGCACCGTGGAAGCCTACGCCCGCTATGCCTATCCCCAAATCGGCATTGATGGGCGGGGGGATGTCTGGGTGACGTACCGCGTCAAGCACGGCACTCGTTACAGCACGCATCCCGGCTCGTATTGGCTGACAGTGGCGCGCCGCTTGGAGGGGAACAAGTGGTCCGAGCCGATTGAAGTGCATCACTCGGACGGCCTGCTCGACGACCGCCCCGTCTTGCTGCCGCATCCCGCCGGTGGGTTGCGTCTCATTCACAACACCGATGGCCGGTACACGACGCCGGAAACCATCAAAAATGACATCTACATGAGCTACGTCGAGCTACCCGGCAAAGCCGACGAACCGAAGCTGGTAGCGCACACTCCGGGCCAGAAAGACCCGGCGACGGTGGCAGCGGCCCGCAAGGAAGCGGCGGATGTGGCCCGCATGCGCGGCTACCGCATTGACGCCGGCGGCCGGAAGCTGTGCCTGCTGCGCGGCGAATTCCATCGCCATACCGAAATTTCCTGGGACGGCGGCCCTGATGGGTCGCTGGAGGACATGTTCCGCTACGGCATCGACGCGGCGGCGATGGATTGGATCGGCAACGGCGACCACGACAATGGCGCCGGTCGGGAATATCCCTGGTGGCTGACGCAAAAGCTGACGGACGCTTATCATGTCAAGGGCTTATTCACGCCGATGTTCACCTACGAACGCAGCTGTGCTTATCCGCACGGCCACCGCAATTGCATGTTCGCTCAACGCGGCGTCCTGACCTTGCCGCGCTTGGCGGCGGGGGGCACCGAGCCAGTCGCCGGCATCCACGCCGATGACGCCAAAATGCTCTATCGCTATCTCCACGAGCACAACGGCATCTGCGCCATGCACACCAGCGCCACCGGCATGGGGACCGATTGGCGCGACAACGACCCCGTGGTCGAACCCATCGTGGAGATTTACCAAGGAGATCGCATGTCCTATGAAAAGGAAGGTGCTCCCCGCGCCGGCTACGATCCCAAGACCGGCATGAAACCGGCCAACATCGCCGGCTGGTATCCGTTAGGCTTCGTCAACTTGGCGCTGGCCAAGGGCTACCGCCTCGGCTTTCAAGCGTCCAGCGATCATTTCTCCACGCACATTTCCTACTGTGTCATCCTCGCCGAGCGCCCCGAACGGCAAGCGATGCTAGACGCGGTCAAGAGGCGTCATGTCTATGGCGCCACGGACAATATCATCATCGATGTGCGTAGCGGCGCCCATATCCAGGGAGACGAATTCAAAACGTCCGCCCCACCCAAACTCGACATCCACATCATCGGCACCGCCCCGCTCGATCAGGTCGTCATCCTGCGCGACAGTGAGACAGTGCAAACCATCCGCCCCGAGGGCAATGTCTATCAAGGGACCTGGACCGACCCCAACCCCAAAGCGGAAGCGTACTACTACGTCCGCGTGTTGCAAAAGGACGATGAATTAGGTTGGTCGTCGCCGATGTGGATCCATTACGTGAAGTGATAGTGTATAGTCATGATAACCCCATTTAGCGAGCGCGCCATCGGCTCGCTAACCATTCAAGGAGTCCGCGACGGATGCAATCCCTACCGATGATGCTGGCCCATCATGTGGGCATCGAGTTGTTTGGGCGTGAATTCGCCCCTGAGACGCCAATGGAACACGTCATCGCGTTTTCTATCGGTGGACTCATTGTCGCCTTGATGGTCTATGGCGGATATGCGGCCGTGCGGGATGTGCGTCGTTGGCTGCAAGCACGCAACATCAAAGCTGTGTAACCAGCGGTCCATCTTCCTACTATCCGAAAAAGCAAGGGGGAGTTGTCAAGCCCCGCTCGCTTTTTCGGATGGTTGGTTACTCCTCAAAATCACCGGCGTATTGTTTGCCTTCCAAATGACCGATGACAGTGCCGGTGAATTCCTGTTTGACTCCCAAGTTGTCATGTGTGCCGACAAAGCGCGAGGCGACGCCCGGTGGGTCACCGTCTTGCGGCACAGCCAACAGATCGACTTGAAAAACAGGTTTCTTGATGCTCAGCAGCAGCTTATCGGCCTTGATCGGGGCGGCGGTTTGAGCGTCCCCCTTGAGGACATATACCGTTGCTTGCTTCTGGTCATGATCGACGGTGAATTCGATGTGAAATTTGCCGCCGGCCCAATCGGCCACAACGCCGCCGTGGGGACCGGCGCCATGGCTATGATCGTGGGCGTGGTTCGGATGGGCTTGCTTGCCCCCCTTCGCCTCTGAATCCACGTGCTGGCCACAACCTGTCAGCCACAGCGCCACGCTCAGGGCGACCCCCGCGCATTGCCAATCGATGAGGTTCCTCATGCTTCGCCCCTTTCGTGAAACAGCGGGAGTCATCGATTCGTCGGCGCAGGCCGCACGCGAAGCGATTCGTCCCCTCGACCATCGTAACCCACGGCGCCGTGCGGCGGCAAGGCGGGCAGGAACGGTTTGGTCGGGTCAGGCGACAATGGCACGGGGTTAGGCGAGGCCGGTGTGGTTGGGCGGGCCGTGAAGTGCAGGTCGGGGCCTGGCGGCAAGCTCGTGGGGACCGTCGGCTGAGGTTGGAGTACCGCAGCCAGGGACGGCGCCTGATCCGTGGGAACGCGCGGCACGCCAATCGTGCTTTGTTCCACGTTCGGGTTGATGCCCCCCACCGGCATGATGCCCGGATCGCCAGTCAGCACCGGATCGGCACAGACCTGACATTCGGGATGATAAATGGCGCGTTCCAGCAGCGGAATAGCTTTCTCCCGCTGGCGTAGATGTTCCGAGGCACGCTGTTGCACGCACTCTGGCAACGGTCCTTCGGACAGGTGAACGTTGTTGTACTGCAAGATGGTCCCTTTGCTAAACTGGAACAGGGCCAGGTTTTGGTTGTATTGGACGATGAAGTTGTATTCGGATGCTAAGGCATCCGCCCAGCGCTGCTGCGATTGGAGCAAGAAATCGAGCGTGCCGCGCCCCACCAGGAATTCGCGGAAGCGGGCATCCAACTCCACTGCTGCCGCCTCTCGGCTGGCTCGCTGGGCGCCGATTTGGGCATGCGTTTCGACTAGTGTTCGATAAGCCAAGGCCAATTGCAGCTGGGCCTTGCGCTCCTGATCGCGCAGGGCGTAGAAGTTCTGGGCCAGCCGCAGCCGCGCCGCCCGCACGGCGGCGTTGGCATCGCGGAAGCCCAAGGGGAACTCTGCCCGAACGCCGATGTCCCAGCTATTGAAATGATTCGAGGCGAAATTACGGAAGGCATTGAGCGAGCCAGGACCATCCAACCGTGGTCCCAGGCCGTTGATGTCGTAAGAACCTGTCAAACGCAAGTCCGGCAACAAGAAGTTCTTTTCCCGAATCACCTGAAGCTGTGAGATCTTGAGTGAATGCCGGGCTTGCACCAATTCCGGGCGCAGGGCCAGCGCTTCGTTCAAGGCGGTCCCCCAGTCCGGCTCGTAGGGCGCGATGTTTGGCTCATCGACCGGCACCAAACGATAGCCGTCTTCCACCGGCAGGCCGAGCAAGCCGCGCAACTGCCGTTCGCTCTCCAGCACGCGTCCCAATACTTCCATGCGCTGGCTGCGGAAGGATTCATATTGCTGACGAGCCAGGGCGAACTCCTGAATCGAGATACGCCCCGCCTCGTAACGGGCCTTGTTGATCTTCCAGGCCTCATACGCCTGGCGCAATCCTTGTTCTCGGCTATACAGGGTCCAATAACTGCCATACAGGTTCCAATAGGCGGTTTCCACGTTGAGTAACATGAAGGCCACGTTGGTCTCGAAGACGGCCCGCGAGATGTCGAAGCCGATACGCGTGATCAAGATGCCTTCAAAGCCGCCGCTCTCGATACGCAAGGGATTGAGAATGCTATTGGGGTGCCCCCCCAGCAACTGATTGATCTCGGTACCGAAGCCACGCAACAACGGTTGTTCCATCGCGAATCGCAAGTTGGGGCGATAGGATGGGTTGACGCGCGGGTTCAGATTAGACAACTCATAATCGGTGGTGAAGGTGATCCCCGCCACGCCACCGGCCGGCAACGGCTTAAAGATGCCGCTGTTGAACGAGGCATTGTCGATGTTCAACGCATTGACGCCGGAAAATTCCGCCTGGAACGTTTCCAGGATGGTGCCGACGGGCCGGTCGGTCTTGCGCCAAGACATGCTAGTGATCCAGCGCGCGTCGAACCGCGAGAGGGATCGCTCGATGTTGGTGGCTTGAAAGGCCGGGTCCAAGGCGAATACGCGGATGTTGTCGTCGCGGATGTTGCCGGAGACGGGGGGCGTGGACGAAATCCCAAATTGAGATTCCAGGTTGTCATTGTAGCTGGCAATCGAGCGAATTTGGAAATTTTGGATGCCGACCGTCCCTTGTTCCAGGGCGATGGCGATGGCTTCCTTCAAGGTCAACGGGCGGATGGGGCGGTCAGGATCGAGAATCGTGGATGGCTTGGGAACGTCGGCCTTCTCATAAATAACGTGATGGACCGGCTCCAACTCCTTGTGGGGTTGCAGCCCTAGCCCCTTATAGGCCAACAGGTCGTCCTTGGTGATGTAACACTGCTGCTTGCACCCTACCCCAATGGCCAGTGTGATTCCCAGTCCCCACAACATGGCTTTCCAGCGCATGATCATGTTTCTCCGTTGTGACGGCTCCCCCGACCGCATTCGATCCCCGTCACGAAACACCGTATCACTCTTGGGTGTTCGTGCTGGCCTTCACGTTGCTTGCGCGGAGAGAATAAGCCTAGAGACATGCTATCTGCTATCTATCGGCAGATGGGTCTTCACAATCCAGGAAAACCTTGCCGAACGAAGCGATCATGCGGATTACAAGGATGATAAGGAGACAAACCGGGCGGCTTGGGGTGAGGTGGGGGATAGAAAGTCAAGCGCTGGCGAAAAATCCAACTTCCCATCTGTCTAGCCGCTGTAGCTTATCCGAACAGCGCGCGTAAGTCGATTTTTTACTCAGCCGCAGTTGCCGAATGTGTCGATTGATCCCATAAAGCACAATCTGCCAAATGGGGAAGGAATATCCAATATGCGAACCATATCCTTGTTGGCCGGCCTCATGCTTAGCGGCGTGACGGGACTGAGTCTTGGACAAGAGCCTATTCTGCCAGCGGCACTGACGGCGCCGACATTTGACGGTGGAGAGTTGGCGTGGGTTTCGGAGTCGGGCTGTACCGAGGAAGCCTGCGCGCGCGAGCGCTTTTGGGC
>JBKBIP010000024.1:70696-76081 GCA_046297495.1 Gemmataceae bacterium | reverse complement strand
GAGCTTGATTACGTCCTCTATTGGCTGAAGCCAGTGTGTTTCACCGTGCCGGGGCTGAGCATCGGTGATCCCAACGACCCGGAGCCGGGAGTATTCGGCCAACCCGGAACCCGGCTCATTCAAGGGGACCACAAGTTCGAGTTCCGCGGCGCGAACGGACTGCGCTCTCGGCTTGGCTTCTGGCTGACGAAGGATCAGTTTTTAGGCGTGGAGACCGAAGGATTCGTGTTGGAGCAAGTGACGGCGAGTCAAGATGTGGTCGCTGGCGCCGCCAATCCCCCGGTGTTCCTGGTCTTCCAAAATCCCGACGGCACCAACGCCGCCCTACCGTTTTCCATCCCCGGAGTGGTGAACGGCAGCTCGACGGCAGTGGGACAAAGCCAGATGTGGGGTCTGGAAACCAACTTGGCCATCCACTTCCACCAGCAGCGCGGCCCGTGGACGCTCCATGCGACGGGCTTGTTTGGTTGCCGCTACCTGCACTTGGAGGATCGGGTCATTGTCACCAATCGCCAATCCTTGGTAAGTGAGCCATCGATCACGGCAGTCGGAGAAGCCCAATTCGCCACGCGGAACCAGTTCGTCGGCGGCCAGCTTGGCTCGCGGCTGGGGGTCGAACGTGGTCCGTGGCAAGTGGACCTCACCACGAAATTGGCCTTCGGGGAAACCCATCTCGTCAGCATGGTGGCAGGCGGCCCGTTGTTGAGCGGCGCCAGCGTTGCGCCGCCGTTGGTGCCGGGACCGCTGTTGGCGCTACCTAGCAATGTTGGTCAATCGTCGTCGAACCGCATCACCGTCGTGCCGGAATTGAATCTACGGGTGCGCTGGCGGTTCCTCGACGGCTGTTATGTGACAGTCGGCTACAACTTGCTCTATTGGAATAAGATTCTCTGTCCAGGAGATCAGATGGATCGACAGGTGAACATCACCGCGTTGCCTTTCCGAGGTCCGCTTGTTGGCCGACCCGCGCCGGCGCCCAAGTTCGTCTTCACGGACACCTTTAGGCAAGGATTGGAAGCAGGCTTAGGGATCAATTTCTAACCCCGGACCATGCGCTCATCCAGAAACCTGATGATTCGGTCTCATTTCAGTCGGTCTGATAATTTTAAAGTGGGAAGGACAGGGGGATTGATTGGTTCGCGCTCGGCGGCAATGGCGTGCGCAAACCGATCAATCCCCCCGCCAGATTCGGGACCGGAACAGCGGGTTCCTGGATCAGGACGACAACGCATAAACAGGAGAGCGCGACGATTCCACCGTTGCTATTTCTGCGTCAGCACCAAGCCCTTCAACGGCACGCCGCGTTGGGGGAGTTGACGTTGCAGGTCGAGGATGGGGGGGCAGTCCGCATCAGCAGGCCGCAATACCAGATACACCGCGTCGCAAACCGTGCTCAGGGCGAGCAACTCCGGTTGATCGTGCCAGCAAGGGGCGTCCAGCAGGATCAGATCGAAACGCTCGCGCAGATGGCGGATGACACAGCGGAGGGCCTCGGCCAAGAACCGGCCATCGGTTTCCGGGATCGGTTCGCCAGCAGGGAGGGCAGATAGGTTCGGCTGGGGAGTCTCGCGTAGCGCCTGCTCCAGAGTCGCCTTCCAAGTCAGGATTTCGTATAGCCCCGGTGCCGCCGCCAGTCCCAGCCGTTGCGCCACGGCGGGACGTTCCCAGTTGGCATCAACGACCACCACCCGGACGGCGTCGCGTTGGGCAAACGTCAGCGCCAGGTTCAACAATACCGTGGTCGTGCCGATGTCGGGCGTGGCGGCCGTGAATAGCAGCACCTGAGCGGGGGCCGCCGGTTGATGGGCGACCAAAGACGATTTGAGCAAGTGATATTGCCGACTGATCGGATGATCGGGCAAGTGATACACGATCAACTCCGGGGCCAGACGCGCTGGGGGTGCGGCTTCCGGCATGGGCCGAAACGATAGCTTCACATGGGGGGATTGCAACGCTGCCGCGTGGTGGACCAGAGGCTGGAAGCGCGGGGTTGAAACCACCGCCTCCGTTTCGCGCGGGGGTTCGGAAGCGCCCTGGTGCCCGCCACGGGGTGTGACTCCAATCGGACGCGGCCCCCCCACCTCGATGAAGGGAATGTCATCCTGATCCATCTCGCCGCCCTCTTCCGGTTCCGGTTGAAAAGGGCGCAGGTTTTGACTGGCCCGCGTTTCACCACCGCGTTTCACTTCCATCTGATTCAATGTTTCCAGCACCTTGCCCATGCGGGTCTCCTCATTGTTCAGGCAGGCCGGCGCCGCGCCTTCAAGGACGGGCGTGGCGTTTCTCCGGTAGGGGGAGTGAGCGTTTCCGGGACAGTCGCGGCCGAATCATCGGGCAGCTCCAGACCGAGTTGGGCCAAGGCGTCCAGCGCCGCTTCGGCATCGACCACCGCCGCGCTCGCCTGACAGGCCAACACCAGCGCTTGATGGGCTGCCCGGTTGAGCAAGCGAGGTAGGCCGCCGCTTCCTTGGGCCAAGATCGTTAGGGCCTCATCCGTGATCACGTCTTGCGGACGAGCACCGGCACAGCGCAGCTGATGCACCAGGTAATCAGCGGCTTCCTCGCTGGGCAACGGCTCTAAGCAGGCACGCGCCGCCAAGCGCTGACTAAAGCCGGCCAGCTCGCGCCGCCGCAAGGTCTCCAACATGGTTTCCTGCGCTGCCAGGATGACCTGAATCGCCTTGCCGTGGCGTGCTTCCAGATTTCCCAATAAGCGCAGCTCCTCCAACAAATCGCTGTCCAAATTCTGTGCCTCATCGACGAGCAACACTGTCCGTTGACCAGCGGCGAACCGCTGGACCAGATAATCGGTCAGGGTCAAACGTAATTCTTGTTCGCCGCGCCCTTCGTAAGGGAGGTTCAGATCGAACAACACTGCTTGCAGCAGAGCGGATCGGCTGCCGCAATGGCTGTTGGTCACGAAGGCGCTGCCGTATTCCGGCCCCAGTTGCTCCAACAAGCGATGGCACAGCAGCGTCTTGCCGGTGCCGGGCGCGCCGCTGAGCAGGGCCATGCCCTCGTCGTCGGCCAAGGCGGCTCGCAACCGGGCCAGGGCTGTTTCATGCGTGGTGGCAGGATAGTAGCAATCGTTGTCCGGCGTGGACCGAAAGGGCCGGTGGCGCAAGCCGAAATGTGCTTCATACATAGAGGTCCGTCCCCTTCCCGGAACCGCTGCTTGGCTAGCGTCGCGCCACAACAAGACCCGACTTCCCCCGTCCGGTCTGGCGCGGTGGCCAAGCTCCCCCAGGCGCGCTCCACGGCAGGGAAAGCGCCCGCTATCGGCATCATCGGCAAACGCCGATCACAACTTGAGAAGTATTCACAATAAAGACAGGATCGTCTTGCGTGCGACGATCATGCGCGCGAAACGATGCCTCACACTTGACGAAATTGGAAAGTATTTTTAGGCTCAATCACTTCGAGAAATTTGCCACGTTCCCTGAATCAAGCACCATCCATTGGGGCCGCTGGTTCGTCTTTATCATGTTCCGTGTCAGCTGGCTTGACCAGCTGGGGATCGTCCTTCAGATCAGGGCAATTGATGTGTTCGCAGGCCTCGCTTGGCGTTCTTTCTATGCCCAATGCGGTTTTTGATTAACCATCTGTTTCCAAATTGATCATCGTGATCCCGTTGGTACCACAGTACAGGACCATGAATACTTTGCATCGGCTTTAGTGGATATGTCGCAACATATTGCTAATCAATGATTTATAATTATCATAATGGTTTCTTTGCCATTTCGCGGTTTCGGCATGATGTTTGCCACTAACAATAAAGCGAAAGGACAGTGGCCAAAGATAAAGTTTTGAATATCAATCATTAAATTATAAGAAAATGATGATTTTTTGGTTGACGCGGTAAAAAGAAACATTATGTTAGATCTTGTCCCGTCGTATTGTAGATCCCGGTGATGGGCGACACCGGAGGAACGACGGCGGGACATTTGAACTTGCCTTGACACCTAAAAAATTTCCAATGATGGGCGACATTGGAAATAGTGTTGAGGCTTCGTCCCGCTGCCACGGCTTTTGGTGATGGGCGACACTAAAAGAAAGACAGCGGGACAACCTTCTTGTCCCGTCGTTAAGGCACTCCCGGTGATGGGCGACACCGGGGGAACTGGCGACGGGACTTTTTTTGCGCGCCGTGATTATGGCGCAGGGGAGGCATGGGCGGAGTCTTCCTTATCAGAATAATACCCACTTCCCTTACTCCCCAATCACCTTCACCAGCACCCGCTTGGGTCGGTTGCCGTCGAATTCGCCGTAGAAGATTTGCTCCCAGGGGCCGAAATCCAATTTCCCCTTCGTGATGGCCACGACCACTTCGCGTCCCATGATCTGGCGTTTCAGGTGAGCGTCGGCGTTGTCCTCGCCGGTGCGGTTGTGGCGATAGCGGGCCGGTGATGAGTCGAAGGGGGCAAGCTGTTCCAGCCAGTGCTTGTAATCGTGGTGCAATCCCGGCTCATTGTCATTGATGAACACGGAAGCGGTGATGTGCATGGCGTTGACCAGCACTAATCCCTCTCGCACGCCGCTTTGACGCACGATCTCTTCCACGCGCGGCGTGATGTTCACGAAGTCCATGCGGGCCGGCACGTTGAACGTGAGATACTCGGTATGGGCTTTCATCTGGTCCCTCCATTCGGAAAATAATATCGTGGGTCCGACGCGGCGGGCCTACCTTCTCCATGTTTCAACGCGGATGCAATTTTCTACACTGGCGACGATCATTCATCCTAACTATACGGACTTCGACGGCCATGACTTTCTGGGATTCATCGTTTTCGCGCATGCCGCCGATCCCCGCGCGACTCGATCCAGCCACGGCACGAATTCCGGGCAATTAAAGTGACGTCAGCAAGTCTCCGAAAATATCGAAAACGTCTCTTGTCCGAGGGACGGTGGCTCCGCACAATGCAAGGAATGTGCGGGGGACCGATATTCCTCGGAGAGCGGCATTCATGGCGGATCGGCGTTTTAGGTTCGGAAGTGGGACGGCGCTAGTGCTGGCGCTGATCGGAGTGGGCGGTGGGTCGGCGGCGGAGTGGCCAGTGCCGCGCGGGCCGGCGCGCGAGCCGGTTCCCTATTCGTACAAGGCCAGCCAGTGGCGGCAGGTTCCCGCCGTGTTCCTGGATGACGCGCCCGCTTGCACGCTCTATTACGCCCTGAACTATCTGGTCGAAGCCGATGGCACCCTCGAAACCATTTGTCACGACATCGTCCGCCTCAATAGCCGCAAGGGGATCGACGATCTGGGGGAATACCGCATCTTTTACGATCCCGCCTTTGAGAAGCTGACTTTGAACGAAGCCCGTGTCCGTAAGGCAGGGGGCAAATCGGTCCCCATCGAGCCACGGCATGTGCAATTGCGCGATCTCAGCA
>JBKBIP010000024.1:36357-70599 GCA_046297495.1 Gemmataceae bacterium | reverse complement strand
CACGGATTACCAGGTGTACACCCCTGGTAAAGAGCTGGTCATCTCTTTTCCCAGCTTGGAAGTAGGGGACGTGCTCGATGTGAAATGGACCACGCGCGGCCGCAACCCCGAACATCAAGGGCACTTCTTCACGCGCTATACCTTCGGCGACGACCGCTATCCCGTCGTGCTCGATGAGCTGCGCGTCCGCCTGCCCCGCGATCAACAGCTGCGATACGCCAGCATCGGCGGCCAGGTGAAGCCGACTATCGAGCATACCGACGAGACGACGACGTATCTGTGGCAGGTCCGCGACCGTCGGCAGCTGCCTCAGGAAACGGACGGCCCCTCCAAGGAAGAGCTGCGTTTGCAAGTGGTGTGCTCAACTTTTCGTTCCTGGGACGACGTGGGCCGGTGGACGAAGAAGCTGCGGGGCGCGTGTTGGGAATGCACGCCGGCCATTCAGGAGATTGTCCAGGACGTGACGCGTGATTTGGACGATCCGTTGGACAAGGCCCGCGCCCTGACCTATTGGGTGCGCCGTCATGTCCGCTACGTGTCCAGCGGCACTGAGCATGACTACAAGCCGCACCCGCCAGCGACGGTGTTGGCCAATCGCTACGGCGATTGCAAGGATCAAACGCAGCTGTTGGCGGTGATGCTGCGTGCGGCGGGTATCCCAACAGCGCTGGCGACCATCGGCACCCAAGGAGACGGCCAGGTAATCGAGACTGTGCCGTCGCCGTGGGGCACCCACGCCCTCTTGCTCGTGACTATTGATGATCAAGATCATTGGATTGACACCACGGCGCGGGGGGCGGGCTGGAACTTTCTCCCCGATCACGACCGGGACCGGCTGGCCTACGTGGTGGGGGACGACGGCATCCGCTTGTTGCGCACGCCGCCGCTAACCCCCTTGGACAATCGCATCGAACAGATCACCGTGGTCTCGATTGGGGCAGATGGCTCGACGCGCTCGGAACGCACGCTCCAGGCGCACGGTCTGGCGGCGCTGGAGCGGCGCGACGAGTGGCTGGAAGTGCCCAGTGGTGAGCGACGCCGTCTCATGACCCGCGAGCTGCTCGACACCCACGGCCAAGCCCGCTTGCGCGCGTTGACCATCGAGGAAGCCGCTCTAACCGATTTTGATAAGCCGGTAACGGCCCATGTCGTCTTCGAGATTGCCGAGCACTTTCGCGGCGACCCGGAACCAGAGGGGAGCGTCACCGACAGCCCCCTGTGGTCGCGCTTGCTTTACCATACCCTTGCGCCAGAGCGCCAGACGCCGCTCGACCTAGGGCATCCCTTTGAGTCTCGTCATCGTTATGTCATTCACTTGCCACCCGCATATCGCCTGAGCGATTATCCCGACGATCATGAGATCGAATCCCCCTGGGGTATTTTTCGTCTCAACGTGCGCGTCGATGAGGCTGAACCCCGGCGGATCGAACTGAACTATCACACGCGTTTGCACAAAACACGGGTCGTTCCCGCTGATTTTGAATCGTTTCAGCGGTTTCAAGAAGAAGTGGCGCGGCATTATCGCGTCTGGTTGACGTTGCGTCCGGCCAACGATCTGGCCGATCTGCCGCTGTTGGCTTCCTATTGTCATTTTGTGCCAGCCGACCGTGAATCCGCAATCATCCTGGCCCGGCTGCTGCTGCGGCACGGCTTTCTTTCCCAGGCTGGGCTGGTGCTGCGCCGCGCCCGCTTCTTTCATCCGCTCGACCAAATCCTGGCTGAGATGGTCGTGGAAACCGCCGACCAGCCGCGCGCGCGGGAGGAAGCCTATCGGGAACTGGTGCGGCTGTTCCCCCAAGAAGCGGCGTATCGCGTGGCCTTGGGGCGCGCGCTGGGGGAGCGGGGAGACCATGCCGGCGCCCGCAAGGTGTTGTGGCCCGCTTCGCGCAAGGGACCGGCTTACTGGCGGGCCACGGCACACTACGAGCTGGCGCGCGGCTGGTTCGCCCAAGATATGCCGGAGAACGCCCTCAAACATCTGGACATGGCGGCGAACGCCGACCCGGCTGTCGTCTTCACCTCGTCCGCCTTGGTGTTCAAGGGGCGCATCCATGAACAATTGCGCCAACTGGACGCGGCCACCGACGCCTATCGCACGGCGCTGCGGCTGAACGAGAAAGCCGACGCGGCGCTGGCCCGTTTGATCGAATTATCCCTGGCGGCAAAAGACAAGAAATCGGCACTCGACTATGTGCGCCGTTACACCATTCTGGCGACCGGGGATGCCGACATGTTGGCCTTGGCTGCTGACTGGCATTGGCGGCTGAACCGTCCCGACGACGCCTTGGAGTTGGCCCAGCGCTCCGGCGACCTCGCTTTTACGCCGCTGGCGCACCTCGTCATGGGGTTAGTTCATGAACAACGTGGCGAGTTCGAGAAAGCCGCCCAGCATTTGGAACAGGCGGGCTTGGCCGCGCCGGCGTTGGCAGGGTTGATTCGTAGTCACATTGCCTTGGGGAACCTGCGCCAAGCCGAGGATCAGGCCTTGCGGGCCGAGCGCCTGGCCAAAAACCATGCCGATTTGGCCAGCACCTGCGCCCTGGTGCCACCGCTAACACAACGCCGGGCCGCCATTCTGAAGACCGTGACCATGCCCCCGGACGAGGAGGAAGCTTGGACGCGGGCCGTCGATGCCTTCGTCTGCGCGGAATATGCCTGGGACGTGGAGGGAGCGGTCGCGCGAGTGGGGACGTTGTTGGCCAAGGCATGTCGAGACGACACCCCCATCGGGCCGGCATTCGCCCTGCGCGGCTTGTTGGCGCTGGAAAAAGGCCGGCTCAGTCGGGCCTTGCACGACGCCGAGCACGCCATCCGCTTGAGTCCGGATGATCCGCGCGGTTGGTACGTTCGGGGCCGAGTTCTTTGGGAACGCGGGGAAGAACAAGCCTTGGCCGATTTGACGGCGGCCGTCGAAAAGAGTCAACGAAAGGATGCCGCCATCTTGCACTGGCTGGCCGCTGCCCACCTGCGACGGGGACAGCACGATTCGGCTTTGGCCTTGCAACGGGATGCGGTGCGCCTGGCTCCCGACAACGCCGAGTTCACCGAGCAATTGCGCGCCATTGAGAAAACGCAACCCACGCCTCGGAAATGACCATTGCTTCGCCTGGGACGATTCCGGACAGGGATCGAAAGTATCCAAGCCGTATACATCTCGCTTACCTGCGCGGTGAAGAGAAGATGGGTTACTTGGACACCACCACCGTATCCGGCGTGGGAGTCGGTGGAGTATTGTTTAACAGTTCCTGGCGAAAGATCGGAACCTCACGAGGGGCTTCGATGCCGAGGCGCACTTTGCCTCGATCGATGTCCACCAAGGTGATACAGATGTTGTCGCCAATGACGATCTTTTCTCCGAGCTTGCGGCTTAAGACCAGCATGTCGCTATCTCCTTCAAGCGAGACTGCGGTTGACGTATCTGTGCTTATTGTACGCTACAAATGGGGGGAAGGTTGGGGTCTCCGGTCCCTTTTTCTTCCGAAAAGCCCCCCCCCTATCCCCGCAATTCCAATACCAAAGCCACAATCCACAAGAGACGACAATTGTTGCAATACACAATGTCCGATATTTCATAATGTTGGGAACCATCTGGGCACGAAATCCGGCCTGGGGACGCATCTTCCCGGTGTGTGATTATCAATCATGCTGGTTTGTCGGTGATCAATCTTGACCTGGTCGGACACTCGGTTGGCTTCCGAAACGGAGCCAGCGCTCGGTCATTGTTCCGTGGTGGCAATCTCACTCACCAGGGGAAAGGTGCCAGCCTCAAACAATCTGGCGAAATTGATAAATCCACGGAAATTGACTCGACACCACCCGCAAGTTGGTTATCCTTTATACAACCTCCCTGCTTCCCCCCGATTTCCTGCTTTGCGGCAATCGTTTCTGGCGTTGGTTCCTTGCTCAGTCTGGATATGATTGGGAGAATGAGAAACGGCGGCCCGGTCTCTCCAGCTTTGGAAACCGGGCGAAATGACTGACTCGAGAGAAGGAGTCTGACATGAACAAATGGGGCATGGCGTGGCTAGGGGCGTTTGTGGTGCTGATGCCGCTGGCGCCAGCGCGGGCCGCCGACCCGGTGGTGTATGAAACTTGGGATGCGGCTTATCTCGACGGTCATCGCGCCGGCTATTTTCATACGCGGGTGCAGGAAGTCGGCAAGGAGCTGCATGCCCATTTGACCATGAACTTGAGCGTCCGTCGCTTCCGGGACACCGCCTCGATGCGCATGGAATCCGGAACCGAGGAAACGCCAGACGGCAAGGTCGTGGGCGTGTCCATGGTCCAATATCTGGGCAAACAACAGCAAATGGTGTTGAAAGGGCGTTTGGTTGGCAACCAGATGGTCGTCAAAGTAGAGGGGCAATATCAGGTGGAACGTAAGATCCCCTGGAGCGATGATGTGCTTGGGTTATACAAACAACAACGTCTCTTTCAGGAACGGAAGGTTAAACCAGGGGATCAACTCACGTACAAGAGTTTCGAGCCGACGTTGAATGCCATCGTCACCGTTCGCGTCCAAGTCAAGGATGAGGAAGAAACGGAAGTATTTCAGGAAAAGAAGAAACTGCTGCGCGTCGAAGTGACGCCGGAAAAGATCATGCTGCCGGGCGGCTCCAGCATTCAATTGCCGGCCATGCACATGTGGCTCAACGCCCAGCGTGAGCCGCTTCGTTCCGAGACGCAGATTCCCGGTTTGGGCAAGATCGTCCTGTATCGCGCGACGCGCGCCGTGGCCCTGGCGCCGATCGCGGTGCCATCGTCGATGACCGACGTGGGGCTGACGCAAAGCATCCGACTGAATCGCCGTTTGGCGCGGCCACATGACACCGACGCCGTCGTCTATCGCATCACCTTGAAGGATGACGACGATCCCAGCACGGCCTTCGCTCAGGATGACCGGCAAGAGGTGAAAAATGTTCGAGATAAATCGTTCGAGTTGCATGTGCGGGCGGTCAAAGCCCCGACCATGAAGGGGACGGAGAAGGCCGGCGCGGAGTTTTTGCAAAGTAATTACTTCATCAACTGTGACGATGCCCGGGTGCGGATGTATGCCGCGCAAGCCGTTGGCGACGAAACCGATCCCTGGAAAAAAGCCCAGCGGATCGAAAAATGGGTGCGCCAACGCATGAAAGTGTTAAACTTCACGGAAGCGATGGCGACGGCGGATCATGTCGCCCGTACCTTGGAAGGGGATTGCAGCGAATTTTCGATGTTGACGGCGGCCATGTGCCGGGCCGTCGGCGTCCCATCGCGGACAGCGGTAGGCTTGGTGTATGCCGAATTGTCTCAAGGCCCCACGCTGGCCTATCATATGTGGACGGAAGTTTTCGCGCATGGACAATGGCTGGCGATTGACAGTACGCTGGGTCAGGGGCACATCGGCGCCGCTCACATCAAGATCGCCGATCACAGCTGGCACGACACGCAATCGCTGGTGCCGATGCTGCCGGTCATGCGCGTGATGATGGCGAAACCCGCCATCGAGGTTCTCCGCGTGGAGGGAAGATGAAGTCCAACATGCTTGCCTAACTTTTTCGACAAGTCTCCTAACACTGAAGAATCCGTTAGGAAACTCCCATATGGGAAAACTGGCGAGCGGAGGCCGTCAGGCTCCCAATGACGCCCTGCACCGGGAGCCGCACGGCCCCCACTCGCCGGAGATGTTTCTAACAGGCTGAGAATAGGGGATGAGATTTCCAAGCCGGATGCCATTCCCTCTAGGTGAGAAACCTGAGAAAATAGACCCGTTTGCCCCCAAGTACATAGCTTGACGAAACAAAAGTGATTATACTTACGGCGAATTATTGTGAAGCGAGGCGCGGCGGGAACGTCCAGCCGTGTTGGACGAGCCACCACGGAAATGGAACCTGCCTAATTTCCCACGATGATGCCATGAAAAAAAGCCCTATGATATGGATTGCCGCTGAGGATACTCGATGACACAACGGGAACGGCAAGCCTCAGGTGGTGGGTCGGAAGCAGCCTTCCGATCAGTCCCTGGCTCCCCTGCTATGCTCCCAGAAGGGGTGACGGGTGACGGAACAGAAGCCCGTCTCCCCCTCTGGGAACATCTGTTCTTCACTGCCGCGCCCGAGCAGCAAGCGGAGTGGTTGCGCTTGGCCCGCGAACAAGGCGTCCTCTACGCACATCAATTGGCCGCCGCCAACGGGGTTGGCACTGACCGTCCTCGTCAAGTCTTGGCCCATGTGCTCCAGGGCGATTTGGTTCCCCTCGATCCAAGCTCGTGGCACCCCGATGACTTTCACGATACGGCCTTGGACGAGAACCAGCGTGCGGCCGTGACCCGTGCCCTGCACACCCCCGATATCTGCTTGATTCAAGGTCTCCCTGGCACCGGCAAGTCGCGCGTGGCGCGTGAGATTATCGTGCAAGCCGCCCGACGCGGCGAGCGCGTGCTGGTGCTGGCTCCTCATGCGGCTTCGTTGCGCTACCTATGCGAGCGGTTGGCTACCTGCCCCGACGTATTCGCCGTGCGCTGCCTGGAACGCGAGGAACGGCTCGCTGACTTGTCCCCCGTCGAGGCATCCCTGACCTTCGCGGAACGCTTGCGGCACATCCAGGAACAATCTCTGCTTCAGACCCGGCGACAAATCATCGACCTTGAACAACTCCAACACCGTTGGGACCGAGACGAACCGCTTTGGTCGATTCTGGAGGAATTGGCAACTCGTTGGCAACATCTGGAGGGGGAAGCGCGACGGTTGACGAAACAGCGTGATGCCGTGGCGCTGGAAATTCAGCATGAGACCGAGCCAGCCTTGGCGGGAACGCCGCACGACCGATTGGCCGAGTTGTGCTGCCGCGCGAAACAGCACGATGAGACAGTACAACGTCTCGATTGCGCACTGGCCGCTTTGCAAGAACGCTTGAGCAAGTGTCAGCAAGAATTGGCTCAAGTGGAAAGTCAACTGGAGGCGCTTCAACCGCTTGTCACAGCCAAAGAGCAGGGCTGCTGGTGGACGCTCGCTTGGTGGCGGGCCACGCTGCGGGGGATTCCCGCGCGACACGCCAGTATCGCGGAACAGCGCCGCCAACTCCTGCGCGAGAAAGCCGAACTCGAAGCTGAGAACCTCTGCCTCAGCGGCGAGCGTCAGCAAGCGAACGCGGTTTTCGCGGCGGATCGGGACCGGCTCATCAACGCTGAAGTAACACGGCGCCAGTCCCACATCGATCATCAATTGGCGGCGTTGCGACAGGAACAGCAGATCGTTCAAGAAAAATGGCACCAGCGCTTGGTGGAGCTGGCGCCCCGCGCGCCGCGCCCCGCCACCTGCGCGCCGCGAGCGGTTGCCGAGGCTCGGATAGCCTGGCAAGCGTTGCGCGAACGCTTCGAACAAGACCGCTTGTTCGCTCACGACTGGGCCGAGTGCCTGGAGCAATTGCGCGCCTCTCTGCCGCAACGATTGTTGCAATACATGAATGTGGTCCTGGCCACGCCGCGCGGATGGGAAAGTGATGAGCATTTCAACTCAGAGAATTCTCATTTCCGAGAGTTTGATTGGTTGATTCTGGAAGACGCTCAGTTGATCAGCGAAGCTGAGTTTTTGCACGTCGCGCGCTGGGCACGGCGCTGGGTGTTGGTAGGCGAACCCACCAGGCACCAGGACACGACCGAGCCAGCCAACGGCGAGCACGCTGCCGGAAAAGGCAAGTCGGCTTCCCCATCCTCGGCGGACAACTCCGCCCCACCTGTCAGCTTCTTCCAGCGTCTCTGGGACCAGCTTCATTGCGACCCCAGCCGCTGGCCTTATACATGGGTTCAAGAAAACGACTGCTTGCGCTGCCAGCTCGCGCCGTTCCTCCCGGAACAACGTCCGTGGATCGAATGCGAACCGTTGGTGGATCGACCGGAAATCGAGCTACACATCCTCACCTTGCCAAGGACGGAGCCACGCTTGGTCGAAGTGGTCTTTCCGCCGTCCATGACCATCGGCGAGGCCAAGGAATTTCTGTTCCAGGAATTAGAAGAGCTGCCCGTCCAGGCAGCTGGCCACGCGCTGAGCTGGTGCGCGGAGGAACAGCGGTTGGTGTTGCGGCTGTCTGACACACCCGGCTCGCGCGGCTCCGCGGTAGCGCTGGCGCCGGGAGTGCGCGAGCTGGTCGGTTCGATCCGGGAACGGAGCGAAGCACGGCATCCTAGTGTCACCTATTGGCGAACCTTCGGCTTGGAGTTCGACCGCGCCGCCGGCTGGACGCGCGACGCGGCCGAGGAGTGGGCGCGCCGACATCTGCCCATCCGCGATTGGGGCCGGACGGCATGGCTGCCCGTGCCGCACCGCATGCGCTTCCCCTTGGCAGCCATTGTCAGTGATTTGCTCTACAATGGCAGCTACCGTTGGCCGGTGGAGACATCGGCCCTTGACGCGGACACGCCAACACCAGTGGAATTCGTGCCAGTGCCGCCGCCGGACAAGGAACCGAGCCACCGACCAGGACGCGCCAATGACCGCAAGCGTCCCGACCGGGGCGGCGCGGGGCTGGAATGTCATCTGGCCAATCCTCGACACGTCGAGCGACTGCCTCGGGAGTGGCGTGCCTGTCTGCCGGCTCAAGGGATTGTCAACTACGCCGAGGCCCAAGCCGTGGTCCGCATGTTGGAGGAGCTGGCGCGGAATGGCGATATCTCCTTGACGAGCTTGGCCGATGCCTCTGTCGGTGTGTTGGCCTTGTATCCTGCTCAAGTGGAGTTGATCCGTGCCTTGATTGGCCAGTCCCCCTTATTGCGTGATACGGGTTTGGAACACCATGTCGCCATCCCGCAAGAGACACGGCAGCGGGAGTACCGAACTGTGCTGGTGAGCTTGACCCGCAGCCACACGCATCGTGCCGTTTCGTTCGGCACGGACCCTAACGCGCTCCCCTTGGCCCTGACGCGGACCCGGGACAAGCTGATTCTCTTCGGGGACCCTGGCACTCTCATCCGTCGCGGTCAGTGGCACGGAGCGCTCGACCATCTTGATGACGCCGCCGCTACCCGCGAACGCGATTTAATCCAGCGTCTGGTTCGCTATCTGCATGGACAGGGCTTATATTCTCAAGCGTTCCAGCTACGCGCCGGTGTTTGCGCATGATCGTTTCCTCCCCACTGACTTTTCCGACAAGCCGTGTTTGGTCCACCTGGTGGCACGACCTGACCCCGTGGCGGCCGCGCCGTCTGTGGCTGGCTTGCTGGCGCGTGCATCGCGTGGAGGCATTGGTGATAGTGAATCGTCGCCAGCCCTTGGATCCCTGGCATCGGCAGGTGCTGCGCGCGTTGGCGCTGTCAGCCGCTACGTCGTCGGAACCCGTCACCTTACCCGTCTTGGACGCGCATTTACACTTGGGACCTCCGGTGCTGGCGCGAGCCTTGGCCGAATTGGCGAGTTTGGGCTTGATTCAGGCTTTGACTTCGGAAAGCTGGCAGCTGGCGGAAGTGGGCCGGCAAGCGCTGCGCTGTGAGCACTATTCCCACCACACGCACGAACGGCGGACGTTTTTCTTCGTCGAGAACGCTTCGCCGGAGTCAGCGCCGACCTTCCTTCCGCTCGCCGAGGCCACGGGCATCTCCTGGCCCCCTGAAACCGAAGGCGGCTTTCACGCTCAGCATCTCCGCGCGTGTATCCAAAGCTCTCCGGAATGGAAACAACAGGCGCACTTTCCCAGCGATGTCCAAGAGTTGGCCGGCACCGACGAAGAAGAGGAAACGGAGACCAGCGACCCGCTGCGCGTCTGGCGGCGTGTCATCCTGGATCACATCGAACGCTGGCGCGTGCTGTTGGTGCAAGGACAAACCGACGAACACGATGGCTTGCTGGGATTCGCCGTCAGTGAAGCGGATTGGACGTTACGGTTGGATCGGCCCGTGTTGCGTCTGTCCGAGGGTTGGCCGGAAGTCTGGCCGGAGTTGGCCGCCGAGCCGACGGCCGAGCAGCTGCGCCAAGCTTGGTTAGCCTGGTGTCAACGCCGGCACCTCTCCGGCGCCGAGATGGAAAGCTGTCCCCTGCGACTCACCGACCACCGTCTGCAAGCGACTCTGTCCGCGCCCATGGTGGAACACATCCGTGATGCCCGCCCCGACGTGTTGCAAGGGGCCGCCTGGCTACTCATCGGCGCCGACCCCAACCCCCAAGCCGCTCAAATTGAGATCATGGAATCCGGCCCAGCCGCCATCGAGGATTGACGAACCTGTATTATCATTCATTGGTCTGTTCGTCCTGCCTCTTTGCCCTGCTCGATGTCCATCTGTGCGATGGATTTTGCCATGCGAAACACCTCTTGGCGGTGGGGATCGGTCTGGACCGAACGTTCGATACGCGCGTGCAAGGCCGGCTGTTACACCGACTGTCATTCATGATACACTAAGGCATACAGATACGATAACAATTCCAGCCAGCGTTGCCGATCCGGTTCCCATTTCGGTCCCACCCCATCGGTTCCTTTTGGGAAGAGTTCCTCACTCCCGCCTTCGCCATTGCGACAACGCCGTATTGGCGATGATGATGACGCCGATGAGAATGTGTTGCACTTCCACGGGGACGTTGAAGATGCTGACGCCGTTGGCCAGGATGCCGAGGATGAGCACGCCGAGGAGGGCGCCGGTGACGGTTCCTTGTCCGCCTTTGAGGCTGGCGCCACCGATGACCACGGCGGCGATGACGCGCAGCTCCAGCCCCTCGCCGCCGCTGGGATCGCCGCTGGTGCCGTGGGCGAACAGCAACACGCCGGCCCAGCCAGTCAGCAGCCCCGCAATGGTGTAAAGGATGACCTTGTTTTTCTCAACCGCCACGCCGCACAAGCGGACCGTGGCTTCATTGGAGCCAATGGCATAGCAATACCGGCCCAACACGGTGAAATGCAACATCACCGCGATGACTCCCGCCAGCAACAACCAAATCCAAATTCCCGGATCGAACAATGTATATTCAGCATGAATGCGGTTCAGGGCATCCACCCAACCAGGCCGGGCCCCTTGCGGGAATGTGACTAGGGTACGTCCCGACAGCCAGACCGCCAAGCCACGCGCGATCCCCAGCATCCCCAGCGTGGCCACGAACGGCGGCAGGCGCAGCTGTGTGATGATCAAGCCGTTGGCCAAGCCGCACAAGCCCCCCACGACCACCCCCATCGGCACTGCCGCCAAACTGGCCGCCATCATCGAGCCGGTATCCAAGTACAGATGACGATACACTTGCATGGTCACGACGCTGACCAGGGCCACCACGGAGCCGACCGACAAGTCAATGCCACCACTAATGATAATGATTAACATCCCCAAGGCCACCACGCCGGGAATGGCCGCCTCGTGCAGCAGCACTTGCAGATTGCGCGTGCTGAGAAAGTTGTGCAATTCCCCTTTGATGCCGATCAGCAAAATGAACAACCCCAGTACCGCCAGCAGCCCCACGACCGGTCCCGACAACGGATTAGCCCACAGCCGCGCCCACACGCTTGGGCCAGAGGTTGTGGTGGCTTCCGAAGACAAGGCATTGGCCGATGCGCTCATGGATGGTCCTTCTTGTAATTGCTGAAAGACAAAAAAGTTGTCATTGCTGCTAATGACTGGAACTCTCCGCGGCGAATGATCATCATAGTACCAAGTGCGCCGGGCGTGGTGAAGGAGGCGCCGGTGCGCCGAACAAAAGGAGATGAACATGACCCGCCATCGAGGAATCAAGCAATGTATCGACCGCTGCTGATCGTTTTGGTGATTCTTGTCCCGCACGGCGAGTGGTCCGCTGGCCAGGAACCGATCCAGCCCGCCGTTCCGGTCAACGAGGCGGCGCTGGCGAAAATCCAAAGCCTGCAACCCAATCAAGCCGCCGTACTTGGTCAGGCCGACGTCATCGGTGACTTCAATGAGGTCGCCAAACGCTTCAATCTCGACAAGACCGGGCCGCGCGGACGAGACTTCACGATCAAGATGGTCTGGGCGCCGGAGCGGCGGCGGGTGTTGTTCTGTGGCGCCAACCACGGTGTTCCGCACCGCTTGAACGATGTCTGGGAATTTGACCTGGCCGCCCTGACGTGGATCATGCTGTACGCTCCCGACAACGCGCGCGACTACACCGGGTTGGGCAAGGATTACAGCGATGTCGAGTTCAAAGACGGCATCCTCATCACCAAACGCGGCGGCCCGGCGGTCATTGCTCATACCTGGTGGGGCCTGACGTATGACCCGGTACAAAAGCAAATGTTGTTCATGAATACCTGGGTCACCAATAAGCAGAAAGCCGTCGAGCTACTCGGCGGCGATCCGGCTCAGCTCTACACTGGCCCACCGTTGTGGGCGTTCTCCCCGCACACTGCCACCTGGAAGATGCTCAAGACCGCGCCACCGTATCCTCGGCCCATTTTCGGCGGGATGCTGGAGTATGTCCCGGACTTAAACGGTTCCATCTGGCATGGCAATAATTGGCAGATGCGTGGCACCTGGTTGTACGATGCCAAGCGCAACCAATGGCGGGACCTGAAAGCCAACAGTAAAACCTCGGACTTCGAGCAGCAATCCCCCGCCCCGGAACAAGTCGGCTACTACGATTCTCAACGCCATTTGGTGATCGTGCAACGTCACAAGGATACGTTCCACTACGACCCCAAGGCCAATATGTGGAAGAAGGTGCTCTCGATGGACATGGAATCCGAACAGGTCCCCTATGGCCACGACGCCCGCTCTCCAATGTATCACGACCCGGTCAGCGGCCACGGCTTGCTGGTGGAGTTCAAAACGAATACGCTTTGGGCCTACGATCCGGACAAGATTACCTGGACGAAGCTGCGACCCGAAGGGGACGCGATGCCCCAAGGAAACAAACGGCTGGCCTACTTCGATCCGGCTCAAAACGTGTTTGTCGTCATTCAAGATCGAACCGTGTGGGCATATCGTTACACCGGAAAACCTTGAGGAATGAGGACCACGGAACCGATGCCACGGCGTGCTCGCGGATCGAAGTCACTCCATGCGCTGCTCCGGCGTGGATGATTCAGGGTTGAAATCCATCTTCGGGAATGTCATCGGCACGTCCCATTCGGGCGTGGAGGGTGGATCGGCTTGGTCGGTGACATCCGAGGGCAGCGTCGTGGGGGGCAAAATCTCGTCGATGGGGGCGGGGGGTGGTGGTGGCGGAATGGCGGTCGTCCCTGGTTCCTCCGTGGTGTCACCAGGAACGAGGTCGGCCGTCTGGCTCGACACCGGCTGGATGTCTCCAGGATGTTGGTCTCGTGATGTCGTGCCCATCGGGGGGGCGAGCTTGGGCGGGGCGGGAGGCAGCTGACCGTCTTGCGGCTGTTGCAACCGGGCGGGCGGCGCTCCTTCATAAATGGTGGTGCGTTGCTCGGAACGTACCGGGCCGGATGGCAAGTGATCGGAAGTCAGCGACACGCGAAAGAGAACTTCCCCCGGCTTCACACCCCGGATACGCACTTCGTAAATCTGTTGATCGTTGACGGCGAGGTGGATCGGATCAAAGCGAATGGTTCGTTCCAACGTCTGGAACAAGGCCGGGCCATGCGCGGTGAGGAATTGCACCTGTTCCGCCAATTCCGCTTCAACGCGGACATGATGAGCCGTTTCCGTGCCGGTGTTGGTGATACGAATGCGATACCACCCCTCGCTGCCGACTTCGATGGGATTTTCCTGATCAATCTGGAGCAACAAGGCGGCAACCCCTCGGAAGTCGGTGCAAACTTCGTCCCGCGCCGTCAAGCCGCGGTCCGCGGTCACGCTGGCTTGGTTGCAGTAACGCCCCGCGACATCGGCCCGCGTTTGCAGCTCGACGCTCCGTTCTGTCCCGGGCGGCAACGTGCCCAAGTTCCAACGGACTTGCGTTCCTTGTAGCTGGCCGTTGTCGCTGGCCCGTTCCAATACCATCCCCGCTGGCAAATGGTCAGTTAGGATAACGTTGGTGGCCGCCGCCGTGCCAGGATTGCTCACCGTCAGGAGATAGTTGGCGCACTGGTTGGCCATGCACGTCGCGGGTCCGGTTTTTTTCAACGCCAATTGCGCTTCGGTGACGGTGACGGTACTGTCCGCTTCCAGACGCAGCTCTCCCGTTGTCAGCTCGGCTTGGTTGCGGAACACGCCGGTTTTTTGCGCCACCACCTGATATTCGATACAGCGCATCTGGCCGGCTTCCAAGGAGTCCACCGTCCACGTCAACTGCGGCTTGGCGCTTTCATGTTCCAAGCCTTCGGGCAAATTGTCCTTGACGTGGATATTGTGAATCGGCACGGCCCCGGTGTTGCGAATCTCCAACTGATACTTCAACATGTCATACAATTGAGCCTGTTCGGGGCCGCACTTGCGGAAGGTCAATTCCGGCTTGGCGATTTTGGTGACTACACATTGACCATATTCAAATTGGACGCGGGCGCAGTTCGTGACTTCTTCGCCATCCGTGGGGCGCAGCACCAACGTGATTTCCTTGCACTCACAGGCTTTCACCGTTCCCAAGTTCCACAGAATCTCCGGTTCGTGGGCCAACGGTTCGGGATCGGCGCGGACGAAGCGGGCGTTGGCCGGCAGCGGATTACGGACCAGGACATGATGGGCGTCGGCACGGGCCACGTTCTCCACACAGATGCGATAATGGATTTCTTGACCAACGGGCACCACGGCGGGCACACGCAGGCGCAACACCAGCACTGGGGCGGGTGGGTCTTGCGTGGGAGAGGCCTGCGCGACAACGGGCTTCACCGTGGGCGGAACCGGCGCAGGGGGCGGTTCGGAAACGACAGGTTTAGAAGCCACGGGGGCCGGTTTGGGCGTCCGCGCCGGCACGCACTTCAGTGGCACGCAGCGCACGGGCGGACAGACCGGCACGCACACAGCGCGGCAGGGAGGCGGACAGACCGGCACGCAGTGCGGCGGAAGGCAGACCGGCACGCAGCACTCCACCGGCAGCGCGGCAGTTTGCCCCATCCCTTCGGCGGGCGTAACCAGACACAATCCCCACATGATCCAGAATATGCCGCGCTGGCGGGTTGTCATGATGACCTCATGTCTTGATTCGATGAATCTTGGATTGCTTGAAAGTTCATCGTGGTTGGTCTAGTTTGGTATTCGTTGCCCGGATGATTCATCGGTTCGCGCTCGGTCCCACTTCTCGCGTGAACCGCTAAATCCCATAACGGGGCAATAAACCGTGATTTTGGTCGAATTACGAATAACTAGGTGTTTTTTCGTCCGTTCGTTTCTTGGGAGATATTCACATGTTGTCGCATCGCGCCTCGTGGTTTGTTCCCGTGTTGATTGTCGGATTCATTGGGACGCCGACCGCCACTCGCGCTGATGATAAGTCAGCGACCGTGGCCCATATCCGTTTGACCGGCAGTCTGGACGAAACCCCCATCGCCGCTGATCCGTTGTTCGGCATCAGTCCCGAAAACTTCCAAACCAAGCTCGATCGTCTGCGCCAAGCGCGAAAGGATGCCAAGGTCCAGGCGGTCTATCTCGAACTCGACGGCCTCAGCGTCGGCTGGGGCAAGTTGGATGAGCTAAGCCGGGCCGTCGCGGATTGCCGAGCCGCGGGCAAGAAAGTTTATGCCTATCTCGAAGCCGGCAACAGCATGGATTACCTGGTTGCCGTGAATTGCGATGATATATGTATGCCGGAGGCCGGTTGGCTGCTGCTGGTCGGCCTGCGCGGCGGTGCCACGTTCTATAAGAACCTATTCGACAAAATCGGCGTCCAGGCCGACATGCTGCAAATGGGAGACTTCAAAGGAGCCGCCGAGCCGTTCACGCGCGACCGCATGAGTCCCGAATTTCGCCAGCAATTGGAGCTGGTGCTGGATGCCTATTTCGACCGGGGACTGGTCGAACGCATCGCCAAGGGGCGCACGTCCCACAAATGGACCACCGATCAGGTCAAGCAGCTCATCGACAAAGGCCCCTACACCGCCAAGGCGGCGCTGCAAGCCGGGCTGATTGATCGGGTCGCCTACGCTACCGACTATCAAAATGCAATCAAGGCCGATTTGAAGGTGGACCAGTTAGTCGTCGAGAAAAACTACGGTTCCAAGAAAAAACAGGAGATCGATTTCGGCAATCCCTTCGCCATCTTGAAATTACTCTCTCCCCCTAAACCCACCAGCTCCTCCAAGCCCAAAGTGGCCGTACTGTACGCCACCGGCGTCATCACCACCGGTAAGAGCGGCGAGAGCCTGTTCGCCGGGCCGGTCACTGGCTCGACGACGATGGTGCAAGCCATCCGCCAAGCCGAGCAGGATGAGACGGTCAAAGCCATCGTGCTGCGTGTCGATAGTCCCGGCGGCTCGGCCTTAGCCAGTGACCTGATCTGGCACGAGCTGCGCCAGTGCAAGAAGCCAGTCATCGCCAGCATGGGAGACACGGCGGCCAGCGGCGGCTACTACATCAGCATGGGCTGCCGGAAGATTTACGCCGAGCCAGGGACGCTGACCGGCTCCATCGGCGTCGTCGGCGGCAAGCTGGTGCTGGGCGGACTGGAAAAGAAGGTTGGCCTCAACACCGAAGTCATCACCCGCGGCGTCAATGCCAACATCTTGTCCACTGATTCCCCTTTCAGCCCCTCCGAGCGCCAGGCCATGACGGCGATGATGAAGGATGTTTACGATCAATTTCTGGCCAAAGCCCTGGAAGGACGCAAACAGGCAGGCAAGAAGATGACTATGGAAGACCTGGAAAAACTGGCGGGGGGCCGCATCTGGACCGGCTGGCAGGCCAAGGACAGCGGCTTGATCGACGAATTGGGTACCCTCGCCGACGCCATCACCGCCGCCAAGGAAATGGCAGGGGAAAAAGACACCGAGATGGAATTGCTCATCCTGCCCAAGCCGAAATCGTTCTTCGAGCAGCTCCTGGACCCGCAATCCGACGCTCAGCTACCCGACGTGCAGCTTCCCCTCCTGCGCGACCTGCCCCATTTGGCCCAATCCCTGGACTTGCTGCACGGTCTGTTGCGGCTCAACGGCGAACCCGTCTGGGCCATCATGCCGTGCCGGGTGGAGGTGAAATGAGGAAGTTTAGAAAAATGGAACGTCGTGGCAGGCTATTCTAATCGTTCGGTATCTTCTCGATCAGATTCATCGTTTCGCGCAGGGGAGTTGGCAGCGTGCGCGAAACGATGAATCTCAGGAATCACCAACAGTGTAACTGGCTGTCAGCGAATATAAACCGCACCGATTTTCGGAATTCCTTCGCTTATGGCGCCTGGGCGGCGCGGCGCAGGAGGGCGTCGGCGGCTTCGGCTTCGGCTCGACTGATGAGGCCGTCGCCGTCGGCATCGATGCGCTCAAATTCTTCCTTGCTGCCGAGCCACTCGCGCGGTGAAATGTCGCCGTCGCCGTTGCGGTCCATTTTGCGGAACCACAGCGGCCCCCGGCTCGGCACGGGATTAGCCGTCGGCCCCACGCCCGGACGCCCCACCATCGGCACTTGCAGGCCGCGATAGTAATAGCCGGAAACGCCACGCCCCACGCGCAATTGCAATTGGCGGGGAATTGCCGCGCGGTCGATGACTTCGTCTTCAAGGTTCATCACCTCGGCCAAGCGATCCCACATGGTGCGCAGCTCGCGGATGCCGAGCTGGCTGTCCCGGTTGGCATCGACGATCTCGAATAAGCCACGCCCCTGATCCCCCGCCGCCAACATGGCATAGCTGTTCACCATTTTGGTTACCAGATCGTAATAGTCGTTCAACTCCTCCTTGGTCAACTTATCGTCGCGATTGCGGTCGGCGAAGTCGAAGAGCGGCGCCAGCAGGTTGCGCAATTGCGGGGCTTGCACTTCCTGACGCGTCAAATAACCTTTCTTGTCCTTGTCGGCGTTGGCAAACTGCTGGTCGATGAATCGGCGGGCATTTTGCAGGTTGTTCAGGATGATCGCAGTCGGCGTGTTCAGGCTCTCAATATGAATCTGGGCGTCGTCGAGGGACAGCGTCAAGCCAGAGCCGGTCGGCTGGACGGACAGCCCGGCGAGTCCCCCTTGGACTGGCACGATCTCGACCGCCTCCCCTTGGAACTCGCCCAAGCGCAGAATGATCGTGACATCAGCAGGACGTCGCAGCCAGTCGGTCAACTCCACCAAGTTGAGGAACCCATCCTCGTTGGCGTCCAAGCGGGTGAAGAGGGTGCGCTCTAACTTGATTTCCGTGGCACTGAGTTTGTTGTCCTTGTCCTTGTCGTAACGGTCCAGTAGTTGTTGCGCCACCGCCAGCCGTTGCGTCATGCCGTTGGGGGAAGCGTCGGGCATGACAACGTAGAAGCCGAAGTTCAGCAACGCCGCGGCGGAATTGCTGGGCGTGGTGCCGAATCCCCCCGGTGGGACGGGATTGAAACCTGCGGTGGGCACCAGCTCATTGGCACTGATCATCTCATCGTCATTGAGGTCCAGCTTGCGCAGGATGGTTTCCGCCGCTTGAATTTCCTCCTTGGACAGCTTGCCATCCTTGTTGGTGTCCAGATGCGTGAACAAGGCATCCGTGAGGGCGTTCCCCAACGGATTGACGGTGGGATTGGCGCCCAGCTGCAAGGCCCCCAGGTTGGCACGCTGGTAGTAGCCTAGAAATTCTTCCTCGGTCACTTCCCCGTCGCCGTCTTGGTCCAAGTCGGCGAAGCGAACGCTGGCGCCGCCTATCCGGTTGAAGAAGCCTCCGCGAAGGATCTGTAGCATCTGTTGGACGTTGGGAACCCGTCCCGTGACCTCCGGCTCGTTCAGCACGCCGTCGTCGTCCTGATCCAGATAGCTGAACAGAGCGGATAGGGTCTCGTTCCAAACGGTGGTGAATGGTTGGCCGTCCATCTCGATATGCAAATGGAGCAGCACCGGTCGGTTGGCCCCCATGAAGACGATTGGTTGGGCTGTTTCCGGGGAAGGAACGGCCTTCTCGGCGGCGGTGGCGACAGTCGCCAGACCAGCCAATAACAAGGTCAATGATGTGCGTTGGGTCATGACACCACCTCCGGGATGGGACGAGCGCCTTGGTCCACCAAACGGATGGGCCGGCCCACGTTGGACATGTTTTGAGTCATGGGATCGATGCCGACAGCGGCGCAAACAGTCGCCAGCAATTCGGGGACGGATACCTCGCGTTCCTCGACCGTGGTGCCGTCGGCGCTAGTCTTGCCCACCACTTGTCCTCCCTCGATGCCGCCGCCGGCCAGTACTGTCGTCCAGGCGTTGGGATAGTGATCTCGACCGCGCGATTGGTTGATGCGTGGCGTTCGGCCAAATTCCCCCATCCAGACGATGAGAGTCGAATCCAACAGGCCGCGCTCCTTCAAGTCGGCCATCAGGGTCCCCCAAGCGGGATCAAGGATTTCACTCAGGCTCTTGACGCCGTCGAAGTTGTTGACATGCGTATCCCAGCCGAAAGCATTGCCGACGCGCCCCGCCAACGACACCTCCACGAACGGCACGCCGCGCTCCACCAGCCGCCGGGCCAACAAGCAGCCCTGGCCGAACAGGTTGCGGCCATAAGCGTCGCGGGTGGCGTCCTTTTCCTCGTCTAGATTGAAGGCTTTGGCGGCGGTCGTGCGCATCAGCCGCAGCGCCCGATCATAGGCGGTCTGATGACTGGCTGTTGAGATGCCCTGGTGCCGGGCGCGGAAGTCATTTTCCATCTCTTGCAACAGGTCGATGCGGGCGTCCACCTGTTCCGAAGACACGTCGCCGGGGGGAGCCAGATCTTGCACCTTCAAGGCGTTTTCGTCGTAGGTGTTTTGGCCCGGCTGCTGGACGACTTGGAGGTTCGTCTCGCCGACCATGAGCGGAGCATAACGCGGCCCCAAGAAGCCGGGACCGTAGGCCGCCGGGTTGAACAGCCGATAGGGGGCGATGCTGACGAAGTTGGGCAGCTCCGATTTCGGATCGCCGAGTTCCTTGGACACCAGCGAGCCAATGGTCGGATATTGAATCGGACCTTGCGGCAGGTAGCCGGTGCGCAAGTGGAACGTTGCCCGGCCATGATCTCCTTCCTTGGTGCTCATGGAACGGATGATGGCCATGTGATCAGTGAACTTGGCGACGGTCGGCAGATGCTCGCTGATGCGAATGCCGGGAACGGCAGTCTCGATTTCCTGATAGGGGCCGCCGTTGGCATGTCCGGGCTTGAGATCGAAGGTATCCATCTGGCTGGGGCCGCCGTTCATCCACAACAAGATGCAAGCGCGGCGGCGTTGCGGGTGCTGGGCAGTGTCGGCGGCCAGTGTCTCTAGCCAGCCGGACAACGAGTAACCCAGGAAACCCGCGCTGGTTAGCCGCAGCCAATCGCGCCGCGACAGTCTGGCGTCCTGATCCGTGCGAGAATGGGGCAAATGGGTCATGGTTTGATTCCTTATTCAATGTATGGATGTAATCGGTTTGAATTCAACTCATGGATATTGTCGAGGATTCATCGTTTCACGCGGATGTGCGATCTCAAGCGCGAACCGAAGAATCCAGCGAGAATTCAATGATTCAACATAAACTCAGAGCTATTCAGCAAGACCCAGAAGACATCCGCCAAGGCCGAGCGTGGGTCGTTCTTGGCGCCGCCGCGTTCGACGTAGGAGACCAGGCGTTGCAGCTCGTCGGGGCGCGGCTTGCGGCTGAGCGCGGCCAGGAACAGCGTCTCGATGCGCCCCGGCGTGTCCAGGAAGGGGGCGTCAGCGATGGCGGCCAAGTTCTCGCTGCGTTCGAGGCTGGTGGCGTCGGCGATGAAGCGGCCGTTCATCAAGGATAAGGCTTGCAAGATGGAGGTTTGTTTCTCGGTCTTCTTATCCTGACTGGCGAATTTGTTGAGAAACTCGGCGCGGGGCGTGTTGCCGCCAAAAGCGATGCGCTGATTGGGCGCCGGCTGTTCCCGGTAGCCAGTCGCTTGCACCAAGCTGTCAAACAGTTGTTCCGCCGTCAGGCCCTTGACTGCCATACGCGCGAACAACCGAGGATCCTCGTCCTGACCAGACGGTGGGCTGACGCTGACACGCTGGTAGGTTTTGCTCAACACGATGGCTTGAATGACGTACTTCAAATCGAACTGGTGGTAAGCGAATTGCTGGGCCAGCTCGTCGAGCAATTCGGGATGGCTGGGGGGATTGTCATCGCCAGGTTCATCAACTGGCTCGATCAGGCCGATGCCGAAGAAGTGGGCCCACAAGCGATTGACTGCCGCCCGCGCGAAGTAAGGATTATCGGCAGAAGTCATCCAGGCGGCCAGGATCGCGCGGGTGCCGAGTTGGTTGTCCCAGGCCGGCTCGGTATCGTCGAGAAAGCGGGCTTGCACCAGCTTCTCGGTGCCGGGAATCTTGATCTCGCGGGATTGCGGGTTCTCCCGCCCAGCAGCGAAGAAATTGTTCGGCCCCTGCGGTTGAACGCCGGAGAAGAAAGCAGCATATTCCCAGAATTGCTGGCGCGACCAGGAGTTGAACGGATGATCGTGACACTGGGCGCATTCCAGCTTCACCCCCAGGAACATGCGTGAGGTGCTGGCCGCCAAGTTCTCCGCCTTGAACTCGTTGACCTGATAGTAGCCGATGGGATTGCCAGCACCAGCGGCGGGATTGACAGGCCGGCCCGCTGGTCCCCCCTGGAGGTTCACTGGCGCCGTGATCAGCTCGCGCACCAGCGCATCATAGGGGGCATTGTCTCGAATCTGCTGCCGTAGCCAGATTTCAAAGTTATTCACCACGAAGCGCAGCTGCGGGTTGTTGTTTTCCGGCACCATCTGCTCGCGCCATACGCTGGTGAAGTTCGAGACATAGTAGGGACTCTCCAACAAACGTTCGACGACGCGCCGGCGTTTGTCCGGGGAGGAATCGTTGAGGAAAGCACGCACTTCGGAGACCGGCGGGATACGGCCACCAATGTCGAGATAGACGCGGCGCAGAAATTCGGCGTCCTCGGTTGCGCCGGCGGGGGCCGTGTTATGCTCGGCCAGTTGTTGGTTGATGAGGAAGTCGATGCGCTGGGCCAAGGCTTGGGCGTCCAGCGGCCCCGGCGGGGCGGGAGCGCCAACCGGCGCGGCGGCGCGAACGAACGACGGAGTGACGGCCAAAGACAGCAGACCTAGCCCGATCACTCCCCAACGGAATGTCGCCATGAGCGAGGCTCCTTTCAGAATCATCGCACCGCGAAAGCGGCAAGCAGATAGCAAGACAGCGCCTCGGCCCTGTTCGCGTGGGAATGGCGTTGTGTTGTTCGCATATCTAAACGGTTGACGGCGCGAAAACTAACATCCGGCGGCGTGAAATCGCGAGGATGCCCCACCCAGCGTGAATTCGCCGAATCCTCGACACGGCTCGATCCTTGGAGCGCCATCTTGTGCATGCCTCATTCCATCGTTACGATATGGCCGATTCCCAACTAAGGATTCTTTTACCCTAGAGGAGCACCCAGAATGAAACGGTTCCGTGCGTGTGTCGTGTTGCTGGCCGCCATGCTGATCGTATCGCAGGCGGCGGCCCCTGCCCAAGTCAAGAAGCCCAACCCAGCGTACACCAATGCCCAAGAGGCCGGCCCCGATTTCGCCATCCAAGGGGAGTACGTCAACGCCAAGGACAAGCTCGGCGCGCAGGTGATCGCGCGCGGCGACGGTAACTTCGATGTCCAGCTGTTGCCGGGCGGACTGCCGGGCGCCGGTTGGGACGGCGAGACCAAGTATCCCGGCAAGGCCAAGACCGAATCGGGCAAGGTCCTCGTCGCTGGCAAGGATTGGAACGGTCAGATCGTCGATGGCCTGTTCACCGGCAAGACCCCCAGCGGCACAGCGTTCGCGCTGCAACGCATCGTGCGTGAGAGCAAGACCGTGGGCCAGAAGCCGCCGCCAGGGGCGGTGGTTCTCTTCGACGGCAGCAACGCCGATGCCTGGAACGGCGGCAAGCTGGTCGAAGGAAATCTGCTCCATCATGGCGTGACCAGCAAGCAAAGCTTCAAGGACTTTGATCTGCACCTGGAATTCCGCCTACCGTTCATGCCCTACGCCAGCGGCCAAGGTCGAGCCAACAGCGGCGTCTATCTGCAAAACCGCTACGAGTGTCAGATTCTGGACAGCTTCGGTCTGGAAGGCAAGCACAACGAATGCGGCGGCTTCTATTCGCAGACCGCCCCCTCGGTCAACATGTGTCTCCCCCCCTTGACGTGGCAGACGTATGACATCGAATTCAAGGCCGCCCGCTTCGACGCCGACGGCAAGAAGATCGCTCCTGCCGTTGTCACGGTGTATCATAATGGCGTCAAGATTCACGACAAATTGGAGCTGCCCAAGGAAACCCCCGGCGGCAAGCCAGAGACCGACACCCCCGGCCCGCTCCAGTTACAGAACCACGGCAACCCGGTGTACTTCCGCAACATCTGGGTCGTGGAGAAGTAGCGATGGTTGGATGCCTCGGTTCGCGTGGGCCGCCAATTCCCCGCGCGAACCGAAGGATTTTTCTCAACAACTCTTCCGAATAGTTTCTCTAAAAGACCTCTTGTTCACGCCAACGAGAGAGCCATTTTTTCCCTTTCGAGAAAACTTTCTGGAATTTGAGGATTTTGCCTGGACAGACCGTGCCGCATCGCTTCTAATAAAGTGCGTTAGAGATCGCCGCAACCTGCCCGCTCGTGTATGGTCCACGCCATACACCGACTAATACCAAGGGGCCTACCACGAACTCTCCGAATAGCTCCTTGCCACCATACAACCTTCAGGGTTGATTTCGCCTGGACGTATCCTCGGAAGCTCGCCCACACAGCACCTTTTTCCAAAGGGGGGACATTATGTTCACAATTTGGGGCAACCGCCACGGTTTCTGTGACGGTGTGTCACGCCGCGATTTCATCAAGGTCGGCGCTTTCGGCGCTGGCTTGACGCTGGCTGACATGCTGCGCCTGCAAGCCTTGGCCGGGCCGAATGGCACGACGGGCACGTCGTCGCGCAAGTCCGCCATCATGATTTATCTTGGTGGTGGTCCGTCTCACATGGATATGTACGATCCGAAGCCAGAAGCGCCGGTCGAATTCCGTGGCGAATTCAAGGCGATTCAGACAAATGTTCCGGGCGTGCAAATCTGCGAGCACTTCCCACTGCAAGCCAAGATGTGGGACAAGCTGGCCTGCATGCGGTCCTTGGTCACCGTCAACGAGCATTCCGACGTGATGGTCATGACCGGCACCAGCAACCGCGAGAACATGACGCTGAACAATCCGTCGTTTGGCTCGGTCATCTCCAAGATTCGCGGCGACAGTGGCGACACGCCGCCGTTCGTCAGCCTGCGCGGCTCGACGCGCGGCACGGAACCGGGCTACCTGGGCGTGGCCCATCGGCCTTTCACGCCTAGCGGCCCTGGCTTGAACAATCTGCGCATGGCTAACGGCGTCACCGCCAATCGGCTGGACGACCGCCGCAAGCTGCTCGACAGCTTCGACACCATCCGCCGCGACATCGACGCTTCCGGCGCGATGGAGGGGATGGACAGCTTCACCACCCGCGCTTTTGACATCGTCAACGCGGGCAAGGTCCGCGACGCCCTAGACCGCAGCAAGTTCACCGCCGAGGAAAAAGAGCGCTACAAGGGCTGCGAGAACTTCTTGACGGCCCGCAAGCTGGTGGAAGCCGGTGTCGGCTGCGTGACCCTATCCATCGGCGGTTGGGACACCCACTCCAATAACTTCGTGACGCTGGCTCGGCAGCTGCCGGTCGTGGACCGGGGCGTGGCCAACTTGATTCAAGACCTGCACGATCGCGGCATGGGCGACGACGTCATCACGGTCATGTGGGGCGAGTTTGGCCGCACGCCGAAGGTCAACGCGCGGGCAGGCCGCGACCACTGGCCGGCGGCGGCAGGCGCGTTGGTCGCGGGCGGCGGGTTCAAGATGGGGCAAGCCGTTGGCGCCACCAACTCGCGCGGTGAACGGCCCATCGCCAGCCCCTACGCGCCCGCCAACCTGCTGGCCACCATGTACTACCAGATGGGCATTGATCCGGCCATGACGTTCCTCGACGGCAGTGGTCGGCCACGCCATCTGCTCGATGATCGCCGCATGGTCACCGAGCTACTGTAACCACCTTCTCGTTTTTGTGACGACGAGCCAGGTTTCTCGCGGGAAGCCTGGCTCGGTTTGTTTTTCTACCCCCCCATCATGAAGAAAGAGCGAGCAGATCGAAAAAGGGTCAACATGACACGATCGCCACGGCACCCTTCCCCTTGACGCCGCCAATTCGCCACGTTATGCACCTGATCCACGCAGTGCGATGAGGCACTGCTTTTCGTCCGCCACAGGCAGGAGGCCCCGCGCTCATGTCCCAGCAATTTGCCGAGTCATCCCCGTCTTCTCCTCCATCGCGATTTTATACGCCGGTCATGGCGACTAGCCGGTCGCTCACGCGCTTATGGCTACACTGGCGGCAATCGTTTGACGCACCCGTCACGGCGTCCCACCGCTGGTGGCGCTTGCTGGCCGCCGCGCTGATTCTGTTGTCGTCCATTGGTCATATCGTATATCTGGCCCACGATTGCCCGCTCGATTTGGCCCCGGATGAGGCGCATTATTGGGACTGGTCGCGGCATTTGGACTGGAGCTACTACAGCAAGGGGCCGCTAGTGGCGTATCTCATTCGCGCCAGTAGTTGGTTACAACCGTGGACGCAGGCACTCACGGGGAGTGCGGTGTTGGCGGTTCGATTGCCGGCGGTCCTCTGTGGTGCCTTGTTGTTGGTGAGCCTGTACTGGCTGACGTGGTTGATTTACGGGCAAGATCGGCTGGCGGCGCTGGTGGTGATCGGGGCGTTGACTACCCCACTCATCGCGGCGGCATCGGGGATCATGACCATCGATTCCCCCTACGTCTGTTGCTGGGGGTGGGCGCTCGTCCTGGGATACTATGCGGTATTTCGGCAAAAACCGTGGGCTTGGCCGGGGTTGGGGCTGGTGATCGGTGTGGGCGTCTTGGCAAAATACACCATGGTCTTATGGCTGCCGGCGCTGGCGTTATTTCTGTGGACCACGCCGGGCTATCGCCAACGGTTGCGGCAGCCGGGGTTCTGGGTCGCCGCGGGCGTGGCCGCCGTCGGTTGTCTTCCTATCATCATTTGGAACGCGCAGCATGATTGGATCACGCTCCGGCACCTGCAAGGACATGCGGGCCTGAACCAGGGGCCGCGCTGGTATTGGTGGGGGCCATTCGCCTATGTGGGAACGCAGTTCGGCTTGTGGTTGGGAGTCTGGTTCGTCCTCTGGGCCGCCGCCGTCATCACCTATCGTCCCTGGAAGGAACCGAACGCGCCGTTACGGTATCTGTGGTGGCTGTCGGTGCCGATGTTCGTGTTTTTCCTGCTGTTTGCCTTCAAAAACAAAGGGGGAGAGCCGAATTGGCCGGTGGCCGCCTATTTGTCCGGCATGGTGTTGGCCGCCGGTTGGTTGCGGCGGCAATGGCTCGACGCGGGACCGCGCCGCCGCTGGCTGTTGGCGGGGGGCGTCACCGGGACATGTGTGTTTAGCTTGGTCGTGACATTGATGGCGCATCACAGTGAAACCATATGGCCGCTGTTCACGCGGCTGACCGGGCCGGCGAGTGCCGAGCAGCCTTTCCCCATGCGGCGCGTGGACCCAACTTGTCGCCTGCGCGGTTGGCGGACGCTGGCCGCCGAGGTCGATCGCCTGCGGACCGAGCTGCGGCAACAGGGGATCGAGCCGGTGCTGGCCGGCACCAGCTGGACGTTGCCGGGAGAACTGGCCTTCTATTGCGCTGGACAACCGACCGTTTATTCCCTGGGGTCCATTCTGAACGACCGCCGCAGCCAATATGATCTCTGGCGTCCCAATCCGCTCGCCGATCCGCAGCTGTTTCTCGGTCAAACATTTATCGTCGTCGGGGAATCTCACCCCTTGCTCGACTTTGCTTTTGATTATGTGGAGACACCCCGTATGGTCCGCCACACGGAGCACGGCCAACCAATCGCCGCTTGGGCCATTGTGGTATGCCGTGGCTTTCGTGGCTTCCCCTTCAACCCCAACACCTTGAAAAAGGACCAATATTAAGGAAATGCCGAGTCATCTCTTCCCAACGCGGGCATAGTGCTCTTTACAGTTGTAGTGGACTAATGTATAATAAGGAGATGGATTTACATAATGTTGTTTCATTGTTCCATTCCACCCCACCCCCCCCCTTTTTGGGGCCTGCTGCGCCAAAGTGTGGAATGAAACCCGGACTCCTGGTTGCGGCTTGGATGCGCTGGTTGCACGGTCCCTTTGGCGAAACGTCAGTTGGGCGCCTTTCAAAAGCGGAAGACGGTCCCTTCCAGCAAGAGCGCCATGCCATTGTACAGACCGTGAATCACCACGGCGGCCATGAGAAAGGGAACGGCCAGGGATAGATTGGCTTTCGTCCAGGTGGTCATGGTGCGATGCCAGACACGCATCAACCCTAGCCCGGCCACCAAGGAACAGCCGGTGTGCAAGGCGACACAGACAGTCCAACGCCACAGCACCAGCAAGGGGGATGCCTCTGGAAGGTAAACATGCAAGTACAAGAGGTTTTCGATCCCAGCGAACACCAGACCGCCAGCCACGACACAACAGCCGATTTGCAGCCGCGACGTGAACAAGTACGGTCGTTTCTCGATCACCCACAAGGCGGCGGCGACCTTGCCCACTTCCTCGATGAGGGGGCCAATCACAGTCAGATTGACGACCGCGAAATAGGTGTGGTATCCCACGCTCAGAAACGCCGAGAGAATCGCCACAGGCCCAGCCAACAGGGCGATGGCCCCAGTCACGCCCCAGGATTGGGCCGCTGTCGTGGCCGCGCGGCGCTGTTGCAGCCAGCGGCAGTAGGTCCAGGCGTCGGGCGGCGGCGGGCCGGCAAGCGCGGCGGAAAATCCTGGTTCGTCCCACACCGATTGTTCGGCTCGGTCTTCGTCTACGGCAGCGGGATCGCGGCACAACCAATCATTTTTGGCAGTCTCTTCGCTGGGGTCGGGGCGAAACGGCAGGCCGCGCAGGTGTGGCTCGTGTGCAATCGACGGATCGTGTTCGGGTGTGCTCATGAGGTTTTCACGGTCGCATGATAAGCCGTGCCGCTGGCCAGAATCGCCACGATGGGGAATTTTTGCGTCGCCGTGCCGCCGCCAATATCCGCGGTCTGCAAGCGGATGTTGCACACGGCATTGTAGCCCAGGGCGCGCGCCTGTTCCACGACCCGCAACACCGCCTCCCGGCGGGCGCGATCCATCAAGGTCCGGTAACTGCGCACCTCGCCGCCGAAGATGCCGCGCATACTGGCCAAGAAGCTTTTCAAGAAATCGCTGGCAATGACGACCTCCGCGACCAGCAAACACGCCGGCGCGTCGGCGGTCGCTGCTCCCGGAAAGGTCTTCAGCTGGGTGATCAGACAATCGGACTGTTCCCGCTCTCGCTGTTCCAGCTGGCGCAAATGCCGCCGTTCGCGGCTGCCGCCAACGCAAAAACCCAGACCGAGCAACAGCAGAAAACCACCAACGCTGATCAATAGCTCCAGCATGGACGACTCCTCATCTGGATTGGATTTTTGCTGAACAGTGGATTCATCGGTACGTGCACGCGGAGGCACATTGAATCGCTGAATTCAGCCATCCATTGAAAATAAACAAGCCGCTAACCACCGGTATCGGGTTCGACGACGGCGGCGGTACCATAAGCGTACATCTCGGCGGCTCCCGCCGTCACCGCGCTGGTCGTGAACCGCACGTTGAGCACCGCGTTGGCACCGAGCTGCTTGGCTTGGGCCAACATGCGCTCCACAGCCTCGCGCCGCGATTCGGTCAACAACTCCGTGTAGCCGCGTAGCTCGCCGCCGACCAGATTCTTGAAGCTCGCCGCTATGTCGCGTCCGACATGTTTGGCGCGCACGGTGTTCCCCTGCACGATGCCGAGCATTTGCACTACGCGGAATCCGGGAATGCTTTCCGTATTGACAACGATCATGGCTTACCTCGTGACGAGACATGAAGCAGATGGCTTCTATTATGGCCTTGGCCGACGCCAAAGCAAGAGGTTCCATTGAAAAAGGGGACGCGACTCGTATTTGCTGATGGAGAGTGGAGCGGGACGCAATCGGATAACCAGCGAAATCGAGTCGCGTCCCCTTTTTTCCACCCCTTTCCCGCCGCCCCTTTTCCTTTAAGATGATGACCGGGCAACGCTTCCATTGATACAAGGGCGAATTCATGATGCGACAACGATGGTTCATGTTTGTGGGGACGATTTTGCTATCGGCCGTTGGCGCGGCGCGGGGCGAGATCATCGTCGCCGAGGGGGAACAATTCCAGCCGCAAGATGACAAGGGCTGGAAAGTGATTCACCAGCAAGACAGTTTCGCCAGTCACACCTACGGCGGCATGTGGGTGACGCACGGCGGCTTGCTGGGAGCGGCGGCGGATAGCGTCGATTCCGTGGCGGCGCAAAAGATCAACGTGCCGGCGGCGGGGAAATATCGAGTGTGGAGCAAGTACCAGGCGCCCCCTTATTTTAATTATTTGCATCAGATTGACATTACGCAGAACGGCAAGACGGTCTTTTCGCACGTCTATGGCAAGTCTGGCACGCCGCGCCTGTGGAGCTTCAGCGCCGCCAGCGATGAATTATGGTGGCCGTGGGGAGTCGATCATGACGCCGCCGAAGCACCAAAAGAACTGGTCGACCTGACCGCCGGCGCCGCTGAGATTCGTTTGCGCACCGTCGCCAACGCCCAGCCCGCCGGCGACCGCTGCGTCGATTTCGTGCTGCTGACGACCAACCCTGACGATACCTACGAAGGCTACAAGCCGTATCGCGTCGGCACGCCGTTCGCCCTCGAAGCGCTGGCGGCGACCAAACTATACCTGCGTTTTCAGAACACGTCGTCCGCCCCCGCTCAGCTCATCGTGACCCGCGCCGGCCACTTTCAGCCGCAATATGGCGGAGCCACGACCAAGATTCCCGATGCGCCCGTGACTCCCGGTCAGTGGAGCGAGTGGGTAAACGTTGGCCCCTTCTGCCGATTGGTCCACGATGAAGGGCTGTGGTTGAAGCTGGCCGATGGCGCGATGATCCCCGTGCAGTTCGCCCGCGATCCCCAGGGGAAGGAGCTCGTGGGCGACACGAAAGTACCGAATGGCGAGGCCGTGTCGGTACCGTTGGACATCACCTGGAACAAGAACACCCGCGTCCGAGCCAGCCGAGACTTGGCGGCGGAACTCATCGGGCAAAGCAAGCAATGGCCCAAAGCCAACGGCGGCCAGAAACCGAAGGAGATTCTCTTCTACGGCGACTTTCGCGGCAAGGAAGAGTGGATACCCGCTCTCAAAGACGCACTGGGTTACAACACCTTGTTGCCGGATCAATATGCCCAGGTGCCGCGGGCCGGTATGCACACCCACGCCTTCGGCGAAGCCAATCTGCGCAAGGCCGCCGCCGCCATCGCCGATAAAGACAAGTTTCTCATCATGAGCTTTGGGGATGAAATTGGCCTGGGGCGCATCAATTTCAAAGACCCGAAGATGCAGGAGAAGTTCCGCGCCTGGCTGAAAGACCAAGGCATCACGCAGGCCCAGCTCGGCATCAAGCCCGAAGACGCCACGCTGACACTCACCGGCGATCCGAAGTTGGCGTGGTACTCGAACCTGTTTAACGAAGAAGAACGCTTCGCCGCCTTCCGGGCCAACACCGAGCTAGTCAGGGAGTTGATCGGGCCGCACGCTCTGACCGGCGCCAACTATTCGCCGCACCACCTGGCCCTGTGCTATGGGCCGGTCTATCAATGGGTGGACATCTTCAAGCACAACGGCATGAGCATGATCTGGGCCGAGGATTACATCTTCAGCGTGCCGGAGGTGCCGGCCATCCTGTCTTGGATGTTCGGCCAGATGCGCTGCGGCGCCAAGTACAACCAGCAACCGATTCACTTCTATGTCATGCCGCACGCTCCCGGCCAGGAACCGGAATTCCTGCGGCGGAACATGCTGCTAAGCGTGGGTATGGGAGCACGCCATATCAATAGCTTCTGGGTGGCGCCAGAGGAAAATTTCACGGAAAATTACGTCGCTTGGGGTTACAAGGATTCGTTCCGCGTGCTGCACGACGCCATTTATCAGACTGGCGAAGTGGAGAAGTACCAAGTCGGCGGCAAGCTCCGGCCAGCGCGGGTGGCCGTGGTCATCGGCAAGGCCACCGATTTCAACGAATCCCGGCTGATGATCGACAAGGAAAAAGACCCCTTCGCCCGCCGCTGTCAGAACGCCCCCGCCCAGCTCAATCAAATCATCTGCCGCAAAGACCAGCAGATGCTCTACCTGGCCCTGCGCCACGCCCAGCACGCCGTCGATCTGATCACGGAAGACGACATCACCGACGGCTACTTGAAAAATTACGACGTGGTGTATTTCGCCGGGGAATGGATTGACAACCGCGTGATTCCCAAGCTGGAGCAATGGGTCCAGGCCGGCGGTATTCTCTACGCCACGGCAGGCATCGGCCATCTGAATCAGTTCGGCGAACCGGAGCCGGCCATGCGTAAGCTGCTGGGGCTGAAAGATAGTCAAACGGACAAGAACGTCGTTGTCCTACGCACCCTGTTGGAATTGCCGTTGCTGGAGCCGATGGACACCATCACCCTCAACGGCCACAAAATTCCCGCCATTGGCATGCGACAACGGCTGGTCCCCGATCAAGCCACAGTGCTGGGCACCTGGAGCGACGGCAGCGCCGCCGTCACGGTGCATGAACTCGGCAAGGGGAAGGCGTTCGCGGTCGGCACGCTGGCCGGCAACACCTATATGAAGACGGCGGTGAAGCCGATCCCCTGGGCACGCGGCGGCCGCAAGATGGTGTACAATCCCACCGACTTCGACCCGGCGGCGACCCGGCTGGTGCGGCTTGGCGTCAGTGCCAGGCCAGTGCCGCTCGATGTGGTGTGCGACAATCCCCACGTCGAAGCCGTGCTCATCGACCATCCGCAAGGCACCTTATTGACCTTGGTGAACTGGACCAACGGCCCGGTGCGGGACCTGCAAGTCCGCGTGCATCTGCCCGACTGCCCGAAGGATGTCCGCTCGGTGACAGGACAAAAGTCATTGCGATTTGCCCACGACCAGGGCCAGCTGACCTTCACGATGGACCTGGCGGAAGGGGATTTCGTGGTGATGCCGAAGTGAGGGCCGATGGCCTCGTTGTTGAGATTTTTCTATGATTGATCGTTTCGCGCTATCCCAGCTGGTGGCGCGAAACGATCAATCAGGTAGAACCCACGATCGCTTTCTTATTGTGTGTGTGTTACTACGAATCGTGCCCTTCCATGCGTAGCTTCCTTGTGGCCCTGGCCTTTCTCACCATCGTGCCGATTCGTTTCCGGCAGCCGCTCGCCGACCGGGACATTGCCCGTTCCCGGCTGTGGTATCCGCATGTCGGCTTGATCGTGGCGGCGCTGCTGGGCTTGCTGGTTGTGTGGGTCGCTCGTCTGGCATCGCCGTGGGTGGGGGCGTTCGGGGTGTTGGCGGCGTGGGTCGTGGTGACCGGCGGCTTGCACCTGGATGGATTCTGCGATCTGTGCGATGGCTTGTTCGGCGGACAGAATGCCGATGAACGGTTGAAGATCATGAAAGACCCCCAGGTGGGCGCGTTTGGCATGGTGGGGGTCGTGTTGCTGCTGCTCGGCAAGTTCGCCGTCCTGGCGGAGCTGCTCGCTCAACAATCGCTGCAAGCGCCGTGGCTGGTGGCGACGGCGGCGGTTGTGGCGCGCTGTTTGGTGCTGGTGATGATGGCCGGCGCGGTGTATCCGCGTGCCGAGGGAACCGGGCGCTGGGTGATCACGTCCTGCCAAGTCTGGGAAGGTTGGCTCTTCGCGGTCATTGCTCTGGGAGCGTCAGTTTTGCTGTTGCCGTGGCGGGTCGGCTTGGGGGCGGCGCTAGCGTCCCTGGCTGGTGTGGGTGGGCTGCGTTTTCTGTGTCAGCAACGTCTCGGCGGCGTCACTGGCGACTGTCTGGGAGCCGGGATCGAAATGGCGGAGCTGGTGTTTCTCATGGTCGGGTATCTTTTGCTCCTAACTGGTTGAGCGGGTGTCCGAACAGCTTCCCCCACCTCATTTCAGGGAGCTGTTCGGAGAGCCGTTCAGCATACCGAGGAATGCCGGAAATAAGAACATCGGCCATTACTTTCCACCTACTTTCGAGAGACTCGGACATTTTTTACGCCCACCCATACCAACTCGTTTTTTTCTGGCATTTTCCTTGCTATCTCGCTAAGCTGTTCGTATCGCAAAGTACCATGAAACGAGGATGGGCCATGATGCATCGTTCATCTTTTGGGTTGGCTGGGTTCGGCTTGTTCATGATCGCGTTGGCGGTACGGGCCGAGAGTGTGCCGGTGCGGGTGGCCATTCTCGAAGGCGTGCCGGACAAGAGAAGCTGGGACTTCACGTCCCCCATCCCCACTCTCGAATATGCCGAGCCGGCGTTTGGTCTGGTGGTGGTGCCGCGGAAATACTCGGACAAGGGGCAGGTGATCGACCGCTCCAATCCGTTTGTCCTGCGGGCGGAAGGGATGGTCACGCTGCCGGCAGGGGACTATCGCTTCTTGCTGCGCGCCCGCAACGCCGCCCGGTTGTGGCTGGACGACCAGCTGATCCTCGAAACCAAGTTCCTCAACCCCAACGGGGGGGCGCATGAAGAGGTCCCCGACGCCCCCGCCCGCATGGAAAAAGATTTGTGTCAGCTGTCTGTCGGCCACCAAGAATTGCTGGCCCAGGTACGACTCGACGCCGGCCCGCATCGGTTCCGCCTGGAAGGTTTCGTCGGTGGCGCCAGGTTGCGCCCGGACGTGGGGGTACTGCTCGCCGGCGTCGCGCGCGGCTCGGAACCGTTTCGGCTGCTGGGGCCAGGAGAGATGCCGCCGTTGACCGAAGACGGTTGGAGCGCCTACGTGCGGGAGAACCAAGCCCGACATCAACAACTCGACGACCTGGCTTATCAACAAGCCAACGCCAACGAACGGCGATATTGGGACAGGCGCCATGAACTGGCCCGGAAAATCGTGAGCGCGAAACCGGCTCCGGCGGTCCCCAAAGTGTCGGAGCGGATGCCCGTGCATAACGTAATCGACCGTTTCATCGGCAAGAAGCTGGCGGACCAGCAAGTCGCGCCCGCCCCGCTGACGGACGACTTGGCTTTCCTGCGCCGGGTGACGCTGGATACGGTGGGGGTGGCCCCAACGCCAGCGGAGATCGACGCCTTCCTGCGCGATCCGCCCGACCAGCGGCGCGCCAACGCCATCGACCGGCTGCTGGCCGATCCGCGT
>JBKBIP010000024.1:0-36258 GCA_046297495.1 Gemmataceae bacterium | reverse complement strand
TGGGCCGATCATTGGGTGAGTTACTGGCAGGATGTGTTGGCCGAGAATCCCGGCATCCTCAAGCCGATGCTAAACAACACCGGACCGTTCCGCTGGTACCTGCACCAGGCGCTGCGCCACAACCTGGCCATGGACCGCTTCGCCACGGAATTGATCCTGATGGAAGGGAGCGCGATGGGGGGCGGACCGGCGGGCTTCGCGCTGGCGACGGAAAATGACGTGCCGATGGCTGCCAAGGCGCATGTCATCGGCAGGGCCTTCCTCGGTGTCGAGCTGGCCTGCGCCCGCTGCCACGACGCGCCCCATCATCCGTACTTGCAAAAAGACTTGTTCAGCCTGGGGGCCATGCTCGCTCAGAAACCGTTGACGGTGCCGGCCAGCAGCAGCATCCCCGCCGCCGAGCTGGAGCGCCGCCCGCTGGTCGAAGTCACGCTCCGGGCGGGGGCCAAGGTGTCCCCTGCTTGGCCATTCACTGACTTGGCCCCGGCGGAACTGCCGCCCGGTGTGTTGCGCGACGCCGCCAACCCGCGCGAACGGCTCGCCGCCATCCTCACGTCACCGCACAACGACCGCTTCGCTCAGGTGCTGGTCAATCGCCTGTGGAAGCGCTATCTGGGCTGGGGGATCGTCGAGCCGGTCGATGATTGGTCGGTAGTCGAACCGTCCCACCCCGATTTGCTCGCCTACCTGGCCCGCGAGCTGGCGCTGCATGACTACGACATGAAACACTTGGCCCGCTTGGTACTGAACTCGCATGCCTATCAGCGTCAGGCGCGCCCGGATGGCTCGAAGGAAACAGTGGCGGCGGAGCGACTATTCGCGGCCCCCGCCCGCCGCCGGCTCAGCGCCGAACAGCTGCTCGACACGCTGTTCGTGTCCGTCGGCAAGGAATTTCACAGCGAGGAATTGTGCTTCGATCCCGAAGGGCGCCGCCCCGCCAATCAGATGCTCAACCTGGGCGCGCCGCGGCGTGCTTGGGAGTTCACGTCGTTGTCGAACGAGCGCGACCGCCCCGCCTTGGCCTTGCCGGTGGCGCAAACCATCGTCGATCTGCTGGTCATGTACGGCTGGCGTGACGCTCGGCAATTTCCACTGACCGTCCGTGAGGAGACGCCGACGCCGTTGCAACCGCTGCTGCTGGCCAATGGCACCGTCGGCAGCCGGATCACCCGTCTATCCGATGACAGCACCATCACCGAGCTATGCCTGGAAGACCGCCCGCTAGCCGAACTCATCGACGCGGTGTTTCTGCGCATTCTCACGCGGCGGCCCAGTGTGGCGGAGCGGGAGCTATTCACGGAACTGCTGGCCGACGGTTACGCCGACCGCCGCCTGCTCGACGCCCCGCGCAACCCACTGCGTCGGGCCACGCAGGCCATGAACGTCTCCTGGTCCAATCACCTCAGCCCCGAAGCGACGCGCCTCAAACTGGAATTGGAACGGGCTGTCCGCCAGGGGGACCCACCGACCCAGCGCTTGCGGCAGGACTGGCGCGAACGCATGGAAGACATGCTCTGGGCACTGGTCAACGCGCCGGAGTTTATGTTCGTGCCGTGAGGTTGGTTTACTTCATTCTAGGGATTCATCGGTTCGCGCACGCTGCCGCTCCTCCAGCGTGAAACGATGAATCCAAAGGAAAATATCCAGGACAACACCTCTGAATTTTTCTCTTCTTGTAAAGGAGGAAATCAGAATATCGATGCTATTCTTTTCGGCTCGACAATTATTCGGCATGTGAAGAGAATGTATATATAATTCAAGATATGTAGATCGAGACGAAACTTGCCATCCGGAACGGACGAATCGAGGCATCGCTGGATGGAGTGTTTTCTGGATCGCATTCTTGATTTGAGAGGAACATGCCTGGTCCGCAACCATTACAAGTCGGCATGGAACCGTATCCGGGCTGCCGGCTGCGCCAGCTGCTCGGCAGAGGGGGCTTTGCCGAGGTTTGGGAGGCGGATGCCGACAACGGCACGCAGTTGGCGTTGAAGTTCATGCCGTGCCAAAATAGCACCTCGCCAGGGCGCGAGGTTCGTTCCATCCAAATGATCCGTGAACTACAGCATCCCCATTTGGTGCGTATTGATCAAGTTTGGTCGTCGTCGGATTACCTCGTCATTGCCATGGAGTTGGCTGAAGGGGATTTGCGCGATTTGCTCCACGCGTATCAGATGGAATTTCAGACGCCCATTCCGCCGGAGCAAGTCTGTATCTATCTAAGCCAGATCGCCGATGCGTTGGATTTTCTTAACACCCGGCAGCATCCGGTGGATGGGCGGCTGGTGGCCATTCAGCATTGTGACGTGAAACCGAGCAACATGCTATTATTCGGCGACACCGTGAAGCTGTCGGATTTTGGCTTGGCCTCCGTCACCACTACCCACAGCCGGACGCACCACCGCGAAGGGACGTTGGATTACGCCGCCCCGGAAGTGTTTCAAGGACTCCTCAGCGACCGTTCGGACCAATACGCGCTGGCGGTGTCCTACTATGAGCTACGCACCGGACGGATGCCATTCCCGGAAATCAACGCCTTCCGACAGAGTTGGCCCGGCCGGCGCCCACCCCCTGATTTGTCCGTGTTGACGCCAGCGGAACGGCCCATTATCGAAAAAGCCTTGAAAACAATTCCACAAAATCGCTGGCCATCCTGCGCCGCCCTAATGGAGGAACTAACCAAGGCCGTGATGGGTTGACACTTTGTTGAGCAAGCTCTTTGTCTGCCCCTCTTTTCCCCACGGACAAAGACTGACTTGCCCAATCACCATCGCCGTTCGGAGGAGTTACCATGTCCCGTCCCAACGACTGGCGGAACCATCCCCGCGCGCCCCAACCCCACGTATCCGCCGCCGTGTTAACGAATCTCCCGTCCGTTGATGAGCTGACCGAATTGCTCGGCCAACAAATCCAAGAGGATCTCTGGCACGAGGCCCGCGCCACCATCGAGGAGCTGCTGCGCTGGCAGCCAGAAGACCCCGCACTGTTGGAAGCGCGGCTCTTCGTGGAGTCTCAGCTTCAGGCGGCCGATCCTGGCCCAGCCAGCCGCAGTTTAGAAATGTTGCGTCTTACCGGCCATCAAAGCTATGTCAATAGCGTGGCCGTCGCTCCCGATGGCAGCTGGGTAGCCTCGTGCAGCGGCGGGGACCTTGGCGAAGCCGGGTTCAGCGACGGCGACGACCGCACCATTCGCCTGTGGGACCTGACCACGGGTAAAGAGCGGAAGTGTTTGCAAGGGCATTCCAGTCTGGTGACGTGCGTGGCCATCGCGCCGACGCGCCCGTATCTGGTGTCAGCCAGCCGCGGCGGCACCGTGGCCCTGTGGGACATCACCTCCGGCAAGACGACACGCATTTTACAGCGTAATCGGCCAGCGGTGCTCAGCGTGGCCTTTTCCGCGGATGGCGGCCGCTTGCTCACAGGGGGAGAAGATCTGTTGGTCCGCCTCTGGAACATCGACGCTGGCCGGCGCTTATTCCGCTGCGTGGGGCATACGGGGGCCGTCACCAGCGTGGTCTTTTTCCCCGACGGCCGGCGCGGCTTGTCCGCCAGCCTCGACCGCACCATCCGGTTGTGGAACCTGGATAACGGTCAGACACTACGCTGTTTTGAGGGGCACGACCAAGGTGTCATGGCGGTGGCGCTGGCGCCGGATGGCCGGCGCTTCCTCTCCGGCAGCGCCGATCATACCGTGCGCTTGTGGGACGTGGGAGAGGGAGAATTACGTTGCATGCGCGGCCATACGAACATTGTCAACAGCGTGGCCTTTGCTCCCGATGGGCAACGGCTGCTGTCCGCGAGCGGCGATCAAACGATCCGACTTTGGAACGCGGGCACCGGCCAAGAAGTGGCCCGCTTTGAAGGGCACGACGACACGGTCAAAAGCGTCGCGTTCACGCCGGATGGACAATCAATTGTTTCGGGCAGCTGGGATCGAACGGTGCGCGTGTGGCGCGTGCCGGGATGAATCAGCGCAGAAAGCGGGCGTCGGCCCAGTTGACGTCCCCCTGGACGCTGCCGGTCCACTGGCCGAAATCGACCTTCAGCGTCAGCTGGCGGGCATTCGAGACGGGCACCCGAACGCGCCGCGGTCCATCGGCCCAACGCAGCTCCTTGTCCCAGCCGATGTCTTGGAGTTGACCATCGACAAGCACCTGAATGGCGACGCTCCCTTTCCGCCCCGCACGGTCATCCAAGCCCACCAGCGCCTCGAAGAAGCGACAACCCGGCGGCACATCATAGGTCAGGGCGGCGCGGGGGCGCAGACCAATCCCCTTGTCAAAGCTGCTCCCCCCCAAGCGTAGGTCTTGGCCCTGAACAGTGGCATCGGCGGCGTAGGGCCAGCGCACGCCGAGATAGGGGGTATGTTGGTAGGCTGTAGGCTTCAAATCGGAAAGGTACACGGCCCGGCCTTGCAACAGATCGAGGCCCGCTACCTCCACCAAGGGGATGGCCAACGTGATGCCGAACAAGGTTTGGCCGATCAGCTGGCCCTCTTGCAACCGCGCCGAGGCGAGGCTCAATCGGCCGCCGTTGCGCAGCACCAACCGGCCATAAGTCTTTTTGGCGCGCAGAGGGCGGGCCAGCTCGGTGTTCAAGGCGATGGCCGCCACCTGGTCTCGCTCGACGGCGCGGAGCCGGCCCCCCGCTTCAAGGTGCAGCTGGGCGGGAATCGTCTCATCCGGTTGGGATTCGATGGCGATCAACGTCCCTTCCAGCTGGTCGCCGTTGCGCAGCAACACGCGATCCGCCGTGCGCTGTTCCTGGAGCCAACGGCGCTGCAGGCCGTCGATGTCCGCCAATCCCGCTGGCTCACCAAGCCAAATAACGGAAACCACCGACAGCGACAGACTGAACGTGCGCGGCTCGGCCCAAGTCACGCGCGGATGCAGCCGATCATCGGCCAGGCGCGCGATCGCCGCCGGCAGCCGGTCGCCGTTGGTGAGGATGATTTGTCCCTCCTGGCACGGAGGCGGCAAGGGGATGTCGCTACGCCGCAGGGAAACCACGTTGGCCCCCGGCACGGCGGCTTTGCCCGACAATGTCACCGACCAATCCGCCGCCAGCGCCGCCAACGCGCCCGGCGCCGTGGAACCATCCACGGTATGCAAGATGAAACGTGGCGTGGTTTCGTCATCCGCCCGACAGCGGGACGCCGACCAGCCAGGGGCGAGAAGCAGCAGTGTGCAAACGATGAATCTCATCATGAGCTGGTGGGAGCTGGTGGGCTGCGAGTTCTTTACGCGAACCGATGCATCCTGCAGCTACGGATGTCATGATTCTTCCGACTCCGGTGGCGTCATGTCACCCTCTTGCGCGGCTTGCTTCTGGGCCGATTTGATGCTGCGATACATCAGTAGGCCGAGACTGGCGAACAGCAAATACGGCATCCCCAGCATGAGATAAATGCTGTAGTTGTAGCCGCGTGCCTCGCCCAAAGGATCGATGGCAGGCGCGTTCTCGTCTCGGTCGCTTTCCAGCTTAGCGGCGGCAGCAACGGCTTGGCTGCACGAGGGACACGCCCCCAGCGGCGCGGCGGCCGCCAAACCCCAACTCAGCACCACACCCAGTATCAATAAGCGTTGCATAACGTGATTTCCTCCTACGGCTATCTTAACTCACCCGCCAGCGGCTGGGTAGAGCTGATAGAGCATCCAATAGACGATCACGCCGGTCACGGAAACGTACAACCAAATCGGCCAAGTCCAACGGGCGAGCCGCACATGGGAGGCCAAGCGGTCGCGCCAGCCCAGGTATGAGGTAATCAATACTAGCGGCGTGACCACCACGGCCAAGATGGTATGCGATAGCAAAATGGCCAAGTAAATCCAGCGCGCCACGGACGGGCCGGTGAAGCGCGTCGGCTGGCCATCCTTGACAATAAAGTGATAATACAAATACGACGCCAAAAACAGGGCTGACACACCCAAGGCCGACAACATGCACGTCTTGTGCAGCGTGATCCGCCGGGCGCGAATCGCTCCGTAGCCAATCACGACTAGCACGGCGCTCGTCGAGTTAAGGACGGCGTTGACGGCCGGCAGCTCCTCCCCGCTGATCATGGTTTCTCCCGCAGCAGCGTCAACACTTTCGCCTTCGCCTTCTGGACTTCCTCGGCGTCGGTGCCATTGAAGTAGCCGCGAATGCGCCCGTGCCGATCGACGACGGCGATCTTATCGCTGTGCAGCACTTCGTCGCCAGGGGTCCGAGCCGCTCCCTGCCGCTGCTCGACCCCCAGGTGAAAACTGCCTTGAATCAACTCGTAGATGGCATCCTCCGAGCCGGTCAGAAATAGCCAGCGTTCGGGATCGGCCCGGTAGGCATCGGCATAGAGCCGGAGTTTCTCTGGGGAATCGTCGTCGGGATGGACGCTGAAGCTGACGAGCACTACATCGGATTGATCGGCGAGTTCGTGCTGGAGCTGGGCCATGCTGCCGCTGATTCGCGGGCAGGATTGCGCGCAGCAGGTGAAGATGAACGACGCGACCCAGACTTTACCTTGCAAGTCGGCCTTGGTCACGATCTTTTCGCTTCGTTCTTGCAAGGCAAAATCGGCGACCGGTCCGAAGTCATCATCCGTGCGCGCACACCCCGATAACCCCAGGGCGAAAAACACCAGAAGAATGACATAAAATAGGCGTTGTTTCATCGAGCGCCTCTGTGCTTCATCAGTCCGGCGGTATCATCAGGGATTCGAGGATTGATCGATTCGCGCTCAGTGTGGCGAGCGCGAACCGATGAATCGGCCACATATTCCAGATCGTCACGGCAGCGGCTTGTACCAACCCAGCACGATGTCCGGCAGCAGCACGACGACCAGCATGGGGCCGAGCAGCAGGGCGGGAATGATGATCATGAAGACCTTGCCCCAATCCAAGGTCAGGTGCATGAAGTACGCCGCCACCAGGATGGCCTTGGCGAAGGCCACACCCAAAATGATGATGAACGGCGCCAACGTGCCGCGTCCCAAGGCTTCATAGACGACGAAGGACACCAGGGTAAACACGCACAGCGCGCCGAACACGATGAGGTACGGCTTGACGGACATATCGTGCCCACCGTGGCTGTCGGCGGCGTGACTGTCAGTAGCATGACTATCGGTCATGGAATTAGCTCCTTCATCTCCCGTGCTCTGGTCAAATCAAATACAGCAGCGGGAACAAAAAGATCCACACAATATCGACAAAGTGCCAGTACAACCCCGTCAGCTCCAACATGCCGGAGTGCTGCACGCCCAACCGGCCAAAGAGGGCCATCAGCAAGATGATGACGAACACCACCAGCCCCCCCAGTACGTGCAAGGCGTGGAAGCCGGTCATGGCGAAGTAGCACGACGCCCACATGTTCCCTTGGGGAATGTAGGGGGTGATGTGGACTTCGGGATAATCGTGATGGAATTTCTTCATCTCCCGACCCAGCGCCTGCGCGGAGATCGGCTGGTGCTCTTTGCTCAATTCCATCGCGCCCAGAATGCGCTTGATTTCCGCCTTGGCTTTATCGGGTGTATGAGCATCGGCTTGTGCGGCCAACAATTGCGTGCGCAGCCGTTCCAGCGAGTCGGGGCCGTCGGGAGCGGAGAAGGTCTCGAAAATATGCCCGGGTAGCACGTCATGGCGAAATTTGGATTCGTATTCAAATGCCTTGATGACGAGGAAGACCGTCCCCAAGGCCAAGGTGATGCCCATGTAGATCACCGCCTGTTTGACATTCCCTTTGGACAGCACCACGTGGGCCATCACGACGGTGAAGCTGCTGCACACCAACACGAAGGTGTTGAGGGCGCCCACCCATTCGATCAGATGTACGTCGTCCGGCGTGGGCCATACCTCGGCATGAGAGGCCCGCAAAACGATGTACACACCGATCAGGCCGGTGAAGAACATGATTTCCGTGACCAGAAACAGCCACATGGCCAGCTTGCCGTTGCTGATCGGCAACCCCATGTGCAAGGGGCGTTCGTCCGCGACTGCGTGTGCCATAGGTAGGATAAACCTTTCGTGTCCTTGGAAACAATCTGACTAGTGGGTGGCTCGCCGTCGGCGCGCCCGCTAAACTTCCGATTTGGGCATTACCCCCGATACCAGGCCCCCAAGGCCGCGCTGTCCAAGAGCAAGAACAGGAACAACAAGGGGAGATAAATCAGGGACGCCCGCATGACCCGCCGCGCGTGCGGAAGGGAAGGGTCCCACAGAAATCGCCAGCTGGCACGGAGAAAACCCAGGCCGAGCAGCACGGCGGCGGCGGCGTACACCAACCCCGCCAAACCGAGCACCGTCGGCAACAAACTCACCGGAATCAATACCAAACTGTACCGCACCATCTGTCGGCCCGTGTCGCTTCCCGTGGCGTCGAAGACTGGCAACATGCACAAGCCCGCCCGGCCATAGTCTTCCTTGTAAATCCAGGCGATGGCCAGGAAGTGCGGCACCTGCCACAGATAGAGGATGGCAAACAGCGCCAACGCTTGAGCATCGATCCGGCCCCGCACCGCCACCCAGCCAATCACCGGCGGCAGCGCCCCCGGTACGGCGCCGATGAGCGTGTTCAACGTGGTGACACGCTTGAGCGGCGTATAGACGAATACGTAACTCAAGAACGTGAAACTCGCCACCAGCGCCGCCGCTGGCGACCGCAGTGTCAGGGCCAGATACACGCTCCCCACGATGCCCAACCCCATGCCGAAGACAAAGCCTTCCACTGGCGCCAGGCGTCCCGCCGGTAGCGGGCGGTTCTCGGTACGCAGCATGAGGGCGTCGCTGTGCCGCTCGAACAACTGGTTCAAGGCGCTGGCTCCGGAGGCGACTAGAGCGGTTCCGAATAGGGCATGCAGCAGCGGCAACCATTCGGGCATGCCGACGGAAGCCAGACAAGCCCCAATGGCTACCGTGAAGAGGACCAGAAACGCCACGCGCGGCCGCGCCAACTCCACGTAATCGGCTAGACGTGGCCGCGCCAGGGCAGGTGCCGAGGAGTAAACGCTGGTGGCCGATTTCATGCCGCCCCCTCTAGTGGATGAACCGGATGAATCCGCATGGCGCGGGCCAAGATGGCCTGGCGATGCGCGTACAAAGCAAGAGCCACCGCCGCGGCGAATAGCAAGGCTCCGATCAACACATGGCCGGTGCGAATCCCATCGGCGGCTGGCGACCGCAGGCCCGAATAGCGGGCCAACGGATCGCGGAACTGAATCATCCACGCTTCGACGCCGAGCAGGATTTGCGCTAGCATCAACACGCCCAACAACACGGCGGGGCGGGTCAGGCGGCGGTCGCGCTCCGGGTCAGTCAAAATCATGGATAGCAGGATCACGCCGACTCCCACGACGGCGAAGGCGAGCAACAGGTGCAACCGCTGCGACAATGGGGTGCCCAGGTGCCGCACCCACGCGCCCAGAATAATTTGCACGTACACCACCGCCACTAGCAGCAGCGACCACCGCCGCCAAGTGGGGCGCGACAGCCCAGCGTTTTCCGCCGCCGTGCTCCAACGACGCCCCGTGACCACCGCCAAGCTGACCAGCAATGCGAAGACGATTTGGGCGAAGCAGCCATGAATCATGGCAAACTGCGTGCCGAACCAGGCGTGCAGCAACACGCGGAAGCCCCCCAGCAAGCCTTGCACGATCACACCGAGCAAAGCCGCCAGCCCCAGCCAGCGCACCCAGCGGCGCGGCTCCCATAACCACAGGCCGACATTTAGCAAGATAACGCAGCAGCCAACCACATATCCCGCCAGACGATGCGAGTGTTCGATCAAGTAACCCAAGCCTTTTTCCTGCCAGCCCGAAAAGGCCAGATGCCAGGGGGTTGTCGGCCAAGCGTGATCGACCATGCCGACTTGCTTGGTCGTGACTTCCGCCCCCAACGACAACAACGGCAGCGTGGCGCAGACCGTCACCAAGGCCCCAAGGTGGACCAAGCGGGCGGTGAACGGTCGTGTCGTTGGCGTGTCGGTCATGGAGTGTTATTGGGAGTATGGTTTTACGATTCAGCGGTTCGCGCTCGCTTTCGATTCCAAGTGCGAACCGCTGAATCCCCAACGATCAATGATGCACCGGCGCCGGTTCGCCAGGTTGCGGCTCTCCTGTCACATGGTCGATTTGCGGCAGGTAATCGGCGTCGTGATCGGGCATGCCGTATTCATAAGGGCCGCGCACCACCATGGGGGTCTTCTCGAAGTTGCCGTGCGGCGGCGGCGAGGGGGCCGTCCATTCCAACGTGTTGCTCTTCCACGGATTGCGTTCCGCCTTCGGACCGCGGAACAGACTGTAGAAGAAGTTCACCAGGAAAATAATCTGCACCAAGCCCATCAGCATGGCATTGATGCTGATGAACGTGTTCATCGGTTGCAACGGCTTGAGGAAGTCATATTGCATCGGATCGTAAATCCGCCGCATGTGCAAGCCGGTGCCGAGAATGTGCATCGGGTAGAAGGCCAGGTTGGCGAAGATGAAGGTCAGAACGAAATGGACCTTGCCCCATTTTTCGTTCATCAGCCGGCCAAACATCTTCGGGAACCAGTAGTAGATGCCAGCGAAGATGCCGAAGACGCTACTCATGAACAGTACATAATGAATGTGGGCCACGATGAAGTAGGTATCGTGAATGGGGATGTCCACCGGCGTTGCGGCCATGAAGATGCCGCTCAAGCCACCGATGACGAACATGCCGACGAAAGCCAAGGCGAACAGCATGGGGGTGGTGAAGTGGATGTTCGACTTCCACGTCGTCCCCAGCCAGTTGAAGACCTTCACCGCCGAGGGGAGGGCAATCATGATGGTGGCGATCATGAAGCCGGTTCCCAAGCGCGGGTCCATGCCGCTCTGGAACATGTGATGCCCCCAGACGATGAAGCCCAGCCCGGCGATGCCGGCGATGGCATAGACCATCGGGCGGTAGCCGAACAATGGCTTGCGGCTGAAGGTGGCGATGATGTCAGACACCATCCCCATCGCTGGCAGGATCATGATGTACACCGCCGGATGGGAATAGAACCAGAACAGATGCTGCCACAACAGCGGTTGACCGCCGCCTGGCCCCGTGTGCCAGGTGCCATATATGAACGTGGCGGGGGGCAGGAAGAAGGTGGTGCCAATGGTCTTGTCCGCGAGCTGCAAGAACAGGGCCACGGTCAAGACGGGCAGCGCGAACGCTTGCAAGATGGCGGTGATGAACATGGCCCAGATCGTCATGGGCATACGGAACAGCGTCATGCCCGGCGCCCGCATGTTGATGATGGTGGTGATGTAGTTCACCGATCCCATCATGGACGACACACCGACAAAGATCAGAGCCAACAGCCAGTAAATCTGCCCCCAACCGGACGCTCCCTGAGCGGGGGACATCATCCCCTGACCAGCGGGCATGGTGGCGCTGGCGATGGTGGGATACGCCGTCCAGCCCGACGCCGCCGCCCCGCCGTCCACGGTAAAGCTGAGCAACATGATGATGAACGCCGGCCACATGAACCAGTACGACATCATGTTGAGCTTGGGAAAGGCCATGTCCGGCGCGCCGATCATCAGGGGGATCGTGAAGTTGCCGAAAGCGCCGGTCAACAAGGGGATGATCACGAAGAAAATCATCACCGAGGCATGCATGGTGAAGGCCATGTTGTAGAAATCGGGCGGCATCCGTCCCCCTTCGCTGCCTGGCCACAGCCATTGTCCCAAGATCGGGATGGTCGCTTGCGGCCAACCGAGTTGGATGCGTACCAACAGGGCCAAGATGCCGCCCAGAATCAGCATGATCAGCCCGGAGAACAGGAACTGAATGCCGATGATCTTGTGGTCTTCGGAGAAGATGTATTTGCGGAGAAAGCTCAGCTCATGATGGCCGTGTGCTTCCACGCCGTGGGAATGACTTTCACTCATGGACAATCCTCACTCAACAAGGGGCGGTGATTCCTAAATGATGATGGATGGTTCGAGCGCGAACCGCTGCATCCGCTGTTTTTACTCCGTTTCCGGTTGCGTGGCGTGGGCTTGTTTCTCCGCTTCCGCCAGCCATTTCAAGAAATCGTCCTTGGTCGGATACACGTAGAACTTGCCACGCATCATGGAATGGCGCGAGCCGCAGTATTCCGCGCAGGCCAACTCCCAGATGTAATTGTCATCCTTCTGCCAACTATTCGTGGCGGCGTCCCAACGGTGGCCGTCCACCCATTGCTGGCGCGAGGTGTCGAAATGGGTGTTCGCCTCGAACGCCTTGAACCACACCGGAATAGTCTTGCCGGGCAGGGCGTCCTGTTTCAGTCGCAGGTTGGGCAGGAAGAAGCTGTGCAGCACGTCGCGCGTTTCCAGGTAAACGAGCACTTTCCCCTTGTTCGTGGTCGTGTCGTTGAGGTCCCCCTTCCAGGCATGGATTTCGTTGACGACCCACACATCATCCGGTCGGGGCTTGCGGTAGAAGTCGGCGGGGTCTTCTTGGCCGTTGTCCCAGGCCGCCAAGCGGCGCGTGTTGGGATAGCGGACGCGCCACTCCCATTGCCGCGCTTGCACCACCATGACTTGCGTGTTCTTGTCCGGCGGGAGGGGCATTTGCGATTGGAATTTGACCTCCACCCAAGCGGGAATCTGCCACAGGGCCAGAAACAGCAAAATAGCGCCGGGAATGAAGGTCCACAGCATTTCCAATTGATGGCTGCCGTGGACGTAATCGCTCTTCTGACCATCCTGAGCATGGAAGCGGTAGATGTTATAGACCAACAACACTTCCGTCAGGACAAAGAAGAAGCCGGTGATCCCCAGAATCAGATAGAAGAGGTTGTCGATGGCCCCGCCGAAAGTAGCCACGTTCAATGGCAGCCACCAACCACGAATGAACGGCGCCACCACGAACAGCAGCCCGGCCAAGGCCATGATCACGCCAAATAGGATTGCCCACCACTTATGCACGGATTCCACTCCTTCGTAACGCTGACCTATTTGCCATCAGCGAATTGATCTTTTCGATCAGAGTTCTCGTAAAGTTTTAGTAGTAGGGTGGGCCTCGCAGACTCGGCCCACCCTACTTTGTTTTGACATCCAATAGCAAAAACCGCTTAGGAAGCGCCCGGGTCACTCGTAATCGCCACACCGCATTCCTTGAGTCGGTCAGGATACGGCATGGCTTCCAGGAAGTTGACGATGTCCCAAATCTGGTCCCGTTCGCCAGCCGCCAGGTTGGGGAACCCTGGCATCCCCCCCGGCAAGATGCCCGCATAGATGCGCCAGTACAAGTCAATGGGCCGACGACCACCGCGATAAACGTCCTTCGTCAGATTAGCGGGCCGGACCAGTGTACCCCAAGCATCAAAGCGATAGGAGCTTTGCTTGCCGTAGTTCGAGTGACAAGCAAAGCAGCCCCCTTCCGGGTCCTTGGGGTCTTGCAGATTGAACAAGACTTGTCCCTGCCGGACGGACTCGACATAGGCTTGCAATTGCTGGTCATAAGCCGCTTTTTGGGCGTCATCGGCGTTCGGCGGCAGCGGCGCGGGGTATTCCGGCTTGGGGTGCTTGGGCCGGACCAGGAAGGGGGGCGTTTGCGCCTGCGCCCAATCGCGGACCACGAACAGCGCCAAATAACCCCGCGCTCGCGCGGCCACCTCGCCCGGTTCGATTTCCTTGCGGTCGAGGTCGCGCAGCACTGCCAGCTCGACTTGGCCGCGCAGACTCAAATGAATGACATAGCTGACCATGTCATCGATCTCTTGCGGCGTCACCAGGTTGAAAGCCGGCATGGAGGTGCCTTCAATTCCCTTGTCGATGACGCGATACAGGTCGTCGCGGCGCGGCTTCGACACGTAGGTGTTCAACCAGGGGGCCGCGTCCATCGGCTTAGCCGTCGAGATGAACTTGAAAGCGCCGACCCGGTAATCGCGCGGATGCGGATTGACCCAGCGCGACGTGGCGCCCCGGCCATCCCCCGGCAAGCCGTGACATTGCAGGCAGTGCAGGCGATACAACACCGAGCCGCGCGCCAACGTGTCGCGGTCCAGTTTTAACTCTTGCAGATATTCCCCGTATTTCTCGGCATTGGCCGCCCCCTCCGGATCGCCGAGGAAATAGTAGTTCGCCATCTCACTAAGGACATCCTCATCCAATGCCGCGACTTGCGGCGCGGCGGGGGTGCCGAACAACTGTTCGAGCGTGGCTTGCAGCCGACCGCGGGCGCCGGCGTCGATGCCCAAGGGATCGATGAACTTGTCGGTGGTCAGGTTGAAGGCGGGATGCGGATAGGCGTATTCCGTGAACGTCATCGGCAACTGCGCCACCGACATCAGCGGGAACTGCCCCGGACGGTCGGGATAGGCCAATTGTTCGGGGAATACTTCTTTGGGAATGGGATCGGTACGCGCCGGGTAACGCAAATCAGTCGGATAGCTGCTCGGATCGCAACCGGAAACCACCACCACGGCGGCGAGCGCCACCATCCCCCACTTGGCGGAGCAATGTGCAGTCACGGACTCGGCCTCCTGATGACGCTCACGCGTCTAATTTGGGTCGGAGTGGACCGCTTGCCGACGTCCCACGACGGCGCGGCCGCGCGAACGGCCTCTGTTTGCAATCGTTTGGTCCATCCAACCGGAATGCCCCTTGTTGTAGTAGTACGAAACGGCTTGTCAAGCACTTCGTCGGAAGGTCATTCACGATTATCCCGTTAAGGCAACTCTCGTGCCGGGCCGCGAGGGATTGGGAAAAACAGGCTCATCTCCCGCGAAGACCAATCGTCACGCGCCGGCGGCCCCGCCCAACCCGCTCCGCTGATTCCAGCAACTGAGAAAGCCGAGCCGACCCATTCTCGAATCCTGGAACCTCAATCGTTATCTTGTATCTTCTCCTAAAAAGCTGTCTCGGTGTGCGCGGGCCATTGACGCCGCGCGCCAAACGCTGAATCCCCAACAAGCCCCCCAGGAAAATCACTCATGCTGTACAAATTCGGACGAGTGTTGCAAGTCGCGGGTTTGATCGTGCTCCCCGTGGCGATCGCCGGCAACGTGGCGCGCCCGGAGGAGATCACCCTCTGGCGCTCGTTGGGCCTGTCGGCCGTGGGCATCGCGTTGTTCGCGGTGGGCTGGCTGTTGCAACAATCCGCGCCGCCCCGCTGAGAGGACCACGGGCCGCTCGCCGCCGCGCCTCTTTTTCGCTGATGATTGGCACAAATGTTCAGAAATCGTATTGGCGCGGAGCCAACGGAAAAGATGGAAGACCAGTAGAGGAAACATACCCTGCGGCAAGGACGGCCATGATGCCCCAGCGCAAGGTTACATTTCATTGTTCCATTCCACCCCACCCCCCCACTAGCCTCAAACAAATGTTTGAAGTGGAATGAAACCACCACGAAAACCAACATCTTGGAACATTTTTGGGACAAGCGCCGCGGCATGACGACTCAGAACGTCCGCACGGCAGGGATCAACTGCGCCGCGCGCCAGAAAACATAGCCCCACAGACTCTCACATGCCGCGTTTTTCCTGCTCCCTGTGGTTGCTGTTGGCCCAAAATGGAGGTATCATAACTACACTACACGAAGAGGAGACCTCTCAGGCCCACGTCCAGCCGGGTTGTCGGCTAATGGTGGAACGTTCCGAACCTCGAAGTTGTTCGCCCGCCAAGCCAAAGGGCTGATCCATGCCAGCGCAATTGGTGGCCTTAAGCGAAGGGCCTAGTATTCTGCTCGACAAGCCGATCATGTTGTTTGGCCGGCATCCAGAGTGCGACATCCAGATTGAGTCGCGCAAGGTGTCGCGGCGGCATTGCTGCATCGCGCAGGTCAAGGATTATCTCGTGGTGCGCGACTTGGGGAGCACCAATGGCATTCGCATCAACGGCGTGCGGCTGGATGAGGGGCAGTTGCACGAAGGGGACGAGCTGACTATTGGAAGCCATCTGTATCGGGTGACTTGGAACGCTTGGGCTTCCTCTTCCAAGGACCAATCCGGGCCGCCGCCCAAACTCGCGCCGCCGGCCCTGTATGATGACGACGACCTCTTGGAAGAGTGCGACGATCCCGTTCCTCTGGATGAACCCGTGGATGTCCCACCAGCAGCAGCGGTCCCCAATCCTCTCGCCACGGTGCGCGATGCCGCCGAACTATCGCCGCCCGCCGCCGAACCACCGCCGCCGGTGCTGCCCGAACATTTGACGCTGGCTCCTTCCAGCGACATCGTACGCCCCGCGCCTTCCTCATCCCACCAGCGGCGGTCGTCGTCGTAACAGTCCGTTGGCATCTTTGTGTCGGTCCTTTTTTCCCATGATGCTTGATGCTTCTTCTCACCAATGACGATGGAATCGACGCCCCCGGCTTGCAGGCGCTCATCGCAGCGGTGGAGCGGCTGGGACGGCGGTATGTGGTGGTGGCGCCGGAAGTGGGGTGGTCCGGCTGTGGGCATCGCGTGACGACTGATGCCGGGCTGCGCATCGACGCGCACGCCCCCCAGCGCTTCGCGGTCAGCGGCACGCCAGCGGATTGCGTGCGGCTGGGGCTGCACCATCTGGCCCCGGAGACCCGCTGGGTGTTGGCGGGGGTCAACGCCGGCGGCAACCTGGGGGCCGACGTCTATCACTCCGGCACCGTGGCGGCGGCGCGCGAGGCGGCCTTGCACGGCCGACAGGGGATCGCCTTGTCCCACTATCGCCGGCGCGGCCAGGATTTCGATTGGCCGCGCGCCGTCCAGTGGATCGTGCCGCTGTTGGCGGACCTGCTCGACCAGCCCAACGATCCCCATTCGTTTTGGAACGTCAACCTGCCGCACCTGGAAAACGGCGCGCCGTCCCCCGCGGTCGTTTTCTGTCCACTCGATGCCAGCCCGCTGCCCTTGAATTTCCAAGAGATCGATGGCCACTGGCACTACAACGGCAACTATCACGACCGTGGCCGGCAACCGGGCAGCGATGTCGATGTCTGCTTTCGCGGCCACATCGCCGCCACGCTGCTGCGGCTGAGGGGAAAAGATGAGAAAAATGGATGAAAGAATCCCCCCATCATGGCGTTCCCGCGTAAAGTAATTTATGCTGATAATGGATGAGCCGTTTCGCCGCGCTCCGCTCAGGGCGCAGGGAAGCGAATGCGTGCGTGAATCGATCCATCTTGTGGGAGGCTGTTCCATGTCCGTGTCGCGCCGGGGATTTTTGACGTATCTGGGGATCGGAAGTTATGCCGCTTTGACAGGTCAAGGACATTTGGCCTCGGCCACGGCGGCCGCCAAGCCGCGCCGATCCAAGGCGCCGTTCTTCACGCCGATTGCCCCCAGCGCGCGGGATCAACTGCTGTTGCCGCGCGGCTTTCAATATGAACGCCTTTGCTCCTGGGATGAGCCGCTCGGCTCCACGGGACCGCTTGGCCCGGAGCGGTTCGGCTTCAACAACGATCTGCTGGTGTACTTCCCCATCGATGCTTTGACCGGCGGCCAGAATCCAAACGAGGGGCTGCTGTGGGTCAATCACGAATATCTCCACCCGTTGCTGGTGAGCAAATTCGACGGCACCCTGCCCAAGACGGAAGCGCAAATCATTCAAGAGAAATTGAGCGTCGGCGGCGCCGTGTTGCACGTCCGCCGGCACAAGGGCAAGTGGCAGCGGGTGGCCGATTCGAGCCACACGCGCCGCTTCACGGCCCTCTATCCCCAAATCGCGCTGAGCGGTCCCACCGCCGAGCTGGTGCCGCACGCCATCGGCACTTTGGCCAACTGCTCCGGCGGCATCACTCCTTGGAACACGGCGCTCTCGTGCGAGGAAAACTTTCACCATTACAATGGGGCGAAGGGGTATCGCTGGTCCGAGGTCAAGGGACAAGCCATCGACGAGCGCCAGTATGGCTGGGTCGTCGAAGTCGATCCCTTCGGCGAGCTGCCGCCGCTCAAACACAGCGCCTTGGGACGGTTCGCGCACGAAAACACCTGCTGGCGCATCGGCCCGACCGGCAAGCTGGTGGTGTACATGGGGGACGATGCTGCCAATCAGTTCCTCTACAAGTTCGTCAGCGCCGCCCCCCTGCAGACCAACGCGCCGCGCGCCGAGCAACGCCAGGTGTTGACGGTAGGCACGCTGTATGTCGCCGACTTGGAGAAAGGGCAATGGCTGCCGCTGGACTTGGAACGCCGTCCCGCCTTGAAGGATGCCGGCTTCAAGTCCCAAGGGGATGTCCTGCTGCGGGCGCGGGAAGCGGCGGTGGTGCTCCGAGCCACGCCGTTGGACCGGCCCGAGGATTGCGAAGTGCATCCGCTGGATGGCACGTTGTACGTGGCCCTCACCAATAACAAGAGCCACGGCAACCTGTACGGCCACATCTTGCGGCTGTTGGAGGATTACGACAATCCCGAAGGGGAATCGTTCCGCTTCGAGATTTTCCTGGCGGGCGGCCCGCAAAGCGGTTTGGCCTGTCCTGATAATCTCTGCTTCGACCGCAAGGGAAACCTGTGGGTGGCGTGCGACATCAGCACCGCTAGCTTGAACAAGGGAGCTTATCTCCCCTTCGGCAACAATGGCCTCTTCTTCGTGCCGACGCGCGGCCCCTCGGCGGGGGATGCCTTTCAATTCGCTTCTGGCCCCGTGGATTGCGAGCTGACCGGCCCCTGGTTCAATCCCAACGAGGACACCCTGTTCCTATCCGTGCAGCATCCCGGCGAGAACAGCAAGAGCTTGACCGAATTGACCAGCCATTGGCCCTTCGGCGGCGCCGACCTGCCCCGCTCCTCGGTCGTGGCCATCACGGGGTTCTGAAAATGGCCAAGCGGATTCCGCGGTTCGCATTCGACTACTCGTGCGCGAACCACGGAATCCGGTGAAATGGGCCAACGGACTCTTATCCCATCACCCCATCGCGCCAGGGTTGGCGGGCGGTTAATTCTCCTCGTACTGCGCGATGCGGTTGATGATTTCGTCAAACTCCTCGCCGGCGTCGTTGGGCAAGGCGTGGTGCATGACGAACGCATCCTCGCCACTGTCTTCATAGTAGCCGCGGAGCACGCGAACCGCCTTGAAGCCTTGCGCGCGGAAAAATAGCTGGGCGGAGAGGTTCGTCTCGCGCACTTCCAACGTGATGCGCGTGCGGCGGTGGCTGGATAGCTTGCTGATCAGCTTGGCGACCATTTGTCCCCCCACGCCCAGGCGCCGGTAGTGCGGATGCACGGCGAAATTGAGGATGTGCAGCTTCGCCTTGTGCAGCTCGTAGATCATGAAGCCAATGACCTTTTCCCCTTGCTCGGCCACCATGCCGATGCAATTGCGTTGCCGCAGACAGCGGAGGAAATCCTCTTCGGTCCACGCGAACTCAAAACTTGCTTGCTCCGTTTGCAAGACTTCTGGCATATCCCGGCGAATCATCCAGCGAATATGAACGCGGACCTGTTCCTTTTCCGTTCGACTCGTGCTCATACGGACTTCCTCCCCTCGCCTGAGGGCGCGCAAGTTCCTCGACCGTGAGGACTCCGCGCCTCCGCTCTCGTTCCGGTATTGAAGACATTGGTTGCTTGGGTTGAGGCGGGGTGTTTGAATGGACTGTGCCGACCTTGTTGCTGCCGTCGCCCACACCACCGCCGGATATTAGAAAACCCACCGCGGAACTGCAAGACCAAGCTCCGCCGCACCGCTCCGTCGCGGGGAAATAAAGGGGATTCCCTTCCCCATTCCACAGCCGTCGTGGCCGCGTTTTTCCCCTGTTCATTGCTAGTCCCGCCGCATCCGGGCGGGACAGGCCCCATTGTTGAAATTTTAGTGAAACTCATGTTGAGGTTCAGGAGCAAAATACTCCTCTACCGTCAGTTTGGCAAATCATCTTTGCGAAGAAGCACCGCGCTATTCATAGATCGTGGTACTTTCTTCGGCGTACACGGGCCGATTCATGTAGTCGCAGTGCAACCATACCTTGAAACGCACGTCGCCGGCCTCCAGGCCTTGCACGCGGACGCGATACAATAAATCGGCACGGGCGGCCAGTTTATCCAATGGCTCGAAGATGACTTTCTGGCCGCGAAGGCGATGCGGCGTGGGGCCTTCGGCGGAGAGCGGCTGCATCCGCGCCGGCACCTCGGCCACGATGTACACCCCATGACAGACGCAGCCCCCCTGGCTCACGACGCGAATCTCATAGGTCGTTTCCGCCCCCACTTCGACGGGATCATCCAAATCCACCAGGGCCAACATCAGGCCGGGAACTCCCGTCACGGTCACTTGGGCTTCCGCTTGGTCCGCCAAGTCGCGGTCGGCGCTGGCTGTTGCCCGATTCGTCCACGTCCCCGGCGCCCGGCACATCAGTTTCACCATCAAGCCGCGCCGCTCCCCCGGCGCCAGCGTTCCCAGCCGCCACATCACGCGCCGCTGCGGTTGGTCATAAATGCCGCCATTATCCGCATACAAGAATTCCAGACCCTCCGGGAGCACGTCGAGCACTTGCACGTTGGTCGCCGGCGCGGTGCCGGTGTTGGTCACTTCCAGGTCGAAATCGGCCGTCTGGCCGGTGTAGCAATGGGTCGAGCCCCGTTTGCGCAGCTCCAGACCCGGTTGCAGCACCGTGAAGGCTGCTTGGGCCTTTTCCTCGATGCCGCCGTCGGCCACCACCTGCGCTTCGTTGACGTGCTGGCCCAAAGCGACAGCCGTGGTGGTCAAGGTGATTTTCTTCGTCTCCCCCGCCGCCAACGTGCCGACTTCCGCTTCGATCACCTCCCCTTGCGGATGCCGCAAGGCGGCGGGGAGGAAGTCTTGCAACACCACGCCGGTGGCTGGCCCGCTGCCGACGTTGGCTAGCTCGATCTCAAAGACCGCCGGATCGTTGAGCAACACGGTGGCCGGCCCCGTCTTGGTGAGGAGCAAGCGCGGCTTGGTGATGTGTGTCTTCATGCCCGCCGACGCCATGCCGGCAATGGCATAGGTGACGGTGGCCGTCGAGTTCAAGTGCGTCTCGCGCAGGGGTTCGACATGCACCCGCAAGCGGCGCTCCTCGCCGACATCGAGTTTATCCAGGCTCCAAGTCAACTGATCGTCGGCCACCTCGGCGAACGGCTCCGCTTGGAGGAAGCGGGCGCCGTCGGGCAGCATGTCTTGGACCTTCACTTGCGCCACCGGCACCGAGCCGACGTTGCGGACGATGATCTCATACACCAGCGGTTGGCCCAGATTGATGGCGGCCGGCGCTTGCTTCTCGATATGCACCGCCGGCACGTGAGCACCCGCTGGCGGCGCCGCGGCGGCAGCGGCAGCGGGCAGCGTCACCGACACCGGACGAATTGGCGCCGATGGCAATAGCCCTGGCTCCAGCACCCCCGGCTCGCGCTGCGCGATCAACGGCGACATCATCATGCCAGCAGCCACGCCCAACAGCAGCATGGCCGGATATAGCCCCCAACGTCGCACGACTCCCCCCCCCACTGCCGACTACTTACTGCTTGCCGGATATTTCAGGGCATTCTTGGCCATCTTGCGCGTAATGGCGTCGCTCAGATCAATGCCCAGCGCCAAGCTCAGGTTGAGCAGGTAGCAAGTGACATCCGCCAGCTCATCGGCGATAAGCTCGCGCCGGCCCGGTTCCTGGACGACCTGCCGCGACGCTTCCGTATCCATCCACAGGAAATGTTCCATCAGCTCGGCCGTCTCCACGGCCAACCCCATGACTAGGTTCTTCGGGCTGTGGAACGGCTCCCAATCGCGCGCCGCCGCGAACTGGCGCACCGCTTCCTTCAGTGTCTCCAACGTGGTCGTGGCATCCGGCATGGTCGTCATCCACTGTGTAAATACACGCTTTTCCCCCGAAGCGTGGAACACCGCTGCTTCGATGGCCCAATCCGTATCCCTAATTGTTCGACGGAAGAGCGATCCTTATAGCGATCTCCCCCGCGCTGTCAATAACAAGTGTGACTTGGCCGGTCATGTGTTCAGGGCCGTTTGATGTTTCTACATGGGTAAGGCGATTCAACGTAAGTTCAACAACGACGTAGGACTCACTTTATTCACCTTAGAAATATCAAACGGCCCTGCCCCGTCCCGGCGCCCCTGTTTCTTCTTGTCTGGCAAATGTTGGGGGTTCGATGTACAATGACTCGTTAATGGGCACGGCGAGGTGTCCCAGGGAAGGTAGTGCGTCGTTGGGGGACCATCGGAATGGAGTCGTCCCCCTCGCATTGGCCGCGATCAGGAGGCAATCGGGACATGCCCAAATGGAAATGTTTATGTCTGTTCCTCTTCGCGCTGGCAGTAGGTAGGGAAGCGACCGGCCAGCACGTCATGTTTGAGGACTTTCCCCAACCGCTTCAACCGCTGCATCCCAAGACGCAATTCGACTTGGATCGCCAACAAGCCCGCTATCGGTATGCCGAGGCGCTGTTGGCCCAGCGGGAAGAGCGCTTGCTGGAAGCCGTTCGCCTGCTGGAAGAGGCGCGGGAGTTGGACCCAGACGCCGCCGCGCCGCACAAATCCCTGGCCCCGCTGTATCTAGCGCTGGGCCGGACGCGCGAGGCCCTCGCGGCCTGTCGCGCCGCCTTGGACCGCAACCCCGACGATCATCAGGTCTGGTTTCTTTACAGTCGGGAGCTGGCCGATCAGGGGCGCTATCAGGAAGCCATCGCGGCCATGACCCAGGCCGTCCGCTGTCCCGATTTGAAAGAGCATCTCGATATTCAAGTGCAAATGTACCTGGATTTGGGCGGACTGCACGAGCGGATCGAGCAATTCGCCGAGGCCGCGACCGCTTACGGCGAGGCAGCCCGCTTGCTGGAGAAATCGGAAACGCTGGAGGAAACCGGCCTCTACAACCGCGAACAGATCGATGCCGAGGCGGCGCGGACCTATGAGCGCATGGGTCAGGCGAGCCTCAAGGCGGGGCAGCCTCAGCAAGCGGAAATCGCCTTCCGCAAAGCCCAGGAAAAGGACCCCGAGCACGCCACCCGCTTCCATTACCATTTGGCGGAAGTGTGTCTGGCGCAGAAGAAATTCGGCGAAGCGGCGCGCTTTCTGGAGTTATACTTGCGCACGCAACCTCCGGGCGCGGAAGCCTATGAAATCTGGATGCAATTGTTGCAGCAGCTCGGCCGGTCGTCGGAAATCATCCCCACCTTGCAGCAGTTCGCCGACCGCGATCCGTTCAACCTGTCGTTGCAACTGTTGCTCGCCCAGCAATTGACCCAAGAGCGGCGCTATCGCGCGGCGGAGAAACTGTACCTGCACCTGGCCCGGCAAAATCCCACGCCGGAGGTTTATGGCGGGCTGTTCCAGACGTATCAGGAACAGAAAGCCTTCACGAAAATTCTCGATCTACTCGACGAGGCCCTGGAAGCCACGGAAGACGACAACGACCCGCAACGCGAGACCGGTGGCGCCATCAAAGCGCGGGCCATGCTGGCGGTGCTGCGCGCCGATGCCGAGCTGGTCAAGGCCTTGCTGCCGGCCAGCATCGATGACGTGGTCCGGCGACGGGCGCGGGCCAACAGCACCTGGCGGCTCCTGGCCGTGCTGGCCGCCCAAGCCAAGCAGCTCGACGAGGCCGAACGCCTGTTTCGTCAATGTCTTAAAAACGTCACCCCCCGCACTGAAGCGGAAATCTATGGCGGCTTGCTCGATGTCTTGTGGGAGGCACGGAAGTATCAGTCCATTGTCCAATTGTGCCGCGACGGACTGGAGCACGCCCAAGCCACCAACCGGACCATGTTTCAGGTCAGCCTCGCCCAAGCCCTGGCCCAGCTGGGCTGGGACGACGAGGCCGTCGCCGAGGCCGTTAAGGCCGTGGAGTTGGCCGACGATAAGAACCGGCTGCGCCTGCGCCGCATTTACGTTGGCGTGCTGACGCAGGCTGGACACATCGAGCAGGCCATTGACGAGTGCAAGGGTTTGTTGAAAGAATATAGGGAACCCCAGGAAGTCCGCGACATTCGCTATTCGTTGTCCAGCGTATATTCGATGGCCAAGGACTATCCCAAAGCCGAGGAGCAACTCCGGCTCATTTTGGAGCAAGACCCCAACGACGCCACGGCCAACAACGACTTGGGCTACATCATGGCCGATCAGGGGAAGAACCTGGACGAAGCGGAAGCCATGATTCGCAAGGCCATCGAGTTGGACGTGGAGGAAAAGAAAGCGGGCAAACGCTTCCACCCCCACGATGACGGGATCGAGGCCAACGCGGCGTACCTGGACAGTCTGGGTTGGGTGCTGTTTCGCCAAGGGCGCCTGGCGGACGCGCGGCGCTGGCTGGAGAAGGCGGCCCACATGGCGGGCGGCCAGGACGACCCGATTGTCTGGGATCATCTGGGGGATGTGTATTTTCGCCTCGACCTCGCGCCCGAAGCCCTGGGCGCGTATCGCCTGGCCTTGGACCTGTACGAGAAAGGCCGGCGCCGTAAAACGGATGAGCATTACCAGGAGTTACAGCGCAAGCTGCGGCTGTTGGAGCGCGTGATACAACAACCTTGAGAGCACAGGCCGCGACCATGATGCCGCGCCTGAAGGAGGAATTATGTCCGGCCATTCCCACTGGGCCACGATCAAGCACAAGAAAGGGGCCATCGACGCCAAACGCGGCAAGCTGTTCAGCAAATTGAGCCGCGCCATCATCATCGCCGCCCGGCACGGCGGCGGCGACCCGGAAATGAACCTGAAGCTGCGCTATGCGATTGACAAGGCCCGGCAAGCCAGCATGCCCAAGGACAACATCGAACGGGCCGTCAAACGCGGCACCGGCGAACTGGAAGGACAAGCGCTAGAGGAAATCGTTTACGAAGGGTACGGTCCGGGGGGCGTGGCCGTGCTCGTCGAGGTCCTGACCGACAATCGCAACCGCACCGCCGGCGAGGTGCGCAAAATTTTCGATCGCGCCGGCGGCAAGATGGGCAGCGCCGGCTGCGTCGCTTATCTCTTCGAACGCAAGGGGCTGTTCAGCATCGACGCCTCGGTCATCGATGAGGACAGCTTAATGGCACTGGCCCTCGATGCCGGCGCCGACGACCTGAAACGCGCCGGCGATAGCTTTGAGATTACCTGTGATCCCACCGCGTTTTCCCAAGTGCAAGAAGCCCTGGAAAAACAAGGGCTGACGCCCCAGGTCGCCGAGCTGAGCCAGGTCGCCAAGGTTCCCGTCGATGTCGATGTCGAGACCGGCAAGAAAATCCTGCGCTTGATGGAAGCCCTCGACGACCATGACGACGTGCAAAATGTTTATTCCAATGTCAACATGACCGAGGAAATGGTCGCGGCAGTGGACTAAACATCGTTCGGAAAATAACTTCCCGATGTCGTTGCTAGGGGGATTCATTGTTTCGCGCACGCAACCTTCCACGCGAACCGATGAATCCACCCCGATCTTGCGCGGAGACCCACCGATGATATGCAGCCTGCCTCGCGCGTGCTTCCTCGTTCCTCTGACGTTATCCTTGCTGATGGCCGCCGATTGGCCGGTGTTTCGCGGCAATCCCGCGCAGACAGGGACGGCGGCCGGGAAGCTGCCCGATGTCTTGGAAATACGTTGGCAATTCAAGACCGAAGACGCCATCGAAGGGACGGCGGCCATCGTCCACGACGTGGTGTACATCGGCTCGATTGATGGTCATCTCTATGCCTTGGACCTGGCGACCGGCCAGAAAAAGTGGGCCTACGCGGCTGGCCCGATCAAGGCGGCCCCCAGCGTGCGCGACGGGCGCATCTACGTCGGCGACAGCGACGGCGTTTTTCATTGTCTCGACGCCGCCAAGGGAACGAAAATCTGGGCCTTCGAGACCGAGGGGGAAATCGTCTCGGGCGCCAACTTCGCCGGTGAGCACATCTTATTCGGCTCCCACGACGAGCACTTATACTGTCTCGACGCCGACGGCAAGGAACGCTGGAAATATCGGATCGATGGCCCGGTGAACGGCTCGCCGGCGGTGGTCGGCGAACGCACCTTCGTGGCCGGCTGCGACAGTGTCTTGCATGTGCTTGACACGGCCAGCGGCAAGGAGCTGGCGGCGGTCGATCTCGACGGCCAAGCCGGCGCGACTCCCGCCGTCCTGGGCGAGCAGCTCTACGTCGGCACCATGACCAACCAAATGCTGGGCATCAACTGGAAAACACCCGAAGTGACGTGGACGTTCGAGGCCCCCAAACGCCAGCAGCCGTTTTATGCCTCCGCCGCCGTTGTGGGGGATTGGGTTGTCGTCGGCAGCCGCGACCGTCGCGTCTATGGCTTGAACCGACAGACCGGCAAGGAAGTTTGGAGTTTTCTCACCGACAGCCGCGTCGATAGCTCGCCCGTGGTGGTCGGCGAACGCGTGTACGTCGGCTCCTTGGATCGGAACTTCTACGTCCTGGACTTGCGGACCGGCAAGCTGATCCAGAAACTGACCCTGGACGGCCCCATATCCGCCTCCCCCGCAGCGACCGCCGACTGTCTGATTATTGGCACCGAACGGGGCACGGTCTATTGCCTGGGGAACAAGTAAATCCAAAGGCCAGCACATCATGGATGGACGGGCAGGCCAAGTTTACACCTTTCACCAGCGAGCGGGAGACGTCCGCCCTCGTTGTACCACACAATCTCATCCGGCGCGGCGTTGGGGGGGGTCCTTCTTGGCGTCGATCTTGCCGCCCCACCAACGGCGGGGGGGACGGTCGGCGGCGGCGGGCGAGGCTTCCTCTTCCTCCTCCGTATTCGGGCGGGAGGCTTGGAAACGTTGGCGCCAGCGGTGCAAGAGATATTGCGCCATCACTCCCACCAAGACCAACCCGGCGGCGCCGTAATGGAGCAGAGCGGCCGATTGCTCAACCAGTGTCAAGGCATCGATCTTGCCCAGCTTGTCCGCCAGCACCAGCCCGGAGTAGCCCATTAGGACCGTGCCGGCCACGCTGGTCAGGAACATGATCCAGAGGCGAAACAGCAACATCCCCACCAGCCCCCCCGCCAAAAAGATCAACAAGGGGGCTTGCCAGCGCGGCTCGACCGCTTGAACGACCCAGAACGCCGACAAGCCGCTGGCCACGAACACCAGCAGCTGCGCGAGCGGCAAGGCCAAGACGCCAGCGGCCAAAGCGATCAGCAAGGCGGCGGCCAGCGGTTGGATGCCATGTCCCCAATCAGCGAATAACCCGAATAAACCAGCCCCGGCCGTGGCGGCCAAGACGATCCAGAAGCGATGTCCCCACCACCCGAACAGCCACAACAGCAGTCCGACGGCCAAGCCGCCGCCGCTGACCGTCACCGATAGGCCACGCACCGCCGCCAGAATATCAGGCGCGAATACAACCATGGTGAAGTTCCCTACTTTGCCCCCTTGCCACCACCGCGCCGCCGGACCATAGCCGCGACGTGGTTCAGCGTCAAGGGGAGAGAGAAACGCCCAAGCTGGGTGGTCACTTTTCCGTTCGGGACGGATAACATGCTGGCCTAGCGACAAATGGACACGGTACGGTTAGAATGGACTATTCTGGGGAAGACTGTGAAACCCGCAATTGTCCTCGTGATCAAGGAACTCAATCCGGTGTCCACTGCCGACCGCATCAGCGAATATCTGGCCCAATTTAGTCAAACCCGCGTCCAGATGGTGGAGCAGCTCCGCCGGATCATCGTGGGCCAAGCCGAGGTGATCGAGCAAATCCTGGCCGCCGTCTTCACGCGCGGCCATTGCTTGCTGGTCGGCGTGCCCGGGTTGGCCAAAACGCTGATGGTCAGCTCCATCAGTCAAATTTTGGATGTCTCGTTCAAGCGCATTCAATTCACCCCCGACCTGATGCCTTCGGATATCACCGGCACGATGATCGTCGATGAATCGGAATCGGGACGGCGCGAATTCCGCTTCGTGCGCGGGCCGATCTTCGCCAATATCATCCTGGCCGACGAAATCAACCGCACGCCCCCCAAGACGCAAGCCGCCCTGCTGCAATCGATGCAGGAACGACAAGTCACCATCGGCCAAGACACCTACAACTTGCCCGATCCGTTCTTCGTCATCGCCACCCAGAATCCGATTGAGCAAGAAGGGACGTACCCCCTACCGGAGGCGCAACTGGATCGATTCATGTTCAACATCAAGGTGGATTATCCCACGCTGGAAGAGGAGAAACGCATCCTGGCCACGACCACCAAGGAAGAGACGCCAGAGCTGACCAAAGTGCTGAGCGGCAAGGCCATTGTTAATTTACAGAAGCTGGTGCGCAGCGTGCCAGTGGGGGACTACGTCATCGACTACGTGGCCCGGCTGGTGCGTGCCACCCGACCCCGCGAGCCGTCCGCGCCAGACTTCGTCAAGAAGATGATCGATTGGGGAGCGGGACCACGCGCCGGCCAATTCCTCATCATGGGGGGCAAGGCGATGGCGGCGATGGATGGTCGCTTCAGCGTGGCCATCGACGACATTAAGAAGGTCGCCATCCCTGTCTTGCGTCACCGCATCAGCACTAACTTCCAGGCCCAAGCCGAAGGCAAGACCAGCGAGGACATCATCCAGCAGCTGCTCACCAGCGTCGGCGACCCGGAAGTCGCCAAGTATGAACGGAAAAAACGCTGACGCGCGGCGCGGGCCAGAAATGAAACGTCCAGCCAAGAATGGGGTATAATGTAAAAAGTTAGCAACACTTCCGAGAAGCGGAAGGTGCGAATTGTGGATGACAAAAGGAGAACAGCCCATGACCTGGACCTGGAGCCGCAAGATCGGATCGACAGCGCTGATCGGTATATTGGGACTACTAACTGCCCCTACCGCGCGGGCCGAAGATGCGCCATCGAGCGGCTACGAAGTGCGGGTGCTGCGCGACATTGCCTATCACAATGGTGACGACGCCGATCCGGTCAAGCACAAGCTGGATGTGTTTGTGCCGCGCGATTGCAAGGATTTTCCGGTGCTGTTCTTCGTCCACGGCGGCGCCTGGCAACGCGGCGACAAGTCGGGGCATTACGGCGTCTATAGCGCCTTGGGGATGTTCATGGCCAAGCATGGCGTCGGCACGGTCGTCACCAATTATCGGTTGTCGCCGACGGTGAAGCATCCCGAACACATCAAGGACGTGGCCCGGGCATTTGCCTGGACCTACCGGAACATCGCCCGGTACGGCGGCCGGCCCGATCAAATCTTCACCTGTGGACACTCCGCCGGCGGCCACCTGGTCGCGCTGCTGGCCACCGATGAACAGTATTTGAAGGCCCACGAATTGCCGTTGAACGTCGTCAAAGGAGTCATCCCCATCAGCGGCGTGTTCACGATCCCCGAACGCCTACTGACGGGCGTTTTCGGCAACGACCCCAGGACGCTCCAGCAAGCGTCGCCGCAAACGCACGTCCGCCCCGACGCCCCGCCGTTCCTGATCTTGTTCGCGGAGAGCGACTACCCCACGCTCGACCAGATGGCCAAGGATTTCGGCAAGGCTCTGGCCGAGCAGAAGGTGCCGGCCATCGTGCAAGAGATCAAGGACCGTTCGCACATCACGATCATCCTGCGGGCGTGCGTGGAAAACGATCCCACGAATCAAGCCATTTTGCGCTTCATCGCCCTGCACTCCGCCAACACCGTGCTCAAGGCGACGCTGCCGCCGGAAGAGAAACCGTAGGAAGTATTTTTTTGTTCAGTTATCAGTGGTTAGCGGGCGAGCCATAGGCTCGCCACACAACAATCCTGGATCTCTAACTTTCTGCCCCCTGCCCTTAACGTTCCTTCTTCAACCACTTGGTCGCACCCACCTCGAGCAGGATTTTACGGAAGGCTTGGGCTTCGTCGGAAAGGTCCAAATCCTCTCCGGTACCCAAGACGCGGCGGCAGATCAAGCGCGTCACGATCAAGGGGAAGCGTCCCGTGTCGAAATAGCGGACAACAAGGCCGTCCTGTTCGTTCAAGGCGGCTTCACTCACGACCCCCACGCCAAGCCCCTCGCGCACGTAGGCCAAAATCGAAGTCCAGCCGCCAATCTCCATCCTGATATCCACGGAGCCGAGCAGACCATTCTTCAGCAAAATGTGATCCAACGTCCGGCGAATGCCTGCGTCTGGTTCGGGAAGGATGAGGGGGAAATCGACGAGATTTTCGGGAGTTACTTTGGTCTTGGGTAATTTCTTCACCCGGCCGCTCCACGGGCTGTCTTCGGAGCAAACCAGCGTCAGACAGCGGGAATCGACCGCTTCGGTGTACAAGGGCCGGCGAGCGATCTTGCGAATGGCCACCTCGGAATGGGTCACGGTGGCCAGGTCCAGCGAGCCGTTCGCCACTCGTTCGATCCGTTGCCGGCCGCGCAGGGTGGTGATCCGCAAGCGCACCTTGGGTTGTTCGCTCTGGAAACGCTTGATGGCTTGTTGAACGAAGCCCATGACGGTTTGCTGGCCACAAGCGAAATGCACTTGCGGGACGGCCAGATGAGCCGGGCCAAGATACTCCGTCAATTGCTCGTATCGGCGGACGATCTCCTGGACGGCGGGCAACACGCGTCGTCCCTCTTCCGTCAGGTGCCAGCTCTTGCCCTCGCGCACCAGCCAGGGACGATCCAGCACGGGGCCAACATGCTGCAAATAACCCAACCGTTTCGACATACTGGGTTGATTAATGCGCAACTGTTTTGCTGCTTGCGAGGCGTCGCCGCTGGTCTGCACCATGAGAAGAAAAGTTCGCAACAAGTCCATTGACAGGCTCACTGGCCTAGGCATGACGCATCTCCTCTGGAAATAAGCTAGAGAAAATAGGATCTGCAATCGTGGCGACCATTCCGTAATTCTATGGTATTGTATTTGACCGAGAGACAGAGAACAGAGGACAGAACGGGAAATTCATTGTCTATCGAGGAATCGGCCCGAAAAATGCCCCTTTTTCTCGGTTCTTGCGGTATGCTGACTGGACAGCCGCGGCGAACGGCACGCGGCAATGACAAAGCATTGAGTGAATTTCAAGTGGTGGCTTTTTTCCAAGGATACCATGCGCTGGTCAATCATTGGTCTTATCTGGTGGCGGGAGCTGCGCGATTTGGCGCGCGACCGGCGGACGTTGGTGCTCATCTTCATCGTGCCGTTGCTGCTCTATCCCGGCATGGGAGCGGTGGGACTGGTCCTGTCGCTGAGCATGGCGGACCAAACCAGCGTGATCGGCATCGAGGGGAACAGGGCTGTTTTCCCGCCGCGCTCCCCTTTTGATGCCAGCCTCAGCCCGCTGCCCGGCCTCGCTTGGCTGGCGTTGACGCCGGAGAGCGGTAGCGGCGGCGTGGCGGGCGGCGTGGCTTTCGCGCGGGCGAGTCAGCGCTCGTGGGACTTTCCGCCGTTGATTCAAGATAGTCACTTCAATCCTGATCTGGTCCAAAACTCTTTCGAGCAACGGCAATTCCGCATCGTGCCGATCGCGGGGGATCCACAAACGGCCTTGGACGAACGGCATGTGGATGTCGTGGTGCAAGCCGTGCCGGATTTCTGGGAGCAGCTGGCCGCGGGGGGGCAGCCGTCCGTGCGGATACTGGCCCGCGACGGGGACGACCGCTCCAAACAGGCCAAGCAACGGCTGACTCAAGTGCTAAACAATTGGACATCGCAAGTGATGGAAGTGCGGTTGCGCCGCCAGGGGTTGCCGAGCCGGTTTATCCATCCCATCGCCATCCTCGACGCCGACAAAGACAAACCACCTTTGGAACGGATCACGGATGAGCTGTTCGAGATGCTGGTGAAGGTGTTTCCCTTCCTGGTGGTGATGTGGTCGTTGGCGGGAGCGTTGTATCCCGCCGTGGATTTGGCCGCCGGCGAGAAGGAACGTGGCACCTTGGAGACGTTGCTCGTCAGCCCGGCCACGCGCACGGAGATCGTCTGGGGCAAGTTCCTGGCCATCTGGGTGTTCAGCACCGCCACCACCGAATGGAATTTGCTCGGCCTGATCGGTAGCTTTCTGCTGGTTGGCATGGTGTTGCCGATCAGCTTCCTGCGTCCGGCGGGATTGATCGTCGGGGCCATCATGGTCTTGCCGCTGTCCGCCTTGTTCAGCGCCATTTGCTTGGCGGTCGGCGCCTATGCGCGCAGCACCAAGGAGGGGCAATACTACCTGATGCCGCTCCTGCTCGTCACCGTGCTGCTGCTGTTCATCGCTCTGGCCCCCGGCGCCGAGCTGACGCCGCTTTATAGCATCATCCCCGTGACCAACGCCGCCCTGCTGCAACAACGGCTCATGACCGCGACCGCCGCCAACCAGGTGCCGTGGTTGTACATCGTGCCGGTGTTTGGCTCGCTGGGCGTGGCCTTGTGGCTGTCCCTACGCTGGGCGGTGAGCCGCTTTCAAAAGGAAGAAGTGCTATTTCGCTCGGCGGAAGCAGGACGAACGGGCTTGCGCTGGTGGCGGAAATGACATATGCACATCATTCAATGCGAGGCTTGATCGGTTCACGCGTGGCGGCGAGAGATATGAGAGTCTGTTCGGATATTTTTTCAGCGCGCGGTGGCGTTCATCCCCGCCGTGAGGACGCACGGCGAGGATCAACCCCGCCGCGCGCTGGGTTTTCCCACGGAAAAATATCCAAACAGACTCTGAGGAAAAAACGAAAGCTTGTTGAGCCGACCGTCCGCCTAGCGTACAATTCGTCCCAATGGTACTTCGGCTGATTTCATGGGGAAAGCACTGTGTCCACCGTATGCTGGCGTCGAATCTGTGTCATCGCCGCACTGGCTGTAGTCCTGGGAATGGGCCTGTCTTGGTGGCCGCGTGAGCTGGAGAGCACCGCCGCCGATGCGCCCCCCGTCGCGGACATCCCCTTCACACTGCCGCCGGGGTTCGTGGCCGAACGGGTGGCGGGGGCGCCGTTGGTGGAGCATCCGGTCATGGCCAGCTTCGATAATCAAGGGCGATTGTATGTCGCGGAATCGGCGGGGATGAACCTGAAAGCCGATGATTTGCTTCAGCAGTTGCCCAACTCCATCAAACGGCTGGAAGACACGAACGGCGACGGCCAATTCGACAAGGCCACCATCTTTGCCGACAAGATGTCATTTCCAATGGGGGTGCTGTGGCACAAGGGAGCGGTTTACACCTGTTCGCCGCCGAGCCTATGGAAATTGGAAGATACCGATGGCGATGGCGTAGCCGACAATCGCACCGAGCTGGTGACACGCTTCAACTTCACCGGCAACGCCGCTGATATTCATGGCCCGTTTCTCGGTCCCGACGGCTGGCTCTATTGGGCCGATGGGCGACATGGGCATGAGATCACGCAAGCCGACGGTACCGTATTGAAGGGGAAAGCGGCCCGCATCTTTCGCTGCAAGCTCGATGGCAGCCAGGTGGAAACGGTGTGCGGCGGCGGCATGGATAACCCCGTCGAAGTGGCCTTTACCGCCGAAGGAGAACCGTTCTGCACGGCCAACATCGTCATCGGCTCACCGCGCAACGACGCCATCCTCTATTGCATCGAAGGGGGCGTCTATCCGCGCGCGGAGTTCGTGACTTCGCTCAACGAGTTCAAACTTACCGGCGATTTGCTGCCCCCGGTCGTCAATCTCGGTTGGGTGGCGCCGTCCGGCCTGATGCGCTATCGCGGCGCCGCGTTCGGCGAGGAGTTCAAGGACAATCTGCTATCCACTCAATTCAACACGCACAAGGTTCAACGCCACCTCTTGAAACGTGACGGGGCTGGTTTTTCCGCGCAATCGGTGGAGTTTTTGACCTCGCAACAGCCCGATTTTCACCCGACGGATGTACTCGAAGATGCCGACGGCAGCTTGCTGGTCATCGACACCGGCGGCTGGTTCCGCATCGGCTGCCCTACGTCGCAAATCGCCAAGCCCGACATCAAGGGAGCCATCTATCGCATCCGCAAGCAGGACATGCCGAAGGTCGAAGATCCGTGGGGGAAGAAGATTCCGTGGCGGGAATTGAAACCGGAAGAGCTGACGCCCTATCTCGATGACCCACGCTGGGCAGTGCGCGATGAAGCGGTGAACGAATTGGCCGCGCGGGGAGATCAGGCGTTGGCGGCGCTGCGCGGCGTGCTGCGTTCGACAAAACCGCCCCTGGCGCGGCGCAACGCGGTGTGGGCGTTGTCCCGTAGCTTAAATAATGTGCGGCTCCGCGATTGGCCCACCAGCGCCGCGCCACTTTTGCTCGCACTCCAAGATTCCGAGGATGCCGTGCGACTGGCGGCTGTCCATGCTTTGGGGCTGAATCGCGTCCACCATGCCAACGCTCAGCTGCGTCAACTGTTAAATAATGATCCCACGCCGGCTGTTCGCCGGGCGGCGGCGGCGGCACTAAGTCGCTTGGGGAATAGTCGCGTCGAAGCCACGTCGGCGGAATCGAATGACGCAGTTCCAGCCCTGTTGCTGGCCTTGAAACAGGCGGCAAATGATCGCTTTCTGGACCATGCCATCATCCACGCCTTGATTACCATCAATGATCCCAAAGCGACACAAATGGGGTTGACCGATGCCAACCCTTCCGTGCGGCGCGGCGCCTTGATTGCTCTGGATCAAATGGACGACGGCACTTTGGAACAAGAACAAGTCGTCCCCCTACTGGATAGCGACGACCTCTCCTTGCAACAAACCGTCTGGCACATCATCACCAAACGCCCCGCCTGGGCCAGCAGTGTCATCGGCTTGGTGCGCGATTGGCTGAAACAGGGGGAGCTGTCCCCCTCACGCCAAGAGATGGTGCGTGCCGCCATCCTGTCATTTTGCAAGGATGAGGGCTTGCAACAACTCGTGGCAGATGTCTTGCGCGAGGACGCAACGCCACCGGCGACCCGACTGTTGCTGCTCGAAGCCCTGGCCCAAGTGCCGTTGGAAAAACTACCTGCCACATGGATCAATCAGCTGGGCGACCAGTTGCGCCACGGCGATGAGCGCGTGGTCGCACAGGCCATCGTCACCTTGCGGGCGCGAAATGTCACGGAACATGACGCCCTATTGACACGCATAGCGCACGACGCCAAGCGATTGCCGGAAACACGGGTAGCGGCCCTCGGAGCGTCGGCCCCGCGTCTGCCACGGCTGACGGCGGATTTATTCGCCTTGCTGCGTTCTCGGCTCCATCCCGACCTGCCGCCGCTGGCCCGCCTCGCCGCCGCCGAGGCGCTGGGACAAGCGCCGCTGACTGATGAGCAATTGCGGACCTTGGCCCAGGACTTGCCGAAGGCCGGCGCTCTGGAAATGCCACATCTGCTGACCGCGTTCGAGCGCGGCCAGAACGCCGAGGTCGGCAAACAGCTGGTCGCCAGTCTGGAGAAAGCGCCAGGGTTGGACAGCCTGACACCGGACGGACTGCGTGCGGCCCTGAAGCGTTATCCCCTCGCCGTGCAAACCGCCGCCGCGCCGCTATTCCAGCGTCTGGAGATCGACACCGCCGCCCAGCAAACCCGCCTGGCCGAGCTGGCCCCCGTTCTAGAAGGTGGCGACCCCAAGAATGGCCGGCGCGTTTTCTTCGGCAACAAGGCGGCCTGCGCGACTTGTCATGCCGTTGGCAATGATGGGGGCAAGATCGGTCCGGAGCTTAGCAAGATAGCTGGCATCCGCACTGGCTGCGACTTGCTCGAAGCGGTCGTCTTCCCCAGCGCCAGCTTCGTGCGCGGCTACGAACCGTATGTCATCGCCACGCGCCAAGGGCGATTGTACACCGGCATCATCGGCCGGCAAACCGCCGACGCCATTTTCCTGGTGACCACCGAACGCAACGAAATCCGCATCCCCCGCGCTGACATCGAAACCCTCGATCCCAACCGCGTCTCCATCATGCCCCAGGGACTGGACACCCAGTTGACCCGACAAGAGTTAGCCGATTTGCTGGCATTCTTACAGACGTTGAAGTGAGGCCGGCGACTGAGTCGAGTAGGCCGCGCCGTGGTGCCGAGACGTGAACTAATCCTTGCGTACGGATGAACGCCGCCGTACCATAATAAAAGTGTATGTAATGTATAGTTCTTCCGGTTACGGATGGGCCGAGCAGGCAAGTTGCTTCGTGGTTGACGGAACGTCCCATTAGACTGAAAAGCATCACACGGAACCCAACTGCAGTTGGGTTCTGGGAATTCGTGGCTCACGGTGGCGATAGCCGCTGCCGATCTTGGGGGTTCAGTTAGATTCCGAAGGGGGTGTCAATTATGGCACGAATGTTTCTGTCAGCGACAGGGATGTGCGTTTTGCTTTGCTTCAGCAACGCCGCATTCGCACAAGGTCCAGCGATTGGCCAGCAAATGGCCGCGCGCGGACAAGCTATGGGCGCGCAAGGACGGGCCATGGGCATGCAAATGGCCGCGCAAGGACAAGCTATGGGCGCGCAAGGACGGGCCATGGGTATGCAAATGGCCGCGCAAGGACAAGCTATGGGCGCGCAAGGACGGGCCATGGGCATGCAAATGGCCGCGCAAGGACAAGCTATGGGCGCGCAAGG
>JBKBIP010000023.1:5639-102203 GCA_046297495.1 Gemmataceae bacterium | reverse complement strand
CGCACTAACTCATCCATGTTATTCGTTTCCGCCCATTTCCCATTGCCCGAAGCGTGAGAAATTTTTTCCTCGCGCTGAAAAGCGAACGGTTCAGGGGCAAAATCGGTATAACCCCGACCGACTATGTTGTTGGCGCACAAATCACAGTCTGTCGTGTGAAAACGGGGATCGTCATAACCAAGACGCTTTTTGAGGTCGAGCAATTCCTTGGTTTGCCCCGGCGTGAAGTAGTTGATGCGTCCCAGTTGCCGAGCTAAAATCAAGATTTTGCAATACGCATCCACGATTTCTGTGTTGAAATACGCCTTTTCCAAATCAGAACCAAACGACACAGTACCATGATTGGCTAAGATGATGGTGTTACAATCTTTCACGTAAGGCACGATGGTATCGGCGAATTTCTGGGCGCCCGGCGTCTCGTACACCGCCATCGGCACCTCGCCGAGAAACACCTCGACTTCCGGCAGAATACACTTGGGAATCGGTTCATGAGCCACGGCGAAGGCGGTGGCATGCGGCGGATGACAATGCACCACCGCATTGACATCGGGTCGATTCTTATACACGGCAAGATGTAGCAACACTTCGCTGGTCCGCTTGCGCGTGCCCGCCAATTGATTGCCTTCATAATCTACTTTACAAATATCCTCGGGTTTCATGAATCCCTTGGATACCATCGTTGGCGTGCAGAGAATCTCACGCTCGTTCAAGCGGATGGTGATGTTGCCATCATTGGCGGCTGCGAAGCCTTTGTTATACACGCGCCGGCCAATTTCACAGATAAATTCCTTCAATTTGTATTCATTCATAATGACACACACACGATAAAAAATATGTCCAGTTACTCTAACAAAAAGTAACGCGAACCAGTTTCGATTACGGCGCTGGTTCAACCATCACCTGATCCAACAAGCAGGCACAGTAGGCATCAATGGGCTTGCGTCGGGGGTAAAACGGCATGGTCGCCTCCACCCCCTCGCTGACACCAACACGGCTACCTAATCCTGCTCCCAAGTCGTCCAGGATCACTACGTCCTCGCCATCCGGGGGACTACTGGCGCATAACGATTTGAGACTAAAGGGGACACCGATGATCCACCGGTGGCCTTCCAAGGATGGATGAGTACGTGACAATGTCACCGTCCCAATAATTTCAGCGATGCGCATGACCGTCCAGTTCTCCCAACATGGTGGCAACTTCAGGGGGACAGTGAATTTCCGGGGCCGCGCACAATTCCAGGTAGCGCTTGAACTCGAAAAATGTCGCCCCTTCAGGGACGATCAAGACATTCACACCCAAGGAACAAACGGCTTCCTCGGCTTGGAATACATTCGTCACCACGGCGGCACGTACCCCAGGAACCTTGTTGGCGACGCAGCACGACAAGCTACCGTTGCCGTGGCACACCATCAGGACGGCGTGGATTTCCTGTCCCAGGTAGTGGGTGATGCGACGTACCCAAGCGCAAACGTCCGTCGCGCGAATAGGGAGCGGCACCAGATTCACGTTTTGGCGTCGCAAAGAGTTCATGGCCAAACGTAACACGGTGGGTACCGTCCCTTCGACAGCCACCCCCACGACACGTTTTGCCCGCTGCTGACTCATGAATCACATATTCCCATCACGAACCAACGTATCGGCGAATTGTTGGCGCCTACTAATTGACGCGCGCCCGCGCCATCGTTGGATAGCACTACCAAGTCCCCTACCCTGGAACCAAGGCTGTCGATGGATAACAATGGCTCCCCGTCATTGTTTCCATCGGAAGTCAAGGGTTGCACCACGACTAAACGCCAGCCGCTCATGCTGGGATGCTTTACCGTGGCAACCGCATGACCAACGACCTTCGCAAGTTGCATGTCAAAATACTCGTAAGCCGCCTACCGTGCTGGATCGACGCTGTCGGGTGAAAGTCAGCGGGGTCGTCACGCCTTCTCCCGTGGGAGTGGCAATGCTGAAACTTAGGTACCCTTCTCCCCCTAGTCCCAACCCCGCCATGCATGGACCATTTTGAATAAACAATGAGGTATCCATTTCCCGTCCCATGCGGGTAATCGTCTCGATGTTTCGAGAATGGATGATAGCCGTGTGTTTGTAACCATGTTCGTATTTCTTGGCCAAGGCAATCGCGGTGTCCACGTCCGGCACACGCACGAACGGAACGAACGGCATCATCTGCTCGTGTTCCACGAAAGGATGAGAGGCGTCGGTTTCGCCAAAAAGTAATTGGGTATCCGCAGGCACCGAGACACCAGCGTGCTGGGCCAGTACCGCGGCGTCCCGTCCGAGCAGTTCTTTGGCGACAGCCAGCTTATTTTTGTCTTCCTCGTAGGGGACAAAAGCCACCTTGGTCAATGCGTCAATTTGGGGAGTAGTCAGACGCACCGCCTGGCAGCGGGTCATGGCATTTATCAACTCATCGAAGATGGCATCGACGGCGAAGATTTCTTTTTCCCCGATACACAGTAAGTTATTGTCGTAGGCTGCCCCCTTGATGATGGACCGAGCCGCCAGCTCCAGGTCGGCAGTCTCGTCCACGACTACCGGCGGATTACCTGGTCCCGCGACGATGGCCCGCTTGGCACTGCGCAACGCGGCCCGTCCCACGGCAGGACCACCCGTGACGCATAACAAGCGGATCGAGCGATGATCAAAGATCGCTTGAGCGGATTCCAACGTTGGCGTGGCGATAATGGTAATGAGATTATCGATGCCGATGGCTTCATGAATCGCCTGATTGAAAAGCTGGGTACCCTGGCACGCGATCCGCGCTCCGCTGGGGTGCGGATTGCACACCAATGAGTTCCCCGCCGCCAACATGTTGATGGCGTTACCCGCCAATGTCGGCAAGGAGTGCGTCACGGGTGTTACCACGCCAATGACACCAAAGGGGGCATATTCGGTCAGACTGATTCCATTCTCCCCACTGTAGGCATCGGTGCGGAGAAACTCCACTCCCGGAATCTTTTTGCCTGCCACGATTAGCTTGTCAATCTTATGCTCTAGCCGTCCAATCTTGGTTTCGTGAAACTCTTCTCTTCCTAGTCGTTCCGCATGGTCGATGCAGATACGGCGGATACACTCCACCGCCTTACGACGCTCATCGAGGCCTCGTGTCTCAAATTCCTTCTGGGCCTCACTGGCCGCGGCTACGGCGCTATCGACGTCATCGAAGACCCCCCAATTCCGCGCCCGGCCATTGGTACTCTTAATGCGTCCATCACGCATGTGCGACAACACTTCCTGAACGATGCCACGAACCAGATCATCGGTGACTTGCATGGAGAATTCCTCGTCAATCCGCCATCGAATAATGAGCTGACGACAAGCATGGCATGGTCAACTCGCGGAAAAAATAGTTTGGTGCTCGACATTCACCGTATCCACGATGCCGATGATGGTAGCATCCACGGGAAGTTTTTCCGTCTCCGGGGTTAGTCGAGCGCTAGATCCCTGGACAATCAAGACAATTTCCCCCTGTCCCGCTCCCACGGTATCGACTACCACGAAGGTACGTCCTGTACTAACCAAGCGGTCACGCCGCGCCGGGTCCACGCGTAATGGCTCGACGGTCAACAGTTTGCTTCCCGTCATGGAAGAAACTTTTTGCGTCGCTACCACACTACCTGTAACCTTGGCCAAGAACATGGTGATTCAAATTACCTTGGTTAATTTCCCACATGCGTTCGCGCGGTGCTTAATAAATCTCGCGTCTGCCGGGCGACAATGATTTCCTCATTGGTCGGCATGATCCAGATTTGGACTCGACTATGGTTGGCATGGATAGGTACTTCCCCCTGTGCCGTCTGGTTGCATTTCTGATCCAAATGGATACCTAACCAGTCGAGTTCGTGACATACCTGCGCTCGTATGTGGCTGGAATTCTCGCCGATGCCGCCGGTGAATACGATGGCTTCGGCACCATTGAGAAGTAGCAGGTACGCTCCCAGGTAGTGGCGCACGGCGGCAATAAAGACCGCCAGCGCTACCTGGGCACGTTGGTTACCTTCCGCAGCGGCAAGCTCAATGTCGCGCAGGTCGTTACTCACGCCACTTAAACCCAACATTCCCGAACGGTTGGCCAGATCATCCAGCACCTGTTCCAGGCTCTTGCCGGTTTCGCGCATGATCACCGGCAGGGCGAAGGGATCGAAGTCCCCCACGCGATTGCTGTGCGGCACTCCCGTCTGGGGACTCATGCCCAAACTGTTCGCCACGGATTTCCCGTCCCGAATGGCACAAAGCGAGCTACTGCCGCCCAGATGACATGAGATAATCCGAGCGTTGGGTTGGTTTAACAACTGAGCCGTCCGTCGCGCGATATAGCGATGGCTGGCTCCATGAAACCCCCAGCGTTGGATGCCGTGCTCTTCCGTCCATTCCAACGGGACGGCGTACAATCGATGTGCGGCGGGAATGCTTTCATGGAATCCGGTTTCAAAGGCGGCCACCAAGGGGATTTCCGGCAGCTCCTTGGCCAATAGCCGCATGGCTCGGACGTAGGGGGGGTTATGAGCCGGCGCCACATCGGCATACGCTTCCATCGCTGCCAGCACGCGATCATCCACGCGCTGCACGCCGGTAACACCCTGAGCATGGACCGCCTTGAAACCAATGGCCGCCAATTCCTTTGGACTGGACAGCGCCTCAATGTTTGGGTCGGCCAGTTGTTGCAAGCAGAGCCGGACAGCCGCCGCATGATCGCGTGCTGGCAATTCGGCTTCGTCTCGTCTCCCTTTGGCCTCGACGAAACACCGCGACCGCTCGGAGCCAATCCGCTCGACTCCGCCGCGCGCCAGCAAACGTTCGTCCGTCATGTCAAACAGACGGTACTTGAAGCTGGTACTACCCAGATTGGCGACAAGGATTTTCATGGTATTAGCGATCAGCAGTCAGCTAACATCTCCAATGATCAAAGGTTACTTCAAGAACGTCTCCAACACTGCTTCTTCCGGACGGGGTATGACGTGCGCGCTAACCAGCTCGCCATTGGCACTGGCAGCTTGGGCGCCGGCATCGACGGCGGCCCGGACGGAGCCGACGTCCCCCCGCACGAAGGTGGTGACATACGCTCCGCCAATTTGCACCTGTCCGGCCAAGGTCACGTTGGCCGATTTGCACATGGCATCGGTGGCGGCAATGGTGGCGATCAAACCTTTGGTTTCGATTAAACCCAGTGCTTCGTGACTGTTCCCGTTGCGAAAATTACTAGCCATGAATCATACCTCTTGAAAGTTGTCATCTGGATTAACTAACGGAGGCGGGTTGCTGTTTCTTGCCGGCAATGGGCAAAATCGCGCCAATATCCTCGTGTGGACGTGGGATAACCTGCACGCCAACGACTTCCCCCACGCGCGATGCCGCGTTGGAACCGGCATCAACAGCGGCCTTGACGGCGGCCACGTCCCCCACGATTAAGGCCGTCACCAGACCACTACCGATTTTTTGCCAACCGATCAATGTCACGTTGGCGGCCTTCAACATGGCGTCGCTCGCTTCGATCAACGCCGTCAAGCCCTTGGTCTCAATCATTCCCAAGGCTTCCAGGTGAGTACTTGCCATTGTTACCTCGTGAAAAAAGTTAGTAGTTCTGAATGCTTAGTTCATGGGACATTGGGAGAATATCGAGGCTCCGGTTCGATTCACAAATGAATAAATCAACCACTGAGAACTAACTATCAAGAACTAAGTACCAAGAACTATAAGCACTACTTAAACAATTCCACTTTGCTGGCGTGCGGCAAATCGCAGGCATTGCCTTCATCCGTATCAATGTGGACTTCCAATTTCGAGCGGGGCGCTACCCGGACCAGCAAATCCTCCAACACCGTAGAACAACTACTTTGGACGCGCAAGTGGAGACGGTCACCATCCTTCACGCCGTGGTAGGCGGCGTCTTGCGGTCCCATGTGGACGTGCCGCTCGTGGCGAATCACGCCGCGTTTCAATTCGATCATGCCGGCTGGTCCCAGCAGGTAGCAACCCGGTGAATCGCGGTGGTCGCCGCTTTTGCGCACGGGTACCTCCAGTCCCAAGGAAATGGCATCGGTGAACGCCAATTCGACCTGACTATGGTCGCGGCACGGCCCCAGGATGCGCAGGTTGGTGATGGTGCGATGACGCGGTCCAATGATAGTTACCGCTTCCTCGGCGGCGAAGAACCCGTCCTGGTACAACCATTTATGCGGCGTCAGCTGGTGGCCAGGGCCGAATAGCCGCTCCAGGTCTTCCTGTGTGACATGGCAATGACGAGCCGAGATATTTACCACCAATCGTGGCGGCCCATGCCGACCATTGCCGTTGACATCGGCCGCGCTACCCAGGCGCTTGATCAAGGCGTCCCGGACGCAACGTTCCACTAAAGTGCGATTCAAAGTCGTGCTACTCATGCCGGTAACTCCTGCGCGGACAGCCCGCTTCCCTCTCCCGCGACGAGCAACTGCGGTCCGGCCTCTTCCAGCCAGTCGCGTTGGGTGGTGGGGAGCTGGGAATCCACAATCAAGGTGTCAATGGCCGACAACTCGCACAGAAACGCCAGCGCCTGCCGGCCAATTTTGGTATGGTCGGCCAACACCACCACTTCATCGGCACAGCGCATCATGCGCCGCTCGGTTTCCACCAGCAGCAAATTGCTATTAAATAGTCCCTTTTGGGTGATGCCGCCGACACTCATGAGCACTTGCTGCACATGAATGTCCTTAAGCATCTGCATGGTCAACGGCCCCAAGGCCACCCCGGTACGCGGATAGACGTACCCCCCCAGCATTACCAAATCGGTCTCGCGGGCACTGGCGCACAGATTGGCGATTGGTAGGCTGTTGGTGACGATTTGCACCGGCCGGCCCACCAACAAGCGAGCCACTTCCAGCGTCGTCGTGCCGCCATCAAGCAACACCGAATCGCCATCGCGGACGCGAGCGGCGGCCAGCTCGGCCACTTGCCGTTTCTCGGCCATCTGGCTGGTGGAGCGTTCCTCCAACGGGGGCAACGTCGTGGCGTCACCGGTGAACATGGCCCCGCCGTGAATGCGCTTAATCAGCCCCTGTCGGTTCCAGTGTTCCAGATCGCGGCGCAGGGTCGATTCGGATACCTGGATTTCATCGACCAAGTCCGCCAGCGTCACAAAGCCACGCCGGCTAATGAGGTCCAACAGTTGCTTGCGACGTTCCTCGACCAACACTGTGACGGTTTCCGCTCATTAGTGAAAGATTTTGTTAACTTGCAATCTCAATATAATCAGAATAGAATCAATATATACCAAAAGTCAATCACATTTATTGAAAAATTATGAGAATTTTTGGTGATGAACAAGCGGGTAAACTGGCAACTTCCGACAGGAGTCAATCGTGGCTTGTGGGACTATGTCCACAATGCCGACTTGGCCCAGAACTATGACGCCTACTTGGCGGAATCGACGTTACCGCAAGTTGATTTGGATTTTGTGATTCGTCACCTGCCACGGCCGGGCCGACTCATCGACTTGGGATGTGGTACCGGACGACTGCTGATCCCCTTGGCGCGGCGGGGATTCTGGTGTTTGGGAGTCGATTTATCGGAAGAGATGTTGCGCATCGTGGCGGAAAAAGCCGATGCCGCTGGCGTGACGGTACCGCGCGTGCGTGCGAATATCGTCGAGTTGGAAGCCTTGGCGGATGCCAGTTTCGACTATGCCGCTTGCTTGTTCAGCACCTTGGGCATGATCGCCGGTCCCGAGGCCCGGTGTCGGGCGCTGGCCCAAGTGTATCGACTCCTGCGGCCCGGTGGTCAATTTCTGCTGCATGTGCATAATCGCTGGTTCAATGTCTGGAACGCGAACGGGCGCAAATGGCTACTGTATGACAGTATCCGTTCCGTGACGTGCCGGCCCAGCGCTGGCGACATGGTCATGCCTATCCATCAAGGTGTCGCCGGCTTAACGCTGCACCTGTTCACGCGCCGCGAGATCGTCCGTTTATTACAGCAAACGGGCTTTCACGTTCTGGAAGTGCAATCGGTCAGCCTGCGCCCGGATGGCCGGCTGCCGTATTCATGGTGGTTCGGTGGGTTGCGGAGTTATGGCTACCTGCTGGCGGCGGAGAAAAAAAGTGAGAACCGGGAATCGCTGCTTGGGCCGCTATTGAGATCAACTCCCTGAAACGCCCCTCTCTTCTTCCAAGCGCTCCAACTCCTGAAGTTCTTCCGGCGTGGCTTGGCCGTGACGAGCTTTGCGGCTCAGCGCGGCCAGACGAGCGGCGCGTTGCTCGGCCTGAGCGGCGCGTTGCTCGGCCTGAGCGGTGCGCTGTTCGGCCTGAACGGCGCGTTGCTCGGCCTGAGCGGTGCGCTGTTCGGCCTGAGCGGCGCGCTGTTCGGCTTGTGTACGTTCCTGTTCGGCATGGTTCCGTGCTTCTTCCAATTCCTCAAATCGAAGAAATGGTTTCCCGTCCGGCCGATGCACCGTGAGCTCCGATTCCGTGCGTGCGAAGCGAATGCCCAAACGCGGACTGACAAAATTCGCTACGTCCCACACGCGGCGCAAAATGGTTCCTTGACGTACATACACCTGTAACCAGTTCCCCTCTGGATCATAGACGTAATACTCTTCCACGCCATGATCCTCGTAAAACAAGAGTTTTTTGTCCATTTCTGGCAAGGTGTTGCTCGGCGACAGAATCTCAAAGACCACGGCGGGGGGAATGTTTTCTTCCACATGTTGGATGTACGAGCCGCGATCCCCCTTGGGACGCCCGAAAGCTACTAGCACATCCGGCGCCTGGCGGATTTCGGGATGCCCCTCGACGGGATACCACAAGATGTTGGCGGCCACGAAGACATCGGGGCGATCTCGAAACAGCGCGCTGAGGTTGTCGAACAGCACGACGATCCAGCGTGCTTGCCGGGTGTTGTCCGCCATCGGGAGGCCGTCGCTTTCGGGATAGACGATGTCGGTCGTGGGAGTCGTGATGGTGCTCATAGTGTCAGAATACTCATCCCCTGCCTGGCTGAAAAGACAAACTTTCCCAACAATCATGGTGTCCCACATGAAGAACTGTGCATCGCTTCACGATTCCTCACGCGTCATTTTGCCTCTGTGTGTCACTTGGCGGCGGAGCGGAGCCAAGGACGCCGCCGCCGCGCGCTGATTGCCTTCGTAGAGGAAGCACACCGTCTCGGTTACTTCTCCATCCCGATAGCGATATTGGAAATCGCGGCGTTCGGCACGCGGCGGGCCGGCGAAGAAGGTGTCCAGCCGTTTGATCGCCGTTGCCAGGCGGTACGGCTGAACGTGCCCCACGTAGGTCGCGCGGCGGCGCAGCCCCTGCCCGGGACGACTCTGAAAGGCCCGGCGGTCTTCCTCGTAGAAGAACACGTCGGTTTCGCTAACGGTGCCCGCGTCCTGGTACGTCACTTGGTAATCCTCGATCTCCTCGCCAGCGGCGCCCACATAATACACGTCTTGGAGTTTGTGGGCCGCGTGCAAGCGATAGGCATCGACCTGTCCGCGATAGATCGCCTTGCGTCGCAACGGTACTCCGGGATGAGCCTGGCCGGCCCGCTGGTCCGCGCCGTAGAAGAACACCCACGTTTCCCGAATCGTGCCATCGGGATGATAATGAATTTCATAGTCCGGCAGCTCTTCCCCCGTGGGGCCGGCGAACAATGTTTCGCGGCAAGGGCTGAGACGCTTCGGTACGGGACTTGGTGGTGCCGTCATAATCTTGCTATTCTGGTGCGTTTCGGGCAATAACGGTGGCATTCGGTTCACGCCATTGCGGGTAGCCGGTGCGGTCTGCGGCACAAACATGGGTTTATCCTCCCCTCTCGTTGCGATTGGTTCAACCCTTTGATCTGGGTAAGATACGAGGAATGCACCTGTTGACTCCATATCGAAATCTGGGGCGGGTCGGTGCAATGTTTTTCTTGGGAAGGCACGGAAAACCGCACGGACTGGATGCATGAAGCGGGATGGCGAAGGTGGGAAAGATGGATGGATAAAAAACCGCGCGCGACCAATGGTCGCGCGCGGTTGCTTGTTCGTCCAAGTGAAACTCAGTTGCCGAGTAACAGGTTGGCTTCCCAACCGACTCGTTCCGCCGAGGCCCGCAGTTTCTCCAAGGCCCGGTTCTGAATCTGGCGAACCCGTTCCTTGCTGATGCGCAATAGATGGCCGATTTGCCGCAGGCTGTGCGTGCCGTTGCCGGTCAGACCGAAACGCAGGTCGAGTACTTTGCGCTCGCGCGGCCGAAGATTTTCCATGAGGAACAATAGAGCTTCTTGCCGCTCGGTATTCTGTTGGACCACGGAGCTTTCGTTGTCCGGCATGGCTTCGGTGAGCTTAAAATCGCTGTCGTCGTCGAGCACGGCGTTGAGCGACACCGGAGCGCGCGTGGCGGTTTGCAGGTGGGTCAGATGTTCGAGACTGCTGCCGGTGCGCGAGGCCAATTCCTGCGGGCTGGGCAGGTGTTTGCCGCCGTGGGCCAAGGCTTCCGATTCTTGTTGCAGCAGGCCGAGTTCCTGCAAGTGGTGCGGCGACAGACTGACCAGGTGACTTTGCCGAGCCACGGCGATTTGCAAGGTCTGGCGAATCCACCATGTCGCGTAGGTCGCCAAACGGGTGCCGTGGCTCACGTCGAAACGGTCAATCGCTTGCATCAAGCCACACACCGCTTCTTGCAATAGGTCGGCGTAGCTCAAGGCGTGATGCCGAAAGCGCTTGGCCACGTGAGCGGCCAAGCGGATGTTCGCCGAGGCAAGACGATGCTTATAATGCACGTAACGATCATGGACGCGGCGCACGTTCGGACAATCGTGGACTTCCTCGGTGCAGAAGTCGCGGATGAACTGTGCCATCGGCCAAGGTTCCAAGGGGGGGCGGTGCGAGCGCAATTTGGGGAAATGACGAATCATGACCCGCACCAATTCGCTCTTGCACTCCCAGAAGCCGGACAACAATTCGCGTTCTTCTTCGGGGGTAAGTAAATCAGAAGAAAAAGTGGTGGGCACAATCGTTGTGGCAGTACCGCCAGCGGATGCGCGGCGCTTCCGACGTCGAGGCTTCTGCATAGCCGTCCTTCCCATCTGTATGTTGCTGTCGAACCCCGGAGCTATCCCATGCTGCCGGCCTGGTTGTCGCGCCTCGAAGATAATCACTCCAGACAAGAAAACAGCCTCGAAGGGAAGGAGTCAGAAGCCCCTACCCCCCTCAGCCGATTCTTGCCTCGATTAGATGGCGTTCTCTGTATATCCGTTGGGAAAATAATTGTCGCATGGTTTAGCACCTCCTTGTGCTTAGTGAGGCCCTGGCAGCCTGTTCCTGCTCTTGGGGTTCTCAAGCAGGAGCCGAAGTTTCCCGATCACTTCGCGCCATTGTAAATTCCCTTGTTTTCAGTATCAAGAGTTCTTATCAAAACTTAATCAAAATCATCAAATTTAATAGAACCCATCTCTGCTTAGTTCTTGGGCAAATTGTGTCCAAGTCGTGGCATAAGCTGTCTGAAGCGAAGATTTTATCCGCCTAATCCTATTCTATTCAATAAGATACGATGAATCAACCCGCGCTAGGCGGCAACTGACACGGCAAGAATCGCTTGATATTCCGCCGGCAAGAGATATTCCACCGAGCGTGCCACGCGAGCCAGTAGCACTGGCTCGCGCGGCGTGCTCGAAGGCATCTTTCCTACCGGGGTGATAATTTCGCTACTTCAATTCCTTGATGCGGAGGTTGCGCCAGCGCACCTCATAGGGGCCGGTCCCTTTCTTGATGCCATGCACTTGTAAGCCGATGAAGCCAGACATCATGCCGCTCTTTTCATCCACCAGGTCGGCCACTGGCACATCGTTGACCCACGTTTTGATGGACTTCCCTTGCGCCACGACGCGGAATCGGTTCCACTCCCCATTCTTGAAGGCGGCATTGGCTTGGGGATCATCCCGTTTCTCGGATAGCCAACCTGTCCCCAAGGCTTCGCCGTAGATGTAGCCGGAGGTGCCGTTGGCGGCGATCTCCACTTGGGGGCCGTGGACGCGCCCTTGGGGATCGTCTCCTTTCGTCTTAGAGCGAATCTGCACGCCAGAATTCAGGGGATTATCTAGCTTGACCTCGAACCGCAGCTCGAAGTTGCCGTATTCCTTGTCCGTGCATAAAAACGAATTGGGGCTGCCTTCCATCGTTTTACCGACGATACACCCATCCTCGACCCGGTAAGTGGCGGTGCCGTTGCGTTGCACCCAGCCTTTGAGGTCTTTACCATTGAAGAGCGCAGTGAAGCCTTCCTCGCTGGGGTCCGCCGCCAGCGCCAGCGACATGGTCAGGGTCAAAACCACAGCAATCGATAAATACGCCAGGTGTTTCATGGCATGTCCTCCGTTGTTGGGAAACAAGTTGCGAATGGAACAGCGGCACGTTCAGCAGCTTTCTCCGACAGCTGCGGCCACCACGAACGCTCACAGATTAACCGATTCCCGCGAAATAGCAACCAATGGTTCAGCCACTGCCAACGCTGGCGGCGTGAACCGCTGCGCCCCGCCGCCCGTCGAAAAAGGACTGGGCCGAGAAGGTCGCCGACGAAGCCGTGGAACAGACCAGCGCCTACATCGAAACCAAACCCTGGGGCGTCGATCCGCACAGCGCCGATCCGCTGATCTTGCCGTTGGCCTTGGCGGAAGGACCGTCCCGGTTCCCCGTGGCGGCCATGACGCGGCATTTGCTTACCAACATCTCAATCATAAGTCACTTCGTGGACCGTTCGATTACTTGTGCGGGGGAAGAGGGCAAACCCGGCTGGGTGCGCGTGGACTAACCACGACTGCTTTCTACCCGACGGCTCACAAGGTATAATCAACAAGGATTAACCACACGGTATGCGGGTGGCGCTGGTGCCAAGATGGTTCCGCGCTGAGCGAAATGTCAGGAAGTTTTCATGTTCCGTTTGTCTCAATATGACATGGCTATAACCCTATCCATCGCCCAAGTCGTTCCCTGCACGGAAGCGGAAGGGCCGGGCAAGCGGTATGCCCTTTGGTTTCAAGGTTGTCCCCTGCGCTGTCCGGGCTGCTGCAACCCGGAGATGCTGCCGTTCCAGGGGGGAGAGCAGCGTACGGTGGCGGACGTGGCGCGCGCCATCCACGCTGCCGCCGATCAATATGACATTGAAGGAATCACTTTGTTGGGCGGGGAGCCATTGGCCCACGTCCCCGGAGCCACGGTCTTGGCGCGCGCCGTGCGGGAGAGGGGGCTGTCCGTGATGGTCTTCAGCGGCTACACCATCGAAGAAATTCACGCCCTGCCTGGCCCGGCGGCAGAGCTGTTGGCCTGGACCGACATTCTCGTTGATGGCCCCTATCGGCGCGATCAGCCGGAGACGGAGCGGCGTTGGATCGGCTCGGCCAACCAGCGGATTCATTTTCTGACCGAGCGCTATCGAGCCGACGATTCGTGCTGGCGGCAGCCGAACACGTTGGAAATTCGCTGGCGGGAGGGGGAGATGCTAATCAATGGCTTTCCCGTGTCAGATACGATACATCGGTATGTGCGGGTTTCCGATTCCCCGCGTGCGACGCGGCATCCAGAGAACCTCTCATGAAAGTGGTATCGCGCTTTGAGGCAAACCTGTTGCGCATCTTGCACAGCTTCTTGGGCCAAGTCCCCGCGAAACAGGCGGAAGTGTTCGTCGCCACGCCGTTCCCCAAGCCGCCTTGTTTGAGTCGCGCTGCCGTCGAGTTAGTGCAAGATAGTCTGGCCAAAGGCTGCGTCTGGTTGTTGGCCCGCGCCGGCGGCTGGCGGCCAGAGCGCCACCTGCGCGGCGACCAGATGGCCGAAGGACGTCTCTGGCAACGCACGCCGCCGCGTGATTTGGCCTTGTCTTTTTCTGGCTATACGTTGCGATTCCTCATCTGGATCACGGCGGAGAAGCCGGGGGAGGAAGCGTCGGCGCGCGGCGCTGAGAAAAAAGGCCGGCAGCTGCCCGTGGCCGACACGCTGACCATCGGGGATTGGTTTTTGCTGTTTCGCGCTTATCAGACGCTGCGAGAAATGGACGTCGGCCCCTTCTTCCGCCACCGGGAGCCGTTCACCCGGCACGGCCTGTGCCGGTTGGCGTTTCCCGAGGATTTCGTCGATCTCCCCGACCACCAGACACCGGATTTCACCCCTTGGGTTAGCCCCTTGGGATCGTGTATCCTGGAAGCCTGGCAAGAGGAGTTGGCCCGGCGTTGGCTGCTCGTGGAGCATCACAAGCCAAACATGGGGGATTGGCAGCGGATGCAGGCGCTCGGCCAAGCCCAAGAACGGGTTTTGTCGGCGTTTCTGGCGGTCGTCGATGGCGCCGGCCGGCGCGATCTGGCCCGCTTCCTGCTCGCCGCCACTCGCGAGCTGCTGGCCGGGCAGCCGCAACCCGAACAGTGGGTCGGCGGCCTCACCAGCGCAGGGCCAAGGGTGACGGATCGGGCCGCGACCTACCGGGCCGCCTTCGCTCTGTTACGGCAATTGGATGTGTTACAAAGTTGGACCCAGCACGCTCAAAGCATCGGTTATCTCGATGACGGCTACGCTGCCTGTCAAGCGTGGCTGGCTGATTGGGAACGATTTCACGGCGCCGCCTTGTGTGCCATCGCCCAGGCACTGCGCCAGCGACTGGAACCGATGCCGGTGCAAGGGTGACGAGAATTTTTATTCACAAGGACATCATCATGAGCCGAGCCTATCGCATTCAGGTCCGGGAAAGTCTGCGCCGCGTGCTGCGCGGCAGCGACCGGGTGAGTACCCAATTGGAATTACTGGATATTCTCCCCTGCGAACAGATGGCCGAACTGTTGCACCAGGAACTCATTCGGCGGGGGTTTCAGGAAAAGGATAACGAACTGATCCGCCAGCAAGATGGAATCACGGTGCGCCTTGATCCCCAAAGCGGCACCATCGCGGTCGAGGTAGAGACCAAGGAAACCGTCCAATTGGAAAGCCAACGCGAAGGGCACGGGTACGACGACCTTGGCCCCAGCGCCCGCCGCATCCAAGAGGCCTTGCGCGCCGAGGCCCAACAAGACTTGGCGGCGCAAGCCGAGCACCAACGTGAACGCCTGCAAGCCCAAGCCGCCGACAAGCTCGAAGCCTTTCTCGGTGACTTGCGGCAGGAACTCAACCAAGTCACCAACCGCGTCACCGCCGACGCCCTCAAGATCAAGGCCCAACAACTCGGCCAGATCAAGGAGCTGACCGAAGACCCACAAACGGGATCAATGACGATTGTGTTGGAAGTCTAACCATTGTGCTTAGCATCTGTCCTATGAGTCTCTTCAGCTCCGCCGGGGCTTGGCGGACAAGCTCTAATCCCTAGAACGAATTCTTCCAATGTCCATTCTCATCCCCGAAAACGAACTCCCCGTGGAGCTGACGGTCGATCAGGCGGTCGAGGCAGCTTATGCTTCCGAGCTGGCCGAGGCGGCGGCGAAGTTGCTGCGTGGGCTGCCGACCCTGATCGAATGTGACAAGATATTGTCTCCATTTTTGTTCAAGAACATCAAGAATCGGGTGAAGGCCGAGGGGTGGAAGCTGGTGCCGCTCGATGGCCACCCGCACGGCGACACGGCCGGCCCCCCGTTGAGCATGATGGGGACCATGATCCAGCAGCTCCGCGATGCCGTGCGCGGCCAGACCACCGAACGCAAGATCGTCGCCCTGATGCACCTGGACTTGCTGACCACCAGCCAAGGGGGGCTGACTGCCGAAGCCCGCGAAGTGATTCCGCTGTTGTACGAGAATCCCCACCTCGTTTGGCTCGGCTTCAAGGACCCGTCGTTTCCGTTGCCGCGCGTCATCGAAACCCTCTTTCCGCATCGGATCAACATCTTGGGGGTGGCCCGACCCCGGTTGCGGCATCTGCTCACTCAGAAAGAGAGCCGGAAATTCGGCACCTCGTTCAATCCCTGGGCGCTGTACAAGCACGTCTCCGGTGTCAATGCGGTGCGCCTGCGCAAGCTGCTGGAAACGCTGGAAGGGGAGGACTACCCCGCTGATCCGAAGCACGCCTATCGCCAAGTCCGCCAGGCGACATTGGTAGGACAGCTAGAAGTTCCCAGCATCGACTTGGACAGGGACATCGGCGGCTATCGGCGGGTGAAGCAACGGCTGCGCGCGGAGATTCTCGACGTGCTGGCCATCAAGGACCGCCACACCGACGCCGAGGAAATCGCCCGGCTGGAAGAGTTGATTCCCAAGGGGATGATCTTCTGGGGCCCCCCCGGCACCGGCAAGACATTATTTGCCAAGGCAATGGCATCCGCCATCGGGGCGGCCATCACCATCGTTTCCGGCCCCGAACTCAAGAGCCGCTGGGTCGGCGAGAGCGAGGAGAATCTGCGGCAAATCTTCCACCGTGCCCGGCAATCGGCGCCAGCCATCATCGTCTTCGACGAGTTGGATTCCTTCGCGTCGGCGCGCGGCACCTACACCGGCTCCGGCGTGGAACACTCGATGGTCAATCAATTGCTGACCGAGATGGATGGTTTCCACAAGGAGGAGCTGGTCTTTGTCGTCGGCACCACCAACTTTGTCGAAATCCTTGATCCGGCCCTGTTGCGTCCCGGGCGTTTTGAGTTCCAGCTGCACATTCCGTATCCGAATGCCGACGACCGCTTGGAAATTCTGAACATCTATGATCAGAAGATGCGCTTGCGGATGACGCCGGAAGCCCTGGAACACGCTGTCCGCCGCACCGACTTATCCGTGCCGGGGGTGGCGGCAGGGACGCTGTTTTCCGGTGACCATCTAAACGCCCTGTGCCGGGCCATTGCCCGTATCCGACTGCGCGAGGGACGTAGCGACCCCACCCAACCGGAGGACATCGAACGCGCCCTGACCGAATGGGTCAAACGCCCTCCCATGACGCCGTCGGAGGAGCGCGTCGTCGCCACCCACGAAGCCGGCCACGCTGTCTGCTCGCTGTTTTGCGAGCACGCCCAGACCATTCAGCGCATCTCCTTGCTGGATGATGTCACCGGGGCGGTGGGCTACGTGCGCTTCGACGACGATCACCGCTATGTCGTCACGCGCCAGCAACGGCTCGATGAAATGTGCGTCCTCATGGGAGGCCGGGAAGCGGAGTTGCTCGTGCTCCATGATTTATCGCTGGGTTCCTACGATGACTTGCAGCGGACCACGGCCATCGCTCGCGAGCTGGTCGAGAGGTACGGCATGGGGGGGGATGACGTGGGGGTGTGCAGCTTTCAGAACGAAGAGGGAAAACCCGGCCGGCACCCGCACCTGTCCCCCGAACAACAGGCCATCCTCGACCGCCGCGTCCGCGACATCGTCGAGGACGCCCGCCGCCGCGCCGCCGCGATTTTGCGCGACAACCGCTCCTTGCTGGAAACGCTGCGCGATTTGCTGATTGAGAAGAAAGTGATTGATGCCAAGACCTTGGCGGCGATAGTGGGGGATGGGGGGAAAAAACTTAGCGACGCTTCGTAGAAGCGTTCGCGCTAGGACGCGTTTGACAAGGCTCCCAGTGCGGCGGGAAACGGTTCCGTTCCTCTTTCCTGGGCAGTAGTCCAGGAACAGGGCATAAACACAGGATACACCTCATGGCCGAAATGATCATTCGCTTGCACTGCGATCCCGTGACCGGCAAAAAGAACATCACCATTTCCTTGCGCTCCGAGGAGGATGCCTTGCCCCACGAGCATGAGCAGCAGCACCGCGAATTGGTCGAAAAGCTGATTCATGGCGGCGTGCTTCAGGCGGCAGAGGTGGGGCAAATCGTCGTCGAACGGGAGAAAACCGAATCAGAGACGGAGTCGCTGACAACCGCGGAACCCACCAGCGAACGGACGGCGCAAGCGGAGCCGGGATGAAAAGTGTATCGATGCGAAGAGTCCCTTGCCATGATTGTCGTTTTTCCTGATTTCGACACGCTACAGTTGGTCATCACCAGCGCGACGGTTCCGCCAGCGATTAGCTTGTCCGCCGTGGAAGCGGGGACGGATGACCAAGGGCGCTGTTGGTTGCGGCCCAGCGCTCCGCTACCGTCTAACGTATGCGATGATTTGGTTCGCTTGGGGGTCCAGATCGAGGATACCGCAGGCGGCGGCGGCGAAGCGTTAGGCAGTTGGCCACAAGCGCTGCCGCTCCAGCGCGTGGCTAAGGATGAGCCGGTGTCCGGGCAAACCGTCGTGCTGTTCGAGATGCCCGACAGTAAGGTTTTTCCTACCCTAGTCGGTGAGATGCTACGGCTGGGCAACGACCGACAGAGTTTTCGTTATCTCGACGACGACGATGGCAAACGCCGTATCTTGCTGCGCGTCGTCGGCCCCCCCTATTATTCGCTGCTGCGCGCCGTGGATCGGGAGTCGGCCACCAGGCCGCGTGCCTATGTCGAACGGGCACCGAATGTCTGGGTGGAGATCGGCCACACGCACCCGCTGCTCGAACAAATTCACCCGGAGTCGGGGAAACTGTTGCTGATGCGGCCGCCGCGGCAGTGGTCGTTCCTGGACAATGCCCCCTTTCGGGACATCTATGAGGTGCTGGATTTTCAACTGCCGGATCACGTGGCCAAGCTGCGCGACACGCCATTGCCCCACCGTTTGCAAGTGCCGTTGCGACTGGCGGCCGGTGGCAGTGGCGAGGCCGCCGAGCTGTGGGTGGTGCGTGATCGGCCCATCGAACAGCTCGATGCGCTGGTGCAAAACGCCGATGATCCCTTGTTGCAACGGCTGGCGTTCGCCGTGGGCCAGCATCAGGGGCAAACCACGGTCGTGGTGCGGGTGCGCCCCTCGAAGCTACCGCCGCCGGTGGTGGTGCTGGATGGACAAGCGTTTCGCGCTTTTTTGAAGCTGCCGAACCTGTTCGTGCCTTGCGGTTGGCAGTTGCAACCGCCGTTGCGCCGCGACGCCGTGCGCCGGCTGCTGGCTGCGGAAGTAGAGCAAATTACCTGGCTTTATCCGCTCGCCGATGGCGCCTTTCGGCCAGAGAGTCTCCCCGATGACAGCTTTCGCCCGCTGGCCGATTGGGTCGATTACGTTCTCGACCACGATCAGGAAGCGCTGCGGACTTGGGTGGAAGCGACGCAGTTCGATTTTGAGCCGTTCATCTGTAAGGATGAAGCAGCCCCCCAGCCGAAGCCGCCGCCCACCCCCGCGCCACGGGAACCCCAGAACCCAACCTCGGACGCACGGGAGCCTGAACCCCCCGATGCGGCCCGCGCGCGCCTGGCGCAGTCCCCGCCGCCCCAATCACCCCGACCCCGCGCGGACCTCGCACCGCGCCGCGAGCTGCCCAGCGTGCTGCAAGAACGCTTGTGCGCCTTGGAGAAACAATTTCTCCACTACACAGGTGCCGACGCCATCGCACAACGACAGGCGCTGTGGCCGGAGCTAGCCGCCCTCAACGCCGCCCTCGAACAACACCACGACGCGGGCTTGTGCTGGCTCAATGCTCTGTGGCAAGCCGATCCGCCGCCGCCGGATTGGCTGCGTCGATGGGTCCAGGCCGAAACCCAACATGCGCCGGAAGACCTCCAGGAAACCTATTTAGACAAAATTTTGATACTCAAACAACCGGCCGTGCCCGAGGTGCGTTCCTTGGCGGCCTGGTGCGTGTGGTGGGGAACTCAGCCGACTCCCCCCCCGTGGTTGCACGCCCGCTTGGAGAAGGTGCAAGCCTTCTTGCGCGCGCACGAGGATAAGCTCCCCGCACGGGCGGCGTGGTTGGCGTGGGTCCACGTGCTGCGGCTGGCGTCCGGCGACGTGCTGGGGCTGGCCCGGGCTCGGGATCGCTTGTTGAATCGATTGCTGGATGATGGCTTGAAAGTCGATCTGGACCTGCCCAGCTTCTTGCGCTTTTCCGGGCAGGATGCCAGTCAGCGACTGCGGGTGGTTCGTGAGCGCTTGCTCCAGCTCCGGGAGTCCGCCCAACGTTGGCTGCGACGTGCCGGTTACTTTCAAGTCGATCCGCGCCATCCCCCGCAAACCCCCATCTACGCGGATTTGATTTTCGCCTTCGGCTTGGCGCGGTTGAACGACGTTTCCGTTTGTCGGCAGTTGCTGCGCCAGGCGGAAGAGGAGCTTGGCCAACGGGATGAGGTGCATTCGTTTTTGCTGCAGGCTTATTACCATCGCATTCATGACGCGCTGGCGGGCAAGCCGCACGCGGGGCCGCTGCTCCCGGAACAGCTCGAATATCTGGAGACCCTGGAGCGGCAACCGCGGTATGTCGTGGACCGGCTGCGCCAGCGCTCACGCATCCTCGATCCCCAGGAACGCTTCGATCCCTATCGATTATGGAAAAAATTTGGGGACGACCTCAATCAACGGCTGGTGCGTCTTCCGGATGTCATTGACGTGGCGGAGCTGCGTGGCCGCTGTGAGGCTTTGCTGGCACGCTATGGCACGGCGCGCACGGCGGTCCCCACGCGATTGCGTTTGCTGGCGGGCTTGGCGCCGGTGGCGCATCGGCTGGGGGAAGCGTTCACGGTGGACGTGCTCCAGCGCTCCGCGCAAACCTTGGATGCCCTGGAGCCAACCCCTGATCCCGCCTTGACGCGCGACCAATTGGCGCCGCTGTTGGAACGCTGTCTCTTTCTGGCGGCCCACTTCGACCAGCGGGAACACGTTCAACAGTTCTTACGCCATTTCGTGGCGCTCTTTGAGCGGCATGGACTGAACGCCGACGCTACCGACTTGCACGGAACCCTGCTACAATGTTTGCGTGGCTTGCGGCGGCTCGGTTGGCGCGACGAGGTGGCTCGAATTCTCGAACAGCTCGCCGCCTATCTGCTACGAGAGGAGGATTTGGCGGTCACGCGCGCGCGTCTGGGGCGCAAATGGCCCGCCGCCTTGCGTGCCTTGCTCTTGATCGCCAGCGGCTGGAGTTACTTCGGCCAAAGCCAACGCGCCGCGCCCATCATCCAAGCCGCTCGTGACTTATTATTCTGCGGTGAATTGGGACATCAAGACAAGACGCCGTTGACGTGCGCGTATGTCATGTGTGTGGGCACGATGGAAACCGCCTTCGACGGCATGGAAGAGTTGTTCGAGCAGCTGGGGCGCTTGGTCGATCCATTCACGGTGAATTCCCATTATTCGGTGTCGCAGCTCGATGTCATTGAAACGGTGGTGCTGACGGTGGTGAGCGAAGATTTTGCCTTGGGAAGCGGTGCGAAACGTTGGCTGGACGAGGATGAATACCTGATCCGCCGCCGGATCCATGACGACGTGCGCTCGGTGTTGGCGCGCACGACATGAAATGACAGGTCTTTGACTATGCCGTGGTTGGTTTTCTCCAAGCTGGATGACTTGCGCCACCTGCTGGCGATGGGGATCGTGCCCGCCGAGGTGCTGCACACGCCGGCCCATGTCGCGGTGGAGGAGACCGGCCGGGTCTGGTTGCAACCGTTGGGTCTGCTGCTGCCGGTGTATCAAGCGCGCTTGCTCCGACAAAGCGTGGAGATTCACGACCAGCCGCCCCCGGTGCCGGCTCGTTTGTTGCAATGTTGGCTGGAATTGTTGGAACTCCAACCGCGCGTCTCCATGCCCGCCGCTTCAGTCCCCGTGTTGTTCGACGTACCATCCCATTCGCTGCTGACTCGGATCGCCCGGGTAATCCATCGGCTCAACAACGCCGCTTGTTTCGCTCAAGACTGGCACGACAATGGGGCAACACGTTATTTGCTTTATTGTGTCATTCCACCGCGCCTCACGCCGTTTCAAATCCTGGAGCGCCATGTCGAGGATGAGGTGCGTGCCTACCTGGAACAAGCGCCCGATGTCTGGGTTGAAATTGGTTATCGCCATGCCTTGGCCGATCTGATCCATCCCCCTCCTGGCCATATCTTGCTGCTGCGCCATCCTCATGGTGGGCGTTTGGCGGAAAAGAAAAACTTTGCCGAATCGCCGCAGCGCTGGGCCGTGGGCGCGCGCGGCGGGGGGCGCGATGTGCCTTTCCACAATCCCCTAGACATCCCCTTGCGTCTGGTGCCTGGCCCTGGTTCCGAACCGGCGGAATTATGGGTCCTCGATGATTCCCCGTTCGAGCAAATCGCAGCCTTGGCGCGCAGCGCCGATGAGGAGCTGCTTGGTAGGCTCTCGTTGGCCAGCGCGGTTCACGCCGACCGGACTGTGCTGGTGCTGCGCGTTAGTCCGTCCGACAGAGACCTATCCTCCCGTCCCCCGCCGGTGCTGGTGCTCGACGCGCGGGCTTATCGATCCTATTTGAAGTTGCCGAATTTGTTTGTCCCCTGTGGCATGAATTTGTCGCCAACGCCGCGCCGTGACGTGGCGCGGACCCTGTTGGCCAGCGATCCGGCGCGACTGGTTTGGCTTCTGCCGGCGGAAGGGGGACGGTTCGAGCTGGCCAACGTGCCCCACGCCGCGTTCACGCCGTTGCGTGGTTGGGTCCATTACCAGCTCGCGCATCCGACCGCGAAGCTGGTCCCCTGGGAAGCCTCGGAATACTGGCGATTGGAGGACTATACCTTCGCCGAGGAAGGGGGTTCGCTGGCACGGATCAAGCAACAGCTCGGCAAGAAACCGCTGACTCCCGCGCCACGCCCGTTGCGCCAGCGCGTCCGTGGTTGGGTCGGCTGGGGCCAACAGGCGCTGCGCACGCTCTGGCAGTCCAAGCCCATGGAGTCCACGCCGCCGGCAGCGAGCGCCGACGAGTCGCGCTCCGCCACCGAGCTTTCGAGCCAGCCCCCACCCGCGCAGGACCAGAAATCGTTACCCGCCAAGCCGGTAGGCTTGCCGCAACGCCGTCGCTTTTTGGAAAGTCGCTTTCTGACGCTGAAAGGACCTTTGGATAGTCCCGAACGCCGCAACCTGTGGCCGGAACTCGCCGGCGTATATACCACGTTGGGTCACACCAACGATGCCGCGCTCTGTTGGCTCAACGCCTTGTGGAGCATGGAGCAACCATCGGCGTTATGGTGCTGGGGTTGGTTGCGGGCCGAAGCCCATGAGACGGGACGCCGCGTGACGGAGGCGGACTTGGAACGGCTGCTGGCTTTGACCAAGCCCAGCGATGTGCGAGCGCTGGCCGCCTATGTCGTTTGGGCCGAACAGCAGGACGCGCCGCCGGTCAGCCTGCTGCGCCATCTGGGCTGGGTGCGGCAATGTCTGGAGGAGCACGAGGGATTGCTGCCGGTGCGGGCCGTTTGGCTGGCATGGCTCAGCATGGCCAAGTTGACCCAAGAGGATGTCCTACTCTTGGCCCGCGCACGCGATCGGTTGCTCAAACGGCTCTATGGGCACGGCCTGAGCCTCGATCACGACCTGCCCAGCTTGTTGCGCTTCGCTGACCAACATGCCAACGAACGTTTCCAGACCGTGCGCGAGTGGCTGGTTCATTTGCCGGAACGAGCGCAGCGCTGGATTGGCCGGTTGCAAGGGGAAGGGCGCGACTCAGCCCTGACTGCCACGCAAGCCTACGCCGGCTTGACCATTGCTTGGGGCCTGGCACGCTTGGGAGAGATCAGCGGCAGTCACCAGCTGGTCCGCAAGGCCGACGAGATATTGGCCTATCAAGACGAAGTGCATCGTTTCCTGCGCGACGCCTATCGCCAACGCATCGATGAAGTGGTGAACAACAAGACCCCGATCGGTTCCTTCCCGGCTGATATGCTGCGCCGCCTGGATACTCTGCCCGAAGCGGACAAATACAAAATCAAGTGGCTGATGCAGCGGTCGCGCATTCTGGAACCACTCACTCCCCCAGACCCCTATGAAGGCAAGGTGCGCCGCCGACACTACGACGAGCTACAAAACACTTTGCTCGCCCTGGCCCAGCTCACGGATCGGGAGGAGATCGCCGCCCGCGTCGGCCGACTGTTGGAGCTGGCTGGCCAGGACGGCCCCTTGGCTTCGGGGCGTCCCCGTATCTTGCTGGCGGGACTCCAAGCGGCGCCGCGCGTGGGGGAAGCGTTTGCTCTCGATTTGCTGGCACGAATGCCTGGGGTCTGGGAAGGACCCGTGGACCACCATTTGACCATTGATTTGCTCGACCATTATTTGTTCGTGGCGGGTCACTACGACCAAGCCGCCCATGTGCAGGCCGGCGTCGAACGCTTCCATTGGTTGCTCGATCAACCGCAGGCACGGGCCGCCATCAACGCCTCCGCCGCTCTGGGCGGCGCCTGTTTTCGTGGCCTGCGCAAGCTCGGCCTGCAACCAGAGATGGACCGGCTGCTGAAGCATATCACCGATGTCATTCTGGGGGGACAAAATTGGACATCCTTGCGTGAACGTCCCCGTTCCCAGTTGCCGCTGGCCTTGCGCGGTCTGCTGCACGTGGCGGCCGGCTGGTTCCACGCGGGGAAGGACGAGCCAGCGGAAGCCGTGCTCGATGAAGCGCGGGCCGTGCTGCTCCAGGGCATGTTGCCCCCGCGCGACCAAGTCCCCCTGACCCGCGCCTACATCGCCACGCTCGGCCAAGCTCCCGTTGGCTTGGCCCTGCAACGCATCGATGAGCTGTTTCATCGTCTGCATCGCATCCAAGACCCGATGAGCACCTTGAACACGCACTTCTCGTACACGCAGCTTGAAGTGGTCGAAGCTGTGGTGCGCGCCGTGGTGCAGGAAGATTTCACGCTGGGATCAACGGTGCGGCGCTGGCTCGATGAAGACGAATATCTGGTCCGCCGTCGCATCCATCAGGACATGCGCGTTTGGCTGGAGAAACAGAATCCAACATAGGGCGAACGCTGCCTATCTGGAATGGCCCTGTTGTCTGGCGGCCCCCCTTTTCGATGCCGCCTGGATTTGCTATGGTTTTCTTTTTACAGATGAGCAGAATGTCATTCCGGGAGGTCCATCATGGGCGCCAGACGCATCCGCCGCGAACAACGAGCGGCCGACATGAAAGAGTCACGCCATCGCAACGGCATTCGCAAGTCGAAAGAACGCACCCGCCGCGATCAGCGCATGCAGGAAATTTTGCGCCAGAGTAGCCCACCGTACACCCCTGCCATCTTGAGCTGGTTGAGCGCGAAGCTCGACAAACCCGGCAGCAAGATCACGCCGGAAGACGCACGCCAGGTGTTGGCGTGAGTATTATTACTCCGGCCAGCAAGAACCTTCGAGCCGCGACCGTCTGAAAGCGGTCTCCCCCGCTCCCGGACGGTCGCGGCTCCGCCCCTCTCCGGGACAAGCCCAACCAATCCAGGTATGCATGGGATTGCGGTGCATCCTCTTGTTTCCTTTTCGTTCCCAAGCGGATAACCTCTTTCGTGCCCCCTTCGTGTCTTCACGGCATGGCGTGAGACTCTGGGCTGGATCGCATTCAGTTCATCTTGCCCCTTTTTCAAGGATTTGCTAGACGTGATGCGGGTCCGGGATGGCCGCGTCCTCCTGGTTGCTCCCTTCGGTTCATCCAGCGCACTTAGAGGGTATCATGATTCCTCTGGATTTAAGCGGGAAAATCGCCGTGGTGACAGGCGTAGGCGATAATCAAAGTTTCGCCTGGTATATCTCCAAGGCGTTGCAAGCGGCCGGCGCGCGGCTGGTGTTCGCCTGCCATCCGCGCATGGTCGGCATCGTCGAAAGCATTCTCACGCGCGACGCCGACGCCGAGAGCCGCATACTGCCTTATGACGCCGGCACGCTGACAGTCGAAAAAGTGTTGGCCTGCGATGTTGGCTACGACAACCTGGACAGTGTTGATGAAAAGACCCGCAACGACCGCCGCTGGAACAAGCATGGCGACTTCACCATTCAAGGGATGATGGACAACTTGCGCAAGGATTACGATGCCATCGACATTTTGATTCACAGCGTCGCCTTCAGCCCGGAAATCAAGAATCCCATGATCCAGACCAGCCGGCAAGCGTACCTGACGGCTCTGAGCATCAGCTCCTATTCGCTGACAGCCCTATGCCGGGCGGCGTTGCCGTTGATGGAGGATCGCCCCGGCGGCGCGTCGGTGGTCGGCTTGACGTATCTGGGGGGGGACCGGGTGGTGCCACACTATGGCGGCGGCATGTCCACGGCCAAAGCCGCCCTGCAAATCGATGCCAAGCAGCTGGCCAGCAATCTGGGGCGCAAGAACATCCGCGTCAATTTGATCTCGGCTGGCCCCTATGCGTCGCGGGCCGCCAGCGCCATCGGCGACATTCAGCAAATGATCGACTACGCCGCCGAGCGTTCGCCGCTGCCGCGCGGCATCACGCCCGAGGAGGTCGCCAACAGCACCGTGTTTTTGTGCAGCCCATTGGCCTCCGGCATCACCGGGCATGTGCTCTACGTCGATTGCGGCTACAATGTGATGGGCGTGTGAAAACGAACCATAAGCGAGCAGGGGGCGCAAGCCCCCTGTTAGCCGCGACGCACCAGGGGTTTAACCACCCCGCGCTTACTTTTTACCTCGCGAGACTACACCATGACATTCCATCTTCCCACCCGGCGGCGTTTTCTCGGTTCCACCCTGAGCGCGGGGGCGGCGCTGGTGCTGCCCGGCGTCAGCGCGGGGCAAACCATCCTGCCGCCGAAGTCGCCGCGCAAAGTGGCGGCCCTGGTGACCACCTATCACCGCTACAGTCATGCCGATAACATCGTCACCCGCTTCATGGAAGGCTACGCCGTCCTGGGCAAGGGCTATCCGCCGCCGTGCCAGGTGGCTTCGCTCTACATCGAGCAGGTCAACGATCAAGACATTGGCCGGCCCATCGCCAACCGCTGGAAAGTGCCGCTGTATGACACCATGGCCGAAGCCTTGACTTTGGGCGGCGACCAGCTGGCCGTTGATGGCGTGCTCATCGTGGCCGAGCATGGCGACTATCCGCTGAATGAACGCGGCCAAAAGCTCTATCCCCGCCGCCGTTTCTTTGAGGAAGTCATCAAAGTCTTTCGGGACAGCCAGCGCGTCGCGCCGGTCTTTAATGACAAGCACTTGGCCTACAATTGGGGCGACGCCAAATGGATTTACGATCAAAGTCGGGAGCTGGGATTTCCGCTTATGGCCGGCTCGTCGATTCCCGTGACGCATCGCCATCCCGATTTGCGCCCCAAGCGCGACACCCCTTGGGAGTCGGCCCTGTCGGTGGGGCATGGCCATTTTGAGAGCTACGGTTTTCACACCCTGGAAGGACTGCAAGTGATGACGGAACGCCGTCCCGGCGGTGAAACCGGCGTGAAGGCGGTGCAGTGCTTGCAAGGGCAAGCCGCCTGGGACGCGGCGAGCAAGGGGCTATGGGATCGGCGGCTGCTCGACGCGGCCTTAAGTAAATGTCCCATTCGCGGCCAGAAAGCGGTCGAGGAAGACGACCGCGACGCCTTGGTGTATTTGATCGAATATCGCGACGGCTTCCGAGCCGCCGCCTACCTGTCGCCGCGACATTTCGGCGAATTCGCGTTTGCCGGCCGCGTGCGCGGCCAGAAAGAGCCGTTGGCCTGTTGGTACGAGCTGCCCAAACCGCAGCGCGACCATTTCAGTTTGCTGGTCCACCACGTCGCCGCCATGATGGTGACAGGCAAGGCGACCTACCCGGTGGAACGCACGCTACTGACCGGCGGTATGTTGGATTTCCTCATCCACAGTAAGACATCCGGCTATCAGCGCATCGAAACGCCTCAGTTGCAGGTGCGCTACCAGGCGGTGGAATGACAAGAAAAAGGGGACGCGACTCGTATTTGCCATCAAAATCGAGTCGCGCCCCCTTTTTCGGCATCCCGAACCAACGAAGCGGTTTTTTTCATTGACAAACCCTCTGCCCCCCCGCAAAAAGACAATGGGGATCGGCGGCGTTTCGAGCCTGTATTGCCGCGGTGTTCCGCCGTGGTTGAGTTTGCCTGCGTATGCGTCCCCAGGGCCGTTGTTCTTTAGCCCGACCAGACTGCTAGGGGTCGGACTGAGGCAACGGGGTTTCCGACCTCTAGCAGTCCGGTCGGGCCTCGGTGAACGTCCCTGGTCGGTACTTCGAAGTCGAAGCCGCCGGTCCCCATTTTTGGTCACGAGGCGCATCGATGAGTTTGTTCGACTGGATTTTCCAGAAACTGACTGGCAAGGGGAAAGTAGAGGAAGAAACGCCGCCCGTGTTGCCGGCGCCGCCTGCCGTGACTCCGCCCCCCTCCGGCGATGCGCTGGGCTTGGATGCTTCGGATTTCCTGCCCATCGGTCGAGATGAATTGAAAGAGGCGGCGGGCGATGTACGCCGGGGAGCGTGGTTTGGTCGGCGCGATTTGATTCCACCCGCCGATGATCCGCGCACCCAGCTGATCGATCGCGCTTTGGTGACACACGGCTTGCTCACGCCGGAACAATTGGTGGAGATTCATCAGGTCGGCGCTCAAATGGAGCAACTGCGGCCCCTGCGTTTCGGTCTGGGGCAATTGGCCGGCTTGCAGGGGGAAGCGGCAGTCGAAGCGGATCGGGAGCAGCGGGCCAGGATCAAGGAACAGAAGAAGGCCGAGGCGGCGGAACGGAAACGCCGCCGCGCCGAGGCCAGCGCCCAGCGCCGGGCGACCGACATTCTGTTCCTGGGGCGGGGTGTGTCGTCTCGGCTCCATGACCGTGCCAGCAACAGCGAGCAGCTGCGAGCAGCGGGGTTGCCAGTGTTGAGCACTCCTGCCGAGCTGGCGGCGGCCCTGGGCTTGACCATCCCACGCCTGCGTTGGCTGGCGTATCACAACGAGGCGGCCCAGCGGGTGCATTATGTCACCTTCACCGTCCCCAAACGCGGCGGCGGCACGCGCCTGCTTAGCGCCCCGCACCGCACCCTGGCCGCCGCCCAACGCTGGATTCTCGACCACATCCTCAACCAGCTGTCCTATGAGCCGGCAGCGCATGGCTTTATTCCGGGACGCAGCATCGTCAGCAACGCCCAGCCGCACGTTCAGCGGGCAGTCATCGTCAACATGGACCTGGAGAATTTCTTTCCGCGCATCACCTGTCCGCGCGTCCGCGGCGTGTTTGAGCGGCTCGGCTATTCCCCCGCCGTGGCCACCATCCTGGCTTTGCTGTGTACCGAATGCCCGCGCCGCCGGGTGGAGTACGCCGGCCAAATCTTCCACGTCGCCACCGCTCCGCGCGGCTTGCCGCAAGGGGCCTGCACCAGCCCAGCCTTGTCCAACCAGGTCGCGCGCCGGCTCGACAAACGGCTGACCGGCCTGGCCAACAAGATGGGACTGACCTACACCCGCTACGCCGACGACTTGACCTTCTCTGGCCCGGATGAACTGAACGCCCGCGTCGGCTACTTGATGGCGCGCGTGCGTCATCTGGCCCAAGCGGAAGGGTTCCTCGTCAATGAGAAGAAAAGCCGGGTCTTGCGCCGCAACACGGCCCAGCGTGTGACCGGCTTGGTTGTCAATGATCGCCCCGGCGTGTCGCGCCGCGAAATTCGCCGACTGCGGGCCATCCTGCACCGCGCCCAGAAAGAGGGCCTCGACGCCCAAAATCGCGCCGGCCTGCCGCACTTCCGCGCCTGGCTGCTGGGCAAGATCGCCTACGTGCAAATGGTGCAGCCGGAAGTTGGGGCCAAGCTGCGAGCGGCATTGGCGGAGGTGATGGAGTGATCGCAATATGTCACCGAAAGCTGTCCGTTCCGCGCTGGTACTCAATTCCTCTTGTCTCCCATTTTCCTGAACGGGACAATACACGGAACCCGAACCAACAGATGCCGAGTCCGCAACCCCATGAACATTCTCGTCACCGCCGGCAATACGTTGACCATGATTGACCAGGTGCGGGCCATCACCAATATCTTCACGGGCCGCACCGGAGCGCGGATCGCGTTGACCTGCCAGCAACGTGGCCATGCGGTGGCGCTGCTCACCTCGCATCCCGAAGTGGTGGCCGAGTTGACCGACACACCGCCGACACGTTGCTGGCAGGTGCAAACCTATCGCACCTTCGAGGATTTGCGCCAGCGGATGGAACAGTCGATACGATCCGACGATTTCGATGCCGTGATTCACTGCGCCGCCGTCAGCGATTTCCGCTGCGCGGGAGTCTATGCCCCCGCGGAGCACACTTACTTTGAGGCGGACGACGGCAGCTGGCGGAGCCGCGACGATCAGCCGCCAGCCCTGCAAGACCGGGCCAAGGGGAAAGTCAAAAGCGACATCCCGGAGCTGTGGCTGCGGTTGCTGCCGACTCCTAAGCTCATCGACTTCATCCGCCAGCCGTGGGGCTTCACCGGCATTCTGGTCAAGTTCAAGCTGGAAGTCGGCGTCAGCGAACGGCAGCTGCAGGTCATTGCCGAGCGGTCACTCCGGCAATCCCAAGCGGACCTGATCGTCGCCAACACACTCGAAGGGGCGCGGACATGGGCGCTCCTTGGTCCGGCGCGGAGAAACACCTATCAGAAAGTACCGCGCCACGATCTGGCCGACCGGCTGCTGGATCAAGTGGAACGGCTGCATCAGGAGCGCCCGCGTGGCTAACGTACTACTAGGTGTCACTGGTTCGGTGGCGGCCATCAAGACGCCGCTGCTGTTCGAGCAACTGGGCCAGGCGGGGCATCGAGTCCAAATTGTCGCCACGAACTCCGCCCTGTATTTCTTCGATCCCGCCGCCATCCATCCCCAGAATCCGAAGGCGCCCGAACGGAACCCAGCAGTGGTGCGTATCGATGCCGACGAATGGCCGGGAGCGGCGGAAGGCCGGCGCTATCAAATGGGGGAGCCGGTCTTGCACATCGAGCTGCGCCGCTGGGCCGAGCTGCTGCTCATCGCCCCGCTCGATGCCAATACGTTAGCGAAGTTGGCCAACGGCTTGTCGGATAATTGTCTTACGTGTGTCTGGCGGGCCTGGGATCCGAACCGCCCTGTTGTACTGGCACCGGCCATGAATACCTTGATGTGGGACCATCCATTGACTGTCCGGCACCTTCGGCAGCTGGTGGAAGATCACGGCCCGCCCCGGCTCGAACGTGACGAATTGATCGCCTGGATCAATCGCCACCATCCCCGCCTGCGCATCGTGCCGCCGCAAAGCAAGCGCTTAGCCTGTGGAGACGTCGGCATGGGCGCTCTCGCCGATTTGGCCGAGATCATGGCGGTCGTGAATAGCCTGGTGGTTTCACATTAGCAACGGCTGATAACCAGTCTCTTGATGAAGATGACGGATTCATCGTTTCGCGGATGACGCGCGCGAAACGATGAATCGAATGGATTATCTCACTCTTCCTTCTTCTCCTCCATCGGTTCCTTGACGGGTTGGATGAAGTGGATGTTCTTCTTATCCACGGTCAGCTTGGCGGCGAGCTCCTCGGCTTCGTGTTTCTTGGGATAGTCGAAGGTGGCCACGCGCTGATTGGAATTATTGAACACCCCCCAGACAACCTTCATGCGCGTCACCTTGGCGACGCGGGACCGTGGTTTTTTCGGGATTTTGGGGGCTGCCACCTTTTTCTTTTTCTTGGGCTTTATCTCTTCTTCCTCGTCCTCCCCTTCCAGCTCGTCTTCCTCAGTCTCTAAATCCTCCTCTTCGTCGTCTTCGTCGTCTTCGAGTTCCTCTTCGTCCAATTCGGCATCCTCGTCGGACGGGCGGCGGTTCTCGGCCGCTTCGTAATCAGCGCGGAGTTCGCGGCGGTTCAAGATGCGTCGTGCCATGAATCGTCTCCTATGGATAATGAGGCCAGGAATCGACTTGTCATAGGCGTTTGGGGACGGGGCGGGATTCCTCCTCCGCCACGTGCTTGGTTCATTTCCTTCTAACTTAGCGGCCAGCGAGTTGGCTTGCAAGCCAGCCCGTGGGAGAGTCAGACTGTTTTTCCTGGACAACATTTCGGCAGCGAACGGCAGGTGCCCGACCATTGATAATGACTATGGTGACAAACTGGATCAACCGCTATCATAACACCCATCGCGGAAGTTGAATTCGTGTCGCGTTGTCCCGAGGTGGTCCATGACCAAACCGCGCCGTTTTGGAATGGTGGATTTATTGCTCTGGCTGCTGATCCTGGCAGGGGCGGCAGGGGCCAGGGCGTGGTACTTGACGACCTACGCCGACGGCGGCCGGAGCGCCGGGCCGGTTCAGGTCCAGGACCCATCCCCCCAATTGGCCCTGCCGGCCAACACTCTGCCCAACGCCGAACAACCCCCCACGGACCATGATCTGTTGCTGCACAACATGAAGGAACATCGCTGGTTCGGCAGCTTGGCCCCGTTCGCCGACACGGAAGAGCCAACCGCCCATGTCGCGCCGGGTTACACCTGGACGCGGGCTTGGCTGGACCAAGTGCCGATGGACCTGGGGCCGAGCGATTGGGTCTGGCGCTGGCTGCACGTCGGGCTCGGGGCATTGACTGCCAGCCTCTATTTCCTGTTCGCGCGGCGGGCCTTTCGCAGCCGGTTGGTGGCGACCTTGGCCGGCGCGTTGTGTGCCGTGTATCCCTTCTGGATCATCAACACCGCCGAGTTGAACGATGGGGTACTGATCACGTTTCTGCTAGCGTTGGCGCTGTTTCTCGGCACGCGCGCGGGGCAATCGGGGGGGGCGCTGACCAGTGTGCTGTTCGGTCTGACCCTGGCCGGCGCGGCGTTGACGCGGGCGGCCCTGTTGCCCTTGGCCTTCGTGGGCCTGTTGTGGTTCCTGCTCCGCTGCCGGCAGGTGCCGAGCGGTTGGCTGTGCGCCATTCTCGGCCTGCTCGGCTTCGCGGGCGGCTTGGCCCCCTGGACGCTGCGTAATTTCCAGGTGCATCAAGATATGGTGCCGATTGTCACGACTACACATTATCATCTATGGGCGGGGAACAATCCCAACGCCAGCGGCGGCCCCCAAACCGAATCAGCCCTGTTGTCCGCCTTGGTCCAAGCCCGACAGATCGACAAACCGGAGCTGACCGCCGAACAGGTGCGCCAAGAGTTGGCCAACCTCCCCCAAGCAGCCCGCTATCGGGAGCTGGGCAAGGACGTGGTCGCGGAGATTGCCCGCCATCCGGCCAGAACCATCGAACGCCGCATCTGGGCCGGCCTATACTTTTTCTTCGGTCAGGACTGGTTCACCCAGCAAAAACTATGGAGCGGTTCCTTGCCGACCGACAAGGGACCGACTGGCTTGGCCGGCGCGTTCCCCATCATCATGTACGCGACCCTGCTGGGCATGTTGCTCTTGGCGGTGCTGGGGTGGCGCTGGAGCTATGGTTGGAAGCATGAGGCCCAGCCGTCCTCCTTGGCGGTCATTTGGGTGACACTGCCTTATCTGTTAAGTCATGCGGAGCAGCTGTCCGGCCCGCGCTTGCCGCTAGACGGCGTATTTCTGAGCTATGCCGCGTTGGCGGGGTGTTGTCTGTTACCTGGGGTTGGCCGCTTCCTGTTCGGCGGTTCCGAAGCCTTGGCCCTCGCCCAAGCGGAGGAAGAACTCGCCGAGGAACAAGCGACAAAATAACCGTGACACCACGTGATCCCCTGGACCTTTTTTTGCCGCCGGTGCGGCACTGGTTCCGCGCTGCGCTGGGAGAGCCGACTGCCGCCCAGCGCGGCGGTTGGCCGTGCATCGCCGCTGGCCAGCACACCTTGATTCTTGCCCCCACCGGCTCGGGCAAGACGCTGGCGGCTTTCCTGGCTTGTCTGGATTATCTGTGGCGACAAGACCCCTGGCCGCGCGGCGTCCAGGTACTCTACATCTCACCCCTCAAGGCACTCAACAACGACATCCACCGCAACTTGCAAGTACCCTTGGCCGGCGTGGCGGAGACCGCTCAGCAGCTCGGACAGCCGCTACCTACCATCACAACCGCCGTCCGCACCGGCGACACCCCCAGCCACCAACGCCAACGCCTGATCCACCAGCCGCCGCAGGTGCTGATCACCACGCCAGAGTCGTTGCACTTGCTGCTCACGTCCCGCGCCCGGGACACCTTACGAACGGTGACACACTGTATCATCGATGAAATTCATGCTCTGTGTGCCAACAAACGCGGCGTCTTTTTGTCTTTGTTGCTCGAACGTCTGCAGGCCTTGAATCCGCGTGGTTTCACGCGCATCGGCTTGTCGGCGACGCAACGCCCCTTGGAGGAAGTCGCCCGCTACTTGGGGGGAAGCGCCTGGAGCGACGACCAGCAGCTTCAACCCCGCCCCGTCACGATCATTGATGCCGGCTTGCGGAAGGACCTCGATTTGCAGGTAGTCAGTCCCGTCGATCAGTTCGGCCCATTACCCGAACGCTCCATCTGGCCATCCATTTACCGCTTGCTAACCGACTACATTGGGCAACATCGTTCCACCATCATCTTCGCCAACAACCGCCGCACCGTGGAACGCATCACGGCGCAATTGAATGAGCAGTGGGCTGTCGGCAGTGGGCCGTCGGCAGTGGGCCGTCGGCAGGAAACAGAGAGTGGCGGAGAGTCTGAACATGGCGCGTCCATCGAATCACCGTTGACTACCGACCCCCTACTACTGACCCCCCACTGCCCACTGCCCATTGCTCTCGCCCATCACGGTAGCGTCTCCCTTGAAGTCCGACAACAAACGGAGCAAGCATTGAAGGACGGACGATTGCCAGCGGTAGTAGCGACGGCGTCCCTAGAATTGGGTATCGACATGGGGGCGGTCGAGCTGGTGTGCCAGGTGGAATCGCCGGGTAGCATCGCGCGCGGCTTGCAGCGCGTCGGACGGGCGGGGCACCTGGTCGGACGGAAGAGTAAAGGCCGGCTCATTCCTAAGACATCCGCCGATCTCTTGGAGCAAGCCGTCCTGGCTCATGAGATGGCCGCCGGACGGGTCGAGGACATTCGAGTACCCATGAACTGTCTCGACGTGCTGGCCCAACAAGTCGTCGCCGCCGTGGCGATGGACGCCTGGGACGTACCCACGTTGTACGCTTTGGTCCGTCAAGCCTATCCCTACCGCGATCTGACACCCCAGGCATTTGAGACAGTGCTAGAAATGGTGAGCGGCCGCTACCGGCTGACGCAGGAAGTAGGCAGCGAGCAGTGGGCAGTCGGCAGTGAGCAGCCAGAGGATAACGTACCTACAACGAGATTGCGTCAACGTTCGTCACTCACGGCGCTGCAACCGCGCGTTAGCTGGGACAGGGTACACAATCGCTTGTTGCCATTACCGGGGACGCGGCACCTGGCGTTGGTCAATGGCGGGACGATTCCTGACACGGGACAGTATGCCGCCTACCTGCGCAATGGAACGCGCATCGGTGAATTGGACGAAGAATTTGTCTATGAACGCCGGGTCGGGGACGTATTCTTGTTGGGTACCAATGCCTGGCGCATTGATCAGATTGAAGCGGATCGAGTCATTATTCTCCCCGCCGAGGGCGCGCCGGCCCTGGTCCCTTTTTGGCGGGGGGAAGGTGGAGGTCGCAGTTATGATTTGGGGATGGCCTTGGGACGCTTTCTGCGCGAGCTAGAGGAACGCTTGCTCCAGCAAGATTGTCTCAGTTGGTTACGGGCGGAGTTCATGCTCGATGCCAAGGCGGCGCGCAACGTCCTGGAGTATGTGCGCCGGCAACTGGAGATAGCCGGGCTGCTGCCCACGGATGAAACTATTCTCGTCGAGGCGTCCCGCGATCCGCTCGGTGATTGGCAAGTTATTATCCTCAGTCCGCGCGGCAGCCGGGTTCACTTGTCCCTGCGCTTGGCGTTGGAGGCACGTTTGCGGCAGCGATTGGGGTACTTGCCACAATGTTTGCACCATGATGACGGTATCCTGATCCGCGTGGCTGACACCGCTGAGCCGGTTTTGGATGTGTTTGATGGCTTGACGCCGGACAATGTGGAGCAATGGGTACTCGAAGAGTTAGCCGATAGCGCCCTGTTCGCCTTGCGTTTTCGCCAGAACGCGGCGCGGGCCATGCTTTTTCCGCGCGGCCAAGCGGGACAGCGGGCGCCGCTGTGGTTGCAACGGCTGCGTGGCAAGGACCTGTTGCAAGTCGCCCGCCGGCATCCTGATTTCCCCGTCCTGGTGGAAACTTTCCGCGAATGCCTGCACGATCATTTGGACTTGCCACGTTTACGACAACTACTCGCTGACATTCACGGCGGCAAGGTCACAGTACGTACCCGGCGAACGGATGCCCCGTCCCCCTTCGCCTCCGGCTTGTTGTTCGCCTTCACCGCCGCCAACATGTACCAATACGACGACGTGGAGCCGGACAGCCATAGTCCATCTCTCGATTGGCAGCTGTTGGAACAATTAATTACCCCGCGCGGTCAGAAACATTTGCTCGATCCGAGGGCCGTACAACAGGTGGATCGTCGCTTGCGTGGCCTCGGACTGCCGCCACGGACGGCCACCGAGATGGCGGAATGGCTGCGGAAACTGGGGGACGTGCGGGACAGCGAGTTGGAAGGTCCGATGCTCGGCTTCTTGCAGGAGTTAGTCGCTGATGGCCGAGTTCAACGCATCGAATTACCGGGGATGGCCGAGCCGCTACGTTGGGTACTCACGGAAGAAGTCGCCACCTACCGGCAAGCGTTTGGATTGGAAGAAGTGTCCCCCGCTCAGGCCCATGCCGCTGGCGACATGATTTTGCAACGTTTTTTACAGACTCATGCCTTGGTCGGTCTGCGGGATGTGCTCGAACGCTACCCGTTTGATGCCGCTTGGTCCCAGGGACGGCTCGAAGAGTGGACGGAACGAGGCCGGTTGGTCACGGTGCCGGCAACGGTTGCGGGGGAGTCCCTGCAATGGTCGGCTCCAGAGAATTTGGATCAGGTGCGACGGGGCAGCTTGGGACTATTGCGCCGGGAAGTGCTGTCATGTTCTCCCGCACAGCTCGTCGATTTCGTGATGCGTTGGCAGCAGCTCCATCCCGCTACCCGCCACGGGACGGCCCAGGGATTAACGGAGGTGTTGGGCTGTTTGCAAGGACTACCACTGCCAGCGGAATTATGGGAACAGTGGGTGTTACCCGCACGAGTCCCCAGCTATCAACCGCGCTGGTTGGATGAGTGCGGCGCGGGAGGTGTTTGGACGTGGATTTGTCACAGCACGAGTAACGCAGGGGCCGGTGTCCTGGCTTTCTGGCAGCGCGAGCAATTACCACGCCTGCCTGCTCCGGCGGAGCCTGAGAACCTGGACGACGCCGCCCAGCGCGTGCGCGAGTGCTTGCAGCAGCGCGGGGCGGCCTTCGTCGCCGACCTGGCCAGTTGGACAAGGTTGACTCCTGGCGTGGTACGCGTTGCTTTATGGCACTTGTTGCGCCGCCGGTTGGTCACGAATGATCATTTTGATGTCATTCGCAAGGGAGAACCTGCCGCCGATGCGCTACCTATACCCGGCACGGGACAGCAGCAACGCGGTGGGCTGTTGCGGCTGCCGCGCCGGTCGCCGCGGCAGAGTAACGAAGGGCGTTGGTCGCTGGTACCCTGGGGACGGGCCACCGTCGAGGACCAGGCTGTCTTCCTGGCTTCGGTGCTGCTGCGCCGCTATGGCGTGGTGGCCCGCGAATTAGCCCTGCTGGATCCGTGGCTGCCGCCGTGGCGGGTGTTGTATGAAGTGTTGAGCCGGATGGAGCTGGCCGGGGAAGTGCGGCGCGGCTACTTTGTCGAAGGACTGTCCGGGGTGCAATTCGCCTTGCCCGAAGCCGCCCAGCAATTGTCAGACTTAACCCTCCCCGCGACCGCCGCCGCCCCGCTGGTGTTACTCCATAGTCTCGACCCCGCCAACCTGTACGGCGCCGGCGCTCCATTCCCGCTCGACGTGAGCACGGAAGACCCTCGGCCGCTGACACGGCGCGCTGGCAACTGGCTGGTACTGCGGGCAGGTCGGCCTCTGTTAATTATCGAGCAACAGGGGAAACGCTTGACGTCTCTGCCTGGTGTTCAGCGCGATGAGTTGGCGGCGGCGGTGGCGTGTTTGCCCCTGATTCTCGATTATGACCAAAGCCTGGCAGCACGGCGCAAGCTCACCGTGGCTACCTGGAATAATCAACCAGTAATCACTAGCGTTGGCCGTGAACTACTCGAGGCTGCCGGTTTCGTTCGTGATTATCAGGGCATGACGCTGTACGCGGCGTGGCGATGAACGGTTGGCGCGCGCCTTCTGTCCCTTCCGGTGAATCGATTCCCATTGATTGCCCGAGACAGGAATTCTTTCTACTCGGCAATAGTTATGCCCAATGCCATAAAGACAACCCATTAGCCAAATGTGCGAACCGTTGCGCGGCGGCCAGTGAAACGGTACAATAGCCAGTGAGCTATTGACGCGAACATCCCGTTTTGAGGGAGGTAAACCATCATGCGTGGACGATACGGAATTCTTGCCGTTTTACTGGTCGGAGTGAGTGGGACAGGATCGGCTTGGGCGGAGAACTGGCCCAGTTGGCGGGGACCGACCGGGCAGGGAGTCAGCACGGAGAAGGGACTGCCTTTGAAGTGGAGTACCACGGAAAACGTCCGCTGGAAAGTGGCCTTGCCGGCTCCCGGGCCACGCCCCTCATCGCCCCGGTCGGCATGCAAGACCAGCTCATCTTTGCCGTCCCCCATGCCCTCAAGGGGTATGATCCACTGACGGGGAAGGAGCTATGGTCAGCCGCGCGCATGGCGGGGAACTACTGTTATAATAGGTTGGTGGCGTCTTGCCTGGTTGACGTATCCAGGACCTTATCCCGGCTTTCCCCTGTCGTATTGGCCAGCCAGCGGTCAATCGGGCTTCCAGTTCGACAGCGCGTCATCCGCGAAAAGGGGGGTGGGGTGGAATGGAACAATGAAACCCTGTTCCTACCCTTTTCTCTTAGTATACATAAGTTTACTAAAACAATCAACACCAAAGTTTGGGTGGCTTTGGGTTCGCCTTGCACGGTTTTGCCTAACCTACTAGACTTCACCATGATGGAATCTCAGGGCGAGGGTGCAAGTGGCATGACGAAAGCCGCACAGCCGAAAAGCGTTGGGGCAACCTACAATCCGCTCAATCCGCTCATCGTTCAGGGGGACCGCTCGGTTCTGGTCGAGGTGGATAATCCGCTGTACGCCGAGGCGCGGGATGCCCTGGCGCCGTTCGCCGAGCTGGAGAAAAGCCCGGAACATATCCACACCTATCGCATCACGCCGTTGTCGCTGTGGAACGCCGCCGCCGCTGGCCTGACCGCTGAGGTCATGATCGATGTGCTGGCCCAGTACAGCAAGTTCCCGCTGCCGACGAACCTCCCTACCGACATCGCCGAAACCGTGAGCCGGTATGGGCGGGTGCGGCTGGAGAAGGAAGGGGACAAGCTGCGGCTGGTGTGCGACGATCTGCCGTTGCTGGAGGAGCTGGCCCGGCAGCCGAAAGTGCGTGAATACCTGGGAGAACGGCTCGACGCCCGCAGCTTCTTGATCGAGCCGGCCTTTCGCGGCGTGCTGAAACAGGGCTTGATTGCCGTCGGCTATCCCGCCGAGGACCTGGCCGGCTACACCGATGGGGCGGCGCTGCCCATCAATTTACGCGCGGTGTGTCGCTCCGGCTTGCCGTTCCAGGTGCGCGATTATCAGCAGGAAGCCGCCGATATTTTCTACGCGGGGGGGCATGTGCAGGGGGGAAGCGGCGTCGTGGTGCTGCCGTGCGGCGCAGGGAAAACCATCGTCGGCCTCGCCGCTATGTCGTTGTGCCAGCGTTCGACCCTGGTGCTGACCACCGGCATCACCGCCGTCAAGCAGTGGCACCGTGAAATCCTCGACAAGACCGACATCCCCGACGATCAGATCGCCGAATACACCGGCGAATCCAAGAACATTGCTCCAATCACGTTGGCGACGTATCAAATTCTCACCCATCGCCCCGACAAGAAGGAAGAGTTTCCGCACTTCAAGCTATTTGATCAACGGGATTGGGGACTGATCATTTACGACGAAGTCCACCTGTTGCCGGCGCCGGTGTTTCGCGTCACGGCGGAGATTCAGGCCCGCCGCCGTTTGGGGTTGACCGCGACCCTGATCCGCGAGGATGGCCGGGAAGAGGATGTCTTTAGTCTCATCGGTCCCAAGAAATACGATGTGCCGTGGCGGGAGCTGGAAGGGCGCGGCTGGATCGCCGAGGCCACCTGCACGGAAATCCGCGTGGCCCTGCCCGAAGCGCTGCGCATGGAATATGCCGTGGCCGAGTGGCGTAACAAGTTCCGCATCGCCGCCGAGAACCCGGCCAAGGATGATGTCGTCGCCCGCTTGCTGGACCATTATCCGAGCAGTCGCGTGCTCATCATTGGTCAATATCTGAAACACCTGCGTCACCTGAGCAAGCGCTTCGGCATTCCGCTGATCACCGGGCAGACCGCCAACTCGGATCGTGAGGATCTGTACGGCCGCTTTCGGCGCGGCGAGCTGCGGCACTTGATCTTGTCGAAGGTTGGCAACTTCGCCCTGGATTTGCCGGATGCCAACGTGTTGATTCAGGTTTCCGGCACGTTCGGTTCGCGCCAGGAGGAGGCCCAACGCCTGGGGCGGATCTTGCGTCCTAAAGCTGGCGGCGAGGTGGCTCATTTTTACACCTTGGTGACACGCGACACGCGCGAAATCGACTTCGCGCACCACCGCCAGTTGTTCCTCACCGAGCAGGGGTACAGTTACTCCATCGTCGATGGCAACGAGCTGCTGGAGCAGGTCCGCAAGACGGGGTAAAGGAGGCCAGTGTCCGTGTTTCATGAGCGAACCGTTGGCGAGCGCCCCGGTGGTACCCGCATTCCGGTCAAACTGCATCGCCGGGTGTGCTTGGTGCGGACCGAGGACGCCGTGTTGGCCGAGGAGCTGCTGGCGCGCAAGAAGCTGGCGCAGAATATCGTTGGCCGCTTGACCGACAGCGTGTTGTTGGTCCGGCCCGGTCGCGTGGAGGCCGTGATTCAGGAACTGCAAAGCATGGGGCACACGCCGCAAGTCCTGGGGGCGACGCCGGAGAAATCTTCCTAATCTTGCCAGTCCAATCGGAGCCGATGTCCTCGAGTCAATCCGCATACTGGACCGATCATCTGCGGCACACGCTGGAGAGTTATGGGGAACCTCTCTTGCGTGAAGTCGCGGGCAAGCTGTTCAAGCCGCGCAACCAGTGGCCGGCGGCGGAGTTGATCGACCGCAGCTTGGCCACGGTGGCAAATGCCGCCGTCATCGACCGCCGCTTGCGGGAATTGCCGCTGGCTGGCCGCCGCTTGTTGGGTCTCATCAGCCGGAGCCGGCAACCGCGCTGGCCGGTCGGCGGTTTACTGGAAATACTGGCCGCTCTGGGACACGTCGAAGGCATCGACCCGCTGATGACGCTGTTCACGTCCGGTTTGCTGTATCCCGATTTGTCCACCCCGCGGCCCCCCACCGCCAAGCTACGCGCCTTCGAGCACTGGCTTGGTCAATCTAGCGTCACGGAGCATTTCGTCTTTGCTCATCCCGCGGTCACCGCACGGCTGGTGAACGAGGACCTGGGCCTGCCGGACCTGGCGCGGGAGCCGGCCGCTCCCGTCGGCCCGGTGATGGAAGCGGATGGTCTGGAATGGCTGTTGCGGCTGGCGGCCCTGTGGCAGCAGGTGGCCGACGCACCGTTGCGGCGGACGCAGCAGGGGGATTTCTTCAAGCGTGACCTGGATCGCTTGCGCGCCGATCCCCTGCTGAACGCGACCTCGCCGGACAACTTGGCCGAGCTGCCCGATGCCAGTCTGCTGGCGGTGCTGCTGGCCCTGGCGCTGGGCATCCTGCGCGAGCAAGAGGGAGAAATTCAAGCCGCGGATTTGCCGGAGAGCTGGGAAGAGGGATTGACGCCGGCGCTCGCTTCGCTGTGGGAGACGGTGCCACGCTTGGAATCGTGGGACCCGCAAACCGGCTGGCGCGTGGGAACGACGTTCCGCAATCCCTATCCAACCGCCTATTTGCTGTCCCTGTTGCTGCTGGCGCGTCTGCCGGTGGACAGTTGGATCGCTCCCGAAACGGTGGCCGAGTGGATCGTCGCCCATCATCCTTATTGGACAACCATACCGGGCAGCAAGTCCGCTCAGACGGCGGCGCACGCTCTGGAGCGATTTTTGCTCGGCTTCGCTTATCCGGCCCGCTGGTTGCAGGTCGGCAAGGGGGAGGCGGGGGAATGGCTCGTTCGTCTGTCGTCGTTCGGACGCTGGCTGTTGGACGGCGCCGCAGTGCCGGAACTGGCGGCTACTTTTCCGCGGACGCTCTACGTCCAGCCGAATTTGGAAATCGTGGCCTATCGTCAGGGATTGACACCGGCCCTTATCGTCGAGCTGTCACGCTTCGCCGCCTGGACCGGCTTGAGTTCCGCCTGCACCTTGCAGCTCCGTCCGGAGACGGTGTATCGCGCCTTGGAGATGGGACAAACCTTTGACACGATTTGCCAGACGCTGGAACGCCACGGCATGAGGGAATTGCCGCGCCCGGTAATCGATTCATTACGGACCTGGGCCGACAAGCGCGAGCGCATCACCGTGTATCCGTCGGCTACGCTGTTCGAGTTCGCTAGCGCGGAGGACCTGAACGCCGCCCTGAATCGCGGTTTGCCCGGCGCCCGTCTGACCGACCGGCTAGCGGTCGTCCCCCGTGAATCCGAGGTCGATTTCCGCCATTTTCGCCTAACCGGCACGCGCGATTACGGCCTGGCTCCCGACAAGTGCATCGAAGTGGCGGACGATGGCGTAACCTTGTCCATCGACTTAGCCCGTTCCGATTTGTTGGCCGAGACGGAACTGCGCCGCTTCGCCGAGCCGTGCCCGGAGCAACGGTCCTCTTCGGACCCGACCGCCAGCAGCAAACGTCACTACCGCATGACCCCCGCATCCCTGGCGGCCGCCCGGAGTCACGGATTCAATCTGCGACAGCTGGAAGATTGGTTCGCGCAGCGTAGCGACCAGCCATTGCCAGCAGCGGCCCGCTTGTTGCTGCTCGCCGCCCAGATGCCCCCTGGCCAATTGCGCCGCCAGCTCGTGCTCACCGTCGCCAGTCCCGAATTGGCCGACGGCTTGCAGCAGTGGCCCGAAACCCGCCATCTGATTCAAGATCGCCTTGGCCCCATGACCCTCGCCGTGGCCGAGGAACATGGCGCCCTGCTGCTACGCCAGATACAAGCCCTCGGCATGGACGTGCGCGGCGACGCCTTAGACAAGCAACCTTCATCGAATGGAACGGGATAAGCCACGGACCTCACGCCTACCCATCCTGACGTGCTCGATAGGTTGGTGTAGCCGATACTCCTTATCATTGTTTTCTTCCGAGGATTTCTCGTGGACCTACAACTATCTGGACAAACTGCCGTCATTATCGGCGGCGCGCGCGGCATCGGCCAAGCCATCGCCGCGCAGTTCGCCGCCGAGCAAGCCAACGTCGCCGTCATGGATCGGCTGGCGGAAGTGAGCCAGACCGCCGCACGGTTCCAGGCCGAGCACGGCGTTCGCTGTCTCCCTATCGTCGCCGATGTCACGAACTACGCCGCCATGCAACAGGCAGTCCGGGACATTGTAGCGACTCTGGGCCGCGTCGATCATGTGGTATTCGCGGTGGGGATCGGTTCAGGGAAATATGGCTTCCCCTTCTGGAATCTGACCCCCGGCGACTGGGGCAAGGTGTTGGAGGTGAACGTCATCGGCGCCGTCCACGTGGCCCATGCGTTCGCGCCGCCGTTGATCGAGGCTCGCGCCGGGACGATGCTTTTCCTGTCGTCAGTGGCCGGCCAAATCGGCTCGCAAACCGATCCGCCGTACAGTGCTTCCAAGGCGGCCCTGATCAACTTCGCTCAATGTGCCGCCAAGGACCTCGCCCCCTACAACGTCCGCGTCAACAGCCTGTGTCCGGGCATGGTCGATACCGCCTTGAACCGCTCCATCTGCGAAGCCTGGAACCAACAGCAACCTCCTGATAAACGCCTTACCTTCGAGGAATGGGCCGGCGAGAAAATCCGCAAAGTCGTCCCCCTCGCTCGCTTCCAAGATGCCACCGACATCGCCCATATGGCCGTGTTCCTGGCGTCTCCACGCGCCCAAAATGTCACTGGACAGACTATCAATGTGGATGGGGGATTTGTGATGCACTGGTAGCAGGGGGCAGTCGGCAGGGGGCAGAAATTTAGAGATCAAGGGTTCTTGTGTGGCGCGCCGTCGGCTCGCCCGCTAAACACTGCCTACTGGCTACTGTCCACTACTTCTTTCACCACCCGTCCCGAAACATCCGTCAAGCGAAAATCCCGACCGTTGAAGCGATAGGTAAGCCGTTTGTGGTCGAAGCCGAGTAGGTGCAGGATGGTGGCGTGGAGATCGTGAATGCTGACGCGGTCGATGACGGCCTTGAGACCTAGTTCATCGGTGGCGCCATAGTGGACGCCTCCCCGGACGCCGCCGCCGGCCAGCCAGGTCGTGAAGGCATGCGGGTTGTGGTCGCGGCCCGGTTTGGGACCTTTCTGCGACACTGGCAGCCGGCCAAACTCGCCCCCCCAGATGATCAGCGTGGAATCCAGTAGGCCGCGTGCTTCCAGGTCGGTGAGCAGGCCGGCGATAGGAATGTCCGTCTCTTGCGCGAAGCCACCGTGGTTGCCGATGATGTCGGCGTGTCCATCCCAACTGAGTTGGTTCTCCATGCCGCCGCTGTAGATTTGCACGAAACGGACGCCGCGCTCCACCAGCCGGCGAGCGATCAGACATTGCTTGGCGAAGTGGGTACACTTAGGATTGTCCAGGCCGTACAGTTTGTGCGTGGCAGCGGTTTCCTTGGACAAGTCGAGCGCTTCCGGGGCGGCCAGCTGCATGCGATAAGCCAGCTCAAAGGTTTCGATGCGGGCGCTCAGGTCCGGTTCGGGCGGGGCGGCTTCCAGGTGCCGGCGGTTGAACCGGGCCAGCAGGTCGAGCTGCCGACGCTGCTGATCGGCGGTCATGTCCGCGGGGCGCGACAGATTGTCCATCGGTTCCCCCTGGGGCTTGAAAGCCGTTCCCTGATAAATGCTCGGCAGGAATCCCGCTCCCCAATTTTGCGAGTGCCCCTTGGGAATCCCTCGGCCCAACGTGTCGTACATAACCACGAACGCCGGCAGGTTCTGGCTCTCCGATCCCAGCCCGTATGTCACCCAGGAGCCAAGACAGGGGAAACCCATGCGGGCCATGCCGGTATTGATCTGGAACAGGGCCGGCGAATGATTGTTGGAATCGGTCCAGCACGAATGCAAGAAGGCCATCTTATCGACATGCTGGGCCATATGGGGGAACAAGTCGGACACCCAGGTCCCCGATTGGCCATGCTGCCGGAACTTGAAGGGGGACTTCATCAACGGGCCGACTTGATTGACGAAGAAACCGGTGGTCGGATCGAAGCCGGGTAATTCCTGACCGTCGCGCTGGTCCAGCTCCGGCTTGTAGTCCCAGGTATCGACGTGGCTGGGACCGCCGTTCATGAATAGCCAAATCACCGACTTGGCCTTGGCAGGAAACTGCGGCTGCTTCGGTGCCAAGGGATTGACCGCGTTCCGCGCCGGCGCCGCCGTGGCGAGATACCCCTCATCGTGCAGCAACCCGGCCAATGCCACCAGACCAAACCCATTGCCAACGCGGCGCAAAAACTCCCGGCGACTGGCGAAACTCGGATGCGGCGGCGCAAACCAACGCGGCACGTTCATGATGGACCTCGGTAAGACACACAATCAGTGCGAAACGATGAATCACTTACCAATCACAAAACACAACACATTCCCATTGCGATCCTTGCAAATCAGCCGGCCGTCGGCCAAGGCCACATGCGGCCAAACGTCGCTATTGGTAAGATTGTTTTGACGAAATAATTCCTGATATTGCTTCGGTGAGCGTTCGGCGGTCTCGGCCAAAGCCAGGTCACCGCGCTTGGCCCAGATGATGAGCCGGTCATCGGCGGTGACAATGCACGAGCCAGCGTCGCCGTAGTTGCCGCCGATCCAGCGTGGCTCACCTGTCTGCCAGTCCAGGCAATGCACCGTGCGCCAGGCCCAATAGACGTTCCCCTTGTGAATCACGGGGCTGCACACGCCGGAAGCGTGGCGCTGTTCCCACACCTTTTCCGCCCCTTTCAGCGTGACACGCACCTTGCAAATGGCGAACTTGTTGTAAGCGGAAGTGATGACCACCTCATTTCCCAGCACGGCGGGAGTGGCGATGTTATTGGCGAAATCGGTGATCCACGGGTACGTGGCCACGGTCTGGCCTTCATTTCCCTTGTCCAACCTGCTGACGACGAGATTGTAAATGGTCAGCACCGCGACACACGGCACCCCTTCGACAGTCAGCGGCACCAGTCCCCCGGTATGGCCGGCAGGGTCTTGGTTCTCGGACACCCACACGCGCTGGCCGGTGTCCTTGGCGAAGGCCATCAGGTTCCCCTCCTTGGCCCCGACTTCCACAATGACCACATCTTGATACACCAAGGGGGCCGTGGTGTAGCCGTAATCGCGTAGCGTGCCACGCCGGGCCGTCGGTTGTGGCCGGCGGCCAATGCCATATTCATCGTACAGGTTCAGATGCCACACCTTGGCCCCGTCGCGGCGCGTGTCCCAACAGTGCAAGTCGCCGTCAGCGCTGAGGGTGTAGAGATAGCCTGTTTGGGCATCGAATTCTGGCGCGGACGACGGCCCGGAGTACAACCCTTGATCGCCAATGGCGTGCCGGCCAAACTTGGGACAACGGAACGATTGTTTCCACGCCTCCTTGCCGCTGACAGCATCTAGGCAATAAACGTGTGTCTGTTCGTTATCCCAGCCCAGCGTATAGATTCGGCCCGCGACCACCAACGGCGCGGAACCGTTGATACCGACGTTCGTTTTCCAAGCAGGCTGAAGATTTTTCCAAGCCCCTTGCTCCCAGCCGGACGACTCGCCGCTGATGCCATTGCGGTTCGGCCCGCGCCAGTGTGGCCAATCGGCGGCATGAGCAGGGAGAGTGAAAACCCATCCCGCGAGAGAGAAATAGGTAAATGTCAGAAGGAGATTACGTTTTCGGATCATATTCATATCGCATTCCGCAGGGAGTTTCAGGAAATCACGCTCTTGCATCCTCACGTTTATATCATGTTCATCCTGGTTGTCTCCTACTTCTGATTGATTGTTTTGGCTTGCTCCCAACTATCCGAGAGCTAGGATCGATCACCAGATTCTGGCTCACTCCACATAAACAAACTCATTCAAGCACATCAGCACCTGACAAAAATCCGCCAGGGCCAGGCGCCGGCTATCGGCTTTTCCGCCAGCATGGTACGAATCCGCTTGATGTTCGATGAACGCCACGGCGTCCGCTTGTTCCGCTGGCGTCGGCTGCCGAGATAGGGCGACACGATAGGCCGTGACGATGGCTTGTTCCGTCGTCGTCTTGTCATTGGGGGCGACGCGGCGGGCGAAACCGTGGGCGTGGCCGCGCACGTGCGGATTGTTCATCAGCAACAGGGCTTGCGGGGCAATGGTAGTGGCGGGACGCTGATCCATGCCGGTCAGGGCTTCGGGGGCGTCGAAAATCTGCATCATGGGGATGAGTTTGCTGCGTTTGACCGTGAAATAGATGCTGCGCCGTTTGCTACTCTCATCGAGCGTGCCGGGACCATACATGGTCGTATCCAGCTGGCCAGCGACCGCCAACAGACTGTCGCGGATGACTTCCGCTTCCAACCGGCGGACCGGCCTGCGCCAGTACAGGCGATTGTCGCTATCTTTGGCTACCTTGATGTCATCGATCTGGCTGCTTTGTCGGTAGACGGCGCTGGTCAGAATGAGTTTGTGAATCGGCTTCAACCGCCAGCCGTTGCGGATCAGTTCGTGCGCCAGAAAATCGAGCAATTCAGGATGGGTGGGGGGCGCGCCGCGCGTGCCGAAATCGCTCGGCGTGGCTACGATCCCCCGGCCCATGTGATGTTGCCACAGGCGGTTGACAATGACTCGCGCCAGCAGCGAACCAGCGCCGTGTTCGGTGTCGGTCAGCCACTCGGCCAACGCCCGCCGACGGTAGGAAGTTCGCCACCCCTGCGGCGGCGGCGTCCGCCAGCGGACCGCGCTGGCGCCATCTGGCATCAGCACTTGCAAGAAATTCTGCTGCGCCACGGCTTCAGGTTGGTCCGGGTCGCCGCGGCGCAGGTAGTGCGTCTCCGGCAAGAAGTCCCCGCCTTGCGTGTGCAAGCGCACCGCCGGCAACCCCTCCGTCGAGATCAACGCCTTGACCTTCCCGGACGCCGGTGCTTTCTGGGCATGGTCTTGCACGCGCTTGTTGAGCTGCTGCCAGGTCGGATCGAGGGCGCGATACCATTGCAATAGGGCCGTCACTTGTTCGTTGCCGCGTTTGTCAGCGGGGAGTCGCAAAATGGCTTCGATGGGATCGGGAATTTCCTTCGGCTGGGGATGACGCGACTTTTCCCAGGCCGCCAATTTGCCCGGCAGCTGCTCATTCTCGAAACGGCGCAAAGCTGTCACCAGCGGTTCGTGCTCCTTGTCGAACAGCGCTTTGACTTGCTGATAGCGTTCCGGTCCCAAGTCCACCTCGACCACGCTGCGAACCGTGGTGGTAAAGGAAGCGACCATACGGTAATAGTCAGCTTGCGGGATGGGGTCGAACTTGTGATCGTGGCAGCGGGCGCAGCCGATAGTCAGTCCCAGCATGGCCGTGCCGGTCGTGGCCAGCATGTCGTCCATCTCGTCGTAACGATGCTTGGCCACTTCCCGTTTGGTGATCTGCGTGCTGTGAACGCCAGCAGCGAGAAAGCCGGTAGCTAGTAGTGCTTGCGGATTGTCTGGTTCCAATTCATCCCCCGCCAGCTGCCACTGGACGAATGTGTCATACGGCAGCCCGTCGTTGAACGCTTGGATGACGAAATCTCGATACGGATATGCTTCGGGCCGGTCGTAGTCGTGCTCGAAGCCGTGACTCTCGGCGAAGCGGGCCAGGTCCAGCCAATGTCGCGCCCAACGCTCGCCGTAACGCGGACTGGCCAGCAAGCGGTCGATCTCCGCCGCGATGGCCGCTTGCGGATCGCGCTGGTAGGCTTGCTCAAACGCGGCCAGTTGTTCCGGCGCCGGCGGCAGGCCGATCAAGTCGAAGTACAGGCGGCGCAACAAGTGGCGCGGCTCCGCCGGTGGATTCGGCGCGATGCCAGCCGCTTCCTGCCGAGCCAGGATGAAACGGTCGATGGGGGTTTGGCACCAGGCGTCATTTTTTACTGTTGGAGGCGTGACATTGCGCAGCCGTTGAAACGACCAAAAGTGCTTCGCCTCGGCGGGGATGGTCTTCTCCGTCCAGGAAGCGACTTCGGTTTTCTTCTCGATCAAGGGCTTGTCATAGGGAGCGCCCAAGTCAATCCAGCGGACCAGCGTGGCAATCGTGACCTCCGGCAGCTTGGCCCGGTTGTGCGGCATGTGCGGCTCGCGCTCATGGCGGATGAGTTTGGTCAACAGGCTGTCCTTACCATTGCCGGGTAAAATCGCCGGTCCTAGCTCTCCTCCTTTGAGCAACAATTCTCGGTCGCTGATGTCCAAGCCCCCTTCGAGTTGTTTCTCGCCGTGGCAGCGGAGACACTTTTCCACCAGCACGAGCCGGACGGTCTTCTTGAACAGGTCCAACCCCTGAGCCATCTTGGCGGCGTGGTCGTTGTCCAGCGTGGGAACCTTCGGCTCTGCGGCGGATGACCACTGAATACCAATAAAGAGCCAAGCAAGCGACAGGAACATGGCCAGCCAGCGTGCGCGATTCATAAGCCACCCATGCGGATCCATGGCGGGAAGGTAAGTCGGCGAGGGTTTCCATTCATAATGGGATCAACATCGGGGAATCTTAGCAAACGATTCCACCAACCCAAGCCGATCGCGCGGCGGCCGGTCGCCGCGCGACCGACTTGGGTTGTGCGGATGGAATCGCTTATTTCGTAAACGGATGATACCCCTTTACCTTGAGCGGGATGCGGTACAAGCTCTTGTCCACGGTGACATACAGGATGTTGCTTTCCGAGCCGCTGCCGAAGGTGCAGTTGCTCGGCAAGCCGACCGGCTCCTTGGCGTTCGGCTGCGATGGGCCGCTGGGCACGAAGGCGACTTCCTTGCCGGTTTTGGGGTCGAGCACCAGTACGCCGGGCCGTTTCAGGCTGCGTGCCGCGAGATAGAGCCGGCCCTGTTGATCAACCGTCATGCCATCGCAGCCGTTTTCTTCCCCGAAATCGTACAACGTCCGGCGGGGACCACTGACCAAACCCTTAGCATCGAGCGGGAAGGCGTAAATCTTCATGGCCCCCTTCTTCGGCGTGCCTCCTTCCTCGATGTTGTCGGTACCGTTGTTGTGATCGGCGACGTACAGCGTTTGGCCATCAGGGCTGAGCATGATGCCGTTGGGTTTTTCGACATCGTGGGTGATCTCGTGTACCGTCCCATCAGTGTCCAAACGATAGACAGCGCGATGTTCCAACTCGCGCGGCTCATGGCCGACATAGCGCGGATCGGTGAAATAGACGCGATCTTGGCGATCAATGACCAGATCATTCGGGGCATTGAAGCGCTTGCCCATGTACTTGTCGGCCAGGACCACTTTTTTACCCGTCTTCACGTCCCATTTCGAGATGCAGCGCCCGCCATAATTGGCCCCCTCGCAAGCGATCAGCTCCCCCTTGGAATTGAACATCAAGCCGTTCGACTTGCCACTGTCATTGGTGAAGACGGTCGTTTGCTTCGTCTGAGGATCGAAACGCAGGATCATCCCCTTGTCCTGGCCAAAGGGGATATCGGAGAAATAAATGCTGCCGTCGGGAGCCAGCGCCGGCCCTTCGGTCAAGCCCCCGTGGATCGGCGCCGAGCGCGTGAACAGCAACTCCCACTTGGCATCCGGGGCCACGATGGCTTGACCGCTCGGCGGCGGCACGTCCGCGGCGGACACCCCGGCCCCCAGCGACACACACACGCTAATTCCCACGAGCCAACGCATGAGGTTTCTCCTTAGATGAAGGGCATTTCCCATACAAATTCTCATGTGATGATACGATACCCGATTGGGGCGAAAGTGTCACGCATCAACCGGAGAATCAGCACCGCTTGCCGGGCCAAGACGAGAGAGCAAGATTGTGTGGTTCCAACTTGAGGTCCGCGCCATTCCGCCCTACCATGACAAGAAACTCTTACCCACGTTCAAAGACCAAGAGACCATGCCGGAAGTACCTACCCTATCCGCTGAGCAGTTGGAGACGTTTCCGAATCCGTGTCCGGGCCGAGATTACACCATTGAAATTGTCTGCCCAGAGTTCACCAGCGTCTGTCCCCTCACGGGGCAACCGGATTTCGGCACGATCACCTTCACCTACACGCCGGACCAGCGCTGCGTGGAGCTAAAATCGCTCAAGCTCTACTTGCAACGCTACCGCAATCAGGGCATCTTTTATGAGCAGGTGGTGAATCGCTTGCTGGATGATTTCGTGGCGGCCTGCCAGCCGCGCCGCTGCCGGGTAGTGGGGGCGTTCACGCCGCGCGGCGGCATCGCCACCACGGTGACTTGCGGGCATGAAGCCGAGCATGGAGCCGATTCGCATGAACATTCGCGGCCTTGACCATATGACGACAGAGCAGCTCGCCGATGAGCTGGCGAAGGGGGGACGGTTCGTTTATTATGAATTTTGTATCTCCCTCATCGTGGTCTCGCTGCGCCGGCCCAGCGCCGTCTATTTTCTGCGCGGCAAGCAATGGGCCTTCTGGCGCGGCATCCCTTACTCATTGCTGTCACTGCTGCTCGGCTGGTGGGGGATTCCCTGGGGCTTGGTTTATACGCCGTTGGTGCTGGTCAACAACTTGGCGGGCGGTTGCGATGTCACCGATTTGGTCGATTGGCGAGCTGCCTTGACCGAGACCAATTGATGTCGCTATTTCCCAAGGGGGAAATCATGCGTGCCCTTGTCATCGTTATAACACTGTTGCTCGGCTTGCTCCCACATGCTTCGCTGCGCGCGGGGTTGTACCGCACCGATGGGCCGAACGCGGGACCGGAAGCGGGGCCGGATGGCAGCGTGGAACCATTCGCGCTGGATTACTTCCGCACTAGCGTCCTGCCCAACGTCTTGAAAATTGCCCTTCACGATGAAGCCAACCGCAACACGCCGCAACGTCTCGAAGCGCTGCAACGGCTGGACGCCTTGCAACAAAAGGAACGCCGGGGAGAGCTGACCACCGAGGATCGGGTCAATATGAGCTATTATCTGCTGCGCTTGCACAATCCACAGGAGAATCAGTTTGCCACTCATGCCCAGAAAGCATTCGCGGTATTATTCCCTACTACCCGTGAAGCGCGCGACAATTTCTTGGCTTTCTCGAATATGGCCACCGTGTATCAAATGCTAGGCGAAACGCGCTCGGCGGTGGACATGTTGCAAATGGCTCTCGATGTTTGGCCCACGCAATATCCCGGTTTCACGCCCGAACAATTACAGTGGTTCAAACGCGCGGAGGAAGCACAGTTGAAACTACTGCGCGCGCGGCTGCGTGAACGTGGTCAGCCTGCCGACAATGTGGACGATCTATTCGGCGTCCAGTTCATCGGTGAGAGCGGTCAGTACGAAGCGGGGACGATAGCGGCCGCCGAGAAGGTCAAACTCCCCCCGGATGCCGAAGCGCTGGTCCAGCAGCTCATCTTGTGGATGCCAGGGGACACGCGGTTGTACTGGTTGCTGGGGGAGCTGCTCAACGCGCAGGGGAAGATCGAGGATGCCTGGAACGTGATGGAAGATTGCGTGTACAGCCGGCGCTACAATTCGCCGCTTCTCAAGGAACATCGTCAAATCGTCATGGCGGCGCGCCAAGCCCAGCAGCCGTCGCCGCCGCAAAGCTGGTTGCCTAGTGTCCGACAATTGATTATCGTAGGCGGCGTGGCTGGCGTGATATTCGTGCTGCTGATGTATTTACAAATCCGCGAATTGCGCCGCCGCCGGCAACGCGCGACAGCGTATCGTTCTCATTAGTCTCGCGACAGGCCGAATGGAAAATCCAGTCCACCAATATCCTGGCTCGAATAATACGCCCTTTTGAATAAGGTTCTTCTCAATGGACGCAGCGCCACCGGAAGACGATCCCCAGCGACAACCCCCAAACGAGCAAGATGAAGCGTCTCCCCAGCCAGACCCCCATTATCCGGCGGCGCTGCGAATGCGTACTCCCTGGCCGTGGCGCTTGGGGATCGCGCTGGCCGTCGTAAGTCTCATCATTGTCGCTTATCTGACACAGCCTTGGATTGGCGGACGCGGTCAAGCGGGGTTTGGCGTCATGTGCTTCTTCGGCATCGCGGCGGCCTTGTCCACGAACTTGCGGGCCGTCAGCTGGCGCACGATTGCCTGCGGCTTCGCTTTGCAGCTGTTGTTTGGCTTGTTCGTGATGAAATTGGAGATCAACGGCTATCGCCCTGGCTACGAGATGCTCAAGGCCGCCGCCGAGGCCATCGCTCAATTCTTGCAGTTCAGCAATGCTGGCGCCAGTTTCGTGTTCGGCAAGCTGGCCGATGAAAAAGAGATGACTCCGGTTTTCGGGCCGGGATCGCTGGTCTTTGCTTTCACCGCCTTGCCGCCGATTATTTTCGTCTCCTCTTTCTTCACCGTGTTGTATTACTTCGGCGTTTTACAATTCATCGTCCGCTGGATGGCCCGCGTGATGATGTGGCTGATGGGTACCAGCGGCGCGGAAACCTTGTCGGCCAGCGCCAATGTGTTCATGGGGCAGACCGAGGCGCCGCTGATTGTCAAGCCGTATGTGCCACGCATGACGCAATCGGAGCTGTTGGCGCTCATGGTCGGCGGCATGGCGACCATCTCCGGCGGTCTGATGGCCGTTTATATCGGCGCGTTCAAGGCCGACGCGGTGGCGGTATTGGCAACCAGCATGATGGCGGCGCCGTGCGGCTTATACATGGCCAAGCTACTCGTGCCGGAGCAGGAAGAACCAGACACGCGCGGCGCGGTCAAAGTGGCGACGGAAAAGACCCATGTAAATGTCATTGACGCCGCCGCCAGCGGCGCTGCCGACGGCTTGAAGCTGGCCCTGAACGTGGCCGCCATGCTCATCGCCTTTTTGGCATTCGTGGCCATGTTCGATTATCTGTTGGGCATGGCGCATGATCAGTATGATCGATTCCGCAGCGGGTCGGCGTCGGAACCACGTTGGTCGTTGTCGCTCATCTTTGGCCACCTGTTCGGCCCGCTGGCGTTGCTGATTGGCGTGGAAGGGAGCGATATTCCCCGCGTCGGCAATTTGTTAGGCTTGAAAGTGGTGGCGAATGAGTTCGTCGCCTACAAAACCATGTCGGCACAATATCTCGATGTGATGACTCCTCGTTCGCACCGGCTGGCCACCTATGCCTTGACCGGCTTCGCCAACTTCGGCTCGGTGGCGATTCAATTGGGCGGCATCGGCGCCATGGCTCCGTCGCGCCGTCACGACCTAGCCCGACTTGGCGGCCGAGCGCTGCTGGGGGGCTTCCTGGCCACGCTGATGAATGCCGCGATCGCGGGTATCTTGGTGGCAGAGTGATAAACTGATGACGCCATCAGCCAAAGTGGGGCCACATCGCCGCCAGTCGCCGTGCGACCGGCTTGGGCGGGGCAAGTCTTGCTAATGCGCCCCATAGCGAAACGCGTTTTGCACGGGATCATCCAGCTGGTGATCAAGGGCGGAAACTGTCTTGTGCCGCGCCGAGCAAGCCTCTCCTGCGAAGGAGCAATTTTGGCAAGCTTCACTGCTTAAAACCGCGCCGCACTCCACGCAGACCGCTGGCGTGCCGTTGACGCTTGTTGAGGCCCGGCCGGGGCGCGCGGAGGCACAGCCGGCGTTCGTGATGGGCGGTTGGATGATGGCCGCGATGCCGTTAGCCAGCACCTCGCCAAAGATGGCGACTAGCTCTGGATCCAGGCCACCGGTTGCTGCGTCCCGCTGCAAGATTTGCAAACACTGTTGGCAGGGAATAGCCCCACGATACGGCCGTTGGCTGGACAAGGAGTCGAACACGTCCGCCACGGCCAGAATGCGCACCGGCAAGGGAATCGCACTGGCGAACAAGCCATCGGGATAGCCGCCGCCGTCCATGCGCTCGTGATGCCAGCGAATCATCGGCACGGCATCGCGCACCGAGCACAGCGGCTCGACGATGCGGGTGCCTTCGATGGTATGCTGCTTCATGATGGCGAATTCGCTGGAAGTCAGGACGTCCGGCTTGTCGAGAATGGCGTCGGGAATGCTGATCTTGCCGATGTCGTGCAGCAGGGCGCCCATGCGCAGGGTTTCGCACTCCTTGTCTCTCAGACCGACCCGCTGCGCCAAGGCCAAGGCGAAGGCCGCCACTCGTTCCGAATGGCCGTGCGTGTAGGGGCTTTTGGCTTCCACGGCGCGGGCAAAGGCGAACACCACCGCCTCGGCCGTGTCGCGTTCGTCCACCAGCCGCTTGATGCGCAGCAGCGACCGGCAGCGCGCCACCAATTCCAAGCATTGAAACGGCTTGGTGATGAAGTCGTCGGCCCCCAGCTCCCAAGCGCGCATCTTGGCTTCAAAAGCCGTCTGGGCCGTGATGATGATAATGGGAATGAGCGAGGTATGGGAGTCTTTCTTGATCCGGCGGCAGACCTCGTAACCATCCAATTTCGGCATGTCGAGATCAAGTAGGATCAAATCGGGGCGCCGCGATTCCAACTGACGCAAAGCCTCGATGCCATCGTGGGCAATGGCCACGTGATGACCTTCTCCCAGCAGAATTTGTTTGAGGAGCAACGCGTTGGTACGATGATCATCGACCACCAAGACATGATGGTCCGTTGCTTTGGCTTCAGCCATGGTCTCAATTGCCTCGAGACGGGAAGAATGATTAGTACAGCTTGAGACACTGGTAATGGTACGGTCAGACCAGCTCCATTGCAACCAAAAAGCGGGAAAATTCCTCATTGGCGATGCGCGTGATCGAAAGCTGGTCTGGCGCGGGCCGTTACTCGTTGAGCTGCAATAACTTCTGCATGGCTTCCGCGTAGCGGCGACCGAGTTCGCGCGCGGTTGAAACATTTCATGGCGCTGCCGGTTTGGTCACGCTGAGCCACAAGTGCGGCGTGGCGGTATTCAAGCCGGTCAAATTTGCGCGGGCGATGCGTGTCGCTAGTTCCTCGCCTGCGACCTTGCCGATGATGCGGATGGGAGCGGCTACGGGGCCGCTATCGGCGCTCAGCTGGAGCATGACCGTCTTGGCCGTGGCGCCGGTGGGGGCGGAGGCGGCCGGCGCGAGGTTCACCCCAGCCGGCAAACCTTCGATGGTGAGATCGATGGGCAACTTGAAACCATCCTTGCGATTCACCGTGACCGGAATGGACAACGGCTTGCCAGGAGTCAGCGTGAAGTTGGGAGCGGCGACGGTCAGCTCGAAATCCGGCTGGGGCAGCAGCGCCCGCAAGCGATACACATACGACAAACCGCCGTCGCCGTGCAAGTCACGGACCTCGACGCGGTAACGCCCGTCTAGCGGCGCCACGAAAGCCAGCTGCGGATCGCGCGGCCCAGTGCGTGCCGGGCCGGAATCATCATTTTGGCCAAGCACTTTGCCCTCGCTATCCAGCACGCGCAGCACGCCATCCAGGGGATAGCCCAAGGACCGCGATTCGACCTGAAAGAACAACCGTTGTCCCTTGGTCGCGGCAAATTCATACATATCAACAGCGCCCGGCGCTGCCAGACGGCTGCTTACCGTCATGGGCAACGTGATCGACATGGGAGCCTGGGAGTCATTGGCAGGCGCTTTCACCGTGGCCAGGTGCGGTTCCAGGCGGATGTTCACCGATTGCGCCACTTGCGGATGAAAGGCAATGGCGGTGTCATCGTCTTGCGGAACAACGATCACTTTGCGAGCCGATGCGGGAATGTTCCAGCCGACCAGCTCGATTTGTCCGGGTTGGTCGCGCGGCACGGCCAAGGGGAGCGCGTGATCGGCGAAGCCCGTCGTCGTCAGTGTCAAGCGATAGACGTAATCCTCTCCCCCCGCGAAGCGGATGGCGCTATTCGGGACGGCGGGAAAGGCGAAAACCCGCACGATGTATCGGCCAGCGGCGGGGGCGGTGAATGTCAGCTGCGGATCCAATTCACGGAAGTCGTTATTGTCTTCCAATACGAAGCCATCGGCGGACAGCACCTGCAAGACGCCGTCCAACGGCGAACCCAAGTTGAAATTCGCTTCCAGGGCGGCGACCAGCGTTTCTCCCTTTTTCAAGGGGACCGCGAAGCAATCGACATCCCCCGCCGGATTGAGCCTACCGTTGATAACGAGCGCCGCGGTTTGCAAGACATGCGGCTTGCGGTAGTCATCGTTGGGGTCTTGTTCGATAATTTCAGGCAAAGTTCCCACCAGGAACGGGCGCGGCGTGCTCGCCCCCTCGTCATCGTGCAGCCGCAGCCAATAGACGCCGGGCACGGCTTCCGGGCTGACCTGGACGGACAACTTCCCTTTGGTCTTGTCCGCTTGCACGGTGACACCGGGCCGATCCACCCACGCGGACACCGGCCAGCGCTCGAACGTACCCGCCGCCGTCACGTCCACGGTCTGCCCGCGCTGCGCGCCGGCGGGAAAGAGATAGGTCACGGTCGGCGGCGCGGCGGGCAAGAGCGCGGTACAGGATAAAGCGATGAACAGCGCCAGTAAGAAGGAAGAATATCCCTGGTTCCCAGACTCTGCCTGCGAACGAGGATGGGTACTTGTGCTCATTAGATGATTTACCCCATCAACTCCGCGATCGGCGTCGGGTCACTGACAATGTGGGTGGGCCGGCCGGTGGGAGTGTAGAGGATCTTGTTTGGATCGATGCCCAGTTTGCGGTACACGGTGGCGGCGAAGTTTTCGGGGGAGGAGACGCGCTCGATGGCCGTGTAGCCGCGAATGTCCGTGGCGCCGACGACTTGACCGCCAGGGGTGCCGCCGCCAGCGAACAACACCGACATCGCTTCCGCCCAGTGATCGCGGCCCGCCTTGGGATTCACTTTCGGCGTCCGGCCAAACTCGCCGAGCACCAGCACTAACGTACTGTCCAACAGGCCGCGCTGATCCAGGTCTTCGATGAGCGTGGCCACGCTGTTCTCGAAACTCGGCAGGCGTTTGCGCAGGCTGTTGAAGAGATCCACGTGATGATCCCAGCCCCCTTCGTACAAGGTGATGAACGGCACGCCTGCCTCGACCAACCGCCGGGCCAGCAGCGCCCGTTGGCCGAACGAGTTGCGCCCGTAGGCGTCGCGGACCTTGTCGGTCTCGCGGTGGATGTCGAAAGCGGCTTGCGCTTCCTTGGAAGTGATCAGCTCAAAACCCTGCTGATAATTTTCATCCAACGCGGTTACCGGATCACCGGCGGCTTTGTCGGCGATGCGTGCCATGCGATCCAGGTTGATGCGAATGTCGCGGCGCGACTCGAAACGTTCGCCGGTCAGCTCGCGTGGCAACGACACGTCACGGACGCGAAAATTCGCACTGTTCGGATCATCGGCGACGATGAACGGAGCATATTTCGCCCCCAGGAAGTTCGGCCCACCAGAACGGGACATGGTCGGTATGGAGAAATAAGCGGGCAAGCCAGCGGGAGCGTTCCGTTCATGGGCGGTCACGGAACCGAGGCTGGGATGAAAGCTGACAAAGGCTCCGCAGCCGACTGGAATGCGCGGCGGCGCACCGGTCATCATATAGTGATTGCCGGCGCCGTGGTTCCCCTGATTATGGCGGATCGAACGGACGATGGCCAGCTTGTCGGCGATGCTGGCCAAGCGGGTCAGGTGTTCGGAAAAATGCACGCCGGGGAGCTTGGTGGCCGTGGTGCCGAACTCGCCGCGAATCTCCGTGGGGGCGTCCGGCTTCGGGTCGAAGGTCTCGTAGTGCGTCGGTCCACCGTCGAGCCAGATGAGAATGCAGCTTTTAGCCACTGGTTCGATGGCCGCGCCACTCGCGGCCGCCGCTTTTTGCAGCCGCAGCGCCTGCGCCAGCCCACCCCCCAACAAAGCGCCCAAACCGAGCTGCAAACAATCGCGGCGGGTCATACCCGCACAGTTTTGGTGAATGGCCATGTGTGCCCCCATGATAAATCTTCGTGCTCGCCGTTGGCTGGCGGCTAAACGAATGTCACTAATCCTTAAACACAAACTCCGGCGTGTTGATCAATGCCCAGAGGATGTCTTCGGTGGCTTGTCGGCGGGTAGTGCCTTCCTCGGCAAATATCTTCAGGCAGACCGCGCGTTCTTCCTCACTTGGATGTCGAGTGTACACCAACAAATACAATTCGTCCACTATTTCGCGCGGCGATTTCGTGCTGGCGGCCAGTTGAGCGGCTCGGCCTTGGTCGCTGATGACTTTGCGGTGCAGGTTCTCGGAGTTCATCAGGTGCAGCGCCTGCACGACGGTCGTTTCGCTGGTGCGCTCGCAGGGCGGGTCTTGGTTGGCGTCGGGCCGGCCAAAGCTGTCGAGAAACACCGATTGCGTGCGGAAGGTCCAGACTTGCATGGCCCGCGCCGCCGGTGGCATGGCGGTGAAATTCTCCGGCACCTGCGTGATGTCGCACACCGCATCGAGCAGCACTTCGGCCCGCAAGCGCTGGCGGTAATGGCGCGAGTAATTGCGCGTGTCGGCCACGTTGCGTTCCGTCGGCAGTGAGCTGAGGCCATACACATACGATGTCATAATGGTGCGAATCAGTTTTTTCAGATCATATCCTTGCCGAACGAAATCCTTGGCCAAGGCGTCGAGCAGGGCCTCGTTGCTGGGGGGATTGGTGGCCCGCAGGTCGTCCACCGCTTCCACCAACCCGCGCCCCATCAAGTCAGCCCAAATGCGATTGACAATGACCCGCGCAAAATAGGGATTGTCGGCGGCCACGAGCCATTCGGCCAGCGCTTGGCGCGGGTCTTGATCGGGGCCGATGTCGGGAGCTTGTCCAAACAGTGGCCGGGGGGCCAGCACTTCGCCGCTGACAGGATGTCGCACTTCGCCGCGCGTGCCGGTGAAGATGATCTCCTCGCTGCCGGAGATAGGCGGCGACAGCCCGGTCCCTTTCCGGCCAATGCGGGCGAAGTAGGCGGCCATGCGGTAGAAATCATCCTGGCCCCACACCTCGAACGGGTGATGGTGACACTTGGCGCAATCGAGCCGGATGCCCAAGAACAGCTGGCTCATCATAGTCGTGATTTCGTCCGGGTCGCGGCGGTCGCGGAAGATGGTGGCCGACCCGTTGCGGAAGGTGCTCCCCTGAGCGGTAAGAATCTCGCGGACAAATTGATCATACGGTTGGTTCCGCCGGAACGACGCCCGCAGCCAGGCATCGAGGTTGTACACCGCCTTGGCCCCGACCCGATACGGATTGGGGCGCAGCAGATCGGCCCACTTGTTGGCCCAATAGTCGGCATATTCAGGACGCGACAATAGATGATCAATCAAGCGCGGGCGTTTGTCCGGCGACTCGTCGTTCAAAAAAGCGCGCGTCTCATCCGGCGTTGGCAGCCGGCCAATGACATCCAGGTAGGCACGACGTAAGAACGTGGCATCGGCGGCGGGAGCGGCTGGCGTGATTCCCAGTTTTTGGAGCTTGTCCCACACCAAGCCATCAATGAAGTTGTAGCGCGGCAAGTTGGCGTAGGTGTCCGCCGGCACCGAACCCGGCAACGGAATGACCACGTTGCAGACGGCGAACAGATTCATGAAGCGGGCCATGATGGCCGCCTCGCCGGGGATTGGACCGGCCTTGATCAAACCATGTTCATCGACCGCTGCGATGGGACTTTCGTTCGATTGAAAGCTGGCCAGGTGGGTCACGTCGCGGGTCGTGCCGTCGGCGTAATGGGCCGTCACCACCAGCTGTTGCTCGCCGTGATTGGTCAGAAGGCGTTCTTCGGGAAAGACGCTGATCTTGGTCAAGCGCGGCGCGTCGTCCGCCTGGCGCGGGGCGCCGGCCTGAATCCAACGCAACAGCGCTTCATAATGCCCATCCCCGGGCTTGAGCAGCTTGCCGCCGCCGTGCGGGACTTGCCCGGCAGGTTTCTTCAGCAACAAGCTATGTTCGGGAGCGGCCAGAAACAACCGCCGACCCCGCGCTTCCTGAACCAGGCTGCTGTAATCAAAATCGGCATCGAAACCGAGGAGCGACAATTGGAAGCCATTCTGCCCCCGCGCCTTGCCATGACAGGCGCCGGCGTTGCAGCCCATCCGCGTCAGCACCGCAAGGACATCCCCTTCCAACGTCACCGGCAAGAACCGCGATCCCTCGACGACGCGCACCGTCGCCTGCGCTTGCTGTCCCCCCACCGTTGCCACGATGACTCCTGGGCCATCCCCCACGGGCCGCACGATGCCATCCACGCCGACCTGCGCGACGTTGGGCGTTTCCGAACGAAACAGAGCTTCGCGCGTGAGATCGACCACCCGGCCAGCGCGCCGGCCAGTGACAACCAATCGCTGTTGCGCCGCCTGGCCGCGCAAGACAACATCCTCTGGCGTCACGGTCAAGTCACTAATCGGATCATTCGCACGTGCCGGCAGGGTCATAGACCCAAGGCACAATATCAGCATCGGCACGGAATAACGGCACATTATCATGGGTGTCACTTTCTCCTCGCGGGCCGAAGAGAGCGCGGTGATGGAGGGCAACGCGGGCAGAAACCCAGGGCAGGGTTACGATATATTAGAAAGTTTACCCAATCAGTGCGTAACAAACAAGCAGGTAGCAGACGAAATAAGAGGGGTATTGATCCATCGTTTCGCCCGGCTGTTGAGAAAGCGAGCGCGAACCGATGCATCCGTATTCACAAACGCGCCGCCGGTTGGAGTTGTTTTCGGATCTGTACGCTTTGGTGTATCATGAACGGGAGCCAGCGGAGCCAGCGCGCTTGCACGAGCGCAGCGAACGCCCGGCCCAAACCGTGGGCCATTGTCATCGCTCTCCTGCCTTTTGCTTGTTTTTCCCGTCATCCTCTGGCAGAATGGCAAACCCTAAGTGATTTCCTGGCATCCTGGAGTTTGTGTCATGCGTTATGCCGCTTTTTCGTTGCCGCTGCTGGCCGTCTGTGTCGTGCTTGGCGCCGCCGAGGCGCCGGCTGACAACCGGATCACCACGGGTCCCATGTTGGGACGATTGGGCGCCACGCACATCGGCGTCTGGGCGCGCACGGCCCATCCCGGCACGTTTCAGGTCCGTTACGGCCCGCGACCGGATCAGCTCGATCAAGTCTCGCCTCCCGTTCCCACTACCTTCGCGCGGGATTGCACTGGCTGGGTGTTGCTCAAAGGGCTAAAGTCGAACACCAAGTATTTCTATCGCGTCGAGGTGCCGGGCCAGAAGGAGCATCCGCCCCGGCTGAGCGGCTCGTTTCGCACCTTGCCCAGCCCCGACGACTACCGTGATGCCGAGCATAATCCCAAGGGGCTGTTCAACTTTCAATTCGAGTTCGCCTGCGGCAACAACCAGAACCCCAAGCACGGCTCCGGTCCAGAGCTGCCCGCCTTCAAAACCATGCTCGATCAATTGAAGGATCAAATCGATTTCGCTATTCTTAACGGTGATTGGCTGTATGAGGAAGAGCGCGAATACAGCGTGGCCGAGTGGATGAGGCAGGTCGGTTGCACTCCCAATGAGGTGCCGCGCGACGTGTGGCTGGCCCCCACCATCGTCGGCGTGTGGGAGAACTACAAGTTGTACCTGGAGCGCGGCAAGAACCTGGCCGCCTGGCATCGGGAGATTCCGTCCTTTTTCACGTTGGATGATCACGAGATTCTCAACGATATTTGGGGGACTGGGACGGCGGGGCTGCGCGACCGCCGCGCCGTGTTCCGTGACATCGGCGTGCAAGCCTGGCAAGACTACCTGGGCTGGAGCAATCCGGCGCCGTTCACACAAGGGGCCGTCTTTGGCAAGGCCGAGCTGAAGAAGGGAAGCGACATCCTGACCGATCCTGAAGCGGACTTCACGCAGGTGAACTTCGCGGAGGCGGCCAACCTGCACGTTCATTGGGGGGGACCCACCGCCGGCGTCAACGACAACAATCTGGACACCTTCGGTGGCGATCCCAACGCGGGCGTGTATGACATCGTCAAGGTGATTGACCGGCACCAGCTGCAAATTCGGCCCCCCGCGCGCGAAACCGGCACGGCCGCCTATTCGATTGGCCGGCGCACGTACTTCCAGATGCGCGTCAGTAATTGCGATTTCTTCTGCCTCGACACCCGGTCGCACCGCGACATGCACGACATTAAACAACGGGACAAGCCGGGCATCTCCATGTTGGGACAGGCACAAAAAGAATGGCTGCTCGATGGCATGAGCAAGAGCGACGCCGAGTTCTTCTTCGTGGTGTCGTCGGTGAATTTCATGATCCCGCACGTCGGCGGCGAGGCCATCCGCGAGGGGGGCAAGGACGAGGCCTGGACCGTGTTTCTTGAGGAACGCGAACAGTTGATCAACTTCTGGGACAAGCTGGGCCGGCCGGTGTTCGTGCTGACCGGCGATTTGCACAACAGCTTCGCCATTCGCATCACCGACCGCGTGTGGGAGTTCGCGTCGGGGCCGCACAACTCCGGCAATCATTTGATCGCCGACGAGGGGGATCGGCCCGCCAACGGTCCTTACGACTCATTTGGCCGCCAGTGTGATATTCGCTGGTCCAGTTATTTTCTCAATGACATCCCACGTTCGGAGCTACGCCATCCGTTTTACTGCGTGGTGCAGATTAACAACGTGTTCAACAATCCCTTGAAGGTGGGGGAGCAACGCTGGGTCGCTTTTCCGCGTCCGCAGGTGCTGTTCAAATATCACGACGGCCGCACCGGCCAATTGCTCTATGCCGAATCGATCCATGCCACGCGCTGACAATGGATTCCTTCCCCTTATCAAAGGAGGGGAGGTTTTCGGATAATTTCTTCCGCCCCCCTTGCCGCGCCAGAGATCAGAAGGAGAAGGACCGTGAAGATCGCCGTCTTGGGAGCGGCGGGACAATTGGGGCGTGACTTGGTCGCGCGCTTGGCGGGGGATGTCATTCCCTGGACGCGCGAACGGGCCGACCTGACGCGTCCGGAAACGTTGCGCGCCGCGTTGACCGAAGCGCGCCCCGACGTGGTCGTCAACTGCGCCGCCTACAACTTCGTGGACAAGGCCGAGAGCGAGCCAGAGGCGGCGTTTGCCGTCAATGCGTGGGGAGTACGTGCGCTGGCGCTGGCCTGTCGTGATTTGGCATGTGTCCTGGTTCACTTCAGCACCGATTACGTCTTTGGCCTCGACGAGCGCCGCTCCACGCCGTACCACGAGTCGGACGCGCCGGGGCCGGTGAGTATCTACGGCTTGAGCAAATTGGCGGGGGAGTACCAGGTCCAAGCCTTGTGTCCTCGGCATGTCGTCATCCGCACCTGTGGCCTATATGGCGTGTGGGGCAGCGGCGGCAAGGGGGGGAATTTCGTCGAGACGATGCTGCGTCTGGCCGGCCAGGGGAAACCGCTGCGCGTGGTGGCCGACCAACTCTGCACGCCGAGCTACACGGTCGATGTCGCCGCCGCCACCGCCGCCTTGATTAACGCCCAACGCTATGGTCTGTTTCACCTCACCAATTCGGGTAGTTGTTCCTGGTATGAGCTGGCGCGAACGATTTTCGAGTTGTCCAACATGACCGCCGACCTCACCCCTATCCCCAGCCAGGAATACGCTGCTCCCGCGCGCCGGCCCGCTTACAGCGTCTTGGCGAATACCGCCTACCAAACGCTCGGTCTCCCCCCCTTACGTCCCTGGCCAGACGCCCTGGCCGCCTATCTCGAAGAACGCCAACACAAGACCGGCTCAGGCAATCCTTAATCAAGGGGCAATACCCGTCGCAGCGCCAGATACCCCAGCTCGGCGACGTGGGCGGGGTTGGCGTGCCACAAGGTCGGATTGAGCAATTCGAGCGACACCCAGCCGTCATAACCGATCGTGCGCAGGCGTTGCACGATGGGTTCGAGGCGAAAATCCCCCTCGCCGGGGAGCACGCGGTCGGCATCGCTGGCCAGCTCGCGGGGCACGCCGGCCAAGTCGGAGAGCTGCACGAAAGCCAGGTTCGCGGGGGTGAGCAGGTCCAGGTCCTCGAACTTGCTCGGCCCGGTGTAATAATGGAACACGTCCAGATTCACGCCGACGTTCGCCTCGCCGCACTGTCGTGCCAACGACACCGCTGTATCCAAGCTGGAACAGAAAGTCGCAGCGCCGCGAAATTCGAGCGCCAGCCGGACGTTGAACCCCGCCGCCCATTGTGCCGCTTGTGTCAACGACACCACCGCTCGTTGCAAGGCCGTGGCGTCGATCTTCTCGGCGAAGTCGGCCGCCACGAGCAGCGTCGCTATGTCGAAGGTCTCGCACAATTCCAAGCGGCGGCGGAAATGGTCGAAGTGGGCTTTGCGCTGCTCCCCTTGCGACAGCAACAAGCCCCCTTGATACGAAGCCGCCGCCAACGTCATGCCATGCTCGTGCAACAGCCGCCGCGTATCGGCGACGGAGTGCGTTTCCAGGTGCTGTTCCAGTTTCGTGAGCCAGACTTCCATTCCCCGGCAGCCGCCATCGGCGAACGCCTTCACGTCCTCGGCAAACGTATTTGGCATGGTCGTGGTTTCACTGATGCAAAGTTTCATGGTGTATGATGGAATAAGGGTCGTGGTTTCGGGTTCCTATGGATATTGATAGAAAATCCAGCGGCGCGCGCCTGCGGCGTGCATGCGAAACGGAGTGCTGCTCATCACCGGAGGACAAATGACATGATTCAATCACGATGGTCATCCCAATGTTGGTTTCTGCCGGTTGTCGCTGTCGTCGTGGCCCTGAGTGGCTGCGGCCCTGCGGCGGACAAGGGGCAGGTGACACTTTATTGTGCTCAAGATCAGGAGTTCGCCGAACATCTGCTGCACGATTTCACGCGGCAAACCGGCATCACCGTCAATCCCAAGTTCGACACGGAAGCCAACAAATCAGTCGGCCTGTATCTGGAATTGATGCAAGAACAAGGCCGGCCGCGCTGCGATGTGTTCTGGAACAACGAAATTCTATCCACCATCCGTTTGCAAAAAGCAGGGTTGCTCGAACCGTATGTCAGCCCCTCGGCGCTGGATTTCCCGGATTTCGCGCGCGCTGGGGATGCCACCTGGACCGCCTTCGCGGGCCGGGCGCGGGTGCTGATCGTCAATACCGATCTGGTGGCCCACGCCGAGATGCCGCGCAGCCGGTTCGACTTGTTGCAACCGCGCTGGCGTGGGGCGCTCGCCCTGGCCAAGCCGCAGTTCGGCACCACGGCCACGGAAGCGGCTTGCCTATTCGAGGTGCTGGGACCGGAGAAAGCCAAGGAATACTATCGCGGCTTAAAGAGCAACGGTGTGACCATCCTCCCCGGCAATAAACAGGTGGCTGAGGCGGTCGGCAAGGGACGGTTCGCCGCCGGCTTCACTGACACTGACGATGCCCTGATCGAGATTCAAGCCGGCCGCCCCGTGGCCATGATCTTCCTCGACCGCGACGCCCCCGCCAACGACCGCATGGGGACGCTGTTCCTGCCCAACACCGTGGCCATCATCCGCGACGGCCCCAACCCCGGCAACGCTCGCAAGCTGGTCGATTACCTGCTCAGCGGGGAGGTCGAGAAACGTCTGGCTGAAGGGGGCGGCCACCAGATTCCCTTCAATCCCAACTTGACCGTCAACCTGCCGTCACAGATGGCGACGCCGAAGGACGCCAAGCCGATGAATGTCAACTTTGAGAAAGCCGCCGAGATGTGGGACGAGGTGCAAAATTTCTTGCGGGAGGAGTTCGGGCGGTAGTTGGCCTCATGGCGGTTTCGCACCCATAGCGAAACCATCGAGGCAGAACACCCTCTCACTATTACCTTGGCGGAAAAGAACCGCAGCAGCACGCCGCGCGCGTCCGTGCCGCACTGACTCACACGGCGTGCGCGGTGGCATTTGTCCGCGCTGCGGAGCGCGAACCGCTATCCGCTTGGGAGCCAGGGGGCTGCTTCTGCTTTCAGCAACTCCGGGTGAAACAGTCCCAAGCGGGTGCGGCGCAGCAGATGATCGGCGGGGAACAGGGCCATCTCGTGTTCTTGCTGATAGAGCAGCTCGACGCGCATATCCGGCTCATCGGCGTGGATGCGTTCAGCCAGTTCGGGACGTTCCTCCAGATAGGCGGTCACGTCGGCGGCACGTCGGCCATAGCGTTCCAGCAGGTGGCGGGCACTGGCGCTGTCCAGGCCATACCGTTGACATAAAGAAGCCGTCTCCTGGGCCACGAACAGTGGCCAGGGACGGGTGGGAGCGCCGTCGAGCGGAAAATCCGTCGTCCGGCAAGGGCTGCGTCCTCCCAGACGGCGGGCGATGGCGTCGGTGATGACCTCGGCCATGTGGCGGTAGGTGGTGTACTTTCCCCCCGCGACCGTCAGCAAGCCGTTCGCCGACCAGAATAACTGAAACTCGCGGGACCGGGAGGATGGGTCCCCTTTTCTCCCCTTCAGCAGCGGCCGCAAGCCGGCGAAGGAGCCAAGCACGTCCCCCTCATTCAGAGACGGGGCGAAGTAGTGATTATGCCCTTCCAGCAAGTAAGCGATCTCCTCGGGGAGCACGGTCAGTCCATCGGCGGGTTGGTCACTGAAGGTGTCGGTGGTACCGATGAGAGTCTTGCCCAACCAGGGGATGACGAAGAAGACGCGACCATCCCGGGGATGGAGCAGGAGAAACGCCGATGACCAGCCGCGCGCCGGCACGACCAGATGGACCCCCTTGCTCGGTTGCAGGTGGGCTTCTCCCTGCGCGCCGGCCAAGCGACAGACGGCATCGACCCAGGGGCCGGCGGCGTTGAGGATTTGCCGAGCGTGAATGTCCAGCTCACCGCCGCCGACGTGGTCCCTGGCCCGCGCCCCCACCAGCTGGCCTCCTGCCTCCAGAAAAGACATCGCCTCGACATAATTGGCCACGCAAGCGCCGTGCAAAGCCGCCGTTTGCAGCACGGCGACGCACAAGCGGGCATCGTCCATTTGAGCATCGTGGTATTCCGCCCCGCCGCTGAGCTGGTCGGTCTTCAAGGCGGGAAATTCCCGGCTCAGGGCGCGCGGCGTCAACGGTCGGCTGCGCTGGATGTTGCCGCGCCCCGCCAGCACATCGTACAGCGTCAACCCCAGCCGCCATTTCCAGGCCGGCACCCGCGCGCCCCGCAGGAACGGAATCACGAAGCGGAGCGGCTGCACCAGATGGGGGGCATTCCGCAACAGCCGATGGCGCTCACGCAGGGCCTCGTACACCAGATGAAAGTCGCCGTGCTCCAGGTAACGCAAGCCGCCATGCACCAGCTTCGACGAGGCGCTGCTGGTCCCCGCCGCGAAATCCCCCTTGTCAATCAAGGCCACGCGGTAGCCGCGCAACGCGGCATCAAGCGCTACCCCCGCGCCGGTGATGCCGCCCCCCAAGATCAACACATCGAACGTGCCTCTGCTCAACTCATCGATTGATCGCTTCATCCACCCGCCATGACGTTTGGAAATCCGGCCCTTGCTAGGCCGAAACGCGGCCCAGTCCCCATCACCATCATCATAGCGGACGCGGTCGGCTTCGCCACGCGGCTCTCCCTTCGCGGAGCTCCTCTGGATTCTGAACAGGGGGAGGCTTCGCGGCTCGTTTCCGGTCCAATTCCTACGTCGATCCCCTTTTCTCCAGGTGGACTTGTGATACGATGCCGACAAGTCGCATCGTACATCTTTTCCCACCGTGAGGAGAATCCACCATGACACGCTACGTGGTCACCATGTTGATGGGCGGTCTGATGTTTCCCGCCGTGGGGGTGGGGGCCGAGCCGGCCGCAGATGCCGGGAAAGAAACCAAGTATCGGATCATCGTCTTTGGCGCGCATCCCGATGACGCCGAATTCAAAGCGGGGGGAACGGCCATCAAGTGGGCCAAAGCGGGGCATCATGTCAAACTGGTGTCCGTGACCAACGGCGACATCGGCCATTGGCGGATGCCGCGGGCGGAACTGGCCAAGCGCCGGCTGGCGGAGGTCCAAGCCGCCGCCAAAATTCTCGGCGTCACCACAGAAGTGCTCGACATCCACGACGGCGAGTTGGAACCGACCTTGGCGAACCGCAAATGGATCACGCGCTTGATCCGCGATTGGCAGGCGGACATCGTCATTTCGCATCGCCCCTGGGACTATCATCCTGATCATCGCTATGTCGGCGTGCTGGTGCAGGACGCCGCCTTCATGGTGACGGTCCCCCATTTCTGCCCCGAAACCCCGGCCCTGAAACACAACCCGGTCTTTCTCTTCACCAGCGACCGCTTCCGCAAGCCGTATCCGTTCCAGGCGGATATTGTCGTGGCGATTGACGAGGTATTCGATCAAAAACTGGAAGCGATCCATCAACTGGAATCGCAGGTGTACGAAGGGGGCGCCAACGGCAGCGAGGAATACGTCCGCGCCGTCCCGCCGGCCCGCGCGCCCGAACTACGCAAAGCCTGGCTGCGCGAACGCTGGGAGACGCGGCAAGGAGACGAAGCCAATCGCTTCCGCGACGCCCTGTTGCGCTGGTATGGTCCCGACAAAGGCCAAGCCGTTCGGTTCGCGGAGGCGTTCGAGATTTGCGAGTACGGCCGCCGACCGACCGACTCGGAGCTGCGCCAATTGTTTCCGTTTTACGGGGAATAACCGAGGCTTCTCGCGGAACACGACAAGGACACATCATGGCGGCGACGGACTTGGTGGTGGCGTTGACCGGGGCCAGCGGCATGCCCTACGGTGTGCGTCTGCTGGAAGTGCTTCTGCACGCGGGACGGGTGGTGCATCTGGTCCTCAGCCCAGCGGCGGCGCAGGTGCTTGAGCAGGAATTGCGACGCACCGTGCGGCTGGAGCGCTTCGAGCTGGCCGACCTACTCGGCGCTGCCGCCCGCCAAGCCGCGCCGGGCCAGGTGCAATATCACGACTATCGGAATTTTCACGCCGGCATCGCCAGTGGCTCGTTTCTGACCGCCGGCATGGTGATCTGCCCGTGTAGCATGGGGACCGTGTCCGCGATCGCGCATGGCTTGTCGCAGAACCTCATCCACCGCGCCGCCGACGTCCATTTGAAGGAACGCCGCAAGCTCATCCTGGTGCCGCGGGAAACGCCGCTGAGTCTCATTCAGCTGCGCAACTTGACCGCTTGCGTGGAAGCTGGCGCCATCGTTCTCCCCGCCATGCCCGGCTTCTACACTCAGCCGCAATCGGTGCAAGACCTGGTGGATTTCATAGTAGGTCGAATTTGCGATCAGCTTGGCGTGGCGCATCAATTACTGTCCCGCTGGGGCCAAAGAGCTGAATGATTTATCTATGTCATTCAATCACCGGCGCTGGCGCGTTCAGTCAACGGGAGATAGGGAACGTCGTCGCCGTTGCGCGGCCTAACGCTCCGCGCTTCCCTCGGCGACGGGGACGGGTTGGGCGCTCCAGTCGTCGAAGTCACTGCGTTGGCCGCACAGTAGGCAGATCATCTCGTCATACTGCGTGCCGCAGCGCGGGCAAGTGGCGTTGCGATCATAGGGATCGAACATTTGACCGCACTGGGTGCAGTTCCAGAAATCGCCGCGCGGCGGCGCTTCGCCACAGGCGGGACAGGCAAAGCCAGGATGACGTTCCGCGGCTGCCAGCTTGCCGAGGACCGACGCCCGTTTCCAGCCAACCCAAGATTGCCAGGCCATGAAAGCCGCGACCAGCACCAGCCACCATTGCTGAATCAGGGCGCAGGCCAGCAACGCGGCGCCGCTGATCACCAAGCCCATCACGCTAACGATTTGCAAGCTACGCACGCGGCCAATGACAAACCAAAGCAGAGCGTGCAAGATTTGGCCGCCGTCCAGGGGGTAAATGGGAATGATATTGAAGATGAACAAGCCCAAATTGACGAGAGCCATGATGAACAGATATTGATACACCTGGGGCAAGGTTTCGGGCCAACCGGCTTGTTCGGCCATCACGACCAGGCCAAACAAGACGGGTACCAGCGCCAGATTCACCAGCGGGCCAGCGGCGATGCTCCACAACCAAGCCCCCGGTCGTGGCGGCGGCTGCACGAAGGCCACCCCGCCCAACGGCCAGAGCATGATCTGATCCGCCCGCCCCCCCACCGAGCGGCACGCCAGCGCATGGCCAAACTCATGCAACAGCACGATGCCGAACAAGCTGAGAAATTCCAGCGCCGTCCAAGCCATGGTGGTTTGCTTGCCGAGTTGATTATGGATTTCTGGCAGCAGGAAAGCCACGATGAGCCAGGACCAGTGCAGGTACACGTCAATCCCCGCCACGCGAAAAATCCGCAGCGAACCGCTTAGCATGAATTCGCTCTCTTCCAGGGGGAACCTGGCAACCTGGGTGAATGGAGCCGACGCTTCCGCGAAGCGCTGTCTCCCTCCATTATGTAATAATTCCCTTGGCTTGTCCCTGTTTTCATCGTTCGGCATTTATCGTTCATCCTTCATCCCTCATCCTTTCTTGCTGTTTTTCTTCTTTCTTCAACTCTTCCCAGACGGTGGATTGGCGATAGTAATCGGCCAGTTTTTTCAACTCGGTCAGCAACACTTGCCGGCGTTGCCAGCGCGGCAGCGCATGGTGCAAGGCGAATCCCTCGCAGATCTCGGCCAGCGACTCGCGCAGATCGCCGATGGCTTGTTGGCGGGCCTTGCCATTGGAGTTGAAGTTTTCCCAGAATATCGACATGATTTCATCCTCCCCGGAAGCCGTCATTCCGTTGCTCATTATAGGAATCGTGGACAAGACGCTGGATGGTAATTCACGCCCCCAGCACGAGTATCCTGTCCCAGGAAGCCAGTCGTAGCGTTTGCGAAGTGTGTACAATGCAGGAAGGCGGGGGAAAGCCGCGCTGTCGGCGTCGTCCCGCTCTTTGTTGAGGCTTTCCAAGGAGGAACCATCATGTCCACCAAGCATTATACGGCTTCACCGGGGGGGATCTCGGATGGGGGCCAGCGGCTGACGAACGCACCACCCGCCACCGCTGACTTCCCCTTCGTGGAAGAGGTCGAGTTGCGCGGGCACATCATCGATTCCTTGCTGTTGCCCAAAGTGCTCGATGAGATTCTCACGCACGGCGGCTCGTATGAGCTGAAGGAAATTCACGTTGGCCAGCGTCAGGCGGACCCCAGCTGGGCCTGGATCGAAGTGCGCGGCCAAACTCCCGAAGCCTTGCGGGAAATCCTCGATGCCATCCACGATCATGGGGCGGTGCCGGTCAAGGCTCAGGATTGTCAACTCGTGGCCGCCGACTGCGACGGCGCGTTTCCCGAAGGGTTCTACAGCACCACCAACCAACGCACTCAGATTCGGCTTCAGGGGGAATGGATCGAGGTCCAAGATCAGGAGATGGATTGCGGCATCCTGGTCGATCCGCGGCGGCGCGTGGCGCGTTGTCTGCCGATGACAGCCGTGCGGACGGGAGACCTCATCGTGGTGGGCAAGCAAGGTTTGCGGGTCATGCCGATGGCAATGGCCGCCCGCCGCAACCTGTTCGAGTTCATGGCCAGCCCGGTGTCGAGCGAGAAACCCAAGGGGGTGACGGTGCGCGAGATCGCCGCCGCCATGCGCCGCGCCAAGACGGAGGGGCAGAAAATCCTCGCCGTCTTGGGGCCGGCCGTGGTCCATACCGGCGGCGTCGAGCACATCTGCTGGCTGATCCGCAACGGCTATCTGCACGTCCTGTTCGCCGGCAACGCCTTGGCCACGCATGACATCGAGCAGGCATTTTACGGCACCAGCTTGGGAGTGTCGCTGGAGCGCGGCTTGCCCGCCGAGGAAGGGCACGAGCATCACTTGCGCGCCATCAACACCATCCGCCGGCTGGGCGGGATCGAAGCCGCCGTGGCCCAAGGGGTCTTGCGCCGTGGCATCATGTATGAATGCGTCAAGCACCATATCCCCTACGTGTTGGCCGGCAGCATCCGCGATGACGGCCCCTTGCCGGAGGTGATCACCGACATCTTGCAGGCCCAACAGCGCATGCGCGAACACATCAAGGGGGTCGGCTTCGCGCTGATGATCGGCACCATGTTGCACGCCATCGCCACCGGCAACCTGCTCCCCGCCTGGGTACGCGTGGCCTGCGTAGACATCAACCCCGCCACCGTCGTCAAACTAGCCGACCGCGGCAGCGCTCAAACTGTCGGCATCGTCACTGATGCCGAACCGTTCCTGCGGGCGTTGGTGAGTGAGTTGGAGAAGTCCGTGACGCCGGTGGAGTGAGGACGGCGCCTTCAGGGTTTCGCGTGCACGCCACAAGCGAGCACCAAAGGAGTTTTCCGTATGCGCCAGCCCCGCATCTTGATGTGTCCCCCCGACTATTATGGGATTGAATATGAGATCAATCCGTGGATGAGCCGATCGCGCGGCAGCGTGGCCGAGCGCGCCCATCAGCAATGGCGCGCCCTGTATGAGACACTCGGCCGACTGGGCGTGTGTGTCGAGCTATTGACGCCACAACCGGGCTTGCCCGACATGGTGTTCACCGCCAACGCCGGGCTGATCTTTGGTCGGCGGTTCTTTAGCTCCCGCTTCCGCCATGAGGTTCGCGCGCGCGAATCGCCGTTCTTCGATGCCTGGTTCGCCGCGCATGATTTCAAGGTCGAACACTTGCCGGAAAGTTTCTATTTTGAAGGGGCCGGCGACGCTCTGTTCTGCGGGACGACGTTGTTCGCCGGCTACCGCATCCGTAGCGACGTGCGCGGCCATCAGTATCTAGCGCAAGCCATCGGCAGACAGGTCTTGCCGGTGGAATTGGTCGATCCGCGCTTTTATCACTTGGACACCTGTTTCTGCCCGCTAGCTCCCGGCGCGGCCATTTACTTTCCCGCCGCCTTTGATGACTATGGCAGAAAAGTGTTACAGTCGCACATTCCCCGCTTGTTGCCGGTGTGCGAAGCGGAAGCCTTGCGCTTCGGTTGCAATGCCGTGGTCGTGGGCCGGACCGTCATTCACAACACCGGCTGCGACCGCTTGGCCGAAGACCTGCGCGCCTGGGGTTATCCATCCATCGCCATTGAGCTGGATGAGTTTCTCAAAGCCGGCGGCAGCGCCAAATGTCTGACGCTACGCCTCGACGGCGAGGAAGCGGCGGTGTGGGATTAATTCAGGGGGAATCGATCCGTCATGTTGAACTGGCTCATCGACAATGCCGGTGTCTGGTACGTGCTGCTGGCCATTGCGGGGATTATCTTGGCGGTGCTGGTCTATCGTTTTCAGGATCGCCGATATGTCATCGGCTTGGCGGTGGTCGGCGGGCTGGCACTGGTGCTGGCGCTGCTCGATGGCTTGGTGGAAAGCGACCGCCAACAGATTGTCCGCAAGGTGCGCGCGATGGCTGCCGCCGTGGAAGGAAACGATCTCGACGGCGTCATGACCCATGTTTCCGACCGATTTCGGATCGGCAAGGGCAACAAAGAGACACTCCGGCGGCTAACAGCGTCCTACCTGTCCGGCATCACCAGCATGGACGTATGGGATTTCAGCGCTCTGGAGTTTTCGCAACTGGAAGTCAATGCCGAGGAAAATCCCGCTGGCACATTGCCGCCATCGCGCCAAGCCACGGTGCGCTTCCTGGTGCATGTGCAAGGCCCTCGCGTCTATGAGTTGCCTGTTCGTCTGTGCGTAGCCCAGTTCGTCCTGGACGCCGACCAGCAATGGCGGCTGAGCGGTTTTCAAATCCATGATCCGCTGCGCCCTAGCGACCGCCCGTTGCCTATACCCGGATTATCCCTTCTGGATGGCCCCAGGAATCGGACCTATCCTCTTGCATCCCCGTTCAATCCGGGCCAAGATGGAACCACGATCCAGTTCGCGTCCTCAGCCAAGGAGATATTGCCATGTTGCGACGCTTGCCGTCCGTGTTGCTGCTGAGCCTGATCGCGCTGCCGGTCCAGGCCGCCGCTGACAAGTACAACCAGCTGACACCACACGAGATCGCCGAGGGCTGGATTCTGCTGTTCGACGGCGAATCGACGTTCGGCTGGACCGCCCCCAATGACTCCCAATGGACGGTCTTCCAGGGGATGCTCGCCCCGCAGGCCGGCAAGGAGGGACTGTTGGTGACGACGACGGCGTTTGCTGACTACGAGCTGACCTTTGAGTATCGGCGCAAGTCCGACACCGACCCCAAATTGCGGATTCGCTGCGACGCCCAAGGGCAGGTGAGCAAGGAGGCGGACATCTTGGAGATTCCCCATTACTCCAACGATTGGTGGGAATTCCACATCACCGTTCGGGGCAATAAACCAGTCCCTTATCCCAACATCAATCGCCCCCGATCGACGAACACGACGTTCGGCTTCGTTGCCTCGAAAGTCGCCAGTGATGGGGCGGACAAGCCCGCCGAATTACCGAAACCCAAGGGGGGACATATCGCCTTGAGCGGCAACGGCATCATCTTCCGCAACATCAAGCTGCGCCCCTTGAACACCCAGCCGTTGTTCAATGGCAAGGACCTGAGCGGCTGGAAGGTGTTTCCGAATCGTAAATCCCAGTTCACGGTGACGCCGGATGGCGCCCTCAACGTCAAGAATGGTCCCGGCGACCTGCAAAGCGAGGGACAGTGGGCCGACTTCGTGCTGCAATTGGAGTGCATCAGCAATGGCCAGCACCTCAACAGCGGCGTCTTCTTCCGTTGTTTGCCCGACCAGTATCAGCAAGGCTACGAAGCACAAATTCGCAATCAGTTCACGCCGGAACCCACGCAAGCGTACACGATAGAAGTGTATGACCCCAAGACGCACGAGTTGAAAGACAAGCAAGTGATCAAATCCCCGGCGGTGGACTACGGCACGGGGGCCATCTATCGCCGGATGCCCGCTCGCCGCGCCGTGGCCCAGGATGGGGAATGGTTCACGCTCACGGTGGTGGCCCAAGGTCGGCACTTTGCCACCTGGGTCAACGGCGTGCCAGTGGTGGACTGGACCGACCATCGCCCCCTGGCCGACAACGCCCGGCAAGGCTGTTATCTGAAGAAAGGTCCGATCAGCTTCCAGGGACACGACCCCACCACCGATTTGAGCTTCCGCAACATCCGCATCGCCGACCTGGCGCCGGATGCGAAAGCCGAACCGAAGGAGTAAGAGCCGGTTCTCAAAGCCCCCCAAAGGGGAGACAACTCATAGCCAGGGGCGTCCAGCCCCTGGTTTGTGGTTCACCAATCAAGCTCTTGCCCCAAGCCGGCGGCGCGGGCGGCTTCGTACACCTTGATGGCGATGGCCACGTCTTCCAGGGCGATGCCCAACGATTTGAACAAAGTCACATCCGGCGGGTGGGCGCGGCCCGTGAATCGACCGACGATCACCTGGCCCAGCTCGTGAATGTCAGACCAATGAATCGAACCTTCCTCCAGCGCTTGCACGAAATCGCCGGCTTCCAAGCGGGCTTGGTCCTTGCTATCGACGACAATCGAATCGCAGCGGCGCACGGCCACGGAATCGATCTCCGCCTTGGCCAAGAAGTTCGAACCGATGACATTCATATGCGTCCCTTCGGCGATCCAGTGACCGGACAGGACCGGCTCGCGGCTGCTGGTGGCGGTGATGACGATGTCCTTGTCCTCGGCGGCCAGCTCCGGGCGCGGCACCGGCACGACCTCCGTTTGGCATACTTCACTCATCTCCGCAGCGAAGCGTTGGCGATGCTCGGCGTTGGGGCTATAAACTTGCACGCGGCGGATGCGCCGTACCCGGCACACCGCCTGAATCTGCGTGCGCGCTTGCCGGCCGCTGCCAAACAAGCCCACCTCCGTGGCGTCTGGCCGAGCCATGTACTGCGTGGCTACGCCGCTGGCGGCGCCGGTGCGAACCTGGCCGAGATAATCGGCTTGCATCAGTGACAACAGCTCCCCCGTCTTGCCATCGAAGAGAGCCAAGTGAAAATTGGCCCCCTGGCGCGTCGTGGCATAGGCTTTGTAACCAGCGACTCCCAACGTCTTGGCCGCCGCCGCCATGATGTGCAGCATCATGTGATCAGTTTGTGCCCGCTGACGCGGGATGTTGTCCACTTCGTCCAGGGCCATCTTGCGCAGCCCCTCCTCGACCGCCGTCAAGGCCATGTCCATCGTCAATACCTGGCGCACGTCCTGTTCCGATAACAGCAACACCGGCATGGTTACTCCAGCAACGAGATCAGGGAAACACCCATCGAAGGATTATACCAATTCATCGGTTCGCGCTCGGATTGAGATGGTCCGCGAACGTCTGGGATGGCCGGGGAGTCGCCGCGCTCTGCCCCAGCCGCCTGCTGTGACAAGCTCAACCGATCCACGGACAGTCCCCCCAGCTTACCGAAAAGACATCGTGCCAAAAAGAGCAAAGAGGGAAGTTAAAATATCACCCAATCACTATTTCGGGGCGCTAAAGTGAATCGACGTGTGAAATTAAGCGAGACCGTGCTTGAAGTTTTTACCGGCCCCAGGGGCCAGGATTTTGTAAGGAAGGAACCAGAAACGCGCGGATTGTAAGAATTGCATGAAGTTTTCCCCTCGCTGGCCAACGGCCACGAGGAGTTGGAGATTTTCAAGTCTTTATCAAGCAACAGCTTAAAAAAACCGACAAAAGAATAGACGGCGCTTGGCACGAGGCGTGCATTAACAACAGCCATTCACGAACGGGCATCACGAGAGAAGTCGGGGCTGGAACAGAAGAGGCTCGGCAAGCCCCTCCGAGCCGGGCACGGCGCGACACCGGGTCCGCAAGGTGACGATAAATAGTCTCTTGCGGACTCGGCGAACGCCAACCTCTTCCCCCGAGCGCAACCCGGTGAGCCGATCCTTTTCCCGCGGTAGGCTCCCGATTCACCCCGGGCCGGACCGACCCCCGGCCCGGGATTTACCAATGATTACTTGGCCGACCCCCACTTGGCCTTGGTTTCGTGTGTTGGGAAAATGACCTCCTTCCCCGAACCCGCGCTGTCCCCCAGCGCGGGTTTTTCTTTACTCCCTCATGGTTTCTTCATTATGCCGCGTTTCTCGGTTTTTTTGTCAGGTTTGACCCTTCGCCACGCCGAAGAAACAAGCGACGGAACGCTGGATCACGCAAGCTCTGCACTTATCCAGCCCAGGCAATCCTTCCCCTGTTCAACCTTCCGGCGGTCAATCATGGAATTTCGTTGGATTATGTTCCTGACGCTCTGGACCATGCTCTCCGGCCCCGTGCTGGCCGATCTGCCCGTGGTGGTCCAACAACTGGTGCAAGGGATCGGCATCCCTTCCCCCTCGCCAGCCGTGCCTAGCGCTAACTCGTTGACACAACGATAGCGGCACATGGCGCTGAAGCAGCGCCCGAATCGATAAAGTCCCTCTTTTGTTTTGCCTATTGCCACTTTCTCTTATAGTCATATCTGCACCTATATATTGCCGGTTTCATTTGGCTTTGGCGAAAGCACCTATTTGGGGAGAAAGCACCGTGACCGCCGTTGCTGCCACGCCCTCAACGCAAGAACTAACAAACCGAGCCAAGATCATCCGCCAAGACATCATCACCAGCACGACCACGGCTGGTTCGGGGCATCCCACCAGCTCGCTGTCGGCGGTGGAAATCGCCGTCGCGTTGTACTTCGGCGGGGTGCTGCGCCATGATCCAAAGAACCCCAAGTGGCCCCAGCGCGACCGCTTCATTCTCAGCAAAGGGCACGCTGCCCCGTTGCTGTACGCCGTGTTGGCCGAGGCGGGCTACTTTCCCCGCGAGCAGTTGCCGACGCTGCGCCAGCTCGGCAGCCCACTCGAAGGGCACCCCAATTACCGCCGACTGCCCGGCGTGGAAGCTTCCACGGGGTCCTTGGGGCAGGGGCTGTCCATCGGCGTCGGTCACGCCTTGGCCGCGCGCCTGGATGGCTTCGATGCCCGTATCTACGTGTTGCTCGGCGATGGCGAAGTGGACGAAGGACAAGTCTGGGAAGCGGTGATGTCCGCCCATAAATACCAATTGGACAACCTGGTGGCCATTGTCGATCAGAACGGCTACCAGCAGACCGGCCCCACCGCCGAGGTGCTCGATCTACGCCCGCTGGCCCCGAAGTTCGAGGCGTTCGGCTGGTTCGCGCAGGAGATCGACGGCCACGATGTGGACGCCGTGTTGGCCGCCTTGCGGAAAGCCGCCGCCACCAAGGGACGCCCCAGCGCCATCGTCGCCCGCACCATCAAGGGCTATCCGATTCAAGACCTGCTCAGCAGTGATCCCAACCACCACGGCAAACCATTGACCCCCCAAGAAGCCGAGCAGGCGCTGCGAATCATAAACTAGTCCTTAGTTCTTGGAACTTAGTTCTTAGGCCTAAGTCCTTGAATCTCGATGTTCTGTCGCTGAATGGAACCGCAGCTCCTTCTAATCCTAAGCACGAAGAACTAAACACGAAGCACGAAGTTCTAAACACGAAGCACCAAGGACCAAGTACCCATGACTACCGGCAAATCTACCCGCGAGGCCTTCGGTTTGGCGTTGGCTCAGATCGGCGACCAACATCCGGACATCGTGGTACTCGACGGCGATGTTCACAACTCGACGCGCACCGAGCATTTCGCCAAGAAATTCCCGCAGCGGTTTTTCAATGTCGGCATCGCCGAATCGAACCTGGTCGGCGCGGCCAGTGGCATGGCAGGTTCTGGCAAGCAAGCTTGGCTGGCCAGCTTCGCTTGTTTCGTCATGTGCAATGCCTACGATCAACTGCGTATGTCGGTGGCTTTTCCCTGTCTCAACGTCAAAGTGGTCGGCACGCACGCCGGCATCAGCATCGGCGAGGATGGCCCCTCGCAAATGGGGATCGAGGATGTGTCTCTGGCCTGCTCCCTGCCCAATTTTACCGTCGTGGTCCCCGCCGATGAACCGTCGATGACCCAGGCGGTACAGGCGCTGGCGCGAACTTCGACCCCTGCCTACCTGCGCGCTGGCCGTCCCAATGTGCCAATCGTGTATCCCAACGGCTGTTCCTTCCAGCTCGGCAAGGCCAACCAACTGCGCGCTGGCCAGGATGTGACCCTGATCGCCAATGGCATCCTGGTGGCGGCGGCTCTGGAGGCTGCCGAGCAATTGGCCGCCAAGGGAGTGCAAGCCCGTGTCCTCGACATGCACACCGTCAAGCCGCTCGACGATGCCGCCGTGCTGGCCGCCGCCCAGGAGACGGGCCGGATCGTCGTGGCCGAGGAGCACCTGCTGCACGGTGGCCTGGGAAGTGCCGTGGCTATGTCGGCAGCGCGCCAACATCCGGTCCCCATGCGCTTCGTTGGCTTGCACGATACCTTCGCCGAATCGGGCACCCCTGACGGCCTGCTACGCAAGTACGGACTCACGGCGGAGAAGATCGTCCAGGAAGCGTTGGAGCTAGCGAGAAAGTAGGGAAGGTTGACGGAAAAGATTTCGCCGCGCACGCGGCGCCAGCAAGTGCCGCCCATCGTCCGCCAATACTCCCGGTTTGCCTATATCCACCCTATTCTGAATTCGCATCCATTCCGCGCTCCCATCCATCCGCCTAGCCGCTGCCGCCCCTGTCATGCTACAATCGACAGGGCATCGATTTGGGGAGGCGTTCATGCTCGAGGTCTCACAAGCACAAGCGATTATTTTGCAACATGCCAATCCTTTGCCGCCCGTCAGGGTCCGTCTGACATCGGCGGCGCGGGGATTGGTGCTGGCCGAAGCGGTGCGCAGCGACATCGATTCGCCTCCGTATGACAAGGCGATGATGGATGGTTACGCGGTGCGGACGGCGGACTTGACCAGCGGAGCAGCCGTGCTCGATGTGATCGAGGAAGTCACCGCGGGCCGGACTCCGACGCGGACGGTGGCGGCGGGACAGGCAACGCGCATCATGACCGGGGCGCCGCTGCCCGCGGGCGCGGATGCTGTGGTCATGATCGAACGTACCCAACCGCTCGACGGACAGCGCGTGCATATCGAAGGTGGTCCGATTCAGCCAGGCCTAAACATCCTACCGCGCGGGCGGGAGATGCGAGCAGGAGAAGCCGTCCTGCATCCAGGAGCCGAGCTGCGCCCGCAAGAGTTCGGCTTGTTGGCGGCAGTGGGATGTGACGAGGTCGCGGTTTTTCCACGCCCCAAGGTGGCCATCTTGCCCACCGGCGATGAACTGGTCGAAGCCGCCGTCAAGCCGGGACCGGGACAGATACGCAACAGCAACGGCCCGATGCTAGCTGCTCAAGTGGAGCGGGCCGGCGGCGTGGCGGTGCCCCTCGACATTGCCCGCGACAAGGTGGAACATCTAAAACGGTTCATCGTCCAGGGACTGGAACAGGATGTGTTGCTACTCAGTGGCGGCGTGTCGGCGGGCCAGCTCGACCTGGTGCCCGAGGTACTGACGCAGCTGGGGGTAACGTCGCACTTTCACAAAGTCGCCATGAAGCCGGGCAAGCCGATCTTATTCGGCACACGCGGAACCACGCTGGTCTTCGGCTTACCGGGTAACCCAGTTAGCTCGCTGGCATGTTTCGAGTTGTTCGTGCGGCCAGCGCTGCGGCGTCTGGGCGGACGGAACGAACCGGGGCCGCGGTGGTGGTCGCTGCCGTTGGCGATGGATTTCGCCTATCGCACGGATCGGCCGACCTACTACCCCGTCCGGCTCGAAGTAAGTGAAGACGGCGGCTTACGCTTCCGGCCGCTGCCGTGGTTCGGCTCGGCGGATTTGCGTGCTCTGACGCAAGCCAACGCCCTGGCTCTATTCCCCGCTGGTGATACGCGCCATGGCGCTGGCCAACACTTCCCAGTCTTGCCGATGGACTTGGAAGGATGGTGACAATAGATTCGGCACCTTTCAGGAAACAGATGATGAAGCAGTGCGCTACCTTGGGGTCATCGGTTCGTGTCGAAGATCATGTCTCCACGCGAATCGATCCAACCGAACTTGATTCCCTGCCGACTGCGCACTACTTAGCGCCGACTGACTCCCGATTTGCTACATTGTTGCCCCCTCTGCTTAGCGCTGCGCTGTTGTGGCTGAGTTACTTCCCGATGAACTGGGGATGGTTGACCTGGGTGGCGTTGGCGCCGTTGTTGGCGTTGGTGCGTTCCCCCGTCCGGAGGCGCTGGGTGTATCTGGCGGCGTGGCTGGGTGGATTGGCATTCTTCGTCCCGGTTTTGCAATGGCTGCGCGTCGCCGATTATCGCATGTACTATACTTGGATCGCTCTGGCGCTGGCTTGTTCACTGTTCTTTCCGTTAGGGATGGGACTGATACGTCTGCTCGACCGCCGCACTCGGCTACCTTTGATAGTCAGCGTCCCCGTCGTCTGGACGGCGTTGGAGTTTCTGCGCGCCCACATATTGACGGGATTTCCGTGGTACTTCCTGGCGCATGCCCAGCACGATTTCTTGGCGGTGATCCAGATTGCCGATGTGACGGGAGCCTACGGCGTGAGCTTCTTGGTAGCCGCCGTCAATGCCCTGCTATTCGAGCTGCTAGCGACTCGGCATTGGTTTCGCCGTCTGGTGGCGTTGCCCGATTCGGCTGCCGTCTCTACCAGATTCACTTTGGCATGTCATACGGGACTGGTACTGCTGGCCCTTGGTGGCACGTTAGCCTATGGTCAATGGCGTTTGCGCCAGACAGACTTCACCCCCGGCCCGCGCTTGGCTCTCATCCAGGGGAATCTCGATCAACGGCTGCGCATCGCGGCCAAGCTAGGGGACCAAGCGGCGGCGGTCATGCTCCGGCATTATCAACGTCTCAGTAACTTGGCGGCCGCTCAGCGACCACTCGCTGATCTGATCGTCTGGCCGGAGACCAGCTTTCCCGATGAATGGCCAATGGTATCGCCGGGTATTCCAGCCTCGGATATACCCGCTGAGTGGTCTCGTGCTCCCCGCGACGGTCAAGAAGTTGCTCATAAGATTGGCAGCCTATGGCAAACGAATGTCCTATTGGGATTGAACACGCGCGTACTGGAAGCAGATCATCACGCCTATCGCTACAATTCCGGTTTACTGATCCGCTGGGACGGCCAAAAGGGTACTCTTGGCGAGCGCTATGACAAGATTCACCGCGTTTTATTTGGCGAGTACGTCCCCCTGGTCGAATGGCTGCCGTGGCTGCGCGCGTTCGCTCCGTATGATTTCGATTACAGCATCCGTGCCGGCCAGAACATGACGCGCTTTCCTTTGGGGGACGTCCGCTTTGGTATGATTATCTGCTATGAGGACACTGACCCCTGCCTGGCTCGGCAATATGTCCGTGACGATGAGGAACCACCGGTCGATCTGCTGATCAACATTTCCAACGATGGCTGGTTCAACGGTACCAGCGAGCACGAACAGCACCTGGCCACGTGTCGCTTTCGAGCCGTGGAGAGCCGGCGTCCCGTGGTCCGGTCGGTGAACATGGGGATTTCGGCGCTCATTGATAGTAATGGTCGGGTACTGGCCCCGCGTACTTCCACACCTTCCGCGACTACGTCCAACAACGGCGACGAGCCGATCCAGGTTTGGGAAGTAACGCCAGAACACGGCTGGCACGACGACCTACCGGCATCCCGGTGGCACGAATTCAAGAAGGTGGCCGGAGTCCTGACGGTGGTGCCGCCGCTGGATCGGCGAGGTAGTATCTATGCCCACTGGGGGGACTGGCTACCAGAGCTGTGCTGGTTCGTGATCGGAGCGGGCTTGCTGACTGCCTTGACCAGTCGGCGAGGTTCGCATCGAAATCAACCACGCTTCATTTCGGGATGACGCCTAATTTCAACATCGATACCATGCGCGTCTTCGTCTATGAATATACCTGCTGCGAAAGGGTATCCGGCGCGAATTCACCAACGGACTCGCTACGCAACGAAGGCCGAGCGATGTTCGATGCCGTATGCGCGGACCTGAGCCAGCTAGCGGATGTCCTGGTCATGGCTTGTCCTCTCTTGGATAGGGATGACCTTGCCACCACGTTTCATGCTGCTTCTTACCGTGCTGATGTCTCATTACTGATCGCGCCGGAGTGTGACGACATTTTGGCGACCCGTTGCCAATGGATCGAGGAAGCGGGGGGACGGCTGCTTGGCCCCGCCTCAGCCGCCGTTCGCCTGACCGCCGATAAGTTGGCGCTGGGGGAGTATCTATTGCGGAAGGGCATCCCGACGCCACGCGGTTGGCCATTGCCAGCCAACAACGAGTTACCTTTCCCTCTCGTCTGTAAACCGCGTGCCGGGGCGGGTTCGTTAGCTACCTTTTGGATTGGTAACGCCGCCGAACTAGCAGACTGCCTGGATGCCGCGCGACGGGATGGCTACCATGACGACATGATCGCAACGACTTACGTACCGGGAGTACCTGTCAGCGTGGCATTTCTGATCGGTCCGCGACAGTGTGTGGCGTTAACTCCCACCATGCAGCACCTGTCGGACGATGGCCGCTTCCGTTACCTGGGTGGTAGTCTGCCACTGTCCCCAGAGTTAGCCGAGCGGGCGCGGTGTTTGGCGCGGCGCGCCGTCGCCGTCATTCCCGATTTGTTCGGCTACGTCGGCGTTGATCTGGTGCTGGGACCTGCTGCCGATGGGCGGGAAGATTACGTGATTGAAGTAAACCCTCGTCTCACTACTTCCTATGTCGGCTTACGCGCTTGGTACCAAACCAATTTGATGCATGGACTACTTGCCGTGGTGCAAGGTCAAGAACCGCCCTATTGGTGCCACGGAACAGAGCCGATTCTCTTTACTTCCGATGGTCGTTGGCGAAAGCCGTCTCAGCCCCCACGGGATTGAAGAAAATCACAAAAGCCCGCAGCGCGAGCCGCACTGACTGGCGCTGCGGGCTTGGTAGTATCTTTGCTGCCGGAGTAATACGTTCTCGCTCAGTTATCCCCCACGTACACTTCCTTGTAAGTGCTCCGAAAGTGATAATTGCTCCCTTCTCCTTGGAAGCCCGGCAGCGACTCATCAATAGTAAGCACCGCTTGGCGCAGGATGCCGGTTCGCACGTCGAAGGTTAGCTCCCCTTGAGGTTGATATTGCAGCAGCGGCACGCGGTCGGCCACGCTTTCCGGTGGCTGGGGAATGGACGTCGTCAGGCGAATGGTTGCCTGCTGGTCGGTCACCTTCTGGCATTCGTAGAACTGCCGAGCCGCGATCTTTTCGCCAGTCCCATCAGGTGGTTCCAAGGTAATGTCATAGACACGCTGCCACTTTTGCCCCGCGCTGGGCGCCGCGTCGGGTAGGGTGAGCTTGAACGGCAGATCACTGACGTAACGGCTGGCGGGGCCGAACTTCGATTCGGTGACATCGACAATCCGTCCCTGATTGTCGATACGCAGCACGGCCAGAGTTTGGCCGATATAGCGGTTCAGCTGGTCCCCCATCGAGGATTCTCCCGCGTCGGATTGCGTCGAATCAAACAGCAGCACCTCGCCGTCCGGTAGATGTTGTTCCATGCGCAGGGACGCCAGCGACATGTGCAAGGTTGCCACTCCTTGACTATCCACGGACGTCACCTGCCAGCGTTTGACCAGATTCAACTGGACGGTGAATTCCGCCTTGCCGTCCTCTTGGGTCTCGAAGCTTGTGGTGGTTTGTTGCTCGACTCGGTAGGTGAGTACCTGGTTCGGTTGCCAGTGAAAGCGCCACGGTGTCTGGGCCGACGCCACCGTGGTCAGCGCCAGCACAGCGCTCAGCGTCAGAAACCATCTACGCGACATGGACCTCTCCTTTATCTCCTTGTCCGCGGCCTAACTTGGTGCGTCAGGCCATTGCAACGTGCCCGACATGGGGAGTCGGGCACGAATTCTGGCGGGGATATAGCAAAGGGCTCCGCCGTGAACCAGATCAATCGGCGGCGGCGGTTGGCGCGGTGTCGGTAAGAGGGAGAGGAGCGGCGGCAGCGAGAAACTGGCGTAGCTCCGTGAAGAACACGCCGTTGACCGGCTCGTTGTGATCGACGCCGTTCATCAATACGAAATGTTTCGGCTCATTGGCGGCGGCAAACAGGCGCTCGCTGTGATGTTTGCCGATCAATTCATCACGGTCGCCGTGCGCGATGAAGACGGGGCGGGTACAGTGAGGAATTTTGTTCAGGTTCTCGAAGCGATTGCGGGCCAGCCAGCGTATCGGCAGAAAGGGATAGACTTCTTGGCCAATGTCGGGAACCGAGGTGAAGGTCTTGGCCAAGATCAAGGCGCGGTGCGGGTGGCGCGTGGCCAGCTCGACCGCGATCCCGCCCCCCAACGATTTGCCGTAGAGCAGGATTTGCTCCGGCGGAATGGATGGCGTCCGGGTCAGCCAGTTGAACGCGGCCTCGCCAGCGGCGTAGCAGCTGGCCTCGTTGGGAGAGCCGGTACTGCGGCCAAAGCCGGGGTAATCGAAGATCAAGACGGAGACCCCCAACTCCTGGCCCATCTGGACAATGGCTGGTCCGCGATGGCTCAGGTTGCCGGCATTGCCGTGACAATAGAGCAGCGCGCCGCGCCCCTCTTCGACGGGATACCACCAGGCGTGGATACGATTCCCGTCGTCAGCCTGGAACTCGACGTCTTGAATCCGCTCCGACGGCGGCGGCATCCAATGGGCCGCTGCTGGCGTCGGATGAAACAACAGCATGTTTTCCAGCAGCAAAAACACGATGACGATCCCTGAATAGCCAAGAACGAAAATCAGCAGCGGCCGCCACCACCGCCGATGGCGTGGTGGAGCGGCGGCGTCGGTGGATATGGAGGTTCGCGACATGGCCACCACGTTTCGTCTAGACTTCCACAGGTCGTGAACGCCGCCGCTTCTCTGATATTTCCATTATACGCTGCCACGCCACCGCCACGACCGAGTTTGCGTTGCCGAGAATAGGATTTTACGCCCCCACGCCAGCCGTTCGTCCCCCGCGCGTTTCGCCGCCTCTCATTCCTTGGGCCAATACAGGGCGAACCCCTTCGTTTTCAAAGGGATGCGATACAGGGACTTACCGGCAGTGATGTACAATAGGTTCCGTTCCTGGCCGCCGAAGACGCAGTTGGTCGCCGTCTCCGGCGTGGCGATGAAGGCCAGTCGCTCCCCTTGGGGATTGAAGACGTACACGCCGCTGGCTTTGCCGCTGCCCGCCGTGGCGTAGATGTTGCCTTGCTCGTCCATCGCCATGCCATCGATGCCGCGCTCCTTGCCGAAATCGTAAAGGAGACGTTTGGCCCCCACGCTGCCATCGGGCTTCAGCTCAAACGCCAACAGATGCCGATTTCCCTTGGGATGGTTGTCGGCCACGTAGAGCGTTTTCATGTCTGGTGACAAGATAACGCCATTCGGCTTCTGCACGTCGGTGATAATTTGTGTCACCATGCCGTCCGGGTCGATGCGATACACGCTTTCCGTGTCGATCTCGCGCGGCTCGTCGCCTGCGTAGCGCGGATCACTGAAGTAAATCCGCCCCTGAGTGTCGATAGTCAGGTCGTTGGGGCTGTTGAGCCGTTTTCCCATCCAGCGGTCGGCCAAGGCGCGAACGGCGCCATTTTTGTCGGTGATGCTGACGCGCCGCTGGCCGCCCGGCATGGCCCCCTCACAAGCCACCAAGCGCCCTTGCTGGTCGAAGATCAACCCATTGGCCCGCCCGCTCGGTTCTCGATACACCGTCGTCTGGCCCGTGGCTGGATCGAAGATCATGATGCGATTGCCAATGTCGGAGAAGTAAATTCGGCCATTCGGGCCATAGGCGGGGCCTTCGGTGAAGGTGCCTTCTCCCCACACTTTTTCCAGCTGGGCATCGGGGGCGAAGAGGGTCTGCCCCTCAGCCTGTCCAACCACGCCCCCTAACAATAGAATGCTCCAAATAAGTCTTGTCATGGTGATCCCCTCCAGATGGTTGCGTACCCGCGTAAATTACCAGGTTGGGTCTGCTCTGGGGAGGGAGGGATGAGAAAAATTTGATGGCCAACAACCCAGGCGTTCACGCTCCCCCTGTTCGTCGGCATAAGGGATGCCGGGGCGAAAAAAATCTCCGCGCCATTGCCCCTTGAAAACATGGCGGGCCTCTCTATAATTTGGGGAAGAGCTGTGGTTCATCCCACTGCGGGTGTAGCTCAGTGGTAGAGCGTCACGTTGCCAACGTGAATGTCGTGGGTTCAAGTCCCATCACCCGCTCTTAAAATGGCCGAGAAGGTCAAGAATACGCGAACCGGCGTCGTGCGACACGCGTTCTTGATCTGCTCGGCTTTCTTAACTTTTGTGGGAGTAGCGCCATGACGGACGAAAAGCAACTCGATGTGACCCCAGCGGAAGAAACACCCGAGCCAACCGGCGCGGAAGCCGTGGAAATTCCTACTGCCGTCGCCGAGGAACCGGCGGTCGCTCCCGAAACGGAACCAGAATCGAAACCCACCAAACTACGACAAATAGTGGACATTACCGACGTGGGGCCGTGCAAGAAGCACATCAAAGTGACCGTGGAGCGAGAGGACATCGACGACCGATTCAACGAGGAATACAGCAAGCTTCTCTTTGAATCACCCGTGGCCGGTTTTCGACCTGGCAAAGTGCCGCGCAAAGTCGTCGAACGCCGTTTCCGCAAGGAAGTCACCCAGCAAGTCAAGGGCCAGGTGTTGATGGCCAGTTTGGAGCAATTGGCGGCGGAACACGAGCTTTCGCCGCTCAATACCCCCGATATCGATCCGGACAAGATCGACATTCCCGAGCAAGGACCGTTGATCTACGAATTTGATGTCGAAGTCCGCCCCGAATTTGATTTGCCCGAATACAAGGGGCTAAAGTTCAAACGGCCTGTGTGGAATATCACCGAAGAGGACATCGACCGCGAGGAAAAGCGGTTATTGGCTCCTTATGGTCAAATGGTTCCCAAAGGCGGGGACCAGCCCATCGTCGAGATGGACGATTATCTGATCGCCGATGTCGTGACCGAATACCAGGGGCGGCGCATGGGGGAGCTGAAGGAAGTGTCCCTGCACGTCGAGCCGCGCTTGGCCTTCAAGGACGGCGTCGCCGAGCAGTTCGCCGAGCGCGTGATCGGCGCCACGGTGGGGGATCAGCGCACCATCGACATCCGCATGTCTGACCAGGTGGCGGACCCGGCCCTGCGCGGCGTCACCATCCAAGCCAGCCTTACCATTCAAGACATTAAGACGTTGCGCATGCCGGAAATCACCCATGAACTCATGCACGAGTTCCACGTTCACAGCCGCGAGCAGTTGCGTGAATTAATTCGCGTCGTGCTACAACGCCGTCTCGAATACTACCAACGCGAATCCGCCCGGCTGCAATTCCTAGAACATGTGTTGACTCACTCGAATTGGGACTTGCCGGAAGATTTGGTGAAACGACAAGCCCGCTCCACCTTCGCACGCAAGGTCATGGACATGCGCGCCGCGGGCATGTCCGAGGAACAAATCAAGGCCCGCGAACGGATGCTCTCGCAAGATGTGTTGCGCAACACGACGCTGTCGTTGAAGCAGTTCTTCGTGCTGCAAAAGGTCGCCGAAGTAGAAAACATTGAAATCAACGAAGACGACCTCAACGACGAGATCGAACGTTTGGCGGCCCAGCACAACGAGTCGCCACGGCGCTTGCGCGCCCGGCTGGAACGAGAAAACATGCTGGAGGCCATGGCGGCTGATTTGTTGGAGCGCAAGGCCCTGGACCTAGTCTTGGAGAATGCCGAATTTGAGGACGAAGCGGCTGGCGCGAACGTCGAGGACGAACGGATCGCCACGGTCGAGGAACAGGCCATTCCCGGCGAGATGAAAGACTTGGCGGCGGAAGAGGAAGGACAACCCAGCGCGGACGAGTCCACCGCGTCCGAAGCACCGCCCACTACTCCCAGTTAAGGGGGAGCAAGCCGCTTGCTCCCCGCGCATTTCAGGAAGGCAAAAACCATGAGCGAGTTCCACGCCGCTGGATTGCCGTTTGTGCCGCAAATCCAGCGTTACCGCGACTATGCCCGCCAGCGTCAAATGACGCTGGGGGACCTGCTGTTGGAAAATCGGATTATCTTCTTGGGCAGCTCCCCGGAGACCGGCGGCAACCCCGCCATCACCGATTATTTAGCCAATGTCACGATTCAAAAGTTGCTGTTCCTGCAATATGAGAGCCGCAACCAGGAAATCCACTTTTACATCAACTGTCCCGGCGGCTCGGTGACGGCCACCTTGGCCATCTACGATACCATGCAATTTCTCGAATGCCCCATCTCGACCTACTGCATGGGTTTGGCCGCCAGCGGCGCCGCCATCCTACTGGCCGCCGGCACCAAGGGAAAACGCTACGCTTTGCCGCACTCCAAGATCATGGTCCATCAACCGTGGGGCCAAGTCGGCGGGCAGGTGTCCGACATCGAGATTCAAGCCAACGAGATCATGAAGGACCGTCACCGCTTGAACGAAATCCTGGCCCGCCACACCGGCCAACCGATGAACAAGATCGAGCTGGAAACCGAACGGGACCGCTACTTCAACCCGCTCGAAGCCAAGGAGTTCGGCTTGGTGGATGACGTACTCATGAAAATCACGGAAGAAAAGAAGGCATGACATCCGCTTTCAGCGGTCAGCTCCCCCACTCCTTATGGCGCGAGGGAGACGACCGCTGAAAGCGGAGCGCGGATCGCTAACCAGGGAGATTCATTACCATGTCCCACATACCCTATGTGATTGAAAGCGATGGCCGGGAAGAGCGTGTCTTCGATATTTACAGCCGGCTGTTGCGCGAACGCATTGTTTACCTGCATGGTCCGATTGATGATCGCGGCGCGAACCTCATCGTCGCCCAGCTGATGTATCTGCAATTCGCCGATCCCGCAGCGGATATTCACATGTATATCAATTCGCCCGGTGGTTCAGTGACGGCGGGCATGAGCATTTATGACACCATGCAGTATCTCACCTGCGACGTGGCCACCTACTGCATCGGCCAGTGCGCCAGCATGGGGGCCGTCCTGTTGTGCGCCGGCGCCAAGCACAAACGCTATTGCCTGCCGCACGCCCGCGTCATGATCCATCAACCCTTGGCCGGCACCGAGGGCACGACCACGGAAATCTTGATTCACGCCAAGGAGTTCATCCGCCTGAAGAAGGAACTCAACGACATCCTCGTTCGTCACACCGGCCAGACCCTCGAACGCGTCGAGAAGGAAACGGATCGTGACAAATTCATGTCCGCTCTGGAAGCCAAGGAATACGGCATCGTCGATCAAGTCTTGGAGAAACTGCCAGACTGGCACAAGCCGAAAAAAGGGTAAGAGCGACCGGAGGACGCGGGACGGCGCGGCGTGACGCGTCCATTTCGCTTATGCCCGCCCCGCTATCGTGCCGATGAAGCGCCTGCCGCCATGTTGCGCTCGTGGGCGTTATCCCGCGGGGCTGCCGATGCTACTTGGTACGACCTCATTGACGTTATCGGAACAGGGGGGGGACGGAACCCCATGCGCTGGCCCAATTCATTCTGGCTTGTCTGTTTGCTACTCCCGCCGCTGCTCGGTTGTCGGTCGTCCCCTTGTGAACAGGTCGAGGCCGAGCTGCGGGTCAAGGAGTTGGAAGTCGAGCACCTCCGCGATCAACTGAGCCGTTGCCAGTGTTACAGTGACGCCTTAATCCGCGAGCTGCAAACCGTTCAGCAACATAACAGCTCGGCCAAGGTGTTTACTCCACCCCTTTCTCATGTCTGTGGCGTCAAGGAGATCGTGCTCGGTCGGCAAACCGGGGCCTATCGCAATCCACGTACTGGTGTTGAGGTGTTGCAAGTCGTCGTGGAACCCAAGGACGCCGACGGCCACGCCATCAAGGTCCCTGGCGAGCTGCGCGTGGAGGCCCTGGAGATTCTTCCCGGCGGCGTCAAGGCGCCGCTGAGCGCTTGGAGCCTTAACGTCGAACAGCTTCGGCAATCGTGGAAGGAAGGCATCCTGGCCACCGGCTACATTCTCTTGCTCCCCTGGCAAAAACAACCCACTACTCAAAAGCTACGCATCGTCGCTCAGTTGAAGCTGCTTGACGGCCGGTTGTTCGAGGCGGACAAGGACATCACGCTGCGCCACCTTCCGCACCCCCCTGCCGCTATCCCGGTGGTCCCGATCGCGCCGACCCCCGTGCCACACGACCTGGAATTCCCGCTGCCCATGCCGACGCCCGTGGAAGTTCCCGTGACCCCCGTGGCAGCGCCTGCCCAACCGATTATCTGGAAAACGAAGGAACCACTCACGCAATCCATTCAGCTGCTCAAACCGCGAGCGAAAGCGGATTAACTTTTTCCTCCGAGCCGCGACTGTCAGGGAGCGGGGTGTACCGTTCCCTGACGATGGTTGGATTGGAAACAGTGGACAGGCTGGCAGCAACCGGAGCCATTGGGTGAAGTGTTGTGTGGCGAAGCGGGAGTGCGCCTGTCCCGGAATCCTGATAATACCGTTGGCATCGATTTGGTGTACATTTCCCCCGAAGGGGCGGCTCAGCAAACAGACGACACCACGTTGATCGAAGGGGTTCCCACCCTGGTGGTCGAGATTCTGTCCCCGAATGACACGATTGATGAAATTCATGAGAAAACGACCAGCTACTTGGCCGCCGGCGTGCTGCTGGTGTGGATTGTCGATCCCTACGACCGTACCGTGAAGGTGTATCAACCAAACCAGTCACCCACGCTCATCAATGAGCGACAAGAGCTAATCGGTGATCCCATTCTGCCCGGCTTTCGGGCGCGGGTGGCGGAGTTGTTTCGCTAATGAATTGCTAACGCGGCGTCGCCAGGCTGACGCCGGGAGCGCTGCCCGCTGGATTACCGGGGACGGGGGACAACGGCGAGGCGCGAAAATCGACCGGCACCACGCCGCGAGGGTCGGTGCGCGTTGGTGCCGGCGCGCCGATGGTCGCCGAGGGCGTGGGCGCGCCGATGCGGATGGGGTCGATGCGGGTGGGTGAGCCGGAGCTACCCACGGCGCCCGTCCCGGAAGGATTGCCAGCGGGCGGGGGTTCCGTGCTGGTGGGGCGTGGCCCCGTGGCGGGATTGTAGATGGTCGTGCTTTCTTCCTCCACCACCGGCGCCAGCAGCGACGTGGCGGATAGCTCGGCCCGGAAGCGCACGTCCCCTTCCGTCAAGCATTCCACTTCCACGATGTACGTCAACGCTTGGCCCGGCTCCAGGCCGTCCACCGGCGGGAAGGTCACGGTCGCGCCGCTGATGGTGGCGCGGGTCGGGCCGTTGGCATTGATGGCCCGCATCTGCGGCGGAATCTGGGCCACGATGCGGACGCCGTTGCCCGCCAACGAGCCTTGATTGGTGACCGTGATCTGATAGCTCGTCCGGCCGCCCACAGCCACCGGATCATCCACGTCATCCACTTCCAGCCGGAAAGCGGGCAAGCCCAGAATTTCGATAGCCGCTTCCGCCTGGACCTGCAATCCCGGATCGGCGCTGGCGACCGCCACGTTCAAGGCGCGCGGCGTCATGCGTTCACAGCGCGTCGTCACTTCGACGATCTTGGTTTCCTCCGGTTGCAGCGTTCCCAGATTCCAGACGACTTGGCCATCCGTGAACGTCCCCCCCTGGCCGGCGCTGGTGAAGACCAGCTCCGGTGGCAGTTGGTCGCGCACCACCACGTTAGTCAGCGGCACGTCACCGGGATTTTGCACCTGGATTTCCCAGATCGCCGGCCGGCCGATATAGCGCATGGCCGGCCCGGTCTTGCTAATGCGCAGCTGGGCCCGTTGCACCTCGATGGCATGTTCGCTTTCCGCCCGCAAATTGCCGTCCGCCACCGCCACCACGCGATTGACCAGTCGGCCCATCACGCGCGGCGTCAGGCTCAGGGTCACGGTCTTGTTCGCGCCCGGCGCCAGCGTGCCGATTTCCAGACGGATCGGATTGGCGCCGCTGTCATGTTCTAGTCCGTCATCAAACTGATCGGTGAGCACGACATTATGGGCGGGACCATCACCAGGGTTGCTGACCGTGATCTGATACGGAACCGGCATTCCCAGCACAGCCAGTGGCGGCCCGGTCTTCACGACCTGAAGCTGGGGCACGGTGACAAGCGTAGTGACGCTCTTCTCATCCCCCGGTCCTTCCGGCGTGACGGCGCGGGCGCGATTCTGGACCGGGCCGGGGCGCGTCGTGCGGAACACGGCCTGGACCGTCTGCGCTTGTCCGGGCGACAAGCCCGGCAAGGTCCAGACCAGTTGATCCTCCTCCATTTGGGCCGTCGGTTCCGAGCGGAGATACAGCAACCCATCGGGGATGGTATCGAGGATGGTGACCGCCTGGGTTTCCACTTTGCCAGTGTTGCGGACGGTGATGGTGTAAGGGATTTCCTCACCGAGCAACACGCTGGGAGGGGCAACCTTATCCAGTAACACTTGGGGAGCCAACCATTCCTTGGTCGTCACGCCCCCCCCCACGACCACGCCTAGCCCACCGCTAGGCGCGCACGGATCGGGCGGGCGAATGATCTCCACGCTGACCCGATTTAGCCCCAACGCGGGCTGGACCTGAGCCAAGGTGACACTGGCATTGCCCCCCATGTCGCTCAGGACGATGGCCTCTTGCGTCCCCCCGGGCACGAAGACAGCTGGCGGGCCGCCGATGATGCGATAACGCACCCGGTAATTGGCCAATGGCTCGTGGTTGGTGTGGCGATAGATGCGCGTGGTGAAGACGTGCTCGGTGCCTGCCGGATTGATTGCCGGCGGCGGCAGCTCCCACTCGGCATCGACCCAGTGCTTGGTGACGAAGACCTTGTGCTGGTCCCAATTATGAATCTCCGGCGCATAGACGGTGATCTTGGTGTCTCCTTCGACTGCCGACGTGATGACACACCAGGTCTGCCCCGGACGGATGACGATGTCATCAGTGGGATCGTCGTTGCCGCGCGTGATGCGCTGTTCCTTGTAAGCCGTGTAACTGACAGCGTACTTGTTATCGACCTTGTAGCCGCGCCCTGGGAATAGGCCGGCTTCATCCACTTCCACGATATTGCCCACTCCCTCCAGCATCCATTCCACGCGCCGCTTGCGCAGGGGGTTGCCCTCGGCATCATACACGGTGGCAATCAAGACATGCTGCGTCTGCACCGGGTTGGTGGATTCGAGCGGTCGGACTTCGAGCCGGCAAGCGTAGGGGTCGAAATTCTTATACACGCCAAAGGGGGGCTTGGCATGGGTGCGGATAATATCGCCGGTCGGTAGTAAATGGGGAAAATAGCCCGGATTCTGCGAGACGCCGAAACAGCCGCTCACCAACCAGCACAGCGCAAACGCTCCCCACAAACGTCGGCTCAAGAACCGTCGCTTGGTGGGACCTGCGGGTGTTGGTCGCTCTGCCGTCATGGTTCGCCTTATGACTGGACTTTCCTCCCCGGAATCTGGCAACGGAACGCCCCCTATAGCGAATCCGCGGCGGAGTGCAAGGGGAGATTCGTCGAGAAAAGCAGGGCCGCGTGTTCTCGTTCCTGGGCTACTGCCTGGGCCAGTAAAAACTGTTCCAGCCAGCTCACGAACACCTCCAACAGCCTGCGCTGGCTGGCGCGGCGTGCTCGTAGAGATGATCATTTCCATATGCAATTGATTAATTCATTCCACGATTGGAGTTGAAAGTAAGGGAATAGGGGGGTGGGGTGGGGTGGGGTGGAATGGAACAATGAAACAACGAACATTTTCCACTCTGTTCAATATACACTAGTTCACTATCAAAGTCAAGGTCGTGCATGATGGGGGTGAATGGTTTTCTTCATAATCAATGGCCTCCTCGCTCCCCGATGGTGATCGGGGAACGAGGAGGTGGCTGACCCCCCTTTGAGGGTAATTAACCCTGGCCCGCGAGCAAGCCGCGCCTCACGGTTTGACTTGCAGCAAGGTATATGGGTGCAGGGCCAGGACATAGACTTGCCCGTCTTTGGTTTGGCAGACGCCCATCGTGACGTAGCGGGGCACGGTGGCGCCGTCGTCGGTCTTGGCGAAGCCGGCGTGGAAGGGGAGGGGTTTGCCATCTTGGCCGGTGAACTCGGTGAAGTCGGGATTGCGGACGGCCAGCGGGCCGAGATCGCGCGGGGCTTTATCGCCAGGACGATACTGGACCAGATGGGCCAGCCGGCCGACTTTCGCCGCCGGGACAGTCACGGAAGCCCAGACGTCGCCGGTCGGGCCGACGCACATGGCCCGGCAATCGGTCTTGGTGGCGCCGGGGACTAGCTCTCCCAAACTGCGGCCGGGCAAGGTGTCGCCGGTGGCGGTCAGGTCGTAGCTATACAGTTGATTGCCGCTCATGGCGACGGCGTACAACGTCTTGCCGTCGGGAGAAGCGTCCCAATTGATCGGATGGCTCTGCGGATGGGCGAGCAACGACGCTTCCGTGGGGGGCTGGCCGTCAATGGTTTGCTTGAGCCGTTCGAGCTTCTCGGTGCGCGGGTCATAACGCGCGATGTCCCCCCCCAGTAGTGGATGATAGGCCCGCCCCAGGTGATCCAACACGATGAAGCCGTACATGTGCTTGGTGTCGATCAAATCCTTGTATTTCTTTGTTTTCATGTCATAGACCAGGAAATGGGCGCTTTCGATGGGTCGTTCGTCGGAGCAGGTCGAGACATAGAGCAGCCCGCGTTCCTCGTCGGGCATGACACTGTTGATTCCCTGGTGTGGCACCGGGATGGGAAAGACGTCGGTCTTGCCGGTTTTGGGGTCGTAGGCCATCGGGTAGCCGCCAGGGTAGTCGGTGCGTTTCTCGTCCTTGGCGGGGTAGCCTTGTTTAGTGCCGAAGTAGATTTTGCCGGTGAGCTTGCCGACGTTGTTGCGCGTGTGAATCTTGGACTGGCTGCCGAACCCTTTCAGGTCGGTGCCGATGGCTTTGTGGGCATCGACGACGATTTCCATCTTCTTGGTGGT
>JBKBIP010000023.1:0-5540 GCA_046297495.1 Gemmataceae bacterium | reverse complement strand
GGGTCGAACTCCACCAGCCAGGAGTTGACGCCGTTAGCGTGGGTGCCGATGTATAGCCGGCCATTGTGCCCTTCGATGAGGGCAAAATAGCCTTCCCCTTCGGTGGCGGTCCACTTGGGGATGACATACGCCGTGGCGGGGAGCCATTGCGGGGCCTCTTGCGCCTGCATCGGCCCCCGGACGGCCAATGACAGGACACTGGCGAGGATGAGGGCGAAGCGTTGGTCATTCGAGCTCAACATATTATTCTCCTTGTGACAGGTTCTTAGCCTATGGCTTGACCATCAACCGCTGGTTCGCCGCGACGTTTTTCCGTTCGATTCTCCCCTGGCCATGCGGTAAGAGGACTTCGAGGTCGCACTGATCGAGGTCGCCGAGGCCGAAATGGGCGATGGCTTCCTGCCCCGAAGCATAGCCGTAGCCGACGGCAATTTCCCGGCAGCCCAGCAACGCCTCTTTCTGGCCCAGCTTGCCAGCGGGATAGACGCGAATCACGGAGCCGATGCCCATGGTGTTCATTCCCTTGCCCCCCTGGACGGCGACTTGCAGCCAGTTGCCGCTGGGCGTCTCGTTCTTCAGTAGCAACGAGCGTTGCGGCACCCACCAATTGGCCAAGAACAGGTCGAGCTTGCCGTCCCGGTCGAAGTCGGCGGATGGGCCAGGGGCCATGTACACCACCTTGCCATCCTTTTGCATCTTGTCGAAGAATTGGCCGACATTCTTCAGCTGGCGATCTTCTTCCGTTGGGAAATCATTGACCCCCAAGGCATCGGTATGAAACTGGGGCAGGCCGTTCTTCACGCCCAAGTTTTTGAAGATCACCGGATAGGGCTGGCCTCCGGCGAACATGACCATGCTGGTGTAAATGTCCGGCCAACCGTCATTGTCGAAGTCCTGAATCTCGACGTGCGGCCCCTTCATCGGCAGCGGTACCAAGCCGACTTTCTCGGTCACGTCCTCATAGACGGGGAAGCCGTCTTTCAGGCCGCGATGCAGATACAAGCGATTGCGCACGCCTCCCGTGACCCAGGGCCGGCTGTAGTGATGGCCAATGACAATGTCGGGCAAGCCGTCCCGGTTGACATCGCCAAAGCAAACGCCGGTGGTGGTGTCATCGGAAGCGTCCGGATATTGCCACTGGAAATTGGCGTGCGTGGCGGGTACTTCCGTGAAGCGTCCCTTGCCGTCGTTGATGAACAGGCGGTTGCCGTGGTGCCGGCCAGCGAGAAAGATGTCCGGCCAGCCGTTGCCGGTGACATCCGCCGCCGCCACGCCGAAGCCGGTGACTTGCTCCGGCAGCCCGACCTTCACGGTGACCTCCTCGAACTTCATGTTGCCCAGATTGCGGAACAACCGCGATCGGCTCTTGCCCCCTTGGAAGAAGCATTCGCCAACGAGCAAATCCAGCCTGCCGTCGCCGTCATAGTCGAGCACGGCCACGCTGCGGGCGGGAAAGTCCATCGGGCAGACGCCGGAATCCTTCGAGACATCGGTGAACTGGCCATCCCCATCGTTGCGAAACAGTGCGTTGGGGGTGCTGAAGTGCGGCATCTTGTAGCGGGTGCCGTCAATGGCGTGGTTGGTCGTGTACAGGTCGAGCCGGCCATTATTGTTCAGATCGGCGAACACGGCGCCATTGGCCCGACCGACGATGCGCAGCGGCTTTTGCTCGTCCAGCCGGAACTTGCCTTTGTCATTGCGGAAGAACATGTTCGGCTTAGAATCATAGGGTTTGGCGCCGAAGGTGCCAACGTACAAATCGGGGTAGCCGTTGCCATCCACGTCCCCCCAGCCAACGCCGTGCCCAGCAATCCCCGCGACATGGGGGAACAAACCGGCCTCGTCGCCCACATCGCGGAAGGTGAAGGCGGTCTTGGGTGCCTTGCTTTTGTCGATGGATTGAGACGCCCCCGGTTGGATCAACAACCAAGCGGCGCCGAAGGAAACCACCAAGAATATCAGGAGTCGAAACATTGTTGTCTCTCGGAGGATGAAACCACGGAAGATGCCAAAGCACGCTGCTGGCAGAGTATCAGACGAACGGAAGGTTGTCGAGTGGGTGAAAAATCACCCGGCGCCAGGGAGTGCCCCGACCGGCAAGATCAATTCAGTAATTTGGATGGTAGCTTACAGGTTATTCCACTTCTTCCCAATTCGCGGGCCAGTGCTTACGGCTGAATAGATGATTCACGCTGCGATTTTCTTCCGATACCTTTTTTGACAGGGCAGTTAGGAATTGCCCTTGCTGGCCGGAACGCCCAAAGAGTGTGACCGTGGGAACGATCCGGCGGTTCAAATTATTGACATGGAGGTCATGATGCGATTGTCTCGTTCCTGGTCCTTGCTCTCCACCGCTTTGGTGGGACTGTCTTGCACGCTGGCGCAAGCCCAAACTTCAAATTCCCGCGCCGACCCGGCCATCCGGCCGGCGGCCCACGGTTGGGGGGGGAAAAAATACCTCATGCCCTGCCCGCCGTGCCCACCGTGCGATCTGCCGCCGTGTCCCCTGCCCATCACGGAAGAGAGACTGCCGGAAACGCGCCCCGCCCCCACCCGGCCCGAGCCGACGCGGCCAGAGACGGAACCCCCGGCGGATACGACCCAAGCGCCACAAACGGACCTGACCCCGGAAACGGGCACCGCTCTGGGCGGGGAAGGCTTCGCGGCCGCTGATAACGCCCCGTTCATGATCGGCGACTCCACCGGCGGCGGCTGTGGCGCGGCAGCGTTTAACGGTATCGTCGGCGCCGTGATCGAACATCCGACGTTCGCGTGCAGTCGGCTCAACATCGCCGAGAACAACAGTCCCATGCCGCGCGATCGCATCTACTTCACTTATCAGCACTTTCACAACATTTCCCCAACCGACGTTTTAGGCTTTCGCAAGAACCACTCCATCAACCGCTATACCTTTGGCGTGGAAAAGACAGCCTTGGACGGTTGGATGTCGGCGGAAGTGCGTATTCCGATCAATGAGGCACTATCGTCCAATCTCTTAATAACTCAAGTGCAGGGAGTCAACAACCTGCCGATTGATCAACGGGCCACCGAGATCGGCAATGTCAGCGCCATTGGCAAACTGCTGCTCTATCGATCGCCGACATTCAATGTCTCCACCGGCGTCGGCGTCAACCTGCCCACCGCGCGGGATGTGGATATTCGGGTGCGCATCGAGGATGATCAATTCCCGCTCAATCCAAATCAAACCATTCCGTTGGATTTGGATTTTCGCGGCGTCATTCGGAACAGCACGGTCAACGTCTCCCCGTTTCTGGGAGCATTGTGGACGCCCAATCCCTGCTTCTTTTCTCAGGGGTTTTTACAAATTGACTGTCCGGTGAATCGTTCCAAAGCATTTTTGGATCGAACACTCGATGACACCTTCATTACACCTCTAGGCCAATTTCGCCGCGATTTGGGCCGGCTCGAAGGGCAAGTGACTCAGCAAACGCTCCTGCGTCTGAGCGCTGGCGCGGGATATTGGGTATGCCGAAATCCTTGCGCCAAATGCCTCACAGGCTTGGCACCCATCCTCGAGGTCCATTACACGACTACCCTCGATAACGCCGCTATTCTTGAGGCGCCCGTGCTCGGCAGTCGTGATATTCTGGATAGCCAATTACCTTCAGGTATTCCGGAAACAACCCTGCGTATCGGTAATTTGGCCAATCATGTGGACGTGGTCAACTTGACGATGGGCGCCACCATCGAGTTGTTCAATCGCATGACATTGACCCCGGCCTTCGTGGTTCCGCTGAGCGGCGGTGATAACAAGCCCTTCGACTATGAAGCGCATCTACAATTGAACTGGCGCTTCGGCCCGGTCAGCCCAGCGTATGGTCCAGCCTACGCCGCCCAATTCTAACAGTTCCCCATCGGCGAGCGGGGCGGCGTCCATTCCTCCGGTGAAGAAGCACCACCAGGAAGCGGACGCTCGCCGCTCGCCCCAAAAACTCTTGTATCCTTTCCAAATGACATGGTAAGATAGAGTAGCTTTTCCATTCCTTCGATCTCTTGATTCTGTTCAGGAAAGAGCCGGCGAGAGATTGATGTTGCTTTTCCCCAGTCCACGGGACAGAGCAAGAGTGCTTGCGCCCTCCTGCCCCTCCAGACCAGGGACAGGAGACACTCCTATGTTCTTCGCTACGCGTTCCAAGTCCGTTCAATGTCGCTTTCGACCCCAACCGGAACAACTCGAAACTCGTGTTGTCCCAGCCGCCTTTCTCTTTTTCGGAACGGACGCCGATCCGCGCCAGGTTCTTCCCGGCATCGTTACGATTGCCGTCGATCAAAACGAGAACGGCCAATTGGATGAAGGAGAACCTATCCATTCGTTCATACCGTATGAGGGATTCATGGGGGGTGTCCGGGTGGCTTCCGGCGATTTCACCGGCAACGGCATACCGGAGTTGGTGACAGCCGCTGGTCCAGGAGGTGGCCCGCGCGTCACCATTTGGGAATTAAATCTCGATGGCACCATCAAGGGGGTGATCGACGACTTCTTTGCCTTTGATCCCAACTTCACGGGGGGAGTAAACATCGCGGCCGGAGAATTGATCGATTTTGATTTTTTTAATTTTAACGTTCCGGGCAAGACTCAACTGGTGACCGCCGCAGACAGTGGTGGTGGTCCTCATGTGAAAATCTGGGGGGACCGTGATGGAGACGGCCATCTCGACCCCGTCCCTTTGGATTCGTTCTTTGCCTATAATCCCAACTTCCGCGGTGGGGTCCGGGTAGCCATCGGCGGGACACTGTTTGGCGCGACCAATTTTCCTGATTCTCCGACAATCGTCGTTCACGGCAACTTGATCACGGCTGCCGGTCCGGGAGGCGGACCCCATGTGAAAATTTGGGAAGATCGAGATTTTGATGGGAAAGTCTCGAATGATCCACTGATCGCGTCCTTTTTCGCTTTCGCGCCCCATTTCACGGGTGGAGTTTATGTGGCGAGTGGCGGGGGACTCTCTTTTGTCACAGCCGCCGGCGCGGGCGGCGGACCCCATGTCAAAGTGTGGCGAACCTCTATTGATTTTATCACTCTTGAACCACAAGTCGCCTTAACCGATTCGTTCTTCGCTTACGACCCAAACTTCACGGGCGGAGTGCGTGTCGCGTATGGGCCTACTTTCGACGGTGATATTCTCGTGACTGTTCCCGGTCCAGGCGGTGGATCGCATTTGAAGATATTCTTTGACAGCAACGAAAACGATCAATTTTCCGATGAGCCACCCGTGTTCTCCGAGTTACTCACGCCGCAACTCGACGAGTTGGCGGAACTGTCGGGGTTGAACAAATTCGCCCTGCGGAAATACATTGCGACCGGCGGTTTCACAGGGGGATTGTTCGTGAGTATCTTCGTGGACTGAGCTAAATCCAACTCTCGACTCATCCGAGCCGCAGCTGGTGGGAAGTGATCTGGCCCGCCCGCTCCCCGACGGTTGCGGCTCCGTTCGTGTCATTTTTAGCCAAAGTTCTATTCCTCCGGCCACCCAGCCGCGACGAAATCAAGCCGTATTTATTCCTACCGAGCACGCAGC
>JBKBIP010000022.1:88512-110437 GCA_046297495.1 Gemmataceae bacterium | reverse complement strand
GTCTCATCCTCACCGTCGCCATGCTGGCATTCAACACGCTTCGCTTTATAGGCCAGAAGGCATTGACCGCAAAGGGGTTGTTGCCCGTGAAGACCGATGTAGAGCGCAAGCGCCTGCGGAAAGTGATCGACGATCTCATCCGCATCGGCTGCAAGCTGGCAAGACACGGAAGGTCAGTGTTCCTGTGCATTTGGGAACAGGATCCGTGGCTCCCGGTCTTCCGGGAATTGCACCGCTCGTTCGAAGCGTTGTAATCCTGATCTGAACCGCCGAATCAACAACGTCCCCCCCCCCCCGCCTACAATAACTTATCATGCTACTCCCTGGTGTCGAACATCGCATCGCCAACATTCGGCTGCGCGTGGAGGAACCCGAAACCAACCTGCCCCAGCACATCGCGCGGCTGTTGCAACTGCCGGTGGCGGATTTGGGGCCGTGGCGGATTCTGCGCAAAAGTCTGGATGCCCGCGACAAATATGCCTTGCAATTTGTCTATACGGTGGCCGTCACGCTGCCGACGGATGCCGTGCGCCACCTCGAGCGGCTGCGGGCCAAGCGGCAAAGCCCTGTCGTTCTGGAGCCGTACCACGAGGAACCGTTCCTCATGCCGCCCCCCGGCGTGGAGCCATTGGCGCATCGGCCCGTTGTCATTGGTTCGGGACCGGCGGGGCTGGTGGCGGCCTATTTCCTGGCCGAGCAGGGGTATCGGCCTTTGGTGCTGGAACGGGGCCGGCCGGTCAGCGACCGCATCCGCGACGTGCGCGCCTTTGATCGCGGCGGGCCGTTCGATCCCGAAAGCAACTACCTCTTTGGCGAAGGGGGAGCGGGCACTTTTAGCGACGGCAAATTGACTTCGCGCGGCACCGGCCCGGACGTGCGGCGTGTCCTGCAACTGTTCGCCGAGTGCAAGGGGAAGCCGTCGCTGGTCTATGAATACCGCCCGCATTTGGGCAGCAACCGCCTGCCAGCCGTGGTCAAAGCCATTCGCCAGCGCATCGAACAACTGGGGGGCGAGATACGTTTTTCCTGCCGACTGGAAGACTTGGACATCACCGATGGCCGGCTGTGTGGCATTTATACGTCGTCGGGCTACATTCCCTGTCAAGTGGCCATCCTCGCCATTGGCCACAGCGCCCGCGATACGTATGCCATGCTGCTGCGCCGCGGCGTGCCGATGGTCCCCAAACCGTTTCAGATGGGGGTGCGCATCGAGCAGCCGCAAGAGCTGGTCAATCGCGTGCAATACGGCCCGACGCCGCTAGAACAACAGCTCGGTTCCGCCGATTATTCCTTGGTGGCGCACGGCCGGCATGATCTGTTCACCTTTTGTATGTGCGCCGGCGGTTTCATCATGCCTAGCGTCTCGGAACCGGGCTACTTCTGCACCAACGGCATGAGTCTGTCCAAACGTGACTCCCCCTTCGCCAATAGCGGCCTGGTCGTCACCATCCCGACGGAAGCCTTCGGGGCTGATGATCCTCTGGCCGGCGTCCGTCTGCAACAACTTTACGAACGTCGGGCTTACGAGCTGGGCCGGGGGGACTACCGCTGCCCGATCCAGCGTGCCCCCGACTTCCTGGCCGACCGCCCCACGCTCGACCTGCCCCCCAGCAGCTACCCGCGCGGCCTGGTGCTGGCCCGCATCGCCGAGCTAGTCCCGCCTCTCATCCTCGATGCTCTCAAGCACGGCCTGCCAATCATGGATCGGCGCTGGCGAGGCCGCTTCTTGCCGGAAGCCACGCTGGTCGGCCCCGAAGCCCGCGGCAGCGCCCCCGTCCGCCTCCTCCGCGACGATCCCAGCCGCGAAACCCCCGGCCTGACCGGCCTCTATCCCGTCGGCGAAGGTGCCGGCTACGCCGGCGGCATCGTCAGCGCCGCCGTCGATGGCTTGCGAACGGCGAAAGCGGTGGTGGGGCGGTATGCGAAGATGGAAAGGTAAGCCGCTCGACAAGAAAAAGGACAAGAAAAAGGGGACGCGACTCGTATTTGCTGATAACCAGCGAAATCGAGTCGCGTCCCCTTTTTGGCCCCACAAGTAAAAGATGCACACCCACCCGTGGTTGCCGCAGTCATATAATGTGGCATTGGGAAAAAGGGCCAATCACTGAGGGGGCGTTGTCCGTTAACCCCTCCGTGGTCGGCCCTGCGTGATCGGGGGCATCGGAAGGAACGAAATTCATGGCCGCCAACACCGCCGCCACGCGCTATTTGGTCGGCATCGACTTGGGCACGACCAATAGCGCCATCGCGTTTATCGACAATCATAAGCCAGCACGCGGCGACCGGCCCGTCATTGAGTCGTTCGCCATTCCGCAGTTGGTGGCGCCAGCGGAAGTCGCAGCGCGGCCGTTGTTGCCGTCGTTTCTCTATCTGCCGGGGCCGCACGATTTGCCGCAGGGGGCGACCGCCTTGCCGTGGGACAAGGAGCGGACTTTCGTGGTAGGGGAATTCGCCCGCAATTACGGCTCCCGCATTCCGGGACGGCTGGCGACCTCGGCCAAGTCATGGTTGTGTCATGCGGGCGTGGATCGGTCGGCGCCGCTGTTGCCGTGGAGCGCCCCGCCGGACGTGCCGCGCATCGCGCCGGTGGACGCCTCAGCCCGTTTCCTGCGGCACATGGTCGAGAGCTGGAATCACGTTCACCCCGCGCCGGAGGACCACCTAGAGCGACAGGCCGTGGTGCTCACGGTGCCAGCGTCGTTCGATGACATGGCCCGCAATCTGACCGTGGAAGCCGCCCGGCAAGCGGGATTGGAAAACGTGACGCTGTTGGAAGAACCGCAAGCCGCCTTTTACTGCTGGCTGGCCCATGCCGGTCCCGGTAGCACGGAAGCCGCGGAGCAACTGGAACCGGGGGATCGCTGCCTCGTGATTGACGTGGGCGGCGGCACCACCGACTTCAGTTTGATCGAAGCCGTCGAGCAAGAAGGGGCGCTCGGCTTCGTGCGCGTGGCGGTCGGCGATCATCTGCTGTTGGGCGGCGACAACATGGACCTGGCCCTGGCCAAGTTCGTCGAGTCGAAATTGCCCGGCGCAGGTCGGCTCGACGCCGTCCAGTATGGTATGTTGACCCAAGCATGTCGGCTGGCCAAGGAAACGCTGCTTGCCCCCAATCCGCCGGCCACGCACACCGTCACCGTCATGGGGCGCGGCCGGCAAGTCATCGGTGGCGCTCAGCACACGCACTTGACCCCCGACGACGTGCGCCAGGTCATTTGCGACGGGTTCTTTCCCATCGTCGCCGCCGATGCCGACATCCAGCGCGGCCCGCGCTCCGGCTTGCACGAAATGGGTCTTCCTTATGTCAGTGATCCGGGCATCAGCCGGCACCTGGCCGCCTTCTTGAAACGCCATCGGCCAGGGGGGGGGCATGGCGCCATCCCGGCCCCCGATGCGATTCTCTTCAACGGCGGCGTCTTTCAGCCGCAAACGCTGCGCGAGCGGATGCTGGCGGTGCTGCATCATTGGTATGACCGCCCCGAGCAAACGTGGCAACCCAAGGTGCTGACCAATCCCTCGCTGGAACAAGCCGTCGCTCTGGGGGCCGCCTTTTACGCCTGGCTGCGGCACACCGGCGGGCGGCGCATCGGCGGCGGCCTGGCCCGCTCCTACTACATCACCGTGGCAGCGGATGACCAGGCAGTGGCAGAGAAAGCCCAAGCCACTGTCGTTTGCGTCGTGCCGCACGGCATGGAGGAGGGGAGCGAGATCGTGCTCGACAAGCCAGAGCTGGAATTGGCCCTGGGACAGCCGGTGCTGTTTCCGCTGGCCACTTCCACAGTGCGCTTTCATGATCACGCTGGCGATGTGCTGCGCGTGGCCCCCGAACAATTGCTCAAGCTTCCCCCCTTGCACACCATCTTGCGCGGCGGCAAACGCAGCGGCACCAAGCGCGTGCCCGTCACCTTGGCGGCGCGCAACACCGAGATTGGCACGCTGGAGCTATGGTGCGTGGCCCGCGACGGCGGCAACCGCTGGCGGCTGGAGTTCAACGTCCGCGACATCGTTGCCGATGAAGACACTGACAAGACAACAGAAGCCGTCACCGACGTTTGGCCCGAAGCCCAGGTGCAAGAAGCGGCCCGCTTGATTCGCGGCGTGTATGGCGGTGATGATACGCTGACGCCACAGGATTTGACCAAGGCCCTGGAAGCTGCCCTGGAAGCGCCCCGCCCTGATTGGCCGACGGGCCTATGTCGCCGGTTGTGGGAGTTCCTGGCCGAAGTGGCCGACCAGCGCCGCCGGTCGCCGGCGCATTTGAGCCGTTGGCATCATTTGGTCGGTTATTGCCTGCGGCCTGGTTTCGGCGATGCCCTCGACAAGTACCGAGTCGAACAATTATGGAAGATGATGACCGCGCCGCCGCGCAACGTCGCGGGGGTGCCGCTGCCCAAGCAGGTCGAAGGGGGAGCGGATTACTGGATCATGTGGCGGCGGGTGGCGGGGGGACTGACGGCCACGTTGCAGCAAGCGCTGTATGATCGCTTGCGCCCGCTCCTGCTGCCGGGCAAGGGAAAAGGCAGCGTCAAGCCGGGTGCCAACGAATTGGCGGAGATGTGGCGCGCCGCCGCCAGCCTGGAACGTCTCGACATCCGCCACAAGGAAGCCTTGGGGCAAACGCTGCTCAAATCGTTGCGCCGCTCGCCGGTGCCGACCTATGGCTTCTGGGCCTTGACGCGCCTGGGAGCGCGGGTGTTGTTCTATGGCCCGCTCAACGCCGTCGTGCATCCCGACGTGGTGCAAGGCTGGTTGGATGCGATCCTGTCCTTTGAACCCGGCAATGCCAGCGAGCGCAGCGCCTGGCTGTTCTGCCTGACGCAGCTCGCCCGCCGCAGTGGCCAGCGCGCCTTGGACATCGACGACAGCCACCGCGACAGCGTTTTGACCGTGCTCCACGCCCGCCAGGCTTCCCCACACTGGATTCAAACCGTCGAGCAAGTCACCGAGCTGGAAAACGACGAACGCAGCCAGATGTTCGGCGAATCGCTCCCCATCGGCCTGCGCTTGTTGGCCCTGACGGAGACGGAGTAAGGAGTTACTGAGAAAAAATTCCCCATGGAGATGATTCGGTCATCGTGTGGGGGCGGGACGATCGGACGCGCGAAACAGAATCGGGAGATCCCATGGTCAGTGGTTGCTAACCATTTCCCTTCGCCATCGCTAAACTACCAGTAGAGCCAGGCGGCACGTTCGATGCGCGCCGTTTGGGTGACAAGGTGTCGTGCCTACCACGCCTTCCCCTCTTTTTTTCCACAGGGAGCCGAGTATGTCCCGAACATCCCCACCCGCCAACCGACTCATCCATGAAAGCAGTCCCTATCTCCGGCAGCACGCCCACAATCCCGTCGATTGGTTTCCGTGGGGTTCTGAGGCTTTGCAACAGGCTCGGCGGCTGGATCGGCCCATTTTTTTGAGCATCGGTTACGCCGCCTGTCACTGGTGCCATGTCATGGAGCATGAGAGCTTCGAGCATCCCGACATCGCCCGCGTTCTCAATGCGCATTTCATCAACATCAAAGTGGACCGTGAGGAACGGCCCGACCTGGATCACATTTACATGACGGCGGTGCAGCTGTTGACCGGACAAGGGGGCTGGCCGATGTCCGTGTTTCTGACCCCCGATCTGAAACCGTTCTACGGCGGCACGTATTTCCCACCCGACGACCGCTACGGCCGGCCTGGCTTCCTGCGGCTGATCACCTTCTTGGCCGAGGCTTGGCGGGAACGCCGCGCCGAGCTGCTCGACCATTCCCAGAAGCTCACCGCCCATTTGTGCGATGTTAGCCACTTTCAGCCCCAACCCAACGATCTGGAGCCGCGCTTGCTGCGGCAAACCGTGACGATGTTGCGGCGTGCCTACGATTCCGTGCATGGCGGCTTCGGCACGGCTCCCAAGTTCCCGCATCCCATCGAGCTGCGCCTGTTGCTTCGCGTCGGGAAACGCTTTGGCGACGAGGCGGCGCTGGCCATGACCCGGCACACGCTGGACCGTATGGCGCAGGGGGGCATCTACGATCACCTGGGAGGCGGCTTTCACCGCTACAGCACCGACTCGCGCTGGCTGGTGCCGCACTTCGAGAAAATGTTGTATGACAATGCCCTGCTCAGCATCGCGTACCTGGAAGCCTACCAAGTCACGGAGGAACCGTTCTATCGCCAGGTCGTCGAGGAGACGTTGGCTTACGTCTTGCGCGAGATGACCAGCCCCGATGGAGCGTTTTACAGCACCCAGGACGCCGATAGCGAGGGCGTGGAAGGGAAGTTCTACGTCTGGTCCGAAACCGAGATCCATGATGTTCTTGGCAAGGAGTTGGCCTCGTTATTTTGTGATGTCTATGACGTGACGGCGGAAGGGAACTGGGAAGGGCACAACATCCTCAATCGCTCCAAGACCGATGAACAGCACGCTCGCTTGCTCCACCTCGATGTCGCCGAGCTGCGCCAGCGGTTGGCCGAGGCGCGGCGGCGTTTGCTGGAAGTCCGCGGCCGGCGCGTCTGGCCGGGATTGGATGACAAGATATTAACATCCTGGAACGCCCTGCTGATCGCCGCCCTCGCCCAGGCGGGTCCGGTGCTGGAGCAGCCGCGCTACACCGAAGCCGCCAGCCGCGCCGCCGCCTTCGTGCTGGAACGAATGCGAACGGCGGATGGGCGCCTGTTGCGCGTGTGCGGCGCTGGCGGCGCGGCCAAGCTGAATGCCTACCTGGAGGATTACGCCTATTTTATTGATAGTCTAGTGTCTCTCTATGAGGCCACCTTCGTCCCGCGCTGGTTGCAGGCGGCCCTCGACTTGGCCGAAATCATGGTTGATCAATTCTGGGACGCGGACGAAGGGGGATTTTTCTACACCCCCCGCGAGCACGAGCAGCTCATCTTGCGCGTCAAGGACATGCACGATAGCTCCATCCCTTCTAGCAACGGCATGGCAGTGATGGGTTTGTTGCGGCTGGCGAAGCTGACGGGCCGCTTGGATTTGCTGGAAAAAGCAGAAGCAACCCTGCGCGGCTGCGCGGGGCTGATGGCGTCTTCCCCCTTGGCGGCGGGGCAGATGTTAATGGCTCTCGATTTTCACCTGGGACCGGTGCGCGAGTTCGCCGTCGTGGGAGACGCCGACGCCGAGGAGACGCGCGAAGCCTTGCGACTGATTCGCGCCGGTTTTCAGCCGCACAAAGTCCTGGCCCTGAAATCCGGCGACCACGCCGACGCGGACGAGCTATTGCCCCTCCTGGCCGGCAAAACGTCCGCCGGCCCGGTGACGACGTATATCTGTCAAAACTTCACTTGTCAAGAACCCGTGGTCGGCGTGGCGGCGCTCCGCGCGGCGTTGGCGCGGCGCGAGGTGGAAACGTCCATCTAAGCCGCGTGCTGGTCGAGTGCCGTTCCCACAGCATCGCCATCCCAATGGGAGAGAACCGCATGAGTCGCTGGCGCGTGGTGACCGTGGCCGTGTTGATACTTGGCCCCTTCGCTGTCTTGGCGGGGGTGGGCTGGTACTATTTGTGGACGTTGGGTTGGGGGTTGTACTCCTGGTTCGCGCTGCTGGTGGCGGTGACATTCGGTTACTTGTTGGCATGGTATTGGCAGCGGAAACGCCTGCTGCTGCGTCCGCCGCCGGAAACCACGCCGTCGCACTGGACCGAGCGGGACCAGCGCGCCTGGCAGCTGGTCGAGGCCCGCGCCAAGGCCGTCACCGACATCACCGCCGAACAGCTGGGGGATGTTCATTTTTATGTCAGCTTGGCCCAGGACATGGGACGGGAACTGGCGCATTTTTATCATCCCAAGGCCGAGGACCCGATTGGGCCATTGACCATCCCCGAAATCCTGGCGGTCATCGAGTTGGCCGCCCATGACATGGCCGAGCTAGTCGATCAGAACTTGCCCGGCGGCCATTTGCTCACCATTCACGATTGGCGGCGGGCCAGGCAGATGGCGGACTGGTATCAGCGGGCCAGCAACATCTATTGGCTGGTGGCGGCCGTGTTCGCGCCGTGGGAAACCGGCCTCCGCTACGCCGCCTCGCGCTTGGGCATGGGCAAGTCGTTCGAGCTGTTGCAACAAAATTTACTGGCCTGGTTTTACATGCACCTGGTCCACCGGCTGGGGACGTACCTGATCGAATTGAACAGCGGCCGGCTGCGGGTGGGAGCCACGCGCTACCGCGAGCTGATGCGCTCCCTTCATGCCCCGGCCACCGCGACCGAGGCCCCGGAAACGCCGCCCGATGAAAAAATGGCGGCTGCGGCGCAAGTGACCATCACCGTGTTGGGACAGGTCAAGGTGGGCAAATCGAGTTTGATCAACGCGCTCTTGGGAGAACAAAAAGCCATCACCGATGTCTTGCCGGCCACGGCGACCATCACACGCTATGAGCTGAAACAAGCCGGCTTGGCCACGCAGCTGCACATTTTGGATACCGTCGGCTACGCCCACGCCGGGCCGAAAGCGGATCAGGTACACGCCACTCGGCAAGCAGCCAAGGATTCCGAATTGCTGTTACTCGTGCTGCACGCTTGCAACCCGGCCCGTCAAGCTGATCTCGACATGCTCCGCCAGCTGCGTGACTGGTTCGCCAGCCAACCGCAATACCGCTTGCCGCCGGTGTTGGCCGTGATGACGCACATCGACCTCTTATCGCCAGCACTGGAGTGGGAACCGCCTTACAACTGGCAACAGCCGCGCCGGCCCAAGGAACAGCATATCCAGCAAGCCCTCGCCGCCGTGCGCCAGCAGCTGGGGGATTATCTGGTTGGTGTCATTCCCGTGTGTGCCGCCGAGGGGAAGGTCTATGGCGTCCAAGAATGGTTGCTGCCCGCTCTGGTGAAGCTGCTCGACGACGCCCACGCCGTCAGCCTGCTCCGCTGCCTGCACGCCGAAGCCAACCGCGACAAGATTCGCAAGATATTCACCCAACTCCGCAACGCCGGCGCCGAGGCGCTCAAAGCGTTGTGGGCCAGCGCGAAGTGAAGCCAAAAAGGCCAAAAAGGGGACGCGACTCGAATTTGCTGGTTGTCAGCTGACGCCACGATCCGCTCGCTGTCCAGCAATTCGAGTCGCGTCCCCTTTTTCTCTTCGGGAATGGGGGGGGTGGGGTGGAATGGAACAATGAAAGGAAGGCAATTTCTTTGATTTTATTAATATACATTAGTACACATGTCGAGTCAAGAGTAAGTGCTGTGGTTTAGCTCGTGGTCCAGGTCGGCCGTTATTAGCCAGGTGGGAGAAGGTCTCCGCCGCGCGTCACGCGGAGTAAATATGAGATTCCTTGGGGCCGAGAAGCAGCGCGAATTCCCAACCGCTTGCGAATCATAAAGTTAGCCACCTGCCCGAAAAATCACGCGCGGTTGATTTTTCCACCACGTCCTGATATAAGCAAAACCACGGTTGCGGTTTGCACATCTTCGCAGGATGCCCCAACCGTCCTATTGGACGCAATTCATGGATGAGGAGGCGTTGGCATGGTCGGCTATCTCTCGGCTGTTTGGAGATGCCGCTACTTCTTGATGTCGCTGGTGCGGATGGATTTGCGGACGCGCTACCGGGGTTCGGTGCTGGGCCTGGGTTGGTCGTTGCTGCACCCCATCGCGATGACGGCGACGTTGTGCTTGGTGTTCCGGCACCTGTTTCAGATGAACGCCCGCGACTTCGCCCCCTTTCTGCTGGCCGGCTTGTCGTGTTGGAATTACATCACCGCCACCACGCTGCAAGGCTGCCGCTGCTTCTTTCAAGGGGAATCGTACATCCGCCAATACCCTGCCCCCTTGGCCATCTATCCGCTCCGCACGGCGCTGGGGGGGATGATTCATTTCCTGCTGGCGCTGTTGGTCGTCTTGATGTTGCGTCTGGTTGTGTACGGACTGCCGGACCCGCTGGCATTCCTGAGTTTACTTCCCTCGTTGCTCATGCTGTTCCTGCTGGGTTGGGGCATGGCGGTCATTGCCGGCTTCTTGAATGTCTATTTTCAAGACACGCAACATCTGGCCGAGATTGGCTTTCAAATTCTGTTCTATGCGACGCCCATCATCTATAAGCCCGAATTGCTGCTGCAACGGCAATATCTGCAATGGCTCGTGATTCTGAACCCTTTTGTGTCTTTCCTGGAGCTGATCCGTGCCCCCTTGCTGGATGGCAGCCATGTGCCATCGATGCAAGCGTATATCATCGCTAGCGCGACGGTGGCGTTCGTGCTGGGGCTGGCGGGGTTGCTGCTCTATCATTGCCAACGCCGGTTGATCTTTTATCTGTGAGGCAAAAACATGACGGTGGACGGCGGCGAACGCCCGAGCCGCTCGCATGACACGGAAGAGGCCATTCGTTCGGACGGAACACGGAACAGGGAATGGTGCATGATGCCGAAGATTGAATTGGACAATGTCCATCTGACGTTCCACGTGCGCCCGCGCAAAATCACGCTCAAGGAGTTGGTCGTCCGCCAATTGTGTCGCGGACGCAAGGACAACATGATGCATGTGGAGGCACTCAAGAACCTCAGCCTGAAGCTCCAAGGCGGGGACCGGCTAGCTATTGTAGGTCACAATGGGGCCGGCAAAAGCACGCTGCTGAAGCTGCTGGCGGGCATCTACCCTCCCACCACGGGCCGCCGCGTGGTGGAGGGGCGGATCAGCTCCTTGTTCGAGATCAGTCTGGGCTTCGAGCCGGACGCCAGCGGTTGGGAGAACATCGTCTATCGCAGCTATTTGCAAGGGGAAACGCCGCGCAGCGTGCGCGCGAAAATTCAGGAAATCGCCGAGTTTAGCGAGCTGGGAGAATTCCTGGCCATGCCGGTGCGCTATTATTCCGCCGGTATGATGGTGCGCCTGGCCTTCTCCATCGCCACGGCCATCGAGCCAGAAATCCTACTGGTGGATGAAGTGCTCGGCGTCGGAGACATGGCATTCCAGACCAAGGCCCGCCAGCGGATGCAAGACATGCTGGCCAAGGCGGAGCTGATTGTCATGGTGAGCCATGATTTGAATTCACTCAAAAAAATCTGTGACAAGGCGATCTGGATGGATCATGGTTGCTTGCGCTTGTTAGGACCGACCGACGAGGTCATCGCCGCCTATGTCCAAGACGTCAATAGTCGTCAGTCGCGAGCCGCTTGACCCATGCTGATCGAGCCGAGTCACGAGAATGCTCTCACGAAAGGAGTCGTGGCGTGCTCGATCGGCAACCAGCGACACATCCCAAGGAACACACCGAGGATGTCCATACAGAGACGGAAGCTTACGCTCTGGAACAGGGCATTGCTTTTCTGACACAAGCGCTGGAGGAACACAAACGGCTGCTGGCCGCCCGCAACCGCACTCTGCATCAAATCCATAGTTCTCACGGATGGAAACTGCTCACTTACGCCTATCGCCTTCGCAATATGCTCCTACCGGAAAACTCCCGGCGTAAGCGATTGGCCAAGTGGTTGTTTCATCGTCTGTTACACTTGCAGCGCCGTCTCCACAGGCGGCGCTACCTGGATGGGGATGAGTGTTACATCGCTCCGGCTGTCTATCAAGATTGGATACAGCTCCATGAACCAACCGCCGATGCGTTAAACGAACAAAAGCAGGTTCACTTTGTCGAACAACCAAAAATCAGCCTGATTCTCGATTCCTTCTCTGCTCGTTTAGCGGACTGGGAAAACACGCTTCAATCCCTCCGAAATCAAACCTACGGCCATTGGAAGGCGTGGATCATCCTCTCCTTTCCTACGCATCAGGAGATACACCACCAGTTATTAGCGATCGCGCGGCAGGATGCGCGGATTCACATTCACATCATGGATCAACCAGAAAATGCCACCAGACAATTTCCGATCTTGCCGGAACAGCTCACAGGTGAGTTTGTGACATTTATTGGTGTTCGAGACACACTCGCCCCGTTTGCCCTGTTTGAGATTGTTCAGGCTATCAATGACTATCCCGCCGTGGACATGATTTATGCCGATGAGGATGTCATCGACAAGCGGAAACGACAACGGCGTGATCCCCTGTTCAAGCCAGATTGGTCTCCCGACACGTTGCGAAGCTACCAATATATTGGGCGTCCGTGCGTCTATCGCCGAGAGCTGCTGGAGCGCGTCGCCAGCCGGCGTGCGTTGGGGGATGAGGCTGGCGAGTATGATCTGGTCTTGAGGGCCTCGGAACAAGCTCGCCATATCTTGCACATCCCCCGCGTGCTGTATCACCGCCACGAACATTCCGTGGTTGGGACTAATGCGGCCGCTCGCGCCGACCAAGCCTGTCGGGAGGTCTTGGCCAGCCACATGCGGCGCTGCCAGTTGTCCGGCGATATTATATCTGGCACGGTCGCCGGGACCTACCACGTTCAATACGACTGGCCCCAACGGCCATTGGTGTCCATCATCATTCCGAATCGAGATCACGTGCATATTCTCCACCGTTGCATGGATTCACTCGCACGCACCAGTTATCAAAATCATGAAGTTCTAATTGTTGAGAATCACAGTCAACAAGTCGAAACGTTCCACTATTATCAAGAGCTGGTAAAAACACCGCGTTGTCAATTATTGGAGTGGGACCAACCATTCAATTATTCGGCCCTCAACAACTTCGCCGCCCAACATGCCCAGGGAGAAGTGTTGTTGTTTCTCAACAATGATGTTGAAGTCATCCATCCGGATTGGTTGGAGCGATTGTTGGAACACGCGCTGCGGCCCGACGTGGGAGCGGTCGGGGCCAAATTGTACTATCCCGATGATACGATACAACATGCCGGTGTCATCCTCGGCTTGGGCGGCATCGCCGGCCACGCGCATCAAGGAAAACCGCGAACGGCGCTGGGTTATATGCGGCGATTGCAAGTCATACAAAATGTTTGCTGCGTGACGGGCGCTTGTATGATGATTCGCCGTCCTGTCTTCGAGGAAATCGGCGGTTTCGATGAAGACTTGGCGATTGCCTTCAATGACATTGATTTATGCCTGCGTCTGCGTCAGAAAGATTACTTGGTTGTTTGGACGCCACGCGCGCGACTGTATCATCATGAATCTCGGACACGAGGCGCTGCGGAAACCCATCTCGACTATCAAGAGCAGTTGGCTCGCGAAGCGCATCACTTCGCTGCCAAATGGAGCACACGGCTGGTCATGGGAGACCCATATTATAATCCGAATCTCTCGCTCGTGGCTGGCGAGGAATATCGCTTGAATTTTCAGCCGAGTAATGAACAACTATGTAAAAACTGGTGACCGAGAACTGTAAGGCGCCTGGCGTCTTATGTCACAGGTAGCGCGGTGCGATGTTGCGAATACTACCACCTCCCGAATGGAATTTCGTCGGCGACGGTGATTTCACGGCCATCGGCGAACTTTTGCTGCGCCGATTCATTGACGTCGGTGGACTGTGCCCGCATCATCATGTTTTGGACGTAGGCTGCGGGATTGGTCGGATGGCGATTCCCTTAACGGGTTATTTGTCCTCGGCGGCCCGTTATGAAGGGTTTGACATTGTTCCACGAGGCATCCAATGGTGTCAGGAACACATTACACCTTGTTACCCCAATTTTCATTTTCAATGGATTGACCTTTACAACCAAGCCTATCATCCCAATGGCTCCATCGCACCACACCGATTTTGTTTTCCCTATGCGGATCAGTCCTTCGATTTCGTCCTACTCACTTCGGTATTCACCCATTTGTTGCCGGCGGAACTCGAAAATTATCTGTTTGAAATTGCTCGTGTCTTGAAGATAGGGGGCCGTTGTTTCGCCACCTTTTTTTTGCTAAACCCAGAAGCACGAGAGCGCATCCGGCTGGGAAAAAGCGCCTTCGATTTTCGATTTGGCACCCAGACTTGCCGATGTTGTCAGCCGCATGTTCCTGAACAAGCCGTTGCCTATGATGAAGATCATGTGTTGCGACTGTATCAACGTTGGGGATTACGTGTGCGGCATCCGATTCATCATGGCAGTTGGTGCCGTGAAACAGCCTGCCTATTGCCCCAAGACATTGTCGTCGCCACGAAGACGGAGCAGGTGCGGTTGTCCGCGCGTTTGTGGGGCTTGCGACGGCTGCCGTTTCCCGTGCTTTCTTGGCCCGTGCGCTGCTCCGCGCTGTACTGGCGCGCTCGACAGTATATCGCGCGCCGCTGGACCATGCGCACGGGGTCTTGAACATGAGTCTGTTCATGTTTTTTTGTCATCACGGAAATGAGATCGAATCATGCGCTTGATCGTTAATCAATTATCAACCTTACGACGCAAGACGGGCATTGGGTACTATACCCATGAATTGTTACGGCACTTCCGGCAGTTGTATCCTGAATGGCACATCACCGCGTACCCAGAAGGCTGGCACCGGCGGCTCCGGGAGTATGTGAACGCGCCGGCGGCCCGTCCTCCAGCATCCGCGTCCACCCATGACGCCTCTGTCCCTGCTCCCATGCGGTCGCTGCTGCGTCAGAAGGTGAAAGGGCGCCTGCGCCGCGGAATCCAGGAGATAACCGCCGCTCTGTTTCGCCGTGCTTGTCGCCGCAAGCGATGTGAGTTGTACCTTGAACCAAATTTCATTCCTCTTGCCTATGATATTCCCGTGGTGGTCAGTTTGCACGATCTGTCCGCCTTGCTCTATCCGCAATGGCATCCGCCGGAACGTATTGACTATTATGAGCGCCATTTCGCGCAGGTGCTCAAAAATGGCCGACATTTCTTGACTTTGACTCATTACGTGCGGCGAGAATTAATCGAGCAACTTCAGGTAGCGCCCGAGCGTGTCACGGCCATCTACTTGGGCACGCGCGCCGACATGAATCGTCTGGATCGGGGCTACGTGGCTCATACTCTGAAACGTCTGGGATTGCCGAACGACTATTTGTTGTATCTGGGAACCATCGAGCCGCGCAAAAACATTCACATGCTGCTACAGGCATACGTTAGTTTGCCGGTAGCGCTACGTGAACGCTGCCCATTGGTGTTGGTGGGGGAATGGGGCTGGAACGCCGAGGAAGTGGCGGTTTTTTTGCACGACGAGGCCCGGCATCACCATGTCATTTATTTGGGCTACGTGGAGGAAAACCTCTTGCCCGTTTTGTACAACGGCGCCCGCGCCCTGGTGTATCCATCGCATTACGAAGGTTTTGGCCTGCCGCCGCTGGAGATGCTGGCTTGCGGCGGCGCGGTCCTCTGTTCCGACGCCGGCGCCCTGGTGGAAGTGTTTGGCCGCCATGCTCATATTATCCCTACAGCTGATCGGGACGGCTGGCGACAGGCGATGTTTAATGCTATATCGGATGAGGACTGGATCACCGGCTTGCGCCGCGATGGCGCATCCTACGCGCGATCGTTCACTTGGGAACGCTGTGCTCGACAGACGGCGCGCGTGTTGGAATCGGTTCTCCATCCGTCTCAACCAACAACAATCATCCCCGCTGGCTCGTCCAACTGAGATTACGTCCAAGCATTGGAAAATGCTCGCTAATCCACCGCGCCGTTCAGTGGATCGAAAAATCAGCTGGACGCCGCGCCGGTAATTTGTTATCGGGCTTGGTGCCTGGGATTTCTCTGAATGCCTTAAGCATGATAACTTGGGGAAAGCTTGGTCCATCCAGCAACAAAGCGGCATGTAATGAATACGAACTTTCCAATGCTCAAACAAAGTGTTCTGAATCGCCAATACAAGGGGCAGGGATGCGCGTCATCGTCAATCAGCTGGTGGCACTAGGTCGCAAGACCGGCGTGGGCTTCTATGCCGCCGAGTTAATGCGTTGCCTGCGTGCTCAAGCTGGCACGGACGAAATCGTTTCCTATCCGCCGCCTTGGCTGGAAGGCGGATACGCCCGGTTGGCGAGTGTTTGGGACCGTTTACAGGGCCGCAAGGCTCGGCGCCATGCTGCTCCACCCCATGACACATTACCAGCTTTGGCTCGGCGCGGTGGCACTCGCTTTGTCCGACGTCTGGCGCGCCATTGTAAGTCTTGGCATTTTCGGTTTCATTGTTGGCGACAGCCCTGCGATGTCTATTTCGAGCCGAACTACATTCCGTTTCCGACCGAGCTGCCTACCGTAGTCACGGTCCATGATTTGTCGGCTTTGCTACATCCCGAATGGCATCCCGCCGACCGTGTGGATTATTTTGAGGAACATTTCTCACAAGTCCTGAACAGCCGCGCCCGATTTGTGACGGTATCCGATGCTGTCCGTCAGGAAATGATCGACATCCTTGGCGTGCCCCCTGCGCGCATCACGCGCGTGTATAATGGCATTCGCCCCGAATTTCGACCGCTAGGGGATGAACAGGTTCTCCCCGTTCTCCAACGCCTTGGCTTGCCGCGCCAGTATCTTCTGTATCTGGGAACCATTGAGCCGCGCAAGAATCTGCTCACGCTGCTGAAGTCGTATCAATTATTACCAAACGCCGTGCGGGAACGCTGTGCTCTGGTGCTAGTTGGTGGCTGGGGGTGGAAAGCGGGCGAAGTAGCGGACTATTATCAGACACACGCGCGCCAGTGCGGTGTCATTCATTTGGGTTATGTGGCCAGTACCGATTTGCCAGCGTTGTACAATGGAGCGCGGGCGCTGGTTTATCCATCCCATTATGAAGGTTTTGGCTTGCCCCCGGTCGAGATGATGGCTTGCGGTGGCGCGGTGTTAGCCTCGACGGCGGCGGCATTGGTGGAAGTCACCGCTGGTCATTCGCATTTGATTGACGCGGAAGATGGAGATGGTTGGCGCGCGGCCATGCAGCGCGTGATCTTGGACGACGAATGGCTCCGCAAGTTGCGTCAAGGCGTGGTGGAACACGCACGGTGTTTTACTTGGGAAGAGTGCGCGCGGGGAACGTGGCGAGTGTTGCGCGGCGTGAGACAGCGAACCGATACGATCTTCAGGCCAGACCGGAACGCAGCGTAAGAGATGGCGTGGCACATGAACCGAGAAACAGTGTTGAGCTAAAAAAATCCCGCTGGTCGCAAAACCAGCGGGATTCTATCTTTTAACAATTGGTAGCACAAACTTAAGGAGGATGCGACATGTAGGGATCGGTCGTGAGGACCGTCCCGTGATCATTCATCCTTAGAAAGGAGGTGATCCAACCGCAGGTTCCCCTACGGTTACCTTGTTACGACTTAGTCCCAATCAGGAATCTCGCCTTCGGCGGGCGCCTCCCTTGCGGGTTGGCGTGACCGACTTCGGGCGCTCCTCCCTTTCGTGGCTTGACGGGCGGTGTGTACAAGGCTCAGGAACACATTCACCGCAGTGTTGCTGACCTGCGATTACTAGCGATTCCGGCTTCACGAAGGCGAGTTGCAGCCTTCGATCTGAACTGGGGCGTGTTTTTTGGGATTTGCTCCCCCTCGCGGGTTTGCGTCCCTTTGTACCACGCCATTGTAGCACGTGTGCAGCCCTGGGCATAAAGGCCATGAGGACTTGACGTCATCCCCACCTTCCTCCGGTTTAACACCGGCAGTCTTCCTAGAGTGCTCCTTTCGGGTGGCAACTAGGAACAAGGGTTTCGCTCGTTATGGGACTTAACCCGACATCTCACGACACGAGCTGACGACAGCCATGCAGCACCTGTGGCAGGTTCCGGACTGGTTACCGTTGGCCCCACGTTTCCGCGGGCTACTTCCTGCCGCTTTCGCACATGTCAAGCCCAGGATAAGGTTCTTCGCGTAGCCTCGAATTAAGCCACATGCTCCACCGCTTGTGTGAGCCCCCGTCAATTCCTTTGAGTTTCAGCCTTGCGACCATACTCCCCAGGCGGGGTACTTAACACTTTTGCTTCGGCAGTGAACCCATGTAAGTCCACTACCTAGTACCCATCGTTTAGGGCTAGGACTACCGGGGTATCTAATCCCGTTTGCTCCCCTAGCTTTCGCGCCTCAGCGTCAGAAGAGGTCCAGCAGCTTGCCTTCGCCATCGGAGTTCCTTCCGATATCAACGCATTTCACCGCTCCACCGGAAGTTCCAGCTGCCCCTACCTCCCTCGAGACCATCAGTATCAGGGGCACTTTTCCGGTTGAGCCGAAAGATTTCACCCCTGACTTGATGATCCGCCTACGCGCCCTTTAAGCCCAGTGATTCCGAACAACGTTCGCACGGTTCGTCTTACCGCGGCTGCTGGCACGAACTTAGCCCGTGCTTCCTCCAGGGATAGTTCAAGCCTTGCGGCTTTACTCCCCCTCGACAGTGCTTTACAACCCGAAGGCCTTCATCGCACACGCGGCGTCGCTCCGTCAGGCTTGCGCCCATTGCGGAAGATTCTCGACTGCAGCCTCCCGTAGGAGTCTGGCCAGTGTCTCAGTGCCAGTGGCGCTGGTCATGCTCTCACACCAGCTAGGCATCTCAGCCTTGGTAGGCCATTACCCTACCAACAAGCTAATACCACGTGAGCCCCTCCCAGGGCGAAATTCATTTGGTAACAAGAAGATGCCCCCTCGTTACGTCGCCCGGTATTATCCATCCGTTAGAATGGCTATCCCAGTCCCCAGGGTAGGTTACCCACGCCTTACTGCCCCTTTCGCCACTTCCCCCAGAGCCGAAGCCCTGGGATTCGTTCGACTTGCATGCCTAATCCACGCCGCCAACGTTCGTTCTGAGCCAGGATCAAACCCTTCAAATAATATTCGCTTGCTAATCCGCTTGCGCCGATCAGCATATGACACCGGCGAGGCTTCTCATGGAAACCGCCGGAGTTACTATTTAGCGAATCGAAAGGTTGGTCGCCTTTCAGCACGACTCAAAAGACTTGCTTGCTTCGGCTTACGCCTTGGAAAGCAAGACTGTTATCGTACCGTACGGCGGAACACACATCCTCGCTTAAGCTTGTAGGTGCTACCAAATTGTCAAAGAACACTTTTGAGGGAAAAACTTCCCCTTTTTTATTTAGATTTCACGAACCTCATAAAGGATTCATGGAATCTTAAATTTTCTTGCCCCTGTAATTGGGACATTTTGAATTGTAGCTCACTTTTTCAGGTTGTCAAGGTAATTCCCGAAAAAAAATAAAACCCCACCACCGCCCATCGTGCTAGTGCTGAAAGTTGAACTTTCAGACCGAAATCCCCTGGCCACACTAGCGATGGGGGCGTGAAGCTTATATGACGACATTATGGACCTCGATTTCGGATCAGTCAAGAGGCTGGCCGAAAAAAATTCAGCTGAGGGTGCATCACCATGGCCGCGCCGCGTGTTCTCATACTGCGTGCCCCAGGCGCCAATTGCGATCTGGAAACGCAATTCGCTTGTGAATTAGCAGGAGCAGTGGCGCAACGTCTCCATATCCGTCAACTGCGGGAAGCCCCCACTCTCTTGCAGCGCTTTCAAATGTTGATCATTCCCGGCGGCTTCACGTATGGTGATGACGTGGCGGCGGGTAAGATTCTCGCCAATCAATTGACCCACTTCTTGGGGGATGCCCTGCGCCGTTTTCGCGCCGCCGAAAAATTGATACTGGGTATCTGCAATGGCTTTCAGGTGTTGCTGAAAGCGGGGCTGCTGATCCCCCCCGACGAGGAAGGGCCTGTGGCTACTTTGGCCTACAACTCGTCGGGGCGCTTCGAGGACCGCTGGGTGCATTTGCAAGCCCAAGCGGGCAAGTGCCCTTTTCTGCGCGACCTTGACCGTTTGCACTTGCCCATCGCGCATGGCGAGGGCCGGTTTCTGTGCCGGGAGTCGTGGATCGCGCGCGGCTTGGAACAAACCGGGCAAATCGTGCTTCGTTATGTGGATGAACACGGCCAAGCCGGTGGTTATCCGATCAACCCCAACGGCTCGCAAGGGGATGTCGCTGGTCTGTGCGACGCCAGTGGCCGAGTTCTGGGCCTGATGCCACATCCCGAACGCCACGTTCTCCCCACGCAGCATCCCCAATGGACGCGCTGCGGCTTGGCCGAGGAAGGGGATGGCTTGCGAATCTTCCGCAACGCCGTGCGCTTCTTTGAATGAGCGAGGCCAATATGACTGACATGATCTTTGGACTGGAAGAGACGGAAGCATGTCGTCGATTGCTGGAGCTGGCCTGGATGGAGGACCTCGATGACCAAGGGGATGTCACCAGCCAAGCCGTCATCCGGGAAGACGCACGCGGAGAAGCCGTGTTGGTCGCTCGTCAATCGGGAGTGCTGGCTGGACTGCCGGCGGCGGAGTTGGTGTTCGCCACCCTGGATGCGACTATTCGCTGGCAAACGTATCAAACCGAAGCCACCGCCATTCAAGCCGGCGACCAACTGGCCCGCGTCGTTGGCCCCCTGCGGTCTATCCTGACCGGCGAACGCACCGCCCTGAACTTCATCCAACACCTCAGCGGCATTGCTTCGTTGACGCGCCGCTATGTCGAGGCCGTGGCGGGTCTGCCGTGCCAGATTTTAGACACACGCAAGACACTTCCCGGCTGGCGCGTGTTGGCGAAATATGCCGTGCGCTGTGGCGGTGGCCAGAACCATCGCCGAGGGCTGTATGACGGCATTCTCATCAAGGACAACCATCTCGCCGGATTGGGGAGCGTGAGCTTCCACCAACAAATTGAAGAAGCGTTACGGCGCGTGCGGGATTGGCGACAACTCTCCCCCAACGAATCTCGGCAACGCTTGCCGCTGGAAATCGAAGTGGATACTTTGGACCAGCTCGATGTGGCTCTGCGTTGTCAGCCAGACATCATATTGTTGGATAACATGAATCTGGACGAGCTGCGGGAAGCCGTGACCCGACGGAACCGCCTGGTGCCGGGAGTTTTGTTGGAAGCCTCCGGCGGCATCACCCTGGACAACGTGCGGAGCGTGGCCATGACTGGCGTGGAGCGTATTAGCATCGGCGCCCTGACGCACTCCGCTTCCGCCTTGGATATTGGTTTGGATTACCTGTCGTGATTGCACCTGAAACCGAATGGCAGTTGCCGACGCGCCACCTGGGCCAGCGCGTTTTGGTGTTCACTTCCTTGGACAGCACCAACAACCACGCGGGGTCATGGGCACATGACCGCCGCCAGCACGGCTTGGCCATCCTAGCTCGGCGGCAGACGGCGGGACGGGGGCAACAGGGCCGGTCCTGGGTCAGCCCACCAGACAGCAGCGTCTTGCTGTCGCTGTTGCTGTTTCCGCCTCCCATCTTGCGGCGTCCCGCCATCCTCACTGCTTGGGCCGCCGTCTCAGTATGCGCGACTATCCGCCAGACCACTGGCCTCGACGCCCACATTAAATGGCCCAATGACGTGCTCATTCAGGGACGCAAAGTATGCGGCATCCTGATCGAGCAGCAGGTAGTCGGCGGTCAACCGTTTGGCAAGCAAGCCGCGGGTGAGCTACCCACGATTGTCGGCATTGGCTTGAACGTCCATCAGTCCCAGGCGGATTTCCTTCAAGCCGGTCTCCTCCAGGCCGGTTCGTTATCCCTATTCACGACATCTCCTTTGATTTGCCAAGACGTAGCCCGCCGGTTACTGCATCAACTCGATGAAGAGTACGATCGGGTACTTCAAGGGGACTGGGTAACTTTAGAAACTCAGTGGCAAGCGCGCGTTGGTCTGATAGGTAAAAAAGTGTTGGTGGAACAAGTGAATGGTACCATCGTGCCCGGCCGTTTACGGAACATGACCTTTCAGTCCGTGCAGCTGGAGACACCGGACAAATCGTTCCAGCTGTCTCCGGAAGCCGTGCGACATATCACCTTGGTGGAAATGAATACATCCAGCGATCGACTTTGATAGGGGAAGAACTGAAGTAGTTTCACTCCGTTCCGGCTTGGCCATCTCAGCACGTCCCCTCTTCATCCTTTCTGGATCATCCTATCTTCAAACGGGCCACCTTCCTCTCGACGGATGCCGAGAAAACGCTACAATCCGCCCCCTCACGTGGTCGATGAAATATCGAGAGTGTGCTTGCACGGGTTCCCGGCATGGAAGCCAAGGGAAGAATTCCGGAAAACGGGGCAAGCCACGTCAACTTCAATTCGAGGATGAGGCATGGCACGTTCGCAATCT
>JBKBIP010000022.1:83738-88414 GCA_046297495.1 Gemmataceae bacterium | reverse complement strand
CGCTGTCGGAGAGTTGTCTATGATTCGGCAGCGCCGCTCCGGAACGGTGATGGGGGCCGTCCTGCTAGGGTTGCCGCTGGCGGCGGGGATGCTGGCGCTAGCCCATCAAGGCCCTTTGCAAGGCACGGTCGTGCAACGCTACCTGCAACATCCAGTGGAAGTGGCCGAGCTAGTGCTCTTCTGCTGCGCCATGGGAGCATTAGCTATCAAGATGCTTGGTTATCTCCAGGAGAAGATGGCCAGTCGAGTGGAGTTTTTGCCACGCTGGGATGGCAAGCCAGTCGCGGTGCAGGAAGCCAGCTACTTGCTCGCCGAGTGGCAACAGTTACCTCGAAGACAACAACAAACTTTGCGGGGGTGCCGAGTCGCCAACATCCTCGACTTTGTTCGGGGACGTGGATCGGCGGCCCAGCTCGACGATCAGATGCGCGCCTTGGCCGACAATGACGCCATGACTTTAGAAGGAAGTTATAGCTTCATCCGCTTCCTGGCTTGGGCGATTCCGATATTGGGCTTCTTGGGTACAGTGCTGGGGATCACCCAGGCTATCTCCGGTGTGTCACCGGAAATGCTCGAAAAGAATTTGAATAAAGTCACCGATGGTCTGGCCACCGCCTTCGACACGACGGCCCTGGCCCTGGGCTTGACCATGATCGTCATGTTCCTGCATTTCGTCGTGGAACGGGCGGAACAAAGTACCCTCGATGGCGTGGATCGCTACGTGGACCAGCACTTGGCCCATCGTTTTGAACGTCTGGGGGAAGCAGGGCAGGAAGTCACGGAAAGCATCCGGCAACACAGCCAGTTGTTGCTACGAACAGTGGATGAGCTGATGCGGCGGCAAGTCACCTTGTGGGCCGAGTCGCTGGAGGAGATCGACCAGCGCCGGGCGGCTATCGAACAACGCTTGCAGCACAACCTGTGTACCGCCGTGGAAGCTGCGTTAGCGCGTAGTTTGGAGACACACTCGCGCCGTTTGAGTGAGTTGGAAAATCAATCGATTCAACATGTCTCCTCGTTGGCCGAACGACTGAACCAGTTAGCGGCTAGCATCCGGGAGACCGGACGGGAACAGACGCAAGGGCTGACAGCGCTCACGCAACGTCTGACTACCTACTCGGAAACCTTGTCACGGTTGCAGACGGACGAGAAACAGCTAGTCCGCATGCAGGAGGTCTTACAACAAAACCTGAGCGTCCTGGCCGGTACCGGTACTTTGGATCAAGCCATCCATAGCCTGACCGCCGCCATTCACTTAATGACCGCGCGGGCGTCGGCAAGTCCGACACAACCGAGCCGCTTGAGTTTGCGCTCCGGGGAGGCGGCATGAGACGACGCCGGCAGCATTTACAGGTTTCGACGTTCCCCTTTTTGGCGGTGTTGCTCTGCGCTATGGGGTCGCTGATCTTGTTGCTGCTGATCTTGGATCGTCGTGCCAAGATGATGTCGCAAGCACAAACCATTCAGGTAGTCGCGGAGGCGGACGAACGCGCGGCGAAAGAGGCGCGTGAGGCTGCCGCCCGCGCGGCTCAGGCGGAGGCGGAGCGCCGCGCCGCCGAGGAAAAACAACGCCGTGAATGGGAAGAACGTCTAGCCGCCCTGCGCGCCCGTCTGGCGGCGGAGCAAAATCAATTAACCGCGGAAGCGAACACCATTCGCGAGCAAATCACGCAACTGCAAAAGCAGTCCGATCAACAAGCGGATCGCGCGCGGGAGGCCCGGCAACGTCTCGATGCCGAGCGCCGGTTATTGGCACAATTGCAAGAGGATGTCGCTCAACGCCAAAAGCAGTTAGCGGAGCGGACAGGAGCACGCGAACAAACACAAACCGAGATGCGTCAACTTGCCCAAGACCTCGATCAGCTCGAACAAGCCTTGACCGACATACACAGCGCCCGCAAACGGGAACAGCAAACGTATTCCCTTGTCCCCTATCGCGGCAAGTACGGCGACACGCGAAAACCCATTTATATCGAATGCAGTGGTGTTGGCCTGACGTTTCACCCTGACCAAGAATCCGTCGCCTTGACTTCGGTTACGTGGTACCTGGAGCTGCGCCGTGCCGTGGAAAAACGGATAGAAAAATCCGATCCAGACGAGATTCCGTACCTACTCATGTTGATTCGGCCAGCCGGCATCAAAAATTACTATCAAGCATTGGCGGCCTTGGATGATATGCGCGTTGATTTTGGTTACGAATTTATCGAATCCGAATGGATATTGGACTTCCCCAACGACGACCAGACACCCACATCGCGCCCACCGTGGACCATCGCGGGACGGAGCGGCGCGGGGAACGGCAATTCCCTTTCTGGTGATCGTCAAGACACCATTGCTCCTGGCTTGGAACGGGAGCGTCTGAATGACAAGCGACCAGGGGGACGCGCGGGTTGGGGAGAAGATGCCACCGGAACCGGGCGCGGCTACACGGCAGGGACAGGAGGCCAGGGACAAGAATTGCCTCTGTCTCATCCCAATTCTGGGGAGGGGACGTTAGGCCGTCCCCTTGTGCCGGTGCCGCGTGGTATCCCTGGAGGTTCTCTGGCCTCTGGCGTGCCGTCGCTGCCTGCTGGGGCAGACACCTTGCCGCACCAACAAGGACATCTTCCAGGTAATTCCGCCTTGCCGGGTTCGCCGGGAATGGCAGATAGAAGCGGAAATCCGCTGGATAATAGTAACATGGCCCCGCTACCTACCGCTGCTCGTGGTATAGGTAATGGCGGTACCCAGGAAGGACAATCAGGCACTTTTCCACCTACCGTTCCAGGAACGCGTGGGAGCAGTAATACTGCTGGCGGCTTAGGCGATAGTGATGGGATGGGGGAACCATCAGGGACTTTCCCGGTTTTTGCTCCAGGTACACATGCGGGTAGCGACCCTAGGGAAGGGACTAGCAACGGCTCCTTGCCGAACTGCCCTCTGCAAGCTGGCATTGGAAACAATGAGACAGCCGAAGGAAAAGGGGTTCGCGGATACCATTCAGACCGATCCGATCCGGGGGCATCCGAAGGAGCGAACGGAACAAACCGGCATCCCAATCAGGGTGATAGCATGTCATCCAATTCCTCTGCTGGTACTTCCTGGAATTGGGGAAACGACTCAGCTGGCAGTAGCAGTGGCAGTCCCGGGCCACCCCCGATCTTACCCATGCCTGGCTTGGTGGGGGATGGCGCTGGCACGCCAGCGGGCAGCGGCGGAACAGGATGCCCCAACGCCTGTGGTTCGACGCCTCAAGGCAGTCCCTCGGATGGAGCAAGTGCTCCCGGTGGTACTCCCCAACTGTCTCTGGACGTGAGTTCGACGGCGGCGAGTTCCACGAGTGGTTCCGCCTCGCCGTCTCCTCTCGGCGGTCAGCCGCGAAAACAACCGGAACCCACTCCCACGCTACGTCCCAGCCGGGGTTTGAGTGATCGAGATTGGGTCATTTACATTGAATGCGGCGCCCAGGAACTGCTGATCGATCCAGGTCGAAAGCGTTTGGCCTTGTCAGAACTAGGACCGCTGCGTGGACCTAACAATCGCTTGCTTCAACTGATTCAAGAGATGATCGCGCGCAAACAGGCTCGCGTACCACCGGGAGAACCTCCGTTTCGTCCACAAATACGCTTCTTGGTGCGGCCCGATGGCTTGCGCTCTTACTATCGGGCTTATCCAGCCTTGGAGATTTTGAACATTCCCATGACACGGACCAACCTGGACATCAGCAAGGAACATTCCTGGCCCGGTCTGGGATTTTGACATGATCCATCGCATCATGAGGATCACGGATTATGTTTCGGCGTCGCCGGCCAACGCGCGAGGTGGGTTTTGGTTTTGACTCCTTTATGGATGTCATCACCAACGTCATCGCCATCATCATTCGCTTCATTTTGGTGGCCTGGGTCAGCGCGCGTTCCTACCACAGCATGTTGAATTCGACCCAGCCGCCTCCCCCGCCCGCGTCTGCGCCAACTCCCATGATCGTTGCGCCCTTGCCCGAATTGCCATCGATAACAGAAGTCGTCGCGCCGCTCGAACAAGCCTTGGAACAGCAGCGCCAGGAAATCGCCCAGACCCGCGACCGCTTGCTGGAGCACCTGCGGCAATTCCGCCTGACCCAAGGAGAGGCTGAGGAGGCAGAGCGACTATGGACTGACTTCCAACCCCAACTGACCACCTTGGAACGCGAGCGGGCAGCGTTGGATCAATTATTGGCGGACACAAAAACGACCACGAATGACACCGCGACCATGCTCGACCAACTGCGGCAACGACAACAGCTGCTGGCCCAACACGTCGAGGCCGTCGAGAAGCTCCCTTCGGCGAAGAAGCAAATTCGTTACCGTACTCCGGTCAGCCGGCCCGTTCATGCCGAGGAAATTTTCTTTGAATGTCGGAATGGCCGCATCACCTACATCGACATCGCCACCTTGATCGATGACATCAAGGATGTCTTTCACGAGAAGGGAAAGCTACTGCGTCACAGCTGGCAAGTCGTGGACGTGACGCCGTCATCCGGAGCGTTTCGGCTGCGCTACACCATCGAACGGCAACGGGACCCGATCAGCGCCGTCTTCGGCGGCGGCGCTCCTTCCCCGAATACCTCATACAGTTACGGTTTAAGCGAATGGATTCTCGAACCTGTCACGCCGCATCGGGGAGAGACGTTGGCCGAGGCGCTGGCGCCGGGTTCTGCG
>JBKBIP010000022.1:0-83643 GCA_046297495.1 Gemmataceae bacterium | reverse complement strand
CGCGTTTCGGCGCATCACTGATACTCTTGATCCCCAGCAAGCGGTCGTGACGTTATGGACCTACGAGGATAGTTTCGAGCTATACCGCCAACTGCGCGAATATCTATACGAACGTGGCATCACGGTCGCTGGTCGCCCGTTGCCGCTGGATGTTCCCATCGCTAGCTCACGGCGCGGCACCCGTTCCCGCGGGCAGTAACCAAAGAAATAGGACCACGCATTTTCCCCCGGATTGAACCTGTCCAACCCAGGCCGTCTTCCTTATATCTTCAACGAGGCGGATTGCGTACCATCAGAGAAATCCCTCCGCGATTATGGATGGACAAACGAATATCATGGGCCAGAACGCGCCAATTGCCGAAACTCCACGGCAACATTGGCTCCATCCGCTGCCAGCGACGGGTCAGCGTGCTGTACTCGGCTGGTGGATGGTCGAGGGGCCACCGCCAACCACCGCTCCCCAAGAAATCCGCCAGGCGCTAGAGGACACCGCGCGGCCGCTGTTCTTGGTGGAGACCGAATACGGTCCCGCGCTGGCGCGCGGCGGTGCGGGAGTGTGGGGGAATGGTTCGCCGGTCCCCAACGCCCTACCGATCATCGGCGTCGTTCCCGCCTGTTCCCCCCAACAGCTCGGTGATGCCTCGTTCCGTGCCGATCATGGTTTGCGCTTCTCTTACGTGGCCGGCGCTATGGCCAATGGCATCGGCTCGGCGGAAATTGTCGAAGCCATGTCCAATGCGGGCATGTTGGGCTTCTTCGGGGCCGCGGGTCTCCCCCCTGCCCGTGTCGAGGCCGCCATCGACCGGATCACGCGCAACCTGGGCCAACAGCCATTCGGCTTCAATTTGATTCACAGTCCCAATGAGCCGCGTTTGGAAGCGGCCATCGTGGATTTGTACCTGCGCCGCGGCATCCGCTTGGTGGAGGCGTCAGCCTATTTGGACTTGACATTGCCCTTGATACGGTATCGCTTGCACGGCATCCACCGCGATCCAGCTGGCAAGATCGTGGCGCCGAATCGTGTCATCGCCAAGGTGTCACGCGTCGAAGTCGCGCGCAAATTTCTGGCTCCGCCTGCCGCGCGCTTCGTTCAGCAATTGGTGCAACAGGGAGAGTTGACGACGGAACAGGCCCAACTAGCCCGCCATATCCCGGTTGCTCAAGACCTGACGGCGGAAGCCGACTCCGGTGGGCACACCGACAATCGCCCCGCCATTGCCCTGCTGCCGACCATGATCGCCCTGCGCGACCGCTTGCAAGCCGAGTTCGGTTACGAGCAGCCGTTGCGCATCGGGGCGGCGGGCGGCATTGCCACGCCCGCGTCGGTGGCGGCGACGCTCGCCATGGGAGCCGCTTACGTCGTGGGGGGGTCCATTCATCAAGCCTGCGTGGAATCCGGCACGTCCGACCTGGTACGGCGGATGCTGGCTGAGGCCGAGCAAGCCGATGTCATCATGGCGCCGGCGGCCGACATGTTCGAGATGGGAGTCAAGGTGCAGGTACTCAAACGGGGTACCATGTTCGCCATGCGCGCCGCCAAACTGTACGAGCTGTATCGAGCGTATCCCAGCTTGGAGGCCCTTCCTGCCACGGATAAGACGCAATTGGAGAAAACCTACTTCCGCGCCGCCATCGAGGAGATTTGGCAGCAGACCCAAGCCTTTTTCCGTGAGCGTGACCCTGGCCAAATCGCCAAGGCGGCAAATGATCCCAAGCACAAGATGGCTTTGGTGTTTCGCTGGTACCTGGGGCAGTCGTCGCGCTGGGCCAACATGGGGGACGCCAGCCGGCAGGTGGATTTTCAGGTCTGGTGTGGGCCGGCCATGGGGGCGTTCAACGAATGGGTCAAAGGCTCGTTTTTGGAAAAACCCGAACAGCGAAACATCGTGACCGTGGCTTTGAATCTGATGTATGGGGCAGCGCTGGCAACACGCTGGCACGCCCTGCGCTGCCAAGGCATCCAGGTGCCATCGGAGTGGCAACGCATCGCTCCGCTGGAGCGAAACCAACTGGAAGAACGGTTGTCGATCCACAGGAGCAGAGCGTGAACCAGGAACACCCCTCCCCGCCGGAGCCTCTGGCGATTATCGGCATCGGCTGTTTGTTTCCTCAAGCGGACCATTTGGGCGCCTACTGGTCCAATATCAAGAATGGCGTCGATGCCATCACTCCCATTCCGCCCACACATTGGTCGGTGACCGACTACTTCGATCCCGACCCGAAAGCCCCCGACCGTTGCTACGCTCAGCGCGGTGGTTTCCTCAACCCCATCGCATTCACTCCGCTCCAATTCGGTATCGCTCCCAACGATCTCGAAGCTACCGACACCGCGCAACTGTTGGGGTTAGTCGTGGCCGAGCAAGCCTTGCGGGACGCTGGTTATGGGCCGGAACGGGCCTTTGATCGGAGTCGCGTCAGTGTCATCTTAGGTGTCACCGGCACGTTGGAGCTGGTGATCCCCTTGGGAGCACGTCTGGGACACCCGATCTGGCGCAAGGCCCTGAAGGAGGCAGGCGTCCCAGACGCAGTGGCGGAGGACGTGGTACGCCGCATCGCGGGGGAGTACGTCGATTGGCAAGAGAATTCTTTCCCCGGCTTGCTGGGAAATGTCGTGGCCGGACGCATCGCCAATCGCCTCAACCTGGGTGGCACGAACTGCGTCGTCGATGCCGCCTGTGCCAGCTCCCTAAGCGCCATCCATCTGGCCGCCCTGGAATTGACGAGCGGCCGCGCGGACATGGTGTTGACTGGCGGCGTCGATACATTTAACGACATTTTTATGTACATGTGCTTCAGTAAAACGCCAGCCCTATCTCCCAGTGGCGATGCCCGCCCCTTCGACCAGGGGGGAGACGGTACCATTCTCGGCGAAGGGTTGGGCATGATTGTATTGAAGCGCTGGGGAGACGCCCGCCGGGATGGTGATCGGATTTATGCCGTCATTCGCGGTATGGGTACCTCCAGCGATGGCAAGGGAAACGCCGTGTATGCTCCCAACGCCGACGGCCAGAAACGAGCCTTACGCGCCGCTTACCACCAGGCGCGTGTCACCCCGGACACCATTGAGCTAGTGGAAGCGCATGGCACGGGTACTCGTGTTGGCGACGCCACCGAAGCAACCGCGCTGGCGGAAGTGTACCGAGCTGCTGGATCACAAGGCACCTGGTGCGCTCTGGGTTCGGTGAAGTCTCAGATCGGCCACACCAAGGCGGCGGCGGGAGCGGCGGGTCTTATCAAGGCGGCCTTGGCCCTGCACCATAAGGTACTACCTCCCACCATCAAGGTACAACAGCCGCTGGACCCAATTGCTCCGGGCCAATCACCATTCTATGTGAATACCGAAAAACGCCCCTGGTTGCCGGTACCTGATCATCCGCGTCGAGCCGCTGTTAGTTCATTTGGCTTCGGTGGGAGTAACTTTCATTGCGTGCTGGAAGAAGCGGAACCGCATAAGAAATCCATCGACTGGGAAGGCAATGTTGAAATCGTGACTTTCGCTTGTTACCACAAGAGCGAATTGCTAGACCAACTAAGGCGTTGGTCGCCGCCGAGTAATTGGGAAGAACTCCGCCAACAGGCCGATCAAACTCGCCGTGCCTTCCGACCATCGCAACCTTACCGACTAGCATTCGTCATCGAGAAAGACCGCACCGATTTACCACGTTTGTTGGCGAATGCCCAGGCAATGTTGCAAAAAGATGACAACCCAACATCTTGGCAGACGCCGGACGGGGCGTACTGCGCTTGCAATCAGACGCCGGAACCGTTGGCGTTTCTTTTTCCAGGACAAGGTTCACAGTATGTCGGCATGTTGCGCGACTTGGCTTGTCAATTTCCAGTAGTGCAAGAAGCTCTCACGCAGGCCAACGCCATCTTCGCGTCGGATGCTGAACCAGGAGAACGGCTCAGTGATGCCATCTATCCCTATCCAGCTTTCACCACCGAGGATCGAGAGGAACAGGAACGCCGGTTACGTTCCACTCGCGTGGCCCAACCTGCCATTGGTGCTGTCAGTCTGGGTGCAATGCGTCTTCTCGAACAATTTGGCATACATCCGCAAGCGGTCGCTGGCCACAGTTATGGAGAGCTAACCGCATTATGCGCCGCTGGGTGTTTGGAAACCGAGGCGTTTCTGACTCTGTCGCGGGAGCGTGGCCGATTGATGGCCGAGGTACCCGGCGATAGCGGCGCCATGTTGGCCGTCCATGCGGCACTAGGGACCGTCACGGAGGTACTACGCGCGGAGAAACTCGATCTAACCATCGCCAACAAAAATGCTCCGAACCAAGTGGTGCTGTCTGGACCAAGCGGGGTAATTAGTCGAGCGGTTGCCTCCTTTGGTCAACGCCGATTACGAGCTACCCGCCTGCCGGTGTCTGCGGCATTTCATAGCAGCCTGGTGGCGGAAGCCTGCGAGCCGTTTCGCACCATCCTGGAACGGACCCCCTTTCGTCCTCCGCGCATCCCCGCCTATTCCAACAGTACGGGACGGCTTTATCCGGCCGACGGGCACGCCGCTCGTACCCTCTTGGCCAAACAGCTCGCCCAGCCGGTGGAGTTCGTGGCGGAGATCGAGGACATGGCCAAGGCCGGGGTGCGAACATTCGTGGAAGTTGGTCCCGGCTGTACCTTGACGCGCTTAGTCGAAGCTATCTTGCCAGTCCAAGAACATACTGCTATTGCCCTTGATGCCTCGACCGGCAAACGTCCTGGCTGCGTGGACTTGGCCCATCTACTGGCGCGACTAGCCATGTTAGGCTACCCGGTTCGCCTTACGCTCTGGGAGGATGGCAACCCACCTCGGCTTCCCAAATCGAATGATAAACCGACATTAACCGTCCTTCTTTGTGGCGCCAATTATGTCAAATCCAAAGTATTACCAACAATTCCGCCGAAATACGAACTGCAAGAACAAACCGTGCCAGCCTCAACGTCCTCCGTTTCTTCATCGAGGGAAACAGCCATCCTGTCCGAAGACAAAGCCCTCGCCACCATCGCTACCTCTTCACCTCGCTCCGATGTGATACCCAAACAGGTATCCGCCAGCGTGCCTCGGCAATTAGTGGATTCGCAACCAACCTCGCATCCGCAAACAGACAAGGTTATGACAACAAATTTTCCACCATCGGCATTAACACAGGCTCTGAAAATCACGCAAGACAGTCTGGCCGCTTTCCAGAAGATGCAGGAACAGACTGCCCAGGTGCATCGGCAATTTCTGGAAGGACAAGATGCCGCCCAGAAAACGTTACACCTTTTGATCGAGCAACAACAGCAGCTGGTCCTCGCATCCTTGGGGCAGACTTCTTCAGCACCAATGCTACAAACACCGACTGCCTCACCAGCCACGCTGTCCCCCTCCACGATTTCTCAAACTTCTCTTACTCCAAAATCAACACCAATTCGACAAGAGCCAAGCGCGCCAGTCCAGACCGACATCCCCGCCGACGATGAACAACGGTCAGCCATCCTCTCATCGACTACTTCCGTCCCACCGTCAGCCGTGTCTATGGCGTCCCTAAGCGCCGCGCAAACGGTGCTGCTCGACGTCGTGGCAGAGAAAACGGGGTACCCCGCAGACATGCTCGACCTGGATATGAATCTGGATACCGATTTGGGTATTGACTCCATCAAACGTGTGGAGATCTTCGCCGCGCTTCAGGAGAAACTACCCGAAGCTCCAGCAGTGAAGCCGGAGCACTTGGGGACATTGCACACTTTGCGTCAGGTAGTTGGTTTCCTGACACAAAGCACGAATGAATTCGTTTCCAGTGGTTCGTTGGTCTCACGCTCAACGGAGACTTCGGCGAAGGATGACCAACAACAAATTCAGCAAATTTTGGTAGAGGTAATCGCGGAGAAAACCGGCTACCCCACGGACATGCTCGAACTGGATATGGTGTTGGACACCGATTTGGGTATAGACTCCATCAAACGTGTGGAAATCTTCGCCGCGCTTCAAGAGCAGCTACCGAATAGGCCAGCCGTCCAACCCGAACAGCTCGGCACCTTGCATACCATCCGTCAGGTGCTGGACTTTTTGACGGCTACACCAAAGGGTTCGGATTCATCGGAAGGTATGGTGGAACAGACCATTGGGCCATCCACCGATGAAAGTGTCATACCTCCTCTGAATCCAACAATAGAAAACGCGGATGGATGGGAACTACTCGAACGTCACGTCTTGACCGCCGTGGAATTCGATGGGACATCCGGTCGGCAGGAAGTTTGTCTACCAAATGGTGCCGAAATCGTCCTGGTGAGTGATGGTGTGCCGTTGGCCCAACGCCTCGAAGAACGCCTGCGTATGCTGGGGTATCGTTGTCAACGAATATCCTGGGGGACATTGCCAGATCTGTCCTTCTCCCAAAGTTTGAGTGGTCTGATCATGTTAGCCCCCATTGCTGGAACAACAGACACTTGGTTACGGCATGCGTTTGGCTGGTTGCAAGCCAGTGCATCCGCGTTGCGTCGAGCCGGCCAACAAAGGGAAGCAATCTTTATCACTATTTCCCGCATGGATGGCGCGTTTGGTCTGCTCGATCTGGATGTGGATCAAGAACCGCTCAGTGGTGGCTTGGCGGGGCTGGTCAAAACAGCTTCCCTGGAATGGCCGGAGGTAACCTGCAAGGCTCTGGATGTCACAGCTGCTGGAATGGATGATGATGAGGCCGCCGCCGCTATCAGTCATGAGATGTTTCTGTCTGGTCCGTGTGAAGTTGGCATCTCCGCACAAGGACGGTGGACGTTGCAACTAACACCGTCACATTTGCCCTCATCCAGTAGCTTACCTCTGGAAGCAGGTGATGTCATTCTCATCAGTGGTGGTGGCCGGGGAGTAACCGCGGAAGCTGCCTTAGCCTTAGCAAGAGCTTGCCGTCCCACTTTGGTATTATTGGGACGTAGTCCCGAACCTGGTACCGAACCGGACTGGTTAGCTGGATTGACCCATGAAAGCGAGATTAAGCGTGTTTTGCGAGAACATAGTCCGGCGTCGGCCACGCCACGACAAATTGGCGAACAGTATCAAACAGTAATCCATCAGCGTGAAATACGTCATAACCTGAATCGTATCGCGGCCACGGGTGCTCCGGTGTATTATCGCTCCGTGGATGTGCGGGACGCCGCCGCCGTTCATCAGATGCTGACCGAAATTCGCCAGTCACTAGGCCCCATTCGCGGATTCATTCACGGCGCGGGAGTCATCGCTGACCGCCGGATTGAGGATAAATCGGAAGACCAGTTCAAACAGGTGTATGACACGAAAATCGTCGGCTTGCGAACGATACTGCGTGAGCTCACTGACGATGACTTGCGTATTCTGGCGCTATTCTCTTCATCCACGGCACGTTTTGGACGGGTGGGCCAGGTTGACTACGCGGTTGCCAACGAAGTGCTGAATAAAATAGCTCAGCAACAAGCACGCTTGCGACCCCATTGCCGCGTTGTGTCCATTAATTGGGGACCGTGGGCGGGGGGGATGGTAACTCCGTCGCTGCGCGATCTATTCCAAAAAGAAGGTATTGGCTTGATTCCTCTGGCTGCCGGAGCACGGTACTTCCTGGAGGAGCTGAGCGTTAAGGATCGCCGCCCGGTTGAGGTGGTCGTGATGGGTAGGTCTCAAGATAACTTATCGTCCCCTTCCATGTCCAAACCGAGTAACTCCTTGCAAGTCGTCCTGGAACGAGAATTGGAGATTCACCGTTTTCCGGTACTACGTTCTCATGTTATTGACGGTCGGGCGGTGGTGCCGGTGGCGTTGTTGCTGGAGTGGTTAGCGCATGCGGCAATGCACGCCCATCCCGGTTTGCGGTTTCATGGCTGCGATGATTTGCGCGTGCTACATGGTATCTTACTAGAAGAAGGGGACAGTTACTCGATTCACTTTTTGTCAGGTAAAGCTCGGAAACAGGGAGATTTGTTTCACGTACCCGTGGAGTTGCGAGGAATTCGCGGTGATGGAAAGGAAGTCCATCATACTCGAGCTGATATCGTGCTTACAACCGAAATCCCCCGCGATCATCGAAGCCTATCGGATGTCCAAGGTAGTCCCTATGCGCGTTCTCTTTCCGCGGTCTATTCCGACATACTCTTCCACGGTCCTCATTGGCAAGGTGTCGAGCGGATCGAAAGTTGTGGCCCTCAAGGAATCCAGGCCGTGGTTCGTACCGCACCACCACCAACTGATTGGATCGAACAACCTTTGCGCGGTGCTTGGTTAGCTGATCCTCTCGTGTTGGACAGCAGCTTTCAACTCATGGTGTTGTGGAGCATGGAACAATACGGTTGCTGCTCATTACCTTGTTACCTGGGTTCATATCGCCAATTCACGCGTGCTTTTCCACAAGGAGAAGTTCGTGTCGTGGCCCACGTATCGCGTGCCACGGAAAAAATGGCACGAGTGCATTTGGAATATCTGGACGGTAATGGCCGCTTATTGGCCTGCCTGCGCGATTATGAGTGTGTGATCGATGCTGGCCTGAACCAATCGTTTCGCCGTAATCAATTATCGGTCACCACAATCACCACTTGATACCATCATCACCGATTCGGAATTTTAATAATCGACATTACCTCGTGTCCCATCATGAAGAATCAGCAACCACGTATTGCCATTGTCGGTATGGGAGGATTGTTTCCCGGTTCCTCAACATGGGAACAGTTCTGGGCCAATATCGTGGGATGCGTGGACACCGTGCGGGAAGTGCCTCCGGGTCGTTGGATAGTGGAGTGCAAGGATGTTTTGGCACCTGAAATTGCCAGTCCTGACAAAGTCTATTCCACGCGCGGTTACTACTTAGATGAGTTTCAACTGAATGGCCAAGACCTGCATATCAATTTGGAGCTACTTCAACAACTTGATCCTGTCTTTCATTTGACATTACATGTGGGGCGTCAGGCATGGAAGGATGCCGTAACCGCTCATCTGAATCGAGATCGAGTGGGAGTCATTCTTGGCAACATCGCCCTGCCAACGGAGAAAGTGTCGGAACTGAGCCGTGACTTTCTCAACCGTTGCTTCGAGGAGCAGTTACTCGGCACGGCTCGCACGCGTGGATTGGCGGTCCATCCGTGGAATCGGTATGTGGCCGGAATGCCAGCGGGACTACTGGCGCGGGCACTGGGACTGGGCGGTGGTAGTTGCACACTGGATGCCGCGTGCGCGTCATCGCTCTATGCCATTAAACTGGCAGCGGATGAGTTACGCGCGGAGCGCGCCGATGCCATGATCGCAGGAGGTGTTTCTCGGCCGGACTGTTTGTACACACAGATGGGTTTCGCGCAACTGCGGGCACTGTCTCCAACGGGTACCTGCTCCCCTTTTGACGCTCAGGCCAATGGTTTGGTAGTCGGTGAAGGGGCGGGGATGTTCGTGCTCAAGCGTCTGGCGGACGCACAACGAGACGGAGACCATATATACGCGGTAATTGCTGGAATTGGTTTGGCCAATGATGTCGAAGGCAACCTACTGGCCCCCGCCGTCGAAGGGCAACTGCGGGCCATGCGCGAGGCGTACCGACAAGCGAGCTGGCAGCCAGCCGACGTTGACCTCATCGAATGCCATGCGACCGGGACTCCCGTGGGTGACGCCGTGGAATTTGAAAGTCTACGCGCGTTATGGGGTACGGATGGTTGGCAAGCAGGGCAGTGTGTGATTGGTTCGGTGAAATCGACCGTGGGGCATCTGCTCACTGCGGCCGGCGCCGCCGGATTAGCGAAGGTGTTACTGGCATTTCGGCACAAGACGTTACCTCCCACGACTAATTTCCAGTCTCCTTCTCCCACGATTCCCTTGCGAACTAGTCCCTTTCGCATCTTGCATGAACCGGCTCCTTGGTCCCGACGCGAAACCACCCGACCACGACGAGCCGCTGTTAGTGCTTTTGGTTTCGGCGGCATCAATGCTCATATCTTATTGGAAGAGTACCTACCTTCAACATCTCCGATTTTTTCATTCACTCCTACTCTCTCGCACGATCCATGTAGTCCCATTGCCATCGTTGGCATGGAAGCGCATTTTGGACCTTGGCGAGGCTTGCGGGATTTACTATATCGGGTGCAGGAGATGGATACACAGACAGTCCCTGCATCGAAGCAGGGCAACTGGGGAATCGACCGGTACCAATGGGTCCGGCAAAGTGGGTGGGAAGAAGAATGGTGGTCAGGATTTTTCATGGATTCATTGAAAATTCCTTTGAATCAGTTTCGTATTCCGCCGCGTGAATTGATGGAGATACTACCCCAACAAGTGCTCATGCTCATCGTGGCGTCGGGAGCGATTCGAGATGCTGGCGGCGTAGGGGACAGAAACGAACGGACGGGAGTATTCATCGGCACGGAAATGGACCTGAACGCCACGAATTACCACGTTCGCTGGTCGATGAATAACCGAGCGAAAGAATGGGCCAGAAAGCTTCAATTGGAAGTATCCGCGAAGGAGCTGGACGACTGGATAGAGAAACTCCGCGATGTCGTCACTCCGCCGCTGAATGCCAACCGGGTCATGGGATCGCTGGGAAATATCGTGGCCAGCCGCATCGCCAGATTGTATCGCCTGGGGGGCCCCAGTTTCATGATCTGCGCCGAAGAGAATTCGGGGTTGCGCGGATTGGAGGTAGCCGTCCGGGCGCTGCGGCATGGGGAGATCGATCAAGCCATTGTCGGGGCCGTTGATTTGACAGGAGATTTCCGATCTCAGCTTGCCGCTGAAGTGTCGGGATTCAGAGGAGAGGGAGCCGCCGCGCTGGTATTGCGCCGCCTGGATGATGCCACGCGCGATGGGCAATCCGTTTATGCCGTTATTCGTGGAGTCGGTGTCAGTTCGCGGAATGGGTGCCATCCTTCTCTTGCTATGGATCGAGCATATCATGACGCGGGCATGGAGTTGGGTTCCGTCCATTACGTGGATTGTTGTGACCACATGACGGATTTGCCCCAAGCGGATGCGACAGCGAATCGGTCCGTGGGTAGTGTCACGAAGGACATTGGCGACTGCGGCGCTGCATTGGGTTTAGCGGGACTGGTGAAGGTTACTCTGGGACTCCAGCACGGACGATTTCAGCGTGCCGCCGTCCTTTGTCACAGTTTGGATGGCAATGATGTGTGTGTCATCTTAGATGAAGTCCCCACCTCGGCACGGAAACCGGCTAATCCGGCCATCACTCAGGATATATCCGCTACTGCTAATGAACGGATGCTCACAATTCCAGTGGGTAAAGCGGAACTTCAAATACCCTTGCCGCCGCGTTGCTCTCGTCAATCCACGGAGCAGGTACCCGCAGTCGTGGTGGATTCAGCAATTTTAGACAATGACATCTCGTTTGATCCGCTATTGCGAAACTTGATCTCGACTCGGGCGGCCATTGCCGAGACACACGGTAGCTATCTGCGATTCGCCCAGACTACCACGGAACACATGACTAAGATAATGCAGTTTCAAGGACTGTTATTAGACCGCTTCCTTCATGACAGTCTCATGTACCTGACCAAGACGCCGGACGCGCCGACACCAGCAACCATCCTCAATCATGTTCCCGCTCCCTTTTTGGACTATGATCAATGCTTGGAATTTGCCGTAGGCTCCATCTCCAAAGTCTTAGGTTCGGAATATGCCGAGATTGATGGGTACCCCACGCGGGTACGCTTGCCGGATGAACCGTTGATGCTCGTGGATCAGATTTTGGCAGTGGAAGGAAAGTTACATTCCTTGACGTCCGGACGCATTGTCACCGAACATGAAGTTCGATTGGATCGTTGGTATCTCGATCATGGCCGGATACCGTCTGGAGTCGCGATTGAGGCGGGACAGGCGGATTTATTCCTGGCCGGCTACCTGGGAATTGATTTTCAAACCAAAGGATTGGCGGTATATCGTTTGTTGGATGCGGCCGTAACTTATCATCGCGGCTTACCGCAACCTGGTGAAGTCATTCGCTACGACATTCGCATTGTACAATTTTTCCGCCAAGGGAATACCTACCTATTTCGGTTTGAATTCGATGGCACGGTGAATGGCCAGCCTTTACTTACGATGCGCGATGGTTGCGCTGGCTTTTTCACACCGGCGGAGTTAGCGACTGGTAAAGGAATCGTGCCGACGGAACTTCAGCGGCGTCACTGCGAAGGTAGCCGTTCACCGGACTGGCGGGATCTGGCACCGCTGACCGTGGGACATTACGGAGAGGAAGAGTTGGCGTTCTTACGAAGAGGGGATCTTGGCGGCTGTTTTGGTCCGGACTTCGCTAAACTGAACCTTCGATCCCCCATGCGACTTCCCGGGGGATTGTTGAAACTGATCGACCGCATCACGCATTTGGACCCCAACGGCGGACGTTTTGGCTTGGGACTGATTCGTTCGGAAATCGATATTCATCCCGGAGATTGGTTTTTAACCTGTCATTTTGTCGATGATCAGGTCATGCCCGGAACGTTGATGTACGAAAGCTGCTTGCAAACGCTACGTTTCTTTCTGATGCGTCTAGGTTGGTTGGGAGAAGAAGAGGAAGTTACCGCTGAACCGGTACCCGGCGTGACCAGCCGGCTTAAGTGTCGGGGACAAGTTACCGCCAATACGAAGATTGCTGCCTATGAAATCCACATCAAAGAGCTGGGCTACCGTCCCGAACCGTTCGCCATCGCCGATGCGTTCATGTTCGCGGACGGCAAGGCCATCGTCGCCATTACTGACATGACTTTACAGCTAACTGGTTTGACTCAAGAAAAGGCGCAAAATCTCTGGCGGCGCACGCGCTCCGTCCTGTTCGATCAAGAACGATTGTTGGCGTTTGCCATCGGTAAACCGTCCGAGGCATTTGGAGAACCGTATCGCATCTTTGACGACAATCGTTTCATCGCGCGTTTGCCAGGTCCGCCGTATTTGTTGCTGAGCCGGGTCACATCCATTGAAGGGGACGCCTGGATATTACAGGAAGGGAATACTGTTGTCACCGAATACGAGGTACCGCTGGACGCCTGGTATTTCCATAGCAATCGCCAACCCGTGATGCCGTTCGCGGTGCTGCAAGAGATTGCCTTGCAATCGTGCGGCTTCCTGGCGGCGCACATGGGTTCAGCTCTGATCAGTGACATGGATTTGCATTTCCGTAATCTGGGCGGGGAGGCGGTGCAGTTGGCGCCGGTGTACCCGGATGCCGGCACGCTAACCACGCGAGCTAGAGTAACCCGCATCTCACGTGCCGCCAACATGATGATTCAACAGTATGAATTCGAGACGAGATGTGGTGACACTCTGATTTATCGAGGAGAAACCGTGTTTGGTTTCTTCACAGCGGCGGCGCTGGCTCAACAAGTTGGCATCGCGGAGGCATCCCCCTACCGACCGACTTGGGAGGAACAGGAGGAAGGAAGCCGGTTTCCGTATCCCGATACTGTCCCCTTCCCAGATCGGCGACTGGGGATGCTGGATCGTATTGATCTCTATGCCCCGCGTGGGGGACGGCATGGATTCGGTTTCATTCAAGGTAGCAAGCAGGTCGATCCCCAAGCATGGTTTTTCCAGGTGCATTTTTATCAAGACCCTGTCTGGCCAGGATCATTGGGGGAAGAGGCTTTCCTACAACTTTTGAAAGTCGTGGCTGTCGAACGCTGGGGTACTCCCGCCAACAGCGTGTTACAAGCCGCTGCTTTCCACGTTCCCCATCGCTGGACCTATCGCGGCCAAGTCATTCCGACGAATCGAGAAGTAGTCATCCAGGCGGAAATCCATGCTGTCGATGATGCTGACATGCTCTTACGTGCTGATGGTTGGCTACTGGTGGACGGCAAGGTCATCTATCAATTCAACGATTTCAGTCTCCAAGTGTGGCCATGATGAAATACACACGAGTTTATCTGGATGCCATTGGTTACGAGCTGGCCCCCGTAGTCGTCACCACGGAGGAATTGGAGGCTCGTTTGCGCCCCTTGTACGATAAGTTACGCCTACCCCCTGGCCAGTTGGAAGCCGTCACCGGCATCAGCGAGCGGCGTTGGTGGGAACAAGGATACTCGGTGGCGCAGGGAGCGGCGGCGGCAGCGCGCAAGGCCCTGGCAGTTACCCCTGTCCGTCCCGATGATTTAGACATCCTGATTTATGCGGGGGTCTGCCGGGAATACTTCGAGCCGGCCACCGCTTGTCATGTCGCAGCGGAAGTTGGCGTCGGTCCCGACACCGAAGTGTATGACATCAGCAACGCCTGTCTCGCCGTGATGAATGGCATCGTGGACATTGCCAATCGCATTGAGCTGGGACAGGCGCGGGCGGGGTTGGTGGTGTCATGCGAGACGGCCCGTGAGATTAACGAGGCCATGATCGAACGCCTGTTGCACGTTCCAGATTTGGAGCAATTCAAGCTCGTGCTGGCTACCTTCACTGGCGGTTCGGGGGCGGTGGCAGTGTTGGTCACGGATGGCTCGTTTGGCATGGAGCAGCGCCGGCGGCTGGTGGGGGGAGTCGCGCGAACGGCGCCCCAGTTTCACCTGCTCTGCCGTTGGGGATTGCTGGATGGCAACATGCCTTCCCTCAAGATTCCGTTCACCGCCACGGACTCGGCGGCGGTGCTGAAGAATGGCGTCGAATTGGGTACCCGTACCTGGCAAGCGTTCTTGAACACCGTGGGTTGGATACGGGAGCAAGTAGATAAAGTCATCTGTCACCAAGTTGGGGCGGGACATCGGGAAGCCGTGTTGCAAGCAATTGGCTTGTCGGCGGACAAAGACTTTCCCACGTACCCATATCTTGGCAACATCGGCACTGTCTCGCTCCCTTTGACAGCAGCCCTAGCGGAGGAGCGGGAATTTCTGCGACCAGGAGACCGCGTGGGGTTCCTGGGGATTGGTAGCGGTCTGAATTGCTTGATGCTGGGGTTGGAATGGTAAACCGCGCGTTATATCCGTTCGCCAGTCATTACCTGGACCGACTGGGTTTCCGTTACCACTACCTGGACGAAGGTAGTGGCCCGCCGGTGGTAATGCTGCACGGCAATCCGACCTGGTCCTTTTACTATCGCCAACTGGTGTTGGGCTTGCGTGATCAATGGCGTGTCATCGTTCCAGATCACATCGGTTGCGGCCTGTCCGACAAGCCGGACGATGCCCGGTATCCTTACACGTTGGAGCAGCGCGCCCGGGACGTGGAAGCGCTGTTGGAACATTTGGGTATTCGGGACAACCTCACGCTAGTGTTGCACGATTGGGGCGGCCCCATCGGCATGGCCTACGCCGCCTGGCACCCAGAGCGCGTCCGGCGCCTGGTCGTGCTCAACACGGCGGCGTTTCCCTTGCCGACGACCAAGCGCCTGCCGTGGCCGCTGCGGCTAGGGCGTGACACCTGGCTAGGAGCGTTTCTCATTCGCGGCTTGAATACTTTTTGTCGCGGCGCGGCGTGGCATTGCACGGTCAAGCCGCTAACGCGCGATGTCCGCCAGATGTACCTCGCCCCTTATCGTTCGTGGGCCAACCGTGTTGCCGTGCTGCGTTTCGTGCAGGATATTCCTTTGCGGCCCGGCGACCGCTGTTATGCGCTCATTCACGACATGGAAGCCGCCTTACCGCTTTTTCGGGATCGGCCCCTGTTGATTTGCTGGGGGGAGCAGGATTTCGTATTCGACACCGACTATTTGGACGAATGGACGCGGCGTTTTCCGCAAGCCGAGGTGCATCGGTTCGCCGCAGCCGGTCATTGGGTATTGGAGGATGCCGGATTGGAGATTCTGCGACTCGTGCGGGATTTTCTAACTGATCATTCCGGTTTGCCGGCGCAGTCATACAATGAAATAGACAAGACTAACACGAACTGCTGAACGGAGCGCTGCATCCCAACCTGATAACTCCAGAGCGGCTTGCAGTGGATTGGTCCACCCTACAATCATGCACGCGCCCAACCGATTCGGCAATTCTCCAGGAGATGGCGCCATCCATGAGCGATCCTTTGATACGAAATCCGCGACGCCCCCGCGAGGTAGATAACGACAGCGCGGCGGTCCCCGTCGATCACGAGCGCATTCGCGCGGCAGTGCGCGAAATCCTGTTGGCGGTCGGCGAGAACCCGGACCGTGAGGGGTTGAACGAGACCCCCGACCGCGTGGCTCGCATGTACGCCGAGCTGTTCTCCGGTCTGAATCAGAACCCCCGCGAACATCTGCGAAAGACCTTCACGCAAAAATACGATGAGATGGTACTGGTTAAAGACATTAGCTTTCAATCGATCTGTGAACACCACCTCCTTCCGTTCATGGGCAAGGCCCACCTCGCTTATCTGCCCAATGGCAAGATCGTCGGCTTGAGCAAGTTGGCACGCGTGGTCGAGGCGCTGTCACGCCGACCTCAGGTGCAGGAACGCATCACGGAGGAGCTGGCAGATTTGTTGATGGCCGAACTCGACGCGCGCGGCGTGGGCGTGATCTTGGAAGCGACGCATACCTGCATGACGATTCGCGGCATCCGCAAACCGGATAGCATCTGCACCACCAGCGCCATGCGCGGCGTCTTCAAAACCAATGAAAGCAGCCGGGCGGAATTGATGGCGTTGATTTATGGGCATCGGTGAGGTTTCATGCTTGCCACCTTCTGTTTGCGGCTGGCTTGTGGTTTGGCGGCGGCCTTGTTGTTCTTGTCTCCTGCTCAGGTCAATCCCCGCTTCTATCGCGTGCAATTCCTGACCATCCTCGGCCTGATCGCGGTGGCCGTAGTCGATGTGCGTCACACGGCGGACATAGGGTTGTGGCTCGTGTTGATCGGCAGCATGTCGTTGGCTTTTGCCGGTTCCTTCGTCTGGTGGCTGGAGGGCGCGCCGGCGGGGCGAACCGTCATCGGGTTGACCGTGCTGACGCTGTTGATCGGGCTGGGTGTCATGGCGTTTGCCGCGCATCCTGGACGAGTGGGAATTTGGTGGCTGATGAATGATCTAAGCGCGGCGGCGGTGCTTGGCGCGGCCACTTCCGCCATGCTCATGGGGCATTCCTATTTGACGGCCCCCGCCATGTCGATCACCCCCTTGCGCCGGCTGTTGGTCGCGCTGTTCATCGCCTTGGGGGCGCGCATTTTGGTGGCCGCGATGGGCTTGGGCTTCTGGACCGCCAGCCATTCTTTGCTTAATCTAAAAGATATAACCGTATTGTGGTTGCCGGTGCGCTGGGGAGTGGGCTTCGTGGTGCCGCTCGTGTTGACTTGGATGGCGTGGGAAACCGCTAAAATTCGTTCCACGCAATCGGCGACCGGGATTTTGTATGTAGTGGTCATCTGCTGTTTCTTGGGGGAGCTGACAAGTCAATTACTGCAACAGTCGGGGTATGTGTTGTGAGTCAGTTGGGATATTTTCCGCGTGGAACTATTCAAACAGTCTTGGGAACAGGTAGGACCGTATTCCTCTGAATTGAGGTCTCGATAACCCGTGAAAATACGATTTCTCTGTCCGGTGTGCCAGTATCCAGGACGGTGGCGCGGCACGGAAGCGGCGACTTATTCTTGCCCCCAATGTGGCCATGTGTTGACGCTATCCGCTCCAGAAAACGACAAAGCACTGTCTGCTTGCGCGGTGTGTGGCAACGAGGAAGTGTATCGCAAAAAGGATTTCCCGCATTGGCTGGGCATCTCCATCTTGGTGTTGAGCTGCTTGGCCTTTCTGATACTCAAGGCGCTGTATCATCAATGGTGGGCGTGGGTCATCTTGATCGGCTCCGCCTTGTTCGACGGTGCCTTGTATTTGCTAGTCAAGGATGTCGTGGTCTGTTATCGTTGTGGGACGCATCATCATGGTCTGCCCTCCAACCCGGACTATCCGCCGTTTGACTTGAGCATCGCCGAACGCTATCGTCAGGAGCAGCTGCGCCGCCAACAAGTGGAAGCTGAACGGAAACCGTCCGAGTGAGCCTCTTCCGTGTATGCCACCAGCCGCGAATCCATCGTGGACGATTTGAAGGGCCTCCTCAAGGGGGAGGTCTGGTTCGACGACCTATCGCGCGCCTTGTACAGCACCGATGCCAGCATCTTTGAAGTGCGCCCGCTGGGAGTGGTGGCGCCGCGCGACGAAGAGGATGTGCGAATCCTGGTGCGGTACGCGGCGGAACATGGCGTGCCGCTGATTCCGCGCGGCGCCGGTTCGGGGTTGGCGGGGGAAGCGCTGGGGGCAGGCATCATCCTCGATCTGAGCCAGCATTTTCGCTCCATTCTGGAAATCGGCTGCGATAGCGTGCGCCTCCAGCCGGGGGTGGTGTTGCGGCATCTGAATGAACAATTGGCTTTGATCGGCCGGCGCTTCGCTCCTGATCCGGCCAGCGGCGGGCATTGCACCATCGGCGGCATGTTGGCGACCAATGCTTCTGGCGCTCGCGCTTTGCGGCACGGCTATACCCGCGCGCATGTGGAAGCGCTGCGGCTGGTGGTGGATTCCGGCGATGTGGTGTCCGCCAAGCGTCTCGCCTACGCCAATTTGCCGTCGCGCTGGCCGTATCGGCAACGGCAATGGCATTGGAATGGCGAGTGCGAACGCTGGCAAGAAATTGTCCAGCAAGTGGCGGATTTGCTGGAACGGCATGACGAATGGATTCAAACGTGTCAACCGCGCACTCCGTTCAACCGCTGCGGCTATCTGCTGCATGACATTCTGCAGCCGAACATGCTCGACCTGCCGCGTCTGTTGGTCGGCTCTGAGGGGACGTTGGGCATCTTCACCGAGGCCACGCTCCGCACCGTGCCACTGCCCGCCGAGCGTGCCTTGGCGCTGATCGGCTTTGGCAGTCTCGATGCCGCCCTGCGCGCCGCTCAGCGGGCACTGCCGACGTGCCCCGCCGTATGTGATCTGCTCGACCGCCGGCTGCTGACACTGGCACGTACTAATGATGACCTGGTGGCCGAGCGCATTCCCGCCGCCGAAGCGCTCCTGTTTCTCGAATACGAAGCGGATGTGGCCGGGGAAGCACGCGATGCCGTCCGCGACGTGGTTCAGCGCTTGCGGCGTGCCGACTCCGCTTTTCTGTTCGACTCTCAAGCCGTCGAACCGCGAGAGATCGAACGCCTGTGGCACTTGCGCGAGGCGTCCTTGCCCGCTTTGTACGGGATGCGCGGCGGCGTGCAGCCGATACCTTTCGTCGAGGATGTGGGGCTGCCCGTCGGCGAGGTTTCCGCCTTCCTGCACCGCGTCCAAGAAACGCTGCAACGGCATGAAACCACGGCCTCATTTCTGATTCATGCCGGGACGGGTCAAGTTCACATGCGACCCTTCCTGGATTTGCAACGATCCGAAGATGTTAGCAAATTGTGGGCCATCGCCGAGGAAGTGCATCGTCTGGTCTTGGACATGGGGGGAACGGTGAGCACGCAGCACGGCACGGGGTTGGCGCGTACCCCCTGGGTGGCGCGGCAGTACGGCCGGCTGTACGCGGTGTTCCGGGAATTAAAGACGATCTTCGATCCGCGCCGGCTGTTCAATCCCGGCAAGATCGTGGGGCCTGATCCTGGTATGCCGGCTTGGCCGCTGCGCCGTCCAGGGGCGTCGGGACACTGGCGATCCGCGGGGGAAGAGCGGCAAACCGCCGTGTCTCTGGAGGTCGTGCCGCCGGCAGCGGAGCCAGCGCGGGAAGTAGCCACGGAGGAAACCGCCGTTCCCTTGCATCTGCACTGGTCGTCCCCCGATACGCTTCGGGCCGAGATTCTGAACTGCAACGGTTGTGGCCAGTGCCGGACCGAGGCGGCAGCGGAGCGGATGTGCCCCTTGTTCCGGGCCACGCGCCTGGAAGCCGCCACGCCCCGCGCTAAGGCGAACTTGCTGCGCTTTCTGTTCGACGCCGCCACCGATGCCCGCTTGCGAACCGCCAACGAAGTGCGTGAAGTGGCCAATCTGTGCGTCAACTGCAAGATGTGCGCCCTGGAATGTCCTGCTCACGTCAATATCCCCAAGCTGATGTTGGAGCTGAAGGCGGCCCACATGGCCGAGCATGGCTTGGATCGTTCCGACTGGGTGCTGGCCCGGACGGAGCATTTCGCCGCTTTGGGGAGTAGTTTCGCGGTGCTGGCCAACATCGGCTTGGGTTCGCACACCGTCCGTTGGCTGTTGGAGAAACTCTTTGGCGTTTCGCGCCGCCGGCGCTTGCCCGCCTTCGCCTCTCGTGATTTTCTCAGTCGGGCCGCGCGGCGCGGTTGGACGAATCGCGCTCGCTTGCGGCCGCCGTGCGTCGTCTATTTCGTCGATATTTTCGCCAACTACAACGACCCGCTGATCGCCGAAGCCACGGTCGCCGTCCTGCGTCACAATGGTATTGAAGTGTACGTTCCCCCCCGCCAGTATGGCTGTGGCATGGCGCCGTTGGCCTATGGCGATGTGGAGACTGCCCGCGAGATCGCCCAACGCAACCTCCGGCTACTGGCCGAGCTGGCCCGCGAAGGATATGCAATTGTCTGCTCCGAGCCGACCGCCGCCCTGATGTTGCGCCATGACTATCTCGACCTACTCGATGACCCTGATGCCCAGCTGGTGGCCGAACACACTGTCGAGCTGACCACTTTCCTTTGGGATTTACACCGGCAAGGAAAGCTGCGCGGTGATTTTACGCAGCGGTTGGACATGACGATTGGTCATCACATTCCGTGCCATGTGAAAGCATTGGGTCAACCCCCCGCCGGGCCAGCGCTGCTATCGTTGATTCCTGGCCTGCGGTCCCATACAATAGACGTAAGTTGTTCCGGGATGGCCGGTACTTACGGCTTGAAGGCGGAAAATTACGAACGTTCCCTCCAAGCGGGTCAACCCATGTTAGCGTTGCTCCGCCAACTGGAAATCCGCCACGGTTCGACCGAGTGCAGCTCCTGCCGCCTGCAAATGGAGGAAGGCAGCCGCAAGCGCACCCTGCATCCGGTTCAATACCTTGCCCTCGCGTATGGCTTGCTTCCCGACATGGCCCGTCGTTTACAAGAACCGATCCGTGAGTTGATCTTGGGTTAGGGGATCGCGCCGGTGAAAACTCCAAGCCGAATTTCACATTACACAGTATCCTCCCATGACTTTCCCATCAGCACCCAGCACGCGAATTGTTTCCATCCGCCTCTTCGCTCGTGCCCGCGACTTGGTCGGCGCTGAGGTCGTGGCCGTGCGCCTACCGGCAGGGGCCACGGTGGGCGACGCGCGGCGCGTGCTGGCGGAGGCGCATCCAGAATTGGCGGCCCTACTGGAACGCTCGGCGCTGGCGGTTGGAGACGAATATGCCAACGACAGCTTGACATTGCCAATCGAGGCGGAGCTGGCCGTGATCCCGCCGGTGAGCGGAGGATGAGAAGCGTATGGTCGAACTCACCACCCAGGTCATCGATTACCAGGCCATCACGGAAAAGGTACGGCGTCCCGATTGTGGCGCGGTCGTGACCTTCCTCGGCACGGTGCGCGATCTGACGGATGGCAAAATCACCGTGGCCTTGGATTATGAAGCCTACCCCGTCATGGCCGAGAAAAAGATGGCCGAGATCGAAGCCGACACGCGCGATCGTTGGCCCGTTGGTGACATCGCGTTGGTCCACCGCTTGGGGCATCTCGACGTGGGGGAAATCAGCGTCGCCGTGGCCGTCAGCTGTCCCCACCGTGTCCAAGCGTTCGAGGCCTGCCGCCACGCCATCGACCGTTTGAAGGAATTGGTCCCCATCTGGAAAAAAGAAAACTGGGCCGACGGTTCGACGGAATGGGTACACCCAAGTAATGAAAAATGAAAAAGACAAAAGACCGATGACACGTGACCAATGACGAAACTGATCGACACCTTTGGCCGCATCCACAACAACTTGCGCATCAGCGTCACGGATCGTTGCAACTTGCGCTGCGCCTATTGCATGGATGAGAATGTCGTCTTCATGGAGCGGGCCGAGCTGCTCACCTTCGAGGAGATGGTCCGCTTCGTGACGGTGGCGGCGCCGCTGGGGATCGACAAGATTCGTTTGACCGGCGGCGAGCCGTTGATGCGCCGCGACTTGCCACGCTTGGTCGAGATGTTGGCGGCCATCCCCGGCATTCGGGACATTGGCTTGACCACGAATGGCATTCTGTTGGCTGATCACGCTCAGTCACTTTATGACGCCGGCTTGCGGCGCATCAACATTAGCCTGGACACGCTCGACCCGGAACGCTTCCGCCAGTTGACCCGCCGCGACGGGCTGGACAAAGTGATTGACGGCATCTTGGCCGCCAAGCGAGCCGGCTTCGAGCCGGTGAAGGTCAATGCCGTCAGCATCCGTGGCATCACCGAGCATGAAGTCGTGCCGCTGGCACGTTTTGCCCGCGAACACAGTTTGGAAATGCGCTTCATCGAGTACATGCCCATTGGCGCCGATCATTGGGAGCGGGACAAGGTCTATTTCGCGCATGAGATCATGGAGCAGCTCACCTCGGCCATCGCGCCGCTGGTGCCGGTTGCCGACTATGACCCGCGCGCTCCAGCGATGGAATTTCAATACACCGACGGCGGTGGCCGCGTGGGGATTATCGCCTCGGTGTCCCGCCCCTTCTGCCGCAGCTGCAACCGCATCCGCTTGACGGCTGACGGCAAGCTACGCAACTGTCTGTTCGCGTTGGCGGAAGTGGACGTGAAAAGCCTGATCCGCGACCAAGCCAGCGATGCGGCCATCGCCGCCGCCATCCGCGCCAACGTCCACGCCAAATGGGAAGGACACGAGATCAACACCGCTCGCTTCGTCAAACCCCTGCGCACCATGCACGCGATTGGGGGGTGAAATGCCCCAGATTATCGGTTCGCGCTCGCTGCCAACCTCTCCGCGCAACTCAACTTGTTTCACCAAATAAAAACGTCTGGGAAGTGCGAACACTCCCCAGACGTTCACTTTACGTCGAACCAGTCGAACTTAGATCAACTCGGCAATCGGCCGGCCGCCGTCAAGCATCGGCACCGGGCGGCCGCTCGGATCCTTGTAGTGCAGGTCTTGCGGCATGCCCAAGACATGGAAGACGGTGGCCATCAGGTCTTGCGGACCGATGGGGGTCGTCTTCGGATATTCGGCCTTGGAGCTGGATTCGCCGACGACTTGGCCCATCTTCAGGCCACCACCGGCCAGAGCCAAAGTCGAAAGCGGCGCCCAGTGATCGCGGCCCGCGTTGCCGTTGATGCGCGGCGTCCGGCCAAATTCGCCAGTGATGACTAATAAGATGTCATCTTCCAAGCCGCGGTCGGACACGTCCTTGAGGAACGCGGCGACGGCGTGATCCAATTCCGGCGCCCGCCGGCTCAAACTGTTGGCGATCTGGCCATGCATGTCCCAGCCGCCATACTGGATGGTGACGAAGCCGACGCCCGACTCGCACAGGCGGCGCGCGGTCAACAGCTGTTGGCCCAAGCCCGGCCCGTAGGAATCGCGGACGCGCGGTTCTTCGCGGCTGACATCGAACACTTCCCGAGCGCGGCTCATGATCAAGTCGAACGCTTGGGATTCAAAGTCATCCAAACCTTCCATCAGACCGCTTTGGTCGATGGTGCGGTCAATGGTGTCGAACGACTTCAACAGCGACCGACGATCCGACAGCCGATCGGCGCTGACTTGGAGGTTCATGTTGCGCCGGGCGTTGCCGCCGATGTCGAACGGAGCGTAGGAAGCCCCCAGCCAAGCGGGACCGTCGCCCAGGATGCCCCCCAAGCGGACGTAGGTCGGCAGGCCGGTGCTCGGATTAGTGGGGCCGCGGAAACGGGACAGAATCGAGCCATAGCCCGGCTTGATCGGTTGACCGCCATTGTCGGCGGCCACGAAATTGTAACCGGTCATGACCCAGTGGGTGCCGCCGCCATGCCCGGAGTTGCGATGGGCAAAGGAGCGGACGAAAGCCATCTTGTCGGCTACTTGGGCCATCTTCGGGAAGACGCCGCCGATCTCGATACCGGGAACATTGGTCTGTACCGCGCCGACCACGCTGCGGAATTCCGCCGGGGCCGACATCTTGGGATCGAAGGTTTCGACATGGGTAGGACCGCCGCCCAACCACAGCCAGACGACCGAGGTGTTCTTGGTGGCCTGCCCTGCGGATGCGGCCGCCGCGCGGGCACGCAGCAGATCGGGCAGCATCAGGCCAGAAAGACCCAGAGCGCCGACCTTGAGGAAGTCTCGACGGGTAGCGCCGTCGCAGTCCCGGAACTTGCGGGAACTCAGTAGATTGAACATAGGATGGCTCCTAATTATGCTCGCGCGCCCATACCAGCGATCAGTCGTTAAGGTGGGACAAGACTGGTGGTAAGTGGCGAGCTACCCCCCTGATACAGAAATCCACGTCTATAAGGGTAAAGGTTCTTGTCTAGCCTGTCAATGAAAATTTGAAAATTCTTTATCGCCTCTCCTTCCTGGATAATCGCATGTGTGAGGACACTAACTATTTTTCGGCGCGAACTCGATCAGCAGCCGAGGATTGATTTGACAGGTTTGGTACACGATCATTTCATTGTTGATGACGCCGCTCTTGCCCGCTTGGGCGTAGGTGGAGTCGTAGCCCTTTTTCGGCAGACTGGAAGAGGGGCCATCGGGAACGTAGTATTTCCCCATCGCCACATCGACCAGAAACATGAAACAGTTGTTTTCCACCGGGCCACCCCCCCAATAGCCGAAAGCGTAGTTGAGTGATTTGGTGCTCTGATCGCTGAAATAAACGCCGTTGCCGAACATGCGGCCCGTGCAGTGCGGGGCGTTGCTGGGCGGAATGACGAAACCGCTCTTGAGGATGGAGAGCAAGTTGGAAGCGCGCGTGCCGTGCCACAATTCCCAGATGGTGCCAATCTCTTTCCCCTGCTTTTCCCAAGCGGCTTGCATGGAGGTGATCTCGACGGCGTACACGGTTTTGACATCGAGATGCGCGCAAGCATGACGGGCCTGCAACGTACTGCGGTATTTCTCGCGGATGCGTTCGATTTCCTTCTTGCTGTCCACGGTCTCTAATTTGACATCGAAGATCCGCTCGATGGTTTGCTCCGGCTCGTCCGCCTGGAGGGGCTGAGACATGACGCTTTGCAAGGAAGCGTCCAGAGCGTCGAGAATGTCATTCTGCTGGCGCACCGCGTCCAGGTGGGGATACAAGGTGGCGGCGTCGAGCTTGCGGCCTACCTTTTGCGGTATGAGCATCAAATAGTCATTCAGGATTTTCATGTAGGCGGGATTACGAAACTTCTTGGCGGCCACGTAATCGCCGATCTCCTTGAGCAGCGCGCGGGCGGCGGCGATGCCGTCTTGGGTGACGATGCCGCAAGGAGTGCTGAACAGTCCCTTGTCCATGTCATACTTCATGGTGGTGGCGGTGAGGATGTTGTGGACGTTGACCTTGGTGAGATAACGAATCAACGCCTGGGTTTGGGCGCTGGTGGCAGCGATTTGCTCGGCGGTGACCTTCTCCAATTTTTGTTTGGCGACGAACTCAGCCGACACGCCATTGGCGCCGTTGATCACCTGCAACTTGCGGTAGCCTTTGCGGTCCCCTTCTTTTTCCCGGCACTTCTTGTCGAAGAAGTGGGTGGCTTCGGGTTGATTGGGGAAGTTGTGGGTCTTGGTGGCCCCATCGCCGCCGACTCGGCCAAACTGCACTACGCAGCTGGCGTCATCGAACTCGGTGATGTACCAGAATTTGTTGTTGTTGGCCACGACGTCGGATTTGATGTACTTGGCTTCACGGATGATGTTGGCCATGATGAGCACTCCTCAATCTTTTCCATGTAATGATGAGCCACCACGCTGCCTCTTCTCGATGAATGAGAAGAAAAGATGTAGGCTTTTTTCTCGTTACTATACATAAGTCAACCATATGATGATGATTTATTGTAGGTTCGCAGGCGGAAATTTTCGAAAGAATTTGTCCACATTCTTTCAAGCAGCGGCCCCTGCACGAGAGGCAAGGTCCCAGTGGGCGGCGCGACGGCGAATGACTATAATCCCGACAATGACTTTCCCCATACTCAACAATGGAAATCAGGCATGGACGAAACTCACGCGGGTGACAATTGGCAGCCAAAGTACAAACGCGTTGTCCTCAAGCTCAGCGGCGAAGGCTTTGGCCACGCCAGCAAGGGGGGGATCAGCATCGACGAAACGTTATCCATCGCTCGGCAGGCCCAACGCATCGTGCGCCGCGGCGTGCAGTTAGCCATCGTGGTCGGCGGCGGCAACATCCTGCGCGGCGCCCAATTCAGCGCCGGCGGCGAGGTGATCAAGGAAGCGACGGCCCACTACATGGGTATGTTGGCGACCATCCTCAATGGCCTGGCCCTGCAAGACGCCCTGGAAAAGCTGGAATGCGAGACGCGCCTGCAAACGGCGATTCGCATGGAGACCGTGGCCGAGCCATACATTCGCCGCCGGGCGGCGCGCCATTTGGAGAAGGGGCGCATCGTCATCTTGGCTGGCGGCACCGGCAACCCGTTTGTGACCACCGACACCGCCGCCGCCCTGCGCGGCCGCGAGTTGGAGGCCGACATTTTGCTCAAAGCCACCCGTGTCGATGGTGTGTATAGCGACGACCCCGAACGCAACCCCCATGCCGTCCGTTATGAAAAGTTGACTTACAGCCAGGTGCTCCGCGATAATTTGCGCGTGATGGACATGGCCGCCATCAGCCTGTGCCGCGAGGCCAAGCTGCCGATCTTGGTCTTCAACTTCCAGCGCAACGGCAACATTGAACGGGCCATCGCCGGTCATGCCATTGGAACCATCGTAAGCGAGTAGATTTTAGTTCTTAGTTCCTTAGTGCTTAGTTTTTAGCTATCCTGATAGGTACTTTCTACCGTGTTCCCAAACTCGGTTTGGAACCAAGGAGAAAACGCCCTACAGCCAAGAACCAAGCACTAAGAACGAAGAGTTAGTTTGGATATTTTTCCACGAGGAAAGGGGCGAGCGGCGGAGTTCATTCCCGCCATGAGGACGCACGGCGGGGGTGAACCCCGCCGCTCGCTGAAAAAATATCCGAGTAGACTCTAAGAACTAAGCACCAAGAACCAAGGACTATTTTATGTCAAGTGATGAAATACTTCTGGATGCCGAGGAGCGGATGGAGAAAGCGGTCAACGTGCTACGCGATGAGCTGCGTGGCTTGCGGACAGGACGAGCCACACCAGCGCTGGTGGACAGCATCCGCGTGGAATACTACGGTTCGCCGACGCCGTTGAAACAGCTCGCCAATATCAACACCCCCGATCCGCAATCGATCCTGATCCGCCCTTTTGATCCCAGTTGCTTGAAGGATATTGAGAAAGCGATCCGCTCTAGCGATTTGGGCATGGCGCCGAACAACGACGGCAAGATGATCCGCTTGCAAGTCCCCCCCATGAGCGGCGAACAACGACAAAAGATGGTCACACGCATCAAGAAGCTGGCCGAGGAAGCCAAGGTCGCCATCCGTAACGTCCGCCGCGATGCCAACAAGCATTTCGAAACCGCTGAGAAGAACAAGGAAATGACCGAGGATGAGCGGGACGCGGGCAAGGAGGAAGTTCAAACTCTAACCAAGAAATACGAGGACAAGGTCACGGAGCTGGCCGACAAGAAAGCGAAGGAAGTCATGGAGGAATGATGCCGTTTTTCCCCACTTCCTGGCTACAAGACGGGGAACGCCAAGCCGTGTCCTAGCGAGCACGAACCGATGCCGTACTCATCGAGAATAGCTTAATAATCCCACTCCTTTCTAGTCACAGCACCTATGCGTCCACTCCAAGAAGTTTTGCGACTATTGCCCACCAACCTGGAAACCGGCTTGACCGCCGCGGGCGTGGCTCAGAGCCGACGGCAGTTCGGCGGCAATCGGCTGACCCCTTTGCCGCGCGAGCCAATCTGGAAGAAGTTTCTGGAAAAATTCGATGAGCCGATCATCAAAATCCTGTTGGCGGCTGCTTTGCTGTCGATGATCGTCGATCTGTTCCAGGCATCCGGTACCTTGGGCGGCATTTCTCTGGGCTTGGTGGTGGTCGCCGCCGTGGGGACCTATGCGGTTCGCAAGGCGCATTGGCTGCCGTCGCTGCTCTTCGGGTTGGCGATTGTCATTTTCTTCTTGGGGCTGTTCACCGGGCATACGCTGGTGGAGGGATTGGCGGTCATGATTGCCGTCATCCTGGCGACCGGCGTGGCCTTCGCCAGTGAGTACAAATCCGACCGCGAGTTCGAGCTGCTCAATGCTCAGAAGGAAGCGCTGCGCGTCAAAGTGACACGAGATAATCAATTCCATACTATCCCGATGGATGACGTGGTGGTCGGCGATATCGTCATCCTGGAGATGGGAGACGAGATTCCCGCCGATGGCCGGCTGGTCAAGGCCACCGACTTGTACGTCGATCAATCCCTCATGACCGGGGAATCGGAGCCGACGCCCAAGAAGGTCCGCCCACCGGATGAAACCAGCGACGGCCCGGAGCAACCCGGCTGCCTGTATCGGGGCACGCAGGTGGTGGATGGCGTGGCTCAGATGTTAGTCACCGAAGTTGGCGATGAAACCTACTTGGGACAGATCGCTCGCCGCTTATCCGCAGCGGAAGTCGAACAAGAAGAAGAGGCCGCCGAAGAGAACGAACAACAGCGCATCAAGCATAAGTTGACGATCTCCAAGGAACTGACCCCGTTGCAGCTCAAGCTGCAACATCTGGCGGAACTCATCAGCAAAGTCGGTTACGCCGCCGCCGTGCTTATCTTTTTGGCCTTGTTGATACGTGGGCTGTTCGTGGGGGAAATCTTTTGGCCGACCAGCCTGAGTGGTGTTCTGGATGTCTTCCGCCATTTGCTGCAATACTTCGTCTATATGGTCATTATCATCGTGGTGGCAGTGCCGGAGGGGTTGCCAATGAGCGTGACCGTGTCGCTGGCCTTGGCCATGCGCAAGATGACGCGGGCCAACAGCCTGGTGCGCCAGCTCGTTGCCTGCGAAACCATCGGCTCGGCCACGGTCATCTGCTCCGACAAGACCGGCACGCTGACGCAGAACAAAATGCAAGTGGTCCGGCTCAGCTGGGAAGGACAGGTCTTCGACCGCAACACCCCCGACTGGGTAAAACCGGAACCGCACTTGCCTTGGCCCCGCGACGGTAAGCCCATCGACTGGCTGGCCCTCAACGCCGCCGTCAACTCCACGGCTAACCTCGAAGAGAAAACCGGCAAACTCTTTACCGTCGGCAATTCCACCGAAGGAGCGTTGTTGCAATGGTTGCATGAAGGGGGAATCGAATATCAAAAGCTGCGCTTGCAGTTTGAGCCGTTGTACCAGATTCACTTCTCCTCGGAACGCAAACGCATGACGACGGTGGTGAAAGTCAATGGCCGGCTGATCGTGTTGGCCAAGGGAGCGCCGGAATGGATCATCCAGCACAGCACGCACTACCAGGCCGCCGACGGCACCACGCAGCCCTGGACGCCGGAGATGAAGGAGGCGGTGCAAGAGAAACTGCGTGATTCGGCGGCGCAGGCCATGCGCACCTTGGCCTTCGGTTACGCTGTGCTGCCGGTGGAGACGCCAGAGGACGAAGACGGACTGCACGCCCGCCGCGATTCCATCGAGGCCGACTTGGTGTACATCGGCTTCGTGGCCATCCGCGATCCGTTGCGTGACGACGTGCATGAAGCGGTGCAACGCTGCCGGGAAGCGGGTATCGAGGTCAAGATGATCACCGGCGACAATGTCGAGACCGCCAGAGCCATCGGCTATGACATCGGCCTCATCGACCGCCGCGACGCTCCCATCGACACCGATGATGCCAGCGTGATGACCAGCGCTAAGTTCAATGAATTGAGCGATGCGGAATTGAAACAGCGCTTGCCGGCGCTGCGCATCATCGCCCGCGCCAAGCCGCTGGACAAGTTTCGTCTGGTCAAGCTGTTGCAAGAATTGGGGGAAGTGGTAGCCGTCACCGGCGACGGCACCAACGACGCCCCCGCCTTGAAGAAAGCGGATGTCGGCCTGTCAATGGGCATCGCTGGCACCGAAGTCGCCAAGGAAGCCAGCAAGATCGTGCTGCTCGACGACGCCTTTTCCACCATCGTCAAAGCGGTGCATTGGGGCCGGTCTCTATACGAAAACATTCAACGATTCATTCAATTCCAATTGACTATTAATGTCAGCGCCTTGACCATCGCCTTCCTGGGGCCGTTCTTTGGCATCCGCCCGCCGTTCACGGTGCTGCAACTGTTGTGGATCAACGTCATCATGGACACCTTCGCGGCCATCGCCTTGTGTTCCGAGCCGCCGCGTGAGGGGTTGATGCGGATGCCGCCCAAGAAGAAGGATGAGAACATCATTACCCCCTTGATGGCGCGTACCATATTCTCCACGGCGCTCTTTTTCATCGTGGTGATGATGGCCCTGTTGGCCCTGATGGAGTATGGCGGCTGGTTCCGCGACCTGGGTTCGGGGGTCTTGGTCGATCCCGACAAGCGAGCCACCAGCTTGACACTCTATCAAGCCACGATTTTTTTCACCGTCTATGTCTTTTTCCAGGTTTGGAACCAGATCAATTGCCGGTCGCTGGTGCCGGAGGTCAGCGGTTTCCATCGCATCTGGCACAATCCCACCTTCCTGGCCATCGCCGGCACGGTGGCCATTGGCCAAATCGTGATTGTCACGATCGGCGGCGAGGTCTTTCAAGTCGAGCCATTGAGCTTCACCACCTGGGTCGTGATCATCATCGCCACGACCTCGGTGCTAGTCTTCGCCGCCATCGCCCGCCGCGTGCAGATGCGGCTACGTGGCGGCAGGCATGAAGAACAGGCTCTCGTGCCTCTCCCGGCGCGCTCAACAGCGTGAAACGATTAATCCACATCTTCGGCGTGATCGTTTCGCTATATGTTTCAGGCATTTCATTTCGGCGCCGACGACATCAAGATGGGAGCAGTTCCATTCGATGATATGGTAGCGGTACGGTATCCCTCTGGCATGGGGACGAAGATTCAACGGTGTCAATCATGAATGGAAAGAGGGGATACCATCTAGTTCATGCACGGAGGCTTCATCAATGCGATTCGCACCCTTCCGCAAGTGGTTCATTCTGTTGTTCGGTCTGGTGCCGGCGTTGCTGCTGTTGAGCAAGTCCGATTCCGCTGGGCCACAAGTACGCGCCGAACCGTGTTATTTCCCAGAGTCTTGCCACGGTCCTTGTTACACCCTTCGCGACCTGCGGCGCATGTCGAACGCGCAGCTCGATTGCCTGTTCACGCAAGCGCCGTTAGGCAGCTTGCCGGTGGGGAAAGTGCGCGGCCATATCATCAACTTGCAAGGCCGGCGTATTCCGATTGTCGCGGAAGTGGCCTCGATGGTCTCTTGGCGCGGCAAGCAATTCCAGCCGAACGGCTGTTTCGTCAATCGCTTCACCGGCGGCATTCGCGCGGTTCGGTCCTGTGCCACCATCAAGGACAGCTGGTACGACAGCAAACCGTGCTATTCGCTGGAATATCGGGAAGGAACGCCGTTTTTCGGCAACGTCCGCGACGAAGTCCGCGAGTTGTGCCCCGGTTCCTACCTGGGCCGCGCTTACGAGGTCCATTCTCGGAAACATCTCGGCTACATCCTCATGGACTTCAAACCAGGCAAACCGATGGTGCGCAGTTTCCCTTGCGATGAACCCGATTGCGCGGCGGATGCGTTGGACGGCCCGGATCAGGACTGCCTCCATGATTGATCGTTTCGCGCACGCTCCCACGCCCTGTAAAGCCGTTCGCTGATGAATGGCCCACGGATTTCTTGCACGGAGGGGATGCACGGGTTGTCACCGTGCCATGTTCCGTGTTCATCCGTGTGGAACCTTCGGGTAGCGCAAACTCCGTGGGCCATTCATTCGCCAGTCGCTCCAGGGGGGGCGAATCGGCCCACCATTTTCCTTTCCCCGCATTTTCGCTATGCTGAAAGCGACGCATCTGCCACACCCTGATGAGGGCATCCTCATGTCCGACCTGAACGACCAATTGCGCGCCACTGCCGCCAAGCTGGGTATCGGCTCTTATCAGCGGCATGTCTTTCTTTGCATCGGCCCGACGTGTTGCGCGCCGGAAGAGGGTATAGCGGCCTGGGAGACGCTGAAACAACAGATCAAGGACCACGGCTTGACTAGCGGCCCCGGCGCTTGCTACCGCACCAAGGTCGGCTGCCTGCGCATCTGTTGCCACGGGCCGACGCTGGTGGTCTATCCCGAAGGGACGTGGTATCACGGCATGACCGCCGAGCGTATCCCGCGATTCGTGCGACAGCACCTTGTCGAAGGAGAACCGATCCGCGAATGGATCTTCGCGGAGAATGCGTTGTCCGAGGAATGAGGGAAAATATCCCACGTCAAGACGCAAAGGAGAAAAGAAGCGGCGCATGGGGGAATATGAGGGACGGACATAGTCCCCAACCGTGGCGTGGCAAGGGCTGAATGGCATGACGGCACATCAAGAATCGTGGGATGTCATCGTGGTCGGCGGCGGTGGCAGTGGCTTGGCGGCGGCTTACCGGATCGCTGAAAAGGGGGGACGTGTCCTCGTGCTGGAAAAGCAGCCCCAATGGGGCGGCACCACCGGCATCGCGGTGGGCACGTTCACCAGCAGCGGCACCTCCATGCAGCGCGCGGCGGGAATCAGCGACAACGCCGCCGCCCATGCCGAGGATGCCGGCCAATTCGCTCCTGCGGACATCGAAGCACGCAATAACGGGCCGCTGCGCGACTGGTTCCTGAGCGAGACGGCCACGACCTTTGAATGGTTGTGCGGCCTGGGATTGTCATTTTTTGGCCCCAGTCCCGAACCTCCCAACCGTGTCCCCCGCATGCACAACGTCGTTCCGGGCGCCAAGGCGTACATCGCCGCCCTTCAGCTGGGAATCGTCCGGCTAGGGGGCGTGATACGGCTTGAGCGGTATGATCCTGTGGGGTCATGGGTTGCACATCGCCTGGGCCTTGACCAGCGGCCGGCTGGCTGCCGAGGCGGTAATGAGCGCGGACGAGCAACCTCCCTGAAAACGGTAGTGAGCAGCTGTCCCTCATCGGACCGAAGAAAGTGATATTCTTTGTCCCCAGGCTCCTGTCGGAGAACAAGGGGAAATCCCTATCATGGTTCACTGGCCTGCATGGTTGCCATGTGGAAACAAACCGTCTCTAATATCTCCATGCCTTTTGGCGTTCTCGGAATAGGTGTCGGAACATGAATCAGTCAGCGAGTCGTTCGGCGCTGCAAGCACGTTTGGCGGAAGTGAACGAGCGCATCGCCGCCGCCTGCCAGCGCGGCGGGCGGCGCCGCGAGGCGGTGACGCTGGTGGCCGTCACCAAAACGGTCACAGCCGAGATGGCTTCCCTGCTACCGGAGCTGGGGGTCTGGGACATCGGCGAGAGTCGTCCCCAAGAGCTAGTTCGCAAAGCCGCCGCCCTGCCAGCGACCGTGCGTTGGCATCTGATTGGCCATTTGCAGCGCAACAAGATTCGGCTGGTGCTGCCCCTCGTTCACATGATTCATTCCGTGGATAGCTGGCGACTGTTGACCGCGCTAGAGGAACAAGCGACCGCGCGTCGGCAAGCGGTGTCGGTGCTGCTGGAGGTCAATGCCAGCCGGGAAGCCGCCAAACACGGCTTCGCGCCGGAGGAGTTGCCGGAGCTGGCGCCGCGCCTGCGCGAGCTACGCTTCGTCCAGGCGCGGGGGTTGATGACGATGGCGGCATTCGCGGAAGACCCCGAACGCTGCCGACCCACCTTCGCCGCGCTGCGCCAATGGCGCGACCGGCTGCGCTCCGAGCTGACTGCCCCGCATCAACTCGAACATCTGTCGATGGGCATGAGTAATGATTTCGAGATAGCCATCGAGGAAGGGGCCACGATGGTCCGCATCGGCACGATTCTTTGGGAAGGATTGCCATGAGGTGATATATGATCGACATTAGCGACCACCCCGCCGGCTGCGTGTTGCTGGTAAAGGCCCAACCGGGCGCTCGCCGCGCGGCTATCGTGGGAGAGCACGGCGGGGCGCTGAAGGTCGCCGTCACCGCTCCGCCCGAAGACGGCCGGGCCAACAAGGCCCTGATCGACTTGCTGAGCGACCAATTGGGAGTGAAACGCGCCCACATCGAACTCCTCGGCGGCGCCGCCAGCCGGGAGAAAAAATTCTTACTCCACGGTCTCGCCGCCAGCACGTTGGCCGCTCGCTTGGAAGAGTTGTTGGGACCATAGTATGGGAGTCCGCCATGTTGTTGAGTCGTGACGCGGCGCGGGAGGTGGATCGCCGGGCCATCGAGGAGTTGGGCATTCCCGGCGTGGTGTTGATGGAGAACGCGGGCCGGAACGCGGCGGAGCTGCTGCTGGCCTTGGGGGTGACGGGGCGCGTGTTGATCTGTTGCGGCCGGGGCAACAACGGCGGCGATGGCTTCGTCATGGCCCGCCATCTGGCCATCCAGAAGATTCCAGTACGTGTGTTACTGTTTGGTGCCAGGGAAGAACTACGTGGGGATGCCGCCACGCACTTTACCAGCATCGAGCGCATGGGCGTCCCGCTGGAAGTGTTGGCCGGGGAGCAATGGTGTCGGGACACGCTCCGCCGTCATCTCCAAGAGGCGGCGTGGGTCGTCGATGCCCTCTTCGGCACGGGGCTGAGTGGACCCGTGCGAGCGCCGTTGGATCAGGTGATAGAGGCGATCAATGCCAGCTCGGCGCGAGTATTGGCCGTTGATATTCCCTCTGGGCTGGATTGCGACACCGGCCAGCCGCTCAGCGCCACCGTGCGGGCCGATCACACCGTTACCTTCGTGGCCGCCAAGCAAGGCTTCTCCGCCCCCGCCGCCCGGCCCTACCTCGGCCAAGTGCATGTCGTGGACATCGGCGCGCCCTACATGACCGAGGAACTCACCGGCCCAGCGTAATTATGGATATTCCGCCGGCAACCAAGTTCATCCAAACCGCGACCGTTAGGGAACGGAGGAAGCCGCTCCCCAGAACGGCGCGCGGTCGCATGACATACGCCATTTGAAGTAAGGGCTGATGTCATTCTGGTTTGTCAGGAGCGGCAGGCGGTGTGGATTTGCCGCCGGGCACCTTTTCGAGAATCAGCTCGCGAAGCCGGTCTTTCTGTGCCGGTGTGAGAACCTTTTCCAGTTCTACTTTTTCTTGCTTCCTCAACTCTTCCATTTGGCGTTCCAGGTCCTGGATTTTGGCGCGGTATTTGGCTTGAGTCTGGTACACTTGTTGTTTCTGCTCGACGGAGAGCCCCAGCTTGCCCCAATAGGGGGGCAGCATCCCACGGATTTTCGTGTCGGCGTCATCCCCCAGCAAAGAACCGCCAGCGATGAACGCGACCAAGAAGAGCGCCGGCACCAATCGAAGCTTCGCCATGAGCGACCTCCTGAAAAGAATGGATGATGGGTGGAAACACTGGTATCAGAACCAACCAGATGGTGACATGAGAAAGTAGAAATGAACATAAGTCAACGATAAAATAGAGAAAAAAATCGGTCGAGTGATCATGCTGGAAATGGGTGGAAAATGCGTCTCTTCCAGGACATCGTGGCCGCACACGCGGCGCGACGTCTGACCTGGAGAGTAAGGCCACGAGATCATTCTTGTACCCAATGGATAATTTCATTCACTGATTATGGAGTTGTTTGAGGCAGTAGGGGGGTAGGGTGGAATGGAACAATGAAACCATCAACCGGAAACAAAGGGTTTCATTCCACTGGAGAGCAAGAAGGGGGAAGAAAGGGGGGTGGGGTGAAATGGAACAATGAAACCATGATTTTGGCAGTTAGCGAGGGAATGAGCAAAGCATCCACAACTATATTATTACACTTCTTGGCTCCATGTTTAGCTTGGATCAACGATTCGGCTGGCAAGGCCAAGGGAATATTCCCGCGAAGCAAAAAATATCGCCACGCACGGAATTTTTCTCCCCTGAAGCGAGCCGGATCGTCTATCATAGGGAAGGGACATAGCACCGTTGGCCAACACCTGGAGGATTGTCCACCATGCGTTTGCGTTTATCGACTCTGTTGGGAGTCCTGGGCTTGTTCGTGCTCACGGTAAGTGGCGGCGGCGGCGCCGATCCCGCCCAGGTGACTGCCGATGAACAAACCGTCAAAAAAGCGACAATCGGCACGGATGGACCATCGCTTCTCAAATTCTTTCAGTCCCGGACGCTGAACGAGAATCAAGCCGAACGGGTGTTGACGTTGATTCAACAGCTGGGAAGTGATTCGTTCATTCAACGGGAACAGGCTTCGACGGACTTGGTCAAGATGGGGGACATCGCCATTCCCCTGCTGCGCCGCGACGGCATCACCAGTCCCGACGTGGAAATCGCCCGCCGCTCGACACAATGCTTGGAACTCCTGGAGCGCAATCCGAGCAACTTGCTGGCGGCGGCGGCGGCGCGGTTGCTAGCCGTGCGCCAGCCCGATGCCACGTCTGAGATTTTGTTGGCCTATCTGCCGTTCGCCGACGATGACTTGGTCGTGGAGGAAGTCAGCGCCACCTTGGCCGCCGTGGCGTTGCGTGACGGCAAACCCGACAGCGCCTTGTTAGAAGCACTCGATGAGGACCAACCCTTGCGGCGCGGCGTCGCGGCCGAGGCCCTTATTCGCGGCATCAAAGGGACGATCCCCGCCGAGGTTCGCAAACTGCTCGTCGATCCGATGCCGGAAGTCCGCATGCGCGTGGCCTTGGCGCTAGTGGAAGCCAAGGATAAGGAAGCGATTCCGGTCCTGATCGACCTGTTGGGAGAGCTGCCATCCACCGAATCTTGGAAGGCCCACGAAATGCTGTTCCGCCTGGCACGCGACCAGGCTCCCACCCTGCCGCTCGGCGATAAGCCAGAGGAACGCCGCAAATGCCGCGATGCTTGGAACGCCTGGTGGCTGGCACATGGCCAGGAGTTGGACCTTACCGACTTCGACCTGGTCCCCCGCGAGTTGGGACTAACCGTGGTGGCTTATCTCGATGCCAATAACACCACGGGGCGCGTGGCGGAGATCACCAAGGAACAGAAAGTCAACTGGCAACTCACCGGCTTGAACTATCCGGTGGATGCGCAAGTCGTCGGTAAGGATCGCATCTTGGTCGCCGAGCACCGTCTCAACCGCGTCACCGAACGTGATTTGAAGGGGACCATCATTTGGCAGCACACCGTCAATTATCCGGTGGCTTGTCAACGGTTGTTGAACGGCAACACATTCATCGCCTGCCGTAATCAGCTCGTCGAGGTCGATGCCAATAAAAAGGCACTTTTCACCTATAACCGTCCCAATTACGACATCGTCTCGGCCCGCAAATCACGCAACGGGGAATATGTCTTCGTGACGACAAATGGCCTGTACATTCGGCTCAACGCCCGTGGTCAAGAGGTCAAGAGCTTCCCCATCGGCCGCGTGCAAAACTACAGCACCATTGACATGACGCCAACTGGACATGTCATTATCCCCTTGACATCGGAAAATCGAGTCGTGGAATATGACGGCGAAGGGCGTTTACTGTGGAGCGTCGATTTCCAATTTCCCACGTCGGCCATGCGCTTGCCGAGCGGCAATACCTTGCTCAGCTCCATGAACACCCAACGGGTGGTCGAAATCAATCGGCGCGGGCAAGTGGTGTGGGAGCACAAACCGCCGGGACGCCCGCTGCACGCTTTCCGCCGATAATTGGACCGAGGGGCTTGTTGTTGTCCCACAATCGAGGTTCTCCGTCATGCGTGGCTATCGGATCGGTTTGCTAGCGCTCGTCGGGCTAGGATTGCTGGCGTGGGGCGCGCCGGTGTTAGGCCGGGATACGCCCCTGAGCGAGGAGGAGCAAATCCTCCAAACCGCCGGAGTGGCAATCGATGGCCCTTCCCTGGTCGATTATCTGCGCCGCCGCACTTTGACGGATATCGACCGCGATCGCATTCAGACCCTCATCGTGCGACTCGGCGACGATTCCTTCTTGCTGCGTGAGAAAGCTTCGGAAGAGTTGATTCTCTTGGGTTCGCTGGCACTGCCGCATTTGAAGGACGCCGCCCAGCGCAGTGACGACCTGGAAATCGTGCGGCGAGCCGAGAATTGTTTGCGGCAAATCGTCGATGCGAACAGCAGCGTGGCTGTCCCGCTGGCCGCCATCCGCTTGCTGGCCGTCCGCCGCCCCGAAGGGGCCGCCGGCGTTTTGCTCGATTATTTAGCCACTGCCAATCAGCCACTCTTGAACGCTCCCATCCGATCCACGTTGGCCGCCGTGGCCATCCGACAGGGAAAGGCTGATCCGGTCCTCGTCGCCGCCTTGACCGACAAGTCTTCTCTCAAGCGCGGCGCGGCGGCGGAAGCCCTGGCCCGATCCGGCAGTGCCGAGCAAGTGCCCGCCGTGCGCAAGCTATTGCAGGATGGGGATGCGACGGTTCGCTTGCGGGCGGCGGTAGGCCTGGCCTATGCCGGCGAGCGCGACGCGGTTCCCGTGTTGATTGAGTTGTTGCCTCAACTACCAACCACGGAAGCCCGCGTGGCCGAGGAATTGCTCTTTGAAATCGCCCAAGACGATGCCCCGGCAGTGGTGCTCGGCGCGGACGCCGCTCAACGCCGCCAATGCCATGACAACTGGCGGAGCTGGTGGCAGGAGCACGAAGTGAAAGTGAATTTGGCCGCCCTGCGCTCGGCGCCCCCCGTGCGGGGATACACGTTGGTGGCGCTGTTGGACCTGGGCCGTGTCCAAGAAGTGACGGCGGATGGCAAAGTATTATGGCATCTGGAGGAGCTGCAATTTCCCCTAGATGTGCAACTGTTGGCCGGCCGGCGCTTGCTCTTGGCCGAGCACGGCGGCAATCGCGTCACCGAACGCGATCGTGCGGGCCAAATCCGCTGGGAATATGCCATCGAAGGCCCGCTCGTGGCGCAGCGCTTACCCAATGGACATACCTTTATTGCCGCCCGGCATAAGATGGTTGAGCTGGATCGCGCCGACCAGGAGGTTTTTTCCTATCAACCCGCCAACGGCGAACACATCATGCGTGCCCAGAAACTTCCCAATGGCCATTATGCTTACGTGACCTCGGCCCAACGATTTTGCGTGCTCAATGCCGATGGCCGCGCAGTGCGCCAACAAGAGGCCCAAGTGCGGACCTACGGCGGACGCATCGACGTCTTGCCCAACGGCCATGTACTGGTTCCGGAAATGCACAATAACAAAGTGGCGGAATATGATGGGGCGGGGCAACAGGTTTGGCAAGTGAGTATTGATCAACCCGTGGCCGCCATTCGCTTACCCACCGGCAATACGTTGGTCACCTCCTTGACGGAAAACCGCGCCGTGGAGTTCGACCGCGCCGGCAAAATGGTGTGGGAATACCGTTCCGACACGCGCGTGACCCGTGCTTTCCGCCGCTGACGCCAAGGACCACCGCGCCCAGCCCAACCACCTCTCCAACCAGCCAGCGGAAAGGGCGGATTCAAACCCGCAGTGGGGGTTTGCCCCTCACGCCGCTTTAGCGAAGTGGTGCTTTGGGCCACTCAGCCATCTCTCCGGGACTTCTGAAAGTGGCGTCCGGTTTGGGATAGGTCGCCTGATACCGTCATTACACGGGAGTACCCTTGCCATGAAGCGAATTGGCTCTTTCCTGTTCGGTTGGATCGCGTTCCTTCTCCTGCTGGGCACGGTGGACCCGGTTCACGGTGTGGAGCGGCCCAACGTGCTGTTCCTCAACGTCGATGACATGAATTGGGACTCAGTGGGGACGTTTGGTTGTCCCATCCGTGACATCACGCCGCACATCGACAAACTGGCCTCCCAGGGCATGCGCTTTCAGCATGGCCATGTCACCATTGCCATTTGCATGCCGACGCGGGCGGTGTGGATGACGGGGCGCTATCCCCATCGCAGCGGAGCGTTGGGCTTTGATCGCATCCGTCCCGACGTGCCGACGCTGCTGGAGGCGTTGCACGACGCGGGCTATCAAACTGGCATTCTGGCCAAGGTGCCGCACGTCGTTCCCAGTCGGGGCCAGGCCTGGGATGTGGTCGTGCCTGCCGAGCGACTCAAGAATGGCCGAGAGCCAAAGCTGTACTATCAGCACAGTCAGGCTTTCTTCGATCAAGCCAAGCAAGCAGGCAAACCATTCTTCTTGATGGCCAACATGCAAGACCCACATCGCCCCTTTGCCGGCGGCCCCGGTGATGCGAAAAACACTGCGGGTGTCAGTCGGACAATAACCACGCGGGAAGCAATCGTCCCCAGTTTTCTGCCCGACATCCCGGAGGTGCGCCAGGAGATCGCCGAGTATTTCACCAGCGTCCATCGCGCCGACGAATGCGTCGGCGGCGTGCTGAAGGCCCTCGACGAGGCAGGCTTGGCCGGCGATACCTTGGTCACGTTCATGTCAGATCATGGCATGGCCTTGCCGTTCGCCAAGACCAATTGCTATCTCAACTCCACGAAGACCCCGTGGATCGTTCGCTGGCCTGGAGTTGTCAAAGCGGGGACCGTGGACGACCGGCATTTCGTCTCCGGCATCGACTTTGCTCCCACCATCCTCGAAGCGGTCGGACTGCCGCCGCTGCCCGGCATGGATGGGCGCTCCCTGGTGCCGTTGCTCAAAGGGGAGAAACAGGCCAACCGCGACCATGTTTTCACCCACATCAACACCACGGCGGCCCAGAATTCCTATCCGATGCGCGCGGTTCAGGATGCCAAGTATGGTTACATCTATAACGCTTGGTCGGACGGCAAGCGAATTTTCCGCAACGAATCGCAGAGCGGCCGATCCATGAAGGCCATGCAAGCCGCCGCCCAAACCGATCCAAAGATCGCCGCCCGCGTCCACCACTTCCTGTATCGGACCAAGGAAGAGTTGTACGATTATGAGAAAGACCCGGACGCCCTGCACAACCTGGCCAACGATCCGAAATATCGTGAGCAATTGCTCCATTACCGGCGCCTGCTGTTCCAACACATGAAGGAGACCAACGACCCCCAATTGGCGGCGTTTCAGAAAGACGTGCTGAATCAGTGAGCCGCATGGGGACGCCGACGACGCAGTACAGTCCCTAAAATCAAGTGGAAGGAACTTGATTTTAGGGATTCATAAAATCACTAGAGACGTGGTTAGCCTTGAAGGCTCGACCCACCCTGAACCTGAAGCAGTGGCTTTACTTCATGTTGCTCGTTTGGAACCGATGAAAACGTCAACGGCTTAAGATGGGAGTCTCTCTATGCTCGGTTTTCGCATCGCGGATGAGCAAGTCACACAGTATGACCGGGATGGTTATCTCCTGGTTCGTCAATTGCTAACTCGTGATGAGGTGGAGCTGCTGTCGCGCATTGCCCGCGCTGATCACGAATTGGCGCAACGCTCCTATGATCGCGAGGATTTGCAGGGGGGCCGGACCAAGTTGGCGCTCGACAATGATTTGACGGATGACATCTACAGCGCCATCGTCCGCAGCCAGCGCGTGGTGGACACGATGGAACGGCTGCTCGGCGGCGAAGTGTACCACTATCACCACAAGATGACGATCAAGGAACCGCATGTCGGGGGAGCGTGGGAATGGCACCAGGATTACGGTTACTGGTATCACAATGGCTGCCTGTATCCGTATCTGGCCAGCTGCATGATCGCCGTGGACCGGGCCACGCGCGCCAACGGCTGCTTGCAAGTGCTCAAGGGATCGCACCACATGGGGCGGATCGATCACGGCAAGGCGGGTGGCCAGACCGGGGCCGACCTGGAGCGCGTGCAAGCTGCCCTGGAGCGCTTGGAATTGGTCTATGTCGAGATGGAGCCAGGGGATGCCCTCTTTTTCCATTGCAATCTGTTGCACCGCTCCGACCAGAACCACAGCGACGAGCCACGCTGGGCGTTGATCTGCTGCTACAACGCCGCCCGCAATGATCCGTACAAGGAATCGCGCCATCCACGCTATCACTACTTGGAAAAATGGCCCGACGAGCGCATCCTAGAAGTCGGTCAGGCTCAGCTACGTAAACACCAATCAGAGTTTGTTCGATAAGGGCCTATTCCACAAAGCCGCTTCCTGGTAGAGGAGACTGGCAAACATCCCGAAGCCGCCCCTGGGCCGACAGTGTATAAGCCGAGTCACGGGTAGAGGAGACTGGCAAACATTCCGAAGCCGCCCCCACGCAGTGGCAGCACGCTGCCAGCGGTGGGGTAGAGGAGACTGGCAAACATCCCGAAGCCGCCCCCTTTCCAAGGAGTCAGATGAAATAACGAGACACAAACGATTTGCACGCTGGCAACGACACCTAGCAACGGGGGCGCGACATACACGCCGATTCGTTCATGCCATTTTCGCCATCTCGATGACTCTTCTGGGCAATCCATTTTCTTGTCTCCTTCTTGCCGATTGCACTTAATGGATGATTCGGTTAGCGAATCATGCAAATTCGATCAGAAACGAAATTGAAGGTTTTGAAGCATGGTAGCCACGCCGGAGCAACCGGAGCAACCGGCGTGAAAAAAATCTTTCCATGAATAGTTGACTAAAAAGTACAGGTTCTTAGAATATCACAGAACAATTAACTCGGTGGTTCGAGGAATCTATGAAAATCTCGGCCCAAGAAGAATATGGCCTCCGTTGCTTGCTTCAGCTGGCACGAATTGAAAAGGGGCAATCCCTTACCATACCAGAAGTTGCGACGTTGGAAGGGCTATCGATCCCCTACGTCGCCAAGTTGCTGGCGGTATTGCGCCAGGCGGGGTTGATCGAAAGCGTGCGCGGCCGGACGGGCGGTTACCGTCTAGCATGCGAGCCGGAAGCGGTGAATTTGGGGTCGATTTTGCTGATTCTGGGAGAGCCGCTCTTTGATGACCCTGGCTACTGCGAACGACACAAAGGCACGGAAGTCGATGGCCTGTGCGTCCACAAGGGCAGCTGTAGTTTGCGCGCCTTGTGGCACACACTGGAAGCATGGATGCGCGACGCCCTGAACCGCATCACACTGGCCGACTTGCTGCACTCCGAGCATTCTCTCTCCGATTTGCTTCGAGCCAGACTGCGCGAAGCCGTGCTGGAAGAGCCGGTTTCGGCGCTCATTCCTCTAACCTCCGTGGACCGACCCTAAAACGACTGTCGAGAATAGGGTGAGATCGATTAGCGACGCTTCTCCGAAGCGTCGCTAATCGGAAACTTGGCGATAAGGACCAACGATGGCGACCGCGACGCAAACGATTCAAGAATTGGCCAACCGCGAATACAAGTACGGCTTCTACACCGACATCGAGGCCGATAGCGTGCCTCCGGGGCTGAATGAGGACATCATCCGTCTCATCTCGGCCAAGAAGAACGAACCAGACTTCATGCTCGAATGGCGCTTGAAGGCCTATCGGCACTGGTTGACGATGAAGGAGCCAAAGTGGGCACACGTCCATTATCCGCCGGTCGATTTCCAGGACATCGTCTATTACTCGGCCCCCAAACCCAAGAAACAGCTCAAGAGCCTCGACGAAGTAGACCCGGAATTGCTGGCCACTTTCGAGAAGCTGGGCATCTCCCTGGAAGAACAGAAACGGCTCAGCGGCGTGGCGGTCGATGCAGTGTTCGATAGCGTTTCAGTGGCCACCACCTACAAGAAAACCTTGGCCGACATGGGGATCATCTTCTGTTCCTTCTCGGAAGCGGCGCGCGAGCATCCCGATTTGGTGCGGAAGTATCTCGGCTCGGTCGTTCCTTATAACGATAACTTTTACGCCGCCCTGAACTCCGCGGTCTTTAGCGATGGGTCGTTTTGTTACATCCCCAAGGGGGTGCGCTGCCCGATGGAGCTTTCGACCTACTTCCGCATCAACGCCAAGGACACCGGCCAGTTCGAGCGCACGCTGATCATCGCCGAGGAAGGGGCGTATGTCTCGTACCTCGAAGGTTGCACCGCCCCCCAGCGCGACGAAAACCAGCTGCACGCCGCCGTGGTCGAGCTGGTGGCGGTGGGCGAAGGGTCGAACATCAAGTATTCAACGGTGCAGAACTGGTACCCCGGCGACAAGGAAGGCAAGGGCGGGATTTACAACTTCGTGACCAAGCGCGGCGCGTGCCGGGGTCGGAACTCGAAGATTTCCTGGACGCAGGTGGAAACCGGCTCGGCCATCACCTGGAAATACCCCAGCGTGATCTTGCAAGGGGACAACTCGGTCGGCGAATTTTACTCGGTGGCCCTGACCAACAATTATCAGCAGGCCGACACCGGCACCAAGATGATCCACCTTGGCAAGAACACGCGCAGCACCATTGTTTCCAAGGGGATCTCCGCTGGTCGCGGCCAGAACACCTACCGCGGGCTGGTGAAGATTCTCAAAGGGGCCGATAACGCCCGCAACTACTCGCAATGCGATTCGTTGCTCTTGGGGGACAAGTGTGGCGCCCACACCTTCCCCTACATCGAGGCGCGCAACCCGACCGCCCAAGTGGAACACGAAGCCTCGACCTCGAAAATCGGCGAAGATCAGATTTTCTACTGCAACCAACGCGGCCTCTCGACGGAAGACGCCGTCAACATGATCGTCAACGGCTTCTGCAAGGAAGTCTTCCGCGAGCTGCCGATGGAATTTGCCGTCGAAGCCCAGAAATTGCTGGGGGTGAGCCTGGAGGGGAGCGTGGGATAATGGCGCATGAAATCGTATTTACCCCTAGTGCGATAAATGAACTCGACTCACTTATTATGACAGGAAGCGCGTGGTCGAGCAAATCGAAAAACAATTAGTGAATCAGGCAGCCTTCGGTAGCCACAAAAAGTCGTAAGTGTTTACTTTTAGTTGTTCCTGGATTTGAACATGAACCACCACTTGGGGAATGCGGATGATTCACGAACGCCGGCAGGAATCAACAACCGTACCGCTCGCGGAGGTCAAGCATCGGTATGGTTTGAACAAGAAGAACACAAGGAAGAAATAAGGCTCTTCCGTTTTTAAGTGTATGAATTTGATGATTTATCGGTTCGCCCTCGGAGAGGGCAGCCCGCGCGAAACGATGGAGATCCGCAACCGCGTTGATCAACGGAAGAACCTGATTTTACGTTGGTTGTGATTGAAGAAGAAACATATATGCAATAATGGAATGTACATTCATGATTCATCGCTTGGCGCCGGAGCCCGCATGCGCGAAACAATGAATCAATTGCAGAATGTGATCGTATCAATCGTAACAGTCTATTACAGAACCAGAGATTCCACCACATGCTCACAATTTTTAACCTCCATGCCGGCGTCGATGGCCGGGAGATTTTGAAAGGGATCAACCTCAAGGTCAATGCCGGCGAGGTTCATGCCATCATGGGCAAGAACGGGTCCGGCAAGAGCACGTTGGCGGCGGTGCTGGCGGGGCGGGACACCTTTGAGGTCACGGAAGGGGATGTGCTGTTCGACGGCAAGGACCTGCTGGCGATGGACCCGGAGGAGCGCGCCCGCGAGGGGTTGTTCCTGGCCTTCCAATATCCCGTGGAAATTCCCGGCGTTAGCAACACCTACTTCCTGCGGGCGGCGGTCAATGCCATTCGCAAGCATCGCGGCCAGGAAGAATTGGACGCGATGGATTTCCTCCGTCTCGTCAAGGAGAAGTTAAAGCTGATTCACATGGACGAGGAGCTGCTCAAGCGTCCGGTCAATGAGGGATTTTCTGGCGGGGAGAAGAAACGCAACGAGATTTTCCAGATGGCCATTCTTGATCCGAAGCTGGCCATCCTCGATGAGACCGACTCCGGCCTCGACATTGACGCCCTCAAAGCGGTGGCCGATGGCGTCAACGCCTTGCGCGGCCCCGACCGGGCCGTCGTGGTCATCACCCACTATCAACGGCTGCTCAATTACATCGTGCCGGACAAGGTGCATGTACTGATCGATGGCCGAATCGTCAAATCGGGTGGCAAGGAGTTGGCATTGGAACTCGACCAGAAGGGGTATGACTGGATCGAGGAAGAAGTCGAGCGCGAAACGGTGGGTGCCAAATAAAGGGTGCGTTTAGCGACACTTCGCGGAAGCGTCGAATGGGGTATCCGACTATTTCGCGACGTGCAACTGGTGCGTTTAGCGACGCTTCGCGGAAGCGTCGAACGAAGGGGAGAATCAATCACATATCATGATTGGGGTAATGGACGAACAAAATCTGTATCTCTCGAACTTTAGCCAGTTCGAGAAGGAGATCGGCGACCAGGATCAGCTTTTCCTCAAGGAGCTGCGGCAATCGGCCATTGACCGTTTCGCCGAGCTAGGTTTCCCAACCTTGAGCGATGAGGAATGGCGGTTCACCAATTTGGCTCCGCTGCTGGAAGTACCATTCCAACTGGCGACATTAGGACGGCATGGTTTGACGAAGGCGCGGTTGCGCGAAATCACTTTGCACGCCGATGCCGGATGTTGTTTGGTCTTCGTGAATGGCTTTTTCGCGGCGGAACTTTCGACGCTTTGCCCTAGTCTAGCAGGCGTGACAATTTGCAGCCTAGCCGAAGCGCTGGAACAGCAGCCGGAGGTGATCGAGGAACACCTGGCCCGCTACGCCAACTATGAGGAGCATCCGTTTATCGCCCTCAACACCGCCTTTATTCGGGATGGGGCGTTCATCCATGTGGCCAAGGGGCAGGTCATTCGAGAACCGATTCATTTGCTGTTTGTAAACACCAGCACGGAGCCAAGTGTCAGCCAGCCGCGTAATCTAATCGTGCTCGATGTCAACAGCCAAGCGACAGTGTTGGAAAGCTACGTGGGACTGAATGAAGATGTATATTTCAACAACATCGTCACGGAAGTGGCATTGTCTGAAAATGCCGTGTTGGATCATTACAAGGCGGAGCAAGAAAGCCCGCGGGCGTTTCATCTGGCCACGTTGCAGATTCACCAGCAGCGCGGCAGCAACTTCTCGTCGCACTATTTCGGCCTGGGCGGACGGTTGACGCGGCACGAAGCCAACACGCGCTTGGACGGCGAGGGTTGCGAATGCACGCTCAACGGCCTGTACATGGCTAATGGAACGCAGCACCTGGACAATCGCACGCTGATTGATCACGCCATGCCGCACTGCGCCAGCCATGAGCTATATAAGGGGATTCTCGACGGCAAGGCGCATGGTGTCTTCAACGGCAAAATCTTCGTCCGCCCCGACGCCCAGAAGACGGACGCCAAGCAAACCAATCAGACGTTGTTGCTGTCCGACGACGCCATCATCAACACCAAGCCACAGTTGGAAATTTACGCCGACGACGTGAAGTGTACCCACGGCGCTACGGTCGGCCAATTGTCAGCGGATGGCTTGTTCTATCTGCGGTCGCGCGGCATCGGTCTGGAAGACACCCGCCGCTTGCTGATCTATGCGTTCGCCAACGACATTGTCAACCGCGTGCGCATCGAGCCGATCCGGCGGCAATTGGAAGAACTGTTATTGCGCCGCCAGCAATTGGGAGGCCGAGAGGCCCTATGAATATGAACCTGACCACCGCGATTCCTGCCCGGCCCGCCACTATCCAGCGCGCGTCTCTGACCGCGCTGGACGTGGAGAAAATCCGTGCTGATTTTCCCATCTTGAAGCAGAAGGTCCATGGCAAACCGTTGATCTATCTCGACAACGCGGCTTCCACGCAGAAGCCGCAAGTGGTCATTGACACGTTGCGGCACTACTACGAGACCGACAACGCCAACGTCCATCGCGGTGTCCACCTCCTGAGCCAGCGGGCCACCGAACATTACGAGGCCGCTCGCGTCAAAGTGCAGGAGTTCCTCAACGCCGCCGACGCCCGTGAAATCATCTTCGTGCGTGGCACCACTGAAGCCATTAATCTCGTGGCTCAGAGTTTCGGTCGCCAACAGTTGCAGCCAGGGGATGAAGTAATCATCACGGAAATGGAGCATCACTCCAACATCGTCCCCTGGCAAATGATCTGTGACGAGAAACGGGCCGTGCTGCGCGTGGTGCCGATTACCGACACCGGCGAGCTGATCTTGGAAGAATATGAAAAGCTGCTGGCGCCGCGCACGAAATTGGTTTCGGTGGTCCATGTCTCCAACACGCTCGGCACCGTCAACCCGGTGAAGACCATCGTGGACCTAGCCCATCGCCGCGGCATCCCGGTGCTGCTCGATGGCGCTCAAGCCGCCCCGCACATGTCCATCGACGTGCGTGAGCTGGATTGTGATTTCTACGCCTTCTCCGGCCACAAGGTCTATGGTCCCACCGGCGTTGGCGTCCTGTACGGCAAGTCGCGCTATCTGAACGCCATGCCCCCCTATCAGGGGGGTGGCGACATGATTCGGTCGGTGTCATTCACCAAGACCACCTACAACGATATTCCCTACAAGTTTGAAGCTGGCACGCCAAACATTGCCGGCGTCATCGGCTTGGGAGCGGCCATCGATTATCTCCAGGAAATCGGCTTACCGGCCATCGCCGCCTATGAGCACGAGTTGCTTCATTACGCCACGGAACAATTGCAACAAGTGCCGGGCATCCGGCTGATCGGCACGGCCGCGGAACGGGCCGGGACCATCTCCTTCGTGCTCGATGGCATCCATCCGCATGACATCGGCACCATTCTCGATCTCGAAGGAATTGCCCTGCGGACCGGCCACCACTGCACGCAGCCGCTGATGGACCGATTCGGCGTGCCGGCCACGGCGCGGGCAGCTTTGGCTTTCTATAACACTTTTGAGGAAATCGACGCCCTGGTACGCAGCCTCGATAAGGTCAAGGAGATGTTTCGCTGATGTCCGACTTGCGTGAGCTGTATCAAGAGGTGATTCTGGATCATGGCCATAAAAAGCCACGGAATTTCCGCGTCCTCGCCGAGCCGTACCTGTATAGCGAAGGGCATAATCCCTTGTGCGGCGACCGTTTGACCGTCTATCTGCGATTGGAAGAGGATCGGGTCAAGGACATTAGTTTTCAAGGAAGCGGTTGTGCCATCTCGAAAGCGTCAGCATCCTTGATGACAGAAGTTCTCAAAGGCAAATCGAAGGAAGAAGCCGAGGCCATTTTTGAGAGCTTCCACAAACTCGTTACCGGCAAACCGACCGATGACGCCGACATGCACCGGTTGGGCAAGCTGGCCGTCTTCGCTGGTGTCCGCGACTTTCCAGTGCGCGTGAAATGCGCCACTCTGGCTTGGCACACCGTCCACGCCGCCTTGCGAGGCCAGGCGGACAAGCCTGTATCCACTGAATGACCCCTGCCGGACGGAGAAACATCATGGAACCCAAACCCGGCCCGGCCGAACAACCTGACCAAGCACCCACGACACAAGAAACACCGGAGACTTCGCGGCCATCAGCCGCTTCCGTGGATGCGAAGCAACTGGAAGAACAAATCATCGCCGCCCTCAAGACCTGCCATGATCCCGAAATCCCGGTCAACATTTACGAACTGGGTCTGATCTATGACATTGACATATCGCCGGAGGGGAACGTCGGCATCCGCATGACGCTAACCTCCCCCGCCTGTCCCGCTGCCGGCGCCATCCCCCCCGAAGTGCAACGCAAGGTCGCCGCCGTCCCCGGCGTGCAATCAGTTCAGGTGGATGTTGTCTGGGACCCCATCTGGACCATGGACATGATGTCGGAAGCGGCCAAGTTGCAGCTGGGGATTCAGTAGTTATGTGGTCGCGATTAACCACCGACGAAGATACCCCTTCGGAAATTCGGGTCATAAGCGAAGAAATCGTCCAATACATTCAGCGAAAGCGCGTCGAAGATGCGCACGCGCGGTTGTGAGGAAGCTCCAAGGCCGACAATAATGTCTAAGCGGCCGTCACCGTTGCGATCCGTGACGGCAACGCGAATCTCACCGCGAGCGGCGGCGTCCCGGTCTCCCTCAAAGAGGCTGCTGCCACCGTTGGACGGCAGGGAAAACCCCGAGATGAAAAGTCCCGAAATACCATCAAAGATGCGGATGTTCGTGGTGGTATTGGCGCCGGCGCCGGTGATGATGTGCGGACGGGTACCCGTGACGGCGCCGACCGCGACATGCACGCCACCGGAGAACAACGGCGAATAGGCGAAGAAGTTGTGGAGTAGAGCCAAGTTGGCGCCGCTGAAGGCACGCACATGCGGCCCGCCACCCGGGCCGGCGGCCACGACAATGTCCGCTCGGCCATCGCCATTGAGGTCTCCCCCAGCCACGCGCACGCCCCCCGTGAAACTGGGGACAAAGGCGAAAAAGCTGTGGATCACACCAAAAGACACGCCATCGCGCACGATGACATGAGGTCCGCCCCCCGCTCCCGCGCCGGTGATGATCTCGGCTCGATTATTCCCAGTGACATTCGCCACGGCCACGTAAACGCCGCCGGTGAAGGATGGAGAATAGGCGAAAAATCCACCTAACGGCTGGCCTGTGGGAGTGAAAATCCGGATATGCGGACCACCCCCCGGACCTGGCGCGGTGATGATTTCCGGCTGTCCATCTCCGGTGACATCCCCTACCGCCACCCGCACGCCCCCCGTGAAAGCGGGGTTATAAGCAAAGAAACTACCGATCAAAGCTCCCGTGGCGCTATCAAAGACTCGGACATGCGGCCCTCCGCCTTGATCCGTGCCGGTGGCGAAAATGGTATTGCCGCCAGGACTGGGCCCAGGACTGATCGCCGCCTGAACCGCGCGCAGCGCATCCACGAAACCGAATCCCGTGCCAAAGTCGAAGCCCACATCAAACGTCGGCGTGAACGGATCATCCATATCAATGGCGGTACTGCGCAAGATATTGCGGATTTGATCCGGCGTCAAAGACGGATTCGCTTGCAGCATCAGAGCAGCAACCGCGGCAACGTGCGGCGCCGCCGCCGAGGTACCGAAGAAGTTCGGCCATCCGGTCCCATCGACATCGACACCAAAAAAAGAATTGTCGGTGCCGTCCGGACCTACCACATCAGGTCGTTGACGTTGGATGTTGGTCGGTTGTCCCGTGGTGGTGAATAGGATACGCGTGCCCCCCGCCGAGGAAAACGGTTCGATGACTGGCGGATTGACGCCGAAAACTGGGGTTTGTTGATAAAATGCCGCCCCCACGGCGATGGTGCCAGCGGCATTGTGATGGCCGATGACCGTACTGCTATTGGTTGCATACTCGTTGATGGTGCCGCCTCGGAAAATGACATATTTCATCAAGTTCGGAGCCAAACCGAAGAAACGGCTGATGACCAAGTTGGCATTCAACGTTGTTCCGGTCGTATTCGTGAAGACAAGGATTTCTAATGGATCGCCAGCCAAGATATTGTTGGTGGTGGCCGCCGCCAAGACTGCCGTGCCGGCTGCGTTGACCAAGTATATGTCCATATCCGTGGCAGCGCCCGGAAAGCCGCTCACCGAAAAGAACGGTTGGTCCCATTGGAATCCAATAATAATCGTCTGTCCCGCAGGGATCGAAATGGATTGCGTGATGTCCGTGACAATAGCGCTAGGATTGAAGTCATGCACTTCCCCGCCCCGAAACAATGGAGAGCCAAAAGACCCCGCGGGCAATATGCCCCCAGACACGAAGCCCCGCTCATAACTGTTACGCGCGGAATTACCCGCCGAACTGAAGTATGCCACTCCCGATGCCACCACAGTGTCCACAGTTTGTGCAAGGGGTCCATCCTGGAAGAACGGTTCGTTTAGATAGGTGATGTCATCCACGATCACATTTGCCCCAGCGGCAGCCAATGCAGTAATGTTGTTGGCAAAGCTAGCAACTCCCAAGCTCGCCGTGGCGAAGGCCAGTGCGGCGCCGGGGGCCACGTCATGGATCAATTGCAACATGGCCCGTCCTTCATCGGTGCCCGCCGTGTCTTGGATCACGTTGATTCCGGGCGGAAGGACGCCGATTATCTGGTCAATGGCGTAACTGCCGTTGCCACTGGTGTTGAAGCTGTCGGACAGCACGCCGACCGTGACGCCGGCGCCAGTGACTCCCAACGTGGCCCGCGCCACGTCGGCGCGCAACGCCGCGTCCCCTTGACTGGTGACAAACCCTGTATTCGTGATCGGCGCATAAACCGGCATGGCATACTTCAAGTTGGACAAGGAGGCCATGGCGGGAATGGCGTTGATCGGTAACCAACCGTTGACGTACAGGCCATGTACCGTGATGTCCGTCAAACCCATTTGCTGAAGGTTCGTCACCAAGGCATCGACGTTACCAGCGGCAATGGCCTCGATGCGAACAGAATTGCCTTGGGTTATGATCAGCGGCAAAGTGCTTTGGAACGGTCCGCTGCAACCGCAATACTCTTGAAATTCGGCGTGGAGATAGGCCAAGTCGAAGCCCGCTTTGATGAGCGGGCCGTCCTTGCCCACCAAATCGTCGCCAGCGACGCCACGCAAGGCCGCCAGCGATAGCGGATCGATGCTCGGTAGCGTTCGATCCTCGAGCAGCTCGATCCTCAAATACTGTCGGCGACCGCGATGGGCCGGGCGATGGCGTGGTGAGCGGCGAAAGAGAGCGGCGAGGAAGCGCGGAAACCAGGATGAAGACACGGTGGCCACTCCTTAGTTGCGAGTCAATCTCGACAAGAGAGAAGTAAATAGCGATCAGAAAGTGTAAGCCTCTTACCCTTCGTCCCATCTCACAAAGTAAGAAACCTGGCGCAAAACAAATCGTCCAGAAGCAGCCAGAAACCTAGAGAAATAGTTGGGCATTACCTGTGAATGGTTATCATTGACTATCCTCGCAAAATCCAGCGAAGGCAAGCCAAATTTCCTTGGTCCGATCCTTTTTTTCAACAAAGTTTGCCAGGCTTGCCGAATGTCGATGTTGCGAGTCCTCAACTCAGCGCAGGAAGCGGCCGCCGTTAATATCGATCAAGGCCCCCGTGATAAATTGAGAAGCCGCGCTGGCCAGAAAGAGCACGGCGGGGGCGACCTCCTCAGCCAACCCGTTGCGTCCCAACGGCGTTTCCCGGCGATACTCCGCCATACGTTCGGCGGCGGTAAACTGTTCATGGTGACGAGTTTCGATCACACCGGGCATGATGGCGTTGACGCGCACTGTTGGGGCCAGCTCGCGGGCCAAGGTGCGCGTCAGGATTTGTAGCGCCCCCTTGGCGGCGGCATAGGGGCCTGCACCCCCCGCGCCGCCGGTCTGGATCGACAACGTCAGGACGTTGATGACGGAACCCGAACCGCTCCGCCGCAAATGGGGGATGGCTCGGCGTGTGATCCAAAAAGCGGACGTGACGTTCAGGTCGAAGATTTGACGCCATACGTCCGTCGAACAATCCTCGATGCGCGTGCGTTGCACCGGGCCGCCAGCGTTGTTCACCAGGATGTCCAGCCGGCCCGCGGTTGCCGTCAGTTGATCGACGATTCCCTCGGCATCGGCCTCGCGCGTCAAGTCTCCTTGCAGTAACATCCCCCGACCACCAAGCGCGACCAAGTCGGACAAGGTTTGTTCCGCTTCGGGCTGGCTACGGTGGTAGTGAATGCCGACCAGCGCCCCTGCTTGGCCCAGTGCCAAGGCGGTGGCGCGACCAATGCCAACGCCGGCCCCGGTCACCAACGCCACTCGATTGCTCAAATCGTGAGAAGAGTTCATGGTCTGCGTACTTTCACAATCGCGCGATCAGCAATTCACGCTGAAAGAGCAATTCTTGGGGTACTTCCCCTGCCAGACGCAGGAACAATTCCTGCTGTTGGAGCAATTCTTGACGCAGGGCGTCTGGATCAATGGCTTGAACAGCTTCGAACTGTTCGGGAGTCATGTTCAACCCCTCCAGATCGAAGTCGCTGGCGCGTGGCATCCAGCCCAGCGCCGTCTCGACGGCTTGGGCACGTCCTTGACAGCGTGCGAGGATCCATTGCAAGACGCGCACGTTTTCGCCGAATCCCGGCCACAAGAAACGCCCCGCGTCGTTGGCACGAAACCAGTTGACATGAAAAATGCGTGGACATTCCCGCATTCGTTTGCGCATGCGCAGCCAATGGCGAAAGTAATCGTTGAGATTGTAACCACAAAACGGCAACATCGCCATCGGATCCCGCCGTACCACGCCGACTTTGCCGGTGGCGGCGGCAGTCGTTTCCGAACCGAGCGTCGCTCCTAGATATACGCCATGAATCCAATTGAAGGCTTCGTACACCAACGGCACCGTCTGGCTGCGCCGGCCGCCGAAGATGATGCTGGCAATCGGCACCCCTTCCGCGTCGTTCGCTTTTGGGTCCAGGACTGGATTATTCGTCATGGGAGCAGTGAAACGGCTGTTGGGATGGGCGGCGAGTCGGCCACAATCGGGGGTCCAGGGTTGCCCTTTCCAATCCAAGCACTCCTTTGGCGGCGTTTCCGTTTTCCCTTCCCACCATACGTCGCCGTCGGGCAAGAGGGCGACGTTGGTATAGATGGTATCGCGGGCCATGATCTCCATCGCGTTGGGATTCGTCCGGCTATTGGTGCCAGGGACGACGCCGAAATAGCCCGCTTCGGGATTGACGGCGTGGAGCCTGCCGTCGCGCGGGTGAACGTACATCCAAGCGATGTCGTCGCCGACGGTGGAGATTTTCCAGCCGGCTTGACGGTACTTGTCCGGTGGAATCAGCATGGCGAAATTGGTTTTGCCGCAGGCGCTGGGGAAAGCGGCGGCGACGTAACTAGTGGGGCCGTCAGGGGGAGTGACTCCCATAAGCAACATATGCTCGGCCAGCCAGTCTTGCTGATAGCCCAGATAACTGGCGATGCGCAGCGCCAAGCATTTCTTGCCCAGCAAGGCGTTGCCGCCGTAGGCCGAGCCGTAGCTCCAGATCGTGTTGTCTTGGGGAAAGTGGCAGATGTAGCGGCGCTCCGGGTGGCAATCGCCGACACTGTGCAGACAGCGCGTGAATGCCTCCGCCTGGCCCAGCTGGTCCCAGGCCACCTGTCCCATGCGGGTCATCACCCCCATGCTGACGGCCACATACAGCGAATCGGTCGCTTGCACACCGACCTTGGCCAACGGCGAGCCGAGCGGTCCCATGACGAACGGCACGACATACATGGTCCGCCCCCGCATGGCTCCTTGGAACAGCGGGCGCAAACGTTGGTAGGCGGCCTGGGCCTCCATCCAATTATTGGTGGGACCGGCTTGGCGCTCATTGGGGGTGCATATAAATGTGTTCTGCTCGGTGCGGGCCACGTCGTTGGGGTTGCTGCGGTGCAGGTAGCAGCCGGGTAACTTTCGCGCGTTCAACGGCAGCAACACCCCTTCGGCCACCGCCTGCGCCAGTAAGGCATCGCGCTCCGCCGCACTGCCGTCGAGCACGCGCGCCGCATCGGGTTGACACAGTTCTAGACACTCGATCAACCATTGCCGAACGTGAGGATTGGGAATCAGCGGTTCCCATGACCGCGCTTCGGGGCCGATCCTCGGCTGATTGGAAATGTTCATAATCGTCTATTATGGAAGCGCGTCGCGGTCTTTCCAACCCAAATCCCTGATCCGCAGCCGAAGCGGCATCTTCACCTCTCAAGTAATCAGCAGGTTCGTCCCTTCCGCGTGAAAGAACGGATGGGCGGGAGCCTTGGCAGCCAAGTGGCCGGCAAATTGGGCAGGAGTCTGGCGAAAACCCGCGCCGCGCAAGATAGCCGGCGCGATGCCCCACAAATTCGAGGCCAAGACCACTGGGGGCGGCTGGGGAGCGTGCCATGGCTGAGCAGCGGCATGGACCAGGGCGGACAACGCCTCTGACGTGGGATTCGGCAGATACAGACGTTCCAACATGGCGACAGTTTCTACCCCCTGAGGCGTGACCACCTCGCCGCGCAGCGCCAGCGCGGATCCTTGTGGCTTCCCCTTGGCATCGCGGAGCAACAGCGGGACATGGGGGCGGGGGTCGGCTTGCCAGTGGTCCCATTCGTGAGGGTCCGGCGCTCCCCACAGACAGGATTCCGCCGTGCAGTTTTGCCAAACGGCGACATGGTCCTCCCAGCAGCTTGTCCGCTGAACCGTGTATTCTGGCGAAGCAGCGGGACGAGGCAGGCACCCGTGGCCTGGATAATATCCCATGTCGATGCGCCACCAACCCGCTGTTTGACATGCCTTAATCAAGGTACGCTCGCCGCCGGAATCGGGGATGGTGAAGGCCACGAACGGCTTGCCTGTCTGGCCGATGAGGTCGAGCAGTTCCTCATACAATTCCAAAGCCACCCCCCGTCGCCGCCAATCGGGTCGTACCGCCACGAACGACAGCAGAAACAGCGTTTCGCTCGTGCTTCGCCAACGCGCCTGGCGCGGCACGGCGGCGGCGAACCCCACCGGCATCTGGTCCGCATAGGCCATCACCGCCAACGCTTCGACATCGCCAACCGGCCGAAGTTGCCAGCGCAAGTACGCATCCGTGTAGTGCAACGCCGGGGCCGTCCACGCCGTCCGCAGAATCTCCCCCGCCGCCGGGACGCTGTCCACCGGCGACACGGGTTGGACGCACAATGATTGTTCAATGATAGGCATAAGATATAAAACTTTATTTTGAAGTATATTTTGAGCGCGCGGGGGGCGTTAGCCCTCTGGTGAGAGGATGTCACCAGGAGGCTGACGCCCCCGCTCACCTTCTCTTACGCAAACTCCGGCGCCGTGCGGACTACGTCTGGCCATCGGCACGGGTCGTCGCCGTGTTGGGCCAGGAAGGCATACACCCAACGTTCCAGACCGAAGGCGATGCAAACGCTATGCATGGGGCTGCCGTCGTGCAGCGACACGTTGAACGCCCGCCCAAAAAAGTCGGTGTGGTAGTTCAACGAGCCAACCGCCAGTCGGCCGTCATCGGGCAACAGCAGGGAAATTTCATACTTGGTTTCCGAGCTAAGCTGGAAGTACGTCTTGGCCAAGGCATCCGGGGCGATGAAGAACGGATCACTAGCGGTGCGCATTTCCCCGGCAACCTGATGATCTTCGAGGAAACGGGCCAGGCGCTCAATCCCTTGCTCGCGCCGCGTTAACACCTCTTGCCGCCCCCCCAGGAACACCACTTCGCGCATGGTGAAGTCCCACAGCCGCCGCAGGTCGCGCATGTTCGTCGATTCATAGCGGAAGCATTTGCCGCACACGCCATAGGTCAGCCCTTCCGCTGGCACCATCTGATCCTGATTCAAATGATAGACGTGATAACAGACGGCAGGCGACAGACACGCTTCCGGGCGCTCCATGTCGCTCAAGGCGCGGTCGTCGAGCGTGTCGCGGTCTTGGTGGCGTTGGCGGAAATCGTCGATGCGAGCGGCGTCCTCGCACAAATGGCATGTAAAAGTCACATTATGCGGGAATGACCGAAAATAGTCACACTTAGCCAACACGGTGGTCGGAATCAGCGTCGGCGTCAAGACCGGCTGGGCTTGCCACGGTTGGCCGAACTCCTCGAACACGCGGTCGAAGTAGCGGAACAGTCGCAACGGCAACCCCGACAGGGCCGCTTGTCCGGTTCCCAGGAAGTGAATTCCGGCCATGGTCCCCGCGCCGCGAAACACTGGCCGTTCCAAGCGCGTGCTGCGATAGACGATCTTGCGTTCCAACCGGCGCAGGCTGCGTTGCACTTTTTGGGCCAGCGTTTGCACCTGGGGAATCAGGGACTCGGCGGCGTCCTCGGGCGCGTCGAACTCCAAGCTCGCCCCCTGGCCGGCGAAGCGAATGTTGCTGATATGTTTGCCCAAGAACGCGACTTGCTTTTGAATTTCTTCCTGGGCCATGTCGTGCGCCGGCGTCGCCAGCGGCACATTGCATTTGCGTAGGATCATGATGATTGGTTCCTTCCGTGGAGAATGAATGTCATGCTTGTGGCATGCACGCTATACGGGATGGTGGATGATGATAATCACACGCCCACTTGTTGCTCTTGACGTAATCGCGTCAACATTTCCTGTAATTGCCGGGGGGTGCGGGCGGCAACGAACTCCTCATCGGGAATGCTCACTTCGCCGAACGCTTCTAGCTCGAACAACAATTGCAGGGCGTTGACGGAGGAGAAACCGGCATCGTAAATATCCTGTTCCGGCGCCACGGCGGGAATCTTGCCGATTTCGCTGATGGCGGCGGTGATGCGTTCTAAATCATCCATGATGAGTCGATCTCCTATTGGGCGGGAAATGCCAAACTAGACACGATCAAGCCGATTCTCTGTCACCATTCGCTGACGCCAACACGGCAATCTTGCGGGCGGGGTTGCCGGCGACGACGGTGTTGGGGGGTACGTCGCTCATCACCACCGAACCGGCGGAAACGATGCTGTTGACGCCAATGGTGACACCGGGATAGATAATGCAGCGCCGGCCAATCCACACGTTGTCTTCAATCGTGATGGGCCGAACCTCGTCGGCGCTGGGGGGTGAGCCTGCTTGGCGCTGGACCGGGTCGGCGGGGTGGCCGCTGGAATCAAACAGCCACACGTCCGAAGCGATGCGGCAATGCCGGCCAATGGTGATGCGCTTGCCGACGGTGAACGAGCAATTGTGGCCGACGCCGGTGTGATCACCAATGGTCAGCGTCGGCTCGGCGCAAAAGCGGGCCGCGAAACTGACATTGAGTTTGCCATCAATGAGCACATCATCCCCCAGCACCAGGGCGCCGTGTCCCTGTATCCAAGGCAGATGCACGTCCGCCCGCAACCCCTTGCCATAGTGTTTGCAGTAGGCCTTCAACAACGGCTCGCACACCAGCACCCGCTTGGCGAAGTAATGGAGTGCCCGCCCGGTCACGAAAGCCAGCAACAGCGGCCGCAGCACCATGCGCGGCGTGGGTAAGGAAAACCGCCGCAGATTGCGATACACGGCGCGGGCGCGGCCTGCCAGCCAATGATCGGAACAGGCGACAAGGCGGTGTATGTTGGACATGCCCGATGGGTCTCCTCCGAGCCGTGATAGTGGGACGGATTAGTTCGCGCGGGCCGTCGGCAACTAGCGCGAAACGATAAATCCTTGAGACCGCGACAAACGGATACCATACAATCCGGTTAAGGCGATAGTTGTAGTCGAAAGGGGGGAATGGGGTCAAGCTCAGGTAAGCCCGACAACGCGACCCGCACCATGAGGAAAGGGGGAAACATGTCTGGGAAAACCATCGCGATCGTGACATCCAAGGGAGAACGCTTCACTGGCTACCTGGCCGTGCCGGAGAGCGGCTCCGGACCGGGATTGGTCATGCTGCAAGAAATCTTCGGCGTCAACGCCACCATGCGGGCCGCCGCCGATTTATATGCCGAGGAAGGCTATGTCGTATTGGTCCCCGATCTATTCTGGCGGTTCCAGCCGGGAATCGAGCTGGGCCACGACGATGCCAGTTTCCAGCAGGCGCTCGGTTACTATCAACGGTTCGACATAGATCAAGCCGTCGCGGACATCGGGGCCGCCATCGCCACGCTTCAGAAGCTCCCCGAATGCACCGGCTCGGTGGGAGCGATTGGCTTTTGTCTGGGGGGCTTGCTCGCCTACCTGACAGCGGCACGGCGCCAAATCGCGGCGGCCATCGGTTTCTACGGCGGCGGCATCGACAAATACCTCAATGAAGCCAATCACATCCGCTGTCCGTTGGTGTTACATTTTGGCGCTCAAGATCACCTCATCCCCGCCGAGGCCGTGGAACAGCTCAAAGCGAAGTTTGCTCCCCGGCCCGATGTCTCCATTCTTGTTTATCCTCACGCTGGCCACGGCTTCTACTTGCCAGGGCGGGCGTCATATCACAAGCCGTCGGCTCAAATGGCCCATTCGCCGACCATCGGCTTGTTACGCCGCGTCTTGGGACCACAATTTGATCTAAATGCTTTATGGGATAAGCATTGCGAGATGGAATTCACCGTCCGCGACGCCGAGGAAACCATGAAAACCATGGTGGCTCAGCCTTATGTCAATCACATTCCCACCATGACTGGCGGCGTGGGCTTCGAGGAATTGCATCGCTTTTACAAGAATCACTTCATCCCGAAGCTGCCCAAGGACACCAAGTTGATACCCATCTCGCGCACCATCGGCGTCGATCGCGTCGTGGATGAGCTGTTATTTTGCTTCACGCATGATACCGAGATCGACTTTTTGCTGCCGGGGGTGCCGCCGACGGGCAAATATGTCGAAATTCCGCTGGTGGCCATCGTCTGTTTTCGCGGCGGCAAGCTCTATCACGAACACATCTACTGGGACCAAGCGACGGCGTTGGTGCAAATCGGCCTGCTCGATCCCAAGGGGCTGCCTGTGGCGGGGCACGAATGCGCCCGCAAGCTGCTCGACGAAACGCTGCCGTCGAACACGCTGATGGCCCGCTGGGCGGAGAGCGCGCCCAAGGGGTAAGAAGGCAACCACCCAAGCCAGTCGCGGGGCGACCGGTCGCTTCACGACTGACTTGGGTTTCCTTGGATTATTCCCTACTTCGCCGCCATCTTCACGGGAGGCAGATTGTCCAGCCAGCCGGCGTCGGTGCGGCGCATCTCGGCGATGGCTGCCTCGCGCATCTCGGCCAGCTTGTCGGCGTATTTCGGATTGAGGGCCAAATTGTTTAGCTCTTCCGGGTCTTTTTGCAGGTCGTATAGTTCCTCGATTTCGTTCTCCATCAAGGTGCGAATGTATTTGTATTTCCCCTGGCACAGTGACACCCACCAGGGAATCCCCTGGCCGCGGAAGAATTCCTTGCCATCTTTGGGTATCTGGTGCGTGGCGGAGCCGTAGTTGCCGCCGGTCAGGGTCATGAGCACGGGATGCGGCCAATCCATCTTCGGATTTTTGAGCAACGGCGTCAGGTCGTGGCCATGCATCTTCCAGGGCAAGTCGATGCCCGCGAATTGAAAGAAGGTGGGGATCAAATCGACGCCGCCGACCGGATGTTCGCAGACCGCCCCTTCCGGCAATGTGCCGGGCATGTGGAAAATCAACGGACAACGGATCGTCGCGTCATACGGCGCCAGCTTGTGAATGAAGCCATGTTGTCCCCAAGCATAGCCTTGATCCGAGGTATAAACGATCAAGGTATTTTCGTATTGTCCCGTTTCCTTTAGGGTCTTGACCAGCTCGGCCACTCCTTCATCAATGGCCAAGACTCCTTGATGATATTGCCGGACCCAATCGGTCAAGGTATTGGTGCCGAAGATGTTTTTGCCGCTCCCCTTGCGAATCGGTTGGCCGTCTTCCCCTTTGGTGAAATTGTCGAGCTTTTGCACATAGTCAGGTTTACCGGGGCGCGGCGGGTAGATGCCGGCGGGCGTCGGCACTTTAATATCCTTCAGTTCATCTTGATGCCGCTTGGCCGGGGTGTAGGGGCCATGCACTGCCCCATAGCACAGCCACAGGTACCACGGCTTGTCCTTGTCGCGTCCCTTGCCACGAATGAACTCATTGGCCCAGCGCGTGTAGTTGTCGGTGGAGTAGTCCTTCACCAGCTTGGTTTCCCCACCGTTGAACGTGATCATTTGGTTGTAATAGTAGTTGGTGGCATTGTCGGTGTATTTGGGCCGATTCCAGACGATTTGATAATCCCAATCGCGACCCTGGCCAGTGTCAGTGCCAGTGTGCCACTTGCCAATGTGGGCAGTGACGTAGCCGTTCTGCCGGAACACCTTCGGCCAAAAGGGACATTGGGCCGGGTCGTAGGTGCTGCCGGGATACGGACCTTCGAGCCGCATCGACTCGACTCCATAAGGATGATGCCCGGTCAACATCGTGGCCCGCGACGGCATGCACCAGGTTCCGATGTAGGCATGCGTGCAGCGCACGCCGCGCTGGGCCAAGGCGTCGATGTTTGGCGTCTTCACCCACGGATAGGCTTCCGGGTAGCAGCTGACCGTGCGATGCGATTGGTCGTCGGTGTAGATGAAGAGAATGTTGGGCCGTTTCTTGGCGGCGTCGGCGGCCTGTGCCGTCATGCCCAAGACAACGAAAGCCAAGCTCGCCAACAGGCAACGTGTCCAGGTTGTGGCAGTGTTCACGTCTTTCCCTTTCTGTGATGGTGCTGGGTGAGTCTCTGGAAAAACTCGGATTCCTCCTGATGGCCGCGATTCTACGGCATGAGGCAGCACCCGCCAAACAATTTTGTCTCCATTCATGAGTTATTGCATGAGCACCAGGAAAAAACACCTCACATAAAGGCGCCAAGACGCAAAGGTTTTCCTTTTGCGTCTTGGCGCCTTCGCGTGAAGCCTGAATTGATAAGCATCTCGCCAGCGCTCCGTCCCCTTCTGAACCAATCACAAAAACAACTCTTGTGGCAACTCGAAGAAACCCATGATCAGCATGGCTCGATTTGTTAGCATGGGTGCATTCCTGCAACCACCGGCATTGGACGACTATCCATCACAACCACGAACCCAAAAAATCACGTCATGTCTCGTTCTTCACGCAGAGCATTTCTCCAACAAAGCGCCGTCGCGGCATCCGTGATCGGTGGCGGCGCGTGGCCGGCGCTTCCGACCATGTGCCCGGCCCCTACGAACCGCTCATGGCCATCCAAAGCATGGTCACGCGCACCGATTACAAGGGGCGTGTATGGGGCGGCAACCAGCGCCTCAGCGTCGCCGAGGCCCTGCGCGTCTGCACTATCCATGGCGCCTACGCCTCCTTCGAGGAACAAATCAAAGGCAGCATCGCCCCTGGCAAACTTGCCGACTTCGTCCTACTGGCCGACGACCCGCACCAAGTCGAGCCGAACAAGATCAAGGACATCCAGGCCGTGCGAACGGTAGTGGGGGGAAGGACGGTGCATCCGAAGGGGGTGGGATAGCATTCTTGATCCAAGTTTGATGAGCCAGTTGAGCGGCCGCCCCAGCAGCAGCACTCCCTTCCCCCCGCTTGATCCCAACGCCATTGCCTGGCAAGATGACGGAACGGATAATTCGCTCAACTAGTTTTTGGTCTTCGCGGTGGCGGTGATTCATGTATGTGTATGTGGATCAATTACGTTCTTCCTTGGAATCGCTGGACAATGCACGGCCGATTCTGCAAGCCTGGAAGCTGCGCGAGGTCGAGCGCGGTTGGCGCAATTTGACCCACTTGGCCGCGGCGGTCGGAGCGGATACGCTGTTCGAGATGTGCCAGCCGCTTAGCCGGTTGCTGCCGCGTTGTCCCGATCCTGATATGGCTTTGAACAACCTGGAACGCTTCTTGTCCGCTCCCGCTGGCGCCGAACAAATGCCGCACTTGCTCGAAGGGCGCGGGCGCGGCTTGGAATCGCTGGTGCAATTAGGCAGCACCAGCCAATATCTGAGCGACTTACTGGTCGCGCATCCCGACTACAGTGACATGCTGCGCGTCCCCTTGCGGCGCAGCCCCAGTCTGAAGGAATTGCAAGAACAGCTGCAAACCGAAGTGGATGCCGCGTTCGAGGAATCCGCGGTTTTGCGCGCGTTCTGCCGGTTTCGTCACAAGCAAATCCTGCGCATCGGCACCAATGACATCTTCCGCGACCGGCCGCTGGAAGAAGTGACACGCGACATCTCACGCGTCGCCGACGCCGCCTTGGAAGTGGCGTTGCACACGGCTCTGCGGCACGTCGCCGCCCGTTTCGGCCAACCCTTCACCAATGAAGGCCAACCGGCGCGCTGCGTCATCCTGGCCTTCGGCAAACTTGGCGGCGAGGAATTAAATTACAGCAGCGACATCGACTTGATGTTCATCTACGACGACGAAGGGAGCACGCGCGGCCCGCGGACCATCAGTATTGACAACAGCGAATTTTTTGGCCGGGTCGTGTCCTATGTGATCCGCTTGCTGTCGTCGCACACCGATCATGGCCAGGCGTACCGCGTCGATCTGCGGCTGCGGCCTGAAGGACAGCGCGGTCCGCTGGCGCGCTCGCTGGAAAGCACGCTGACTTATTACGACACCTTGGGCCGGACGTGGGAACGGCAAGCGCTCATCAAGGTCCGCCCCGTCGCCGGTGACATGGAACTAGGTAAAATTTTTCTCCACGCCATCGAGCCGTTCGTCTATCGCAAGTACCTCAGTTTCGCCGAGATCAATGAGATCAAAGTGCTCAAGCGGCGCATCGAGTACAAGACCGGCCGGGAAGGGATCAGTGACCGCGAAGTGAAAACCGGCCACGGCGGCATCCGGGACGTGGAGTTTACCATTCAATTCTTGCAGCTACTCAACGGCGGCGACCTGCCGGATGTCCGCCAGCGCAATACGCTGTTGGCGATGCAGGCTCTGGAGAAAGTCGGTTGCTTGACCGACCAGGAATATCACATCCTTGAAGACGGCTACCGCTTCCTGCGCAAGACGGAGCACCGCTTGCAACTGCTGTTCGGTTTGCAAACCCACCAATTGCCCGAAAGTGACGAAGAGTTATGTAAATTGGCGCTCCGCATGGTCAGCGGGCCGTTGTCACAAGCGCCGGAGGATGCCGAACGCTGCATCGACCAGTTCCGCCGCGATTACCGCGCCAAAACTGACCTAAACCGCAAGATTCTCGATCATCTGCTGCACGAAACCTTCGTGACCGAAACCGGCCAAGCCGAGCCGGAAGCCGACCTGATCCTCGCCCCCAATCCCGATGCCGAAACGATTCAAACCGTGTTGGGCCGGTATCCGTTCCGTGACGTGCCAGGGGCCTATCACAATCTCATGCAGTTGGCTCAGGAATCGGTGCCGTTCTTGTCCGCGCGCCGCTGTCGGCACTTCCTGGCCAACATCGCGCCGCGGCTGCTGCGTGCTTTGTCGGAAACTCCCGATCCCGACATGGCTCTCGTCAATCTGGAAAAAGTAACCGCCTCGCTGGGAGCCAAGGCCATCTTGTGGGAGCTATTCAGTTTCAACCAGCCCACCCTCAAGCTGTATGTCGATCTGTGCGCGTCCAGTCAGTTTCTGTCGGAAATCCTGATTAACAATCCCGGTATGATCGACGAGCTGCTTGATAGTCTGGTTCTCAATCAACCGCGCGGTGCCGAGGAATTGCGTCAGGAGCTGGCCGATCTGTGCAAAGGAGCCGCCGACCCGGAACCGATCTTGCACAGTTTTCAGGACAAAGAGCTACTGCGCATCGGCGTCCGCGACATTCTCGGCAAGGACGCCATCCAGCAAACCACCGCCGCCCTGAGTGACTTGGCCGAGACCATCCTGGAACGGATTGCTCTGTTGCAAGAAGCGCCGTTGACGCAGCGCTTTGGCGTTCCCGCGCTGAGCGGCCCCCTGAACCGTGACAGCCGTTGCCGCTATGTGCTGCTCGGCCTGGGAAAGCTCGGGGGGCGGGAGATGAGCTATCACAGCGATTTGGACTTGATCCTGGTCTATGAGGGAGATGGCCGCACCACGCCGCCGCCGGGGGCCACGCGCTTCGACCGCTTCGAGCTGACTGATAATTTTCACTTCTTCACTGAATTAGGCCAGCGCATCATCCGCGCGGCCAGCTTCTGGGGTCCACTGGGCCGGTTGTATCAAGTGGACATGCGTTTGCGACCCACGGGGCGTTCCGGTAGTCTCGTCATCCCCTTGGCCGAATTTCGTCGCTACTACGAGGAAGGAAACGCGCAAATCTGGGAACGGCAAGCACTAACCCGCGCCCGGCTGGTGTTTGGCGATCCCGACTTTGGCCAAGAGGTGATGGCCGTGGTGACGCAAGGGGCCTATGGCCTAACGTGGCGGCCCAGTATCGCCGACGAGATCGCCGCCATGCGCGAGCGCTTGCAACAAGCCAGCAGCGGCGAACGCGATTTTAAACGGGGCTACGGCGGCATCGTCGATATCGAATTTCTGGTGCAAATGTATCTGCTCAAGTACGGCAAGGATCATTCCGCCCTGCGCTGCACTAACATTTGGGACGCGCTCAGCGCCTTGCACGATGCCGATTTGTTGTCAGCCGATGAGTTCTTCGCCCTCTATTCCAGTTACAGCTTCCTGCGCCAGCTGGAAAGCCGGCTGCGCATCGTCCACAACCGCACTCTCTCCGAGCTGCCCGAAGCAACCGAGGAAGTGGAAAAGTTGGCCCGCCGGTTGGGGTACGAACCCGACGCTGACGCCCACCTGGACGCGCGCGACCGTTTCCTGGCCGAGATGACTCGCCATCGCCAACGCGCCCGCGAGCTGTTTCAGCGTCTGTTCCAGAAGGAACGGGAGTAAGGACGTTACCCTGGCAAGCACGACAGGGGGCCGGATTATCAAGCCGGCCCGAATCGGCGGCAGCGATGATCCACCCTACGAGCCGACTTGCGCCACGCCACGCGATTCTCGTTTCTAATTTTCCTCATTCGGCCCCTTCGATGTGGAAAGCGGGCGCGTTCCATCTTCTCCGTCTTACCGAAGAAGGAATCAGCGTTTGCACAACGTGCGCGGCGTTCCCGGTAAGTCTTCGGCGCAGGCAATTCGGTTGCCGAATTGCCTAAATCTTCTTCGATTTCAGGTCGATAACTGAAATGTAGCCTGGCGGAAGTGAGCACCTGAACAGTAGCGAACGCCGCCGGGAGACAATGGCCCTGATGGCCAGGCCCACCGCAAGCTGGCCCGCCGTCAGAGCCGCACGGTTCAGGATGACCCAGCAGAATCTGACGAACCCGTCTCGGAACAGGCGCCTTATTCCATTCTCGGCGCCCATGTGGGTTGATTCTGCCCTACTCCAATCATTAAGATATTCCTGTCGTTCGGGCCGTTCCGTCCCAGCGCTCCACGCGCCGACAGGGGGAGAAAGACCCATGCACCAACACGCACCCAGCACGTTGACTGGTCCGATCACCTGGGAACGCCCCTGGTGGCCCCGGCACGAGGACTCCACCACGCAAGCCCTTCTCGAAGTCGATGTCGAGAACGCCGCCGATCCTGGCATCGTTCCCGATCTGGAGGACCCGGATATTCGCGCCGATCTGGTGCGCCGCGTCCGCCAAGAGATCGCTGAGGGAACCTACGATACCCCGGACAAATGGGACAAAGCCTTGGATCGTCTGTTCGAGGACTTGGACGAGGAATAAGCCATCCCCACTCGCCGGCGCGCGCGCCGCGCGCCGGCGGGAGAATCTGAGCTGAGCGTTTCCATCAGTATATAATGGATGATAAGACGAAGTTTAGCGATGCCGCGGCGCGACCTGCACCTGGTGCTCATTGTCCGGGTCACGCCGCTTAGCCACTCGAACAGGAAACCTGCTGATGTCGTTGCCTTCCATCGAAGTATCGCAAAGCCCGGAGAGCAAATTCCGGGAATATCTCGCCAGTCGGGCCAAGCCGCAACGCTTCACCGAGCAGCAGCGCGACATGGTCCGTTATATCTTCTCCAAGCACAATCACTTCGACGCCGACCAGCTGATTGACGACATGAAACGGGAAGGCTTCCGCGTCAGTCGGGCCACCGTGTACCGCACCTTGGGCAAGCTCGTTGATGCGGGTCTGCTGCGCCGTCTGGAGCTTGGTCCACGCATGTTCTACGAGCACGACTACGGCTACCCGCAACATGAGCACCTGGTCTGCGAGAAGTGCGGCCAAATGATCGAGTTCCTCAACCCCGAAATCGAAGCGATCATCCGCAACGTCAGCCGGGAACACAATTTTCAAGTCACCGGCCACACCTTCATCATCCGGGGCGCCTGCGCCGACTGCAACCGCTCGCGCGTGACGAAACGCCGTTTGGATTTGATTTGAGGAAAGACTTCCGCTGGATGGCTTCATCCCTATCCACACGGGTTGAGATGGTCTGAACGGGGACTTTACTCCTTCTCCAACCGCGCCAGCACGATGCGAGCTTGCGGAAGATGCGGATTCAGCGCCAACGCTTGCCGACAGGCCGCTTTCGCCTCGGCGAGTTCGCCGTGCTGGGCCAGGATCACCCCCAAGTTGGAATGCGCCTCCGCTGGTGATAGGACTTTGCCAAATGCTTCCCGGCTCTCGTCATAGCGCCGCTGCTGGCCCAACACCAAGCCCAAGTTGATCCAGGCTTGGGTATGCTTCGGGTCTTGCGCGATGGCTTTGCGGAGCCACTGTTCCGCCTCGGCCAAGTCGCCGCGCTGATAGTGGCAGTAGCCTACGTCGTTCAGCAAAGCGGCGTCGCGCGGCGCATGTTGCAAGGCTTTCTTATATTCCCCCAACGCCAAATCGAACGCCCCTACTTGATCGTAGAGCACGGCCAGGCGGCGGCTCACCTGGATCAATTTCGGATTGAATTGGCGGGCGCGCTCGTATTGCGCGATCGCCTCGGCGGGATGCCCCTGGCGCTCCAAGGCGCGAGCGGTGGCCAGGCAAGCATCGGCGGCTTTGTCGGGGGGCAGCTCGGTCGGCTCCGGCGTCGGCGGCCTGTCCAACGGCAGCGGCGCGACCAGGTCCGGCAACTTCTCCTGCTGATGCCACAGACAGCCGGCGCTCGGCGCTAGTAGAGTGAGAGTCGTCATCCAAAATAGAAACATTCGTCTGTTCATGGCACTGTGTTCGTGTTAAAACGTATAGGAGATGTGGAAGGACCCAGAAGATGGTTCCTTATCCCCCATCCAATTGGTGAACCTGTCCATTTGGCGGTGACATGGTTTCATTGTTCCACTCCACTCCACCCCCCTTTTCCCGGCTCCAGTGCGCGGATGTGGAATGAAAACAGGATGCTGCCGTTGGCAATGGCATGGTTTCATTGTTCCATTCCACCTCACCCTCCTTTTCCCGGCTCCAGTGCGCGGATGTGAAATGAAAACAGGATGCTCCGACCGCGAGCGTATCTGTTCAGGAGATGGATCGTTTCGCGCGGGGAATCGACAGCGTGCGCGAAACGATCCATCTCAGGAACAACTTCTATCTTTTCTGCTTGGCGCCTTTGCGAGCGATTGGATTTGCGTAGTGTCTAGAATTCAATACCCGAAACCGCCAAAGCCTCCCAAACCTCCAAAACCACCCACTCCACCGAAGCCACTGAGGTTGGTCGCGCCGCCGAAACCTTGGCCGCCGAAGCCTGTCGATTGCTGGAACGACTCGTTGTAAATCACCGGCGCTTCCTCGCCATACAGCCCTTCCGCTTCAGGGAAGCCGACGATGACGCGCGCCTCGGCGTCGGCGATGCCGTGCTCCAACAAGGTCATGATAATCACTTGCTGGCGCGTGACATTCAGCGCCTCATCGCTGTCGGCCTGGATCAATACCGGAAACGGCACTGTGGGTAGTCGTTTGCTGATTTGCCTCAGGTGATAGCGGCCATACGGCCCCAGCTCGCAGCTGCGGTCGCACCATTCATGTTTGTAGATGACGAAATCATCCGCCTCCGCCTTGGCCGCCTGGCGGTTCTCCCACCAGCGGGTGTAAGTGCCGGTCGGCGCCGGGATCGCCCCCGATGGAATGGCCGCGCAATTGTCCACGCGCCACCAGCGCGACGTCTGATTGCAGCCGGCGAGCAGGACCAGACAAGGGATTGTCCAATAACAGACGCCGGGAATATGACTGATCATGGATCGTCCTTCGTCGAATGTTCGCGTTCCCGCGCGGCAGGCGGGAGCGTGGCGGACTCTGGTTTAGCGAACGAGCCGCAGGTTTGTCGGCGCCGCTCACTTGATCTCCGGGATGTTCGCGTGTCCCGGTCGGCCGATGATGAACAGCTGCTCGCAATGGCGATATCGGGTCATGCGTTGCAGGTCGTTCATCACGCCGGAGCGGTAGTCATAGGGACGGCGGCTTTCCATGCGGCCCAGCAGATAAAATTCCAGGTCTCCTGGCTCGAAGACGTCGGAGCCAGGCAGCGGCGGCTTCTCGTGCGGCTCCAAGGGATGCACCAGTTCCGGCGTGATCAGGATGACTAACTCTTGCTCACCGTGCGACGTGCGATCGACATTGGTAAGCCGGCCCAACAACGGCACATCGCCAATACCGGGCACGCGCGAGGTACCGGCGCTGAAATTGTTCTGAATCAGACCAGCGACGGCCAGCGTTTGCCCCTCGCGCAGCTCCACGGTGGTTTGGAAGTTGCGCGTGTTGAGGCCGGGGACGTTGGAATTGCCGATGGTGGTAGCGGTGGCCAGGTCGAGCGTGCTGACCGCCGCCGCCACGTTGAGCCGCAAGCGGTCCTTGTCGGTGATGTACGGGGTGAAATTCAGCTGCACGCCGAAGGGGACGAACGACACCCCCTGCAACCCCGCTGCCGTGAAGCCAGTGACGACCGGCACCGGAAACTGGCCCCCCGCCTGGAAGGTCGCTGTCTGTCCATTCATCGTCACCAAAGTCGGCTCGGCCAAGGACCGGGCCAGGTTGACGTTGCGCAGAGCGTTGATGGCCAGGAAGATTTGGCCATTGTCGAGGAACGTCGGCAGGTTGATACCAGGGCCTAGCCCCTGGCCGGTCAAGCCGCCGCCGGCGCCGCCCGCTCCCCCCACGCCGCCGAGGCCGCCCAGACCGCCGCCGCCCCCCCGACCGCCGCCGAGCAGGTTGCCGGTCAAGTTGGTGAACACCGGCAGACCGGAGTTATTGAAGAAGCTGAAATTCAAGCCGATACTTCGCGCCGCCGCTCGATTGACCTCGGCCACGGTGACGCGCAGCATCACTTGTTGCTCGCCCGGCACGCGGAGCATGTTGATGATGTTCGACGGACGCGCGGCGGCCTGAGTGGGTTGCTGGGTGGTTTGCGATGTGGCGCCGGCGAGGCCGTATTGCGTGCGCGTGGTCGTGATCATGGGGGGCGGCAGACCGGCGGGTTGCGTTTGGCCCGGAGCGGCCGGCGGAATCACCCGCAGTCCCAACTCTTCCTCCGCCACTTGGGGGTTGTTGTTGGACACGATGTTGAGAATCTGCGTGGCCTCGGCGATGTCCTTGGCTTGTCCGGCCACCACCAGATTATCGCCGACCACCGAGAGACACACCGAACTATCCGGGAAAGCGCGATTGATCTCAGCCTCTAACTGTTTGTAATAGCGCGTCAAGCGCTCGCGCACGCTGGATTGCGCCTCGACATCGGGGACCACCTGCAGCAAGTAGCTTAATATCCGTTCTTTCTTCGGATCTTTTGGATCGGTGAACCACAGATTCAAGACGGCAGCTCCCAGCTGCCGGCCCGTCAAGGAAATCTCGCGCTCGGTGATCACGGTGTAGGTGGCGACGGGATTGCTTTCATCGACTTCAATCTGAATTCGTTTCGGCGCCTCTTTGAAGATCAGCAAACGTGGCCGGCCGATGATGAGGTTAAGGACATTTTCGGGATCGACGGTGCGTTCGATGTATTGGCTGTATTCCTGGCGAATCTCGGCGCTGGGGGTAGGGGTGCCGCCGGGTGAGGTGGGGTCAGCGCCATCAATAATGATCGGGGCGGGACAAACTGGCTGCCCCGGATGAATAGGCAAGGTCAGCGGGCGCGGCGGCGGGGCCACCTCCACGCTAGGGGGCGTCTCCTGGGCTTGGAGGAGACCCCCAAGAGCCAAAATAACAACAGTGGATAGACATATTCCGAGACAGAGTTGACGAATTGCCCTGGCGAGCGGGGGGCGTAAGCCTCCTGGTGAAGAGGCTCCGCCAGAGGGCTGCCCCCCTTCGCTCGTCCTGAACCTGCGTAACGCTTGCTTCGTCATGCGGAACACCTTGCGACGTGTGCGGAATAAAGACGTTCGACAGGAACCCCCGCCATTTCTCCCATGTCCGCGTGACGAAGAAAGGCCGTGGCACACCAGACACCGAGAACGCGGTCATCGGGTAGTACAATCCTTAATATCGGCATTCTCGATAGGCTGGCTTTGGGGTTCGGCGAAAAAATATCAAAAAGTAATACCACAGTTTGGAAGCCCGCCGCGTCAGCAACGGCTTTCCAGGAAAAACGCCGGAAAGCGGTCTCTGGCCTCTGGACAAACGAGAGATAAGCTGCTATCCGTAACACCAAGAGGACTTCCCGGCTCGCCGATTCCGGAAACGGGCCTGCCGAAGTACGTGATCAACAATTCCGGAAGTGCTGCTTCTCTTTGAAAAGGTCCGAGGTGGTCGGTGCGTGGGTCAGCCGGTGCTGCCGAGCGGGCCTTATCGAGAAAGGAATGATTGCGCGATGACACACACGGTTTGCCAGCCTTGCTATGACTGTAAATACACCGATTGCTGCGTCGTTTGCCCGGTGGAGTGCTTCTACCAGGATGACATGATGTTGTACATTGATCCGGTGGATTGCATCGACTGCGAAGCGTGCGTGCCGGAATGCCCCGTGGAAGCCATCTTCGCCGAGGCCAACGTCCCCGCGCAGTGGGCCGAGTACACCCAGATGAACGCCGAGCGGTCGGCGGCGTTGAAGGAACAGGGGGGAGACGCCCACATCACCGAAAAACAAGACGCCAAGGAAGGGCCGGAGTGCCAGAAGGCCTGAGCGGCATGGCGGAAGGCGGAAGCCGTAGTGCATGGGTTCCGCCTTTCCTTTTTTCCCTTCCGCCTTTCTCCTTCCCTAAACCACCATGTCCGCCACCACCGCCGTATTGCTCATCCAACTCGGAACGCCGGACGCGCCGACTCCTGAAGCCCTGCGTCCGTATCTGCGCCAGTTCCTCAGTGATCCGCGCGTCATCGAAGCGCCGCGCTGGTTATGGTGGTTGATTCTGAACTTGCGCGTCTTGCCGACCCGCCCTCGAGAATCGGCCGCCAAGTACCGCCGCATCTGGGACCCCCAGACCGGCTCGCCGTTGCTGCACCTCACGCAACGGCAAACGGAAGCCTTGCAGCAGCGCTTGCCCCAGCTGCCGGTACGCTTCGCCATGCAGATCGGCAAGCCGTCGGTGGCCCAGGTGACGCGCGAATTGATCGACATGGGAGTGGAACGGCTCATCGTGGTGCCGATGTATCCGCAATACTCCGCCACGACCACGGCTTCGGCGACCGATTGTCTCTTTCAAGCCCTGATGCGCGAGCGCAAAGTGCCCGCCCTGCGCATTGTTCCGCCGTACTACGCCCATCCCGCTTACATTAGCGCTCTGGACGCCGTCATTCGCGCCGAACAGGCCCAGTTGGACTGGGAGCCGGAGCATTATCTCATCAGCTTTCACGGTATTCCGGTCAGCTACGTCGAACGAGGCGATCCGTACCCGCGCCATGTCGAGCGAACGACGCAGCTCTTGCTCGAACGCTTGCCCTGGCCGGCGGAGCGCTGGACCCAAACATATCAATCGCGCTTCGGCAAGGATGAGTGGTTACAGCCCTACACCGACGCCACCTTGGAGCAATTAGCCAAAAACGGCGTCAAACGGGTCTTCGTCGTCACTCCCGGCTTCACCACCGATTGCCTGGAAACCCTAGATGAAATCGGCTTCGAGGCCAAGGAAACCTTCCGCCACGCCGGCGGCGAGCAGCTGCATCCATGCCGCTGCCTCAACGACCATCCCGCCTGGATCGACGCCCTTGAGGCCATCATCCAAGAGGAAGGGCAAGGGTGGTTATAGGGATAAAAAAGAGGGTCGGGAGTCGATTGCCATTGTGGTGACATTGGACTCCCGACCCCTCGTTTATTCTCCCGAAGCACAACTAAGGCGAAAAAGCCGACTGTGGGATTCGAACCCACGACCTGAGCTTTACGAAAGCTCCGCTCTACCGGCTGAGCTAAGTCGGCGTTCCTCAGTGACTCCCCATGCTTCCTCGCTTTGGCTCATCCACTTTGGATGCTTCGATCCCAAAGGGGGAGAGTTGGGGGTAAGGAAACCATAACCTGATGATATAAATTTTGCTCACTCCCGCCAAGTCAAACCAGCCGGCGCCCGTCTTTGTCAAACGGTTGGCCCAGGCATCGTGAGTGTGGATGCGGATGTCCTCTGGCGGTCGTTCAAGCCGGGACGACGAGCGCGCGACGGGATTTCAATACGTCGCCCGACCGCCGCTGATGTCGTAGCATTGGCCGGTCGTGAAACTGGCTTCGGGGCTGGCCAGGAAATGCACCAGGGCCGCTACTTCCTCGGGCCGGCCCGTGCGTCCCATCGGAATGCGCGACACCATATAATCAATGGTGGTTTGCGGCAAACCTTCGAGAATGGGGGTGTGGATGACGGCCGGTGAAATGGCGTTGACGGTAATGTCGCCTTGGCCCACCACTTCCTTGGCCATGGACTTGGTCAAGCCAATCAAGGCCGCCTTGCTCCCGGAGTAAGGGCCTAGCGTGGGGTTGCCTTCTTTGCCGGCAATCGAGGCGACGTTGATGATTCGACCATAGCGCCGTTGCACCATGCCCGGCAACACGGCGCGGCACCACAAGAATGGCCCCACCAAGTTGACGGTCAACACCTTCTCCATGTCGCCGCGCGTCAATTCCCAGGTTGGCGCTGCTTTCCCCGTGATCCCCGCATTGTTGACGAGAATGCTGATGGGACCAAGCTGACGTTCGACCATCTCTCGGCTGGCGTCGATGTCCTGCTCGGAGGTCACGTCGCCAGGAACGGCCAAACCACCGATGGCGGCGGCGACGCGCTCCGCTTCCTCGCGTTGCAGGTCGAAGACGGCCACTTTCGCCCCCGCGGCGGCCAGACGCTGGCAAATCGCCTCGCCAATTCCCTGTCCTCCACCTGTTACGACAGCGACTTGGCCATCTAAACGGAAAAATTGCGTGCTGGAACTCATGATAGGCTATCTCCCCGTTGTGCCTGTCGGATGCTTCACATCTTAGGGATTGCCGGCCCGTTGGCGAGTCGCCGGGTTCCGTTCGTGGGCGAGTGGGGCAAGCGAAGAGTTTTCTTACCGATCGAAGATGGGCAAGAGCGGCTGGGAAGAACACGGCGCCGCCAGTCGTGGCGAGCCGAAATCGGGATTGGTCAAGCTGCTGATGCCAACCGTGATGCCATACTCCGCCGCCAAGGTCATCAGGGCGGCATAACCGCGCTGGCGGCGTTGCTTGGACAGGTAACGAGCGGCCGCCAAGGGGCCGCCGGATAGCATCACGCTGTCGGCGTAGGCGGCACGCAGGGGAGCGTCCCAGCCCAACGGGCGCAGTTGAGCGAGCAAATACTCCTCCAATCCGGGCCGCAGAAACAAATAACCGGCAGTGACATGATGAATCCCGGCCTTGGCCAGCTGCTCCAACAAGGGGGCCAACTGGGCACGGGTGTCGGTCACACCGGGCAACAGCGGTTCCAAGGCCACCCGCACGCGCAGGCCAGCGCGGCGCAGCTGAGCGATCTGCCGTAGCCGGAGGCGCGTCGGGGCCGCCAGCGGTTCCAGGACACGCCGCAACGAGCGAGCCAGCGTGGTTAAGCCGAAGGTCACTTGCACCCGATCCGCCGCCTCGGCCAATAGCCCCCTGATTGCGGGCCGGATGTAGCCACGAGTCATCAGCCACGCCTCGATCCCGTGCTGGGCCAAAACCGCCACGACGCGGGCCGTCTCATACTGCACGGCGTTGAACGGTGGAAAGGGATCGGTCGCGGGGCTGATGTACACCGCGCGCGGCAGCTGACGCAGGCGGGCCAATTCCCTTTCCAGCTGACCAGCGCTATCGGTGAATAGTTCCAACACGTCATCCCCCGGATAGGAGGAGTAAGCACGGGCACAACAAAACGCACAGCGATGGACACAACCACGCGTCAAGTTCAGGCTCAACACGCGCTCGTCCGCCAACGGCGCGGCATGGAGCACAGGCCCGCCGCGCGGACGTGGTTGGATGCGCGGCAACGGCCTGGCCATCGCGCGGCGCGATTCGTTGATTGGTGGTAAATCCGTTTGTGGCAGAGGGTAAAGGGTCGCGATCATGGTGGTAGTCCTATAGGGAACGAATTTTCATTAGTGATTATAAGAATAGGTTAGCCAGCTTATGAAATGCAAGGTTAGCAGGGACCATCCATCGGATTTTTGGAATACCACAGTCCAGATGAAGGACATCGTAATTTGGGATTTTTGGAGAAAATGAGCGGTTCCCTATTGAACTGCTTGACTAATCTTGGCACCTTATGAGGAAAAGCATCTCGTTTGCCCAGTCTTCGTAGTTTTACTCAACAGGTTTTGGCTTCGAGGGAGGTGTCATGAAGTATCTAGTGGGAATCGGTGGGGTGTTGGCCATCTTTTTCTCGACCACCCTATCCGCGCGTGCGGGGGGATGTGCCTCTTGTGCCGCGCCATGTCCGCCACAGGTGACATACGTGGAAAAACAAGTCACCACCTACAAGATGGAACCGCGTGAAAGGGAAGTCGCTTGTGACGTGTACAAGATGGTGCCGCGAACAGTGGAGCAGACGCACAAGTGTACCGTCATGGTCCCGGAGTATCAGGATCAGGTCCGCAAGTGTACCGTCTATAAGATGGTGCCGCGAACGGTGGAGCAGACACACAAATGCACCGTCATGGTCCCGGTCTATCATGACGAAGTCCGCAAGTGTACCGTCCACAAGATGGTGCCGCGGACGGTGGAGCAGACGCACAAATGCACCGTCATGGTCCCAGAGTATCATGACGAAGTCCGCAAGTGTACCGTCTATAAGATGGTCCCCAAGACGGTGGAACGGGACGTGGTGGTCTGCAAGATGGTGCCGGTCGAAGTGAAAGACCCATGCACGGGCTGCTGCCATACGGTGTGCAAGCCGGTGCATGAAACGCACAAGGTCGCCTGCACGGTGTACGAGTGCGTGCCGGAGGAAAAGGAATACACCGTCAAGGTTTGCTCCTACAAGCCCGAGGAACGGGTCTATACCACCAAATGCATCGTCTATGACTGCGTGCCGGAGGAAAAGGAATACACCGTCAAGGTTTGCTCCTACAAGCCCGAGGAACGGGTCTATACCACCAAATGCGTCGTCTATGACTGCGTGCCGGAGGAAAAGGAATACACCGTCAAGGTTTGCTCCTACAAGCCCGAGGAACGGGAATACACCACCAAATGCGTCGTCTATGATTGCGTGAAGGAAACGGTGATGCGCAAGCACGTGTACTATGAATGCGTGCCAGTCGTCACCACGGTCAAGGTGCCGGTGTGCTGCCACTAAGGACTGAACCCATAACGGAGCGCGGGGGACATGAAACCCCTGGTGGAGCGCCGCCACCAGGGGAGTGATGTCCCTTGCTTGCCGTCAAGCGGCGTGACGCTGTTCGCTGGGCAGTGCCGTCTCACGTATCGAATCCAGATAGCCGAACAATTCCGTGGCGAAGCGGTGGCGATTGAAGTGCAGCGCTTGCCGCCGTGCCGCGTGCGGATTGAAATGACTACAACTTGCCTCGAACTCCTCGATGGCGGCGATCAGGTTCTCCGCCGTTTGCTCCTCAAACCAGATGCCGGTTGGTTCGCGCGTGCCCCCTGGCGGAACGACCGTCTCCGTGGCTCCTCCTTGTCCATACGCGATGACCGGCGTGCCGCAGGCTTGCGCCTCAACCGGCACGATGCCGAAATCCTCCTCGCCGGGAAACAGGAGCGCCTTGCAGGTGCGCAATTGCTCGCGCACGATCTCATCCGGTTGCCAGCCCAGAAAGTGAATCGTTGGTCCCGCCAAGGCACGCAAGCGTTTCTCCTCTGGTCCCATGCCGATGATAACCAGGTGCTTACGCAGTCGATTACACGCCGCGATGGCCAGATCCAAACGCTTGTAGGGAGCGAAGGCCGAGACTGCCAAGTAATAGTCCGCCCGGCGGCGCAGGCTGGGATGGAAATAATCTGTATCGACCGGCGGATAGATGACCACGCTGTCGCGGTCATAGCATTCCGCGATCCGTTGTCGCACGGTTCGGCTGATAGCGATGAAATGCGTCACGCGTTCGGCCGTGCGCCGGTCCCAACAGCGCAGCGCGTCGAGCAACCGATCGCGCAACCGGCTGCTCCAGGCTCGTGGGCTTTCCGCGAAATAGGCTTGACGCATGTGCCAAGCGTAGCGCATGGGGGTGAAGCAATAGCAAACATGCGCCGCCTGACGCGGCGGCTGAACGGCCTTGGCGACGCAGTGGCTCAGACTGACGACCATTTGACAAGATGGCAATCGCAAACTGGCGACGGCGGCGGGCATAAGCGGCAGCAAATAGCGGTAATAATGGTGAACGCCCGGTAGATAGTGCAGGAAGCTGGAACGGATGGCACGTTCCTCGATGAGAGACGCCACGCTACCCGGATGATGCAGCAAGGTGTACAGCGGCGCGTTCGGCCAACGCTGGCAAAGCACTTCCAAACACTTCTCACCCCCCCTCATGCCGGTGAGCCAATCGTGAACCAGCACCACTGGAGTAGCCGTCCTGGCATCCATGCCACATCCTCATGAATCATGTCGTTGGTAATATCCATCCCGCGCCAACCATGCCGTTGGCGGGAGCGTGGTTGGGTGTGGTGATGGTAAAACAAATCAGCCACGCAATCAAGGAAAGATGGGGCCATTGTTGATAGTCCCGCGCGAACGTTCCATCGCATGATAACGAGCATCCGCCACAAAGCCAGACCAGTCGCGGTTCACCGCCACGAGCGCATGGCGCCAGGAACGGAGGAATCGCGGGTGTCGGACTTGATTTTTTCACTCGGCGACTCTATCTTGCCACAACTGGAATGGCTCGCGCTGGTCAGGCGGTCGTCTGCAATGGACAAAACACGGAAAGTCATAGAAGCAACACATTTTGATTTATTTATGTCACAACCCGCGAGCCGTCCGACTCTCACCAACGATTGCCAACTAATTGTCCGACTCCAAGCATGAATAATCATCCGCTCCCCATTGCTCGGCTCGCATCGGATAGGGAGGCCCAAGAAATGGATTTCTGTACCATCGTGGCTCGGAAGCACTGGGCCGCCGCCCGCGTGTTGGCTCGATGTCTTGCCGTTCACCATCCCCACAGTCGCTTCCACGTCTTGCTCGCCGAGCGCTTTCCCGTCTCGAATCCGGATGAGATTTTGTCGTGCGATGTGCATTCGCTAGAGGCGCTGCCGATTCCTCAACTTATGGCTTGGTGCTTCCAATATCCATTCCAGGATTTATGTAAAATCGTGAGGCCCTATTGGCTGGAACATCTATTTTCCAACAACGGCTGCGAACGATTGTTATATCTTGACGTGCCTACCTTGGTGTTCGCGCCGCTAACTCAGATTGAACATGCGCTGAAACAGTTCGATATTGTATTACTTCCTTACGACAACGATACCGTCCACCATAAGAAGCCCATCGCGGCCACGGATGCGCAATGGCACTCTATTTACCGTCCCGAATGCCTTGCCTTGCGCAAGGGCGTTGTTACCAATCGATTGTTCACCTACTGGAAAAACGCCGTTAGTCCAGCCGAGGGAGCCGAACCAGGCGGCAAGCCAAGCATTCACGATCAATGGATCGATCTGGTTCCCGCCTATTTCGAGAATGTTCATATCGTGCGCGATCCTGGATACCATCTCGGTTGGTGGAACATCGAAGATCAGAAAATCACGCTCAGTGCTGGGGAGCCTGTCTTCGTCGGAAAGACGGTTTCGCTTTGTCAACTGAGAGTGGATACGTTATTTGAAAAAATGGATGAGAGTAAAGGGCCGACACTAGACCGCGTCTTGGAAGCCAGCCCGAACCATCCCCTGATCGAGTATTACCAAACTCTTTTGCGTGCGGAAGGTCATGATACCTACCGCCAAGTGCCTGACAGTTTAGAACAATACAACGATGGCGGCCTCATCACTTTGGAGGATCGAAAACACTACCGAATACTCGGCGCGCGCGCGGAGCGTTTCGGCGATCCCTTCGACACCTCCTCGGCAAACAGTTTCGCGCAGTGGCGCCAACGGCTGTATGCTTCATGTGAGGGGGAATGGACGGCGCCGCCGGAATATGGCATTAATTTATCTGGATTTTTCCAATCCGAAAAAGGGCTAGGGGAAGCCACGCGCGCCACGCTCTCGGCCCTGCAAGCGGCCAACATCCCGCACGTCTTGAATAATTTCGTGGATGTTTCATCCAACAACAGCGAACGGCCGCGAGCCAGATTCAGTCAAAATAATCCTTACAGTTTTAACATACTACATTTCAACGCGCCGGAAGTGCCAAAATTCATCCTTGAATACGGCAAGAAATATCTACTCGGTCGTTACAACATTGGTTTTTGGAATTGGGAATTATCGGAATTTCCCTCGGATTGGAAAGACTATTTCCAAGTGTTTCATGAGATATGGGTTCCATCGCGTTTTACTCAGGAATCCGTCGCTCAGGTCTCCCCCATTCCCGTGCGCTTGGTCCCGTTTGCCATCACAATTCCGCCTGGACCACCACCAGGCATTGACCGCCAGCGATTCGGCTTGCCGGAGCACGCCTTTTTGTTCTTGTTCGCCTTTGATTTTCAGAGCACCTTGGGGCGGAAAAATCCACTGGCGTTGATCGATGCTTTTCGACGCGCGTTTGGCGGACGCGCCGACGTGGGGTTGGTGTTAAAAACCACACATGCTCAAAAGGTACCAACGCTGCACGCGCAATTTGAAGCAGCTTGTCGTGGACAATCTAACATTTATCACGTTTCGGAAGTTTTAAGTCGGGACGCGATGCATGGTCTGATGTGGCTATGTGACTCATATATATCGCTCCATCGCAGTGAAGGTTATGGCTTGACATTATGCGAGGCGATGGCGATGGGCAAGCCCGTGATCGCCACCGGCTATTCCGCGAACGTGGATTTCATGAATGATGCCAACAGTTTGCTCGTTCAGTATCGCTTGGTGGAAATCCAGCAGGATCAGGGGCACTATCAGCGCGGCATGGCGTGGGCCGAGCCGGATGTGGAGCACGCCGCCGAGTTAATGCGGCGCGTCGTCGCCGATGCGGACTTGGCGCGCCGCCTTGGAGAGCGCGCCCGTCATGACATCACCCAAAACCTGCATCCCGCGCGGGTGGGAACCCTCATTCGCCAACGGCTGGATGATTTGCTGATGCACGCCGCCCCTTGTACTCAAGTTGCGAACTTACCGCAAACTTTTGCCACCGCTAACCTGTTATGGTTAAATGATCTGTGCAATATCCATCATGTCAATTACACTTCGGAACGAAAAGTGATTGGCCGATTGATAGACTCCGCTCGCAAGCTGACGGCCCGCTTGCTCGCTCCCGTCTTGCAACGCCAAATCAACTATAACCAAGTGCTGAAATGCACCGTGGATCATCTTTACCACCAAATGGACACACAACAGACGCAAATTGACCGTTTGGAGAAACTGCTCCTGGCCGCGTCACGCCATGACCATATTTCTCCCACCTACTTTTCTAGCGAGAAGGCGGCTTAGCAATACCCTGGTCGGACGAATGGAAATCTTACGGCCCGCGCTGGTGGTGAAAGGTCCTGGGGTTTATGACATACATTTGTCCTGGCGTGGAAAACCACATCGGTGTTGGACTTCCCGTGCGAAGTATCGGAACCATTCCTCGGATCAGAAAGGAGGCTGTTCGTGTCATTCTGGACGCCGGAAGTCGAGAAAGCTTTGCGCGAAACCATTGTGGTCATCCCTAGCATCAACGGACGCAAGCTGTTGGAGCAATTTTTTCCGACCCTTGATATTCCCACGCAGCAAGTGGTTGTCATCGATCAAAACAGCTCCGACGGCACCGAGGAGTATTGCCGGGAGCGCGGTGCCCACTGTTTGCAATTGGGTAAGCAAGCATCCTTCACCCAAGCATGCAATGCGGGCTTCCGCTGGGCGCTGGAACGAGACGCCCAATATATTTGTCTGGCGAACAATGACATTGAATTTCTCACTCCTGTGTTACACCAATTGCACCATACCCTACGCACCGAATCCCAAGTGGCGGCCGTGGCGCCCACGCAAGTCATTAAATGCGCCGAGGGGGAATTCCTCGCTTACCGGGTGATGTGGGACCTGACCGTTCCGAATTTTCAACATGATTTCACACGGCCTGTCCAACAACCTGAAATACTCGAAGCGGAATTTTGTGAGTTTACCTGCGTGCTACTTCCCAGCGCCGTCTTACGCGAGATCGGTTTCCTGGACGATGACTTTGGCTTTTATCACGAAGACGCCGATTTCTGTTATCGACTGTTTCGCCAAGGCTATCGTTGCGTCTATAACCAACAAGCGCAGATCGTACATCATAAATCGACCACGGTGGATAAAACTCTGCCGAGGAAAATGGAATTTCTGAATCGAAATAAACGGCGTTTCGTGGAGAAACATTTGCATTATGGGACGAACTGTCCCCCTCCTCTTTCCACCGCGCATACCTCCTGGGAAATCATCACCGATCACATGAGCCGTTATCAACGCCGTTATGGCTTGCTGGATGAGAACCGCCCGCTGCTCTGTATCACGCATCCGGGCAGTGATCCGCGACCATATCTTTTCACCGTTTGGGAAACGACTCAATTACCCCCCAGCTGGCTGGACAGCCTGTCTCGCTATGAACATATTTTCGTTATGTCGCAATGGGTGGCAGATGTATTCCGCGTGGCTGGTTGCTCGGATCCAAAGGTTTTACGACTGGGAGTGGAGCCAGACGTCTATCATCCCCACGGAGACAAGTTCGATTTCAACTCCGAGAAAACATTTCTGAATATCTGTCACAATCAGCACCGCAAAGGGCTGGATGTCCTGGTGAAAGCGTGGTTACAAGTCAAAAATCAGATGCCGCTGGCTCAGTTATGCTTATGCGGTTACGACATAGACCTAAGCCGATGGCTGGGGAAGCCTAGTAAGGAATTTTGGTATGGCAAGTTCAAATACCGTCATTTTCAGGATCAGCGCATCACCGTGTTATGTCCCAGAGTGCCGCTGGATTATGACGAAATGAGCGCCTTGTATCGCGGCGCCCATGCTTACGTGCTCAGCTCGCGCAGTGAAGGATTCGGCTTGCCAGTCATTGAAGCCATGAGCTGCGGCACGTTATCCATCGTGCCGAACTACAGCGCGACGGCAGAATTTGTTCGAGATGATCACTGCTTATCATTTGGCGGCCTCCCCCATGAGGCGAATTACAGCGACAAGGGATTCCAGAATGTCGGCTCCTGGTGGGAACCCTCTCAAAAGGAATTACAAAACTGTCTATTGCGGGCTTATTTCATGGACGAGGCGGAGCGGTCGCACATGACCCATCGCGCTCGCCAATTTGTCTTGAATGAATACACCTGGCGACGGGTCATGTTGAATCTGGTGGACATCTTAGCCGAGATCCAGGAACCCCGCCCGCGCCAGCTGGCGGCCCTGTTGGATGCTGCCGGGCCGACGCCTGCATCCTTGACGTACCAGAACATGCGGCGCTACCTTTCCCATCGACTGTTAGCATTGGGGCGAAAGATTGATCGCCTTGGTCGGATTCTTGAGCATGACGGTGTAGGCGCGGCTAGCCAGGGTGCCGCCCGATTGTTGGCGCGGCAGTTGAAACGACGGCTCTGGAGGCAATCCTAGAACGACAACAGGGGGCGTCCAAATCCTGGCGCGGAAAACACCAGGAAATGAATGCCCCCTTGCTTATTCAGCCATTGGTCAGCCGTCCTAATTCACCGACAACTTCGACAAGAAGGTGTCCAGAGATTTCTGTTGATTGAGGATGGCCGTTTGCAAGGTCTTGATCTCCCCTTGCAGCTTCTCGATCTCCGCTTCTTGATCGTCGAACTTTTGCAGATACTTCTTGTAGGCCGCCGCCGTCGCCGGCATCTCTTTCAGGTTCTGCCGCAAGCGGGCCTGGTCCTGGAAGATGTCGCGCAACTGCTGCTCCAGCGTCTGCAAGTCTTGCCGAGCGCGGGCCAAGTCGGCCTTCTTCGTCAACACGTCCTGCACCGCCGACTTGATCTCCGGGCTGATCACGGAGGAATTACTCGACAGGAACAGGCGGATTTGGTTATCCGGCGTGTTGCTCAGGCTGAGCGATTGTCCCTGATAACGCTGTTCAGTGACAACTTGGCTGGCGCTCTTACCCGCCGCCACCGGAATGTCAAAGCGATAGACCTCTTGCGTCCGCTCGCTCGGCTTCTCCGGGGTGATCAGCTCGAACTGCTGGCGGTACGGATGTTCCAGGATGACCAAGCGGTCGTGCTCCGAACGGTTCACGATGTTGTATTGCTTGGTTTCCTGAATCAGATGCGTGGCTTGAATGACGCCCCGGTCGATGACT
>JBKBIP010000021.1:5086-110814 GCA_046297495.1 Gemmataceae bacterium | reverse complement strand
GCACCTTGGGGATTGACCGGCGTTGGAACGTGGCCTTGGTGGGAGTGGGGAATCTGGCGCGGGCCTTGTTACGCTATCGCGGATTTCCCCAACAAGGCTTTCGCATCGTCGCCTTATTCGACGCCGACCCCGCCAAGATCGGGCAAACCATTGATGGATTGGAGATTCACGCGGCGGACCAGCTCCATCCCGTGGTGGCGGCCACTCAAGCCGAACTGGGAGTCATCACCGTCCCCGCGGAGGCGGCTCAAGCCGTGGCCGATGCGTTGGTGCTGGCGGGCATTCGCGGCATCCTCAACTTCGCCCCCACGATGTTGCGCCTGCCGCCCCTCGTGAGCTTGGTATCCGTGGATCTGGCCGTCCAGCTGGAGCAATTGGCTTTTTTGGTGCAGATGAAGTCGAGTTAACCAACTTGCCATACTCCCCATGGTCCGCAACAAGTCATGCTTGTGTGAGAGGACGAACAACCGTCTGTTACCCGGTGGTGTAACGGTAGCACAAGGGATTTTGGTTCCCTTTGTCCAGGTTCGAATCCTGGCCGGGTAGTTTCTCACTCCCACTCGGACGGGGTGGCCGGAGTTGAACGCAGCGAAGCCCTGGCAGCTCCGCGCTGGGGCATCGCTCCGCTCTGCCGCGGCCACTCTGTTGACAACTTGATCCCACAGCAAAACAAAAACTGCGACGCATCACCCGCAAAAAAGCGGCATAAAATCGTTCATGGCGTTGCGGCTGTAGCCGTGGTAGGACACTTCACGGCAGCGACGATTCGATGTCATTATTCTGGCGGAAAAAATGCCACTGCGCCAGCCAGTGCCGCACTGGCTCGCGCAGCGTGCGTAGCGTGGTTCTCATACGGATGTCACCCCACCAGCTCCCGAATCGGCGCACCGTAAGGCAGGATCGGCATGGGCCGGCCGCTGTGGTCGAGGAAGGATGTGTTCAGATAATCGATGCCCAGGTGCTCGAACATGGTCGCCCACAAGTCGTTAGGGGTCAAGGGGCGGTCCTTGGGGCGTTCCCCCTTGGCATTGGTGGAGCCGATGACCTGGCCCATCGGCATGCCGCCGCCGGAGACGAGCACCGACATCGCTTGCGGCCAGTGGTCGCGGCCGGGCCGGCCGTTGGCGTAGCTGACGCGCGGCGTTCGGCCAAATTCGCCGGTGACAATCAGCAGTACTTTCTTGTCCAGGCCGCGCGCGTACAGGTCCTCGATCAAGGCTGAGATGCACTGGTCGAGGAAACCGAGCTTGAACTGGGTATCGATGAAGATGTGACAATTGACGGCGTGGGAATCCCAATTGTAGGTCACATCTTTTGGCCAGGGGTAGCCGGGGTTTTCCAGCACCATCGTCACGAAGCTACTGCCGGCTTCCACCAAGCGCCGAGCCAGCAAGCAGCGTTGGCCGTAGCGGTGCCGACCGTAGCGGTCGCGGACCTTGTCCGGTTCCTCGTTCAAGTCGAACGCTCGCCGGGCCTTGTCGCTGGTGATTAGCCCCAGCGCTCGCCGGTTGAATTCGTCCATCGAGGACATGGAGCCGGTCTGGTCGATGGTGCGCGGCAAGGTGTCAAATTTCTGAAGAAGATTAAGCCGGGCCGGCAGTTGTTCCGCCATTCCCGCCGCCGGCGCCAGGTTTTGCACTTTGAATTTCGGGTCGTTCGGGTCGCCGGGAACCATGAATGGGTGCGTCGGTTGGCCGAGATAAGAGGCGCCAAAGCTGAACACATCAATGCCGTGTCGTCCAGCGTCGGTGCCACAGACGTAATTCGGGACACCGATGTTGATCCCCTCGCGCACCTTGGCCACCATTGAGCCGACCATGGGATAATCATTGACGAAGCCGGTCGGTTCCAGCGGATCGCGGCCCGTCAGGAATCGCTTGTGGCCGCCGCCGTGATCGGCGAACGTGTGGGCGATGGAGCGGATCAGGGCATACTTATCGGCTACCTTAGCCAGCATCGGCAGGTGCTCGCAAATCTCGATCCCCGGCACGTTGGTCCGAATCGGCTTGAACGCGCCGCGATATTCCTCCGGGGCGTCCGGCTTCATGTCGAAGGTTTCCATGTGCGGCGGCCCGCCCGGCAGCCAGATGAAAATGACCGACGTATCCGGCCCGCTCCGCCCCGCTTCCTGGGCCAACGCCCGCAAGCCGAGCAGGTTGTTCAGCCCCACGCCCCCCAACGCCAGGGAGCAAAACTGCAAAAACGACCGCCGCGACAACGGACCAGGACAAGCTACGTCAGATTGCATCATGGCACTACACCCGGTGGGATATAGAAGGTAGGTTGTAACGGTTGCGAAGTTACCACCGTTATACTCCGGGCCGAGATGGATGTCAAGAAAGTGGTTTGCCATTCCGAAGGGAAGAAGGGGGAAACTATTCCTTCGGCAGGAAAGATAATGCCACCGAACACGCAGCGCGAGCCAGTGCCGCACTTGTGGAGAATAAGACGGGTCGAGAGTCGAACGTCACCTCGACGGCAATCAACTCCCGCCCCTTTTTTCCGAATGGACGCGCTCATGTGCCGAAAGTACGATATCCAGAACATGCACGCTCGAAACTTTCGCATCCATCACGGGGGCTATGTCATGACCTGCACGTCGTTCACCGTTGCCTTGTTGCTGTGGTTGCCCGCGCAGGGGTCTGTTGAAGAGAAGCCGCGGCAGCCGAATCCGTTCGCACCGAGTTTGCCGTTGTTGACGCGCGCGGAAGAGGATCAGCTGGATGCCATCATCGAGCGTTTCATCCGCTATGATCTGGGAGAGCTGACCGGCGCAGAAGGGAAGAAAGCGTTGCAGGATTTTCAGCGGCTTGGGCCGGAAGCGACCTTCGCCCTCATTCGCGGCGTCAACCGGGCGGCGGAGATCGAGGCGAGTTGTCCTGTCGTGGTCATCGCGCGCAAGCTCAACACCATGCTGGCGTCGAGCCAAGACCCGCAGCTGCTCCAGTTCGCCCGCGAGAATATCGGCGCGGGTGTGCGGCGGACGAAGCACCTGGGCATCTTGAAGGATTTGCAATACGTCGCCCTGTCGCGCTATCGGACGGTGTTGGCCCAGCAGGCCGCCGCTCGCAAGACGCCGCCGGGAGCCAAATCGGTGCGTGACATGAGCGTGACCGAATTGGCGGACGCCTCAGCCAGCGAGCGGGGCGAGAAGTTGAAGGAGATTCTGACGGAGCTGGAGCAGCGCCGCGCTCCCGAAGTCATCGACGCGCTGGGGGCCGCCTCGGTGGACGAGGACGAGGAAATCAAGCAGCTGGCCCGGCAACTGCTGGTGCGGCACCTGGCCCGTTTGCCCCAAGCGGCGTTGCCAACGTATATGGGGCACGACCGCCGCGAGGTGCGGGCCGGGGCGGCGGTCGCCGCCAGCGTTCACGGCTTGCGGCTGGTCGAGAACCTGCTCCAGGCGTTGGCGGATGATGAGGACATCGTGCGCCAAGCCGCCCGTGGCTCCCTGGTCCGCTTGGCCCGCGGCGCCGACTTCGGCCCCGAGCGCGACGCCAGCCCTGCCGACCGCGCCGAGGCAGTGCGCCAGTGGCGCGCGTGGTACGGCAAAGTGTCGGGAAAGTGAGGAAGGGCCATCGAGCGCGGACTCCCGCCCCCTTATCATTTTCGGCCCAGGAGGCAGCGAATGGGAAATACCTCATTGGGTTCAGGTAACCAAGCCTGTTTGTTTTTTAACCTCGTTTCTGGGCTGCTGTCTGGGAACGAGGAAATCCTGATAAGATGATACATACCACGCTGATCACATGTCTTATCACTCGGTCCTTGCTACAATAACGAAAAGAACTTGGATGATTGATCGGTTCGCGCTCGGAGACGCAGCGTGTGCGAACTGATCAATCTGGGCAACCGTGCTGAAAAGCGGAAGAACCGTTTCCCTATTTCGAGTGACATCCATGCGACGGCTCACGACGGGTGGCGGTTGGGCGGCGATTCGTTATACCTTACGGATGGCGAACCGCGTCGGTTGGTGGCGATTGTGGAAGGCGATGCGGGCCAAGAATGCCTGCAAGACGTGCGCGCTAGGCATGGGCGGACAGGCTGGCGGCATGCGCAACGAGCTGGGGCATTGGCCGGAAGTGTGCAAGAAATCGTTGCAAGCCATGGTCGCCGACATGCAGGACGGCTTGCGCCCGGAGTTCTTCGCCCGCTATTCACTTGACCAGCTAAAGACACTATCGCCGCGCGAGCTGGAATGGTGTGGGCGGCTGACGCAACCATTGCACGCCGGCCCCGAGGATCGGCATTACCGAGTCATTAGTTGGGATGAGGCATTGGCGCGGGTGGCACGGCAGCTGCGTGACACGCGCCCGGATCAGAACTTCTTCTACGCCAGCGGCCGGTCCTCCAACGAGGCCGGCTTTCTCTTGCAACTCTTCGCCCGACTGTATGGCACTAACTTCGTTAATAATTGCTCGTATTATTGTCATCAAGCCAGCGGCGTCGGCTTGGGGGACTCCCTGGGAACCGGCACCGCCACGGTCACGTTGGAAGATGTCGAAGGGGCTGATCTATTCGTGCTCATCGGCGGCAATCCGGCGTCGAATCACCCCCGCTTGATGCGCACGCTGATGAACATGCGGCGTCAGGGGGGGCACGTCCTGGTCATCAATCCCGTCAAGGAAATCGGTTTGGTGAATTTTAGCGTTCCCTCGGATGTGTGGAGCTTGCTGTTCGGCTCCAAGATCGCCAGCCTGTACGTGCAGCCGCACATCGGCGGCGACATCGCCTTGCTTATCGGCATGGCCAAGGTGGTGCTGGAACGCCAAGCCGTTGACACGCAATTCATCGACCAAGCGACGGAGGATTTCGCGGCCTTCGCCGAGCATGTCCGCGCCACGGATTGGGAGATCATCGAGCAGCGTTCGGGCGTGCAACGAGGCACGATCCAGCAAGCGGCAGAGATGTACAGCCATGCCCGGAACGTCATTTTCGGCTGGACGATGGGCGTCACCCACCATGAACATGGCGTGGCTAACGTGCAGAGCATCATCAACCTGGCCCTCTTGCGCGGCATGGTGGGCCGACCCAAGGCGGGATTGCTGCCGATTCGGGGTCATTCCAATGTTCAGGGCATGGGATCGATGGGAGTCACGCCCCATTTGAAGCAGCAAATCCTCGATAATCTGGAAAAATACTTGAACGTCTCTCTCCCCACGGCACCGGGGCTGGACACGATGGCCTGCATGGTCGCCGCCGACCGAGGAGAGGTCCGTTCCGCCTTCTGCTTGGGGGGGAACCTGTTCGGCAGCAATCCCGACGCCCACTTCGCCACGCAGGCGCTGGCCAAGCTCGAGTTGGTGACCTACCTCAACACCACGCTGAACACCGGGCACGCCTGGGGACGGGGGCAAGAAACGCTCATCTTGCCGGTGCTAGCCCGCGACGAGGAGCCGGAACCGACCACGCAAGAATCGATGTTCAACTTCGTCCGCTTCAGTGACGGCCAGCAGACACGCTTGCGGGGACCACGCGGCGAAGTGGCCATCATCACCGCCATCGCCCAGCAAGTGCTCGGCGAGCAATCGCCGATTGATTGGCAATCCATGACCAGACACTGCCAGGTACGGGAGCTGATCGGCCAGATCATTCCCGGCTACGAAGCTATCGGCCAGATCGATCAGAGCAGACAAGAGTTTCACATCGGCGGCCGCATCTTTCACCAGCCGCGCTTCGCCACGCCGACGGGAAAGGCCCGCTTCCGCGTCCATCCGCCGCCCGCGCTACGCGGCGACGGTCAGCAACTGCGGCTGATGACGGTACGTTCCGAAGGGCAATTCAACACCGTCGTCTATGAGGAAGAGGACATTTATCGCGGCCAGGAACGCCGGGATGTGATCTTGATGAACCCGGAGGACATCACCCGCCTGGGGCTGCGCGTGAATCAGCGCGTGACCATCCGCAGCCAAGCCGGTACCATGTCCGGCATCCTGACGCGCGCCTTTGACATTCGCGCCGGCAACGCCTTGATGTACTACCCGGAAGCCAATGTCCTCGTCCCCCGCGACATCGACCCGCGCTCGAAAACCCCCGCCTTCAAGTCGGTGCTGATCACGATTGAGCCATTCACGGAAACGAGGGACAACGCCGAACATGCCCAAGCCGGGACGGGACGGGTGACGTTGGATGTAGTGTCCAAATGAAGAGGAAAGCAACATCTTAGCACACAGATCCCCATTACCGTAACGGCTTCTGCCAGGCTTCCTTCAAATCCGCTAGAGACGCCTCGACGATCCAGTCCCCCGCGCGGCCGGCGATGCGCAGGCGGGGTTCGGGGACGGTGGGGCCGATGCGGGTCCAAGGGGTAGTGGGGCCGAGACATTCCTCCAAGGCGGCGGAGTGATCGGGACGCACTTCCACCAGGAAGCGCGTGGCCGATTCGGAGAAGAGAAGGACCTCATCGCTGAGATCGCTAGACGGCAACTGGGTGACATCGACATCGACGCCGATGCCGCCGGCGAAGGCCATCTCGGCCAGCGCCACCGCCAAGCCCCCTTCGCTCAAATCGTGACAGGAACGGACCAAGCCGCGTTGGATGGCGGCATGCAGTTGGCAGAAGATCAAGGGGGCCAGTACCACATCGATCTGGGGGACGCGGCCGCCGGTGAGGCCGTGGACCAGGTGATAGTGCGAGCCGCCCATCTCCGCTTTCGTGACACCGATTAGGTAAAGGATGTTGCCCACTTCCTTCAGGTCCATGCTGACGCAGCGGCGAACGTCGGGTACCCGTCCCAAGGCGCTGATGAGTAACGTCGGCGGGATGACGAGGTGTTGGTCGCCAGCGTGAAATTCATTCTTCAGACTGTCCTTGCCACTGATGAAAGGGAGGTTGTAAGCCAGGGCCACATCACGGCAGGCTTCGGCGGCCCGCACCAGGGAGCCGAGCGTTTCGGGACGGTCGGTGTTCCCCCAGCAGAAATTGTCGAGCAGAGCGACACGCGCCGGATCAGCGCCGACGGCAACGACGTTGCGCACCGCCTCATCGATGGCGGCGGCGGCCATCCAGTACGGATCGAGGTCGCCATATCGCGGATTAATGCCGCACCCGATAGCCAACCCCGTCCACGATCCGAGCACCGGCATGAGGACGGCGGCATCCCCCGGGCCATCATCCCGGACACCCACCAACGGCTTCAAAACGCTACCTCCCTGCACTTCATGATCGTATTGGCGGATAATCCATTCCTTGCCACAGACGTTGTAGGAGGACAGGATTTTCAACAGGGTATCGGTATAATTGGCGGGGCGAGCGGGGGACGTTAGCTCCCGGCTATCCGTATCCACCGGGGGACTTACGCCCCCCGCTCGCCACGTTGCTTGACGGATGACATGCGGTCGGCCATCGTGCAGGAAGCGCATGTCCATGTCGGCGACAGGGTGTTCTTGGTAGAACAGTTGCAGGCGTCCCGTGGCGGCGAATGCACCGATGACCGTGGCCTCCACGTCCTCGCTAGCGCACAGTGCTTGCAGCTCCGGCCAGTGTTCCGGCGGGACGGCGAGTACCATCCGTTCTTGCGATTCGGAAATCCAGATTTCGGTATAGGTCAGTCCCTCGTACTTGAGCGGCGCTTTGTCCAAGTGGACCACGGCGCCGACTTGTTCCCCCATCTCGCCGACCGCCGAGCTAAAGCCGCCAGCGCCGCAATCGGTGATGGCCCGGTACAACCGGCGGTCGCGGGCTTGCAAGAGGACATCCAGGAGCTTCTTCTCGGTGATGGCGTTGCCGATCTGCACCGCCCCGCCGCTGACTTGTTCCGATTCGTGGGTTAGCTCCGCCGAGGAGAAGGTAGCCCCGTGGATGCCGTCCCGTCCCGTCCGTCCGCCGACGGCTACGATCAAGTCCCCCGCTTGGGCCTGTCCCTTCGTGCTGAGGCCGCGCGGGATCAGACCGACAGTGCCACAAAAGACGAGTGGATTGGCCAGGTAACGGTCATCGAAACAGACAGCACCATTAACAGTCGGTATCCCCATACGGTTGCCGTAGTCGCGGACGCCAGCCACGACGCCATACATCACCCGCTTGGGGTGCAACACCCCCGGCGGTAGCGTCTCCGGCGGGGTGTCTGGGGGAGCGAAGCAAAAGACGTCCGTGTTACAAATCGGTTTCGCCCCCAGGCCGGTGCCGAGCGGATCGCGGATGACGCCGCCGATGCCGGTGTTGGCCCCGCCATACGGCTCGATGGCCGAGGGGTGATTGTGGGTCTCCACCTTGAAGCAGACATCGAATTGCTCATCGAAACGAACGACGCCGGCGTTATCCTCGAAGACGCTCACACACCAATCTTCGGTACCCAAGCGGCGGCGGATCTCTTGGGTAGCCGCGAAGATGGTTTCCTTGAGCAAGTTGTTGTAGCGGCGTCCCTCGAAGTCGATTGTCCCCTTGAGGGTCTTGTGTGAGCAGTGTTCCGACCAGGTTTGCGCTAACGTCTCCAGCTCGACATCGGTCGGCTCCCGTCCTAGCTCCCGGTAGTGGGCCTGGATTGCCCGCATCTCGGCCAGGTTGAGGGACAGTTGCCCTCTCTTGCTGGTGGCCAGCAGTCCATCATCGTCGAGATCGCGGAGCGGCACTTCGACGCGCTGGTACTCATAGGGCGTCCCCACGCGCAAATGTTCCTCCAGCACCGGCCCGGAGATGACGTGCTCGATAGCATCATTGGCTAAGATTTTGAGGAGGGCGTCCTGGGAATCCAGTGGCGAGCCGTTAGCTCGCTCGCCAAACGTTGATGGCTGATCGCTGACTGTCAAGTAATAGCGTTTGTAGGTGCGGACGCCGGCCAGCGGAATCCCCAAATCGCGGGCCGCCTCGACGACGCTCAGGGCGGTTGGGTCCATGACGCCCGGCTTGAGCAGCACCGTCAGACGGGGCGCGCCGTTGGCATGTTCGTTGACTGGGCCGAGCCGTCCCGTCTCCACCACGGAATCGACGAGCAGTTCGTGCAGCAAACGCTCGGCGGCGGCGTGGTCGAGGTTTCCTTCCAGCAGGTAGCCGTGCGTGCAGCGTGTCACCGGCACCGTGTCGCGCGGCTGGTGCGTCAGCAGGTGATACTCGTCCGCCACCCGGTCCCGTTCACGGTCGTGTTCCTTGGCTTGAATCTCAACTTCCCAGAGCATCGCGTACCTTCTTACCTTGGGTCAAAAGTTGGTCGATGGTGTTTTCATCATTCGTTGTCAAGGCTTGCTGAAATTCCGTCAAACGCTCCTGAAATCGTGTCAGGGCATCCAACACGGCAGTCCGATTGTGCGTGAAGATACCAGTCCAAATGGTGGGATCACCAGCGGCGACGCGCGTCGTGTCGCGGAAGCCGGTTGCGGTCAGATCGTGCCATTCCGGGGGCAGGACGCCGGCCAAGGCAGCGGCGGCCAGGTGCGGCAAATGACTGGTCATGGCCAAAGCCTGATCATGGCTTTCGGGAGTCATCGTTTGGACGCGCGCTCCCAGCGCCTGCCAAAAACCTGTGACGCGGCGCACGGCGTCGGTCGGTGTGGTCGCGGTTGGCGTGACAATCACTAGCCGATTCAGAAGCAGGTCGGCGTCGGCGTGTTCGGGACCGCGCTTCTCCGAGCCGGCCAAGGGGTGACTGCCGATGAAGATAATTCCTTCCGGCACCTGGCCTTCGACGGCCCGCACGATGGCTGCCTTGGTGCTACCGGCGTCGGTCAAGAGCGTTCCCGGACGGCAGACCGCCGCCGCGGCCCGGATTTGCCCGGCGATCCGTTCGACCGGGGTGCAGAAAACCACCCAATCCGCCGGCGCTACCCCTGCCGCCAGGTCCAGCTCCCCCGCGTCGATGGCCCCCAAGGTCAAAGCACGGTCCAGCGTCTCGCGCCGCCAACCGACACCGATAACCCGCTCCACCAAGCCGCGCCGTTTCACTGCCAAGCCGATGGAGCCGCCAATCAAGCCGACCCCGACAATGGTAAGCGTGCCAATGTTCATGGAGTGCATGTCACATGTTTGGGGAATTTCTCGCGACATGGGAATTATAGGAAGATCAGGAATCCGTGATCAGTAATCAAGGACGTGTTTAGCAAGCGAGCCGCGGGCGCTAAACGGATGATCCCTGATTCCCCTTGGCGCCGTGGGCATCCTTTGCTAACAACATCCGCCCTGGACTCTCCGGCGGGGAAACGGAAAGCGATGTTGGCGAAAGGAGGCGCGAAGCATGAATCGGCCACGGATGATAGCCCTGGGGCTGACCCTGGCAGCAGGCGGTGTCATGCTAGTCCTCAACATGGCCCTGGCCCAGCAGGTGCATCGCAATGGCTTCGAGACACGCACGTTGGGCTGGTTCAAGGGGGCCGCCGATGCCCCCTTTCAGGAACTGGTGCATGAATTGACGGACAAAACCGCCCATACCGGCCAGTTCTCCGAACACATCCAGCTGAATGCCGAACCGGGGAGCTATATCCACTATCATTATCCAACCGGACGAGCACCGATCACCGAGGAACTGTCGTGTAGCGTCTGGCTCAAAGCCAATCGGCCCAGCATCCAGCTGCAAGCGCGGCTGGTGCTGCCGCGAGAACGAAATCCGCACAACTTGGAAGAACCGCTGACGACGTTGTTACGCGGTGAGATGTATCAACTCGTTGGCCGTTGGCAGCGCGTCGAGCTGCGCCGGCCGACCAAGCTGGCCCAGGAACAGCAACAACTCATGCGGGCCGAATTGGGGCGAGATGTCAACTTCACCGATGCCTACATCGACCGGATCATCCTGAACATATACGGCGGTCCCGGCTTGCACGATGTCTTCATCGACGATCTGGAAATCGGCCCGGTCCTGGATCAGCAATCCCCCTTCCAGCCGGCCAGCCGTCCGAAGGATGCCGACGCGCACGAACCAATCACCAACCTGCGCGATTCCCAGCAGCGCGTCGCGCCGCCGTTCCGGCCAGTCATCGTGGAGCTGAATCAAGATCGTCTGTTGGTGGGCGGCAAACGGTTCTTCTTCCGGGGCATTCGCCACAGTGACACCCCCTTGAAAGCGTTACGCGATGCGGGTTTCAACACCGTCTGGATGGACATCCACACGCCGCCTCATCTGCAAGAAGAGGCAATCAACTTGGGCTTCTGGCTGGTGCCGGCCCTGCCCGTGGCGGGACCGTCCGCCCAGGCGTTGGCGCTCGACCGCCTGAGTGATCCGATGAGCCGTTTCATCGACAGCGGCGCGGTGTTGTTTTGGGACCTGGGCGGCGGTTTGGTCAGCGAGCAAAAGGAAGCGATTCGCCAGGCCACGCGCGCGCTGCACGTGGCCGACACCAACCGTCCCTTGGCCGGCGATGTCTGGGATGGAGTGAAATCCTACTCGCTGTTGCCCGATTTCATGGTCGGCGTGCATCGCTGGCCATTGATGACCGGCCTGGAGATGACGGGTTTCCGCGACTGGATCGAGCAGCGCCGCCAGTTGGCGCGGCCCGGCTCGTTCTTATGGACGTGGGTGCAGACGCATCTGCCCGAATGGTACACGCAGCTGGTGTATGGTCGCGTGGATGGCAAAGGTTTCTCCGATCCCATCGGCCCCCAACCGGAACAGATTCGCTTGCTGTCCTACATCGCCGTGGCTTCGGGTTGTCGCGGCCTGGGCTTCTGGTCGGATCGCTACCTGGCCGACAGCCACCAGGGGCGCGACCGCTTGCTGACAATGGCATTGCTCAATCAAGAATTGCACATGCTGGAGCCGTTGCTCGTTTCCGTGCAGGAACAGCCGGCCTGGATCGACACCTCCGTCAAGGACATCAAGGCGGCGGTGCTGCGCACGGAGCATGGCGTGTTGGTGCTGCCGATTTGGATGGGTCGCGGCGCGCAGTTCGTGCCGGGACAGTCGGCAGTCGCGCATCTGTCCATCACCGTGCCCCAAGTGCCCGCCGGCGCTCAAGCCTGGGAAATCACTCCCGGCGATGTGCGCTCTTTGCGGATCGAGCGCGTCATGGGGGGAACGCGGGTGACGTTGCCGGAATTCGGTTTGACCGCTGCTATCCTGTTCACCAGCGACAACGGTCCCGATGGTCTCCTGGTGCGATTTCAGGACCAAGCCCGCCGCATGAGAAAGTTGGCCGCCCAATGGGCGCATGACCTGGCCGCCGCCGAGATGGACAAAGTATTGAAAATCGAAGCGGAGCTGGAACGCCGGGGCCACACGCTGCCCGACGGCCAGGCGCTGCAAGACAACGCTCGCGCCCGCTTGCGGGAGAGCGTCGCCCGTTGGAACAGCGGTGACTATCGGGCCGCTTATTGGGAAGCCCATCGCGCCTTGCGTCCCCTGCGCATCCTGATGCGCGCTCAATGGGACCTAGCCATGCGCGGCCTGGATACCCCTGTCGCCAGTCCCTACGCGTTGAGCTTTTTCACCTTGCCGAAACATTGGGAGTTTATGGAGGAAATCCAGCGTGCCACGCCGGGGGCCAACGTGCTGCCCGATGGCGATTTTGAAGTCTCTCCGGATCGCGCCCCGGCCTCCTGGTCGGCCCAGGAAATCACGATGGACAACGTGGAGTTGGAGGCGCGTCGCGTCAGTGACAAGCCCCGCGAGGGGAAACAATGTCTGATGCTGCGCATTCGCCCGGCTGCCGTGCCGAGTCGAACGAACCAAAGCCCTGTCACTCCCGCCGCCTTGGAGCGCACTTATCTGGCCATCCACAGCCCCGCCGTGCGCCTGCAACCAGGAACGCTGGTGCGGATCAGCGGCTGGATGCGCATTCCCGAAGATATTCAAGCATCGGCGGATGGCGCTCTGTTCTACGACAGCGCCGGCGGCGAACCATTGGCCGTGCGCTTGACCGAAACCACTCGCTGGAAAAAGTTCACTCTCTATCGTCGGGTGCCTGCATCCGGCACCATCCACCTCACCTTGGCCTTAACCGGCGTGGGAACGGTTTACTTCGACGATCTCCGCATCGAACCGCTGTTTTCCAACACCACCCCGCCAGCCGCCACCGGCATCACGACCAGTCACGGGCCGCCGTCGCGATAGATAATCGATGAACGGTCCCCCTGCGTTTGTCATAGGATAAGTGTGCTCCCCCTGAGTGTTCCGAACCGTCGGCACGGTGTTGATCCGCGCACGTAGTCCGCATATGAAATCCGGGGGGCTATTCTCAGAAATAGTCCGCGGAGCGAGGCTCCGCGGACTGCGGGCGCGGATCGGCGCTGTCTCCGAATCTTCGTCATCCTGTTCGGATTCGTTGCAAACCGTAGGCAATCCCTCTAGGAGAACCCCGTGTCCGAGACGGCTATCCTGTTTTGCATCGTGGAGAGACCATCGAAATTGGTTTCGGGCGTCTCGTTCTGTTTGCTAGGTATCCTCTTGGTTCTTACTCTACCCGTCCCCCTTCGGGCCGACGGGGGGGAAGTGCGGTTCTCGCAACGTCTGGGGGACTATCAGGTGACGGTGTTCACGGCGCCGGTGCCGTTGCGGGCGGGGCCGGTCGATGTCAGCGTGTTCGTGCAGGACGCCGCCGACAATATCCCCCTTCTCGATACGACCGTCCTGGTCGGCATGACCCCAGCGGGCAGCACGTCCGGCGGGATCCACCAACGCGCCAGCCAAGAGGCAGCCACCAACAAATTGTACCAGTCGGCCAAGTTTGAGCTGCCCCATGCCGGGCGCTGGTCGGTGCAAATCGAAATTGACGGTCCTCATGGGCCAGTCCACACGCAATTCGACGTGGAAGCGGCGGAACCATTGCCGAGATGGTGGGACATGGTATTCTGGATAGCATTGCCGGTCGTGCCCATCGTGTTGTTCAGCGTGCAGCAAATCCTGACACGGCGCGGCCGGTATTCCGGAACAGTTTGAGAACCACCCATGACCATCTTGCTCAGTCAACATCCCGCCTTCGGATGGCCGGGGATTCCGCCGCGCTGGTCGCGCAGTGACAAGGACGGCGTTGGTACCGCGTACTCGGCCCTGAGCCGAGTTTGGTTCACGGTTTCCAAGGGTATCCTCAACGAGGTGTATTACCCGACCATCGACCGCCCGCAGCTCCGCGATCTGCAATTCCTCATCACCGACGGCGAAACCTTCTGCCACGACGAACGCCGTTACCTGGAGAGTAGCATCGAATACCTGGCCCATTACACGCTGGGCTTTCGCGTCGTCACCCGCGATCCGCAGGGGCGCTACCAGATCACCAAGGAAATCATCACGGATCCGCACCATTCCTGTGTGTTGCTGCATACCACGCTGGACGCCGAGCCGAGCTTATTGAACAAGCTGAAACTGTACGTGCTGCTGGCCCCGCACCTGGAGGTAGGCGGCGGCGGTAACTTCGGCAACGTCGCCCAGACCCCCTATGGCCGGGTGCTGACGGCTCACAAGGGGAATACTTGGCTGGCGGTCGCCTGTACCATTCCTTTCGCCCATTGCTCTTGCGGCTACGTCGGCACCAGCGACGGGTGGCAGGACCTGATGAGCAACCACGAGATGAACTGGCAGTTCGACAGCGCGTACAATGGCAACATCGCCCTGACCGGCGAGATCGATCTGCGCCAGGGGCGAGAATTTGTCATCGGCTTGGCTTTCGGCGACAGCCTGCACACCGCCTTAATGACGTTATATCAAGCGTTGACTACCCCCTTTGCCGAGCACCGCGAGCGGTTCATCGAGCAATGGCATCGGCCCACCGCCCACATGGATCAGGCCATCGCGGAATGGCGCAAACACTTCGGCCGCACCGGGGTTGAACTATCCTCTTTCACCGGAGATAGCGGCCATCTGTTTCGCACCAGCAAAAGTATTTTGCTGGCCCACGAAGACAAATTCTATGATGGCGCCTTGATCGCCTCCATGAGCATCCCCTGGGGAGAGGCCAAGGGGGATGAGGACTTGGGGGGGTATCATCTCGTCTGGACGCGCGACATGTGCGGCAGCGCGTCGGGGCTGCTGGCGGCCGGCGATTTGGAAACGCCGTTCCGCGCCTTGATCTACCTGGCCTTCACGCAACGGCCCGACGGCGGCTTTTATCAAAATTTCTGGCTCAACGGCGAGGCGTACTGGAAGGGAGTCCAGCTGGATGAAGTGGCCTTTCCCATCGTTTTGGCGTGGCGGCTGCATCGGGCCAACGCCCTGAAAGACTTCGATCCGCTGCCAATGGTGCTGCGGGCCTGTCGCTATTTGCTCCTCAATGGTCCCGCCACGGGGCAGGAGCGCTGGGAAGAGAACAGCGGCTATTCCCCCTCGACGTTGGCGGTGCAGATCGCCGGCTTGGTGTGCGCCGCCGCCTTTGCCCGCTTACATGGGGACGCCGCCACCGCCCAGTTCCTCGAACAGTACGCCGACTTTCTGGAAAGCCATGTGGAAGCCTGGACGATGACCACAGAAGGGACGTTGGTGCCGGGGATCAAGCGGCATTACATTCGCATTCATCCGATGGACCTGAATGACCCGCGCGCTGATGAGAACGCCAACCACGGCATGATTCCCATTCGCAATCGTCCGCCGGGCGCGCAGGTGGAGTTCCCCGCCAAGGAGATCGTCGATGCCGGTTTTCTGGAATTGGTCCGCTATGGCATCCGCCGCCCCTGCGATCCGGTCATCTTGGATTCGCTGCGGGTCATTGACGCGGTACTGAAAGTGGACACGCCGTTCGGTCCGTGTTGGCGGCGCTACAATCACGACGGCTACGGTCAACGAGCCGACGGCGGGCCGTTTCAGGGCTGGGGCCAAGGTCGCGCCTGGCCGCTACTCACCGGCGAGCGCGGCCATTATGAATTAGCCGCCGGCCATGATCCGTTGCCGTACATCAAGGCGATGGAAAACTTCGCCAGCGCCAACGCCCTGTTGCCAGAACAAATCTGGGACGAACCCGACCGCCCCGATCTGTTCATGTACCTAGGCCGACCCACGGGGGGAGCCATGCCCTTATGCTGGGCGCACGCCGAGTACATCAAGCTGGTCCGTTCCGCCGCCGATGGCCAGGTGTTCGACCTGATCCCGGAAGTGGCCGACCGCTATCTCGGCAACGGCACGCGCCAGCCGCTGGAGGTGTGGAAGTTCAACCGTCAGCTCCAAGCCGTGACCCCTGGCCAGACGGTGCGCATCCAAACCGCCGCCCCCTTCCGCCTGCACTGGACCAATGACGATTGGAAAACCCGCCGCGATACCCCCTCCATCGCCACCGCCATCGGCGTCCATTACGTGGATATCCCGATCGCTTTGAAACAGAAACCCCCCTTGCGCTTCACCTTTTTTTGGATCGACGACCAGCGATGGGAGAATAAGGATTTTCAAGTAACCATCGTGGCGCGGTAAAATAGGGAGAAATGCCAATCGCCTGCCCAGACGACATGCCGTTCGAGGCAATCAGCGCGGCGGCGGAGAAGCCGCGAGGAAGGATGGCCGCCATGAGTTCAGATTCGATGCCGCTCGTTTTTCGGATCAGTTACCTTCTGGTTGCCAAACTCTGCCTGTGGCTGATGCTTTCCTCTCCCCTGCTGGCCCAACCCCCCGCTGACTTGGAAGCCCAGATTGCCGCCTGGGAAAAGGAGATGGGGGAACGGCCAGCGGCAGCGCTGGCGATCGCGCGCGCGGCGGCGGCCCAGCTGCGCGAACAGCCGACGTTGGCGCGCCGCTTGTTCAGCCGGGCCGTGCAAGTCCAGGAGCAACACCTCACGCTCTTGCGCGAAGAGCAAGTTCGGCTCGTGGTGGAAGCCTGCCAAAATGAATTGAACGACGCCAAGCTCGCCGCACGCGTACAAGGTCGTTGGTTGCGGGAGCAGGAGGAAATCCTGGACGCCACGGACGCCGCCGGTCGGCTCCACTTGGCGCGCTTAACTTGGGAATGGCAGCGCGACGCGGAACAGGCGCGGCGCTTGATGCACGATGCCTGGCACGCCAATGGAGAGCAGACTGCTTCTCAGTTGCGCTATGATGATCTGGAACTGCTCGGCCCTCCCCGGCGCGTCGCTCGGCAACTGCTCTACCGCCGCTATCTAGAGCAGCGCTTCCATGATGAGCCGGTGCCGTTCGTGATCGAATTGGAGCACGTCAAGGGCCAAGCCCCCCTGATCCGCAAAGTCCAGCCCCTCCCCGCCGGTTTGCCGTGAACCTTTCTTGATTTATCATCCTCATTCCATGTGACCATCAACAAGTGTCCGCTCAGGGTGGGCTACGCAGCCAGTTCGATAGAATCGGCATAAGTCATTGATTTGTGGATAGTTGCAAACAATCCGCGCGGGTGAGTGAAAAAAGGAGGAAAATACTGCAATTGCGTTCCATTTATCTCCTATAATCCATTGGCTAGGGAAAAAAGATTGGCGAAAGAGCGATTTTTCTTTGAACTATCTCCATGAACATCGTGTATATATTGATGCAGGAAAATGAGTCTGATCAGGAGGTGTTCAATTTTCGAGCGCGGGGAGAGGAATTGAAGCAGATAAATGGTCAAAAACGGACCACATATTAAATCAAGAAATCGACACGGACTTTCGTTCTCTCATCTCTTAGTCAAAAGTCCATGTGTTAAGGGATTTCTGAAATATCCGAACGAATCGTAATCTTCGGCACGATTGTTGCGGATATAGAAGCGCTGAAAGTTTATGTATGCGGTTCGTCTTAGGAATCCATGACACCATTGACAAGAGCATCAAAGGAGTTTTTTCACATTTCTGGGATTAGTCGGATTCATCTGCGCTATCAACCAGCGGAGACGACAACCAACGAGAGGTGGTGACAACATGGCACGACATGAAGCTCTGCTGCGGCTGTATAAGACATTGACGACACGGCGCGACGAATTGGCTCGTCGTATCGGCATGGAGTTGGAAGACTTACGCAAATATAGCTCCTACTCACTGGGTGGGGATTCCGCCGATGCCGCCTTTGGCGCGGGGAGTGAGGAGATTTCCTCACAGTTGGCTGAGTTGGAGGCCCGCGAGCTGGCCCAAATCGAGCGAGCCATCGCACGCATGGCGCAAGGGTCGTATGGCATTTGCGAAGGTTGCCAACGTAAGATTCCGGTGGCCCGGCTCAATGTGCTTCCATACAGTACTATGTGCGTCACCTGCCAGCGCGAGTTCGAGCTGTACGGTACTTGGTCGGACGAGCGTTCTGGGGGAGATTGGGAAAAAGTTTCCGATTCGGATTACGAGGATCGGGAAGTGGACCTCTCCGACCTGGAAATTGACCTGAGCAAGTGACACTTGCCACCATGCCAACCCAACGGCCAGGGCCGAACCCAACACTATGGGTTTTGCCCTGGCCGTAACATTTTGTGCCGCGAATGAGGCAGGGGAAGCCCCCTTTGGGTGGTTAGCGATAGTTCTTATCGGTCACTTGCGATCGGATTTTAGAAACAATGGTGTCCTCTCTCCTCACGAAAAACGAATCATTGTTTCGTAGTTTTACTTTCTATCCCTGCTTTTTCCGTCATCGGCATAGTCATGAACAGGTCTGCTCCGTTTTCCCCCTTCACCGCGCCCACAGCTTGCGATCCAGCGTCCGGTAATGGATCGCCTCCATCAAATGTTGTGCCTGGATGGTGTCATGGCCGTCGAGGTCGGCAATGGTGCGGGCGACGCGGAGAATGCGGTCGTGGGCGCGGGCGGAGAGACCGAGTTCGTCCATCGCGGTTTGCAATAGATTGTGACATTCGGCGTCCAGCAGGCAGTATTTGCGCAGCTGGCGGCTGGTCATGCGGCTATTGAGGCGGTGGCCGTCGCCGCCGAAGCGCTTGGCTTGCACGGCGCGAGCGCGGAGCACTTGCTCGCGCATGGTCTGGCTGGAAGTTCCCTCTTGCTTGGCGGCCAGCTCTTGATAGGGGACGGCGGGGACCTCGATGTGCATGTCGATGCGGTCCAGCAACGGGCCGCTGATGCGTCCCATGTAGCGCTCAATTTGCATGGGAGAGCAGTTACACGACCTCTTGGCGTCACCAAGAAAACCACACGGGCAGGGATTCATCGCCGCCACCAGGATGAAGCTGGCCGGGAAGGTCGCGGAGTGTACGGCCCGCGAGATGGTGACGCGCCCCTCTTCGAGCGGTTGGCGCAGCACTTCCAGGCTGCGGCGGTTGAATTCCGGCAATTCATCGAGAAACAGCACGCCATGATGGGCCAGCGAAATCTCGCCGGGGGCGGGGATGCTGCCGCCGCCCACCATGCCGGCGTCGCTGATGGTGTGGTGCGGCGAACGGAAGGGGCGCGTGGCCAGCAACGGTTCATCCGGTGACAGCCGACCGATGGCGCTGTAGATGCGCGTGGTTTCCAGACTTTCCGACGGCGTCAACGGCGGCAAGATCGTCGGCAGGCGGCGAGCCAGCATGGTCTTGCCGGTGCCGGGACTGCCAATGAACAGGACGTTGTGCCCACCGCTGGCCGCCACCCCCAAAGCGCGCTTGGCGAACTCCTGACCGCGCACGTCGGCGAAATCGACCTCATAGGTGTTGAGCTTGCCAAAGAGTTCCGCCACTCCCGCCGTCACCGGCTCGGCGGGGAGCTGGCCGGACAGGATGCCGACCGCCTCCGCTAAGGAGTTGACACCGAAGACCGACACCGCCTGGACCACGGCGGCCTCGCGAGCGTTGGCGGCGGGGACGAGCAGTTTGGGAATCTCCTTCTCACGGGCGGCCATGGCGATGGACAGCACCCCCTTGATCGGGCGGACGCTGCCATCCAGGGCCAGCTCGCCGACAATGGCGAAGTCGCGCAGCTGTTCTGGCAAAAGCTGTCTGGTGGCCGTCAGTAAGCCGAGCGCGATCGGCAAATCAAAGGAGCCAGCGTCTTTTTTCAGGTCGGCGGGGGCGAGGTTGATGATGGTGCGGCCGCTGGGACGCTGATAGCCCAGATTGACCAAGGCACGCTCGATGCGATGAATACTCTCTTTGACAGCCAATTCCGGCAGCCCGACCAGCACCGTCTTGGGCAGGCCGAGGGCTGTATCCACCTCGACTTCCACCGGCACGGCGTCGATGCCGAGCAAGGCAAACGTACTCAGCTTGGTAAGCATGAGACCAAGGCTCCGCGCAGGGGTTCAGGAATGAATGGGTCCGGGAAACGTCCGTGGACTTATCCTGGATGGTCGTCTATACTGAATAGTTGTACCCTGGAAGCCACGCATTCGCAACGATTATCCGGGAAGATAAACGCGAATGTCGGAGAATGGGAGATGCCTACCACGAGTCGGTTCCATTGCCTGTCGATTCAATGTCAACTAATGGGCGGGGCATGGGGTGGAACGAAACAATGAAACCGCCATTTAGGAAGGCAGGCCGAACCGATCGCGCCAAGGATAAGCCCGACAGCGTTCGCTTCCACCATGATGGTCAAGGACTCGCCTATAGGCTGCCCCGTTTCCCGATTGTATATTAACTTCATGAACCAGCCGGAAATCTTCATTCTCATTCCAGGCCGAACGGCCCGGCAAGGAACTACTCTGAACGAAGGCAAATTGAAGGCCGATTACATGGACGAGATCAGCACCCTGCAAATGAACCCCGACGACATGGCTCGCCTGGGCGTGGGGAACGGCGACCGGGTGCGGCTGCGCACGGCCCAAGGACAAATCGAGTTGCGCTGCCAGCCGGCCAAGCCCGGCGAGTTGCCAGCGGGAGTGCTGTTTCTCCCCTACGGCGACCTGTCCAGCCGGCTCATGGGGGGGGATACGCACGGCACCGGCATGCCGGATAGCAAGTGCTTTGATGTGGAAGTAGAGAAGGCGTGATCATGTTGGAATATCATGCGGCCTATTTCAAACAGGATAGCGGTTGGGATGTGGTGGAAGTAGTAGATTTCCCTGGAGTGGCTAGTCAAGGGAAAACCCTTCGCTCCGCGCGTGTCATGATTCGGGACGCTTTGAAACGGATGGCGGAGTGTCCAGTCGAAAGCGGCGGACAATTGCCGAAGCCCAATCCCAAGGCCAAACCCACCTTGGAAAGAATCCGGATTAGTTGCAAACCATTCCCCTGCAAATCCGGTTCACCACCTCGGCAGTTCCATGACGCGGCGCCAACTCTTACAATACCGCCATCAAAATCGTTGTTTGCAAAGACTTGGCGATTCCGACTCCCACGGAGAAATAAGTGATGGGTGCCACCACCGAACTCAAAGTCGTTTCCAACGCCACTTGCACCTTTTGCGGCTGCGTGTGCGACGACATGGAATTAACAGTTGAAGGGGACAAGATCACCAAGGCCAAGAATGCCTGCGTGCTCGGCAAGGCGTGGTTTTTGAACCACCACATCGAAGAGCGCCCCGTGGCGGTCATCGAAGGGAAACCGGCGCCGCTCGAAGCGGCCATCGAGCGGGCGGCGCGGATTCTGGCCCACGCCCGCTATCCGATTGTGTATGGCCTGTCTGACACCACCTGCGAGGCCCAGCGCGTGGCCGTGGCCATCGCCGACCGGATCGGCGGCTGCGTCGATACCACAACATCGGTATGTCATGGCCCGTCGGGCATGGCGTTTCAGGGGGTCGGCGAGGTGACTTGTTCGCTCGGCGAGGTCAAGAACCGGGCCGATTTGGTGATCTTCTGGGGATCGAATCCCGCCGAGTCGCACCCGCGGCATTGGGGCCGGTATTCGACGATGCCCAAGGGGTTGTTCGTCCCCCAGGGCCGGAAGGGTCGTACCGTGGTCATCGTCGATGTCCGCCGTAGCAAGAGCGCCCCCGCCGCCGACATCTTCTTGCAAATCAAGCCGCGCAAGGATTTCGAGGCCCTCTGGGCGCTGCGGGCGTTGGTCAAGGGGGTTGATCTGGACATCGGCATCGCTGACGAAACCGGCATCCCCCTGGAACAGTTGCAAGACCTGGCCTGGCGCATGAAAAACTGCCAGTTCGGCGTGCTCTTCTTCGGCATGGGCTTGTCCATGACACGCGGCAAGCACCTGAACGTCGAGGCGGCCTTGAGCCTGGCCCGCGATTTGAACGAATACACCCGCTTCTACGCCAAGCCGATGCGTGGTCATGGCAACGTCACCGGCGCCGATAATGTGGTGAGCTGGCAAACCGGCTATCCCTTCGGCGTGAATCTAGGGCGCGGCTATCCGCGCTTCAATCCCGGCGAGTTCACGACCTCCGACACCCTGGCGCGCGGCGAGGCCGACGCCGCCCTGATCGTCGCTTCCGATCCGATGGGGAATTTTTCGCAGCCAGCCCGCGAACACCTGGCTCGCATCCCCTACATTGCCCTGGACCCCAAGGAGACGCCGACGGTGAAAGGAGCCACGGTGTCCTTCACCACCGCCACCTACGGCATCAACGTCCCCGGCACCGTCTATCGCATGGACGACGTCCCCATCCCGCTCCGGCCAGCGTTCGACTCGCCGTATCCCAGCGACGAGACGATTTTGCGGGCGCTGGAGAAACGCCTCCGCGAGCTGCAAGGCGTGCCTGGGTGATTGGCTCAGGGCGGTGGGGAGTAATTGATTATCGCCCCCCAAAAGTCCTTGCCGTACAAAGATTTGCAAGGTGTTGATCTGGGGAAAGTTGTCCGCGATTGCTTAACAAGCACCACGCACCAAGGACGGTTCGGATTCACACCGCCAACTGGTGCGTGGCTGATTGCTGTCCAGCACAAGTCGCTGCATCATGTTTTCTCACAGCCGATCCAGCGAATCGATCCAACGGACCAACTCCTCCAACGTGGGGCGATCGAGATATTGGTGGCCCATTTCGGGGATTTCGCGGTAGGTGACGGGGAATTTCTCGGCGGCGAGTTTGTCGCGGCTGTCGGCGATGTCCTTGGCCAGCGGGTCCTTGCCGCCGGCGACGACGAAGAACGCCAGGCGTTGGGTGGCCACGTTTTCCTTCGGGTCGCGGGTGAGCACGGCCCCCGTGACAGCCACGCCTCGGATTAAGCTGCGATCCTGGAAGCCGAGATAATAGGCCATCTGACCGCCGAGTCCCATGCCGTGAACCACCACACGCTGCGGATCGACGGTGTATTGCTCCATCACCTCGCGCGCCGCCCCCCGGATGAAATCGGATTCGCTGGGGAGCCAGCCATCCTCGTTGGTGGATTGCGGGCCAATGGCGATGATGTGTCGATCCTCGCAATACTGCTTCCAGGTGTTGACAAACGTATCAGCGTCCTTGAATTTGTTGGCTGGGTGCAGCCAGATGACCAGGGCATGGGCGATGTTGGGATCGTAATTGTCCGGCACATAAAGCCAGTATTCTTGATCGCGGGCGGCGTTACTGCGTTGCAGTAAGCCAGTTTCCGGCTTCTTTTCCTCTTCCTTTTTCTCTTCCTCTTTCTTGGGTGGCATGGGCTTGGCGCCGGGCTGCTTGCGCGGTTCCAGGGCCTTGGCCAGTGATCTCTTCTCCGGTAGTTGGGCCGGGACTGCCGTGCTGACATCCCCTAGCGTCAAGGTGACGGTCTCCGTCTTTCCTTCCGAGCGCTGCACTTCCACTTGGATGGCCGTGCCGGAACGGGCTTGATTCAAGATGGCTTGCAATTGATCCCGGCCAGAGAACGGGCGCAAGGGGGCGTTGCCTTGGGTCGGGCCGACCTTCATGATCCGGTCCCCTTCCTTGATGCCGGCGATGTCGGCGGCGCTCTTGGGGAAGACGTAACGCACGCCGACCCCCACTTCGGGATCGTCCCGCAATGGCACAATCCCCATGAAGCCGTGAGCGAAAGCGGTCGTGGTGCCGGTCAATTGGAGGTTGGGCAGGTTGATAATCTCGTCGCCGCGTTTGATCTTCACCGAGACCGTGTCCCCTTCGTACTTCGGCCCCAAGATGTGCAAGATTTGGGCCTGGCGCACGACCGGCTGGCCGTCGATTTCAACGATGACATCCCCCTGCTTGATGCCAGCCTTGGCGGCGGCGGATTCGGGGGCGACGCTGCCGATGACGGGGGCGGCGCCATAAATATCGCCACTTTGCAGCGAAATGCCCAGCAAGCCGCGGTTGAGGTCCTGGCCTTGCTTCAGGCGTGGCAGCGCGGCCATGACATCTTCCAGCGGAATGGCAAAGCCGATGCCGGAATCGTACCATTCAATGCCGGCGGTTTCGTCCTGGGCTTGCGGCGAGGCGGGGACCAAAATGCCCATGACTCGTCCTTGAATGTCCACCAACGGCCCACCATAGTTGACTGGCGACACCTTGGCGTCGGTCTGCACGGCCTTCCCCCAGATGCGATTGAGGGCGCTAATGATTCCCTTGCTGATCGACGGTGGCTCGTTGACATCGGGATTGAGCGTCCGCCCTAACGCCAAGGACCATTGGCCGACGCGGATGTCGTTCTTGGGCGTGGCTGGCGGTACAGGTAAATCTTTGGCATCAATCTTGAGCAAGGTCAACATCCGCGTGCGGTCGGTGGCCACGATGGTGGCGACCTTGCGTTCCTTCTCCCCCGGCACGGCCACGAAGATGGCCGATGGTTTATTGGCGAAGTTGAAGGCGCTGGAAATGATGTAGCCATCGGGGCTGACGATGACGCCGGTGGTCGGCCCCACCCCCTTGCGCACCAGCTGGCCGCGCGGCCCCCGGCCAATGATCTCGGTGCCGCCGGTGGTTTCGATGAGCACCACGCTCGGCGCCACCTTGGCGGCGGCATCCTTCATGGCCTTTTCCAGAAGCTCATTGACATCGACATCCTGGGCCCGCGCCGCAGATAAGCCCAGGAGCAACACAGCGCTGGCCACAGTTGCCGAAAGTTTCGCTACGCGCCGCATCATGGGGATGGTTCCTTCGTTTAAGAGATCAATCCTCGCTAATACGAGGATAGGGATTATTTCTTGTGATAGGGTTCTGCCGTATTGTATGCGGGTGGTTCGATGATTGATCGGTTCGCGCATATTGGCGTTCACTTTTTCAAAGGGCATCACTCCTGCTTCCTCGCCTTGCGTGCCACTGGCGGGTCCATCAGGGTCATTTCGACGGTGATGAGGCGGTCGGCTTTGGTTTGGCGGTCGAGGCGGCGGACTTCCATTTTGATCTGGGTGCCGGGGCGGAGCAGCTCCATCATCTCGTTGAAGCTGGCTACGCTGGGGATTTGCTCGCCGTCGATATACACCACCAAGTCATCAGGCAACAGACCGGCTTTCTCGGCGGGGGAGCCAGGGAGGATATCTTCGATGAAGGGCGGCGTGCGCTCGACGACATTGGGGACCAGGATGATGCCATGAAAACCGCCTTGCCCTTTGACAATCTGGGGCCGCTCCTTGGGCACATACTTGCCGGCTTTGGCTTCCTCGACAAACTTGGCCAGGCTTTGCACCGGCACGGCATAGTTCATCCAAGTGTCGGTAAGCGAGTTGCGTAGCTCCTTGCCGACGATGCCGAGCAATTCCCCTTTGCGGGTTGTCAGGGCGCCGCCGCCGCCGCCGGGGTTGTTGGTGATGGCATCCAGCACATAGACTTCCCCCTTGTACGGGGCCTCGAAGATGCCGCGTCGGCCGTGGAGCTTGGAGTAAGACGCGATGACACCTTGCTGCACCGTCATCGGCTCGTCACGAGTGGCGATTTGGAACTGATTGCTGAAGGCCAAAATCCAATCCCCTGTCTGAGCCAGGGGGGCTTGGCCACGCGCGCCGATGTCGAAATAGGGCAGCTCATCCTCCAGCCCCTGAATCTGGATCAAGGCGGCGTCCAGCTCTGGTTCGACCACCAACGTCTTGGCCCGCATGCGCCGGCCATCATACAGGTGGACGCGCAAATCGGGGGTGTCCAGCAAGGTACTGGCCACGGTCAGCACATGTCCCTGGGGAGACACGACGACCCCCGTGCCATAGGAAGCCAGGCCGCGAAAGCCGCCGGAGCCATACAGCTTGACCATCTTCTGGTTGACTTCCTTGCAGACATCGCCGAATGGCTTTTGAGCCTGGGCCGCGGCGGACACGAACAGCAACAGCAAACCGGCACAGGCTGGAAAAATAATCCGGGTGGTTTTCATCCGATCAAACTCCTTCGTTCGATTCATCGTTTCGCGTGACCAGTTGAGAGAGCGCGCGAACCGACGAATCCACGGAATGAAGCGATGGTGTCGTGTACCATCGCTAAAATGTCTCAGTTCGCCGCCGCCAATTGGTAATTTTTCACCTGGATGGTGGCGTAACGCTCGTTGCCGTAGTGGACCAGAATGCGGTGTGGCAACTGCCGGCCCGCCACCGGACGATAATCATAAAAATAGACCTCGCAGGGGTCTTCATCCTGATCGACATACAGCTCGCAGCCGAGCAAGGTGTTGTCTTGGAGCGAAAAGTACCACTTGACGAAGATGCCGGAGTGCTCGGTCCGCAACACGGCACAATCGACGCGCAGCTCATTGAGGCTCTTGGGGGTGGTGCCATCGACGCGCGGCGGATAGAACGGCTCGTGGCCGCCGTGGCTGAATTCCCCTTCAAAGCCCTTTTCTCCCATCGTCAGCAAGCGGCGGTAGTGATATAAGGCTAGCAGTAGGCCACCGCTGCCAGGGGGAGAGCGCAGTACGTCCTCTTCTTGACCGACCTTGAGCGGTTCCAGCTCGTATTCGATACCCCCCACGACCATGCGGGAGACGACCTTGGTTTTGCCATCTGGAGCCTTGACGTCGCCGACGAACGCTTGGGCGTTGGTCTTGCGTAAACGGGTCTCCATGTCGGCGTCGAATTGCCAGGGGCCGGTCAGCTTCGAGAAGTCGCCAGACTTGGCGAACGCCGCCAGCAGCTTATCCCGTTCCAGCTTGTTGAAATGGAAGTTGGCGAATCCGGGTTTCGGCTCATACAACTTGGCGGCCGGCGTGTTGGGAAGGCGCGGAGCGGGGCGCGGCTGGCGTGGGTTGGGTTGCGGTTGGGGGGGCTGCGGCCGGCCCTCCTCGATGACCCGCGCTTGCACGCCCATCAAGCGCGCCAGGATTTCCCGGCGTTCGTTGTCGCGGCGATAGACCAGCGGCACGCGCCAGCCCTTGGGATACAGGCCCAACACGTTCTTGAATTGATTCACGCTGGTCATGGGTCGGCCCGCGAATGACACCAATTCGTCGCTAAAATTGAGGCCACGGCGGCGGGCGTCGCAATCCGACAAGATCGAACGCACCACCATCGTGTTAAAACCGTCGTCAGTGGCGTCGCTCTCGACCATGGCCCCCAAGGTAGCATGATCGGTGTCAATGCCGGCGTACAGGTGGCCGAGGAAATTCTTGATCTGGTTGATGGAGATGGCGTAGCCGACGCCGGAGTTGACTCGGCCGCGCTTCTCGAACGACCCCCGACCATTGATGCCGATCAATTCGCCAGCCATGTTGAACAGCGGGCCGCCGGAGTTGCCGGGGTTGATCGAGGTGTCAATCTGAATGCAGTCAGTGTATTCCAGGAGGGTGCCGGCGGGGTACTGGTAGCGGTTGACGCCGCTGATGAGTCCATAGGTCACGGTTGGCGTGAAGTCGGTGGCCAGCAGAAACGGATTGCCCATTGCCAGCGACCAGTCGCCGGCCTTGAGCTTGTCACTATCCCCCATGACGGAATAGTGGAACTTGTCCCCCGGCTTCTTGGGCAACAACTTGATCAGGGCCACGTCGCCGACTTTGTCCAAGCCGACCAGCACGGCATCATACAGGATGCCATCGGCCAAGCCGCACTGCATCACCGGGCCGGAGCCTTGAACGACGTGGAAGTTGGTCAAAGCGTAGCCGTGCTCGTCGATGATGACGCCGGAACCACCCCCTTGGCCGCCACGGGAGAAGATGGCCACCACGGAGGGTTTGACCTTCTCCACGACGGCGACACGCTGAGCTTCCACATCCAACACGCGCGGATCGAGGTCGGCGCGCGCGCCAGCGCTGAGCACGATAGCCGCCATGCCGCCGAGCAGCACGGCAGCCACGACATGATTGCGACAACAGTTGCGGGTACGCATGGGAAATCCTTGGAAATAGCGGGTATATAAATAATATTAAGGTGCTAACCGTTACACATGGTTCCACATACAATCTGGGTTCTTCCGTTTTTAAGTGTAGTAGTTGAATGATTTGATCGGTTCGCGCTCGGAAACTACAGCGTGGTATTCAACAAACCATGTGCGAAACGCGGCCAGTTTCTCGCTGCATAGCTGTTGTACGGCATCTTCAATTTCCCATACGGTATTCATGGTTCGATTCGTGTTCCTCTTATTTACTCACCTTGGCGTCAGCCAAGACGACGTGATGCATCAGGTCGATCAAGCCGACCGGGGTGACGGTGATGCGCAACTCCTTGACACCACGGATATTGAGCGCGATTTCCTGGGGATTGTCTTGACGGCGGACGATGGTGGTGAATAACTCCTTGCCGTCGCCGGCAATGGCGAGGCGGGCTTGGGTCTCGTCGCCGACTTGGGCGTCCACGCCGAGGACCGTGCGCAGCTCGTTGTAGTCGCCGTCCAGGCGGTACACCAGGACCGTGCGCGCCATTAACAACAATCCCTTGTCATAAGGAGTGGCGGCGAATTTCTTGAAGGCGGCGCTGGTGGGGTCGATGCCCGCCAAACGGATTGGCTTCCCCTCCAAGCCCTGGTCGCGCAGAAGGACGCCTAAACGGTCCTCGCTCGATGACACTTCGACGCTCAGCGGCTCCAGGTCCGACAGAAACGTGCGCTTCCCCTTGCTGAAATCGAGACGGGCTATCAAGTCCTTGCTGGGGTAGGTCAACTTGGCCCCCGAAACCGTTTCCACCGTGTAACCTTCCGGGCCGTAGGTCAAAGAGGCGGCAAAGAGCATGTTTTGATACGTGTCATACAGTTTACACTTGGTCACCGGCGGATTGATGTCCGGCTTGTTGGTGAGGATCATGCCGTGGATCTTGGCCAGCTGGGGCCGGAAGACGCGGCCGGAATCCAGCTCGAACTCAATGGTCTCGCCTTTGTCATCCCCCGCGCCCAGAATCCCTTCCAGACCGTTCAGCACGCCGTCGCGTTTGACGGCGAGCACGTCCTTGACCCCTTTTTGTTTGGTCAGGAACTCTTGCCATTCCTGGCGCGTGGCGGCATCGTGGGCCTCGTTGAGCACGTAGCGCACGCGGCGCAACGGCACCTTCACGGGCAAGCTGGGGAGCACCATCAATTCGGCGGTGGTTCCCTTGACCACGAATTGACTACAATGCAACAAGGAGCCATCGGTCAATTCGACATCGATGTAGCGCAAGCCGCCGATGGAGCGGGGTTGCCCCAAATCAATTTGCAAGACCTGCTCCAACGGCACGTTTCTTTCCTCGCCGTCAATGAGCAAGGTCACTTGCGCGCCATCAAGCCGCGCCAAGTCCCCCTTGAGCACCATTTCCCCCTGCTGGGGATCACCGGAGAGCATGCGCAGCTCCGCCGTGAAGCCAGCCGAGGAACACAGACACAGAACCAAACAGACACGAAGGAATGGCATGGAATTTCCTCGTGGATCATACTCGCGCGGGTCCGAACCAGGGCTTCCCTTTGTTCCGCCCTGGCCACTCTTTCCTTTTCCGACAAAATCAATCCGTGGCCTCTAACGAATAAGGCCGTGGTCGTTCGAGAGGAACGGCCACGGCCCACTTCCGCATGTCGCGCCGAAATAGGCCGAGGCCTCATGGTTGGGCCTGGGCCAGCTTCTTGAAGTAATTCTCGATGACTTCGCGATAGCGGGGCGGCATGTTGCGGGTCAGCTCCATCATGGCGCGGGTCCGTTCCCCTTCGGGGAGCTTGCCCCACACCTCGGCCAGCTGCTTCAGCGTTTTTTCATCGATCTCGCCTTGACCGCTGCTGCCGCCGCCAATGCTATCCTGCTGCGGGCTGCTGGGTTGGTTGGTGTTACCCGGCTGTGAGCCATTGCCTTGCTGAGGTGGGCCGCCGTTGGGGCAGCCGCCGCCGTTGGGGCTGGAGCTATTCTGATTCTGGTTTTGCTGATTCTCCAGCTGCTTGATCAGCTCATCGAGGCGCGCGACGACATCCTTCTGCATTTTTTGCGTCTGCGGGCCGCCCCGGGCCAGCTCCAGACGGCGTTCGATGTTGTCCATCTTGCGGGCGATTTCCCCCAGGTCCTTGGCCTTCCATTGCTGCATGTCTAGATACATGAGGCTGGCCACCAGCTTGTAACGATCCGGGGCGTCGGTCACGTCGTCGAGCAAACGCACGATGGATTGGGTGGCGTCGTCCTTCTTGAGCATGGAATACTCGGCCACGGACTTATGGAAGAAGAACGCGCCGGGGTCCACAACCTGTTCGGGCTGAATGGTTTGCAGCGCATCCAGGGCTTCCTCATAGACGCGCCGTTGCGACAAGCATTTGGCATACGCCAGCGTCAGGTTGGCGCGATAGAACATGGGTTGCTTGGTATCCCGAAGCAGAGAGGGGACTTCCATCGGGGCGGGGGCGTAGGGGTCGCGGGCCTCGGCCAGCAATTTGGCGGCTTGGGGGTCCCCCAGGGCCAACGTGTCGGCCACGCGGTTCAGCACGGGGCGTTCGCTGGCCCAGATCGTCGCGAAGGCTTTTTGCGTGTCTGCGTCGGTCTTGCCAACGCTCTTGAGCCAATCTTGGGCCTGTTGGCGGGCCTTGTCCACGTCTTGCGTCTGCAGGGCGCCGAACAGCAGCGTCCCCGCCTCGCTTTTGGCTTCTTCCGCCTGTGTCAACGCTGTGCCGCCCAGCAGCAAGCCGGCCCCGGCCAGGCAAGTGATCCAGCTACGAAGGGTCATCGGGTTATCTCCTAGCTTGGTGAGTTTTTTTCATCCCATGCGATTGAGAAACGGATTCATCGTTTCGTGCCGCGCGGCCGTCCGAAACGATGAATCTCATGAATATCATAATTTATCGATTGCGCCCCAGATAAATATCTCGGGTGATCTCGAAGATGCGGCCCTGGCGCTCCGAAAGCTCGCGCAACTCCTGGACGATGTCGTCTTGCTGGGCCTGCTCCCCTTCGTAGTTCTTGGCGTAGGTCTGCGTCAGGTTGTTGACGCGGATCTGCATGGAGCGAATCATCTTCAGCTCGGCCAAGTCGTCAATCAGTTTCTGATCCTGCTGCTGGCCTTGCTGCCCTTGATCTCCCGGTTGCTGTTGCTGGGCCTGCATATCCTGTTGGGCTTTTTCCAGGGCCTCGATCATCTCTTTCAAGGTTTCAATGATCAATTCCTCTCGCGCCTGGGTGACGACCCCGACATCCGCCTTGCCAAGACGGTTCTGCACGGCGCGCATGTCCTCACGAACCTGGATGAACACTTCCGGGAAGGCAACGGCGGTACCTTCGGCTTCGAGCAGCTGAATGGCGGACGTGGCAATGATCACGATCTCTCCTTCCCGATCCGCCAATTGCAGCGACTTCACTTCGTTGGCCCGCGTGGGCTTCTGATCGGGATTGCCGAGGATGTCCTTGTGGACCTTGACGGTTTCCTTATACACCTCGATTTGCATGTTGAGCATCTGCTCGCAGCGTGCCTTCAAGTTGGCCAACAGCCGCTCGGTTTCCTCTTCGCGGAGCTGCTTGAGGATTTCCTCGAGCTTCTTCCTGGCGTCTTCCAGGTTCTTGATGACCTGATCGAGGTCTTTGCCAGCCTTGTCCCGTTCTCCCTTCTTGATGTTGTCCTCGGCCTTCTTCTGGCCTTCGATGGCGTCTTGAATTTGCTTCTTGCCGGGGAGCTCGGGTTGTTGGGGGCCGCCGGGCTGGGGGGGCTGCTGGCCGCTGTCGCCGCCTTGCTGGCCGCTGTCGCCCTTGCCTTGGCCTGGCTGCCCCTGCTGGCCGCCTTGACTATCGCCCCCCTGACTATCCTTGGCTTCGCCAGGTTGGCCGTCTTGACTATCGCTGCTCTTGCCATCCCCTTGTCCCTGGCCTTGTCCCTTGCTGTCGGCCTTTTGATCTTGGCCGTCCTTGTTATCCTGCCCTTGGTTGTTGGGCTTATTGGGGTCGTTGTTGGGTTGGCTCGGATCACCGTCCTTGGGTTCACCCCCCTTGGCGTCACCGGCCTGACCTTGGCCGTCCTTGGGATCGCCCCCCTTGGCATCGCCGGCCTGACCTTGGCCCTCTTGGGGCTTACCGTCTTTGGCGTCACCAGCTTGACCGTCTTGGCCGGGCTGGCCGTCCTTGCCCCCTTCACCCTCTTTCTCATTCCCCTTGGCGTCTTGGCTGTCGTCCTTGCCTTCCCCGGCGTTCTCGCCTCCTTTGCCGTCGCCAGGTTTGTTTTCCCCCTTAGCGTCGCTGCCCTTGCCGTCCTTGCCGTCCTTGCCATCTTGACCACCGATGGCCTTGGCGATGGCTTCGGTATCGCCGGTCACGCGGCCCTGCGCTTTGGCCAAATCAGCATCATCCATTCGGCCCGCATCATTCTGGGCGCGGATGGTTTTTTCATCCCGAATGATCTTGTTCAATTCCTTGATCAGATCAGCAATGCGTTTTTGTTCGGCCTTGAGCTGGTCGGCGCGATTGTCACGGGTGAGCAAATCGATCAAGGCCGTCAGGTCTTTCGTCAGCTGTTCGCTTTCGGTGATGGCGCTCTTGACTTCCTGCAAGTTGTCGGCCTTGGAAGTGCGGAGGATGTTCATCAATTTATCATAGCGGGCGTTGATGCCGACTTTGCTGGCTTCTTGGATGGCTTGTTCGAGCATAGCGGCCCGGTCGCGGTCTTCGGGCCGGGGACTTTGCTTCAGCCGTTGGGCCAGCCGGTGCAGCGATTGTTCCAGCTCTCGGTATTGCCGCGCCAGGATTTCTTGTTGCGCGGCGGCGCTATCCTTGATGACCGGCAGCGCCGGGGTCTCGCTGGGTGGCGCCTTGGCTGGCTCTTGAGCACGCACTGCTACCAGCACGACCAGCAGGGTCGCCAAAGGTAGCAAGGATAGTACGCGACGCATCATGGAAATTTTCCTCCCAACTACCGGGGGTCTCGCCACCCCCTGTGGACGTTCATACCTGGCGCGGCCTTCAGCATCGTGAAGGTTGCCCCCGATTGGAATTTGCCGAAAAGGACAAACGACTCCCTTTTCGATTTCCTCATTCTCGGACCCGGACACCCAACCGGGTCCATCCGCATTAAGTGACGAACAGCCAGCCTCTTCCCAACATTGTAACGCATGAAAATGGAGGTTGTCAGTAGATAATCCGTTCTCCCGCCGCTCCGTGCCTCATTCCAGCCCCCCCAGGGCCTTTAGCAACTCATCCTCGATCCGTTTCTGGATTTGGGCGAACCGCTGCGATTGATCCTCTTGGGCCTCGCGGATGGCCCGCAGTCGGGCGATTACCTCGTTCAGCGACGTAATCGTGTCCATATTCTGAAGCACTTGTTCCAGGCTGAGAATCAAATCCTCCAAGCTCTGGCGAGCGTTTCTGTTTATCTCTTCATTGGGGAGCCGATGGGCCTCCAGCTCCTTGCGATAGGCTTTATTGGCCTCCACGGCGGCGGGAAACTTGGCGTTGAGGATGTCGCGGAGCGGTTCGACGATATTCCGAGCGTCCTTGATCGTGGAATCGCTCACGCGGTTGACTTGTAATTCCTTGAGGATGCGCAGATAGTCCTCATGCACCGCGCGGGTCACATCCTGAGCACGGAAAATGAGGTCTTCGATTTCGCTGGCCCGCGCCAGACGGGGGCCAAGACTCGCGGGCGTGACATCGTTGGTCCGCTCCAACTCCGCCAAATAGCTGAACTCCGTCGTCAGTTTTTCCAAGGCCCCATCGCGCAGCCGATCCAGGGCGTCATGTTTCAGCTTGACGTGCAAGGTGTCTTGCTCTTGGGCGATGGCGGCCAGCAGATCCCGTTCGGGGACCACCAAGATGGTGAACGTTTCCTTGTTCGGTCTGGAGACTGGCCCTTTCTCGTTCTCGACGTTGTTGTCGGTGGCCTGCACGGTGAGCCGCAGCCGGTAGAAAGGTTGCTTAAAGTCGTCACTGGCTTTCAGCTGGGGCAAGTGACGCTGTAAATCGAAGTATTCTACCCCCGGATTCACCTGGTTGGAGGAATCGAATTCGATGTTGGGATTCAACTCCAGCTCGCGGATCAACACCTGTTTGGGCAGCTTCGTCTGCAGGTGTTGTTCCAGCTGGCTTTTGGTCACGGCGAAGGCGCGCTGTTCGGCGGCGCGCTGGCTAAAGGTCAGCAGCGGTTTCTTGTCGAGCGCGGTTGCGTCGTCGCGGAAGGCCCGGCCGGCGGCGTTGAGGTAGAACGGCGCCACGACGAAACTGCCGCTGGGGACGAGCGGGAGGAACTGCATGGCCCCGCCGGCCAGCAACGCCGCTTGCAAGTTGAGGGTGGCGGGAGCGTCGGTTTCGCTGTAGGAATAGGCGTAATCCACCGCGTCCAGGCCGTGATCATCGCGGATTTTCCCCTTCAAGGGGATCATGGCCGACGGCGTGACCAGATACCCTTGGTTGTTCCGGCGCAGGACCATGATCTCGACGTGAACATCGGGGTCCAAGTCCTCTACCGCCCAGAGGATCATGTGACGGCGGCCAATGACGTTGTCGGCGTCGGTCAGCTCAAAATCAAACTCGTTCACCCCGGTCACATTCGAGATGGCGACCGTGAAGGCCCGGCCGGCGGCGTCCAGCTGGGCGGCAGGGGGCAGGCTGGTCATGGCGCTGGCGGGTTGCGTGCCGGGCCGGGCACGGCGTTCACGGGAGAGCAGCCGCACGCTTCGCAACGGCTTGTCGGCGACGCCGTGGATGGTCACGTCGGCGCCAGCGGGTATGTCGATGCGCGAGCTATCCCCATTCAGCGACACCGGCTGATTGCGGAAGGTTTGTTTGAGCCCCTTCAAATCGGCAGGCTCACCGTCGCGCGGCGTCTGATAGTGCAGATAAGCCGGCTCGCGGCGATCACATGTCAATCTCTCGATGCTGGGGGGCGGCACCAAGATGACCTGATAGTATGGCGTGGCGTAGTCCTCGCCATAGGCGTAGAAACGGATCGATTCGGTCAGCTCCGTCAGGACGCCGCTGAATTCATAGGCCCCTTCGGGTTGCAGCGTCAGCTTCTCGCCGGCGCGTTTCTCCCCTTCGTGATAGACCATGACGGTTTCGGGGATCGTCAGCTGGCGCAAGACGCGGCTCATGCGTGGATCATCGGCGGCGGCTTGGAGCTGCTCGAACACCTGTCCCAAGGCGGCTCGCGTGGAGCCGTCCAGCTGTTCGCGCGTTTCCAGCTGATTGAGGCTTAGCTCCACCTGATCGGCGGTCCATTCGGACGGCGGCCGGTTCATGGTCCAGACTTCCGGCACTGGCGGCGGGGCGACCCCCACATAGTTGCCCACTTCGTCCCATTGCAACGCGCGCCAGCCTTCGGACACTTGCGGATCGGCTACCACCCACTTCAGGGCGCGGACGCGCAAGCTAGTCGAGCCAACGTCGCGACCAACGCGGCGCTCGCCGTTGGCGGGGAAATAGAGCAACTCCAGATGGGCGCTACGTGGCCACAGCGTATCCATGAGCAGCAGATTGCGCTCGGTCCAGATGGCAGCCACGTCGTTGAAGCGGTGATAAAAACGAGAAACCGCCCAGCTTTGTTTCACCGCGCAGTAACTGAGGGCGACCAGCACATAGACGCCGACCGTCAGCGCCGCCACGGCGACCCAGTAAATCGCCAAGCGTTTCCAGTTGAACACCTCTTTGATGGACAAGGTATCGACGCGCTCGGCGGCGTCGCGGATGGTATTCTCGATCATGTCCTTGGAATAGCCGTAGCGATCCGCCATTTGGGTGTCGGCCAGCTCGACGGCGGTGATGAGCCGGTCGCCGAGCAGCTGGGGGAAGCGCCGTTCCAGCACCAAGGCCAGGGCGGAATCGCGGAACTCGCGTGCCAGCCGCCACACCACCTTAACCGCGACCACGGCGACCAAGGCGGTCACGATCACGCCCAGGAAGAAGGCCCGCATCGACCACGGCGCGACCTGCACCCAATCGATGCCTAATAATTGGAAAGCGCCGTAGTCCAGCAGCAACCCCAGCCAGAACCACAAGGCCAAGAACAGAGCCAAGACCGCCAACCCCTCGGCGGCCACGTAGCAGCGAATCACGCCGCGTAGCTGATCGAGGGGATGCCGAACCTTCTGCTGCGATTCGGCGGTCGTGTATTTGCGCGTCGTTGTCGGCTTCGTCACGGTGGCCATGATGTTGAATCCCAATAGCGGGCGATGGGAAAGGTTCCATTTGCAATGACATTTCGGTCCCCATGTGGGACCGGCTGGGGTTCGATCCCTAACGCTAAGCACTCCTTACGCCAGCTTCAACAGCTTACGCGTCAGCCATTCGGCGGACAAAATACCCACGACGACCAGTAACACGGTGGAAATCGTCATAGGAATACTCGTCTGATTCGCCAACGGAATCAGCGTCGTCACCGTCACGGCGGCGAGGGCGAACAGGGCCACGCAGCCGGCCAAGCACAAGACCGCGCCCACGGGACGGCGAGCCAGGAGCAGGCCGATGGCGGCCAACCCCAAGCCAACGGCAATCAATCCCAGCAAGCCGGTGCCGAACAAGACGGTCTCCCGCGCGAGATGGGCGGGGATGGTCGGGCCGTCGTCCCACAGATCATGGATCGGCCCACGATGGTGCCGCACGTGCATGTCGGCGGTCAATCCTTCGGGAATCACGGTCGCCGATTCCAGATCGAACAACAAGGGGGAACTAGTGTCGGCAGCGGCCGCTTCTTGGCCCAGCGTCCGCACGTTCGCCGCGATGCGTTCGCGCGTCTTCGGGTCGGTGATCCGCAGCGCGTCCACGCTGCTGGCGATCTGATACAACGTGGCGAAGTCGGGGCGGGTGTTGTCCAATTCCAGCTGCGATCTTTTCACCTGAAACGTTTGCGACAAGGATTCGCTGCTGTTGGGAATCAGCACTTCAATGCGGTATTCGCCGGGGATTTTCGCCAGGAAGCGCCCTTGGAACCAGCCTTCCCATTGCCCCTGGCTCGGCTTCGGTTTCAGCTCGAAGGTCGTGGGGGGCAAGTTGAATCCTTCCGGCAACGTCAAGCGGACTTGCGGGCGTTCCCGTTCCGGCAACGGTTGCATGTCGGTGCCAAACAGGCGCGCCTCCAGTGGCACATACGAGCCAGTGACGAACTGGCGGCTCATAACCAAGGTGCCGCGATGGGTGTTTTTGGACAGTCGGCCCGCGCCGGCGTAGCGCCCCAACTTGGTCCAGAAGCGTTCATGGTATCCCACTCGGAACATGCGCAGTCGCCACATCTCCTCGGAGCCGATGTACACCACCCGACCGCCTCCGTAAGGCATTGTCACCAGGTACGGTTGCTCCGCGCCGCTGTCCATGCGGGCCTTGGAATCGCCGAAGGTGGCCACCACCGAGGCCCCCTCCTTGATCCGTTGCACGGGGTAATAGGTGAAAATGCCGCGCCGCGGCGGAGTCTCAGAACCGAAAAAGGCCTGCCAGCCGGCTAGCACGTCTGCGTCGGGATCATCGTCCAGCTTGAGAAAATCAAAGTCGTTAGCGTTTTCGCCAAAATGGAGCCGCCACGGCAGATTGGCGGAGCGGCTGATGCCCAAGCCGATCACCTGGCTATCATCCAGAATGAGCGGACTACGACCTGGCACCACGGGGTAAAGGTCGAGCAGCGGTTTCAGCTTCTCGGCATTGACGCCGCGCGCCAGTTGCAGGGTATTGATGGGACCGGCCACCACGATCAGGCCCCCGCCTTGCTTGCTTACCCACTGTTCCAACATTTCCAGCTGGGGTTGGACATCGGGGCGGGTCCAATCGGGATCGATGGCGATGACGACATCGTAACGGTCCAGGTTGTAATACTGCTCCTCAGGCTTTTCCGAGGGATCGCTTTTATCGCGCAGATAGGTCGGGAAGGAGGTGAGCAGCCGATTCGGCTCGACATCCTGCACCCGTTCGCCGCCGCGTTGGAAGGTCTGTAAATACACGCTCAGCTCGGCCCGCTTGCGGTCGACTTCGCGGGCCAGCAGAGTGCGCAGGAACAGATAATCCCGGGACGGACCACCGGCCATCAGCAGCACCCGCAGCGGCTTCTTGGCGATGATCACGCGGGTGGCGTCGCTGACATGGAATGGTTCCTCGAACAGCTCGCGGGCATGGCGCGGCACGCGGGCGACGAATTTCCATTCCCCCTGCAACAGCTCCGGCTGGGCGGCCTCGGGATTCCGCAGGGAGGCGAACTCCTCCGCGAGCGGATCAATGAGAAATTCCACCTGGACATGCGGCGGGTCCCCCGGCTCGAACTTCGGGGCTGGCTGCCCGGCGTCGGGACGCTTCAGCGTCAATGCGGGTTGGTCCTCGCCCGGTTTGTACACATCCAGATAGATGTCGAATTCCTGATTCGGCAATCCCTCGCCGACCACCTCCACGCGGATGGGGAACTTGTCATCGGGGGGAGCTTGTTCAGGGGCTTGCACGTCGATGATTTCCAGGCGAATGCGTTGCCGGTCCTCGCCCACAGCCACGGCGAAGATCGGCACCTGAGCGCGACGAGCGCGGTCATAGAGGTCTTGATAGGATTGGGCCGATCCGCGGTTGGAGCGGCCATCGCTGAAGACGATGATGCCAGCCAGCAAGTTGTTCGCTTCCCGGTTGTAGCCGGTCAACAAGGAATCGCCGACGTTGGTGCCTTCGAGGATCAGCCGGCGCAGCTCCAGCTTGGCGGGGAGCTGATTCCGCCGAGCGCGCAGCTTGTCTTGGTCTTCTTTGCTCAAGACCGAGGGAATGGCGAAGTCCGCTTCCAGATTCAACCAATCGTTGGCCCATTTCACCTGGGGGTCCTCATCCTTGGCGACGGCGGGCAGGTCCCCTGCGAAATCGGGATGGTCTTTGAGTGCTTCCTTCCCCTTGACGCTTAGGTCGCGCGTGAGCCACTCGCGCACATCCATGCGGAGCCAGGCCAGCCATTCCTCCCGCGACAGGGATTGTCCTTTTTCCAGAACGCGAAATTCCTCGTCGAGCTGATCGCCGAAGCCGTAGATCGTGACTGGATTTTTTTCCTGAATTCGTTGGATGAACCGAATTTCCTCAGCGCTCAAAAACTCGGCCACTTGGTCCAAGCGAGTGGGCAGCTGGTCGAACGGCACGCCGGGGCGTGGTTCGGCATCGCTTTGCCCCATGCTACCCGACAGATCGAGGAACAACACGACCTTGGAGCGGTCCTCGGTTTTCTCCCATGTTTCGATGGCGGGCAACAGGAAGACACCAGCCAAGACGACATAAACTGTGCAACGCAACACGCCCAGGAACGACGCCCACGGCCAACCGACAGTGTGGGCGTCGCGGATGTACATCCAGACGACATAGACGAAGGCCAACACCAGGACGATGCTGACGAGTGGAAGCCAGAAGACAATCCCCTCAAACTCCTGACCAAACAGCTTGACCGGCTGCTCGAAGCGGCGCAGGACGAAATGGGCTTCTTGGCCAGTGCTGGCCGCCACGCGGGTGACATAGACATATAGCCCATAACAGCCCGCCGCTACCAGCGTCAGAAACAGCGCCAGCAGTCCCAACGGCAGCCACAGCGATGTGACGCCATTGGGAACGGGAGGTTGAGGGCCGGTTCGGGGGGAAGTCGTTGTTGCCGTGGCCATGAGTATGCCTTTTATGTTCAGAATAATCCTTGGAGTCGATATTGGAAGATGCCATCAGTTCGCGTGGGTTTTCACTCCGCGCGGGAATCGATGCATCCAGAACACAAATCCAATCATTCCGCCGGTTTGAGGCGGAACGAAGGCGGGGTTGCTGCCTCAGAGCCGCGTAGGTGGAAGCTCAGATGCACCGCCAGCGCTTGCTCAGCCACCAAGAGAATCAAGAACAACAGGAATAACCAAGGGGTCCGCGACAGGTCGGCGGTGCGCGCCTGGTCGGCATCCGCTCCGATCTCCACGGTCTGCAACGGCGCGTTGCCAGCGGCGGTTTGCAGCTTCGCGCGGCTGGCACGTTGCAAATCACTCTCAGCGCGGGTGTCGATATTGAAGGCGAAGGCCTTGGTTTCCATGCGAAATCCATCATCCACGCCCGGACGGGGCGCGAATTCAAACAGGTAAATGCCCGGTTGCCGCGCCTCATTGAAGGTGAGAATCAATTGGCCGTCCGAGCCAACAGCGGCGATTTGTTCCCCGCGATCCACTAAGTTGCTCCCTTGGGGGTCAATCGGTTCGGCCCCCGCGCCGGCCAACTTGGTGACTTGGCCTTCCTTGGGTTCGGGCATGAAGAAGCGGCGCACGCGCGGATCAAAGCGCGTGCCATCCATCTGCATTTCCAGCGTCTGGCCGACGGCCAAGATTTCCTCACGATCTTGGCCGGTGAGCCAGCGCTGCATCTCGATCATCAACACCGGATACGTCAGCGACGCCGCCGAGCCACCGGCCCAATCGTTCCAGCCCTTGCCTACCGTCGTCAGCAAGGCGACGACGCGCCCCTTGCCATACCGATTGGTGATCAGCAACGGATCGCCGTACTGCACGGTTTCACGCAGCCGGTCGATGCGGCCACGCAAGCTGGCCAGCTCCGGCCGCCGCCACAACTCGGTCAGGTTGGGCCGCTCCGGGTTATTCTCCTCACCGGCATCCCGGAGCAAGTCATCCAACGCGATCCCTAACTGATACAACGGCTGCCCCGCCAGTGCCGTCCGAATCGCTTGTTCATGGCGCAGCAATCCGGGCCGGTAACGCCGATAGTCGTCCCGGTCAGTAGGCAAGTCGGCGAGAACCGCCAACACGTTGTCACGGTAATCGTCCACCGTGCCACGATTGGGCAACGTCATCAGCTCCTCGACCTTGGCCGGGTCGGGGCGCCACTGGTCCCGTTGCACGGGGAAGTAGCGGCCGATGGTCAACTGGCTCAACACGCCGAAACGCTGATGAAACTCCCAAATATCCGCGACAATTGGATGACTGTCATTGCGCGCCAGGATTTGCGTTTGCTTGCCCAAGAACTGGGATTTGGCGTTCTCCTCGGACAAGGGCGGATTAGGCCGGGCGGCCAACGGCGCCGGGAATAACCCCTTGCCGTCTTGGAACAACTTCTCGTTGTAGAACGTGGGATTGACCCGCTCTCCCAGGAAGAAGGCCAAGCTGCCCCCTTCGCGGACGTAGGCACGCAGATTCTCGACGGCCTTGTCGCTCAGCTCGCGGACGTTGACGAGGTAAATACTCGGATATTGGCTGAGATTGGATTGTTCCAAATCGTAGGGGGTGCTGCCGACGATTTCAAAGCCATGCACAGCGCCGCTGAACCGATCAAACAGCGTTTGCAGATGATACCTGTCGCCGCCGGGCTTGCTACTGTTGGCCGGGTCGCCGTCAACTAGCAGAATCGGCACCTGCTCGCGCACCTCCACGACGGCATAGCGGATGTCGTCGATTTGCAAGCCGGTGTCCTCGTGCTCCAGATTGGCGGTCACTTGATTGAACCCCAATTGGTTGAACGTCACCTGCGCTGTCGCGTGGGTCTCTCCTGGAGGCACGCTGGGCAGCGGCTCCAGGGCGTCGGGCTGGGGACTGCCGTTGACCTGGAGTTGGACGCGCACGTTCTGGCGTTCGCGGTTGCTGTGATTGCTAATCGTCAAGTGCATCCGCACGGGCATGTTGCGGGCCGCGACGCGCGATTCCGGGCGGAGATCGGTGATCGCCAAATTATCGTGGCCAATCGTATCATCCTCGCCGCGCTGGCGGTAGGGATGGGCCACGTCGAGCATGCGCACCTCGACTTTGCCATCCATGAGACTTTTCAGCTCGTTGACCACGGCCTCCGTCTCTGGGCCGCTCCAGTCACGCTGGCGAAAATCACTGACGATATACAGGTAACGCTGCTCGTGCGTGTTTTCGAGGAAAATCGCGCGTGCCTTGCGGACGCCGTCCAACAAGGGGACATGCAAAGGGGTCGCCTTCCAATCGCTTAAATCGCGGCGCAGACGATCCGCCTCTTGGCGGTTGAGCCGGTCGTAACGGCGGCTGGTGCTCAGGTCCGATAAGCGGATCAGCTCCAAGGTCTGCACGGAAGTGGCTTGGAGGGCGTTCTTGGCGATGCGGTCGGTGATCAGGCTGGTTGCTTGTTGGAAGGAGCTGAAGGCTTGGTCCCCATCCCGCCACTGATCCCCCATGCTGGGGGTATCGTCGAGCAGCACGACATGCAAGGTGGCTTGCGGTTGCAGGATCCCCAGGGCTTGGCCGATGAAGCGTGCCAACAGGAAGGCAGCCAGTAGCACCAACAAGATGCGCAGCAACAGCAAGATCAGCTGTTCAATGATCAAGCGGCGCCGATTGCGCTTTTGCGATTTGAGCAGAAACTCCATCGCCGCCCAGCGAATCCGCTTGAAACGCATGCGGTTGATCAGATGAATGATAATCGGCGAGCTAACCAACGCGCCGCCCGCCGCCATAGTCCACGGTGAGGAGAATAATTCAAGCATTAGCTCGTGCCTTCGCGGAGGATTTGAATGCCATACGATGGTGCAGGAACTTGGACAGCACCGCGTCCATGTAGTCGCTGGTGCGGACCAAGGCGTAATCGATCCCCTGCCGGGCGCAGCCGCGGCGGACCTCGACCAGATATTCTTCCAATGCTTCCATGTAGCCGTCGCGCAGGGCGCGCGGGTCGCATGTTAGGTGCGGCAGCTCTTCCATGCCTTCGAAGCGCGTCGTGCCAGCGAACGGGAACGTCAACTCATCGTCATCCATGACGTGAAAGACGAGCACATCATGCCGGCGATGGGCCAGCATCTCCAGCCCCCGGAACAACGGCGGGCGATCCACGAGCAGGTCCGACACCAGGATAATCATTCCCCGGCTGGAGGTCGTCTCGGCGACGCGGCGCAGGATTTTCTCGATGTCGGTTTTCTCGCGTGGCCGGCTGACGTCCATCGCCTTGACCAACGCGTCGATGTGCGTGTGTTGGCTGCGTGCGGGAACGATCTGGCGAATGTCCGAATCAAAGGTCGTCAACGCCACGGAATCTTGTTGCCGCAACAGCAGATAGCCCAAGCAGGCCGCGATGGTGCAGCCGTAGTTGTACTTGTCCAACGCACCGCGGCCATAGTGCATCGATTCGCTGACATCCACCACCAAGGTACAACGCAGGTTGGTTTCTTCCTCGTACTGCTTGATGTAATAACGGTCGGTCTTGGACCACACCTTCCAGTCCAGGTGGCGGATGTCGTCGCCGGCCACGTACTCACGATGCTGCACGAACTCGATGCTATGCCCAAAAAACGGGCTGCGGTGCAGGCCGGAGATAAACCCTTCCACCACATGCCGCGCTCGCAGATCAAGCCGACTAATGCGGGCAATGGTTTCGGGATGTAAAAAGCGTCGGGGGTCGTCGTCACGAACAGCCACAGGTGCCCCTTTTATTGGTAAGCCCTCGTTCTAAATGGTGTTGGGCAACGAGGGCATAGCCGGTCCCCCAGGGACCGGCTTGGGTTACATGGATCACGGCGTCAGTTGTTACTCATCACTGGTCACTGAAGTTAACCGGCTTGGGTTACATGGATTACGGCGTCAGTTGTTACTCATCACTGGTCACTGGAGTTAAGATGCAAATATCTTCTTAAACCGCTCATCGCGTGTCAGTTCTCCTTCGCGGCTGGGAGTTTCTTTGAGCAGTTTATCGATAACCACGTCGGAGGTAATCCCCTCGGAAGCGGCGGTGAAGTTGGTCAGAATGCGGTGGCGCAACACGGGATGGGCCAGCGCTTGGATGTCCTCGCATTGCACGTGCGACCGGCCATAGAGCAGGGCACGGGCCTTGGCGCCGAGAATGAGATACTGCACCGCGCGGGGGCCGGCACCCCACGACAGCCAATCGCGCACGAACGGCGGCGTGCCCGGCTCGCCGATGCGCGTTTGCCGGACCAGGGCCAGCGTGTAGTTGATCACGTGATCCGTCACCGGCACCTTACGGACAATGCGCTGCAAGTCGAGAATTTGTTCGCCGCCGAGCACCGCTTGCAGTTCCTCGGTGATGAGCGCGGTAGTCCGGCGAGCGATCTCGAATTCTTCCTGAAAGCTGGGATATTTCACGAACACCTTGAACATGAAGCGGTCTTGTTGCGCTTCGGGAAGCGGATACGTCCCTTCTTGTTCAATCGGGTTTTGGGTGGCCAACACGAAAAACGGATCGGCCAAGCGATGGCGCACGCGTCCGACGGTCACTTGACGCTCTTGCATGGCTTCGAGCAAGGCGGCCTGGGTCTTGGGTGGAGTCCGATTGATTTCGTCGGCCAAGATGACATTGGCGAACAGGGGGCCTTCGAGGAACTTGAACTCGCGGTGGCCAGTGCTACGATTCTCCTCGATGACTTCCGTGCCGGTGATGTCCGAAGGCATTAGGTCGGGAGTGAATTGGATACGGCTAAAGGCCAGCGACAAGCACTTGGCCAGGGTGCTGATCATCAAGGTCTTGGCCAAGCCCGGCACCCCTTCGAGGATGCAGTGGCCCCGGCTAAACAAGGCGATCAGCAATTCCTCAATGACCTGATCTTGCCCCACGATGACGCGGGACAGCTCTTGCTTGACTTGTTTGAACGCTTCCCCCAATCGTTGCACGGCTTCCATGTCGCTGGCAGCCAAGGCTTGATCGGCAGGTTGCACCGTCGGGATGTTTTGTTCGCTCATGAGGTTCTCGTCAGTCGAAGGAACAGGATAAAGTTAGTGATAAAACCAGGCGAGCGAGGGCCGTCAGACCCCTGGTGCGGACACAACCGGGAGCCTATCGAACCCTGCTCGTGGACCAAATTGATTCGCGCCGTGAATGTCATCTTTGATAGATGGGCAACGTGCCGTTGTCCAGCTGCATGATGGTCAAGAAGATGGACGTGGAATAGACCGGCCCGATGTAGCCCCAATTGCCGGTGCCGCTCCAGCTGCCGTCGCCGCTTTGCATCCGGATCAAAGCGGGGAACGTCTCCTTGCGGTACTGGCTCCAGGTCAGGCGGTCGGCAGGTTTGGAATCGGGGAACAATTTGCCATAACCATCATCGCCCAGGATGTACACGGCTTGGGCGAAGTAGTAGTGGGTGTACTCATCGTGCCCCATGCGCCGGCCATCCCCCAAGGAGGAAATGTGATTCCGGCAATACTTGATCCATTGTTTGGCCAACGGCGAATCGTACTCGCCGAAGCCGAAGGAACAAGCGACGGCGGCCGCCGTCAGCGGCGGGCGTTCGGCGCCCGGAATCGCCCGCCCGCCTTGGGCCAAGGAGTAAATGACGCCGCCGTTGGAGGTGGTGGAGTTTTTCAGATATTCCTGTGCCCTGTCAATGATGGACTTGGGAACGACAATCCCGGCGTTGCGGGCGGCCCGCAAGCCCTGAACCTGCGTGATGGTCACGGAGCCTTCATCGAAGCCGCCCCCCTCCGCCGCCGACACGTAGCCCCAGCCGCCGCGATCCGTTTGGGCCTTGCCGCAGAACTGCACGGCGCGGGTGAGAATGTCCTCCAACTTGCGGCGTCGCTCCGGTTCTTCCTCCTCGCCATAGACGCTGGCCAGGAACAACATACCAAAGCCGTGGCCATACATGTAACGCTGGGCCTCGGTGGGGTTGCTGGGATTGCCCAATAAGCCGTTGCGTTGGCTGCGCTCCATGAACCAATCGACCGCGCGGCGGATGTTCTTGGCGTATTTGCCTTCGCGGATAGTGCTACCCTCCATGAGCAAGGCCATGCCGGCCAAGGCGGTCATGGAGGTGGGATATTGGCCGCCGTTGCCATCCCAATGGCCGTCAGGCTGTTGATTGTCGGCCAGCCATTTCAGTCCCTTGTGGATGGCGGCCTGATATTCGGGGGGGATTTCATCCGCGCGGCTCGCACGCGGACCAACACACACGAGGGCCATTAGCCCCGTCAACGCGCCAAGGATAAAAGCGCGGGTCATACGTTGGTACTCCAACCTTTGGATAGGGCGATTCACTTGGAACAGGCGATCACGAAAGGAAGACGATTGACGATGTCTTTCCTGACATTCGTCGCTATTCATCATGGCGGGGGAAGCCGAAACATGCAACTCCATCCATTTCATCGAGATACAGGGCCGGTCGCGGATTCAGCGGTTCGCGCTTGGAAGCGACGCGAACCGCTGAATCCATTCCTGCACCGACAAAGGAAGAAATCCTACCGTTGATAAATCGGCAGCACCCCTTTATCCAGCTGCAAGATGGTCAGATAAATCGCCGTGGTGTAAATGGGGCCGATGTGCCCGCCGGTGAAGCTGCCGTTGTTGCTTTGCCGACTGACTAAGTGATCGAACATCGCTTCACGGTATTTGCTCCAGGTCAATTGGTTTTCGGGCTTCGTATCGGGGAACAACTTGGCGAACCCATCATCTCCCAGGATATACAAGGCTTGGGAATAATAATAGTGCATGTATTCGTCGTGTCCCATGCGATTGGGGCCGATCTGGATGAAGTCGCGGCAATAGGCCAGCCAGCGTTTGGCCAGCGGCGAATCATACTCACCGAAGCCGAAGGAACAGGAGATGGCGGCCACGGTCAAGGCCGGTCGTTCGCCGCCATTAGCCGCCACTCGGCCATGCGCCAAGCTGTAGATGACGCCGCCTCGGGGAGTGGTAGAGTTTTTCAGATAGTCCTGAGCCTTGTCAATGATGGACTTCGGCACGACAATGCCCGCGTTGCGGGCGGCCCGCAGCGCCTGGACTTGGGTGATGGTCACGGAACCTTCATCGAAGCCGCGCCCCTCGGCCGCCGACACGTAGCCCCAGCCGCCGCGATCCGTCTGGGCCTTGCCGGTGAACTGCACGGCGCGAGTGAGAATGTCCTCCAACTTGCGGCGCCGCTCGATGTCATCTTCCTCGCCATAGACGCTGGCCAAGAACAACATGCCGAAGCCGTGGCCGTACATGTAGCGGGACGCTTCCTGGGGATTGGTGGGATTGCCCAGCAAGCCGTTGCGCTGGCTGCGCGCCATGAACCAATCGACCGCTTGGCGGATATTCCTGGCATACTTCCCCTCGCGCATGGTGCTACCTTCCATGAGCAGGGCCATGCCGGCCAGGGCGGTCATGGCGGTGGGATACTGGCCATTGTTGGCTTCCCAGTGGCCGTCGGCGAATTGCGTCTCCGCCACCCAAGCAAGCCCTTTTTCGACCGCTTCCCGGTATTTCGGTTCCAATTCCCTGCCAACGGCGGACGGAACAAATCCCAGGGCCATGATCCCGCCTATGAGACTTATTCCCAGAGAAGATGGCTGTTTCATCGCTGTTGGCTCCTGGCTAGTGGATGTCACTGACTGCTGCGAATGAATTCAGCGAGCGGGGAGGTATCAGCCTTTCTGGTGAAGGGCGTTACCAAAAGACTGACGTCACCCACTCGCCCAGACTCCGCGCTCTTATTTCTCTTCCTTTTGCGGTTCCACCGGCAACACGATCCGTTGTTGCGGCACCGCGATCTGGATCGGCACGGGGCGGAGGCCAGGTCGCGGTTGTGGCGCCAGCGGTGGCGGTGGGGGCACGACCGGCAGCTGCTCTCCCTCTACGCCGCCGTTGGGGGGGAGCATGTCGCGGGCATCGGCTGCCGTGCCGCTTTCCACCGAGAACTGGATTTTCAGATTGTAACTGACCAACTCGATGGTTCCCGACCGCAAATTCGTGTTCAAGGCATAAAACTGATTGTTGTTGGACTGCGGACGATTGTAGATGCTTTTGCCCGTGCTCTTTTCCAGAGCGACCGTTTTGACCACTTGAATGGCCCGGTTCGGCGGATTGTTGATCAGCTGGTTGTAGCGAGCCGTGCAGATCACGATCGGCAGGTTCTGGAACTGGTCGAGCACCACCATCTGATTGGTGTCATCATAACGCCAGTAGATGTTTTCTCCCGGCTTGATGTCGTCATAACCGCGCATGTTGCCCTGGACGCGATCCACCGCGTAAAGGCTGCCATTGAGCTTGACGGAACGCATGCCGTAAGCGACGTTCGCCCAAGGACCCCCGCCCCACGGCGCTTGCTGCGGATTGGGTGGGACGTTCAGCACGAAGTAGAACCACTTGTCATCCTGCAACAAGTAAGCGTCTTGCAGCTTGTCCACATGCTGCTTGTTGACCGTGAACTGAAAGACATCCTGGCGGTCGGTCAGGTTGACGACGGTGATCTTACCCGATGGCTCCACGACGCCGGCCCAGCGGTCGTCGTCGCCGTTCATGACGACGCTGCCGCTAGGGTAGGATTGTTGCCACAAGTCCTGCCCCGTGTGGACATCGTAGAGGCGCAACACGATCTTACCTTCCGCGTCGGTGTCGCGCAACAACAGGTTGCGACCCACGACGCGCAGACGGCGTTGGTACAATTCGGCGAAGGGGGGGACCTCGACCGTCACGCCGTCACTGGCGCGCAAGGCGCGCGTGGCAGTGGGGGTGCCGTCGTTGGTGGTTTCGACCAGATAGACGTGTTGGTAATCGCCGAAGATCAACGACCGCGGCGACACATCCGATTTTTCCCACAAAACGTGGCCATGCACGGGATCCAAGGCCACCAATCCGGTTCGCGTCAGCAGGCAGACATACGACGGCTCCGCCGGACCGGTCTGGCCGATCTTCTGCGTCCAGCCGTCCTGGTAAATGATTTGCATCTTGCCGTCGCGGTCTGGCATGATGCGTGCTTGCTGGGGGAACAGGTTGTTGCCGGAACCGTACAGATTGTATTCCCATAGCTTCTTTTTGTGGACCGGATCCAAGGCATAGACCATGTATCCCAGGTTCAGGATGACGATGTGCCCCATCACCCGGTAGGTGTGGCGGATGTTGGCGTTGCCATAGTTGGTGTACAGGTAATTGGCCGGCGTGAACTGGCGATTGGTCCACAAGCCCTCGGTTCGCCAGTAGTCTTCGCCGGTGGTCTGGTCGATGACCCGTAGCTGGAAATTATTGTTCATCTCCAGGGCCAGCCGGTGCTTTTGGAAGAAGGGGAGCACTTCTCCATCCGGCTCGAAGGTGAACGCCGGCCGGGTGAGCGGGAATTGCCCCGAAATGGTCTCGGCCTTGATCGAGCCGTTCCAGACTTGCTGGTGATCCTCCAAATAGGGGAGGAAGCGTTTGTCGGTGGCCAAGTCGCTGTAGAAATCGGCGCCGGTCTTGCCATCGCGGATGACGACCTCGGCGAATTCGTTGCCCAGCTTGCGGTAATAATGGGCGGCTTCTTCCATCATCCCTTTTTGCAACATCAGACGGGCGAGCGTCTCGACGGCTTGCCCGGCCAATGACCGGTCGTCGCGCTGCAAGACAAGCTGGAGCAAGTGCATTTGCGCGTCGCGCAGGTCCGCTTCGGCGTTGGTTTGCATGAGACGCTCGGCCAACACGAGGCGGGATGCGCGGCCGGTGGCGAACGTCGAACCGAACAGAGACACGAACTTCCGCAGCGCGTTGAGATCGTTGGTGGCACGGACTTCATTCCAGCGCTGGGTGATCTTCTCTTCAAGCGGCTGGCGCTGCGCGGGGGTAGCCTTGGCCATCATGGTGGCAATGCGATCTCGCGCCCACACGTCCGGTTTGGCGCGCGTCGTCGGCTCGTCAATGACACTAATTAGCTCCTCGTTGCCGACCAGGGCGCCGAAGTCCATGTAGGCCTGGAAGGCATCGACCAACCGCCCCTGCTGTTCGCGTCCCTTGGCCAACAAGCATAGGAAATTGGCCTGGCGTTTGAGCTGTTCCTCTGCCAAGCGCTGGCGTGTGGCGCTATCGGCATTGGCGGGGATGTCCACCACGCAGAGCGCGCGATACTCGTCCAGGTACTTCTCGCTGGCGTTGAAGTCACGCTGGAAGAACTCCGTCAAGGTTTCATACAACTTGGCGTGGGCTTTGGGTTTCACATGGTCGGGCGGGTTGTTGTCCAAGGCGGTGTGTAGATCGTCGAGAGCGCCTTGCAGGTCCCCCTTGTCCAGCCGCAGCTCGGCCCGTTCGGTCAGGCCGAGCGGATCGCTGGGATTCTCCTTCAAGCGTTCGTCGATCTGGGCCAGCTTGACTTGCAGCTGGGGATAGACGGTGATGTCGCTGACCCCTTGCGAGATCACTTCCCCCTGGTAGAAGACCAAGTTGCCGGGGATGAATTTCTTGCGTGAGATCGCCTTCGACTGGATGACGCCGCGAGCCAGGTGAATGCCGATTACGGCTGGCTCTTTGCTGTCGGCGGTCGCCTGGATCGGCAAGTAATAGACATCCTCGCTGGCCACCCCTTGGCCGGACGGCAGGCCGGTGTTTTCGACGCGCCAGAGCTGGCTGCCACTATTAAGGTCGAGGGCGCGGCAGTGATTTTTGCCGACGATGACGACGCGATTCTTGAAGACGCCGGCCACGTACAGCTCCTCATCCGCCTTGCGGTGTTTCCATAAGAGCTGACCGTCGCGCAGATTGATGCAATGCAGGGTGGGAGCGTCGGCGGCGGCGAGGATCACCTTGCCGTCTTGGATGATGGGTGCTCCCCCTTTCCAGGCCGTGTTCAGTTGCATGTTGCTAGGCATCGGTCCCCACGGACCCACGATGGGACGCGGGAACTGCGGGTTGGCGCCCACTTGCGTATCGTCGCTGTCCCGGTACGAATGCGCCCAGACCAAGCTGCGCGTCAACAAATCCAGGCCAAGCACGGCGCCGGTGTTGGTCGGGCACACCAAAATGCCATCGGCATAGGCGAGTTGGCAGGCATGAATCCGGCGGAGAATGTCACGGGTCGCCAGCGGATCACGCGCGTTGCCCAGCTTCTGCGTCCAGTCCACCGTGGCGGGCAACTTGGGAGCCTTGGGAGGCGTGACGCAGACCACGTTCAATTCTCCCCCCTTCTTCTCCACCAGCATGTACAACTTGCCGCCCAATGGCAGCGGCGCTCCCAGGAATAAACTGTCGTTCAAATCATTCGCGTCGTCCGGGCCGCCCAGCTCCCACACCAGTTTGCCATTGAGCACATCCACTGCTTGCAGCTTGCTGTGGTAATACATGCCTTGGAACGAGCCTAGATTCGGCGGCCGGACGAAACCGCCGTTCTGCATCAAGTATTGTGGCGATGGCGGCACGGCAATATCATCGATGTAATAGACATATTGGCCGTCGCTGCTGAGCGTGCCGATCAATGTGTTGCTGAAAAAGATGTCTTGGGCAAAAGTTTGATAGCCCTGATGCCAGCTGGTCAAGATAGTCCGATTGGCCACCGATTTGCTCATGGCGTGCAAGCTGCCATCGGCGCGCTGATTCCAGGCCAACTCGCCAGTCTTCAGCGCGCGGGCGTAGATGCCATCGTAACTGCGATAGATGACGACATCGCTGAGCACATTGTCCATGCCGCGCCGGACATACGCCTTGCCCGTGATGGGGTGAAACCCTGGCAGGATTGGCTGCTGAAATCCTTCGAGATAGCTTAAAGACGTTTTAAGCGTTGCTTCGATGTGGCGGCTGGCCTCGCTATCCGCTGCCTTGTCGCTCTCCTTCAGGGATTCGGGAACCAGCGTGGAACGGGGCCAGCCGAGATGCGGTTCCAGGAAGGGAGGCCCACCGTGTCCTTGGGCGGAGCGGCTGGCATCGCCGCGATACAGCAGCCAGTCTTCTTGGTTGGCCAGCACGCCCGCGCCGGTCTTTTCCAGCTCCTGGCGTAGATCATCGAGTTTGACAACTTGATTGGCGATGACCAAACCATCGCGGCCCGTCTTGGCTTTGAGATGTTGCCACACTTCCTCGGCGCGGGACTTATCGCCGGCGCGGAAATAGGCCAGAGCTGCCTTGAACAACGTGTTGGCCGAGACTTGGTCGGCCCCCTGTCGGCTCAACAATCGTTCATAACACAGCGCCGCCGTCAGATAGCGGCCGCGGTCGAGATAGTAGGTTCCCAATAAACTCGTCGCCTCGGCCCCGGCGTCGGTGTGCAAGTAGCGTTGGGCGACTTCGGCCAGGATTTGCACGTCGGCCTTGGCTTTGGCTTCCGCCAACAGCAACCGCGCCTGCGGCCCGTATTGCAGCTCGTAGAAGCGCAAACCGTCTGGCGGCAGCGTGCCGATCAAGCGATTCGCTTCCGCCCGGATGCTGACCAGGTGAATCGTTTCCTTGCCGTCCGCCCCTTGGCGGCGCGCTTCTAGGAAGGCATCTTCCTTGACGTTCAGCAGCGCTTGCAGATAGCGCACGGCATCGGCCCAATTCTCCTCGGCGATCAAGTCCTTGGTCGCCGCGATGATGCGGGGCGCGTCGTTGTTCTTGGCCAAGGTGATGGCATCGGTGAACGGCGACACCGGCTCCCCATCATCCGCGATCGGCTGCGGCGGCGCGGGGGGCGGGATATTGCCGATTTGAATTTTCTGGGCCCAACCGGCTTGCCACATCGTCAGGACGGACAGGACCCCAACACTGATCACCACCACGAACAACCGTCGCGCACTGGACATTGGCGTGATTCCCCCACTTTGCAAATGGATGCGGGCCATGAGCCTGGGCTGGATAGATTGTCGCCGCGTCGGTAACGGCTCGGCAAGCAAAATCTGCTTTTCTTTATAAGACGAATTCCAGCTTCACTTTGATTGGCGAAACTGGGCATTGGGGCACGAACGATCCCCCCGCGGAATTTCTCTCAGTTGGTTTATTGACGAATGACTCACGATCACTTAACGATCCCAGTCATTTTTTGCCGTTCTCTCACCATACCATTGTGCCCGAACTCCCCCAGTTTGGGAAAGAGGAAAGTGGGGCTTCTTCCGTTTTTCCGGCTGGCGGGCGATTGGCGGTGACGATGTATAGTTCCCCTTTAGCGGGCGCCCCGCGGGGGAGCCACCGCGTTTCACTTGGCCCGTTTCACCAACTCCGCCCGCGCTTCCGCCACAATGTTCGTTAAATGTTCCCGTTGCCGCGCCGTCTCGAAGCAGGCGCCGTGATCAAGCCAATGGCGGGTACGATCTAAGTGTTCTATCAAGTGCGTGACGGTGATCAGGTCCGGCTGGAACGGTTGGCCTTCGACTTCGATGTAGATGGGTGACGTGTGCGCGGCAATAGTTTCTCCCTGCCGCGTTCGGCCCCAGCAGCGGGCCGCCAACCAACCGCCGCCGGGGAGCGGCAAATTCCCCTCGACGCTGGCCGTCACCGGCGCGGTGCCGGCTGTTTCCGTCCCCACCAACGCATCGCCATTGAAGACAATTTCCAGCCGCTCGAACGGCGTCCAGCCACGCGCCGTGGCGCGGACATGGACGGTGGGGCGATTCCCTGTCAGCTTCACCACGCCGCCGGGGTCTTGTTCGTTGACGGTGAAGGTCATCAAGGGGCCGTTCGTCATAAAGACCCGCCCGGCGCGGACCGCTTCGATCCAGTTTTTGTAGGTGAATTCCTCCCCTTCCCGCAGCCGGGCATAGGTGCGCGGCGAACCGAGCAAGTCGGCGTTGCCGCGCTTGCCGCTGCCGGCGACGAGCGGCACGCGGCAGCCGCTGTTGAGCAGCCGATACCACAGCTCCGGAGCGTGGTTGGGCCAGGCGCAGCTGGTCTCTTCCAGGGCATCAACCCGCCCCAGGATGACATTGGCGAGCGCCTCGCCGTGACTTTCTTGATTCGACCAGCAAGTCCATGTCACCAAGCCCCCTTTGCGGTGACACTGATCGCACCAATCGGCCAACGACCAGTCATCCGGGCCAACGTCGCCGCCGAAGCACAGGGGATAAACGACCCGATGACAATTCAGCAAGCCGAGACTGCCCAACACCGGATGGTAGTTGTGCGTGTTGACGACCACGAGATGCCCTGGCCGCGCCAGCGCCGGTTGCTGGCCGCTGAACTCCAGAATGTTCGGGATGCTCGGCGGCGTGAGCGCTTTTTCCTGACGCCGTGCCGGTTGCTGCTCGGCCAAGACATTGACCACGGCCACATCTTCCGCCGCCGCTTCGAGCAAAGCGGCATGGGGAGAAAGATAATGGCAACGCGTGTCACCGGCATACCAACCTTGGGGGCGCGCGTCGGACCAGCGTTCGATGGTGAAGCGCAGGGCCAGCTTACCAGGAGCCAGCACTTGCTCGGAGCGCACGGGGCGGTATTCCGGCCCCTTGGCAATCTCGACGACAATTTGTCCCGCCGGCAAAGGCACTTCGCAGCTGCCGTCGATGTAGGCAAACTGTTTCTCACCGCTGCGCAGGTTTCCTCCCACGTCGCAGCCGCGCTCGGTGGCGAACTCCGCCAGCCGGCCCAACGGCGGGTAATAGTTCCCCTCGGCAGCGGTGATGCGCAGACGCACCGGCGTCGGCTGGCTGGTGGTAGCATCGTTGACGCGGACATGCACGGTATGCAAGTTAGCTGTCACTGATACTTCGCTCCCGCCTGGTCGAGAATCTTCTGAAAGGCGGCCACCGCTTTAGGAAACAGCTCCGGCCCGGTGCTGCCGCCGGTCGGCCCGCCGCCGAGCAAGTGCGGCTCCATCGTGGCGAAGCCAGCGAACTTCCGCGCCACGGCGTCGGCGATGACGTCGGGAATCCGCCCTTGCCCTTCCCCCGCCGGACAACCGTGCGGCTCTCCCTTGACCCAATCCTTGATGTGAAAATGCACTGTGCGCTCCCGTGTCATCTCCCACGCTTGCCACGGATCGAAGCCGCAGACGACGTAGTTGGCCGGGTCGTAAATGGCTTGAAAACATGGCTCGTCAAAGGTCGTCAACAGCTCGACGACACGCCCCGGATCATCGCCGAAGATGCGGTGCTCGTTCTCGTGCAGCAGCCGGACGCCAGCCGTGCGGGCCAATTCGACCTTGGCGCTCATGCGATTGATGACTTCCTGCCGCCAATCGTCCCAGGAACCGCCGTTGGCCGCCGGGTAGTAGCTAAAGATGCGAATGTTCGGCGTGTCAAACACCTTGCACAGCTCAATGGCCCGCTGAAACCGCTGCAAATGCGGCTCGAACGGCTCGTCAATGCGAATCTTACCAATAGGGGAGCCAATGGCGCTAAGGCGAAAGCCGTTGCGGTCCAACAAGCTCTTGAAGTCGGCCACCTGCGCGTCGGTCAAATCGAGCACATTGGTCTGAAAAATCGAACGCAACTCAATATGCCGCACGCCGCATGATTTCAAGACGTTGACTTGCTCTTCGGGATTCGGGGAAATCTCATCAGCAAACGCGGATAGCGTAAACATGCGGTCAGCTCCTCGATTGTCGGTTCGGGGTGGGATGTCGTGATGACGCTGCTGGGGATGTTATATGAAATGGGGGGGCTTGCCCATACTCCCGCGTTCGTTCTGGGGATTCAGCGGTTCGCGCCCGGAGACGGCAGCGTGCGCGAACCGCTGAATCTCAGCACATCCACTTAAAAACGCCAGATCCTCACGGATTTGTGATCGACAAATTGTTGTCGATGCGCTGAATTGCTTCCTCTACAGGGACTTATGACACTGCCTCGCAGGGGCCAGTTTTTCCGAGCCCGGTCCTGGAAAAAGCGTAGGAACTTTATTGGATGCAATGCGCCAAAACAACCCAGCAACAGCTGCTCAAGTGACTCAGAGGCGATTGGGATATTTGTTCGCGTAGACCATAGCGTGCGCGGGGTATCAGCCCCTCGATAACGACCCCCGCGCGCCGGTAACATATTCCAACAGACTCTCCGTATTTGTTGGAAGAAAATGAACCGCGCTGGCCTGTTCCAGACCACTGGCAAAGCGATGATATTGTGAAAAGCACTTGGTTCCGATGCCCTTTGGCCACCCTTATCCACCACTCGCATCACCCCGTTCGTTGCCAGACACGCTTTTCGCTTGAAAAGTTATGGTTCGGATTCCGCAAAAAAATGTCCTGCTGGCATTGCTTTTGCTTATAATTAGGATGAGGGGCACGAAACATCGCGCTCCACCAAGCGGCTCTGCCGAGAGGTTTGCCATGTACCACACCATTGAGTTGACTGCTGATCTAATGATCGATTTGGAAACGTCCCCCAAGGAATGGTTGGAACGCACCTCCCTGCGCAAAGGAACGCGCTTGCAAGCTCAAATCAAACCGTATGTGATCGACACTCCCCAAGGTCCCGTCGAAGTAGCCGACCTCTACTTCATCGACGGCACCACCACGCGGAAAGTCCCTTTCGATAGCTTCCGATTCGTGGATGAGCGGGAATCTTGCTGAGTAAACGGAAGAGTTTGTTCCCAGTGTCGGCGCAATCCCCGTAGCGGAATTCGTGAGGATTCCAACAGTTGACCTACGTTGTATGTCTCGCGAATTCCGCCTCATCCGCTCCCCACGGAAGCGGCTTGGGTTTCATCATATCCTACAATTGCCACGGCTGTCGCAATTCCCGATCTACTTCCTGGTTCGCCTCGGCGTCATCGACGAAGCGTTCTTTCACGGGGTCCCATCGCAAGGGGCGGCGGAGCCAGTAGCCGATGTTGCCAAGGTGGCAAACGGTGGCGGAGCGGTGGCCGATTTCCGCCGTGCAGATCGGCTGTTGGCGGTCGCGGATGCAGTCGAGCCAGTTGCGGCGGTGATTGGTGGACAGGTACAACCGCACGTCCTTTTCCCCAAGCGGTTGCTGGAGGATGTCCGCCGGGGTGCTTTCGATCTTGCCGCGATCGACGTAGATGGTTCCTTCGGTCCCCTCGAAGGTGCAACCGCTGGGGCCGCCGTGGAACATCTCGACGCCGTTGGCATAGACGAACCGCAGGCCGCTGCTGGCGTTGCTGGTGGGCGGCTCGATCCGCACCGGGCCGCTGTTGTCCATGTCCAGCGCCCATTGCGCGATGTCAAAGTGATGCGCCCCCATGTCGGCCAAGCCGCCGCCAGCATATTCCTTGTAGCGCCGCCACGCGGGGAAGTGCTTGTGAATCCCCTTGGGACAAAGCTCTTCATGGTAGCCGCGCATCGGCGCTGGCCCAAGCCACAGGTTCCAATCGGTGCCGACAGGAACAGGCTGCTCCGGCAAATTGCAGGCCATGGCCGGGCCACCGACGCCGATGCGGATGGTCTTCACCTTGCCGATGCGGCCATTGCGGACCAGCTCGGCCGCCAGCCGGAACTTGCCGCCGAACTCGCTGCGCTGCTGGCTGCCAGTTTGAAAGACAATCTTGTGTTCCTGGACTGCGGCGACGATCTTCCGACCCTGGGCGATGGCTAGTGTCAATGGTTTTTCACAATAAATATCCTTGCCGGCGCGGGCGGCGAGCACGCAGGGTATGGCGTGCCAGTGGTCCGGCGTCGAGATGACAACCGCGTCGATGTCCTGGCGGTCGAGCAGCTCGCGGAAGTCGTTGTAGGCCGCGCACCCTTGGTAAGTCCCTTTCTTCATCTGCTCGGCGTACCGGCTTTCGACAATTCTTTTGGCGTCGTCGCGGCGCTCGGCCACCACGTCGCAAACCGCCACGACTTGCACATCGCCGAAGCCCAGGAAGCTGTTCAAGTGCCCCCGCCCCATCGTGCCGACGCCGATGAAGCCGAGGTTGATGCGCTCGTTGGGGCCGCTGTTTTGCTGGCCAGACAAAGAAGAGGTCAACCACGTCGGACCAGCGAGGGCCGCGCCGGCGACCCCGCCCAGAAATTGGCGTCGAGAAACAGTGTGTGATGTCATGATCAAGTCTCTCCAAGTGGGTTAAGTAGCCAACGCGATGCGCCGGTGTAGATCATCAATGATCCAATGAAACGCCGTCAGGTGAATCGATTCGACAATGCCCATGTCATCGAGTGGTACGTGCAAGTTGTGCCGGGTCAAGCGGCGCAGTTTCCCGCCATCGAAGCCGGTGCAGCCGAAGGTGATCAGGTCATGCTGATTGGCCCACTCGACGGCCCGCAAGACGTTGGGACTGTTGCCGGAACCGCTGATGGCGATAAGCAGATCGCCCGGTTCCGCTAGGTTCTTGAGCTGTTCGACGAAGACGCGCTCAAAGCCTTCGTCATTCCCCCAAGCCAGGATGTAGGGCGTGTGATCCGTCAGACTGAGCACGCGCAGCCGTCGTTTGCGGTCGTTGTCGAAATCCTCGCGGCGCAAAGTCCCTTTGCCTAAATCCTCGCACAGATGCGACGCGTTCGAGCCACTGCCGCCGTTGCCGCAGATGAACGCGGTACGCCGCTGTTCATAACAAGTGTACAGCGCATCGGCCAGCGCCCGCACTTCGTCGGGGTTGATTCGCAATAATTCTTGGCCCACACGTTCCAGAAAGGGCCGAACGTCCAGTTGAGTGCCAAGCATGTCGCATCCTCGATAACGCAAGATGATACGCATACTCTAGCAAGGCCAACGAGTTCTCGCCAGGGAGTCGAAGGATTTCGGGGAGACATACCCAAGAAGTGCATCTCCCCGATTTCAGTACCAGTCCCTACTCGCTACAATGACGGAAATGAATTCGATGAACGAGAGGTTCACCATGCCCCACGATTTGATACTAGGTACGGCGGGCCACATTGACCACGGCAAGACGTCGCTTATCAAAGCCCTGACCGGCATCGACTGCGACCGCTTGCCAGAGGAAAAGGCCCGCGGCATCACGATTGACATTGGCTTTGCTGCGCTCGACCTGGGGGAGTTTCACCTGGGGATCGTCGATGTTCCCGGCCACGAACGCTTTATCAAGAACATGCTGGCCGGCGCCACCGGCATCGATTTGGCTCTGTTGGTGGTGGCCGCCGATGATTCCGTCATGCCACAGACCCGCGAGCACCTGGAAATCCTCCGGCTGCTCGGCCTGCGGCATGGTGTCATTGCCTTGACTAAAAGCGATCTGGTCGATGAGACCACGCGCGAGGTCGTCGAGTTGGAAATCCGCGAGCTGGTACAAGGAACCTTCTTGGCCGACGCGCCCTTGGTGCGAACTTCCGCCCACACCGGCATGGGCATCGCCGAGCTGAAACAGGCCTTGACCGAAACCTGTCGCCACATCGAGCAACGGGGCGGAGCCGAGTGGTTTCGCCTGGCCATCGACCGCTCGTTCATCATTCAGGGGCATGGCACCGTCGTCACCGGCTCGGTGACATCGGGATCGGTGAAAGTCGGCGACGAAGTAGAGTGGCAGCCGAGCGGCCAGCGCGTGCGGGTGCGGTCGTTGCAGAATCATGACCGGCCGGTGGAAGAAGTGCATCGTGGCATGAGGGCGGCCATCAATTTAGCAGGCGTCCATCACGAGGACGTGGCGCGGGGTCAAGAACTGGCCACCCCCGCCTACCTACAACCGGCGCGTGTTTTGACGGTACGCTTACACTGCTTGCGTGATGTCCGCAAGCCAGTCAAGCATCGCGCCTCGGTGCGGTTGCACATCGGTACTTCCGAGATGCTGGGCGCGGTGTCGCTGTTGGATTGCGATACCATCGAGCCAGGGGGTTGGGGGTTGGCCCAATTGTTTCTTGAGGAACCCGCGACAGCCACGTGGGGACAGCCGTTCATCATCCGCAACCCTTCGGCCACGCAGACTCTTGGCGGCGGGCAGGTGTTGCAGCCGGTCGCCCGCAAGATTCGCCGCCGACACCTGGAAATGCTCGAACGGATCGAGACCCTCTGGACCGGCGGCCCTGATGAACGGGCGTTGGCCGTGGCTTGGTTCAGCGGCTTCGCCGGCTTCACCCCCGCCGACCTGGTGCGCGGCGCCCACATTGCCCCTGATCAAACAGCGGCGCTGGTCCAGCGGCTGCGTGCTCAAGGGCAGCTCGTGGACATATCCGTCGGCGGCACCCGCCAGCTGTTGCTGCACGCCGACATGGTGAAGGAATTGGACGAACGCATTCTGCACGTTCTGAGCCGGTTGCACGACGAATTCCCCTTGATGACTTCGCACGACCGGCAGAAGGTGCAATCACAACTGGATTACGTCGGCGATGACGCCCTGGTGCAAGCTGCCGTGGAACGCTTGATTCAGCGCCAACAGATCGTCGGCGATCTGCGCCGCATCGCCCGCGCCGATTTTAAGCCCAAGCTCAGCAGCAATCTGCGCAAGCTGAAAGACAAACTGGTGACAGCTTATCAAGAAGCCGGTTTCCAGCCGCCGGAGCCGGGCAGCTTCGCCAGCCAAGCGGGCGGCAATGCCGCCAATCTGCGCGATCTGTTCGATGTGTGCGTGGCCGAAGGGCACCTGGTCAAGATTACGGATGACATCTACCTGCACACGGACCATGAAGCCGAGATGCGCCGCCGCTTGCGCGCGAAACTAACCGAAGGGACCGGTCTGACCGTGGCCGAGATCCGCGATTTGCTGGGCACCAGCCGCAAGTACGCCGTGCCGTTCTGCGAATACCTCGACCGCGTCGGCCTGACTCGCCGCGAGGGGGATATTCGCTTGTTGGTGACATAAGTTCGGACAACAGCCCGCTTCCTCGGCAGGCGCGAACGCAATGAGATGATCTTATGATTAAAGAATGTCAACTCGAAGGATGCAAAAGTTTCGGTTCTCCCGGCATTCGCCCGCGCTTGGGACCGCTGAACTTCATCGTGGGAACCAATGCTTCAGGAAGGACGAATTTTTTTCGGCCCGCCGTTTCTTGCAACCTCTTTTAGGGTACCCTCTGTTCCCTTCGCGATTCAATGAACAATGCAGTACAATTAATAATACCCAGCGGCTGAAGCGATCCGCGACCGCCATGCTGTTTTTGACATTTTATCGTCTCAGCGTGGTCGTTGGCGGATGTTCGCGTCGCTGGGCGCCGTTTGTTTGAGTGATGGACATTCCAAGGAACGTATTCCATGACAACCGCTGTTCCGTTGCGCGTGGTGTTGGCCAAAGTCGGTTTGGACGGGCATGACCGGGGCATCAAGGTCGTGGCGCGGGCGCTGCGTGACGCCGGCATGGAGGTCATCTATGCCGGGCTGTGGCAGACCCCCGAGGCGGTGGCGCGGACCGTCGCCGACGAGGACGCCGACTGGCTGGGGCTAAGTCTGCTCAGCGGGGCACACCTGGTCTTGGTGCCGCGCGTGCTGGAGAAACTGCGGGAAGCCGGGCTGGATCATGTCGGTGTCATCGTCGGCGGCATCATTCCCGAAAGTGACGTTCCCAAGCTGATGGATATGGGGGTGGCGCGCGTCTTTGGTCCCGGCACGCCGCTGGGGGAGATCGTCGCGTTTCTGAAAGAAAGGAGTGCCGCCGGCCATGCTTGACGCGCTCCTGGAACGCTTGCGGCAACACGATCGACAGGCCCTGGCTCGACTGCTGACGTTGACCGCTCGCGGCCATCTCGGTGCCGATCAGTTGGCGCGGCTCGGTCCCACTGCGAAGGCAAGCAAGGTCGTGGCCATCACGGGCAGCGCTGGCGTGGGGAAAAGCACCCTGGTCGGCAAGCTGATCGCCTGGTTGCGGCCACAGGGACAAACGGTGGCCGTGCTCGCCTGTGATCCGCAAAGCCCGCTCAGCGGCGGGGCCTTGCTCGGCGACCGCTTTCGGATGCCGGCCCAGCCTGATGATGGCGTGTTCATTCGCAGTCTGGCGGCGGCGGGGGGACAAGGGGCGCTGGCCCAGCACATCCCGGCCATGATCCGCTTGCTGGAAGCTTTTGGTTTCGATGTCATCCTCATCGAAACGGTTGGGGCTGGCCAAGGAGATACCGCAGTGCATGGCTTGGCGGATGCCGTCGTCTTGCTCCTCCAGCCGGAAACCGGGGACGATTTACAGTGGGAAAAAGCCGGTGTGCTGGAAATCGCTGATATCATTGTCATTCACAAGGCCGATTTGCCGGGGGCCGACGCGGTGGAGGGCCAAGTCCGAGCCACCCTGGCGTTAGCCAGCGGTCCCGCAATTCCTGTGCTCCGCGTCAGCTCCCGTTCGGGACAGGGGCTGGAGCAGCTGGGACAGGCGCTTATCGCCGTCGTGCCCCGTCCCCATCGGGCGGCGGAAGGGGAGGAACTGCTACGACTGGCACAGCACGCACTGGCGGACTGGTTTCATCAGACCGCACGAACCAATGAGCCTGCCGATTGGCAACACCTGCTGCGAGCCTGGCAATCGGGCGACATCTCCTCGACCCAAGCCGCCGCGCGCCTACTCGCTCTGGCAGCCAGCCAAACCCAGTCCGCGCGCTGACGGGGAAGGAAGACGCATGATGGAGAGATTATCGGCTCTTGTCATCGGTTTTGCCCTATAATAAACAATCATTAACTCCTTGGAGAACAGGCTGCTTCAGCCGCGCGGGATTCATCGGGAACGTGCTCGCCGCGCGGCTCGCTCAACCAACCCGGCGCGGCGCTGGCTTGCTCGAAAGCGAACCGGCCCGTGTGCAGCAGATCGTTCAGCGGCACCCGGCCAAACGACATTTTCCTTGCCAAAAACAATGATTCGACGTTTCGAGGACATCATGGGTGGGAATTAACAAACGCATTCCTCGGTGCAACAGGATAAGTCATCGAGAAACATGCCCGCCTTGCGGTAGGTCTCGACGATGCCATCGCAGTCCAACCCCAAACGCTCGGCAATGGCGCGGGCCACGATGGCAAAGCGTTGGCGAAATTTGTAGATGAAGCAAAAAATGACTTTGTCATGACGCACTTGCGGTCCCACTAGAAACAATCCCGGTGTCACGGTGGCTTCATCCTGCTCGGTCAGCGCCACGTGGCCGCGTTTCCACTCGAACAACTTGGCGATGCGCCGCGCCCCGCCGCGAAAACCCGTGGCCAAAATGGGGGGCGTGGCGGTCTTCCATTTCTCCCCCTCGGCGCCCTGCACGACATAGCCACGCCACGTCTTTTGCACGCGGACGACTTTAGCGGGGCCGATCAGCTCGATGCGTTGCTTGGCCCGCGCCGCTTGGAGACGCTCGCGCGTGAAGGGGGAGAGGGTCACGCTGGGATCGCTATCGTTGTCGTCCCAGCGTCCCTTCTTATCAAGAACGCGCACGCGCTTGCCCAGAAGCGTCAAATGAATGGCCGCGTCCGCGCCACTTTCGTAGCCGCCGATAATCAAGAGGTCGTCCCCCTGAACCTCCCGCCAGGAAGCCACCTGCGCGTTGTGCCTACACAACTCGGCTCCTGGAAACGGATCCAGGCGGGGATACTGAAACTCACCAATGGCCCAGATGACGAACCGGCTCTGAAATTCACCAGCAGATGTCAGCAGCCGAAACCCCCCAGCGCCGAGCGGCTGCACGGTCAAGACATCGACTCCGGTTTGAATCGGTAGCTCGAAATGCGCGGCGTAGGCGCGTAGGTAAGCGGCGAATTCGGCGCCGCTGGGATGCTCGCGGCCCAAGCTGAAGGCAGGCGACGTTCCCAGGGCCACGGCATTGAGGTCCAAGGTGCCGAACTGATTGCTGGTAAACGACGGCGTGATGAAGCGCATCTCGGCGGGCCAGCGGTCGAAGGACGCTCCCACGTCATGGCGTTCCAAGATCAAGAAATTCTCGATGCCAAAATGACGCAAGGTCACGCCGCACCCCAACCCGGCGGCACCGGCTCCCACGATGATGACATCGTACTCCGACGCCGGCGCTGAGGTTCCGTTCTGTTCCAGACGTTGTTTCATGGTTGTGTCGGTTGTGGGGTGATCGGGGCGCGGCAGGGCGCGGGCACGTACCGTTCCGCGTGGCGCGCGACGCACCGCCAGTATTGGGGAATCGCCACCGCCGCGACGGCCTTCTTGGGCCAGGCGTGCAAACATTGCCGCCGATAGTCGGGACCCAGGCTGTCCGCGATGGCTTGTTCATAATCCGCCATCCACCGACAGGCCATCGCCAAGAGTCGTATCAGATGGCCGCGTTCGGCGCCGCTTCGCGGGGCGCGAAACTCGGACAACTCCTCCACGTTCCAGATCGAGGACGGCAGTTCCGCTAAGGGCGCCCACTTCGGATCGAAGCGGTAGCGGCGCCAAAATAGCCCACCGTGGCGCGCCGCGCCGAAAAACAAACCGAAACCCCATAGCACCAGTTGCTGATTCGGCTTCCGAATCAGGCGATACGCCGTGCAACCGGCATTCGGATGGGGGGGACGTTCCCGCTGAAAGCCGTGTCGCAACAGTAAGTTGCCCACAGGCCTATCAATGTCACAACCCCAGCACCATAATTGTTGATCGAACAAACGCGCCAGCCGCCAGCGCGACAGCACCTTGTCTAAATTCATGGGCATGTCCTCGGCCACCCGTTGGAGGGCTAATCTCTCATAGTATAACTTAGTATTACTATATGCCAAACAATAGGGAGAGGGTCAAGAGAAAAAGAGGAAAAAGAAGAGCATGAGCGAAAGGGGATGAGGGGATAACGCCGATTCATCACGTCCCGATGTCGTCGCGCGGTGATTCATCGTTTCGCGCGCATTGATCCCACGCGAAACCCTCCAATCATCATCCCCCTCGGGGAGTTACGGTGCAGCGATTCCGAAACGCGAACACGAGCGATTAGCGGGCCGTCTAGGGATTGTCATGTTGCTCGGCGTCGGGGCCGTTGAGGGCGATGGGGGGCGAGGGCGTCATGCCGGGTTGACTTTTGCCCAGCCGCCGGAGATGCAAGCCGATGCACAGGAAGGTGATGGACCACAAGATGCCATAACCGAGCGGAGCCAACATCAGATTGTAGGGCATGATCACGGCCAGCACGAAGAACAACGCGCCAAAGGCGTAGCACCGGCCCCAATAGCTGCTGCCCATGACGAAGAAGGCCACCCCCGTCAACAGCGACCACCACGGATATAAGGTCAATTCATTCAACCGTTGCCCCGGTGGTGTCAGTTCCCGGCCTATGACGTTGACTAGCGTGCAAGCGATCAAGTAACCGATCCAGGTGGACCACAATTGCCGCTCGGCCATGCTCGTGGGTAGCAGGGTGCGCGGACGATGCCACCAAAAGACCAAGCCCAAGAGAGAAAATTGCACGATGCGCGACACGATCACCCAGCGTCGGTGCGCTTCGACTCCCGTGGCGGTCAAGGAACAGATGATGATGTGTTCCACCAGAACAATCGCCGCGAAGATCAGCAGCATGTTTCCCCAGTGATGGAACTCGCCGATGTAGTGAGAACGGTCGAGCGTGCGGACCAGGCGATCCAGGACGTTGAAACTGTTGGCGTTGATGGTATCGCCGTTGAGGTAGCGTTGCAAATCGTCGGCCAGGGCTTCGGCGCTGGCGTAGCGGGCGCGGGGGTCTTTTTCCAGACATTTCAGGCAGATCATCTCCAAATCGCGGTCCACATGGGGATTGAGCAGACTGGGCGGAACCGGGTCCCGTTCGAGCACTTGCAGCAGCGTGTCAATCGATGATTCCCCCTCGAACGGCGGCCGGCCGGTGAGTAGCTCATACAACACCGCCCCCAGCCCGTAGATGTCGCTCGAAGGGCTGAGTTCGTGGACTCGCCCGGCGGCCTGTTCGGGGGACATGTAGCTGGGGGTGCCCAACACCGTTCCGGTGTGGGTCTGTTGCGCCTCTCCCCCCAGGCGTTTGGCCAAGCCGAAGTCGGTGATGTGCGGCTGATTGTCGGCGTCAATCAGAATGTTTCCCGGTTTCAAGTCTCGGTGCAACACCTGATTCTTGTGGGCGAAGTGCATGGCCTTGGCGACGGTCAGCAGATATTGCGCCGCCGTCTTGCTGGGCAGCAGCGTGTCCTTGATGAGATGCGCCAAGCTGGGGCCATCGACATATTCCATCGTGTAATAACAAAGGCCGTCAATCTGGCCGACCTCGAACACGTTGACGATGTGATTGTGCTGCAAGCGGGCCGCCGCCTCGATTTCCGTGCGGAAGCGCTGCAGCTCCACCCCGCCCGCGTGCTGGCCGCTCAGGATCATCTTCAGGGCCACGACGCGATTGAGGCTGATTTGCCGAGCCTTGTACACCACCCCCATGCCGCCCCGTCCCAACTCGGCCAACAGCTCGTAGTCGCCGAAACGGTTCTCGTGCCGCAGCGGATCGAAAATCCGCCGGGTGTCCAGCGGCAGGGACGTTTTCAATGCCTCCTGCAGATTGGTAGGACTGAAATCCACCGTGGGCGACAGCGGGTCCGGTTGCCGTGAATTGGTCGGTGGATGGTTCGATTCGATGTTGGACATGGCACGTACCTATAAAAAAAACATGATCCCCGTGAACCAGGCACGGACGCCAAAGCTTCTTCCCGCCGGGTTCGCTCATCAGTCTATCCTTAGCGTATTTCGTTTTTCAAGTAGCCCGGTTTTATCGTATAACATGTCGAGAAGACTTTTTTCCCCGAATCGTGTGGCGAGTCTCCATCATGAACCCGATGTCGATGGCCGAACGTGTGCGCCAGTTGCAACCCACCGCCGTCAATCGCATCCTGCATGAAGCACGTCAGCTGCAAGCGGAAGGTCGAACGCTGGTATCGTTGGCACGCGGGCAGCCGGATTTTGCCACGCCCTTGCCGATCGTGGCGGCGGCGCAAACGGCATTGCGGGCGGGACGGACCGGCTATCCCGACAATCGCGGCGAGCCGGAGCTGCGCCGCGCCGTGGCGGATCGGCTGGCCGCCGATTGGGGGCAGAGCTACGATCCCGATCAAGAAATCCTGATCACCGACGGAGCCACCTGCGGCATCGCCGCCGCCCTGGCCGTGCTGGTTCAGGCGGGAGATGACGTGCTATTGCCCGATCCGATTTATGATGCCTATGCCTCGGTCATCTCTCTGTGGGGCGGCCGGCCCGTCCCGATTCCCGCCGTCATCCAAGCCGGTCGATTCACTCTCGAACCCGCCGCGCTGCAAGCCGCGTGCTCTCCACGCGCCAAGGTGTTGCTGTTGAACAATCCCTGGAACCCGGTCGGCACCGTCTTCCGCCGCGACGAGCTGCGCGCCATCGTGGACGTGGTGTTGTCGCAAGGTCTGGCGATCATCAGTGACGAGATTTACCATGCTCAAATCCACGACGGCCAACGCCACGTTTCGCCGGTCCAGTTGTCCGCCGAAGCCAGAGCGCGAACCGTTTTGGTCAATAGCCTGTCCAAGACCTACGCCATGACCGGCTGGCGCGTAGGCTATTGCGCGGCTCCGGCGGCGGTGATTCAGGCCATGTTTCTCGTCTTGCAGCAGTTCAGCCGCGGACCGGCGACGTTCGCGCAGGATGCCGCCGCCTTCGCCTTGCGGATGGATCAAGCCCTCGTCCAGCCGATGGTCGCCGAGCTGCAAGCCCGCCGCGACCAGGTGGTGCGCGCTTTGAGCGACCTTCCCGGCATCATGCCGCTGACGCCGGAAGGGGGCTTGTTCGTCATGGTTGATATTCGGCAATTGGGGCTGTCGTCGGACGCGGCGCGGCGCTGGTTGCTGCGGGAAGCCGGCGTCGTCGTCATCCACGGCGCCGCCTACGGTCCCGGCGGCGAGGGGACGCTGCGGGTTTCCTTCGCGGCCGGCGGTTCGACGCTGGCAGAGGGGATGTGCCGCTTGCGCGAGGGATTGCGGCGGCTGCAAGCGACTTCCTAAACATACACCTTGCCCACTCTGAGAGACGGTTCCGAAAGTTTCCCTCTCTCGCTTCGAGGGCGAGGGGCTTTGCGAACCGACTCCATGTTATACTGAATTGATGAAATATACATGATACGATCAAGGAGCACCTGAACTATGACGATTGCCACGCGCGTGATGATGAAATTATGGATGTTGCCCGAAGAGAAGCAGCGGCAGGTGTTGGCATTCATTGAGCAACTTTCCCCAGAACCTCTCCCACCGCGAACAGAGTTGTATGGCTTGTTCAAAGGATATGACACCACGGAAGCTGACATTGCCGAAGCGCGGCGGGAGATGTGGGGTACTTTCCCGCGTGAGGACATCTGATGGCCGGACTGGTTTTGGACACCCATGCGACCATTTGGTATTTGGAAGGCTCGCCTCGACTTTCTCCCACCGCCTTGGCAGCAATCCGAACCGCCTTGGCCACCGGCGATCCTGTTTACGTCTCAACCGTGACGATTGTGGAACTGACCTACCTTGTGGAAAAGGGGCGTTTTCCCGTTGTTCTTCTCGATCAGTTGTTGGTGGAATTGCATCGTCCTAATCCTGAATTAATCGTGACTCCTCTGGACCTAACGATGGCGGAATTGATGCGATCAGTTGCGGCTACGATTGTGAGGGACATGCCTGACCGTATGATCGTGGCGACAGCGGTTACTCTTAGCCTGCCGTTAGTGACTCGCGATCGACAAATTCAAGCGTGTGGTATCCCGGTTATATGGTAAGAGCATGACATGAGGCATTCTTTTTCTCCAGCAAGCAGGGAAATAAAGAGGCTCGAATACAGAGGCCAACCGTGCCTCGCTCCTATTTCGTATCTTCGGTTTATCTTGATTCAGGAGCTTTCTTATCATGGCCAAAACCATCCTGGCCATCGGCGCGCATTATGATGATTGCGTGTTTGGCATTCCCGGTATTCTTTTGCAAGCGGCGCGGAAGCATGATCGTGTCGTGATCTTGTCGTTGATCGGTGATTACAGCAATTGGGCACCGACCAAAGGACGCGAAAAGGAATTCGTGTCGTCCACCATTGCCATCAGCAAGGAATACGGCATGGACATGCGTTATCTGGATTTTGCCTCGCACCGCTACGATGTCACGCTGGAGACCAAACGGGCCGTCGCGGCGGTGGTGGCCGATGTCAAACCGGACCTCGCCTTCACGATGTGGCCGCACGATCATCACCATGATCATGAGGTGGCCTCAACGCTCAGCAAGATCGCCCTGCGGCACGGCGACCGCGTGTGGGACCAGGGACCGGTGCCAACCCCGCGCCGGATTTATCTCTACGACAACGGCCCGCGCCACACCATCGGCTTCGAGCCGAATACCTTCGTGGACATCAGCGCCGAATGGCCGGCCGCCAGCGAATGGCTGGGCCGCATGATGGCCCTGACCCGCAACCAACCGTATGACGCCAAGAAACAGGATGGCGCCCTCCGCGCCAAGGAAACCCTGGCTCGCTACCGCGGCGCCACCTGCGGCGTCCCCTACGCCGAAGCCCTGTGGGCGGCGAATGCGTATCCGGTGGATGTGTTGATGTGAGGAGGGACATCAAGCATGGCAAGCAGGGTGTACACGTCGATTATTGACATCCGCATTGCAAGACGCCGTGATCCACTGCGGCGCGTGGACAGGAAGCCTGACTCCTCTGCTGGAAAATCCTATAACAGCTTCATTTATCTTCATTACGTTCGCGGGGAATCGAAAGCATGAAACTGGTCCTTCATCCACCCGTGGAATCGGCCCGGCTGGAGCGGATTCGCGGGGCGGCGTCGGGGCATGAGGTGGTCAACGCCGCCAGCGAGGCCGAAGCCTTGCAAGCCATCGAGGACGCCGACGCCTTCTTCGGCAAGCTCACGCCACCGCTGTTGGCCGCCGCTCAAAAGCTGCGCTGGGTGCAATCGCCGACGGCCAGCCTGGAGCATTACGTGTTCCCCGAACTGGTCGCGCATCCATGCACGCTGACCAACATGCGCGGCTTGTTCTCCGATGTCATCGCCGATCAGGTGTTCGGCTACATCCTCTGCTTCGCCCGCAACTTGCACCATTATATCCGCTTGCAGAAGACCGGACGTTGGGAACCCGTCGGCGGCGAGGCGGAGCGGGTGTCGTTCGCGTCGGGGCCGGGGACGGTCAGCGCCATCGATCGCGCCCATCTGCACCTGGCCGACGCCACCTTGGGCATCGTCGGCTTGGGGGAGATTGGTGCGGAGATCGCGCGGCGCGGCCGGGCCTTTGGCATGAAGGTGTTGGCCATCGATCCGGTGGCGAAACAATCTCCCGACGATGTGACCCTGCTCGGCGGCCCGGACAAGCTGCCCGAATTGCTTGGCCAGAGCGACTTCGTGGTCATCGCCGCCCCGCACACGCCGGAAACCTACAAGCTGTTCCGCCGACCACAACTCCAACAGATGCAACATACCGCCTATCTCATCAACATTGGCCGGGGGGCCATCGTGGACCTGGCCGACCTGACCGCCGCCTTGCAAGCCCAGGACATCGCCGGGGCCGCCCTGGATGTGTACGAAATCGAGCCGCTGCCCGCCGATCATCCCCTGTGGCAACTGGACAACGTCATCCTCACGCCGCATGTCGCCGGCTATTCCCCCCGCATCGCCGAGCGCCATCTGGGCGTTTTGCTGGACAACATCCAGCGTTTCCTTCACAATCAACCACTACGCAATGTCGTGAACAAGGCGATGTGGTTTTAATCCGTATCGTTATCCATCCCGTTTAGCACGCGCGCCGCAGGCCAGTAACCAAAGGACAACCCAATGACTACCATGACTTCTCCCCGCCAGCACATCCTCTTGCCCTGGACCGTGCAAGAGCGCGAAGACCCGGTGCTGGAATTTGATCACGGCGAAGGGGTGTATTTCCACGATAAGCAAGGGCGGCGCTATCTCGATTTCCTGTCGCAACTGTTCAACTGCAACCTGGGGCATGGCAATCGGCGCGTCATTGAGGCCATCCAGCGGCAGGCAGAAAAGGCTTGCTGCGTCACACCGACGGTGTTGACGGATGAACGCAGCGCCTTGGCCGAAGCGCTGAGCGAGAAGACGCCGGGGGATTTGAACAAGTGTTTCTTCGTCAACAGCGGCAGCGAGGCGGACGATCAGGCGTTCATCCTGGCCCGCATGGCGACGGGACGCCCCAAGATATTCTCGAAGTACCACAGCTACCACGGCACCACGTTCGGCACGCTCGGCGTTGGCGGCGATCCGCGCCGAGCCGCCATCGAACCGGGACCGGCGGGGACGGTGCGTTTCCTCGATCCCATTTATCACCGCCGCGAGGGGGAGCCGGTCCCCCACTGGACGGCCCGCAGTTTGGAAATGTTGGATAAGCAGCTTCAGCTCGAAAATCCCAACACCGTGGCCGCCATCGTCGTCGAACCTGTCACCGGCGCGGCGGGAGGGTATCCGTTGCCGGACGGCTATTTGACTGGCTTACGGCAATTGTGCGATCAGTATGGCATCTTGCTGATTGCCGATGAGGTGATTTGTGGCTTTGGCCGCACGGGGACCTGGTTTGCTGTGGAGCATGAGCAAGTGGTTCCCGATATGCTGGTGCTGGCCAAGGGGTTGACATCGGGCTACGTGCCGATGGGAGCAGTCATCATCAATGACAAACTCTCCGAGCTGTTCGAGCACCGCCTGTTGCCGTTGGGGAGCACCTATGCTGCCCATCCGCTGGCCTGTGCCGCCGCCATCGCTTGCCTCGAGGAATACGAAGACCAGCAGCTCATTCCGCACGCCCGCCACATGGGGGACATCCTGTTCGCCAAGCTCGCCGAGCTGGCCCAACGTCATCCTTGTATCAGCGACGTGCGCGGCAAGGGACTGTTGGCCACGCTGGAGCTAACACGCGATCCGCGGCACAAGCAACCGCTGGTCCCCCCCAACGTCGATTCCCCGCTCCCCACGCGAATCAAACGCCGAGCCTGGGACGAGGGCTTGCACCTGCTGGCGCGCGGCAGCCTCATCTTGATCGCTCCCCCCCTGATCATCACTCCCGAAGAGATCGACGAAGGGATCGTCAAATTGGACACGGTGTTGACTTGGTTGGCAGGGGAGATTCAGGCGGGAGTGTGAACGCCTTTCCGATTCATCGTTTCACGCCGGCTCTCGACTCACCGCGCGAAACGATCCATTCAGCATGGGCCGGAAGAACATTCATGCGGGCATTCTTGAATCGACGGTTCGCCTTGGAGGAACGCGGCTCGACAGTGCCGCGCGAGCTACGCGGCGCCGTGGCCACATTCCTGACCATGGCCTATATTCTGGTCATCAACCCGGACATCCTGGCGGCAGCCGGCGTCCCCCGCGCCTCGGCCATCACCTGCACGGCGGCAGCGGCGGGGATTTGCTGCATCTTGATGGGGTTCGTGGCGAATTTCCCGCTTGCCTTGGCCAGCGGCATGGGCCTGAACGCCATCGTCGCTTTTCAGCTCGCTCCCCGGATGGGTGGTTGGCAAGCCGCGATGGGGCTGATCATTTTGGACGGCCTGGTCATGCTGGTGCTGGTATTCCTGGGCTTTCGGGAAAAGATGCTCGACGCCATCCCACGCGACATGCGCCGCGCCATTGGCGCGGGGATCGGTTTGTTCATCGCCTTCATCGGCGCCGTCAACGCCAAGCTGGTGATCGTGCCGCCTGGCACCCTGCACGAATTGATCCAGGACCCCCACAAGACCCTGCCTCCTGTGACATTCGGCAGTCTCATGCAACCGGAGGCGGCCGTGGCCATGATTGGCTTACTCGTGACGGCGCTGTTGGTGGCCCGGCGTCTGCGCGGCGCCATCGTCATCGGCATTCTCTTCGGCACCATCGTGGGAGCCTGTTTTGGCTTGGTGCATTGGCCCAGTGAGTTCACCGCGCCGAGTTTTGCAATCGTCGCTCAAGCCGACGTGCTTGCCGCTCTCAAGCTCTCCTTCGTTCCGTTGTTGCTGGCCGTGTTGATGGTGGATTTCTTTGACACGCTGGGGACGGTCACCGGCGTCGCCGAGCAAGCGAAGCTCACGGATGAGAAAGGGCAAATTCCCCAGCTGCGCGAAGTGCTGTTGGTCGATTCGGCGGCGGCATCCATCGGCGGCTTCATGGGGGTCAGTTCGGTGACATCCTATATTGAATCAGCGGCGGGGGTGGCTGAGGGGGCGCGGACCGGCTTGCACTCGATCTTTGTCGGCTTACTGATGCTGTTGGCCATCGTCGCCGCGCCACTGTTGGTGATCGTTCCGTCCGCCGCTACCGCTCCCGCTCTGATCCTGATTGGCTTCCTCATGGCCACGCACATGGCCGCCATCGATTTTAACCAACTCGAAACCGCCATCCCCTCGTTCTTGATCCTTGTCACCTTGCCCTTCACCTACTCCATCGCCCACGGCATCGGCTTCGGCTTCATCAGCTACATGGCCATCATGGTGCTGAGTGGCCGCTTCCGCGAAGTACATTGGCTTATGTATGTCGCCGCCTTGCTGTTCGCCGCCTACTTCGCGTGGGATCCGGCATAAGGAAAGAGGAACTTCCTCGAGAGAAAAACGCCATTTTTCCTAAAGTTCCAAGTCGATCCGGTCGATAACGACCGAAGACCTCCAGAGCCGACCACCATGAATGTCGAAATCGCATTTCGCCAGGTCGGGGGAGCCGGTATGAGCGATACCCAAGTCTTGCTCGGCAAGATCGCCGCCTTACGTCAACGTCTGGAACAATCGCGGACCTGGACTCCGTGTTCCGGTGAGGATCAGGACTCGGAACGGGATAAGGAAGCCCCGCCGTCCGCCCGTTGGTTGGGGGACGCTTCCCGGCGCGTGAAAGTGTTGGAACGACAATTGGCGGCGGTCTCCCAACACGCGCGGTTGCTGGACGGAGCGTTCCGGCAACTGGAAACGGTCAATGCCAATGAGGAGACGACCACGCTCCCCGCGCGATTAACGGCCCGCGCCCGGCGGCTGCTCGGTCAGGGACAAGAGATGTTGGTTCGTTCGCGTGGTTTGGGGGAACGCCTCGAAACCCTGCGCGACATGGATGACAAGGACCCTCTCTGGAAACGCTACCGCTCCACGCTGGCGATGTTGGACACGGCGTTGCGCATGGTGCAAGCCTATCCCAACGCCCCCAGCGTGCAGCTTCAGTTGTGCGAAGGGTTAGAGGCGACGTTGCAAGTCGTGGATGAGCGCTTGACATCGCTGACGGACGCCCTGGAGCAGCGCCGCCGCGCGGAGGGGCAGGTGTCCGAACTGGCTGATCTGTTGGCACGAGTTCAGGCGGGTACCTTGCAGGACATTCAACCGTTTGTCTGCTTGGCGGAGACCCTGTTGGCCGAGGCGCAGCAAGGGGAGGCGATTCGTTTTTCACAGGAACAGCTCCATGATCCACCGCGCTATGTCGCTGGACATAGTTTGACCGTGGCTCAGGTGGCGGCGCGATTAGCGCGACACGACGGAGAGCTGCGCAATCTGTCCCTGGAGGCAGTAGTGGCAGCCTTGCTGCACGATATTGGCATGTTGCAGGTACCAACGGCGGTATTGACCAAAACGGACTCCTTGACCAGCGACGAACGCCGGCTGATCGAACGGCACACGTTTCAAGGAGCCGAGATGGTGGTTCGAGTACTACCTAGTGCCGTCTGGTTGGCCGAGGCCGTGGGATGTCATCATGAACGCCTGGACGGCACCGGATACCCCAACGGCATGCGGGAAATGCAGCTGGTTCCCTTGGTGCGTTTCCTGGCGGTGTGTGATGTGTATGTCGCCCTGTGTTCGCCCCGTCCGCATCGTCCCGCGGTGGAGCCGCGTTCAGCCCTGACGGATACCTTGTTGTTGGCCGAACAAGGGACTTTGGATCGTCGCTATGCCGAGTACCTATTGCAACTGTCGTTTTATCCGGTCGGTTCGGTGGTGGAGTTGGCGGATGGCGCCGTCGGCGTGGTGATTGCCACGCACATGAACCGGCGCGACCTGAACACGCCGTCCCGCCCCGTGGTGGCCCAGCTAACCACGGCTCATGGACAGCCTTTGCCCGTGCCGCGTCCGCTAGATCTGGCTCAATGCGAGGGTACATCTATTGTCCGCGCGCTCCCGCCGGTTCAGGGACGTCAATACTTGGCGGAGCGGATGGTGGCGTTGATGTGAGAGGATATTTATAAGTTACCCATCACTGTCTAAGTAATTGTCATTTCGCTTCCAGCGCAACTTGATGAACACCTTGGACTCCAAGAAGCGAGGACGGTATGCGCGCCCAGGGGGGGTACTGGTCGGCCACACGACATCCTTGGCCTTGTTTGCTCTTTCTGGTTCCATTGCTGCTTACCTATGAGGTAGGCGTGTTGTGGTTGGGGGGACCGCATGCAGACACGTTGCGCAACGGCGCCGATGTTTGGCTCCGTTGGGGACTGGAGTCATTTGGTCTGCGTTCGCTGTACATCGCGCCGGCACTGGTGGCGTTGCTCTTCGTGATCTGGAGCTGGCGGCGGCGCCACGACGTACCCAGCGAGCTGTTCGGCGTTTGGGTTGGCATGATCTTGGAAAGCGTGGGGTTTGCCTTGGTGCTGTGGGGCTTCAGCAAGGCGCTAGGCCCCATCCTCGATCAGCTCGGCGTCGTGTTAGCTACTCCCACACCCAGCGAATATGCTCTCAGTCTGGCGATTACCTTCATTGGAGCTGGTATCTACGAGGAATTCATCTTCCGCTTGCTGTTGTTCGCCGGTCTCTATCATGTACTGTGTCTCGCGCTGACCCCGCGCTTGCCGGCCTTTGGGATAGCGGCTCTGATTTCCGCCACGATCTTCGCCGCCGCCCATAACATCGGACCTTATGGCGAACCTTTTCACGACTTGGTATTTCTGTTCCGCATGTCGGCGGGAATCTACTTCGTCTTCCTACTCCAGTTGCGCGGTTTTGCCGTCGCCGTCGGCGCACATGCGTGTTATGACGTTCTGGTGGGAGTGTTGGTACCTTGAATTTGAGTTTGTGAGTGAACGACGGGCCTAAACTCTCTGATGGTACCGTGGATCGGAGGGCAGACGTCCTCTGCGGGCCGAACAAACTCACATCCTGCTTGTCTGGGACCAATCGACGCTCCAGTCCCCCGCGCCGCGCCAGATGAGGAGCAAGCACGCCAGGAGGATCACAATAGGAATTAAGATGGAAGGCACATGCGGCGCATCCGCCATCTCTTGCAGTTTCGCAGTGGCAATGATGGCCGGAATCATGATGGCCACTCCCAGGATGCCGCCGATTCGAACGTAGAATCCCACCAACATCGATAATCCAGCGATTACCTCCAAGGTAGGAGCCAGATAGACATTCACTTCCACCATCGGAAATTCGCTTACGACCAGAATATCTCGGAGAGGAGCAGGATTTAGGAGATGGATGACACCGAATAACGTCAACGGTACCCCAGCCAGCAGACGATACAACAGCATTACCTTGGAAGGATGCGTCTCGCGGATCATGGTCAAGAAACTCGACATGGTTTCCCTCACCCTTTCTTACCCTTGAGATGATTGGACTCCTACTTGGAGCGCACGGTATCATTGGGCACCAGCGTAGGATCAGCCGCGACTTTCCTTCGGACCCTGTTGGCGAACCATTTCCCCACTGCCAGAAATAGCACGAACATGCTCAGCGCCAGCCATAATTCCGTGTCTTTCAGATATTCCCATTTCAGCCCCTCTGTTAGAATGCGCCGGCCAAATTTGGCGAACAGGAATTGATAGACGAAGGTACCCGGCAAGATGCCGATGGCAGTGGCCAGCACGTAGTCGCGCGATCGAATGCTTGTCAAACCACTACCGAAATTCACTCCATTGAATGGGAACAGCGGTATCAACCGGATCACCAACAATCCCGTGAAGCCGTGGTCGCGCAAGCGCTGATCCAACGTCGCCAGACGTCCCCCCAGTAATTGATCGACGAAATCGCGTCCCAGTAACTTGGCCATCCAAAATGCCAATGTCGCTCCGATGACTGCCCCTACCCACGTCCAGAGAGTACCTTCGTAGGCCCCAAACAGCACCGCTCCCACGAAGCTGAGCAACGTACCCGGAAACAACAAAACCGTACCCAGGATGTAGAGCACCACGTACACCAAACGTAGGGTAACCGGATCGTAGCTCTCCAAATGGCGCAGGATGGAGTCTGGGGTAATACCGCGTCCCGTCTCCGTGAAACGGAAAAAATAGATGGCCGTCCCCACCAAGGCAGCGAATAGGACCAGTTTGAGCAACGCGGCACATTGACGATGGGACACTGGGTACCTCAATCACCATTGGGATGCCGTCAACCACTACTCAGCCATGTTTCCACGCGAACCACTTGCGCAACAACCATCGCGCCCACAGTGTCAAGCGAGTGCGGTTATAGGCGTCGCCGATTTTCTTGATGGCCTCGGCTTGCGTTGGATACGGGTGAATGACGCGAGCGATCTTGCTCAGTCCAATTCGGTTGACCATCGCTAGGGTAAGCTCGGCAATCAGGTCACCGGCGTGGGCGGCTACCACGGTAGCGCCGAGTATCTTGTCTCCCCGATTACCAATGAGTACCTTGACGTATCCCTCGGTTTCCCCATCCAAAATGGCCCGATCTACCTGGTTGAGTGGTTGCGTGAAAGTGCGTATTTTTATGCCTTTGTCCCTGGCCTCCTGTTCGTACAAACCCACATGGGCGACTTCCGGCTCGGTGTAGGTACACCATGGGATGGTCAACGCGCTAGCTTTGGCGGTTGGGAAAATCAAGGCATTTTGAATGACGATGCGGGCCAAAGCGTCGGCGGCATGGGTGAACTTGTAGCGTGAACAAATGTCCCCAGCAGCAAAGATGCGGGGATTGCTCGTTCGCAGGTAGTCGTTGACGACAACTCCTTGCTTCTTGTCAAAGCGTACCTGGGCCGCCTCCAGATTCAATTCTTCGACATTGGGAACCCGGCCAATGGACAACAGCACGGCATCGGCGTGTAGCTCACTCCGTTCTCCGTTCCGCTCCACCTCAATGATGGTTTCCCCGTTGTCCTTGGCAAAGCGGACGGCTTTCGTGTGAACCATGATAGTCACGCCGTCGCGCTCCAGGGACTGAGTGACCAGGGCGCTGGCTTCCGGTTCTTCGATGGCCAGGATGCGCGGCAACAATTCCACGATGGTGACATGGGAACCGAAGCGGGCGAAAGCCTGAGCCAACTCACAACCGATAGCGCCCCCTCCAATGACAACTAAGCGACGCGGCAACTCCGTCAAGGAAAACACGTTGGCGTTGGTCAGGTAGTCGATCCGGTCCAAACCGGGGATAGGCGGAACCAGTGCTCGCCCACCAGTGGCGATGACGGCGCGAGCGAAACGCAACGTCTGGCCGGCGACTTCGATTGTTTCGGGACTGGTGAACCGTCCCGCACCGAGAAACACATCGACCCCCAGCGCGCGAAAACGAGCGGCGGAGTCATGCGGGCTGATCGACGCCCGCAAGCGGCGCATGCGTTCCATGACGGCGGGAAAATCGACGTGAACGCCGTTACCGAGCCGCACGCCAAACATGTCTCCCCCGCGAACGTGGGCGACGGCCCTGCCGGCGCGCAGCAGCGCCTTGGACGGCACGCAGCCCACGTTGAGACAATCACCCCCCATCAACTCGCGTTCGATAAGCGCGACCCGCGCCCCCAAGCCTGCCGCCCCCGCCGCCGTCACCAGCCCCGCCGTCCCCGCCCCGAGAACAACGAGATGATAACGCTCCGCTGGCGTGGGATTGACCCAATCGGCCGGGTGAACGTTGGCGACAAGTTGCTGATTGAAGGTATCCACTGGCAACACCTGCACAGTCATGCGTAAGGCCCCCCGGGGTTTGAGTTGGGAACACTCCCCATTGAGAAGTCTCACCGTTCAGAGTATAGGCAGGAAAGCATTCGTGTCCAGTTGCGTGCTGGCGCAGGATGCGAGTTTTGACAAATCGTATAGCAAGATGTCGCTAAGGTTTGTACAACACATGGCATACCAAGCATGGCCAATAAATGGATTCGCACAGGGAATCGCCCGTATGCGCGAAACGATGAATTCCAAGATAGGATCGAATGTCATATACGGCACTATTGACGAGAGGACTTTTTTATGACAGCCATTTGCCGTCTTCTAGTTGCCGGCGTGCTGCTGCTCTGGCTTGCCGCACCGGCTGAAGCCAGGAAACCGAATTTCGTCTTTTTCCTGGTGGATGACTTGGGCTACATGGATATTGGGGCCAACAATCCGAACACCTTTTATGAGACGCCTAACGTGGATCGGTTGGCCCGCGAAGGGATGCGCTTTACGAATGGCTACGTCGCCAATCCGGTGTGCAGCCCGACGCGCTTCAGCATCATGACTGGCAAGTACCCGACGCGCGCGGGCTGCACCAACTGGTTCACCGGCCTGCGGCAAGGACGTTTCGCGCCGGCCCCGCTCAACAACAACATGCCGCTGGAGGAAGTCACGTTGGCCGAGGCCCTCAAAGCCGGAGGTTATCGCACCGCCTTCCTCGGCAAGTGGCACCTGGGGGAGACGGAGAAATACTGGCCGGAATACCGAGGATTTGACATCAACATTGGCGGCCATAACCGCGGCTCGCCGCCGGGAGGGTACTTTTCCCCCTATAAGAACCCGCGTCTCCTCGACGGTCCCAAGGGGGAGTACCTGACCGACCGGCTGACCAACGAGGCCCTAAAAATTCTGGAAGACAGCAAGGAGCAACCGTTCCTGCTGTACCTGTCCTATTACACGGTTCACATCCCTTTACAAGCGCCGCCAGAACTGATTGATAAGTACAAAGCCAAGGCGGCCAAGTTACCCCATGCGCCGGACTTCGCCACCGAGGAACAGGTCTGGCCAGTGCAAGAGCCTCGTCAGGTGCGTATCCGTCAAAATCATCCGGTCTATGCGGCGATGGTCGAAAAGATGGACACTAGCATCGGTCGGGTGCTCGACAAGTTGAAGGAATTGAATCTCGATGATGATACAGTGATTTGCTATCTCAGCGACAATGGCGGAGTTTCGACCTCGGAAGGATTTCCCACCTCCAACTTGCCGTTGCGCGGAGCCAAGGGCTGGGTGTATGAAGGGGGTATCCGCGTGCCATACCTGGTGAAGTGGCCGGGGGTCACCAAGCCGGGGAGTACCTGCGACACGCCGGTGATTAGCATGGACTTCTATCCGACGCTGCTGGACATCGCTGGCTTGCCCGCCCAGCCTCGGCAACACCGCGATGGTGTCAGCCTGGTGCCGTTACTCAAGGGGGAGAAACCGGACCAGCCGCGCCCCCTGTTTTGGCACTATCCGCACTACAGCAACCAGGGGGGGGTTCCCAGCGGGGCCATCCGGCTCGGCGACTACAAACTGATCGAGCGCTTCGAGGATGGGCGCGTCCACTTGTATAACTTGAAAACGGACATTGGCGAGCACAAGGACCTCGCCGACCAGATGCCGGATAAAGTCAATGAACTACGTTCCCAGCTGCACGCATGGTACCAGGACGTCGGAGCCCAGTTTCTGCAAGCCACGGAAGGCGGCCCACAACCGTGGCGACCAGCGAGCAGGTGAAGACGTATTTTGCCACGGATACACACTGATTGGCACGGATTGACATTTCGTTGTTATTTATTTTAATCATTCTCACAAAGGACCCAACCGTGAACCCGCGACAATCACTTTTTACTACTACCTTGCTGTTTACCTGTCTCTTTTGCTTCGCCCTCCCGGTTCGTGCCGCCGAGCCGTGGGTGGTGTATGACGGCTTTGAGGGACCAGGCAAAGGGAAACACATTGTCCTGGTCAGCGGGGACGAGGAGTACCGCTCCGAGGAAGCGTTGCCGCAGCTGGGGAAAATCCTGGCCAAACATCATGGCTTTAAGTGCACCGTCCTGTTCGCCGTCGATCCCAAGACGGGGGAGATCAACCCGAACGTCAGCAACATTCCCGGTCTGGAAAAACTAAAAGATGCCGATCTGTTAATTCTATTCACGCGCTTTCGCAACTTACCCGACGAGCAGATGAAGCATCTGGTCGATTACCTCGAATCGGGCAAACCGATCATCGGCTTACGGACGGCGACCCATGCGTTCAACATTCCCGAAGGGGGAACCTATTCTCGCTACAGTTGGCGTAGTAAGGAAATGCCAGGCGGCTTTGGCAAGCAGGTGTTGGGGGAGACATGGGTAAGCCATCACGGCAAGCACGGCTCCCAAAGCACGCGCGGCCTCATCGCGGCGGACGCCAAGGGGCACCCCATCGTTCGGGGGATCCAGGATGGCGACATCTGGGGGCCAACTGATGTCTATGGCCTGAATCTGCCGCTTCCCGGCGACAGCAAGCCGCTAGTGCTGGGGCAAGTCCTCAGCGGCATGAAGCCAAACGACCAGCCGGTCGAGGGGAAGCAAAATGACCCCATGATGCCCATTGCCTGGACCAAGACCTACACCGGCCAACAGGGGAAAACCGCCCGCGTTTTCACCACCACGATGGGGGCGTCGCAAGATTTGCAAAGCGAGGGATTGCGCCGCTTGCTGGTCAACGCCAGCTACTGGGCTTTGGGCATGGAGGACCAGATTCCCGCCAAAGCCAAGGTGGACATCGTCGGCGTGTACGAGCCATTGCCGTTCAAGTTCAACGGATTCAAAAAAGGAGTGAAACCGAGCGACCATCAGTTGAGTGACAAGTAAGCCACCGTTGACTTAGACGTCCCGCGCGATGAGGCCATACGGTTTCCCCCGCACTCTGGTGAGGATCAGCGTCCGCCGCTCCGGCCCGGATAATTTCAGTTGGCGCATCAAGGTGTCGGCATCGACCGCCGAGCCGCGTTTGATGATCGTTACCTGGCCAACATGTCGAGCGCGCAGGTAGCTGCTCAGGCGTTGGCGTTGAAAGGGGATCGCCTCTTCCATGACATAGGACCGGGCAAACGGCGTATCGTGCCATGTCTCGGCAGTGAGCAAGGCCGTCGTGGCATCCAGCGGTTCGGCGTCGAGCAGCTCGGCCAAATTACGGACCAAACCGGCGCGCGTGATGGCGGGGTCGGGATCGTACAGATACATCCTCGGCGAGCACGGCGGACGCGGGGGGACTGGCTCCGTGGCGGTCAGGGTGTACGGCCCCGGCAAGACGGTGGCCCGGTGGGTTGTCGTGCGCAACGGGCCAAACCAGAGCACCCCTTCCTTCAATTCACCGTGGAGCGAAATAAATTCAACTTCGGCAGCGTAGGTTTGCAGCTCATTCCACGCCACCGCCGGCGCGAGCTTCACGCCTAGCGCCGCCTCGTTCGGCAACCGGGCCAACACCGCATCAAGGGGCGGTTGATAGTCTCGGATCGAGACATGACGCCGTCCACCCGTGCGCCGGTCGGGATCGAAAAAATAGGCCGGCACGTTCCATGCCGACAGCCGTGACACGTCCTCTTGGCGAAATATTACCGGATACGGACCCTCATACGCCGCCACGTTGGCCCGCGCCATGGCCAGGCGCACGGGATCGTTGTCCACGGCAGTCACGGAAGCCACACCCGCCAGCCCCAGCGTGTCGCCGCCAATACCGCAACACAGGTCCGCAACCTGGGCAAAAGGGGCATAGCGCCGCGCCCGGTAGCGCGCCACGCTCTCACTGGTCGCCTGTTCCAATGCTTCGCGCGTGAAGTACATCTGGTCGGCCCGCGTGAATTTAGCCTGAGCCCGCTGGCGCAGCAGGACCGTTTCCAACGCGACGCGGGCCAGCTCAGCTGGAAACCGCCGCCGCAAGCGTTCGCCACAGCGAAGCCAGGTCGGCGCCGTCGGTTCCATCTCCGCCGCCGCCGCCAACGCGGCTTGTCCTTCAGATGACAATAATTGCTGAATCATGGACAGATTCATGGCGGCATGCGGGGCGTTACTGGCCCAGTGAATCGTTTTGGCTTTTACCCCTTGATTGTAGCGGTTCGCGCTGACACGAGCCAATGTCACCAGCAAGCAGAGCGCCTGATTTGCTAGTTGCAGCAAATGCACCGTTCGGGTAAATCTGGAAATTATGAGCGAGTGGCGAAAACAGGCTGTTTTTTCGCCAGGAATGTGTACTCTGGAGGAATGACGCCCAGAACTCAAACCGGACAGATTGTTGGGAGAAGCATCCATGTCCCAGAGTCCATCCACCAGCCCGGAAGCGGTGCCGCGATGGCTAGTCATTGTCGGCAGTGCCTTCATTCTGTTGCACCTATTCGCGGTCGTGATCGTGGTCCTGGCCGCGCCCAGCGGTCCTTGGGCGTCGATGCAGGGAATGTCGTACCCGGAACAGCCCCCCCAATTCGCGTTGGCCATCAATCAACGTACCGCCCCGTATTATCTTGATCCACTGCGGCTGGCGTACAATTTTCATTACATGTCGAACAACCCGACCATGTTGGGTGCTCGACTGGAGATGCGTTTGCTCGATGAGACTGGCAAACAGGTGGCCGTCGTCCGACTACCCGATGAGAACGTCAATTTTTGGGTGCGGCACCGGCAACGCTTGCTCGCGGAGAAGCTGGCGACCATGGACGTCCCGCCCTTCCAACTCACGCAAGAAAAAGTCTATCCCGACGACAGCAAGCCCCCGGAAGTGCACTTCTGGGACGAACAATCGAATTTCAACATGGCGCTGGTCAGCCGACCGGAGAATTTGGCGCCGCGCGATCGACCCTTGTCTCATCCTTCGAGCATGGCCATGCTGATGGTGAATTCGTTCGCTCGGCATCTCTGCCGGAAGTACAAGGACCAAGGGGTCGTCCGGGTGAAATTGATTCGACAAACGCAATCGCCGATTCCGCCGCAGGTGCTTTGGGACCAGAGCATTCCGTCGATGGTTTTTGATACGCAAAACTGGAACTTTGGAGCGTTACCACGGTGAAAACTTCCCGCGTCACACCCGTCGCGGCCAGCGCCCCGCCGCCGACTGATTCCGCCTCTGGGCCGATTCAGGCCTGGACGCGCTTTTGGTTCATGCCTGTCGATCCCATTGGCTTGCACGTCGTGCGCGTGTTGGTGGGATTGCTGTTGCTGTCGTGGCTGTTGCCTTTCGCGGGTCATCTGGATGACTTATTCGGCGCGCAGGGCTGGTTCGATCATAACGCCTATCTCGCCATGAGCCGGTTGTCCGAGGAAGAAGGGCGGCTGCCAGTCAGTTGGTCGCTGTTGTTTGTCGTGAATTCAAATTCGGCAACGCTGGCCGCCTTTTACTGGGGCACGCTGGCGCTGATCGTCGTGTTCACGCTCGGCTTGTGGCCGCGTCTGACGGGGCTGCTGACGTGGGTATGCGTGGCGTCGTTCACCGTCAATCCCGCTTTTTTCTATGACGGTGATGCCCTGGTGCTGATACTGGCCTTTTACATGATGCTGGGTTACTTGCTACTGGGGTTGCGAACCGCCGGGCAAGACGGGCTGGCCGGCGTGCTGGGGCCGTGGCCGGGCTGGCTGACGCGACTCACCGACAAGGTCAAATCCATGTCCCGACCCAGCCTGGGCGCTAACTTGGCCCTGCGGCTGCTGCAAGTGCATTTCGCCATCGCCATCCTGGCCAGCGCGTTCCACAAGCTGCAAGCCGGGACTTGGTGGTCAGGGATCGCCTTCTGGTACCCCCTGTATCCGCCGTTTGAAGCCACGGTCACTGATTTGCGGAACAGCATCAGCAACCCGCAGTTGTATATCGGCTGGCTCAGCGTGTTCGCCTATGCGACGCTGGCATGGCAGTTCGCATTTCCGGTGTTCGCCTGGAGCCGGCGCTGGCGGCCGTTACTGATCGGCGGTGGGGTCATCGCCTGGTTGGGGAATAGCTTCCTCTACCACCTGCCGTTGTTCGGCCCGGCGATCTTCATTGGCTGTCTCAGTTACGTCAGCGCCGAGGAATGGCGGCGCTGGTTCGCTTGGCTGTCGCGGTTGCCCGGCCTCAACCGGCTGGCGGAACGCCCCGAGGAACGAGCGTTACCGAAAAGTTCCACGCAGGAAGCCGATTCCCTGGTAACAGTGGGGCAACGCTGATGCACATCACGAAACGAATTGGGTGGACTTTGGGCGCGATGACCGTTTTATGGCTCGCGACTTGTGCCCCCGTGGATAAACCGCTGTCGCCGGAGCATCCGGCGGATCGCGGGCCGGCGCCGACGGCGGCGGAAACCTTGCCGCTGCCGCCGACTCCCCTGGCCAGGGGTCCCCAGGAACGCATCGCCGCTGCCATTGAGCACGTCTGGCAGCGCGACTTGCTGCTGACGCATGGTTTCTGGACGGTGTTCCACGGCATCTTGGGACTGGGGCCAGACGTCACCTTGCGCGATCCGAACTCCGGCATGCGTGTCAACGCCCTGGACTACATCTTCGGCGGTGGCCAGCTACGCGGCTTGGTCTTCGTGCCGACGACCTACGGCTTGGACGTCCCCTGGGCAGGGGCGGGGCCGGTCGAGGCCTTCGTCGCCCAAGGGCACCAAGACCAGTTCATCTCCGAGATGGGGCAATGGGGGACACCCGCGGACAAGAAAGTCTTCGTCTTTGGCAAGGAATATACCTTCCTGGACTTTTGCAACCACTCCAAGATGCGGGCCAGCACCGTAGCCAAACCCGGCGTACCCAAGCAGGAGCTGAGCTGGACGGTGACCATTGTGGCACAATACTATGGCACTGATCATTCCTGGGTCAATGCTCACGGCGAGGAATTGACCCTGGAAGACCTGGTGCGCTATGAGCTAGATGAACCCATCGAATCGGCGGCCTGCGGTGGCACGCATCGATTGTTCGGGCTGTGCTGGGCTTATCATCTGCACTTGCAAAACGGCGGCCAGACGGAAGGGGTCTGGAAGGAAGTAGCCGACAAGATGGCCAAGTACCGCGACATCGCCAAGAAGTATCAAAACGCGGACGGTTCCTTCTCGACGAATTTCTTCCGGGGTCCGGGTAATGCTACCAGCAAGGAGACGCGCATCAACACGACCGGCCACATCCTCGAATGGTTGGCTCTGACCTTGACGGATGAGGAACTCAAGCAAGAGTGGATGCAAAGCGCCGCCAACGCCCTGGCCTTGATGATTCTCGATTCCCAGAACGATCCGGTCGATGGCGGCTCGCTGTACCACGCCGTCCACGGCTTGAACATCTACTACACGCGGCTCTACGGCCCCTTGCCCAATCGCCGCGAACCGATGATCCCTCTCCCCCCCGCGCCGGCGCCGACGCCGGTGGCTTCCGGCTCCTAATCAGCCACGGCGGACGCGGTTATTTGATGACGGAAATGTCATAATATAATCGCGCCCCCTATCTCGGCCTGAATAAACCTCCGGTGGGCCGGTTGACAAATCCGATCCCCCATCTCTTTTCGGAAGCCCATCGGCAGTGCCTCCGCCATCGGGAGATCGAGCCGGTGATTGCCCGCCGGCGCACAGCGTCTGGCAGTGGTCTGGGAGTGTATCGCTGGGTGGCGGAGCACACCCTGTCCAGGCTGTATGACTGGGTTGGTTGCAGCGGCCTCTGTCACGCTGTCCAGTGAGGGATGATGATACATCGCACGCTGGGTTTTCGCGGAAACCTGTCGAACCAATGGCCTACCCACGCCGTCTAAACATTGAGGGCGGGGAAGCCTGTGGTAGCATCAATCCCCAACCAATCGAGTTTCGATTTCCCAGAAACTCTTGAGGAACGACAGCGAGGCGCGCCGTGACATCTCCACTACCTTCGGAATCGGCATCTTCGCGGGACCAAATCCCAACCTTGGCCTACTCCCACAAGGACGTTGACTTTTCCGACCACGGCGAAGCGGACGTTTATCTGCGGCGTTTCGAGGCGGCCTGGCAAAACGGGGCGCGGCCGACCGTGGACGATTTCTTGCCGGCCGAGGAGCCGTTGCGGGGCCAGGTGCTGGGGGAGCTGGTTCACATCGACCTAGAACGCCGTCTCAAGGCTGGGGAAGCATCCCGTTTGGAAGACTACTTGCGGCGCTATCCCGAATTGGAGCAGAACCAACAAGCCGCGCTGAGTTTGATCGTCGCGGAGTATCGGTTGCGCCGCCAGCAAGACCCGCGCGTCGATGCCGCCAGTTACGAACAGCGTTTCCCCGCTTATCAAGAACAGCTGGCCCACCAACTAGCCGCAGTCTCTCCGACCGTTGACACTCCCAATTCACATGGGGAGCAAGCCCATGCCGATTATCCGCGGATTGCCGGTTATGACATCTTGGAGGTGCTGGGCCGGGGCGGCATGGGGATCGTTTACAAAGCCCGCCAGAATGCCTTGAATCGGCTGGTAGCGTTAAAGATGATCGTGTCCAGCGTGCCTTCTGCCGTCCTGCGGCAACGCTTCTTGGCCGAGGCCCACGCCGTCGCGCGTCTGCAACATCCTCATATCGTGCAAGTCCACGCGATCGGCGAACACCACGGACATCCCTATCTGGCGCTCGAATTCGTCGCGGGGGGAAGCCTGGATCGACAACTCAACGGCACGCCGCTACCCGCACAAGAGGCTGCCGCCTTCGTGGAAATCTTGGCCCGCGCCATGCAGACCGCCCATGAGCAAGGCATCATCCACCGGGATTTGAAGCCGGCGAACATTCTGTTAGCCAGCCGGTTAGCGAGCGAGCCGCAGACGAGCGCTGCCGCCGACCGTCGACTACCCACTACTCCCAAAATCACCGACTTCGGCTTGGCCAAGCTGCTCGATCAGGATATGAGCTTGACGCCGACGGGAGACCTTCTCGGCACGCCCAGCTACATGGCCCCGGAACAAGCGTCCGGGCAGACGCGGGACATGGGACCAGCGACGGACATATACGCCTTGGGAGCGATCTTGTATGAGCTGCTTACCGGACGACCGCCATTCAAAGGAGCTACCATCGTCGAGACGCTGGATCAGGTCCGGCAGCAAGAACCAGTGGCGCCGCGCTCGCTGGTGGCCACGCTGCCACGCGACCTGGAATGGATCGTGCTGAAATGTCTGCGCAAGGAACCCCAGCGCCGTTACGCCAGCGCCGCTCAGCTGGCCGATGAGCTGGGCCGTTTCCAACGGGGCGAGCCGTTGCAGTGGACCCGTCCGGTCGGTCGCTGGGAACGCTGCTGGCGCTGGGGGCGGCGGCATCCGTGGCAAGCGGCAGCAGGGATGCTGACACTGGTGCTGCTGCTTACCATCCTGGTCTCGTCCGTCCTGTTTGGGCTTTCCCAAGCGCGACACGCCGCCGACCTGATGCGCGAACAAAACGCCACGCGGGCCGCTCTCGATCAAGCCCGCGCGCAGGAACAAATCGCCACGCGCCACCGCCATCGTGCCGAACAGCAAGCCGTCGAGCTGATCGCCAATCGCGGCCAGACATTGTGCGACCACGGAGACCTGGGAACGGGGTTGCTCTGGTTGGCGCGCAGTCTGGAGATCGCCGCCCGGCAGGAAGCAACCGCCGACCTGGAACGCTATCTGCGTGTCAATCTGAAGATGTGGCATCGTTATCTTCATCCTGTTCAAGGGGTCTTTCCTCATCAGGGGAGCAAACCGGCGTGGTCCCGCGATGGCCGATGGTTGGTCACTTATCAGGGGGCCAAGGTGTTTGTCTGGGACGTGGCCAGCGGCGCGCGCCAAGGACCAGCCCTAGATCATGACGAAGATGTTATCATACTGTCTCTCAGTGCGGATGGGCGCTGGCTGCTGACCGGCACGGCATCGGGGCAGGTGAGTCTGTGGTCGGTGGCCGACGGGAAACGCCTCAACGAGGCAGCTCATGGGAAACCGATCACGGTGGTCGCGTTTAGTCCCGACAATCAAATGGCGGTGAGCGGTGGGGGAGACGCCATCCGTTTCCGGGATGTGGCGGGCGCGGGCCGAAAGGCCCCTGGTGGCTCGCCCCAAGCGGAGACCTCCCGGCCTCCGTTTACCCTGCCCCTCTTGACTCATCGTGGCGTCACGTCAGCGTCCTTCAGCCCGGACGGGGGCAAACTGCTGACCGGCGGGGAGGATGGTTACGGCCGACTCTGGAACGTGGCGACCGCCGCGCCCAGCGGAGAACCGTTGGCACACGGCGAGCCGGTGCGACTGGCGGCCTTCTCCCCGGATGGTCGGTGGATGCTGACTGCGGGCGCGACGGCCGCCCTGTGGGACAGCGCCAGCGGCCAGTTGCGGCAGCGGTTCCCCTTGCCCGAATCGGCTCCGCTGTCGGCGGCGGCCTTTAGTCCCGATAGTCAACATCTGCTTCTCACCAGCGTGCGCGGCAGCGTCCATCTTTTTGATTTGGATGAGGGGCGCGAAGTGGATCATTGGCAGGCGCAGGGGGCCTTACCGGCGGCGGCTTGGAGTCCCGACGGCCAAACGTGCCTGATTGGGGGCTTGGCCGGTAAGCTGTGGCTGTGGTCCCCCGCCACCGGCCAGCGGTTGGGCTATCCCATCGAACATGCCGCTCCTCTCGCGGCCGCCGGTTTCAGTCCGAATGGTCAATGGCTCTGGAGCGCCAGCCCCGCAGCGGAAACGGTCTGGCTGCACGCGGCGGCGAACCAGCGCCTCCAACGCCATCAGTTACCCATGCCAGCGGATGGTCGCTTTTTGGCGTTCGCGCCCGATGGCCGGACCTTCGTGATCACACGGGGGCAAGATCGGGTCCAAGTGCTCGATACGCACACGGGCCAACCGCGCGGCGGCTGGCTCGATCATCCGGGGGTCGAGATGGCCAGTTACAGTCCCGATGGCCGGGTGTTATTGACCGCTTGCGCCGATCGGCAGATTCGCTTGTGGCAAGCGGATGTGGGCAAACCTCTCAGCCCCCCCTTGCCGCAGCGCGAGCGCCTCCAGTCCGTGACCTGGAGCGCGGATGGCCGCTGGTTGCTGACGATGGATAGCGACCAAGATTCCCAGCTCTGGGAAGTCGCTACCGGCCGTTCCGTGGGGGAGCGCATCCGCGGCCCCGCGAAAGTAATCCCCCGCTCCGATGGCGGCGTTGATCTGGTGCGCGGGGAAACCGAACGGAGCGCCACGGCGCGCGTCCGGGAAATGCGCAGCGGGCGGCAGGTGGGGCCAACCGTGCGCCAGCCGGCCGCCGTCACCGACGTGGCCGTCAGTCCCGATGGCCGCGCCTTGCTGACCAGTGGAGCCGACAGCTGCGCCCGCTTGTGGGACATTCAGACCGGCAAGCCGATGACGCCGCCGCTCTGGCACCCGGAACCGATTCAGCAAGTGCTGTATAGTCCCGATGGCCGACGGCTGCTGACCATGACATTGGATAAAGTCGTGCGCCTGTGGGACGCCGCCACTGGAGCGCCCGTGGGAGCGCTCCGCCATCCCGGCCAAACGGTTGAGCTGTTCACCTTCAGCCCCGACGGCAAGTTCGTCGTCACTTACGACAGCGCACGGGTCATCCGCTTGTGGGATGCCACGTTGGGCAAACCCCTCGGCCCGCCCTTGCCGCAACCGGGACCACTTACTGCCATTCATTTGACCAACGACAATCGCCAGCTCTGGACCTTGGGCGCGGATGGGACAGTCCACTATTGGGACGTGTCGCTGCGACCGCTCCCCATTCCCGCTGCCGCCGCCGTGGCCTGGATACAGGTACGGACAGCCCTGGAATTGGATGAAATCGGCGTCGCCCGCAGTCTCTCCGCCACTGCCTGGAAGGAACGCAAGGACAAGCTGGGGAAGTGACTCTAAGCGTTGAGGTTCCGACTTCACGCACGCGGGTGGAACTGGCGGTGCGTGGCACGTAAGCGATCGCGGTCCACGTGCGTGTAGAGTTGCGTGGTCTGGATGCTGGCGTGGCCGAGCAATTCTTGAACGGTGCGTAGATCAGCGCCCCCCGCGAGCATGTGCGTGGCGAAGCTATGACGTAGGGTGTGCGGGCTGACGCTGGGATTCAGGCCGGCACGCTGAACGTATTTCTTGACCAGTACCCAAAGCATCTCCCGTGTCAACGGCCGGCCGCCACGACTGACGAAGACCGTCATCGTGTCCGGGGTGGCTTGCACCAGTCCCGGCCGTTGATCGGTCAAATAGGCGCGCAAGGCTTGGACAGCCGGTTGACCTAACGGCACCACGCGCTGCTTGTTCCCCTTGCCGGTGTATTTGAGAAAACTGGAATCGAGATACAAGTCGGGCATCGTCAAGCCGACGACCTCCGACGCCCGGCTACCAGTGGCGTACATGGTTTCGAGAATGGCCCGATCGCGCAGGTAAAAGCGATCCACCGCTTCCGGGGCGGCCAGCAGCTTGTCGATGCTTTCGGGACTGAGCACCTGTGGAATCCGCGCCCATAGGGTCGGCGAGCTGAGCAATTCGACGGCGGCAGGGTCGGCACGCTCCTCCAGTCGCAAGAAGCGATAGAACATCTTCAGCGCGACCAGGTGCCGGGCGATGCTCGGCGGCGCTAGCCGTTCCTCGCGCAGAAAACTGAGATAGTGCGACAGCTCACGCAAGCTCGGCTGCGTGTAATCCCTCATGCCGCCCCCCGCCATCCAGCCAGCGAAACGGTCCAGATCGCGGCCATAGGCCAAGACCGTGTTGATGGACATGCCGCGCTCCGCTTGCAAGTAATGGCGAAACGCCCGCAGATCCTCGTTCAATTCGGCGAATTGAGCACTGGCTTCCGAAGGCATGGCAAGCTCGTGGGGTTGAAGTTAATTCGTGAACCATCGCCTATTATCGTCGATTGCCGCCCTGATCTGAATACGAATCCCCCCGGATCACAGGTCGCCTCGACTTCGGCGGATCGGCGATTCCGTGTTGCTTTTTCCTTTCCAAAACGAAAAGGCGCCGCTATGCTATATACACTATGAATACCATTTGTTCCTATCGCTGGCTGTGCGGTTTGGTTGCCTTGGCGACTTTGGGTCTCGGCTGTGACCCCAACGCCAACTCCTCCGAGCAACCCGCCCCCCAATCGGTTGAGCCGAAGCGCGTGTCACTCGGCAAGAATGTCTATTTGGAGGTGCAGGGGGAGCAGCGCCGGGTGCTGATCAGCGCCCAAGTCTGCCTCCGCAAAGGAGCGCTGGAACAGCTGCTGTGCCGCACGCGCACCAAGGAGCACGAAGCGATCTTAGCCGCCAACATCGACGCCCGCGACGTGCATAAGGCCCTATTGGCGGCCGGCGCCGTTCCCGGTGAGCCAGTGCGTTTCGATCCCAAGTTCGAACCGCCCCGAGGCACGCCAGTCAAAGTCTTCTTGCAATACGAGAAGGACGGCAAGCGCCAGCGCATCGCCGCGCAAAAGTGGATACGCGACGTGAAAACGAACCAGGAAATGACATCGGATTGGGTATTCACTGGCAGCCGGCTCATTCCCAATCCCGATGATCCCATGAGCCAGCCCTACTACTTGGCCAATGATGGCGACGTGATTTGTGTCTCCAACATGCCAGGGGCCTTGCTCGATGTGCCGATCCGCAGCTCGCGGGAAGCGGCCGAACTGCTGTTCGAGGCCTTTACCGAACGCATCCCGCCGGAGGATACTCAAGTCATCGTGATCCTGGAGCCGATACTGGAAAAGAAAGAGTAGCCAGGCAAGACATCCAGGGCAACAACCGCCGAGGGATTGGCGTGATGGCGCACGGAAGCACCGATTCTCAAGGAACTTTCGTTGTGACTCGTCGTTGATCCTGCCTCTTGACGAAACCTTCATTATCCCGATAACAACCCTACTTGGTGGCCATCCTTGGTCCCTGCCGTGTTTCTCCTCAGATGCTTGCTCGTGGTTCACCAAGTCAAGCGCTCGCGTTGTTCGGAGGCTGCGTACCGATGCCAATAACTGAAGAAATCCTCGCCGCCGCCAATCAATTGCTGGAAGGGGAGTCACCGTTCACGATTCTGCGTTGGGCCGTCAAGCAATTTTTCCCCAAGCTGACCATGGCCACCGCTTTCGGCGTCGAAGGCTGTTGCTTGATCCACATGCTGGCCGAGATCGAGCCGCGCGTCCGCATCTTCAACCTGGAAACCGGCTACCAGTTCCCCGAAACCCTGGAGCTGCGCGAACGCATCCGCGAACGCTACGGCATCGCGGTCGAATATATTTACCCTGACATGACAGTGGCGGAATATGAAGAAGAGCATGGCGGCCCCTTGTATGTGCATCGACCGGACCAATGCTGCCATGACCGGAAGATCATCCCCTTGCGGCGCGCAGTGGTCGGCTATGACGCTTGGATCAGTTCCATTCGCCGCGATCAGACGCGGCACCGCGCCAAGGCCAGTGTCGTGCAATGGGACCCGAAATTCAACTTGGTGAAAGTCAATCCGCTCTTGAGTTGGACGAAGAAAGACGTCTGGAGTTTCGCCCTGAAAAATGACGTGCCGTATAATCCTCTGCACGATCAAAACTACACCAGCATCGGTTGTTGGCCTTGCACGCGCCCCGTGGCCGAGGGGGAGGACGAACGCGCTGGCCGCTGGGCCGGCACCGCCAAGAAGGAATGTGGCCTGCATGTCATCGAACACGAGGGGGGCAGCGGGATTTAACGAGCTTCTTGTTTAGCGAGCAAGCCACAGGTGAGCCAGCATATACCTGCTCGCCTGTGGTTCGCTCGCTAAACTCGTCGTCTCCGGGATCATCGGTTCATCTTTCCTCAAAAGCCTATCTTGTTTATAACATTAGTTCCTTGCCTCTCGTTCGGGAAATTGGCCCGAGATAGGCTGTTGGCACATATATCCCAGGAGACCTAGCAATGCAGGATCTGATTCCGCCGCATGGAGGCCTGAAAGAACCCGTTGATTGTACCGTGCCCGCCGGAGAAGTGGCCGATTTTCAGAAACAGGCCGCCGGCTGGAAAAAAGTGCCGATTAGTGACGCCGATTTATCCAGCCTGTACCGTCTCGGCGACGGCGGCTTGAGTCCGTTGACGGGGCCGATGGATCGCGCCACCTACCAGAAAGTGCTCACTGACGAAGTCATTATCCGTGATGGTAAGGCATACGCCTGGACCATTCCCATCGCGTTTCCCGTCGATAAAGCCTTGGCTGACTCGCTGAAAGTCGGCGAAACCGTGGCCCTGGTGAACCATGGCGGCACCATCGTCGGTTCGCTGAAGATCAACGATATTTATCCCTACGACAAACTGGCTTACATCAAAGGGGTCTATGGCACCGAGCGCACCGATCATCCCGGCGGCAAGATGACCATGAGCGATTCACGCGCGATGTTGCTCGGCGGCGAGGTGCGCGTCTTGCCGCAGCAGAAGAACCCGCACTACGGCAAGTTCGTGCTGTCGCCGCGCGAGACGCGGGCCTTATTCCGCGAGAAGGGCTGGCAGCGCGTGGTCGCTTTCCAGACCCGCAACCCGCTGCATCGCGCCCATGAATACGCCCTGGTGGCCGGCCTGGAACGGCTGACCGCCGAAGGACATCACGCCGGCGCCGTGCTCAATCCGCTGGTCGGCGAAACCAAGGAAGACGATGTTCCCGCCGTCACGCGCATGGCCACCTACCAGGCCCTGATCGACAACAAAGCCTTGGGCCAAGGGGACAAGGATGAGGCCCTGTGGCGGCGCGTCGGTTGTGACCTGACTGACCGCATCCTGTTGATCGGCCTGGACATCAAGATGTTCTACGCCGGGCCGAAGGAAGCGATCATGCATGGCATTTATCGGCAAAACTTCGGCTTTACCGACATTGTCATTGGCCGCAAACACGCCGACGCCCCCTATGACGACGGCAAGGACATTTGGGACGGCTTGGCCGCCCAACGCAAGTTCGACGAACTGAAGGGGGAATTGCTTATCAAGCCGGTCAAGATCGGCTTCGCCGCCTTCTACGAAGAGTTGGGCCGGGTCGGCTTGGTCGATGAACACGGCCCCAAAGGTTACAAGATGATTTCCATTTCCGGCCGCGAGTTGCGCGAAAAACTCCGCGCCGGCGAACTCCCCGACCCGCGCATCATGCGCCCGGAAACCGCCAAGATTCTGATCGAGCACATGCGCTCGAAGACGTAACCCGAACCCAGGTCGCCCGGCTGTCGCTGCTTTCCGCGACCACCTGGCGGCCTGGCGTGATTACGAACCACGGATGGTCATACGCACGCTAGCTCCCGCTGGCGGCGCGGACGCTTCGGCTTGGAGCTGGCGGGCATCCCCTCCAGCTGGCGGCGCAGGCGCTGGCGGGCGATGTGCAGACGCCGCTTGATGGTGCCGATGGGAGTCTCGAACTCGCGGCTCATCTGCTTGAGCGATTGGCCGCGCAGGTAGAACGCCTCCAGCGTCGCCCGATCCAGCGGCTTGAGCTTGGCCAAGCCGGCGCGCAGCGACGTGCGCTGCTCGGAGCGGATCATCTCCTCCAGCGGGCCGGCCGTCGTGGCCTGGACGTTGTCCAAGAAATCCGGCTTGGCGCCGGCCAACGGGCCGCGCCGCGTCTGGTGGTTGATGGCCATGCGCACCGTGATCTGCCGCAACCAGCCGGCGAAGCAGTGCGGATCGCGCAGCTGCCCCAGTTTGGTCATGCCATGCACGAACACTTCCTGCGTCAACTCCTGCGCCTCTCCCGGACGGCGCAACCGGGCCAAGGCCACGGCATAGACCGACGGCTCGAAGCGCCGGACCAACTCACCGTAAGCCGCCCGGTCTCCCGCTTGGGCCTTCAGAACCAACGTCGTGATGTCGTTCAACGTCATGCAATTCCCTTTTCCGATCCAGTAAAATGCGGTCCACATCGACGTGGAAGGAGATGGTCCGCCAAGGATCAGGCGTTGGGGACCCGTGGCTCTTCGTGGTCGAGCAGCCGGTCGCCGCGCGACGGGCTTGGGGGTGTGGATAATTCCACAGACAGCATCGACGACCTACTCGGATCATGACCTATGGGAGGCCGGGTCGTCGAGGTTAGCAGTTCTCGGATGGATCGATTCGCGCATGAGTGGCCGACTGTCCGCGCAAAATGATGAATCCAAGCAACCGCGGTGGCGCCGACTTTCTTCGGGAATGCGCCCGCGATTCGTCACGCAGGGGAATAATGGGAACAAATTGGAATGGGTTCAGACTCAAGCCAATGCAGACCGCGTGGGTCTGGTGATTTAGGATCGAGCTGTTCCCTCGGTCGGCATTAGCCCAACATTCCGCACGTCGAAGCGCCGGGCATTTCTCCCGCTAGGACACGCCGATCGGCGTGTGGCTGGGCCAGCACGGTTTCCTCCGGGCAGCCTGATAATTGGCTACCGAGAAGCGTCTGGCCAGCAACCAAGGAGAAAGCCTTCGGTCCAATGCGACAATGGCCCTCGACTTTGCGCCAAGCGCTCAGGCGCTGGCTCGGAGTCGATGTCCTGTCAGCAAGGACCGCCGCGCATGGCATCATGGAACGGATGTTCCGGCGTGCCAATCTCGCGGCGCTGCGACGTACCGAATTGTCCGGGCGGGCCTGACCGCAATTCCCAAGCACGACCGGCTCGCGCTCTATCCGCGCGCTGGCATAAACGCGCGCATAAGGCAGATGCCCCGCGTGTTGGGGTTGCGAATTGCCCACCGACAAGGGTCGTCGGTCCAGGTTTTGTGCCCCGGTCCGCAGGTTGGCCCGCCCGGAATCACACGGTTTCCAGTCGGTCGTTTCGTCGCCAACGACGAAGACGCCACGCAGCACCACGGATTCCAATTGGATAGCGGCCATTGCAGACCTCCAGCACACACAAAGGTGTTCGTTGCGAGCCTGCCCGCGGCAAGCTCCGGGTAAAGATACAGAAAGGAGTGAAAGAGCGGTTCAGTTCCTCAACATCAAGGTTGAAAATATCGTCGCTCCCCGCGACGTTGTTCCACATATAGTAGATACGTTTTTCCGGACGTTTTATTGCCAAAAACTTTGATTTTTTTGTGAGAAAAACGAAATCGACCATTCAGATGATAGATCAGATGCGCCAGGAAGAAAAAGGTTCGCGGGAAAAAGAGAATTTTTTTCTCGTTTCCAGGCTTTACCTGGGAGGGCACTGTCCGGCAGACGCCATCGTTATCCGCGAAAGCAACATGTTCATGGAATTTCGACATTGGAAGTTTGCCAAAATGGCAAATCGTGGCAATCTTAATCCAGCTTACTGTCCTCTTCCTTCTCGATCTTACCAATCCATTCTTCATTCGTACATTCCATCAGCAATCGTCCTTGGCAACGGCGACCGTCGAGCCGAACCGATACCTGGTTTTCCGTATCGGTCAGCCAGGTAAAGGTGCCGGCGTCCCAGCGCCGCACCTGGCCGCGATTGCCGCTGATGGGACCTTCATAATCGAGGTAGAGCAAGCGATGATCAAAGGATGGCTCGGCGGTCACCGTATGTCCCACTTCCGGCGCCGCCGCCAACCGCCAAGTGCGCAACACAGTCCCCGCTTCCAGCATCAAATCCCAGTGCAGGAATGGGTGATCGTGTTCGAGGATGACATAGCGAGGCATGGGGATGTCTCCTGTTTGGCGGGCGAGCCACCGGCGAGCGCAATGCCTCAGTGCTCGCCTGCGGCTCACACGCTAAACGAAATCACCTACCCGTTCCACTTCTCCTTGATGAAGCGGAACCCCTCGGTGTAAACCTCCTCGGCATTCGGGAACAGGTCGCGCCAGACGCGGGTGGCGGCGGCCAGGGCGGGTAAGGCTCGGCCAAAGGCTTCAATGACCAGCCAATTGTCATACTGAATGTCCCGCAGGGTCTGGAACGTCTCGTCCCAGTGGACGTGGCCGGTGCCGGGGGTGCCGCGGTCGTTTTCGCTGATGTGGACGTGGATGAAACTGTCGGCGAAATCCTTGATCGTTTGCCGGATGTTCTTTTCCTCGATGTTGGCGTGGAAGGTGTCGTACATGGAGCGAAAATTGGGATGGCCGACGCGCTGCACCAAGGCGCGGGCATCGGCGGCGGTGGTCAGGAAATAACACTCAAAACGATTGAGATACTCAATGGCCAGCTTCACCTTCGCTTGCTGGGCGTAGTCGGCGGCAGGGCGGAGCACGTCGGCGGCCCGTTGCTTCTCGTCGTCGCTGGGGCCGGTGCCGGAGAAGACGGCCAACGGCGAATGGTACGGCCCGCACAGCACCTCGCTCCCCAGGATGGCGTTCATGTCGATGGCCCACTTGAGCCGGTCGCTGGCCGCCTGACGAATGGCCGGGTCGGGGCTGATTGGATTGGCTTCCGGCGTCATGATGGTGACGGTAGTACAGGCCAATCCTTGCCGGTCCAGTTCCTGGCGAATCTTCCGGTAGTGACCGGCATCCCCTTCAAAGACTGGCAGCTCGACACCGTCGTAGCCGACCTGTTTCAGCTTGGCCAGAAGGGGAAAATGCTCCTCGGTGACATGCGTGGTCCACAGCAACAAGTTCATGCCAATTTTCATGATGGTCGCTCCCCGGTGCGCGAATTTCAACGAATACAACGGAATGCTACGTATTGTGTGGGGAAAAACTCGGCCTGGCAAGAAGGGAATGAAGAGAATTGGTGGAACCTGATAGCGAAAAGGCGATTGCTTTTTGGTGCTATTATGCCACCAAAAGATCGCTCCCATCTCCGCGCACGTGCAACTTCACATCTTGGCCTTGAGAGGGAGAACCCTAACTCATGGGCCGTTGCCTGCGAACATTCCTGGGGCTTGGAAAAAATGCGGTTGTCTCCGGGTAGGTGGGTTTTGACATCTTTCCCCCTCTGGCTAATAATAACTTGCGGCGGCCCGACAACTTTGCGACGACATTTACAGGGGACGAGTGCCGTGACGGAGAAAAGCGATTGCTTGGTGGCGATTCCGGTTTACAACGAGGAACGTCATGTCCAGCGCGTGGTGAAGGAAGTACATCGTTATTGTTCCAATATCCTGATCATCAATGATGGCTCCACCGACCGCACGGCGGAGTTGCTGGCCGAGGAAGCGGGGCTGCGAATCGTGACGCATCCTCAGAATCGCGGCTATGGGGCGGCCCTGATCTCCGCCTTCGATTATGCCTTGCGTCATGGGGTCGAGGTGCTGGTGACAATGGATTGCGACGGCCAGCACGAACCGGCCCGCATTCCCGTGTTGTTGGAAGCGTTGCACGACGCCGACATTGTCTCCGGCAGCCGGTATTTGCGCTCGTTTCGCCAGGACAATCTTCCCCCTTCGGACCGTTTGCGGATCAACCGCACCATCACCGCCGAGGTCAACGCTCTGTTGGGTTTGAATCTGACGGATGCGTTTTGCGGCTTCAAGGCTTACCATCGCCGTGCGTTGGCGCCGCTGCACATCACTGAGACCGGCTGGGGCATGCCGTTGCAATTGTGGGTGCAGGCGGCCCGGCTGGGCTTGCGCATCAAGGAAGTGGGGGTGCCGCGCGTCTATCTCGATCCCAACCGGGCATTCGGCGGCGTCATGGACGACGCGGAACAGCGACTGGCGTATTATCGCCGAGTGTTGGCCGACAGCTGGAAGGCATGGGATGGTTGGGGTTTGTCCGAAGCGTGCGTGCCAAGCGTGTCCGAAGCGTCTCCCCCCAGTCCGCTGCCGAAAGAGAGTTGTCATTGATGCGCCGGCATTTCCTCCGCGCCCCGCGGGACCACGGCGCGGTCGTCGCCGACCCGCCGCTGGCGGACGCAGGCGCGCTACTGACTCAAAATCGTCAGCTATTCGATCATTCCGCCCCAACCATCGCGGGGCGCCCACTGCCAGAGCTGCGCCGCATGGCGCGCCGCGAAACCGTGGCGGCGGCTGAGGCTTACCTTCGGGAAGCGGGGGAACCCCTGCCGCCTGCCGCCGCCGTTGATTCCTTGCTCCTGGCTGGCCATCAGCCAGAATTGTTTCATCCCGGCGTCTGGGTCAAGAATTTCGCGCTACATGGTTTGGCCCAACGTTTTGGCCGAACGCCGCTCAATCTCATCGTGGATAGCGACATGGTCCGATCAACTGCGGCGCGCGTGCCGGTTCGCCGGACCACCCCTGCCAGCAATGGAACAACGGTCGCGCTGGCCTCGGTCCACTTCGACTGGGGAAACGCCGAGATTCCTTACGAGGAACGTGCCGTCCACAGTGAGGAGATTTTTCGCGAATGGGGAGAGCGCACTGTCACGATGATGGCAGAATGGGGCTATACCCCCTTGTTGAAAGAGTTTTGGCCGGAAGTGACACGCCAAGCGCGGCGTACCCTGCTGCTGGGGGAGCGGTTCGCGGCGGCGCGACGGCATTGGGAGCGGCGCTGGGGTTGTCACAATTTGGAAGTGCCCATGAGTCGTCTCTGCCAAACGGCAGCGTTCGCCTGGTTCGCCTGTCACATCCTGTGCGACTTGCCCCGGTTTCATGCCGTTCATAACCAGTGCTTGCGGGAATACCGGCAATTCTATGGCATCAAAAGTCGTCATCATCCGGTGGCCGAATTGACCATCGAGGGGGATTGGTGGGAAGCCCCGTTCTGGGGTTGGCGGACCGGCCAGCAGCGCCGCGGTCGCTTGCTGGCCCGCCAGCGCCATGACCGAATCGAAGTGCGGCAGGGGGATGAGCCTTGGCCCACGCTGCCGGCGTCGCCCGACCAGGCTGTTCCGGTCTGGCAAGCGCTCGCCGCCACCGGCCACAAAGCGCGAACGCGGGCGCTTACCACCACGTTGTTCGCGCGCTTGTTGCTAGGCGACCTGTTCCTGCACGGCATCGGCGGCGGCAAGTACGATGAGCTAACCGACGCCATCATGCTCCGTTTTTATGACATCGAATCGCCGGAATATCTCGTGTTGTCCGCGACGTTGCTGCTGCCGTTGCCCGTCCCAGAAGTCACCGACGAGGACTGGCGCCGCGTGAGGCGCACAAGCCGCGACTTCTATTGGAATCCGCAACGCTATTTCACGGACTTATCGGCCTACCCCGCCGAAGTCGCGGCCTTGCTGGAACGGAAACAACAGTGGATCAACTATCAACCGAAGACCGCGACAGAACGCCGACAGCGTTTCGAGGAGCTACGACAAGTGACGGCCCAACTCCGCCCGTTTCTTCGCGCGCGGACGGAGACAATTCGTGAACAACTCCATCAATGCCTGCGCCTTCGCAAGGAACGAGCCATTTTGCAGCGGCGCGATTACGCCTTTTGCTTGTATCCGGCAGAGATGTTGGAGAATTTCTTCCGCTCGTTTCTGATGACACCCGGATGAGTTCGCCTTGGCCTGGGGCGTTAGGGAGGCGCTCTACTCCGCCAAGTGCGGCAGCTCGCCGGGGTTGTCCCAATCGGTCAGCTGGCGGTTGAGGTCGGCCAGCGTGAGCGTGACGGGCGGGATGCGGAATTGCTTCTCGGCCAAGGTGGCGATGGCGGTGTGCTCGGCCCGAACGCGCTGCACTTCCATTTGGACCTGCCGCAGCCAATAGGGAATGTCCAACCCGACTCCCGTCGGCGTCGCCGTGTGCTGTTGCAGCTCCCGTTCTAGGTTGGCGAAGGCGGGGCCGGGGGTTCCTGCGTGGGCTTCCGCCATCGCCGGTCCAATCCAGGCACATAGACGATCAATGAGCAAAGGCTTCAAGAGGCGCTCATGCACGCGGTCGGCCACGGTGCGCAGACTAATGCCATGCTTTTGGACCAGCTTGGCCAACTCGTTCTCGTGTTTGTCGGCGATGGGCCGAGTCAGATGCGCGAACGCTTCCAGCCATAATTCCCCCGCGCGATGCCGCTGCCGCCGCGCCAAGACTTCGTGGACCAACACCAGCGGCCGAAATTGCCAGGCGTTCCGCTCGTAGGCCACCTTGAGCCGCAAGAAATCGAGCAACATGTGCAAGTTCTCGCCATAGTCGGATTGCGTGGTCGTGGTGTTGAAATCCTTGTATTCCTCATAATTCTCGATCAAAGCGATCATGATCGTTTGCATGTGCCGAATAACGTCCGCCCGCGCGAGGGAGTCGTCCAGGTCCTGAAGCAGCCGCAGGGGATGGGCCGGATCGCTATTTTCCTCCAAATAATCGAGATAGTCGCCAATGCCGCGGTGCAAGATACCGCGCAAGTTCGCCAAGGTCAGAAATCGCGCGTGGAACAACTCTCGGCCATAGCGGCGGATGAAGCGATACAGCACTTCCCATTCGTGCTCCTCATGCACCATTTCCAAACTGGAGAGGTGTAACGACCGGCTATGATCAATCCAGAGCTTGAAGAAGGGGGCAGTTAGTTTTTCCAACAATTCAACGAAGGCTTGATCGGTGGTCTGTGCGGGTTCCCAGGAGGCGGCGGAATCCACCACGGTTTCGACGACGGCCTGGAAAGCGGCCTGAAACAAATGATTGAACTCGGTCAGACTGCGTTCGGGGGGGGGCTGCGTCTGTTCCATCTGGCGGGCGGTCTTGAGCAGATAATACGTCTCGCGCAGCAAGCCAAGGCGCGGAATCTGCGTGGTTAACGCGCGCAAGACCGTTTGGGCCAGCCGTGCGTGCAAGATTTGGCGGGGATGGCCGCCATCCGCCAGCGTGGTGAACAGCAACGGCTCGCCGCGAAACAAGGGGACGAAGGCGGGTAGCAGCCGGCGCACCACGTCCAAATCACGGCGAAAGATCGCTTGTTCGAGACGGATGGCCACCGGCTCCCACTTCGGCCCCGCCGCCGCGCCGCCGTCGTCTTCCGCCTCTTGGGATAAAGCCCCTTTCAAGGCTCCCACGGCCAAGGTCAGGTCCAAACAGGTGCTGATGGCAGTATAGGTGAGCTGTTCCTTGACCAGGCGGCGATGATCGTATTCCACCAGCGAATCAAACGATCCCAGCGGGCGCGGGATGGGATAATCGTGCAAGGTGTCCAACAAGGTCAACATCTGCCGCTGCTTGGCGCGGGCTTCGCTCAACCATTGGCGCAAGGTGTCGCGGCGGTCGTCCGGCTCTGGCCAACGGGGATCGCGCTGGGCGGCGAGCGGCCACAACCGCCCCAACGTCGAGATGAACGGCAAGCGTTGGCTCAACCGCCGCGCCTCAATTTCCAGCTCGAACTCTTTTTCCAAACCGCCGTCCTCCATCACCGCCCCTTCCTGGTCATCAGCGGTGCTGTCCTGGTAGGTGACGTCCTCGTAAGCCGCCCCGAAGAGGTCGTCCTCCACCTCGTTCGGCCCGGTGGTGATCTGCTCCGGACCGATTTGCAAGGTGGGGACTTGCCAGAACTCCTCCGCGTTAGCCTCCAGGTAATCGAAGAACTTCTTGACCAGCGGCCAAGGGTCCTCGGAAGGAATGGTGGAAGGGTCAGCCGTGGACGTCTGCTCCTTGGTGACACTCATCATCCAGCGCAAGGCCAAGACATGGAAGGAATGCTCGGCGTTATCTTCCAGAGGTACTTGCTCGGCCTGTCCCAGCCAGTTGATGAGCAAGGCCATGCCCGCGCGATGGTCTCCTTTGCGCAACAGGGCGTCCACCACTAAGGCGAAGGCTTTGGGAGTGCGAAAGCCTTGTAGGTGTTGGCGCCAGAAAGCCAGATCGGCGGAAGCCTCGCCCCGTTCATGCCATCGTGTTAAGGCATGGGCCACGTGTTCCGCCGAGGCCACCGCCTCGGCCCCCACCACGCGGCGCACGTCGCTGACGGTGCTACTGGCGAACTGATCCCACCACTCGGCCAAGCGTTTCATCTGAGGTAGCACGGCTTTGATCAAACCACTGTCGCCCGCGGCGGCCGCCTCGCTCAACAGCCGCGCGTACAGGTGCAAGGTTTCCTCGACCATGTGGACCAGATCATCAATACGCGGGTCCCGGATACTGTCCTCACGCGCGTTTGAGAGGGGAAACAACCCCTGAAAGCCCAAGATGTTCCACGGGTCCACGATGGCGCCACAGTCGATGCCGCGGCGCAACAGCCCTTCGATCTCCGGCAACAACCGAGCGGCCGCCGCGGGCTGGTCCAGATCGAGGAAGCGCTGGCCACCGCTGAGCCGACACATGATTTCACTCAGAAAGCGCACCGAGGCCACCGGGATCAAAGCGGCCTCGCGTTGGCTGGCTTCCGGGAATCCCATCTCGGCAAAGACAATCGATAGATAGCGCTGTTGGAGCTGCAAGGCCCGATGCCGCGCCAGGGTGTGATTAAGGTGTTGCCGGGCGCTGGCCAAGGGCTGACGGCTGGTGGCAACTTCTTGGCGCAGCCGTTCCACATGGCTGGCGGTGAAGATCGGCGTAGACGTGGCCCGCGGCTTTTCCCCTGCGCCGGTGGTCCGCGCTGGAGGTCGGCTCAGCAAGCCCGCGTAAAAGTTGTCGCGCAGCCGGGCGATGCGCGGTATCATATTGGCCAGTGTCACCGTTGAGTCATGGGCCGTCGGTCCCCAGCCGCTGACCCCGGAAGCCATCAGGATCGTGCCCGCTAATACCGCCGCCGCTTCCGCGAGCAGTTCGCCCCTTGGAGACGCGCTGATCGATGGCGCTGACAAGCCGGTGGATGAGGCATGCAGGTCTTGGACGGAAAGCGTTTCGCCAGCCCTCGCACCTTCCGCTACCCGTTGCAACAAGGCTTCCAGCGTCATCCAACGTACCACGAAACGGCGATAGCGCCCTTGCTGGTCGATGTGGTGCGGGTCCCACTCGCCGAAGAGATAGTTGGGCCGACGATTGGTGGGATGCCCATGATCGTAGGCGCGCGGATCGACGGCCAGCTCCTCCAGCTGCTCGAAATCGAAATGGGCCTCGGCCAACACCTGCGAATCGGTAGTTTGGAGAATGGAGAGGGCCAGGGAAATCAGTTCCCGAAACGAACCCCACGCCACCCCCGCGCCGCGCAGATACAAGGGAATAGGCCGAACCCGTTCATGCGGATACGGTTCCCCGCGTGGCCGGGTTTCCAGAATGGCAATGGGACGATGACCAACGAAATCGTTGAGCTTGATCAGGGTGCCGCGCAGGATGCGGTCCTCTTCGTTCCAAGGGGGGCCTTGAGCCAGGACCGCTTCAAAGACACGCGCTAGAAAGAACGGTTGAAATAGCTCATTTTCCGTGCGATGAAACAGTAAATCGGCATGGTGCGCGCGATACGCCGCCAAGACGCGCTGCTCGACCAGCGCCAAGACCGCCTCGGCTTGGCTGACATCCTGGAACGCGCTGGCGCCGCTGGACCGCACGGCGACGAGCTGTTCCGTCAGCAGCCGTAACAGAAACTTCCACGGTTCCGACGCACCGTGTTCCGCCAGATAGCCATAGGCATCATTGAGCTGCTTCTGAAAACGCGGGTCTGGTTTTCCTTCGGAAAAATTCAAGTAGCCCAGCAACGCCGGCCAGGATACGATCTGTTCCAGACCCGAATGACTCTCACTCACCGGCTTTTCTCCTCGCTCACCGCATGAGCTGGCAACCGTTCCCCCATCACCTTTCAATCTTACCATCATACCCCAATTCGGTGGGATAGGACTACCCTGAACGGCGCAAGACGGAAAAGCCGTTTAGCGAGCGAGCCAACGGCGAGCAAATAATGAAACGCCAAGCGGAACCGACCGCCAAGATGGACAAAATGTTCGCGATAAGGCAAGCGGAAAATGCCCGCTTAGGGATAGTTGGATAGTTTTTGGAAGCTCTGGGCATTACTGCCATCTAAGGCAACGGTTCGCGGCATATGGTGGTCAGCCACCGCGTCTCGTTGTTCCTCTGGTTGCACCACTCCTCTTCCTGGTTACAATGAACCTTCCTGCAACTACTTGAATTCTCACCCCGGAGGTCCCGCCGCTTATGTCTGATCCCAGCAATGTCACTCCCGCAGAAGCCCAGATCGTGCGTGATCTCGCCGTTGCTTATCAAAACCTGACCGAGCAGATCGGCAAAGTGATCGTCGGCCAGCAGCAAGTGGTCGAGCAATTGTTGATGGCCCTGTTTAGCCGAGGGCATTGCCTGCTCGTCGGCGTGCCGGGGCTGGCCAAGACCTTGTTGGTTAGCACCGTGTCCAAGATTTTGCACCTGTCGTTCAAGCGCATTCAGTTCACCCCCGATTTGATGCCGTCGGACATCACCGGCACCGACATCTTGCAGGACGATCCCGACACCGGGCGGCGGAAATTCACGTTTTTGCCTGGCCCGATCTTCGCCAACATGATCTTAGCCGACGAAATCAACCGCACGCCCCCCAAGACGCAAGCCGCCCTGCTCGAAGCGATGCAGGAGCACCACGTCACCGCCGGGGCGCAGACCTATCACTTGCCCGAACCGTTTTTCGTCCTGGCCACGCAAAATCCGATTGAGCAGGAAGGGACCTATCCCTTGCCGGAAGCCCAGCTCGACCGCTTCATGTTCAACATCAAGGTCGATTATCCCAGCCGTGATGAAGAGCTGCAGATCATGAAACAGACGACCAGCAGCTACAAGCCCGACCTGAAGCCGGTGCTGGACGGTGAGCAGATCATGAAGCTGCAAGAGATCGTCCGGCAAGTGGTGGTGGCCGATCACGTCTTCGAGTACGCCGCCGATCTGGTGCGGGCCACCCGGCCGCGCGATCCAGGGGTGCCCAAGTTCGTGCTCGACCTAGTGGGCTGGGGAGCCGGGCCGCGCGCTAGTCAATACCTCATCCTCGGCGGCAAGGCCCGTGCCATCCTGCACGGACGCCTGCACGTTACCACCGATGACATCAAAGCCGTCGCCTACCCCGTGCTCCGCCATCGTCTCGTCACTACCTTTCACGCCGACGCCGAGGGGGTGTCCACCGATGACATTATTAAGAGACTAATTGAAGCCATCCCCCTGCCGCAGCACGAAGCGGCAGCGAAAGTGAAGCGGGCGTGAGGGAGTAATTCGTTTTGCATTATCCATTGAATGTATCAGAATGATTAGCGAAGCTTTAGCGGAGGGTTTCCGCCGCAACACGCAAAGCTTCGCCACAGCGTTCTTAAACCAAAG
>JBKBIP010000021.1:2487-5076 GCA_046297495.1 Gemmataceae bacterium | reverse complement strand
GCGGCTTCGCTAAACAAAATGAATATCGGACAACAAACAACTATGAACTTCGATCCCACCTCCCTCGCCAAATACGGCCGGCTCACCATGGTGGCCCGCAATGTCGTCGAGGGGTTTTTGACTGGCGTACACAAGAGTCCGTACAAGGGCTTCAGCGTGGAGTTTGCCGAGCATCGGCAATACTATCCGGGGGATGAGATTCGGCACATCGATTGGCGCGTGTTTGGCAAGACGGATCGTTATTACATCAAGGAATACGAGGAAGAAACCAACTTGAAAGCGCATTTGCTGGTCGATGCCAGCGGCAGCATGGGGTATCGCGGCGAGCACCTGAGCAAGTTTCAATATGCCCAATACATTGCCGCATCGTTGGCCTACTTGATGCTGCACCAGCTCGACGCCGTTGGCCTGGTGACCCACGACACGCGCATCCGCCAAATCATTCCGCCCCGAGCCAACTCCAAGCACCTGATGCACCTGCTCAACACCTTGGAACAGACGCAGCCGGGGGGGGAAACCAGCCTGGCCCCGATCTGGCACGATCTGGCCGGCCAGCTCAAACGCCGAGGCTTGGTCGTGGTGTTGTCCGATTGCTTCGACCAGATGACGCCGTTGTTGCGTGCCTTGCACCACTTCCGCCACCAACGCCATGAAGTGCTGCTGTTCCACATTCTGGCCCCAGAGGAGATCGAATTCCCCTTCAAGAAGTGGACGCAATTCCGCGACCTGGAAGTCGCCGGCCACCGCTTGCTAGTCGATCCCCAGCAGCTGCGCAAGGAATACCTGCAAAACTTCCAGAGTTTCTGCCAGGAATTGAAGGAACGGGCCGGTAAGATGCAAATTGATTATCACCAGATGCGCACTGATGAGCCAGTGGAAAAGGCACTGGGGATTTATTTGACGAAGCGCCAGACACAAAAATAACACGGTTTAGCAACGCTTCGTGGAAGCGTTGCGGGAGAGTGTAACGCTTCTGCGAAGCATCGCTAAACCATGAACACCAGGTTGCCATGCCATTTGGATTCCTCATTCCTCTGTTGTTGGCCGGACTGGCGGGATTGGCCATTCCACCGTTGATTCATTTGCTCAATCGCCGGCGCTATCAGGTCGTCGATTGGGGAGCGATGCAGTTCCTGCAGATCAGCGAGACGACCCGGCGGCGGTTGCTGATCGAGGAATTGCTGCTCATGGCGCTGCGCATGGGGCTGATCGGCGTCATGGTGTTGGCGCTGGCGGGGCCGTTCGTGCAAATGGCGTGGTTCAATCAATTGCTGGGGCAGGTCGGCGTTCGGCCCAATCGGGATGTGGTGATCGTCGTCGATGGTTCGTACAGCATGGGGTATGAGGGGGAAGGGTCATCGGCCCAGGAGAAAGCCAAGGACTGGATCAAAAATTTTGTCGATGACCTGACACCCGGTGACACGGTGGCGGTGTTGCAGGCCAAGGAAGTAGTGGTGCCGGTGTTGGCCGAGCCGAGCGGCGATTTCGACCAGGTGCGGCATGTTATCGACCGATTACCAGCGCCGGCGGGGGGGGTGGATTGGCCGCAAGCGGTGCATGCCGCCTGGCAGCTGCTCGACGCCAAGAGCCAGCGCACGCGGCGTGACATCATCGTGCTGAGTGATGGTCAGCGGTTCGGCTGGGCGGACGGCCACAGCTTGCTGCGCTGGGAACTGCTGGCCCAACCACTTCGGCAGAACGGGGACCTGCCGCCGCCCCAGCTCTTCGTGTTCAACTTGGAGCCGAAGCGCCCCGCCGAGCCGCCCAATTGGTCGCTGGCGCCGCTGACAGTCAGCCGAACCGTGGCCGCCGCCGGGCAAGACATCCGCTTCCGCACCGCGCTGCGCCTGAGCGGGCAGAAGGCATATCGGCCTCCCTTCCGCGTCCGGCTGGAGATCGACGGCAAACCAGCCAGAGACTTGCAACCGCCGCAAACGGCTCAATTGGAGAAGGGGCAAGTGCCACTGACATTTCATCAGGAATTTGCCACGCCAGGGTCGCACCTGGTTTCCGTCATCGTCGAGCCGGACCCGCCCAAAGAGCAGCGATCCAAGGATTACGTAGTGAAAGATCGGCTACCCGGTGACAATCGCCAGGATTTCGCCCTGGAAGTGGTGCGGGCGCTTCCTGTGCTGCTGGTCGATGGCGACCCCAAGCCCAACGCGAAGTTACGCGGCACTGATTTTCTACGTGATGCCTTGTCGCCAAAGATCGACCCCAAGCCGCGCGTACTGGCCCAGGTGGTGCCGATCCAGGAGTTGAATGAAGCCGCCTTGAGTCAACCGCTGCGCCCGGATCAACCGGACACCCGGCCGCGCGTGCTGATTCTCGTCAATGTCGAACGCCTGTCGGCCCGGCAAAACCAGGCGATCGAGCAATTCCTGGCGGATGGCGGCGGCGTGCTGGTAGCGCTGGGGGAGCGCTGCGATGCCTCGGCCTATAACGACTTGCTTTATCGCGGCGGGCAAGGTTGGCTGCCGGCCCGGCTGGAAGAGGCGGTCGGCGACGTGGATGCCCCGGAGAAAGCCGCCTCACCGCTACAAGAAACGCTGTTCCACCCGGCCCTTGATCTGTTTCGGGAGATGAAGA
>JBKBIP010000021.1:0-2388 GCA_046297495.1 Gemmataceae bacterium | reverse complement strand
AAAGCGATTTTACCCAAGTTCGATGGCCGCGCTACTGGAAATTGACTCCGCCCAGCCAAAACGCGCCGGCGGTTCCAGTCGCTCTGTTGACCACGTCCGATCCGCTGCTGGTCGAACGTCCCTTCCGAGGGGGCCGGGTGCTGCTCAGCGCCGCGCCCTTGGATGACACCTGGTACAACACCTTGCCCAAGTCGCAAGCATTTGCTCCCCTGGCGCATGAGTTGGTGTATTACCTGGCGGGAGCACGGACGGCGGAGCACAACTTGCAACCTGGCCAACCGATCCGCTATCGTCCCACCGATGAGGAAAGCGCACGCACCGCCCCCACTCCGCACGAGATCATCCTGCCCAATGGCGAAACGAAAACGCTCACGGGGGACAGCTGGCCGTTGGTCCATGAGGACACACGCGAACCGGGCATCTACCGGATTCAGGGGCACGATGGCAAGCCGGTGTATTACGTCGTCCAACCCGACCCGCGCGAAGCCGACCTGACCCCCGCCAGTGACGACGACCGCGCCGCCGTGGCCAATATCCTCCCCATGACGTATGCTACTGATCCCGCTGAAACCGCTCCCGCTTTGGTGACTGCCGATCATCGCCAGGAATTATGGTGGTGGTTCCTCTTAGGTGTCATTGGCTTGTTGTGCGGCGAAATCTGGCTGACACGCCGGATTGTCAAGAATCGGTAAAAGGCGGTCACAGAGAGGGATCGGTTCACGCACGTCCCCATCTCCGTGCGCGAACCGATAAATCATCCAACCACTACAAACATCAAGAGATCAAATTCTCTGCTATTCTTTCATTCTTTCAATCCTTCTGCCGCCTGGTACAATAGGCGTTCGCACGTGGCATTGTCCTTGGCAGCCGCTCATTCGATGAGGTTCACCATGTATTACACCAATAGTTGCAACGGTCCCAACGATACCACTTATTTCAAGAATGCTCATATCATCGATGGCACTGGTCGCCCGGCTTACATCGGTGGCTTGTTGGTCGAAGGAGACAAGATCAAACAGGTCGGGAACATCCATCCCGAACCGAGAGGGCCGAGAACCACGGTCATCGACTTGGCGGGCCGGACGCTGATGCCCGGCATGATCCTGGCTCATGTCCATCTGAGCTACAACCATGTCATGGACCTGCCCGACCTCGATTTGAAGCAGCCCCCCGAAGTGGCCACCATCGCGGGCGTGTGCAACGCGCGGATGATGCTCGATTGCGGCTACACGTCGGGCTTGTCGGCGGGGGCGCTGCACATGGTCGATATTCACATCCGCAACGCCATCAACGCCGGCAAGATTCCCGGCCCGCGTCTCTTGGCCGCCGGTCGAGATATTTGCCAAACCGGCGGGATGCTCGATTGGAACCCTAGCTGGCTCAAGCTGGGGATGGACGGCCTGGGAGTGTTCGTTGATGACCCCTGGTCGGTGCGCAAGGCGGTCCGGCAGATGGTCAAAGATGGCGCCGACATGATCAAAATGTACATCACCGGTGAAGGCTTGCTGCTTGAATGTCAACAGACGGAATTGACCTGCACCCAGGAAGAGATTGACGCCATGGTCGAGGAAGCCCATCGCCGCAATCGGCTCTGCTCCGTCCATGCGCGCAGCGCCGAAAGCTGCAAGATGGCCGCCCGTGCCGGGGTGGATGTGATCGATCATGCTACCTTTATCGACGATGAGGCCCTGGACATGATCGCCCGCGCCGGCAGCTTCGTCGCGCCGGGGCTGGATTACATGGTCAGCACGATTGACTTCGCCAAGCAAGGAGGTTTCCGGTGGCTGGGATCGTATGAGGATTTCCGCGAAAAAACCCATTACGAAGAGGAACTCGAAGCGGCTATCGAGAATATCCGCAAGGCCCGGCAGCGCGGCATCAAAATTCTGATCGGCAGTGACTTCGGTTTCCACTGGTGCCCGCACGGCACCTATGGCCGGGAGTTCACGCACCTGGTCAAGCTGGTCGGCTATGCGCCGCTCGACGCCATCGTCGCCGGCACCAAGCTGGGGGCCGAGGCAATGCGCATGCAAGACCAGATTGGCACTCTGGAAGCCGGCAAACTGGCCGATCTGATCGTCGTCGATGGCAACCCGCTGGACGACATCACGCTGCTAGAAAATCGGGATAACATCACCCATGTGATGAAGGGTGGCCAATTCTTCCGCCAACCGTCCGCGCCGCTCCCCCCACGCCCGTCCCGAGAAGCGGCCCCTGCCCGCATGCCGGCAGCGAGCTGGGCGGAGTGGTAGGGACAAAGAAGGCCGGTCGCCACGCGCCCGGCTTGGGTTATAATCAACCCATACAACCCCAAGCCGGCGCCACGCCACCAAAGAAGACCCATCGCCCAGCGCCCAGCTTCATTTATCCTTACCCCCTACCACCCCA
>JBKBIP010000020.1:25575-110905 GCA_046297495.1 Gemmataceae bacterium | reverse complement strand
GGGGTGCGGCTTGCTCGCAGGCGGGGGTTGATTACACTGTCGACTGGAGGGACGTCAGATCGTATTTTGGTGCGGCTTGCTCGCAGGCGGGGGTTGATTACACTTATTTGCGCATGATATGTCATCGTCTGAACAGTTGCGGCTTGCTCGCAGGCGGGGGTTGATTACACTACCTCTCTCGCATGCTGCTTGCTGGCAACGACTTCCGGCCTGAGGGCGGTCAGAAAAGGGTGAGTTGTTGAGGGGCTTTTTCGGGAGGTTTGCGTCTTTTTCCCCAAAATATCCGCATCCTTTCAAACTGCTTGTCGGTGAAGGTGATGATGCGCACTTCGCCGTCGGGGGGAACCATTGCCTCCACGCGGCGGATGTGGACGGCGGCGTTCTCCTCACTGGCGCAGTGGCGGATATAGACCGAAAACTGCATCATCGTGAACCCGTCACGGAGCAAGCCGTTGCGAAACCGGGTGTAATCCCGGCGCGCCTTCTTGGTGTCCACAGGTAGATCGAACATCACAGCCAACCACATGAATCGGTATCCACTTATGTGCATCGCTCACTCTTCGTCAATAATCTCCGGCAGCAATAACTGCTTCTCCTCTCCACGATAGCAGCGGACCAACGAAGCCACCGTGCGGTGCAACGCCACCATCAGCGGGCCGGTCTGGTCGCCGCTGCGCACCGTCACGGTCATGAGTTCCAACAGCACCTTTTTGGTTTGTGGATTTACCTCGGTCTGTCCTTGGTGATACAGTCGCCGGACCACGCGATCCACCAGCGGCCGGAGCGGTTCGAGCAAATCGTCCGCCAGGCAAAAAGCATTGGAACGATTAGCATGGTGCAGCCCCAGTGGTGGGAACAGCCCGCCCGCGACCAGGGCGCGGCCCACGGCGGCTCGCAGCACGGCATAACCATAGTTCAGCAATCCATTCAGACCATCGCTTCCTTGCGGAGCGCGCTGAAAAGGGATGGCGGGAGAATGGTCTCCCGCCGCCGACAGCCAGACCGACCAATAAATTTTGGCAGCTTGCGCCTCCATGTTATCGGGGTCTCCCGACCGGACCCGATCCGCCATCGCCAGCAACCGGCCGCGCGCGGGACACTCCGAGGAGAGGTTGCGCGCCTGGGCGCGAATTTTCGCCCTGACGATCTGCTGCCAAAGTTGTTTGCGCACCGGTTTGGAGACGTTGATTTGTTCGTGGATCCGCCACACGACTTCGGTATGGGCCGGCAAGGGGAGGAGCAGGCCAGCGGGCAAGTGGTTGCGCCCGCAAATCACCACGGCGGCGCCGAAGTCGAGCAACCGGGCCAACGCCGCATGGGTGTAGGTTGTTTCCTGATGATCGACCAGCACCAAGCCGATATCCTCGCACGGCACCCGGCCCAGCACACCATCGTCCGGTTCATGACGAATCAATAGCAGTTGATCTTTTTCGACGGTGAAATGGACCGATTCCTTGGAAATCTCAATGACGCGCTTGATCATCGGAGGCTCCTTTCCTTGGTTAAAGGAAATGCTACCCGCCGATGAAAAATGATTTCAAGGTTAGCAGCGATTTTCAGTCGTTGGCCCAACGAAGTCGGCCGAGTGGATCAACGGTGACTTTGCGCGCGTTGAGAGTGTTCGGCTGTTTGCTGATAACACCGCGCTTGTCACTGGCTTTCCCTGCGACAGTATGATGCCGAAACCACATCTGACCCGTGGTTGAGGAAGCCGTTATGAATCGGTAAAGTGCTTCCTCCCCTTGATGATGAATCATCACCATTTCATTTGCCGATAGCGACATGACAAACCGCGCGTCCGGGCGCTGGGGATGAACGCGGCGGATGATCGGCTCCTTATTCTGGGCGCGCTGGATGGCTTCGAGCATGGACACGAACACGGCTTCGCGCTTGGTCCGACCCCGTTCATCTTGGTACTCGAAAATGCACAGATGATGGATGCTCCCCGGCTTCACGTAAGCCGTGCCTTGCCGGATGGGTTGAATGGTGGCGTCCCGCCGCAGCAGCCGGACCTTTTTTATCGGCACGCCAGACGGCATGCGCAGCGGTTCTCTCCACACTTCCGCCGGTATCTTGTTCGGGCCGTCGTCCAAGGTGATGCCATGCGCTTGTAGCCGGTCGATGACAAGCCGCCGGATCACGGGATCACGGATGTCTTTGACCATTGGCAGGGTAAGCGCTTCGAGCGGCTTGCGGTAAACGAACTGGCCAGGGTCTTCGATCCAGTCTTTGGCCCAGGGGCGTTCGGCAGGCGGGTCGGCGGGTTGCTTTTTCGCCGTCGGGCCGTAGATGGTTTCTTCATGCAGGGCGCCGCGAATCTTGCGCAGGACCTTGTGGGAGACATGGATGGCGCCCACCGCCGCCACCACATCGGCGCGGAAATGGGACCAGGGATCGTTCAGCACTTCGCCGGTGCGTTCGCTGCCACCCCGGCGCCGCAGACGAGCTAACTGTTGCAGCCGGGAACGATTGGTCAAGGCGATGACAATGGCGTCGATGGCATGATGGCGATGATCGGAACGATCTTTGTCGCCGGGCCGCAAGTCGGCGGCACTTTCCCGCCATGCTGGGCTGTCCGGCAGGTCGCGCAGGACGGTGTCCAACCCCCATTGATGCCGCAGCTCGGCGGTGTGCTGCCCCTTGGTGCATACGACATCCACGCCCAGGCAAGAGACATAGTCGCGGACCTGGGTGGTGATGTACGTGGTATCGACCAATTGACGAGCGAAGAAATCCACCAACGTAATATCTTGTTGGCGAAATCTCTGAGCCTTGGCATAAGGCAGATATTTCGTCCGTTGCACGATTTCCTCGAATTTCCTTGGATTGATGTCCGCCAGCCATTCGTAAGGGGTGCGGTCTCCCTTGGCTTCGTTCTCAGAGCGGAAACAAAGGATCCGATTCATGAGTGAATTGTCCAGACTGCGCGAGTAGGGAAGAATATGATCCACATCCACTTCGCCGCTAAACAATTGTGCTTGGCTGATCGGTTTGCCGGAGTAGATACATTCATGCCGTTGTTCTTCCCACAGCAAATAACGGTCGATGGCGTCGCGATTGACTTTCGCGCCCAGGTTGCGAATTTCTTTCGCCGCGTCCTCGCGCAGTCGTTCGCGCTCGCGCATGTCCCGCGTGCGGCGTTCGCGCTCTTGTGCCGTCCCTTTCACATCGCGGGCCATTTCGATGTGAATGGTCGCTGGCTTGCCATGTTCCCGGATGATGGCATTGATCACCTTGCGGACTTCATGCAGCGCTTGCCGCACCAGTGGATTCGCTAGGTCCGGTGGTTGCGGCAAGAACGGACGCTCGTTGACCACCCGCTGATCCGGCCGCAAGTAACCCGCTTCCGACAATGCGGAGGGGGTGCCGTCCTTGGTCATCAATAGTAGTCCTTTTTCCATGTGAGGAAGAAGTTTCGCGATAGCGACTCGGCTGTAGCTGGCATGGCCGGAGGGAAAGTCGGCATCAAGGATGGCTTCGATGCGCTGGGCATCGAGTTGATATTCAGCCGTCGCAAGTTGAATGAATTTTTCCTCAACCTGCTTATTGTCCTGGGCGTCCAGCAGCAGACGGACGATTTCATTCTTTTTCTCTTCGGGCAAGTCGTGCCATTTCTTGCCGAACAATTTCGGCCCAGCCAACAGCGCGTCGGTCTCCATCCCCTTCAATTTCTTCCGGTCGCCACGCTCCAGGTTGAATCGCACATGGTCGAGCAATTCCAAATGCTTGCGGATGTCAGCGAATGACTTTTCCTTAGCACGCGATAGGAAAGCGATCAAGCGGGATCGTTGCTCCTCAGTCAAAAGGCGTTCCTCGCCAGTGGAAGAATCAAGCAGCTTCAGGTTGTTGACTTCTTGCAAGAGCCGAAAGCGCTGAGCCAGCCGGTCGGCACGGGGGCAGCGTTTTTCCCTTTTCTCCAGCTCGCACCGGCCAATGACCGACTTGGGCCAATACATCGGCCGTTGGAAGAAAATGACGCCATGAAGCCCGTAATGCTCCACGAACTTGGTGCCGACTTGTTCCGGCTCGCGCGGGTATTGTTGTTTCCCCTTGCAGCCATATTTCAGCACATCGGTCAAGAGTTGGGGATGAAACTGGCGCTGCGCTTTCCAAATCGCTTCAAATTCGCGTTCGTACATGTCACGCCGGGTGTGCCGCTTACGGAGGCGTTGTTCGGGGGCTGTCTCTCGAATGTCGGCGAGGTATTGGCCCAAGGTCCGATCCCCTAAATCCTCTTCCAGCGTGCTGATTTCCTTGAGCATGTCGGAAGTTTCCTTCTTCCGGCCCCGATCCAGTTTCCGGTTGGAGAGAAAGCCGCGCCGCTGATTGAGGTGCAGCAACACCCGACCTATTTCATGCGGTTCGAGTCGTTCGCGGAGCGCTCGTTCCCGCAGCGTGTAGGGATCAGCTTGCCGAAACTGCTCCCGTTCCCAGGCGACGCGCTGGGGATCGTCGCGGGGCCGCAGAGCCACATCGGGCAGCAAGCCGGCGGCGACCAGCGCCTTGCGCAGCAGCCGTTTCCGCCGCGCACGCCGCGCGATCTGCCGGCGCATGCCCCGCGCGATTCGCCGTTGCTCATTCTTGGACAACTCGCCTCCTTGCTGATCCCGATCTACACCTTCGGGAAAGACGCGAACTCCCACGGCAACGAGACGGGCGGCGGTTTCATCCAGCAACGCCCATCCCAAAGAATTGGGGCCAAGGTCGAGGCCAAGAATGAGTTGGTTATTCATGGCGAAATTCTGAAAAAAATAGTTGACAACTGCATTGTTTGCGACGATACATTAGTATAGCGTAATCAACCCCCGCCTGCGAGTCTTTTCGCAACAAGTAGAAAAATTCGCAGGCAACAGGTCCACGGACCTGCCGGCCGCAATGCTTCATGCAGGGCGGCCTTTTTTTTCACTTCAGGCAACATCATGATAGTTCGGCTAGTTGGCTCGCTGGTTGGTTGCGGATTGCTTACCGCTGAGGGGGCGATTACACTAATTATGGCTTACGGGTAGGCAATGATAACGCACTTTGAACCGAGGCGAGGCATGAAGGAAATGGAAGCGACGGGTTGTCCCGCGCCGGCGGATTTGCGATTGTTTCTGTTGAAGGTGTTGGAGCCGGCGGAGAGCGAACGGCTGCTGGCGCATGTGCAGCAATGTTCCGCCTGCCGGGAAGCGCTGCGCAAGCTGGCCACCGATACGGCTTCCCAGGCGCAAGGGCAAGGGGACCCTGGCTACGAGGAAACGCGTGAAATCCCCAGGCCAGTCAAGGTCGCGGAAGAGCCGCCACCAGAAGACGATCTCTCGGACTTTTCCTTCCTGGCCCCACCCCGGTCAGCCGATGAGTTGGGTTGGCTGGGAACCTACCGCATCCTGAGCGTGTTGGGGGAAGGAGGCATGGGGATGGTCTTCGAGGCCGAGGATAGCCAGCTGCAACGCCGGGTGGCCTTGAAGATCATCAAACCACAGTTCGCCTCGGACGCAGTGTACCGCGAGCGTTTCTTGGAGGAGGCCCGCGCTGCCGCCAAGTTGACCAGTCCGCACATTGTCACCGTCTATCAAATCGGCGTGGAGAACGACGTACCTTTTCTGGCCATGCAATACCTCGAAGGGGAAACGCTGGAGGAACGGTTGGCTCGGGAAGGACGTTTGCCCTACGGGGACATTATCCGCATCGGCCGGCAGGTGGCCGAGGGGTTGCACGCGGCGCATCAACGAAACCTAATTCATCGGGACATCAAGCCGGCCAACATTTTCCTGGAGGGTTCCCAAGAGAATGACTTGTCCTTTGGTGCCGCCGCGGCGGCGCGGGATCCGATCCAGGTCAAATTGCTCGACTTCGGCCTGGCGCGTCCGGTGGGGGGCGCACGGAATCTCACCGGGACCGGCTTGATTGTCGGCACGCCCCATTACTTGTCGCCGGAGCAGGCCCGCGCCCAGCCGTTGGACGCCCGCACTGACCTGTTCAGCCTGGGATGCGTGCTGTACCGCATGGTCACCGGCAAGCTGCCGTTCGATGGCGGCGACACCATCGCCACGCTGACCGCCTTGGCCGTCGATGAGCCGGAGCCGCCCGAACAAGTCGCCCCCGATTTACCCACCCCGTTGGGCCAATTGATCCGCGAACTACTGGCTAAGAAACGCGAGCAGCGTCCCGCCGCGGCCCGTGACGTCGCGGAACGGCTGCGCGCTTTGGAAGGGGGCGTCGATTCTTCCCCGGGACTGTCCGCCAGCGTGACGGCTTCGCCGCGTCTCAGCGCCACGCGGCAGCACGTCGCCGGGTCCACCATGTGTCCCACATCGGGTCGGTGGTGGACCACGTCCCAGCCCGCTTTGGTGTTGGGCGTCTTCGCGGTGTGCTTGCTGGCTTTGGGGGGTATCTGGTGGCAATGGTGGGGGAAAGCCTCCGCTCCCAGCGACAATCAGACGACGCCTATCGTCCAGCCGCCGTCGGGACCGCCGATCAAGGTGGGCATTCTCCATTCCACCTCCGGCACGATGGCCAACAGCGAGTCCCCCGTCGTGGATGCCACCTTGTTGGCCATCAAGGAGATCAACGAGCGCGGCGGCTTGCTGGGCCGGCCGATTGAAGTGGTTGAAGTGGACGGCCAATCACGCCCTGATGTTTTCGCCCAACAAGCCAAGAAACTCATCGAGGAAGAAAAGGTGCAGGCCATTTTCGGCTGCTGGACCTCGTCGAGCCGCAAGATGGTCCAGCCGATCATCGAACAGCATGATCATTTGTTGCTGTATCCGGTGCAATATGAAGGGCTGGAAGAGTCCCCCAACATCGTCTATCTCGGTGCGTCCCCCAATCAGCAAATCATCCCGGCCGTGCAATATGCCGTTCGTTTCCTCCGCAAACGGAAACTGTTCCTCATCGGTTCGGACTATGTATTTCCGCGCACGGCTAACGCGATCATCCGTGAAATCGTGGAAAAAGAAGAGGATGCCACGATTGTCGATGAGTATTATTTACCTTTGGGACAACTAGATGTCTCTGAAGCGATTCGGAGAATCCACGCCAGCAAACCGGATTTGATTCTCAACACGATCAACGGAACCACCAACAGCGCCTTTTTCCCAGCCCTACGCGCAGCGGGCATCACTCCCAAACAGATACCCACGATTTCGTTCAGCATTGCCGAGAACGAGTTGCGGTCCTTGAACATCGAGCAAATGATCGGTGATTACGCGGCCTGGAATTATTTCCAAAGCGTACAACGACCAGAGAATGACGCCTTTGTGGCCCGCTTTCACAAGCAATTTGGACCGCAGCGGGTTATCTCCGATCCGATGGAATCAGCCTACGCGGGGGTTTACCTGTGGGCGCAAGCAGTGGTCGAAGCCGGCGACTCTAACCCCACCGCCGTGCGTCAGGCCATCAAGAATCAGAAATTCGACGCGCCAGGTGGTATTGTCCATATCGACCCGCGGAATCTGCATGCCTGGAAAGAGGTCCGATTGGGAACCATCGTCGAGGGTGGTCAATTTGATGTCATCTGGAGCAGCGGCAAGGCCATTCCACCCGAACCCTATCCCCCTTGCAAGTCGCGCGCGGAATGGGATAAGTTCCTGAATGATCTCTATACCAAATGGGGCAACCGCTGGGAAAACCCGAATCCTTGATCTATCCAAATCCTTCAGGAGCGCGACCATGACGCCGGAACAGCGGGAGGCGCTGGCCCAGGAAACCTTGCACATCCTGACCGCATCCGGGGCCATTTTGGATAATGACCATTTCGTGTACATCTCCGGCGATCACGGCAGCGGCTGGATCGACATGAACGCCATCTATCCGCACACCGAGCGCCTCGAGCAGCTGTGCCGTGCTCTGGCACGCCTGCTGCGTGATCACGATATCCAAGTCGTGGTGGGGCCGGCCACTGGCGGCTTGATCGTCGCCGAGTGGACCGCTCATGAGCTGGGTGTTTTGGCGGCGTTCACCGAACACGCCGAGACGGTCGCTCCAGGGGAAATACGAGGACGGTTCATCTTGCGCCGCGGCTATGATCATCTCGTGACCGGCCAGCGCGTCTTGGTGGTGGATGACATCGTCAATACCGGCTGGTCCACGCGGCAGACGGTCGCGGCAGTGCGTCAAGCCGGCGGCCACGTGGTGGCGGCGGCCTGTCTGGTGACGCGCGGCAACGTTGATGCCACAGGAGTGACAGTTCCAGACTTTGAGTATCTGCTCGAACATCGCATCCCCAGTTGGCCCGCCGCGCAATGCCACTTGTGTCAAGCTGGCGTCCCGATCAACACCCGCTACGCCCACGGCCGGGATTTTCTGGCGAAACAGGGGCGCTTGCCGTAATATCATTTATGTTGATATGCTCAGCAAATCCCACTTACGCGACGATATGAAACCGACATGAACATCAAGCAGAGCATTCACCGCATCCTGGAACAAGAAAATACTCTGGCCGATCTGTTTTACCTCGTGTTCCTGGACAAATACCCCGAAGTGCGCCGCTTCTTCGAGCGCGTGGATATGCGGCGCCAAGCACAAGTCTTGACGATGGTGCTTCTGGTGTTGGAAACGCACTCCACCCACGGCTACCCGGCGACGACACGCTATTTGCGCCAGCTGGGAACCGACCATCAGCGCTGGGGCATCAAACCGGAATTGTATCCCCACTTCCGCGACGCCCTGCTGGAGACCTTGCGCCGCTTTCATGGCTCGAACTGGACGCCGGAGGTGGCTGGCGAGTGGGAACTGGCCATCGACCGAGCGATTGCCACTATGTTGGAAGGATACAGTGACAATGGCTAAGTTGTGTTCGGGTTCTCAAGTTGGCTGGAGTCGGTCCATCGTCCAGCCGCGCGGGAGGTTGTCCGGTCTCTATTTTCTGACTGGTTCAATCGTCAATTCCATCGGCGCACCGCAGCACTCGCAGTCGGTCATTTCGTAACGCTTGATGAAGCAGATGCCGCACCAGTAATAAACGTCGTGCAACTTCCCATCGACCAAGCCATGAACCTGATACACCTTCAGCAGCTCGGAACCGGGCAGCCGCCGCGCCTTCAAGCGCACGGGTCGGTTCAACAAGCGTTTGTCCTTGAAGAACATCCGGCAGCCGTCATCCTTGATCAGAGGATAAATTCGACCTTCTTCCGTGACCAGAACCAGCCAATGCGGAGCGGCGTCGGGATCGAGCTTGGTTCCCAACGGCGTGACCAGGTCGGCGACGGGAACGACTTTGCCGGTGAACCATTCGGGTTGGTTGTCCGTGTCCGCGGCAGGCGCCAGCCAAAAGGGGAGCCCGGCCAACAGACACGAACCGATAATGCCAAAACGAAACATGGGTTTCTCCTTAGGACGAGAAACGGAATATCGGATTAACGACGCTTCCCGGAAGCGTTCGGCAATCTTGCGCAGCGGCCAACAGGCTCTTTCACTATAGTACGTTATGGAGATGATTTTGTCCGCTAGTTGTCTGGGGCTGTCATGAGCGCGGATGTTACTGGCATCAATCGTCGCGTTGAGGAGGCGCGCGCGACGCTGACACCGTTGTTTCAGCAACTGGAGAAGGTCATCGTCGGCCAGCGCGTATTGCTGGAACGGCTGTTGATCGGCTTGTTGACTGGCGGCCATATCCTACTCGAAGGGGTGCCGGGGTTGGCCAAGACGCTCATGGTCCGCACTGTGGCCCAGGCGTTGCGGCTCAGCTTTCAGCGCATCCAATTCACTCCCGATCTGCTGCCAGCGGATGTCATCGGCACGCAAATTTACAACCCGCGCAGCGGCGAGTTTAGCGTCAAAAAGGGGCCGATCTTCGCCAATTTGGTCCTGGCCGACGAGATCAACCGCGCCCCGGCCAAGGTCCAAAGCGCCCTGCTCGAAGCGATGCAGGAACGGCAAGTGACCATCGGCGACACCACCCACGCCATCGATCAACCGTTCCTGGTCATGGCCACGCAGAACCCCATCGAACAAGAGGGGACGTATCATCTGCCGGAAGCCCAGGTGGATCGCTTCATGCTCAAGCTAAAAGTGAGCTACCCTAGCCGGGCCGAGGAATTGACCATCCTCAACCGCATGGAGGCCGTCGAACCGAATTTGACCATCGACGCCGTGCTGTCGCCGGCGGAGATTTTCAGCTTGCGCCAGACCATCGACGCCATTTACGTCGATGACAAGATCAAGAGTTACATCGTGGATATCATCCACGCCACGCGTCAGCCGGCGGAATTCGGCCTCGACCTCGGCCCCTACGTGCAGTACGGCTCCAGCCCGCGCGGCGGCATCTTCTTGCTCCGGGCCGCCAAGAGCCACGCTTTCCTTGAGGGTCGTGGCTATGTCACGCCGCAAGATGTGAAGTCGATGGGCTACGACGTGCTCCGCCATCGCGTCATCGTGAGCTATGAAGCCGAGGCCGACGAGGTGGACGCGGAAGCAGTGTTGAAGAAGATTTTGGATCAATTGAAGGTACCGTAAAGAACTTCTCATTCCCAGACTCTGCTTGGGAACGAGAAAAAGGATTCTTTTTCATTATGCGTCAAGTTCTCTTCTGGCTGCCGATTTACACCCCTTGGACGCCGGATGGGATTCCCATTTACGGCTTCGGCTTGATGTTGTTCGTCACCTTCGTCGTCTGCACTTGGCTGGCAGGGCGGCGGGCGGTGAAGGTCGGCATCGCCAAGGAACATATTCAGGACCTGGCGATCTGGATTTTCGTGGTGGGGATCATCGGCGCCCGCATCGTCTATATGATCCAGTATCAACAACCCCTTTCGACCTTCTTCAAGATTTGGGAGGGGGGACTGGTTTTCTACGGCTCGGCCATCGGCGGCGTGGTAGGCTACTTCCTGGCCTATTATTTCATCCTGCGCAAGCACGCGATTTCCAGCTGGAAGGTGGCCGACATCGTGGCTCCGGTGGCGGCATTGGGATTGAGTCTGGGGCGGGTTGGCTGTTTGCTCAACGGCTGCTGCTATGGCGAAGTCGCGTGTCCCGATTGCTGGTCGATCACCTATCCTCTGTCGGCTCCCGCCCGCTATCCGCTTGTCAGCCAAGGCTACCAGACCGCCGCTGGTTTCACTACTCTCGCGGAGAGTGAATTCAACGATCCGCGCACCGTGGTAGATCAAGTGGAGCCAGGCTCATCGGCGGACCAGGCCGGTTTGCGAAGTGGGGACAAGATTGTACAAGTGGATGGCATCGCCAATAACATCATCGTACAAGTACAGGGGGCGCCGGCCATCGTGAATCAGTTGGCCAATGTCCTACGCGCGCGGCACTCGCCTGGCCAGCAAGCCTTGTTCGACGAACAAGGTCAAAGCGCGCTCAAGATCACTTACGGCGATCCCAAGGAGTTTCAAAAAGATCAAAGCGTTCTGGATGATTATGTCTATGGTCACGGTTTGAAGTATTCCGTTCACGATGTCTTACGGGATCACCTCGTTTACAACTGGCCGCGCGGCCAGACAGACTTGCGACTGACCGTGGAACGAGACGGCCAGATCATCCCCTTGCCCCCCATCCAGCCGCGCACGCTCGGTTTGCACCCCACGCAGCTCTATGAAACGATCAGCACGTTGTTGATTTTTTTACTCTTGCTGGCGTATGAACCGTTCAAACGGCACGACGGCGCCGTGATGGTGTTGTTCATGTTCACGTATGCCATTCATCGCTTCGTCAACGAGATGCTGCGCAATGACACCGACCCGGTAGCATTCGGTATGACGTTGTCACAGAATGGCAGTATCTTGGTCTTGCTGGCTGCCGTCGCGTTGGCCATTTACTTGTGGCGGAAGCCCGCGCAATATTCAGCGGCAGGACTCCCATTTAGAGAGACATTAGCTAAATGATTCATCGTTTCGCGCTGACCACTTCAAAGATGCGGAATCCCATGCTCCGCCTATTCCCATTCAATCGTCGCGGGTGGTTTGCTGCTGATGTCATACACGACGCGGTTGACCCCCTTGACTTCGTTGATGATGCGCGTGGAGACGCGGCCCAATAGATCATAGGGCAACGGCGACCAGTCGGCGGTCATGAAATCGTCACTCTGCACGGCGCGGATGGCGACGACGTTTTCGTAGGTGCGGAAATCCCCCATGACGCCGACGGAATGGATGGGCAAGAGCACGGCGAACGCTTGGGCCGTGCGCCGATACCAGCCAGCGTCGCGCAATTCCTCGATAAGAATGGCATCAGCTTGACGTAGCGTGTCCAGGCGCTCAGCATTGACGGGACCGAGACAGCGCACGGCCAGACCGGGACCGGGGAACGGATGCCGCCAGACGATCTCCTCCGGCAAGCCGAGCTGCAATCCCAGCTGGCGGACCTCGTCCTTGAACAAGTCCTTGAGCGGTTCGATCAGCTCGAAGCCCAATTCCGCCGGTAGGCCACCGACATTGTGATGGGTCTTGATGGTAGCGGCGGGGCCGTCCGCGGCGGCGCCGCTTTCGATGACATCGGGATACAAGGTTCCCTGGGCCAAGAAGGAGCACGGACCGCGTTCCGCTTCCAGTTTCCGGGCCTCTTCCTTAAAGACATCGATAAAGGCATGGCCGATGCGACGGCGTTTTTCCTGCGGATCGTCGATGCCGGCCAGCACGTTCAGGAACCGCGCGCGGGCATCGACGACGTGCAAATCGGCATGGAAATGGCCTCGAAATGTTTCTTCGACGGCCTCGACTTCTCCCTGACGCAGCAAACCATTGTCCACGAAGATGCAGGCCACTTGCTCCCCCAACGCCTGAATGAGCAAAGCCGCCGTCACCGACGAATCGACGCCACCGGACAAGCCACAAATGACCCAGCCCGACCCGACGCGCTGGCGCAGCTCGGCAACCGTTTGGTCCACGAAGGATTGCATGACCCACAAGCCATGACAGCCGCACACTTCATAGAGAAAGTTCCGCAAAATCCGGCTGCCGTAGGGGGTGTGACTGACTTCGGGATGGAATTGCAGGCCAAACACCGGCCGCTGGCGATGACGCACCGCCGCCAGTGAACAGGCGGGGGTGGCGGCCAGGGCCTCGAAATCACCTTGGACCGCGTTCACCTGATCGCCGTGACTCATCCAGACGACCGTTTCCTCCGGCACTCCGGCGAATAGTCCGTCAGGCTGGATGACGCGGCAGGCCGTTCGTCCATACTCCCGGCTGCGTCCCGGTCGCACTTGGCCACCGAGCAGCTGACATGCCAGTTGCATCCCATAACAGATGCCGAGAATGGGAACGCCCAAATCGAAGATAGCCGGGTCGCACGTCGGCGCGCCGGGTTCATAAACGCTGGCCGGCCCGCCGGAGAGAATCAGCCCTTTGGGGGCCAGCTCCCTCAGCCGTTCCGCCGACAAGTTGTGCCGAACAATCTGGCAGAAGACCTGTTGCTCGCGCACCCGCCGAGCGATGAGCTGGCTGTATTGCGAGCCGAAATCCAAAATCAATACCCGTTCGCTTTCGGGCAGTGCGGTCATAAGGTTTTCGTGGTTGAAATGGTTTCAGGAACAAAGTGTCACGGCGATCCGTTGCGACGCAAGCTGAGAGCCAGGAGAGAAACAATCATTATAATCATTTTCGAGAGAAAAGGGGAGAGAGAGTTGACGAATTCGGCACGAGATGATATAGCGAAGTCGGTCTTTACGATGGACTGGATTCATCGCTTCGCGCATAGCGAAGTCGGTCTTTACGATGGACTGGATTCATCGCTTCGCGCTTGGCAGCGGGTGCGAAGCGATGAATCAACTTTTTGGTTCCGCCACCAACTCCACGCACGATCTCTTCCCAAGTAAGAGGCATTATATCATCCCAGCTTGGGGAACCTGCTTCCACAGGGGCCTTCCTGATACGGGCTTTTTTCAAGCGCAGAATTTCCGCCACGGTCATACCTGTGTAACCGGCCATCGTCACTGTCTTCCCAATTCCTCGGCCCGTTGGGTGGCGGCGACGACGGCGTTCATGAGGGTGGCGCGCAGGGCGCCCCGTTCCAACTCGTGCAGACCGGCGATGGTGGTGCCGCCGGGGCTGGTGACGGCGTCCTTCAACGGGCCGGGGTGCTGGCCAGTTTCCAGGACCATTTTGGCCGCGCCGAAAACCGTTTGGGCCGCGAGGGCAGTAGCCACGTCGCGCGGTAAGCCGGCGCGCACGCCACCATCGCTCAACGCTTCAATGATCAGATAGACGAACGCTGGCCCGCTGCCGCTCAGTCCGGTGACCGCATCGAGCAAATGTTCGGACACCGGAAAAGCTCGGCCCACGGCGTTGAGCAAGCGCCCCACCAGGGCGGCATCCTCGGCAGTCGCCGCCTCGCCGACGGCATAGCCCGCCGCGCAGGCCCCGACCAGGCAAGGGGTGTTCGGCATGACGCGAATGAGCCGGCAATGCGGCCCCAGCTCGGCGCTGAGAAAGCGCAACGTGATCCCCGCCGCGATGGACACGACCAAATGATGCGGCGTCAGGGCGGGGCGGATATCCGTGAGCAAGTCATACATCGACTGCGGCTTGACCGCCAGGATGAGCACTTCACTGGCGGCCACGACTTCTCGATTGTCGGCGACGGCGGCCGCGCCGGTATCCGCCGTGAACGCCTGCCGAGCTTGGGGAAGCGGATCGCTGGCCTTGATGCTAGCGGGAGTGGCCAGCCCCGCCGCGATCCACCCCTTGGCCAAAGCGGTCGCCATCTTGCCCGCGCCGAGAAAGCCGATGTCTAACTCTTGGTTTGCCATGAGGTTCCTCTTTTTCGCCGGTCCCCTCTTGCTTGCCTGGGAAAATCTCTATCATACCGAAGGAATTTATCCAACGGAAATGCTGGCATTCCGCTTCATGCCCCGCTATACCAATAACATCCTGCGCCTGGACGATTCGCTTTTCATTCTGTTTTGCAACGAGGTGTCATGCACTCCTTTGATGAAAAAACCTCGACCTCTGAACAACATCTCTACGATGGCCAACCCTGGTATCGTGGCTTGACGGGCTATCACTGGTTCGTTTTAGCCGTGGCCGCTCTCGGTTGGCTGTTCGATACGATGGATCAGCAACTGTTCCTGCTGGCCCGTATGCCGGCCGTGACCGAGCTGATGAACATGTCCCCTTCGGACCCCGATCTGCAATTTTATGGTGGCATCGCCACGATGATTTTCATGTTCGGCTGGGCCACAGGGGGCATCTGCTTCGGCGTCTTGGGGGACCGAATCGGCCGCGCCAAAACCATGCTCATCACCATTTTGATGTACTCGGTGTTCACAGGTCTGAGCGCCTTGTCCGTCAGTATTTGGGATTTTGCCTTCTATCGCTTTCTGACTGGCTTGGGAGTGGGGGGCGAGTTTGCCGTGGGGGTGGCCTTGGTGGCGGAAGTCATGCCCGACCGCGCTCGCACTCATGCCTTGGGCTGGTTGCAAGCGCTCTCTGCCGTGGGCAACATGACCGCCGCCCTCATTAACATCGGGCTGGGCATGAACCCGGAAGTAGTAGAGACAACGGGTGTGAGCGCCTGGCGTTTGATGTTCGTGATCGGCGCCGTCCCGGCCTTGTTGGCCATCGTCATTCGTTGGTGGCTCCGCGAGCCGGAACGCTGGAAAGCCGCTGTCTCCGAGGAAGAAGGAGATAGCAAACGCATCGGTTCGTATGGAGAACTGTTCGGCGATCCCCGCTGGCGCAAAAACGCCATCATCGGTTTGTTGCTCTCCGCTCCGGGCATTATCGGCCTGTGGGGTATCGGCTTTTACAGCTTCGAGCTGGTTCGCATGGTCTTTCGCCAAACTTTTGAAGCCCAGGGGTTGACGGCTGCCGAAGTGAACGCGAAGTTGACATATTGGGTCGGTATCATGTCCCTGGTGCAAAATCTGGGGGCCTTCTTCGGCATTTATTCGTTCAGCAAGATAACCAACTATCTGGGGCGCCGTCCCACGTTCGCCTTGGCGTTCGCGATGGCCTTGCTGAGCACGGCCATGACCTTCTGGTTCTTGAACAGCTTCGCCGATGTATTTTGGATGATCCCCCTCATGGGCTTTTTCCAACTGAGTTTGTTCGGCGGTTATGCCATCTACTTCCCAGAGCTGTTTCCGACTCGGTTGCGCAGTACCGGCATCTCATTCTGTTACAATGTGGGCCGTTATGTCGCCGCCGTCGGACCGTTGACTATCGGTTTGCTGGCCAGCAGGGTCTATCATCATCACGAAAGCGTCGAGGCGGGCTTGAGCTTGCGCTATGCGGGAGTGACGATGTGTTCGTTCTTCTTGCTCGGCCTGCTCGTGCTGCCATTCGCCCCGGAAACCAAAGGGAAACCTCTACCAGAATGATTGGCATTCGGATGAAAGGGTTGTTGCCATGCCCCTGACAGCGCCCGAGTGGTTGGCCCGCCGTGGCGGCGCCATTCGCAAGGACCCGGCGCACGACCGCTGGGTGGTGCTGCTCGACGGCGCGCCGCAGTATGTGCTCACGCCCAAACCGATGGCGGGCCGTTTCGGCTGCGCCGTGCAACAGACCATCAACGGCAAACATCTGGAAAGCAGTGCCACCTACGCCACCGAGGATGAAGCCCTTAAAGGAGGCTTGGAGGATTTACGCAAGGGGCTGGGGTGGTGATAGGCAAAAGGATCATCCGTCTTTATGTTGGATTAGGATGGTGATTCATCGTTTCGCGTGCGGAGACCAAAACCCGCGCGAACCGATGAAACTCAATGGTCACACTTCCCGAAATGGCTCCGCCGCATCCCGGCTGGGGGCGGGAAAATCGAGCCGTTGCACGAACTTGCAGGCGTCGTCGGCGCCGTGGTCGCGGTCCATGCCGGGGTCTTGCCAATGTACCGTCAGGGGGCCGTCGTAACCGCTGGCATGCACGGCGCGGATGACGCCCTCCCAATCAATGCCGCCGTGTCCCGGCGAGCGCCAATCCCAACCGCGGCGCGGATCGCCGCTGGGGAGATAGGAATTGAAGATGCCGGAGCGGCCTGATAAAGATAAAGCTATGTCGGCGATAAAGACTTGATAAATGCGCTCTGGAAAACGGCGCGCGAATTCGACGGGATCGACTCCCTGCCAATGAAGTTGAGCAGGGGAAAAGGCGAACCCAAATTCCGCCCGGCCAGGCAGCGCATCTAGCACCTGTTCGGCGCTGTGGAGATCGAACGCGATTTGTCCCGGCGCGACTTCCAGGGCGAAACGGACGCCGCACTCCTGGCACACGTCGAGAATCGGCTCCCAAGTATCCGCGAATTGCCGCAATAGCTCAGCAATTTGTCGCGGCGTGGGCGGGGGAAAGCTGGCGATGGCGGGCCACAGCGCCGAGCCGGTGAAGCCGCTGACCACGGCCACCCCCAGTTTCTGGGCCACGCGGATGGTATCCACCATTTCCTCGACGGCTCGCTGGCGGACTTCCGCGGGTTGGCCGTCTCCCCAAACATAATCCGGCAGCCACGCTTGATGGCGGGCGTCGATGACATCACCGATGGCCTGACCGACACGGTGGTTGCTGATGCCTGTCACGCTCAGCTCGCAACGCGCCAGCAGCTCCAGCAAGCGCGAACAGTAATCGGGCTGGCTCAGGGCGCGTTGCACTTCGAGATGATCGCCGCCACACGCCAAGTCCAGCCCCTGATAGCCCCATTCACTGGCTGTTTGCGCCAGCTCCTCCAAGGGCACATCCATCCAGGGGCCGGTGTGCAAGGCCACGGGACGTGACATGATCAGGGCATCCTTTCACGCGGATGGGGACGCAGTGGTTCGCGCTAACCAGTGCATCCCCCTTTTGTCTAACGAAAATCGAAGAACGCCTACTCTTCTTCCTTGTGGGCTTTGACGTCGCTATCATTCGCGTTGGGCGTTGGCGTTTGCTCCTCGTTGGACGCCGAGGCGGTCGCCGTGGGAGCCGGGGTGGTCGCCGGAGCGGGTTCCGACTCCGGCTTGGGCGCGAGAGGAGGCGGCGAGGGTTCCGGCGGCGGCGCGGTCGCGCGCAAGGTCGGCGTTTCCACCATTTGCAGGTTGGGACTGGCCGGCGGCGCGGGGACGCTCGATGCCGTCGTGTAGGCTTCCGGCCCCGCCTCTTCCTCGAGATAGACTTCCTCCATGTCGGTTTCATCCACTCGACGCCGCATCAGCAGGTAGATGATGGTGCTCGCCGACCAAAAATAACTATAACCAAAACCCACAATAGCCAGGAAGAACAGATACAACCACACTGTCACCAAGGCAGCGCCGGCGGTGTTGTACCAGGTCATTTCACTGACATAGGCGGCGTAGGTGGTGGCGTTGATCACGCCATTTTGAACGACGCTCTGGCCCCCTTCCGTCATGGCCCCTTGCAGCAGCAAGTCGCGCCAGCCGAAGGAAGTCGGCGCATAAACGAACAGGAACGACGGATCGCGGGATTGCGTCGTCCATTGGCCCACGGACCATTTGCCGAGATAAACCACCAGCGAGCCCATGAGACCCACAAAGAACACGACCACGGCCCCATACGCCAAGGCCACCACGCTGTACCAGGCGTAGTGCCAGATGTATTGATAGACATAGCTGTACGACCGGCTGATGGCGTCAAAGCTGTCCTCCCCTTCGGTGCTGATGGTGGCGTACATCATCGGCCAACCGACCAAGCCAACCAGGACGACGGCCATGATCAGACCGCCTATCAGAACCAATGGCATCAAGAGCCCGTACCAAACGATGTCTCCCACGACTGGAATCATGCCGATGACACCAAAAAGGGCCAGACCGATGACCACGACCGCCACCAATGCCAGGGGGAAGAGGGGCGCCAAGAGGTATTCCCGATACCGGGTCCCGACGAAGCGTAGCGACTCCATCAGGCCGACATTTTCATTACGAGCCAGTTTCACGGTAGCCATGCGCGTGATGGCGCCGCCGAACAAGCCCCAGGTGGCCAGCGTCCACACGATGACCAGTAGGAAATAAAAGCGGTTCCAAAAGCCGGCCTCGGGACTGACCAGGTACACGACGGGCAGAAAGAACTTGACGAGCGGCTCGACCAGGACCGGGATTTCCTTGGTCAACAACCAGTCCACGAAGTGCCCGCCGCTGGAAACGGCTTGGGCCTGCCCCGTCACCATTAAAAACGGATTGGGGCCGCGATCCTCGAACCAGGGGCCGATACGCAGCGTGCCGTAAGGGGGCTGCGTGCGATTCAGCCACACGATGGCCAGCGAGTTACTCACTTTTTTGCCATCCACTTCCATGTCAACGGGCAAAACCTGCTTACCCGCCAAGATTTCCTCACGCAATTGAGATTCGGTCTTGGCTTGTTTAGCGACTTGTTCATCGAGATAGTCAAAGACGGGCCGGAGACGATCATACTCGTCGCGGCTTGGGGCCAAGTCGGCGGCGTCGGTCCAAACGGGACTATTGCCGGCGGCACGGTGCAGTAAGTTCCATTTGGCGCGGGCAGTCTTGAATTCCTGCCACGAGGCTTGCCGCGCCTTGGCGGTCCGGGCCGCTTCGTCGTCGATGTTGGTGAATTTCTCCATTTGAACCGGATAGTCATCCGGCATGGGCCGCTTGCTTTGCGGGCTGTAGAACATGAGGGCCAAAATCCACCAACCAAACGCCATTACCGCGATGCCGCCCGCCGCCAGCAGCAATTTCTTGGGATCGAGGGCCACTCGAAACCCGCGAAAGATGTTCGTCCACGGCAGCAATTGACGATAGTCGATCTCGCGCCCATCCACTTTGTCATCGGCCATGCTGATCTCCCTTTGGCAAGCCTTGCGCGGCCGAACCTTCCGCGGTCGGCCTTTCCTGGTGCGGCAAATCCCCATGCCTCTCTCATGCTCGATTTAGAGAGAGAATTATATTCCCGTACGGCCGCTTTGCAATTGGTCCAGGAAGAGTTCACCGAAGTTTCTGAAAACATCTGAAACGCACTGCGGCGCGTGAGGTTCTATCAGCCGCGCGATCCCTAGCCGAGTAGCGATTCCCCAAAGCCGGATGAGCCACTACCGAGGTATCTCGCATTCCCAGACCTTCACGCCATCGCCGTCGCCGACCGTGGCAAGTAGGGAGAGATCCGCGCTGACGGCCACTTTATTGATGTGACGATGACCTGTTTCCAGAACGAGCAGGGATTGTCCGTCGGCGGTGGACCAGGCGCGAACCGTGCCATCGCCAAGACCAGCCAACAAAACCTGACCATCCGCCGAGAAGCAGAGGTGGCAGACACGGGCGCCTTGCGCCGCCCACAAGGTCTGGCGGACGCCAGTTTGTTGATCGAATAGCACCAAGCCGTCCAAGGCGGTATAGGCAGCCAGAAAGCGATTATCGGTGGACAGCGCCAGCGGCGCGGGGGTGCGTCGCAGCTTATACTCGGCGACTTGGCGGCCCGTTTTCACCTCGAAGACATGAATTTCCCCACTCCAGCGACTCACCGCGACATGCGGGCCGAGGCACGACAAAGCCACGCGGATGGGTTTGATCGCCAGTGACTGCCGCAACGAGATGCGGTTATGCTCGGCATCCGCTTCCCAAATGGCGACCTCGCCGCTGCTGCTGCCTTGCGCCAGCCAACGACCATCGGCGGAGACGTCGCCATGCCGTAAGTGTTGATGCCGTAACTGAGTTTGGCTGGGGAGCGGCTCGTCGAGCTTCCAGATGGACGCCATGCCGCCGTTGCTTAAGGCAATCACGGCGTCATCGACGGCAAAGAATGCCAAGCCGTCGATGCGCTGGCCGCTTCCCGGAGCAGCCCCAAGTGGCATGCCATCCACCGTGCTCCAGGCCTTCCAACCACGAGTGAAGTGGCTAGTGACTATCATGGTTCCATCCTGGGAGAACGCCACGGCATCCCCCCCTTTCAAAAAGGTATGGCGCAACTGGCAATAACCAATTGGCAACGGTTGGGGCACCATGGGATGGGGAGCGTCCGTGATCACGACGAACGATCCTTCGGCCACTTCCACGGTTTGGTCGCAGGTACGGCTTTCGAGATAAGCCATTCCTTCCGCCAACTCCATTCGTGAAGCGTGTTCTTCCTGGTACAAGCGAAAGCGCGTCTCCCGCGCTGTGATGCGGGCCTGGTCCGTCGTCACGATCAATGGTGGCTCTTGCGCTCGTGAAGACTTCAGGACTTGAATGGCGCCGCGTTCCAAATGGAATTGCTTGCCATCGGCCGGTTCTTCGAGAGGGAAGCGCACCTGCGTGCCCGAACCGAGTGCTATCTGGGTGCCGTCGGCAAGGAGAACCTCAGCCAAGCTCTCGTCATCGCCGACGCGGAGCGCCTGGCCGGCATAGAGAGACGCGCCGGGGCCGGCCGCCACGGACTGTCCCGAACGGTCGATGACCCGCACGTCCCCCGCGCCGGACAACACCGTGGCGAGAGGCGCCGCAGCCGGAGCAAGATGAGGATTTCGTCCCGAATCGAGCCACCAAGTCAAGGCGATCAACAAAGCGGCGGCCACAGCGACCAGCAGCCCAGCCCAGAGGGTGAACGGCGCGAGAACGGACTTAGGCTTTAGCCCACCAGGCCCCAGGTCCGCCATTGACGGCAACGGGCCAGGGATGAACGGGGCCGCTGCAGGGGATGCGTCGAATGTCTCGTCCCCCGACAACATGGCCAAATCACGTCCCCGTGCTTCGCTGAGAATGTCCTCGATCAAGGCGTGCTGTTCGATGTAGTCCCAGAAGATTTGTCGGGTTTGGGGCGCGGCGCGCAATCGATCTCGGAGTTCCTCCGCCTCCGCGTCGCTGAGGCGGTTCTCCAGATAAGCATCCAACAAGTGGAACAGGCGGTCCTCCACTTTACCCCTTTCCCGCCATCATGCGACGACGTGTGCAATCCTGAAGGAATTTTCGCGTCCGCGCCAGGGAAACATGAACGGCGTTGACCGTCCAGGCCAAGCGTTGGGCGATGTCCGTCGGCGAAGTCGGCGTTTCCGCGTAACGCATCTCCAAAATCTGGCGGGCGCGCGGAGCCAGCTCTTGGATGCAATCCACCAACATGGCGCGGCGTTCTTCCCAGGCATCATCCGACTGGCCGGCGGACGCAGCCAGCAGGTCGAGCAATTCGGCGTCGAACAATCGCGGCTGCTGGCGGCGTTGCCGGAAATGTTCCAGCACCTTGTTGCGCGCAATGCCGCGCGCCCAAGCTAAGAAATTCCCTTCGGGGCGAAACTGATTCGCGTTGGCTGTCACGGTCAAGAATACTTCTTGAAAGACATCGTTAGCCGACTCGCGGTCGCCGAGCAAACCAAAAATGAAACCACGCAACGCCGCCGCGTGTTGCAAGAACAGTTTCTGCACTGTTCCAGGGGTTGACGTACCATCCGCCATATAGATGATTGAATCTTCGCGGCGAAAACTTAGCAGTTTGAAAAAGAACCTGGTCGTATTCTCGGCCACCCGACCACGCGGTTGCTGGTCGATTCTAAAGTGATCATTGCTAAGTTTGACCGCTCGCGGATCAATAGTATCACAACGGACGAGGAATATCGTTTCCGCTCGTCTGCCCACCCCGAACCGCCCTACTGAAACCCACCGCCCTGGAGCCGACCTCATAAAAGAGAATGCCATGAAAATTCACCAATTATCCTATACTTTATGGTATTCCATCCTCTGTGCCGTGCTGATGGCCCTGGTGGCGGCAGCGTTTGGCCAATCCGAAGCCGAGCCGAACCCTGGCCAGCTTCAATATGCCAGCGCCGCGGAAAGCAAGACGGAGTATGATCGCATGGTCACCCCGTTCCTCACCCAGCACTGCCTTAGCTGTCATAACGCCAAACGCTCCGAAGGGGACTTGGACTTGACCGCTCTCGACCCGGACATGAAAGCCAGCACCAGCGGGGCACGCTGGGCGATGGTGGTCGAACAGCTCAGCCAAGGGAAGATGCCGCCGCCCGAACGGTCTCGGCCTCCCGCCGAGAGTGTCGCCGCCGTCATTCGCTGGGCGCAAGCCGAGGCCAAGCGCGCCGGCAAGCACTTCACCCGCCGCGACGTGTCTATGAATGGCAACGCGCTGCCGCACCACCTCTTGTTTGATCCGAAGCACCTGCCACAGTTCAATGCCGGTCCGGCGGTTCGCCGGCTTAGCCCGGAGATCTATAGCGGCTTCCTCACTGAAGTCGGCAAGAGTCGGATAGGCGGTTTAGGCCAACCGTTCTCCCCGGAAGGGAAGCAGGCGTTCAAGGACATGGGGGCACCAAAAATTGATGAACCAGTGACGGTCCAATTGCTGCACAATGCCCTGCTCATCGTGGAACACCAGACGGCCCACAAGATCGAAAACGGCGAGATCAAGAAGATCGGCTTTCCCGCCAAGGAACTTTTGGCGCTGTTCGACCCGCAATCCCCACCCACGGAGGATCAGATCGAAGCTGCGCTTACCTATCAGTTCAACACGATCTTGAAGCGACCGCCGACGGAGAGTGAAAAGACTCGGTTCATGGGCTTGATGAAGAAGAACATCGCCGACGCTGGCCAGACCATCGGGGCGCGGTACACATTGGCGGCCGTGCTGCTGCTGCCGGAAGCGGTGTTTCGCCTCGAAGTTGGCTCTGGGCAGCCGGATGAAAAAGGGCGCGTCCGCCTGGCGCCGCGCGCGATCGCCTTTGCCCTGTCCTACGCCCTCACCGACCGCCGGCCCGACGCCGAACTGCTGACCGCCGCCGCCACGGGAGGCTTGGACACCGACGCCGGCGTGGCCCAACAAGTCCGACGCCTTCTGGACAATCCCAAGATCGAGAAGCCGCGCATTCCCCGCTTCTTCCGCGAATATTTCGGTTACGACAAAGCCATTGAGGTATTCAAGGACAACAAAGACAACCCGGAGCACGATCCGCGCATCTTGGTCGAAGACACCGACCGGCTCATCGCCTACATCCTGGAACAAGATCAAGATGTCCTCCGTGAACTGCTCACCACCACCAAGAGCTTCGTGGCTTACCGGATCGCGGAGGACACCAAGAAGAAACGGGCAGAGGCGTTAGCCAAATTCGAGGCCGACAAAGCCAAGAACCCGGAGAAGTTTCAGAATAAAACGCCACCGCGAATTGGCCGCAGTATCTATGAGGCTTACGGGTTGGACGATTTCCCCGACGTGCAGCCAGTGGAATTGCCAGCGGACCAGCGGGCCGGCATCCTCATGCAGCCGTCGTGGTTGGTGGCCCAATCGACCAGTTTCGACAATCACGCTATTCATCGGGGCAAATGGATTCGGGAACGGCTGCTGGGGGGTGTGGTGCCGGACATCCCGATCACCGTGGACGCCCAATTGCCGGATGAGCCGGACAAGACCCTCCGCCAGCGCATGGCCGTGACCCAGCAAGCCTATTGCTGGAAATGCCACCAGTTCATGAATGACCTTGGATTGCCATTTGAACAATTCGACCACTTTGGCCGGTTCCGCGCCGCCGAGATGGTCCTGGACCAAGAGGCGACCGCGAAAAACGTGGACAACAAAGGGAAACCGCTTGGCCCCGTGCTACGAGCCGCGCCGTTGGACACCACCGGCTTCATCGCCCACGTCGGCGATCCGGCCCTGGAAGGCCCCGTTCCGAATCCGGTGGAACTGATGAAGAAACTGGCCGCTTCGGAACGGGTGGAGCAGGTCTTTGTCCGCCACGCTTTCCGCTATTGGCTGGGCCGGAACGAGACCCCCGGCGACGCCGCCAGCCTGCAAGCCGCTCACCGGGCCTACCGGGACAGCGGCGGCAGCATGAAAGCTCTGATCACAGCCTTGTTATCATCCGAATCGTTTTTGTACCGCGTGCCCGACGTGACCGAAACCCAATAAAATCATCCTTACCCAATGGATCATTCCCCAACTGGAGAAGTGAACTATGTTCCTCAGTCGTCGTGATGCGTTGAAAACTCTCGGACTATCCGCGGGGGCCACGTTCTTGACCCCGATCCTGGCGCGCTTGGAAGCCCAAGCCGCTGGCAAATTGATCACAGCGAAGCGGTTTGTCTTCGTGGTCGAGAGCAACGGCGTCCGCCCGGAACAGTTGGCGCCTTCGGGTCTCACGCGCAAACCGAGGGACCAACGCCCCCTCAACGGCCCGCCGGAATTGCTGGATGTCCCCTTAACCGGCAAGCAATTGCCTTTCTCGTTGGAGCCGATCCAGAAGTGGCAGGACAAGGTAACGATTGTCCAAGGGCTGTCGGGACGCGTGTGCGGCGGCGGACACTCCAATAACTTCAAGGCCCTGGGCGCTTTCGGCAGCGCTGCCAATGGTGAGTCCCTGGACATCCAAGGCGAAACGATTGACGGCGCCTTGGCTAAACACCTGGGAGGCATTTTCCCGCACATCGGCTTGGGCATCTCCAAGCGTCTGGAAACCAACGTCATTTACAACATCTCGGCTTGGGGACCGAACAAGGGGCTACCAACCATGTGCAATCCCGCCCAAGCGTACTCGACCCTGTTCGGCAGCGTCGCCGATGGAGCCGCGCAACAAGAGTTCGCGGCCAAAAACAATCTGCTCGACTTTCTCAAGGATGACATCCAGAAAGCCGAGACTCGTCTAGCTGGCCCGGAGCGGGAACAGTTCGCCGCCTACTTAGAGACGTTCGAGACGCTGCGCGACCGCCAGAGCAAATTGAACGAGATTCAACACACCTTGCGGGAAAAAGGCCCCGTCGTGAGCGACAAATACACCAGTCCGGTGGAAACCGACCGTCTCGACGCCATGTTCGATCTGGGGGCGGCGGCGCTGATCTGCGGGTTGACGAACGTATTGACCCTGTCCTCGGCGGCAGGCGTGCGGGACTTCGACATCACGTTCAAGGGGCTGGGTCTAAACATCGACAAGCACTCGATTGGCCACGGCGGCAGCTACCAAGGCAAGACCTGGGCCGACCTGTACAACATCATTCGCCGCTACCACTTCGACCTGATCGCCGGCTTGATGCGGAAGTTGGAGAAGGTGCCGGAAGGGGATGGCACCATGCTCGACAACACGGTGATCGTGTATTTGAGTGACGGGGCAGAGGCGCACCACTCGCGCTGCTGGGAATGGCCGATGGTGGTCATCGGCGACCTGGGAGGCAAGTTGAAGACTGGCCGCTACATCGATTATCCCGGCTACGGCCACAAAGGCCACCGTACCACCGCCAACCTGTACGTGACGCTGCTGCAAATCGCCGGCGCGCAACGCGATTCCTTCGGCATGCAAGACCCCAATCTCAAAGACCTCGACCAATACGGACCGCTGTCCGAGTTGTTGGCGTGATGGAAGGAAAAGAGTGGGCCGGATTGAAAGACCGGCCCACGCCAGTTTTATCTGGAGACAACAAAGCGAATTCATCGCTTCGCGTTCGAGTCCTCCTGCATGAACCGATGAATCCAGGCCCACTAGGTTCCGGGCAGGTTGTTATTTTCGCGTGCGTGAATGATAGCGTTGTCCCCCCTACCACGCGACAACTGGTACGGATTGCTCAGGAGTATCCTTCATGAACTACTTACCCTTTCCGATGTGTCACGGGCCAAACCGCCGTGATTTCCTGCGTATGGGGTTGCTGGGTCTGGGTGGGTTGTCCCTGGGCAGCATGGTGCAAGCGTCCGCGCTGGGGCACGATACCAAACCGTATGCCCGCCACAAATCCGTCGTGTTTCTCTTTCTGGCTGGTGGGCCGAGCCAGCACGAAACCTTCGATCCCAAGCCGGACGCCCCAGAGGGAACGCGATGCATCGCCGGGCATATTCCCACCAAAATCGCTGGCGTTCGCTTTGCCTCCTACCTGCCGAAACTAGCCAATCTCGCCGACCGGCTGACCGTGGTGCGCTCGTTCCAAACTAACCATGCCGAACACAACGGCGCTCACAAACAGCTACTGACCGCCGACTTGACGGTTCAAGACGGCAAGCCGATCACGGAGCCGGGGCTGGGGGCGGTGTACGCACGGGCCGTCGGGGCCGTCCATCCACGCACGGGTCTTCCGCGACACGCTTTGATCCCTCCCACCACACGCAACCAAGCGGGTCGGGCTGGTTTCAATGGCGCCTTTGAGTCCGTCGTGGAAGGTAGTCAACCCGCTGGTTTGGGAATGTCGTTCGCCCCCTTGGAGTTGTATGCTCCTCTCTCCGATGGCTACGTCGAACAGAAGCAGAAATCCCGCAACCAGCCGGCGGAGCAACCGAATCCATTCTTGGATTTACTCGAACCTCGGCTTTCCGCCGCCGAATTGAACAATCGCTTGGAACTACTGCGCCAGCTCGACCGCCTGGACCGGCAGCTGGATGTCACCGGCACGCTGGACAAGTTCGATCAGTTCTCCCGACAGGCTGCCGACATGTTACAGCGCGGCGACGTGCGTAAGGCACTCGATCTTTCACTGGAGGACAAGGCCACGCTGCAAGCCTATGACACCGAACATTTCCGCAACTGGAATTGCGACGCTAACTCGAAATTCATTCGCAATGGCCCGTCAGTGGGCTTTTCCCTCGGACGCCAGCTGTTGTTGGCGCGGCGGCTGTGCGAAGCCGGTTGCGGCTTCGTCACCGTCATCAACGCCAACTGGGATTTCCACGCTCGCAAGGAGATTCCGAACATCCCGGAAGGGATGAGCGTCTTCGGTCCGCCGCTGGATCATGCCGTGTCGGCCTTCCTGGAAGACATTCGGCAGCGGGGCTTGGAAGACCAAATCTTGCTGGTCATCACCGGCGAATTTGGACGCACGCCGGGGATCGACAAGAACCTGGGCCGGCATCATTGGCCTCGGCTCTGTCCGTTGGTGTTCGCCGGTGGTGGGCTGCGGCATGGGCAAGTCATTGGTGACTCCGACCGGCGCGGCGGCGAGCCAGCCAGTCAGCCGATCACCATCGCGGACCTGCACGCGACGATTTTGCACACATTATTCGACGTTGGCCAGATGCGCCTGGACGCGTCACTGCCAGAGATCGTCCACGACCGAGCACAACGAGGAACCCCGATTCGAGAATTGTTCGCTTAATTGCACGGTATCTTCCCCATCAGATGGATCGTGTCGCGCAGGAAATCTGGAGCGTGCGCGACACGATGAATCCCAATAATCACCAACCATCGGTTAGTCCATCACCTGGAAAAACACCAAGGGCATCGGGCAAGGTCCAAACCTCCGCCCGATGCCCTTGGCATGATTCGTGGATCATCTCAGGCCGGAGTGGCGGCGAATTCAGCGTCGGGGCGGCCAGTCGCCGGCTGGCCTTTCGGTAGTTTGACGACCAAGACGGAGCAGGGAGCCTCACGCATGACCCGCTCGGCGACGCTGCCAAGTAATAGTCGTTCCAAGCCCGTGCGACCGTGGGTGCCCATGACGATCAAATCCATGGCCGTGTCAGTGGTGTAACGCACGATCTCGCTGGCGGGGTCCCCTTGCAGAAACACATGTTGCGCGGAAATCCGCTGATCCATGGGCCGGATTTGTTCCAGCTGACTGCGCCAATGCGCCGGGCCGAGTTCATCCGGGTCGGCCGACGGCGTATAAACGTAGAGAATGGTCAAACTGGCTCCGTACTTCTCCGCCAAGGCAATCGCATGAAAATACGCCTGGTTGGAGTAGGAGGAGAAATCCGTTGGATACAAAATCTTGCGGACATGAATCATGGCACACCTCCTGCCTGCGACAATCGTGAACCGTGAAATAGATTCCCGTTTCCCGTGCGGCGCTGGACATTGGCATCTCTTCCTGAAAGCGAATCCCCCCGCCCTGCACGGACATTGCCGGCATCCGCGATGCGACAACTTCATCTATTTCCATCCTTGCATGGTAGCAGCTTTTCGGCGGACAGGCAATCAGTGGAAAGCGTTCGGAGGTCCAGGGTGGGAGTATTTGCAAGTGATTCAAACATCACCAACGTTGCACGCGCTGGCAGCGGATTGGTAAAACAAAGAGAGGTCCAGCGACGAGCCGCGGGCGAGGAGTGAGCGAGAGGCGGAAAATACTTCATGGAACCATGCTTTTGCGTTCCGCTGATTTCGAGTCGGTTGATGGGAAAAGGAGCATCCAATGACATCCGTGGATCAGCATACCATCGGCGAGGCGGTTCTCGCGGAAGGACGGCGGCGGCTCCGGGTCTGCGCGGAGCGCGTCCGACATTGTGTCCAGCAGTTGGACGACACCCAGCTGTGGTGGCGACCGCATGAGGAGATGAACAGCATCGCCAACATCCTGCTGCATCTGTGTGGCAATCTGCGTCAGTGGGTGATCGCGGGCGTCGCGGAGACTCCCGACACGCGCGATCGGCCGCGCGAGTTCGCCGAACGGGGACCGATAGCCAAGACGGAATTATGGCGCCGTTTCGAGGAAGCGGTTGGCAAGGCGGACGCGACGCTGGCGGAGTTTGATGCGTCTCGGCTGCTCGAACCACGCCGCATTCAAGGGTTCGATGAAACCGTGTTATCGGCTATCGCTGACAGCCTCGCTCATCTCGCCGGCCACACGCAGGAAATCATTTACATCACCCGCTGGCAGCTTGGCCCGCGTTATCAGTTTCACTGGCGACCCGCGTCGGCGGAGCAGGGAGCAGGGTAATGTTGGCGGTTCCCCATGCAAACGGAAGGCGATCCTGTAGGCAAGGGAAACCTGCACAAGCCCAACGTGCCAGTGTGGCTGATCCCGCTGGCGCGTCAGGCTTGTGCATATCATCACGGTAACCATTCGTCACTTCACTTCCACCACCTGGGGCAGCTTCTCGATGTTGCCAGCGGCGGCGGCGGCGTGAGCGGTCAATTTCACACCGCCTGCTGAAATACCATCGAGGGTGATTTCTCACTCGGCGAAATTCGGAGCCAAGGCTTTTGTTTCCCGGCCGTTGACCATCGCCTTGACGATGGCGCCGTTGTCGAATAATTCGAGCTGTTGTTGGGCCAAGGGTTGGATTGGAGTCGGGGCGAGGGTATAATAAAGGATTCGGATGGTTCCCTCCGAATAATGGTGTGAAGATCTAAAACCTCTCTTAGGTGGAACCTAGCGTTCATCCAGTCTTTCTCAGGAATCAAGCTGCTGATTGTGGAATAACAGAATCGCATTTCCAACAATTTTTTGGACACCTTCTCATCACTGAACCAGGCTCTTAGTTCTGTCATCCGGCATCAAAGTCACGCGACCCGACACCAGCACGAAGGAGAACCACCATGCAACAACCCCAAATCGATCTCATTCCGATCCGCGGGGCCGTCCGTTCCGACGATCCCATTACCCTCGATGTGTTAATCCGCGTTACGCCTCCCCGTCCGAATGGGGAAATGAAACGTCCCACTGTCAATCTGGGGTTGGTCATTGACCGTTCTGGCTCGATGGGCGGCGGTGGCGGCAGCAGTCGGTTGAGTCCAAGAGGCGACAGCAGTCATCATGGCTCGATGGGCGACAGCCTCAGCAAAATGAGCTGCGCGCGGGCGGCGGCGATTTTCGCCGTCGAGCAACTGCTGCCTACTGATCGCGTGAGCGTGACGATCTTCGATGACCATGTAGAGACTATTGTTCCCAACACCTTGGCAGAGAACAAAGGACGCATCGTGGAGTTGATTCAAGGGGTCCATTCTCGCGGCAGCACCGCCCTGCACGGCGGCTGGGAGGAGGGAGCGCGGCAGGTTCAGCAACACTTCGTTCCCGCTGGTTTGAATCGGGTGCTCTTGCTTTCGGACGGTTTGGCGAATGTCGGGGAGACGAATCCCGACACGATTGCCACACACGTCCATCGTCTGGCCCAAGAAGGGGTCAGCACGACCACAATGGGGGTGGGAAATGATTATAACGAAGATCTGATGGAGGCCATGGCCCGTAGTGGTGATGGGAATTACTACTATATCGAGGCGCCACGACAGATCGCAGACATCTTCCAGAGCGAATTGCAAGGGTTGATGACAACCTTTGGCCATACCGTGAGCTTGGGCATTGAACCCCAGCACAAAGTCATACTGGCCGATGTGTTGAATGAACTGGATCGCCTGCCCACGGGCCGACTCAAGCTGCCCAATCTAGTCGCCGAGATGCCGCTTCATATCTTGGTCCGCTTGAACGTACCGCCGATGGCCGGGGAAAGTGAGTTATGCCGCTTTCGGCTGGCTTGGAACGCACCCAAGCAGCCCCAGCGTCAGATCATGACGGTGTCATTGCAGCTTCCAGCCGTGGGAAAGGATACCTGGGAATTACTGGCTCCGGTCACGGAAGTGCAAGAACAAGTGGTTCTGCTGCTGATTGCTCGACACAAGAAGCAGGCCACGCAATGTCTGGAACGTCAAGACCGAGATGGGGCGGCCTGTGGGCTGCAAGAGGCCATGCAACTGTTGGCCTCCGCTCCCGATACCCCAGAGATGCGCCGCGAGGCGCGGGCGCTGGCCGAGATCGAGGGCTATCTCGAAAGCGGTGCCTGCCAGAGGTTCCTGAAGCACGCCAAGTACCAAGCCCATCAGCGCTGGCGGAGTGAGCAATATCGTACTCCTTGACGACTGAAACGCGGATTGGACAGCGCGACATGAGTAGGGTTTTGTTTGTTCCGACCATTCACTATCCATACCCTTCAAACAATGGGAGTTTTGACATGCCGATTGAATATGTTTCTGGCGGTACTAAAGATTTGCTTGCCAACGCCCATGAGGTGCAGGCGTTGGTTCACGATTGTACCACCAATGGAGAAATGGACGTCGAGTTCCGCTTACGTTTTCGGGCGATGAGAGAAGAGGTGGAGTATCTCGCCAGGGCCAACTCCAGTAGATTCGATCTGGGAGAACTTGTGCTGTGGAAAGGTCAGGGGAAACCGTGGATTTTCACATTGGCGACCCGTACTGCCTGTTACAGCCGGGGGACGTTTAGTTATGAGGCCGCCGAAACGGCGCTAGCTCGGGTGCGTGAGCAGGCCGACGCCGAGGGCGTCACGAGCATGGCCGTTGCGCCGATCAGTTATGATGCGACGCAAATGCGCCCCATCCTTGAGCGAATATTCGCCGATTGGCCTGGCCGCCTCGTGGTCTATGGAATATAGTGACAATCGATAGGAAAAATTCATCCGAATAAGAGTCTGTGGGGCACGTTGGATAGCGTGCCTCACGGAATTTTCTTCGTATCGCATTCAACCATCCCGCTCGGAACCGAGGGGTTCGCATCCAGCGGGGAGACGCCAAAGTGTCCACACGCGATCCTCTGTTAGCCATGACACAGCCATTACCGCCGCGTCAGACACCCCCGCCAGTGCCGATGTGGGAGCCGGACGCGGAACCGATTCCAGGGTATCGGCTGGTCCGACGGCTGGGACGCGGCGCTTTCGGCGAGGTTTGGCAAGCATCGGGACCAGGAGGCGTTCCCAACGCCCTGAAGTTTCTGCGGCTCGAAGAACGGAGTGCCGCGGTGGAGGCCGGAGCGCTGGAGTTCATGAAATCGGTCCATCATCCCCATCTGCTTACCATCTTCGGCATCTGGCAACTGGAAGCATTTTTGATCATCGGCATGGAGCTAGCGGAATGTACCCTCGCGGATCGACTCCAAGTAGCTGTGGATAACCAACAACCGGGAATTCCGTTCGCCGAGTTGATCGAATACATGCGCGAGGCGGCCAAGGCGATTGACTATCTCAACGAAGCCAGACACACCATCGCGGGGGAAACCCAGCAGAGTATCATTCATCGAGACATAAAACCCCAGAACCTGTTGCTGACTGGCGGTAGTGTCAAAGTCGCGGATTATGGCTTGGCGCGCGTCATGGAGCGGGGCGCGACCGCGAGTACCGGCGGCTTGACGCCCGCCTACGCAGCCCCGGAATTGTTCGAGAAACGCATCAGCAAGCAAACCGATCAGTATTGCCTGGCGGTCAGCTACTGCCAGTTACGGAGCAATCGCCTGCCGTTCATCGGCAGCCCGCTCGAAGTCATGGCCGGGCACCTGACGCAAGCGCCCGACCTTAGCATCCTTCCCGAAGTGGAGCGCGACATCGTCGCCCGGGCGCTGGCCAAGCGACCAGCGGACCGCTGGGCCAGCTGCCGTATCTTCGTGGAGGAGTTGGCGACTGGCAACACATCGGCCCGGCTCTCGAAACCTATTCCCCTGACGCAAGATCTCTTGACCAACTCCATCGGGATGCGGCTGGCGCGGATTCCGGCAGGACGTTTCTTGATGGGATCGCCCGAAACCGAGGCGGAACGCCAGCCCGACGAAGGCCCCTCACACCTAGTGTCTATCACTCGTCCGTTTTACATGGGGATCTTTCCCGTCACCCAGCAGGAATACGAAACGGTGATGGGGCACAATCCGTCGCACTTCCAACAGTCCGCGGGGGGTGATCTCCGCCATCCCGTCGAGAGTGTGTCCTGGTACGATGCCGTCGAGTTCTGCCGGCGGCTGTCGTCGCGGTTCGAGGAGCGCGACGCGGGCCGGGTGTACTATCTGCCGACGGAGGCCGAATGGGAATATGCCTGCCGAGCCGGCACCTTGACGCCCTTCGCGTTTGGTCGGACATTATCCTCGTCGCAGGCCAACTTCAATGGACAGAATCCCTATGGGGATGCGCCCGTTGGTCCGTTTTACGAGCGGACCACGCCAGTCGGCGCCTTCCCATCCAATGCTTTTGGTTTGTTCGACATGCATGGCAATGTGTGGGAATGGTGCGCGGATTTTTACGACGCATCGTACTACGGGCACTCACCGGACGTGGATCCGCTGGGACCTAGAGGTGGCAGCCAGCGCGTCCTACGCGGCGGCAATTGGAACTCAGCCGCGGGTAAGAACTGCCGCGCGGCCCGGCGGGGCAAGGATGATCCCAGCGCGGCCACGCCGTATGACGGCTTTCGAGTGGTCATGATTCCCGCATGAAAGAGCGGCAGCCGCATTGCATCCGTTGTTGAATGAGGTATAGTGCCCCCTCAAGTCTTGATTTTGGGGTAGAGCCGCTTCAGTTTCACGCGGGCATTCTCGATGCGGAACGGTCAGTCGCCGCCCCACAACCGCATGACAAATACCACGCTCTTCCGCCGACAGCCGGACAATGAACTTCTTGTTCATGGGAAACTTCCTTGCTATCGGAAGCTTCCCAACTTGCCACAAAACCGGCAACCTCAACTTTATAGCATTGAGGGGACAGTAGCTTTCACCTACCGCCCAATCAACGCATCTGCCACGTCGAGGTCCAGCGTGATCACTTGTTTGCCGTTCTCCGTGACCACTTTCACGGGCTTGCCACTGGCTGAGGTGACGTTTTTCATCGGCACGGCGAGATTGATGGTCACGCTCAAGTCCTTAATCGGGCCAGCGCTCCAGTTGACCAGCGGGATCAAGACGCCATGCTTCGATTCGAGCACGGAAGTTTCGACCAGCGGCTCGGAGCAGATCACCGGACGGTCCAGGTCTTGCGTGGCCATGCCGATCAGGGCAGCGGCGGCGCGATCAAAGTTCGTGGGAATAAAGTGGGCCAGCGCGTCATCTGTGGAGCCACGATCCACGGGCCGCAACGGAAGCGCTGGTTTGAAATAGGTCAAACCCGGCAAGAAACCAACATAATAGGCCCGCCCCTTGCCATGCTGGCGCAGACTGACGACAGGAGAGCCGTCGCTGAAACTCCCCATAACCTGAGCACCCTTCACGGCAAAGCGGGAGCGGGCACTGATGACTGGCATTTTCACTTCGGCGGCATTGGCGGCCAGCGTTACCGTGTCCAGCGGCTCGACGAAGGGGAGGTCTTCCTTCTCCCGCTTCACGATGCTGCCTTCGGGAATATCCAGTGCTTTCGGATCGACACCGAGCAGCTCGCGCAACATGGTGTTCGGCTGGTGGAACTCGTCATACATGCCAGCGCCGGCGGTGGCGAACAGAGTCCCGCCCCCCTTCACCCAATCGGCGATGTTGCGTGAAGCAGCCCGGCTGACATGTTGATCAGTCAGATATAACACTTGGTAAGATTTCAAATCATCTCCCTCGACGACGAAGTCGAGCGGCACTTGCTGGTGACGAATGGCAATGTAGAGGCAACGCTTGGCGGCGTCGAAGGGGTGGCGGTTGTCATCCCAGGCATCGGCGGTTTCGCTGAACCACAGCGCCGTCTGAGCCGGGCGCACTTGGCCATCCTGCACAATGTCTTCAAATTGTCCCAGCTCGTGAAACCCACGCCGCGTTTCCTGAAACATCTCCGGCAAGCTGACGTGGTTCTCGGTATAAGCCACTTGCACCGGGCGGAACTCGAACAAGTTGAAAATCTTGGCGCCGTGGCCAATGTCGCCGTAAAATTGCCGGCGCCAGCTGTTGGGGGTATTTCCCGGCCAATGGGGCATGACATAATAATGAATCTTGGCGTTCGGTTTGCCGCGAATGCCTGCCCGATACATGTCCAGCATGATGAAGTTCATCTGCTGCGTGCCGACGGGGACTTGCCAGATGTAATCTTCTCCCCACGGCTGGGTCATACCTTCTTCCCGAAACACCGAAATCCAGTGATAGGTGTCCCCCAGGTATAAATGCTCATGATGCGGCGAGAAGTTGGCTCCGATGCCGGCGTTGGGCAGATACTTGCGGAGAATGTCGGTTCGCTGTTTCAAGGAATGGATACCATAGCGATAGCTGTAGATTTTCGAGTAGTAGTACAAGCTCGGCTTGCTTTGGGCAGTCGCGGGGGCTAAATCCAAGACGACCTTATTCCAGTCGTTGCCGGCGTCGGGGTCCACGTCGCTGGGGCGCAATTTGCGGCTTTGCAGCCAGGCATGAAAACCGGCCTGATCCTTGGCCGGCGGGCGTGGCAGGCCAATCTCATCCCCCAGGCTCACCACGGCGATTTTGTCGGCTCGGCCTTCCGCTTGTAGGTTCTTGCAATAATCCTCTAACTTCGGCGTGGGAACGTGGCGCACGTCGATGTAGCCGCGAATCAAGCCGTCCGGTCCCAGGCTATCCTCAGCCCGCCCGCCGCCAACCGCCGTCGCGCCGATTAGGCGAATGAACTCATCCAAGGCGGCGTTGTATTTGGCATTGTCTGGTTTACGGGCGAACGTATAGCCGTAAATCAAGGTGCGCTTCGGCGCGGTCCCGCGAATCGGTTGTTTCTTCAAATAATCCACCAGATCATAAAGCACGTCCTCCGTGCGGCGGATGCGGCGTGAATAGCGTGTGTCGGCATCGTAAGCCAATTCGACAGTGCCGGTGAGATTCTGAAACCGCTGGATCGACATGATGTTGCCAGCGGCGTCGCGGACGCCAAATTCCAGGTCAAAACGAGGGGTCTGGGCCTTGGCCGTGATATTCCATTGTCCATCATTGAGCGAATCGAGCAACCCGCCGACCTCGATCCAATCGGTCGATTGTCCCGGCTCCGAAGTGATCGTGATCGGCTTCCAGGTTCGTAGATGAACCCAATAGGGAGAATGTTCGGTGCCGGGCGGCAGCGTCAGTGTCAGCGTGGAGCCTGCTTTGTGGTTGTGAACTTTGAGATACACGTCTCCCGCCTGAGTTAACATGCCATCGAGCGGCAGGTAACGTTCCTTGGCGATGCGCATGTCAATTTGTTCGCGGTCGCTGGTCAACATCACCAAATCGATGTTGCGGCGCGCGCCGGGTGGGGGTTGCTTGCCCGCCACTAGTGTCAGCCGCGCGGGGCCGGCTTCCAGATCGACGACGGCATCATGTCCTTCCCAGACCACGTTCTCAACCGCCCCCCAGCTCCAGGCCACCTCGTTTTTGAGTTTTTCGTTGAAAGCCCAAATTTTCAGGTTGTCGCGGGCGCCGTACAGCCGGTCGAGTTTGGTTTTCCCTCCCTGCTCCACCCGCAGGCGAAATCGCGTCTCGAAACGGTACACCGCCTCGTAGCGGATCAAGGCCAGGTATTGACCAGACTTGGGCACCTGCACGGTGAGATGAGCGACAGTTTCTTCGCACTGTTCGGGAGCGCCCAAGTAAGCCTTACGGCTCAGGAAGGTATTGGCAAAGGTGGCGGCGTAGTAGTTGGTGCCCCACGGCTTGGCTTGCCAACCAGGTGTCTCGATGTGAAATTCCTCGGCCTCGGCGATAATCGTCGTATCCGAGAGCGGCGTCACCGGCTGCCGAGCGCTCCGATAAGACTGCGCCGCCTTGGTATTGTCGATCAGTTGACCGTCAGCGCCGGTGAACAGCAATCCAAGCATCACCGCTGGAGCCATCACCACACGAACTAGGGATCGGAAGAAAGATCGCACGGAAGAATCTCCTTGCAGTCAAAACCACGACTGACGCCGAAACCCGCTTGCGCGGCATCCGACGCTTCCACGTCCTTCACACTGTACGCGGGAAAACGGCATTTGGCAATGGGCTGGCTCTTCCGCAGTCAGGCTGGGCTGACAGCGGCGTCAGGGCCATCTATAATTGAAGAGATTTTTTCAGTCGGGAGCAGGTCGCCGATGTGCTAGGAAGCGCAAGACAGGTTGGCGACTTATCCCACCAACCACGAATACCAAAGTGCTTATGGATAAACACACGCTCGATCTGCTCGAATTTGACAAAATCCGCGACTTGCTGGCGGGGTATGCCGCCAGCTCGCTGGGCAAGGAGTTGGCCCGCCAGCTGGAACCCAGTACCGATGAAACTGGCGTCCGCGCGGAATTACTCCTGGTCACGGAGATGATGGAGGCTTTGGGGGAAGGACAGACTCCCCCCCTGAGCGGGTTGCACGACATCCGCCTGCTGCTGCGACGGGCGGCGATTGGTTCCATGCTCAGCGCCGAGCAATTGTTGGAAGTGGCCGATACATTGATATGCACAGGGCACGTCTATCGCTATCGCATGAGACTGAGCGACCGCTTGGGCCAGCTGATCCGGCTTCTGGAACCGATAGAGGATTTGAGCCTGGTGGCCAAGACGATCACCGGCTGCATCGACGGGCGCGGCCATGTGCTAGACATGGCCAGCCCGGAATTGGCGCGGGTACGCCAGCAATTGGCCGATGTCGAGGAGCGGGTACAGCAGCAGATCCGCAAGTTGTTGCGCGATCCTGAGCTGCGCCGCATTTTGCGCTATCCCCATGCCACGGTCAGCGGCGATCATTACGTTTTGCCGGTGGCTATCAATCACCGCCATAAGATTGCCGGCGTGGTCCATCGCACCAGCGCCACGGGCGAAACGGTGTTCATCGAACCGGCCGGCGTGGCTCGGTTGAGCGCCGAACGGGTCATCCTCAAAGGCGAGGAAGAACGGGAAATCCGTCGCATCCTGCGGCGCTTGACCGAGGAAGTGGCGCGCGTGGCCAAGCCGCTCGGCCATTTCTTGGAGCTGATGGCCCGGCTGGACTTCGTCGCCTGTAAGGCTCGTTTCAGTCATGACTATCGCATGACGGCCCCGGAGCTGAACGACGCCGGCCGTTTATGGCTGCGACAAGCCCGGCATCCATTGCTGGAGCATCTCTTTCGCGGCGATACGCTGTCCCCCCCTCGCGCGGTCGTCCCCATTGACGTGCGTTTGGGGCAAGGATTCAATCTGTTGATTATCACTGGGCCAAACACCGGCGGCAAGACGGTGGCACTGAAGACCGTCGGTTTGCTCTGTCTGATGGCCCAATCCGGCTTACCCATCCCGGCGGAAGAGGGAAGCCAAGTTCCGCTCTTTCGTCACATCTTGGCCGACATCGGCGATGAGCAAAGTCTCGAACAATCACTCAGCACCTTCAGCTCGCACATGTCGCGGATCGCCACCATTCTGAAAACCATCGACGCCTACAGTTTGGTGCTGCTCGATGAATTGGGCGCGGGGACCGATCCCACGGAGGGAGCCGCCCTGGGCCGGGCCATCCTCGATCAGTTAGACCGGGTTGGCTGTCGCGCAATGGTCACGACTCATTTAGGAGATTTAAAGACCTACGCCTTCGCCAATCCCCATGCCGAGAACGCCGCTGTCGAGTTCAATACTGAGACGCTGCGGCCCACCTATCGGCTGCTCATCGGCCAATTCGGCATGAGCAACGCCCTCCAAATCGCGCGCCGACTGCGGCTGCCACGCGACCTGATCCGCCGGGCCCATCGCTATCTGCGCCGCCGACAGGGGCGCGCGCCCGCGATGACACAGCTGCAACGCTTGCGCGAGAAGGCGGAAAAAGCCCGCGAGGAAGCGCTCAAAGCGGAGCATGAAGCCGCGCGGCAACGGGCCGAGTATGAGGCCAAAGTGCGGGAAGTGCAACGCCAAGCCGACGAAGCCGCCGCCCTCCGCGCGGCGCGGGCCAAGCTCCAACCGAACGACGTCGTCCAGGTGGAGCGGTTCGGCAGACAAGGGCGCATCGTGCGCGTCGATCACAAGCGTGGCATCGCCCTGGTTAGCATCGGTTTGGGACAATGGGAAATTCCCTTGGATGAGATCTTCCCACCAAAAACGTGATGCGACGGGTAACAATTTCTTGATGAAACTTACTCTTCGCGCGTGATCAGAGCAAGGATTGCTTCCTTCACTTCCTTGGAGAGCTGCGGCCACGAGTTGATGACCAACGCCAATTCCGGGTCCGTGATTCTGGGACTTACGGCCCTTTGTTCCTCCACGGATTTCGGACGCACCGGCTCCAAGCCTCTCGTGAATTTAGTTACTCGACCCATGGGTATGGTTCCTGCATACAAGGTAGGGGGAGAACCCAAAGCCCATTCACAAATGGCGAATATCCCAACTATGGTCCATCCGCGACAGCCATCGTCCCAACATCCTTGGCCCGTGAACTTCAGAGCGACATAGCCACGGTGGTTTGTTCCAACAAACGACGTGTAATTGGAACGCTTGACGCGAATTTCATATTACCGTCCGTGGCGGCAAACTGCAACAGATTGAATCGAGACTTATTGAGGCTAACAACCAACGAGTCAATCCATATGGCCCCTTGTGCCAAATATCACACGTCCCCACCTACCGTCAGATCGTCATGCCTGCATTTCAGCAGACTTTGCCATGAAAATGGGCATCACGCCGTCGCCGCAGGCTAGGAGCCGGAACTCCTAATTTTCCTTTTCTACTTATCCATTAAACACTTGTGAAATCATCTGAGAAGCAAGGCAGAAATGGCACGCGCTTTGCGAAAAGTGGTGCCTCCAGTGAAAACATTCTTGTCGGAACCCTATCTGGAGACGAGTGTATGGTCCGTACCATCTTGGTCGTGGGCGTGCTGCTGGTCGGAGATTATTCCTGGGCCGCCCCGCCGGCAACAAGCTCTTCCTCGGAACGGAAAGTCGCCGGCATGGAAGTTAAAAAGCCCGTTGCCTCGTCATTGAAACTAGCGACACCGCAAGGACCGAAGGAATTCGTGGTGACGGAACAAACCGAAGTGAAATTGAATGGTCAGTCTTGCGCCTTCGCGGCTGTGCCCGATAATGCCGTGATTACTTTATTGGAAGTCTCCGCCGAGGATGATCAGACGGTATTGCGCATCTTTTTCCGCAGTAGAAAGTAAGCAAAAAAGGAGCGCCGCCTGATTCCATTCGCAATGAGCAGAACAGGCGTCGCTCCCCTGTTTACCGAAGCCGTCGAATTTGCCTCATGGTGATGGTTGGACGCTAATGATTTCTCCTTCCAAGGCAAAGGAGCGAACCTGCCCTTCCGGCCCCCGCACGGTGACGAATTGCGGAGCGATGGAACTGGGCCGATAAGTCCGAATGATTTGCCCTTCCAACTTGAAGGTGCGAACCTGACCATCCGGACCGCGAACCGCGACGTAGCGCGTTTCCGTCGTCGTGGGCTTAGGAGTGACTGCCGCTCGGCTTTGTTCTTGGGCGTGCTTCTGCATCATCTGAGCGACTTGAAAACCGCGCAGTCCCGCCGGCACGCGCAAGGGTTTGCGTGACTCCGCGATGGACGCAGGCGCCATCGTTAGGAAAAAGGCCATTACCAAACCGCCCAAAATCAAGAACTGAACAGGTCGGTGTCTGCAGAGGAACATCACGATCCTCCTTTCACATTCGGCAAGTTGAACCTCTTACGAATTACTTACCTCTATTACTCATTATAGAGCATCGGTTCATCTCCCGGAAAGAAATTAAGTATAAGAAACGCAGATTTCCGCATGTGCCGTGCGGGAGTGGGAACAATCCGATTTTCGTGATGGAATCGGTTCTTCTGGTAAAAAGAGGGAGACGGAGAAGTTTATAGCCCTGCGATGAGCAGTTAAGAAATCTCTCTTCGCGGCAGCGCTGTAGAACTGAACTACAACGCGCCGTTCGCCGCGGCGACGCACCCCGACCACTTCTTTCTTCTTTCGCATTTGACATCGCCGTTCTCCCACGTCACCATAGAAAGCCAACAATGGGTTTTCGCCTATGGGGAGAAATCAGTATGAACCGATGGCAAGCGATAGTCTGGGGCTTGGTACTGGCCAGTGGGTTGGCATTGAGTGGCGTCAGCCTGGCACAGGCGGCCGAGCCAGAAGTGGCCGACTTGGGAGAGCGTTTGGAATTGTTCGTGGATCAACAGCGCATAGAGTCCTTGCAGAGGGCGCGGCTGGTGCTGCACGAGCCGAAGTGTGTGGAAACCGTGCTCCGCTTCGATAAACCCTGGGAAGGCGAGTATGCCGCTTATGTCACCGTCTTCGCTGACCAGGACAAGTTCCGCATGTACTATCGCGGTTGGTCGGCGTCGTCCGGTGGCGAGCAGGTGACGTGCTACGCTGAGAGTAAGGACGGGATCATTTGGGAGAAGCCGAAACTGGGGCTTTTTGAATTTCAAGGCTCGACGGAGAACAACCTGATCCTGAAAGGGAACCGCAAGATCGGCACGCACAATTTCGCCCCCTTCAAGGACACGCGCCCCGGCGTGCCGGTAGAGCAGCAATACAAAGCCGTGGCCGGCGGGCCGTTGTTGGCGTATGCCTCGCCGGACGGCATTCACTGGAAGCTCATGGCCGACAAGCCAGTCATCACCAAGGGCGCGTTCGATTCGCAAAACATCGCTTTCTGGGACACCAACAAGCAAAAATATGTCTCGTATTATCGCATCTTCACGAACCGCGTGCGGACGGTGGCCCGGGTGGAATCGGAGGATTTCCTGACCTGGAGCGAGCCGTTGCCCGTCGATTTTGGTGACACGCCATTGGAACACTTTTACACCAATGGCACCGTGCAGTATTTCCGTGCGCCGCACTATTACTTCATGTTTCCCAAACGCTTCGTCCCCACGCGGCAGCGATTACCCCAACACGGCACCAGCGGCATCTCCGACGGTGTGTTTCTCACCAGCCGCGATGGCCTGCGCTTTGACCGCGCCTTCATGGAAGCCTTGATCCGGCCCGGATTGGATCAAAAGAACTGGGGAGACCGCAGCAATATGATCGCCTGGGGCATCCTGCAAACGGGACCAGAGGAAATGTCGATCTACTTTAGCCGCAACTACCGCCAGCCCTCGCACCACATGCAGCGCGGCGTGTTCCGGCTTGACGGTTTCGCCTCGGCCCGTGCTGGCTATGACGGCGGCGAGCTGCTCACCAAACCGTTACGCTTCAGCGGCGAGCAGCTGATCCTCAATTACTCCACATCGGCGGTCGGCAGCGTGCAGGTCGAGATACAGGATATGGATGGCAAGCCGATTCCCAGTTATACGTTGGCCGACGCCCCGGAACTGTTCGGCGATGCTATCGAGGAAGCCTACCGCTGGAAGGATGCCGCTGACGTGTCCAAACTGGTTGGCAAGCCAGTACGCTTGCGCTTCGTGCTGAAGGATGCGGATGTGTATTCGTATCGGTTTGGGAAATGAGGACAAGTGCTTGAGGAAGGTTTGCCTTCTGAAGTTGGTACGTCAGAGAAAGACATAGGTCTTCTACTTGTCAATCTCCGCGCGGGTTTGATGGCGGTGGCGTGCATGGATTCATCGGTGCAATTTGTAGCGAATAATTGGCCAGTCCGCCAGACTTATGATAAGTTTGCATATTATTATTGATGTTCACGCCTCCGCGCTGCCCGGTAGGGGGCTTCGGTGGCCCACTACACGGAGCGGATATGATGGCCGATTCCTCTACCGCCCACCTATTCGGCCAACGGGGCGGTTCTCACTTTGAGAGGATTGTCCAATGGATCTCAATTTATTGGGTAAGCTATTCGGCGCCGATCAGCAATGGCAAGGCCCTTGTACGGTGATACTGGATGCGAACGCCACCGTGGAATCGGTTGGTTTGGACAGCATCGCCCACGCGGGCGCCAAAGTGTATGCGCCCCGTTTGATTAGCGGACGGATCAACGCCGACGCCGTGTGTTTAGTGCAAGAACATACGGTGTTGCTGATGATTCAACAGCAACGGTTCCGCACGGCATCCGGCGAGGAGACCATCAAGCAAAGCTTGATTGTGGCCGACATCGGGCATGTGGTTGGTATCGAATTTCCTGACACGGCCTTGCTGGCGACGCTCGGCTTGCTGCCCCCAGCTCCGCGCCCTGGCGGCAGCCATTCCGGCATGCACCAACGACCGAAAATGTCGTAGCGAGAAAGTTGTCAGTTGTCAGTGATCGGCAGTTAGGGGGGAAGTGGCTCGCCCGCTAAACACGGATCACGGACAACTGCCAACCGCCCCCTACTCCTTGCCGATGGCTTGTCGCAGCGCTTTGCGCACGTCCGCCACGTCCGTTTCGTTCACCGACAGATAGCCGAACACGCTGGTTACTTTCTTTTTGTGGCCCACCACCACGGTGAGATGAGCCATGTCGTTAATTCCCCAATCCTGGGGGCTGAAGTCGTCGCCGTGGAAATAGGTCAGCGCGGCGTGTTGTAACTGGAGGGCTTGCTGGGCCACGGGGAGGTAATTCTTGGTGTTGTCCGGCGTGTCCGTGAGCCACACGACCACTAGCAACACATCGTCACTATCTTTTGGCGCGTTTTGGTCCAATTCCTTCAAAAAACGCGCGATGGGCCTGTCCCATTTATCCTTGGCAATGAAGAGGTAAAGCGTCGGTTTATCCTGACGCTCGGCGGTGTAATCGACTTCCTTGTCGGTTACGGGACCAACCACCGCATGAACCTTCAGCGGCGCCACTGGGTCCCCCACCGTTGGCCCCGAAGTGACCTGCGCTCCCAGCGGGGAGACCGCCGCCGCCAGAATCACCATACCGCCCAGAAACCTACGCATGACATGATCCTCCGCATTGGCTAGTTCATTTACGATCACACTGTTCCCGCCAAGAAGCAAGCACCTCCGGCAAGGGATATGCCGTGAGGGGGATACCCAGCGATGGAATCTCTTGCAAGCGTCGCCAGGCGCATGTCACGGACACTTCGCGCTCGGCGACATAGTCCGGGTCCAGTCGCGCCTTGGCGAATAGGCCGTCGCACGTCACCGGCTCGAAATTGGCGGCGACGATATACTGGGCCGTTTCTGGGTTACAACGAATATGTCGCTCTGGCGTCCGCAACAGCTGATCCGGTGTCACTTCTCCCAGGATATAGCGCAGATACAAGTCGGAGTCGGTGATTTGTTCGACTTCCGCGCCGCAGACATCGCAGAGATAACCTTGCTCGCACCGTGCCATGTCTAACCTCACGCTGACGAAGCACTTGCTAAAAGATGTCGCCGATGCAAGATCATTATATCGTGAACGGGACTGGGGGATAGACATACGGCACAGGCACGCAATTAGACAGACAAGACAAGTTTGGCGTGGCAAGCCACAGGCTCGCCACGCCAATCACGGATCACGGAGCACTCGTCACTACTTCTGCTTCACCGTCAACTCCACCGGCTGAGTGGTGGCGCGGTTGGTGGGAGTGTAGTATTCATAAGCGACGGTGGCGGGCGTCTTGGCCTTGATCGGGTACTTCGGCTTGAGCGTGTACTCGAAGGCCTTGACGTCGCCGGGCTTGACATCGCCCAGATACAAGGTAATTTGGCGAGCCGTCACGGTGAACTTCTCCACCTGTTTCTTGCCGACCATCTCGGCGAAGTCGCCAGGGTCCACCGTGAAGCCAGGCGGGATGCCCAGATCGACGATCACGTTATAGGTCGGTGATGCGCCGTTGTAATGCAAGGTTGCCTTGGCTCGCAACAGATCGGCAGTCGTCAGTTCGGTGCGGTCGTAATCCACGGCGATGGAAACCACCGGCTGCCGCGATTCGAGAGGTTGCTGCCACGGTTCGTAGTAGCGGCCCACGATCTGATACATCAGGTTCGCCTGTCCGGTGACTTCCAGCCGCACGTCGTTACCGCCAGTGCGTAAACCATCCTGAATGTCAAAGAGTTGCATCACATCAGAATTCTCCGGAGTGATTTCTGCCTTACCCACTACTTTGCCATTGACACGCAAGCTGACGGCGCCGGTCCCTTCTTGCTTCATCCCGCCTAATCCGGTCAAGAGTGCCTTGAGCGACAAGATGGTCGCCGAAGTGCTGCCCCAGTGACCATCGGAACCCTTGGACTTGATGAGATAGGTCAGGGCCTTGTTCACTTGTTCGGTGAATTGACCAGTGCGGATCATGGCCATCGCGGCCAGCGCCGTCGTTTCCACCGTGACCTGATCACTTGTGGCGTAGGTCAACGTCTGTGCTCCCTGGACTGGGAAGCAACCGGCCTCCCACTCCGGCTTCATCTGGTAGCATTGCGACAGTGTCTTGACCACGGCCAAGGTGCGGTCATCCTTGGGGTTCCAGGCAGCCAAGGCGTTGGCGGCCAAGGCTAGAATGTAGGCGTTCCCCTTGGCGTCATCGATGTGATCAAGGATGTAATTGACCGCCTTGTCGATCCGTGGGCCCCGCGCGCCGCTGTCGAGCAAGGACCAGGTGACGTAGCTCGTCAACAACAGCTTCGGATCGCCCATGCGTTGAATGGTTTCACCGTGCGTGGCGCCGATGTTGGACCAGGTGCCGTCCGGGGATTGTTGTTGCAGTAGCCAGTTCCGCGTGCGCTCGATGACGCCGGGGTCCACGGGATAAACCTTGGCCATGTCGTTGAACTCTTGCAATCCGTAGGCACTGAGCCAGATCAACGGTGGACCGCTGCCCCACCAATCGAAACCGCCGCCGGGACGCTCGAAGGTCAACAAACGCTGGTAGCCGACATTGAGGTACTGTTCGGACTTCATCAAGATCTCCGGCGACATTTTGCCCGTTTTCTTCATGTAATCCACGACCAACACGTTCGGATAAGCAGAAGAAGACGTCTGCTCGAAACACCCCCCCGGCAACCGTAGAATGCCTTCCGTCCCTTCCAACACTTGGCTGAACACCCCTGGATAGAGCTTGACGATGATCTTGCTGGCATCGGGCAAGGCGTCGTCCGGGATGGTGATGGTCTGCGTCACGGTGCCGGTCAAACGGTCGTTGACGACTTGCTCGACGCGCTTCCCGTCGGGCGTCACTTCGATGACCCGCTTGATGGCATCGGACAGCTTGGAGCCGACGGCCTTCACGGTCAACGGTTGGAAGCCGATCTTCTTGGCCCGAATGCGGAACTTGACTGCCGTGACTTCGTTCGGCTTCAAGTCCAGTGACCGGCTATACCCTTCCGTGTCGAGCAGGTCGAACCAGTCCCCCGCTTCCAGTCGCAGCGTGACCGTTTGTGGCGTCTTGAGGTAGTTATAGACGGCTACCGGGAAAGCGACCTCGTCGTTCTGCGTCAAACTGATGGGCAAGTCGAGATCGACGAAGAAATCTTGGAAGACACGCAACGGGGTGGTCACACCACCAAGCAGACCGTTCTGAGAGTTGGCCGAGGCGCTGAGCCGCCAAGTCGTGATCGAATCGGCGAAGCTCAACGGTAGCACCGCCACTCCCTTGTCGTCGGTGATCAAGGTAGGCTGCCAGAGCATGGTCTCAGGGAAATACTCCCGGATGCGCACCGGCGGGCCGCCGTTTGCTCCGCCAGGCGCCGCGGTGGCGACATCTGGCGCCGCTTGTTCCGCGGCATCCATGAGGGGGACAGCGGCAACGGGTGGCGGAACCGCTCCCAAGAATCTCTCAGCTCTTTCCTGCCTTCCATCCAGATCATTGTCTTGTAATTCTTTTCGTAATTCTCTCAGCAACGCATTGCGATTCAACAACATCCCATCTTGACGGCCCCTACCCCATTGGCCTTGCTGCTGGAGTTGGGCCAGCCGAGTTTCATCCGCCAACCACCACCATTGGGCCATCCACCACTGATTTTGGTCAAACATGACGACATCATCCGCAGTGCCGAACTTGCGGTCTGGTCCAGCCGAAACCAACTCGTAGTCGTTGAATAGAGGCATTCCCATCTGGTTGGGCCGTTTCGGGTCACGCTTCAGCAGACGCGGCGCTTCCCCCCAGGCATCGGTGTACACCCCCTGAAAATAATTACGGTGCCTGCCGACTTGAGTGGGTAGGTCCTCTGACAACTTCCAAACATCATTCTCCAGGAAAAGTGCCCGGTTGTCGTTGCCATACCGAGACATGGGCCAGTACAACTGGTGCATTCGCTGCCACGTCACGGCTTGGGCCAGGCGCTCGACGGTAAAGTTCGGCTCTAACCGCGCCATGTCTTCCAGCTGGAAGGACTTCCCCGTGAGCGGGTCGAGAATGGCGTTGGCATTGACGTAGCCTTTGGCGGCCATTTCCTTGAGCAAGTTCGGTCGGAAGCGCCACTGCTTGGTGTCCGTATCGTACTCCATAAAGGGTTGATTGCTCATGGCATAGTGGTACACCGCCGAGCCAACCACTTGCACCAGTCCCTCGATCTTTTGCTTGCGGTCGAAGGCCGGGGTTACTTGCCAGCGGGCCGGCGGCTTGGGCTTGACAGCGGTGAGCAATACCTCGGCGATTTGCCGCTTGTCGGCGGTGAGCACCGGCTCGCGGACTAGCACGCCGATGTCCTCACGCGACTCATACTCCACTTGCACTTGCGGCTTGAGCAACTCCTCTTGCAAGGTAAAATACACTTTCTCCAAACCAGGCTGCATCTCTTGCAGGGCATAAACCGCCTCATCCACGATGATGATCCCCAACGCGGCCGGCGTCGGTTTGCCGGCGGCGTCCGTCACCTGAAAGCGGATGGTACCCGTCTGGCCGGGGCCATAGACGTCCTGATCCGGCTTAACCTCGATGTTGAGGTCCTGAGACGGCTGCACGTACACCACCCGGCTATCCCGGATGATGACGCCACTGTTGAGCATCTGATAGGCGTGAATTTCCAAAGTACCAAACAGGTCTGGCGGCAAGTCAAGCTTGTAGGTAGCCTGGCCGTCTTGGACATCGAACCAGCGCGTCAACATGGTCTGGCCGCCGCGCACCACGTCGAGATAGACCGTCGGCATCCCCGTAGACGTCAGGACATCTAGTTGCAGGGAATCTCCACTCTGACAAATGGCCTTGTTGGTACGCAGCAGGACGTTGTCACCAAACGGATCGGCGTTGAGGGACCCGACCGTTTGCGCCTGGTTCCCTTGGGTGTCCTGAGCACGCGCGACCATGTCGAGCAGCTTTTTCTGCCCGCCGACGTTGATCGTCTGTCCCCCCAGCATTTCGATGTTCCGCTGCTCCCATTCACCCAGGCGGAACTGCTCAGCCTTGGGAGTGAGGCGGAACTCGGCCAAACCGGCGGCGTTGGTCTGGAGCGTGGCCAGCGGCTTGTCTTTGGCTTGCTGTCCTTGCCAGAGTTGCACGTCGCAGACCACCGGGCTGCCGTCCGGATAGACCGCCGCCACGAAAACGCGATTCTCGACATTAGGCAGCAGCCGTCCCCCTTCGGGAATCAGGCTGACGCGGATGGCCTGGTTGCTGACCGGGTAGGTACGGGTGATCGTCTCGCTATGGTCGGCGGTGTCCGTCAGCTTGACATCCAGCTTGACGATGGCGTCCCCCTTGCTGAGCGGTTGGCCGACGAAGTAATCGGGCAGCGTCATGTCAAACTGGGCGTGGCCGTTGGCGTCGGTCTTCCCGTCCCATTTCTGAAATTCCTTGAACTGCACGTCGAAGGTACTGGCCGTTACTTCAATCTTCCCACCCGCTACCGGCTTGCCAAAGAAGTAGTCGGCTTGCAGCTCGACCTTGATGGTTTCCTTGGGCAAGTAGTACTGCTTGTCAGCTTTGGCATCGACCTTGAATTTGGGCAGGACGTACTTCTTGACGATGACGGTTTTCTGGGCCTGTTGCGCTCCCAAAATGGCTCGTACCTGGTAGTCCCCCATGTTGACTTCATCGGCCAACTGGAAATCAACGGCGGCGATACCGTACTCCGAGGTAGCCTTCGTTCGCTTGAAAACCTTGTTTCCCTTGCCGTCCTCGACCTCGATGGTCAACTCACCGCCAGCCACCGGAGTCAGGTCGAACGGCTGCAACGTCAGGGCGCGAATGTGCATGACCTGTCCCGGTTGATACAGCGGTTTGTCAGTGACGAGCATGATTTTCGGCTCGGCCTTGACGCGCACCTCGCGGGCCAGCTTTTCCTCGCCGAGCGTCGATTTGGTGGCCACCTCCATCGTGTAGGCTCCAGGCGGCACTCTGGGGAGTCGAATTTCCGCGTTGGCTTGGCCGTCCGTCCCGGTCTTCCCCTCGTGCAGCGGATAGACCGTGCCGTCGGGGGCCTTCAAGGTGATGGCTACTTCCGCCCCGGCCAGCGGCACCGTCGCCGTATAGGACTTGACGCCATGCACGCTGCAGCGCACCGCTGCCAGGCTGCCAGCATAAAATTCCTGGCTGGTGGTCAGCGACGTTTCGTGCGCCTTGGCCAACAGCACGTCGCTGACGGGCACGGTTTCTTCTTGTTCTCCAAATTGGAAGCGCAGTTTCAGTTGATCGGTGGGCACGTTCGGCGCCGGCAGCTCGAAGCGATAGCCAGCCGCCTTGTCGGTTTGGCTGACGTTTTGGGCCGAACGGCTCAACACGGCGCCGTTGGGTCCCAGCAATTGCACTTGGAGTAGGCCGCGCACCGGCTGGCCGCTGGGATTGGCAAGACTGACCGTGACCAGGAACTGATCCTTGGTTTGAAAGACGGCGGCTCCGGCGGGAATCAACTCGGCTCCTTGCACCTCCAGTGAACGTGGTCCCAGCAAGGCATAGCCGAGCACCGCTAATACAATGACGCCAATCAGGCCAAATTGCAGCAGGCCGAGCTTACGTAAACGGTTGTGCGCTTGCATGAAATTTCTCCATGGCTGGCGGAAATCGTCGTGGGTTCCGCGCGAGTGGGAGTGATGCTTCCCCGGTTCGAGGTTATCACTGGAAGGCGAACGCCGACCGCTCGCCGTAGTATTAGACGGGAGAGAAAAGCAAATGGATTTGCCCGCGCGGATTGCCCGTCCATCACCAACTAGCAAAAGCCCGCGTGAACGAATGAATCGATGGGATGAAAAAAATTTCCGACGTCACACCCCTACCCCACCGCCGGTCCCTCGCGCAGGCAGCGGCCGATTTGGCGAACTGCTTGGCGCAAGCGTTGTTCATTTTCGACCAAGGCCAGACGCAGGAATCCTTCGCCGGCATCGCCGAAACCGCGACCGGGGCTGACGGCGACCTCGGCCTCCTCGAGCAATTTCATGGCGAAATCCATCGATCCCAGCCGTTCGCGCCAGTGGTGCGGATACCTGGCCCAGACGAACATGCTCGCCTTGGGCGGCTCGACTTCCCAGCCGATGCGTTGTAAGCCTTCCACCAAGACATCGCGGCGGAGCTGGTACTCGGCGGCCTGGCGTTGCACCAAATCATCACAATGGCGCATGGCGATGATGCCGGCAATCTGAATCGGCTGGAAGATGCCGTAATCGTAGTATCCTTTGATGGTCGCCAGGGCGCGGATCATCTCGGAATTACCGGCACAGAAGCCAAGCCGCCAGCCGGCCATGTTGTAGCCTTTGCTCATGGTGGTCGTTTCCACGCCGACAGCTCGGGCGCCCGGCACGCTCAGGAAGCTGGGGGCCTGGTAGCCGTCGAAACAAACATCGCCATAGGCGAAATCATGAATCACCATGAAGCCGAAGCGCCGGGCCAGGCGCACCACATCGACGAAGAAATCCTTCTCGACGACGGTGGTGGTCGGATTGTGGGGAAAATTGAGGATCAACACCTTGGGCCGAGGGTAGAGATGCTCGGCCACGTTGGCGACATTAGACAAAAAGCGATCCGGCTGCGTGCAATCCAGACTGATGACATTGGCCGAGGCCAGGGCCACGGCATAGACATGAATCGGAAACGACGGCGCCGGCACGATGGCGGTATCTCCCGGTCCCATCAGGGCCAAGCACATGTGGCTAAAGACCTCCTTCGATCCTAGCCCGGCCAGCACTTCGGTATCGGGATTCAGGGTGACGCCGTGCCGCTTCTGGTACCGCAAGGCGACTTCACGGCGCAGGTTGAACAAGCCGTTGCTTACCGAGTAACGATGATTCCGTTCATCGTGAGCGGCCTCGCACAGCTTGTCGATGATGAGCGGATCGGGCACGTCGGTGGGATTGCCCATGCCCAAGTCAATGACATCAATCCCGTCGCGGCGCTTGCGGTATTTCAGCTCGTTGATCTTGCCGAATAGATAAGGGGGCAGCCTATTGACACGATCCGCCACCTGAATTTGAAAGGGGCCTTGTTCGACGTTCGGTTCGCTTTGCATGATGGAGGTTGGGAGGAAAAGTTGAATCGTTTCGCGCGGACGGTGCTGGCGTCCACGCGACACGATGAATCGGAACAATCAAAAGTGGTGCTCCCCTTCGGGTCGCACGCGATACGAATACCTCAAAAACCCGCGGGGACCGCGCCAGGGGCCGCTTGAATGATTGGCTCAATGACCTTGCGAAATTCACTGACGGCGCCGGCGGGCAACCAGAAATCGACGCCGCCGCGTTGGGATTGCAAAGTCAAGGCCATGCCCATGTAACTAGGCTTGCCAGGACGAATCCGCACTTCAGGAATGTTCACACCCATCAATTCCTTCATGATTGGCATGAGAAAATTACTGATGAGCTGGGCGAACTGTCCCGATTCATAGAGCGCCAACATGGTCGTCTCGGCGGGCAGCTGTTGCCGCGCTTCGCGGTAGGCGTCCTGTTGGCTCAGTGTGTTCGTGCCCGCGAAGAATTGATCAAGGCGTTGTTGGGCGTCTTTCCAATCCGCCGCGATCACTTGATAGACACGCTTGCCGTCCGTGCCAAACCAGATGTTCATCTCCTGGCCGAGCATGTCGGTATAGAGTTTGGTCATGATCTTCTTGATGTCTTCGGGAAGTTCGTCTCCTTGCTGGGCGACCATCTTGTCAATGTCCCAGACCACGCGGACATAGTTGAAGGCAATGTCCCTGTAGTTCTCGGCATTTTCCTTGATCTCTGGTTTGCCCTGGGTGACGCCGCTCATGTATTGGCTTCCCTTCGGCAATACTTGCAGGAGTTGCAGCTGCGCAGCGACAGCTTGGCGTGGATTGGCGAAGCGTTGCACGGTCAGCCCGCGCATGGGGAGGCCGGCGCCCTGAACGCCGACTTCCGGCTGGGCGGCGATCAGCGCGTCGAGGGCCTTTCGGACTTCCTCGTTGTCATCGCTGCCGAGCAAACCCAATGACAGAGTCAGCAGCTGGTGCGCGGCGGGGGCGTACTTCGTAGCGGTGTAACCGAATAGACCTTGCGGTAATTCTCCTAACTCCGACAACGCGGCGGGCTGGAAGGTTTTCAACATCTGGTTGGTGTCCGTGTCCTTGCCGAAGAGGGCGTCGGCGTACAGGGCCAAGCCTTCGGGCCGGGCGTTCACCCCCACGACAACCGCCTGACTGTCGGTGATGACCTGTGCTATGCCCCGCATGATGCCCTTGACCATTTGTACTTGGGCTTTGTCCAGCTTCTCCAGACCTGGGTTATCTTGTTCCATAAAGGTCTGCATCAGTTGCAGGAAAAATTGAATCTGCGGGCCGTACTCCTTGTGGATCGCGCGCACATCGACATAAGCCGACAGGTCCGCATTCAGGAAGCGCTCGGCGATTCCCTTGTCAAGTTTCGCGTCGAGCGTCGGAAATGGACTGTTGAAGAGGTCCGCTACTTTCTTTTGCGGCGTGACCAGCACATAAGTGCCTTTGTCGATAAAGTAGGCGGTCTCGTTGTTGATCAAGGTTACTTCATAGTCTTTTTCCTGGCGCAGCGCTTTGCGTTCGTCTTCCTTCAGCCAACCATCACGGAATTCCTGATAATTGGTAATGCGTGCCAGAATGGCTACCGCCGGGGTGTCTTGGTTGGGATCGGGGAGTTCGGTGAAGATCAGGAAGATCGGCCCATTGGCGGCCAAGCCTTGGAACTTCCGGCCCTCAATGCCATCTTCCAGAGCGGCGTTGACTTGCAGCTTGATCAGCGGGGCGAAGTCAGGCGCGGCATTGGATAGGAATTGCAATAACCGATCCTTGCTTCCTTCAATACCTTTCAATTGAATGACGATGGGAGCGGACGCCGGTATCTGCGTCAACGGCGACGCCCCTTCGGGAACGGGAACCGCCCGCGCCTGAGGCGTGCCGAGCATGAGGACGACCACAGCCGTCCCTAATCCCAACCAGCGCGATTTCGACATGATGTGACTCTCCCCTTTTACTTGGGTGAAACGTGGATGATGAGTGCGCGATTCTGAGTGTTATTCGTTTGCGCCGCGTGAATCTTGAATTCAGCCCGAGCGGCCGCCATCATGTCCTTCGAGCTGATAGCGGCGCCAGATCAGCGGACGGGCCAAGGGTTCAATGTGCAAGACCACCTCCCCATTTTGGAACAAGCGAACGGTGCCCGATGATTGGCTGACGGCGACGGCGATGGCGCGGGTCTTACGGCTAATGGCGGCCGCTGTCCAATGCCGGGTGCCCAAGCCCTTGCTTAACGTGATCCCTTCCGCGGGCACGTCGATATACATGCAGCCAGCCACCGCCACGCCATCGCGGCGAATAATGATGGCCCCTTCCAGCTGGGCAATGTCCTTGATCTGTTCCCGCACCTTGCGGTCGCGCACGTCGCGCTCCGAAGGAGAATAGCCGCGAAACGGATTGAAGTTCAGCGGCCGACTCATGCTCATGACTTTGCGGGTGTCCCCAACCACGAACAAGGTTCCCACGGGATGGCTCTCGCGCCCTTCCCGGCCAATCTCCAAAGCCATGTCCACGACGGCCCGCAGTGTTTCCAATGGGACATGGGTGTCCAATTTCCGCAAATCAGCGGCGGTCAGACGTTCCAGATGCTCGCCCAGATGGATGATGCTAAGGGTATCGATCTGTTTCGGTCGATTTTGGTCCGCCGCGATGCCATTATACAAGGCCACGACATGGGAGCCAGACTTGAGATGATCGCTGGCAATGGCTTCGATCAGAGCCAAGCTCATCAGCTCTTGTGTCGGCGTCGGCCCCGGATCGATGTCGAGAAGCGTTAAGTCTTTTATATCTTTGAGATTGCGCAGAATGGCCGGATCGGTCGCCGCCACCAGCAGCCGGCATTCCCCCAAAGCCTGGCGCACCGCTCCCCAGTCCACCTCGATTTCGGGGAGCACCAAGACCGCGTCCGCCGGCAATTCTTGGACGAATTGCCGCGCGGCCTCCAGCAGAGCGACCGTTTGCCGGGGAAGCCTCATTACGTGAGTTACTCATCAGGTTCGGGTTGGGAATGCAAATGACTCCACATATTATGTTAAGGACTCGTCAAGAGATCGACGCGGCAAAACCATAAGCTCGTCTCATTTGTCGTTCGCTTACGGATTCATCGGGCGCCCGACATGGTTGGCGCGCTGGCGTGAAAGCTGGTAGGGTAGGCCAAGCCTTCGCGGTACCATAGATAGGGATAAAGTTATTCCTCCGGCAAGAAAGCAACTCCGAGCCGCGACCGTCAGGGAGCAGTTTGGCCCGCTTCTTGACGGTCGCGGCTCCGACCATCTTGAGTGCCAGTTCAGAGTTGGTTGGGAAAAAAGGGAGATGGGAGTCGATTGCCAGCAAATTTGAGTCGCGTCCCCTTTTTTGCCGTCCATTGTAGCCGTTGCGCGAGGGGGATGCCAGGGAAAATGGGGGAAATGTCCGCGCCCTCGCGGGCGCGGCGTGCTTGTGGAGGTAATCATTGCTATATGCGATGGGTCAATTCATTCCATGTTTAGAGTTGAAAGCGGGGGAAAGGGGGGTGGGGTAGAATGGAACAATGAAACGGAAGGTGGAAAGTTGCGTTTCTGACTCTTCTTTTAATGCACGCTTATTTACTACAACTGGCAAGTGAAACTGGCTGAAGGGGCCGGGGTTGGGGCGGCTCGTCGTGCTTACTTCCCCTTGCGAACCATCACGCCAACGGGATACATTAGCCAACACGGATAATAGAGGTGATCCTGGAAGAATACTCGAACCCTAAAGCGGAAGGGATTCCCATGAAGTCTATCGAACTTTCCACCTCGCCCCACATCGTTCCGCGCACGGCCAGCTCGTTTCCCGTTTCCGCGCTAACGAGTTCCATCGAACGCACGCGCCGTTATCTTTTGAGCCAGCAGCGCGCGGACGGCCATTGGGTTGGGGAGCTGCAAGGGGATACCATTCTGGAATCTGAATATATCATCCTGATGGCGTTTCTGGGGCGGGAGAAGGATGAGAAAGTCGCCAAGGCCGCCCGCTACTTGCTCCAGCAGCAATTGCCCACGGGCGGCTGGAGTAACTATCCGGGCGGCCCAGCGGAATTGAGCGTGACCGTCAAGGCATACCTGGCCCTGAAGATCGCCGGTCATGACCCACATAGCCCCGCCCTGCGCAAGGTGTGCCAGCTGGTCCGCTCGATGGGCGGCGCGGCGCGGTGCAACAGCTTCACCAAGTTTTACCTGGCCCTGTTGGGACAATTTCCATATGCCAACTGCCCGTCGGTGCCGCCGGAGCTGATCCTGGCGCCGCGCTGGTTCTATGTCAATCTCTATGCCATGTCCAGCTGGACGCGCACCATTGTCGTGCCGCTCAGCATTTTTTCCGCCCATCAACCCGTGCGGCCGCTGCCCGAAGCCATGAGCATCCGCGAATTGTTCCTGGAGCCGCCGGAGACGCCGCAATGGCCGCACCCACCGACGCAGCGCTGGCTGACTTGGACCAACTTCTTCCTGGCCCTGGACCAGCTCATCAAATGGTGCGAACGGCGCGGCTTAATGGTGCTGCGGCCGCTGGCCTTGAAAAAAGCCGTCGCCTGGATGCGCGACCATTTCGCCGACAGCGACGGCCTGGGGGCCATTTTCCCGCCGATGATCCACACGGCCATCTCCCTGCGCTGTCTGGGGTTGGCGGACGATGATCCCGAAATGCAATGGGCCATGCGGCAGATTGAAAATTTGATTATCGAGGACAACGACACCATCCGCTTACAGCCGTGCCAATCGCCGGTGTGGGACACCGCCTTGACGGTGATTGGCTTGGCGGATTCCCTCCACGGCGAATCGATTTCGAATGACGTTGGCGCTATTACGCAAGCCGTCCATGCCGCCGTGCGCTGGTTGTTGTCCAAGGAGGTGCGCCGGCCGGGGGATTGGAGCCTGGCCAATCCACGGCTAGAGCCGGGCGGCTGGTTTTTTGAGTACCATAACGGTTTCTATCCCGACACGGACGATACGGCCATGACGCTCATGGCCTTGGCCCGATCCGGGTTGGCGGAGACTGCCGAGGTTCGACCGGCAGTGGAACGGGGCTTGCGCTGGTTGCTGGGGATGCAAAATCGGGAAGGGGGCTGGGCCGCCTTTGATCGCGGCATCGACCGGGAGATTCTGACCAAGGTGCCTTTTGCGGATCACAACGCCATGCTCGATCCCAGCTGCCCGGACATCACGGGCCGGGTGCTGGAAGCGCTGGGGCACTATGGCTATCGGGTCGGCAATCCCACCGTGGATCGGGGCATCGCTTTCTTGCGTGCCACGCAAGAGGAAGAGGGATGTTGGCTGGGACGCTGGGGCGTCAATTACATTTATGGCACCTGGCAAGTCTTGCAAGGGCTTCGCTGCGTGGGTTTCAACATGAATGAGCCAATGGCGCGCCGCGCCGTCGCCTGGCTTCACGACAAACAGCAGGCCAACGGTGGCTGGGGGGAAACGTGCCGCAGCTACGATTGCCCCTCACTAGCGGGTACCGGCGCGACCACCGCTTCGCAAACCGCCTGGGCGCTGCTTGGCTTAATGGCCGCTGGCGAGACGGACAGCCCCGCCGTCCGCGCCGGCATCGATTACCTGCTCGCCACGCAGCAGGCGGATGGCACTTGGGCGGAAGAACCGTTCACTGGCACCGGCTTTCCCAAGGTGTTTTACCTGAAGTATCACATGTATCCGTTGTATTTCCCACTCATGGCCCTGTCCCGGTTCGCGGCGCCGCGGCCCGCGCCACCAGCCGCGCGGAACGACATGAACCAGACGTTCTCCTATTGGACCGAGAATGGCAACGACTAGGCAAGATATGTCGGCTGACGCGCCAAACGATGGTTGTTGATCTATCCATCACCACGGCGCTTCCATCATGGAGACGATCTGCACCGCCAACCGATCGACATTAAACTTGCTGGCGGTGGTGATCGACTCGCCCAATTCCGGGATGAAGGTGGCAATCGATTGCACCAGCACTGGAGGTTGGACAGGTGGAACGACCCCCTCTTCGGGCGGCGGCAGGGGCGGGCCGATCTCTGGCGTTAGTGGTTGCGTGGCCGGCGACACCCCCATCGCGGGCGGCGCGGCGCCTGGTCCCAATGGTTCGATGGGACCGATAGCCGGCGCGATTGGTTCCCCCGGTGTGATGCTACGTCCGGATAAAATTTCCCCCGTGTGCAAGTCGCGCCAGATGACCTCGACCGTCAATGTCATTTCCGCCTCGCGCACTTCATTGAGCTGATTGCGGTTGACGAGCAACTTATCGATGCCGATGATGGTGCCGGTCAGCTCCGTGTCGGCGGCTTCGCGGTTCGACACCACCTTGTACGGCGTCTTGGCCTCGATTTCTCGAATGACCGCTCGTGTCAAATCGAATTCCCAGCCGCGGCGCAAGGTCAGGTTTTGAAACACCGGCACATACACCGTATGGATGGCGCGATTGTAATTAGGCTCGGTCGTGTAGCCGAGCAGCGAGAATTGGCCATTCCCTTGACAAGCGGGCATGAGCAGAGTGACTCCCGCCAGTAAAGCGCTAGGCAGCCAAGCCCAACGGCGGGACGGCGTGTTGCGTGGTTGTGTTCGTGTCATGACCAATTCATCCCCCAGATTGAAGATTCATCGGTTCGCGCGAATCCTCGAAAGACTCTTCATGGCCGGCGTAGTACGAGGCATCCTCATTCCGGCAGCCGGCGCGGCGGCGGGGCGATCTCCAACCCCTGTTCCAAGCGGCGCGGCGGCGGGGCGATCTCTGGCTTGGCCGCCGGGGCCGCCGGCTTGTCCGGACTCCCAGCCTTCTGTTGCAGGGCCAGTTCCTCCTTGCGGCGCAGCTCGTGCATGCGTTCGGTGGCCTGGTCAAAGAAGGGGGTGCCGGGATACCGGCGGCGCACGATTTCATAGTAGAAGTAGGCCGACGCCGGATGGCCGGTGCGCCGGTAGAACTCGGCGATGCGGAAATCCTTCTCCGCTTGCTGCAAGTTGATGCCGACAAGCTGATTTTCCAGGAAATCCCGTTTTTCGTTCGCTAACTCGGGATAATTGCGCAAGGCGCTGTCCACCAGATGACGCGCTTCGGCGACCTTACGGCCGTCGTAGTCAGTGCCGCCGGCGCTCATGTGCTTCGAGATGATGGCCAGCTCCAAGGCTTGCGGCGCGAGCTGGCTGTTGGGCATTCGCTCGATGAGCTGGCTGAAGTAGTGGTCCGCTTCCTGGTAATTCTCACGGTAGAACATGACGCTGCCAGCCAGGAACATCGCCTTGTCGGAGTACGGCCCACTCATGTCATTGTAATGGACCTCTTCCAGCTTCTTCAAAGCCCGTCCCTCGGCGTCAACCCAGGGCTTCGACTTGTGCCAATGGAACCAGCGCGGCCAGACCAGCCAGCGTTTCCCCGCGAGTTTTTCTCGGTACTCCTCCATCTCCACGCGCGTGTCATCTAGCCAATAATTGGCGATGTCATACAGTCGTTGCACCGCTTGTTCGCGGTAGGCCCCTGACGGGAAATCATTGAGCAAGCGGGAATAGGTGTCCGCCGCGCGGGGATACCGCCCCTGCCTATACAAACATTCGGCTTCGTAAAAGATGGCTCTCTCGACCAATTCTGGCGGATGTTTCTTTTTCTTGCCGGCCAGGTTGTGAAAGATGGATTCGGCTTTCTTGTACTCCTCACGGCGATACAGCTCCATCGCCTCCATGAATTTCTCTCCAAGCTCCCCTTCCACGGGCGGGCGTTCTTCCTCGAAGCCCCCCGCCCGCAGCACCAAACTATCCGCTGGCGCGGGTGTCGCGGACGTGCTCCGTGATTGGAGCCAATCCTTGGCGCTGGTTAGCTTGATCGAGTTATTGTCGGCCTTTGGTCCCTCTTCCTTCGGGGTCGTCGGTGGTGTCGCGACGGATTCCGAGGGGGATTTGTGCCGCCACGGCGCGTGGAATGATTTGCCGGCGCAGCCTGTCAGCCCAACCCACGCCAACCCGCACAGGAAGAACGACCATCTCCATGTCATGCGGCCTATTCCTTTCCCCCGCGTTCGGTGGCCGAAGTCGGTGCTCACGGCTCTCATCCCCCCAAGTAAGGCAATAGCCGGGGCCGCCGGCCCATCAAATACGTCACATAGTGGTTCAAGACTTGACGCAATTCCTGGCGTACCGTTGCCGGCCAATCCTGGCGCCAGGCCGCGTCTTCCGCGTTCAACAGCCGCAGCGCTTGCCAACCAGCCCGCGATAGGAACAGACGGTCCCGCGCCGTCGCCGGGCAGGCCGGGCATAGCATTCCGCCCGCCTCCGGGCTGAACGCCAGTCGCGGCACCATCCCCACATCATTTAACGGACAGCCACATGCCGCGCATTGATCCAGTACAGGTCGATAACCCAATTCATGCAATAGCACCAGCTCGAACCGCAGCAACCGCAGTCCGGTCGCCGAGGGGGGATTGCCGAGCACCCGCAGCGTGGCCAACGCTTCGTCGAAGATCCGCGGATGCGGGTCGTAATCCTCCGTCCACCCGGACAGCAACTCCGCGACATAGTACCCCGCGTACAAGGCCGGCAAGTCCTTGCTTAAATGCGGGAACCGCTCGGCGACTTGCGCCTCCGTCAACAGATCGAGACTCTCGGAAGATTTGCGGAGGAGGACTATACGGCAAACGGAGAGCAGGTCAAGAGCAGATTCAAAGCTCGACTTGAGCCGGCGTCCCCCTTTCGCCAGAGCGCGCACCCGTCCCAGCTCGCGCGTCCAGAGCGTGACAATCCGGCTCGATTCACTCCAATCGGTGGTTTGGACGACCAACCCCAGCGCTTTTTCGAGAGACATGGGCAACCTTCGTTTAGCGCGCGTACCCCAGGCATGCTACTGCTCCGCGATGTCTGGCAGCCCCAGCGCGTGCAGGTAATGGCGTTCGCGCTCGCGCATGCGTCGGGCGTCTGCCGATTTGATGTCATCGTAGCCGCACAGGTGCAAGGCGCCGTGGATGACATACAACGCCAACTCCGCCTGGACATCGTGGCCGCGCTGCTCGGCCTGCGTTCGCGCCACCTCCACGCCGATCACCAATTCCCCCGCCAACCGGCCTTGCCGCCCGGAAGAGAGAGGGAAGGAAATCACATCGGTCGGTTCGTCGTGCTGGAGATAGCGTTGATTGAGCTGGTGAATAGTGGGATTGTCCACGAACGCCAAGCTAATCTCGGCATCGTGTATATCTTCCCCCTGCAACACCGTCCGCGCCGCTTGCCGCATCAGCTGGCGGTTGATGGGAACCAACTCCTGCGGGCTGGCGATGCTCACGCGCAACATGGGTGTGATGAAAATTTGACGGCGAGCGGAGGGCGTCTGCCCGCCGGTGATGGTTCATCATTCCGATAGCTGACTTCCACTACCCACCGTGACCTTCTCCACTTCCTCGCACCGCGACACGTGCGGCTGGCCACGGTCATTGATCTCTATTTTAGCGGCAATGACCTGAACGGTCTCCCCCAGCACTTCTTGGGCCAGGGCCAGGTAATCGGCGGCCCCGTTGCTGGTCGGCGCGTAGTGAAAGATCGACTGGCCATGACTGGGGCATTCGGCCAGCTTGATGTTGCGGCGAATGCGCGTCTCGAAGATGCGGGCGTTGGCCCAGGGGACGTTGGCGGTGCGGGCCTTGGCGAAGAAGTCCTGCAAGTCGCGCGTCACTTCCTGAGCCAGCTTGGTGGTGGCTTCGTACAGGCTCAGGATGATGCCGGTGACTTTCAGGCCGGGGTTGATGCGCCGCGCCACCAGGGCGGTCGTTTCCAGCAGCTTCCCCATGCCGTGCAGCGCCAGGAAGTGCGGCTGCAAGGGGATGAACACCTCGCTGGCCGCCGCCAAGGCATTGAGCGTCAGCACCCCCAACGACGGCCCACAATCCATGAAGAGGAAATCAAACGGCTCGCCATCCTGGGACAACTGATCGCGGAGAATCACCTCGCGCCCCACGACGCCGGCCAGCTCGACCTCGGCAGCGGCCAAGTTGATGTCCGACCCGGCCACCCACAGCCGCTCCGCCACCTGCCGCCGCACCTCGGCCAACGGCCGCGAATTGACCAGCACATCGTACATCGACGGCGCGCTGCCGTCCGGCTCGATTCCCAGATGCGTCGTGGCATGGGCTTGCGGGTCCAAATCGAGAATCCCCACCCGCCGCCCACACTGCGCCAACGCCGCCGCCAAATTAACGGTGGTCGTCGTCTTCCCCACGCCGCCCTTCTGATTCAAGATCGCGATCCGTCGCATGGCTCAAACCCCTTCCGTATGGAGCCTCCGTGTCGCCGCCCGGCATTATAAGCAAGCCCGGCCAACCGGCATACCCCAAGCAGCGGGAGCAAGAGTCCCCAAGGGGATAGGGGGTTGCCTTTTAGTGAACATTAGTATAAAATAAGCAAAACAGAAAGCGGAGCGTTGTTTCATTGTTCCATTCTACCCCACCCCCCTATTTGAGATCACAAACAAATCGCATGTAATGAAACGATAAATCGAATATAAAAACGCTTACGCCGCCGCGCCGAAGCCCGCCGCGCCAGCAAGGGACTTCCTTTAGGGGAATTTTTGGAAAATAGCGAATTTTTCTCTTGCCAAGCAGCGCGGATATGCTACCCTCTCCCCATATCCCATTCTGTGTCAATCGCGTTCGCGCGGCGACCGGAACCCAAGCCAGTCGCGCGGCGACCGGAACCCAAGCCGGGCGCGCGGCGACCGGCGTTCCTTGAGCGCAACATGGCGCTACCGCCCCACGATTGAAGACATCTTGGAAGACCGCCTCGTCCCCGCCACCGTCAGCATCTTGGGCATCAACGCCCGGACGAAGAAAAGGGGACGCGACTCGTATTTGCTGACGGAGAGCGGATCGTGGCGTTATCTGACAGCCAGCGAATTCGAGTCGCGTCCCCTTTTCTTATCCTTTTCTTATCCCGGCGATTTTCTTTGCCATTCGCCGTCTTGATACGTCCAGCCATCGAGGTTTTCTTGACTGGCAATATAGGAATTGTCATCGGCGAAGCTGCCGCTGGAACGACGTGGTTTGGCTTGTTTGTTGACATATTCGAGACCCCAGACGATCATGCCAATGACGGCGGCGATGCCTGTGCCAATGAGCAGATATTGGGAATGGATCAGCGGTTCCCGGGATCGAGCCGATGCAACTGCACCGTCATTGCACATCGGCCCTCACCGCGCCCAGGCGGGTTGCGTCCAGTACAGACTCGCGCTACCGATAGCCAGACAAAAGACTACTCCGCGTAGAAAGGATGTCATGGATAAGTCCTCGGAATTAATTATTTAGGATCCACCCGCCGTGATCTTCTCATTGTCGCAGGTTTCCACCAGTAATTCGCTACCTCTAACGAGATTATTGCACAAGAAAGAATAATTTTTCCATTGCCAGCCTACTTGCACTGGTATCTTCTCTAAGCTTTATCGGTTCCCGCGGAGAATCGACAGCGTGCGCTAGCTAAACGATGAATCCAGGGAACAACAACCGTCGGAAAAGATTTCGCCGAGCACGCAGCGCCAGCACGTGCGGCACCTGCTGGCGCTGGCGCTGCGTGCTCGGCGGGATTCGCTTTCGTGCCGCAGTAATCCATTCTGACTACTCATGATTACCGAATGCACCGATCAGCGCGAAGAAATAACTCCTCTCGTGTCGCCCAACCTCCTCATGCTCAAAATTGTCGTTTGCGCTGCGCGAGCTTTGGCCGGTTTGGCGTTTCCCTTCTGACCCATGCGGGACGAATACCGCGGGAAGCATCCTACAAGCCGCATGGTCGGCAAGCATTGCCCTGTTCGGTGTTCGACTCGTGGATTCCGTGAGAAGTGCAGTTTCATTTCTCTTCTCGAATCGTGACAATGGAACATGTGCCGCGTGGCGCGCCACGCCACGCGGCATTGCCAGGCTGAACCCCATGCGGGGAGTTGCATCATGCTTCATTTACCACTGACGTATTCTGGTCCGCACGATAGTTCCAGGAGATATTGCGTCCAGTGGGCGGGGCTGATGCTACTAGCACTGGCCGCCGGTTCGACACACGCAGCGCCGCCATCCTCAACCTCCGCGTCCCCATCGGACGTTTATACCTTGTACGATTGCCGGTGTGCGCTGCGTGTGCGGACGGCTCTTTCTGACGAACCACTCCTGGCCCATCACAATATCACCGTCAGCGTGCGCGACGGCGACACCTATCTCTGGGGGTTGTTACCCTCCAGGGAATTAGTGGAAAAAGCGGTGTTGATCACTCGTCAAGTGCCGGGCGTCCGCCAGGTCCATCCGCGCCTCGATGTGGTCCAATCGGGAAATCCGCTGTACGAATTTCTGGCCGAACCGCCGCGTCCGGCTCGGCCGTCTCCGCGCCCCTCCCGACCCTCCGCCGCTTTGGCCAGTCTCGCCGCCGACATCCAGGCGATGGAAATACCTGCCGCCTTGGCGGTTTCCGTCGAGGACCACGGCAGCAACCCGGATGTTATGCCGGCGACAACGAATGAGCAACCCGTTGTCGTGCTGCTGAAGCCACGCATTTTTCGTGAACGATGCGGTTTGGAGGCGGCGGTCGAGCAACTGCGCCTGCGCGATCAACGCTTTCGAGGGATTCAGCCGGAGATCGATGGCGGCATCGTCTTCCTACGCGGCAACGTTCAGAGTTGGGAACACCTGCACGAATTGGCTCGCGCCGTCGCTCAGCTGCCTGGCGTGGAGCGTGTCATTCTCGATCAAATCCGTACTTTGCCAGTTACTTCCTTTCGTTGATTTTCGCTGCGAAATGACCTCCTATTTGCTAAGGTATGCTTTAGCTCGCCTTTGGCTCGCTCGCTAAACACTACTTGCGCCACGGGGATGGCATGGCTGACATTCGGTTCATCACGCTCGATCCGGGCCACTTTCACGCGGCCTTGGTGCAAAAGGAGATGTACGCGGCGGTGGCGCCGCAAGTGCATGTCTATGCGCCGTTGGGGGCCGATCTGATCGCCCACTTGCAACGCCTCGCTGGCTTCAACAGCCGACCCACGCAGCCGACCGCGTGGCAGCTCGAAGTCCACGCGGCGCCGGATTTTCTCGAACGCCTACTGCGCGAGAAGCCGGGCAACGTCGTGATCTTGTCGGGACGCAACGCGTGTAAAATCGATTACTTGCAAGCGGCGGTGGGGGCCGGGCTGCACGTGCTCGCCGATAAGCCGTGGATCATCGAGGCCGCCGACCTGCCCCGCTTGCAAGACGTGCTCGACCGAGCCGACGCGCAAGGCTTGATCGCTTACGACATCATGACCGAACGCTATGAGATCACCAACATGCTGCAACGCGAACTGGTGAACGATGCAGAGGTGTTCGGCGCGCCAGTCGCGGGCGACGACCAGAATCCCGGCGTCCGCATGGATAGCGTGCATTTCTTGTGCAAGGCAGTAGCCGGCGCGCCGCTGCGCCGGCCGGCGTGGTTCTTTGACATCCGCCAGCAAGGGGAGGGATTATCCGATGTCGGCACGCACTTGGTGGATTTAACGGCCTGGTGTCTGTTCCCCGATCAGGCGCTGGATTACCGCCAGGACATTCGGATTCTTTCCGCGCGCCGCTGGCCGACCAAGATGACCAGCGCCGATTTTCAGCGTGTCACGGGAGAAAGCGTCTTCCCGGATTTTCTGGCGGAGCACGTTCACGACGGCCAGCTGGATTATTTTTGCAATACCTTCATCGCCTACACGCTGCGCGGCATCCAGGTACAAATGAATGTCTTGTGGGATTACGAATCGGCGGGGGGTGGCGACACCCACATGGCCAGCTTTCGTGGCAGCCGCGCGCGCGTCGAGATTCACCAAGGAGCGGAGCAAAACTATCGGCCCGAATTGTACGTCGTGGCCAACGAAGAGAAAGATCGAAATTCCTTGGCGGCGGCCCTGCGGCGGCGCGTCGTGGCTTGGCAACAAGAGGTCTATCCGGGTGTTGATGTGGTCGAGGAGCAAGCGCGGTGGTGGATCACCATTCCCGACCGCTACCGCGTCGGCCACGAGGCCCACTTCGCCGAAGTGACCCGGCGTTTTTTGGCCTATCTCCACCAACCATCCTCGTTGCCAACATGGGAGAAGCCGAACATGCTGGCCAAGTATCACGTCACCACCGAAGGAGTGGCCGTCGCACGGCGACAAGGATCAAGCACTGGCTGATGGAACGTTTCGCACGGCTTGCCGACGGGCCGCGCGAAACGATGAATCGGCATGACTCCAATCCTCACCGCCCCAACACGGAGAGCAAGCCGGACAACTCGGACTGCGGCACCAAATACCACAAGCGTGGCGTGGCCGTGTCCGCCAAGCGCTGGGCGTCGAACGGGGTGGCGCTCGTCTCCGACGTTTGGCCGCCGACGAACAGATCGACCAGCGTTTTCGGCTTCTGATAGGTGATGACGCGATACGCTTTGTCGGGCTGGCTGGGGTCGATGAGTTTCTTGGCGGCGATCACGGCGTTTTCCAGATACCCAATCTCATCGATCAAACCGTATTCCTTGGCCTGTTGGGCGGTGAAGATGCCGCCATCGGCCAACTTGCGCACGTAGGGGACCATCTTCACCTTGCCATCGGAATCGAGAATTTCCTTGCCGTCGGCGCCCACGTCGGGGATTTGCTTTTCAAAGAGCGGCTCAGTCAGCTTCTTCTTCAATTTGTCGCCGCGTCCGTCGTTCACGACCTGCAAGAATTGATCATAGGCGTCATTGACCATGTCTTGCCAAACTTGTCGTTCCTGGGGGGTCATCACATGAAACATGGAGCCGCTGTCCTTCACGTCGCCGGCCTTGATGATGTTCATGGTGATGCCATAGGTCTCGGAAAATTTGGCGATGTTGGGAAACGCGGCATAAACGCCGATGGAGCCGGTGAGGCTGGTGCGTTCGGCGAAGATGATTTGGGCGGGCATGGCGATGTAGTAGCCGCCGGACGCCGCCACGCCTCCCATTGACACCACCATGCTTTTCGTGTTGCTGCGTTGGCCGGGGGTGGTGTTGTCCCGCAAGTGGATGAGACGCTGATACAGATCATCGCTGGCCGAGATGCTGCCGCCGGGGCTGTGGATGCGCAGCACGACCCCTTTGACGTTTTTATCCTTGGCGGCGGCTTCGATTTGTTTGAGGGCGTAGGCATTCAAGCCATCCATGATCACGCCCTCGATTTGAATGATGGCGATTTTGTCGTCGGCGCTGCGGTCGCCTGAATGAAATTCCTCGGTCAAGGTCGTGGTGCCGCCGCCGAACGATTTGAGGCCGGGAATCAGCGCCAACCCCAGGCACATCAGCCCCAAGACCGCGCCGATGAGCAGCAACGGCAACAACCAGCCCGCCGAGCGGCGGGGCGGGGGAGCTGGCGGCGGAGCCATGTAGCGCACCGGAATCACCGACGGCGGCTCTCCCGGCGGCGACGGGGGAACGGGAGGCTGTCCTTCGGAATGGGGATAAGTCGGATCGTGATTCATAGGTGATGGTCCTCAAATGTGCGGGCGCCGGCGGGGGCCGGGCTTAATAGTACGCGATCGCGTCTAGCTGGAAAATATCCGATTGTGGTTCTTTTCCGCGATTCATCGTTTCGCACACACTGTCGATTCCGTGCGCGAATCGATGAATCCTCGGATCAGAGCCAATCCGTTCGGAACGCCTGTCCCGGACGCAAACAACCCCGGCCCGCGAGGAACCGGGGTTGTGGGTTTATTGTGGCGGATGGGGCTTAGCCTTGCAAGTTTTGCAGCATGTTGCGCAAGGGGACGATGCGTTGGCCGCGGCACTCGTCGATGTGCAGCGCCTTGAGCAAGCGGCGGCGCAGCTCAGCTTGTACTTCCTCGACGGCGCTGGGGGCGGTGCTGGCCAGCGGAATGCAGCCACCGGCGCGGCGGTCGTGGCCGCCGGCCCGACCCAGATCGCCGACCACTTGACGCAGGACCTCGCCGGCGCAAACGTCGTGTTGCGTGGTGCGAATCGACAATAACAAGTTGTTCTTGTGAACGCCGGCGCAAATGGCCCAATCCACTTTTTCAAAGCGGATGAGGAAATCGACCACCACGGCGGCCAAGTCTGGTTGAGGCAACTCACTGACCCAACTGATGATCAACTTGTCGTAGATGAAAGAGCTTTGCAGCGCTTGCAGGATGCACTCGAAGTAACTCTGCGGCAAGCGAGCGTTGCGGATACGGGCCAAGATGTCTTTGTCGGCGAGTGGATACAGGAAGAGTAAGGCGCGATCGTCCAACGCGCTGGCCTCGCGCGGATAACCGCCCACTTCGGTTTCAATGCCGTAATACAAAGCCGTGGCCACCTGCGTCGGCGGCGTGATGTCTTGCTCGATGAGGTAACTGGTGACCATCGAGCAGGTCGCCCCCAAGCCCCGACGCACATCAACGAAGGGAACGCCGGATAAATCCCCCGGGGTATTGTGATGGTCGATGACGCCGTAGAGAGGAATGTCGGGGCCGAAGGTATGCCGACCGGTGTTGGGTTGGCTGTCCACCATGACCACCGCGTCCTCCGGCGTCCAAATAACTTCGTCCACCGGCACCAGATCGATATTGAGGGCCTCAACCATGGTGCGGTTCTCGGCTCGACCGATGATGCCATCACGGGTCAAGCGGGTCGGTTTGCCCAGGCAACATTCGACTAGATAAGACAAGCCCAACATGCTGCCCAAGCTGTCGGGATCCGGGTTGATGTGCGAGACGAAGCTAACTTGTGTGGTGTCGATCAGCCCGGCCAAAAACCGATCAGAGGTTCGGGCCAAAGTTAATCGACCATTGGTCTCGGCTTCGGCGCTGCGTCGCGCCATGGTTGCTTTTCCTCCTCAAAGACCTTGGAATAGCCTTCCCTGGCGCATGAATTCGAGAGGTTACGTGCTGAACCTCCCCCCTTACCGTCCTGAACGGCTGTTGTCGTCCTCCTGGGCTAATTGTTCCAGTCGTTGCCATTGTGCTTCGCTGACCGGCAGGACGGAGAGCCGGGGTAAGCGAACTAACTCCCAGTCCGCTAACTGGGTATCCATTTTGATGCGTCGCAACGGGAGAGGGATGGGCCAACGCCGCGCCGCTCGCACGCGCACGACCACTGCTTTCGGATCGTCCGCGCGTGAATCAGCTTGGGGATCGCTAACCGCCACCATTTCGCCCACGATCGCTTTTTCCTTGCCCGTGTGATAAAACAAAATACGGTCGCCGGCGCGTACTTGACGCAAATGTTGGCGCGCCCAATTATTATCGACTCCATCCCACCACGTTTCGCCGTCCCTTTCCAGGTCGGCATAGTTGTAATGGTCCGGTTCTTCCTTGAACAACCAACAAGGCATGAGTGAGTCCTCCTTGCCGCGCGATCGTCCTGATTTATTCGTTCCGCGCCACGGTTATATTCTATCACGCGGCCGCGAAAAAAATGCGGTTCCGCGCTGAATCTCGAACCCGCGCGGGGTCGCGGTACGTAGAATTAAGTACCATCGGCAGTCGCAAACTCCGCCGGTTGGGTAAGCTGTCCTATCATCAATGGCGTTGGTTTCGGTTTGTTACCTCTCGCGTTGCCACCTGTGATTCCGAAGCCAGCGCCACCTTTTTTTCATTTCCTGCGTCAGGAAGGGGCCGCCATGACCGCGTCATCCCTGATTCCCAATTTCGTCCCGTTCTGGATCGAGAACCCATCACCTTCAGCTTGCCAAGCGACACCGGCAGAACCGCCGACCCACACTGGGGAAAATGATGAATTCGCCGACCACCAATTGCGGCCCCTGGCTCAACCCTTGCAACGCTGGTTGGATCTGTGTGCTTGAGTGACTCGCCATCATCAATGCAGCAATCCGAAGGTGTCGCGGCAATTGGTTCTGTCTCCAGCCCGCCCCGTAGGTTTCGGGATGGTATCGGCGCCGCGATGGACTACCCTCCGTTGGGATTTAGAGATCACCGCTCGTCCGTGGGATGGGTGTTTAACAACCAACGCAGTATAGCAAATTCGGGTGGGGGCAGGCAAGCGTTACTCGGCGGAAGTTCCCTGCCGCCAACGGAGCAGTTGCTCGCGTTGCCAATCATTCAGTCTGGGGCGTGCGTGAGGATACTCACGCAACAGCTTCCACGCTTGCTCCGCCTGTTCCTGAGCCAAGCGATAGTCGGCGAGCTGCGTATAAGTGTCCGCCAAGAGGAAACGATAATACGGATTGAATGGAAAGCGCTCGACGAGCTGCTGTAAAGGTTCCACTCCCAGTTGATACTGATCTTCCTGTCCAAGCCCTGCTGTTTGAGCGAATAGCCAGCGTACACGATATTCAGCCAGATAGCCTTCGGGGTTGTTGGGGTCTTTGCTTTGGGCCACCTGGGCCGCCGCGACCGCGCGCCGGGCATAGTCCAAGCCCCGTCGTTTTCGGTCCTCGATCAGGTCTTCGCCAAAACCATGAAAGCCAACCGGCAACTTACGCATCTCCGCATACGCATACGCCAGCTGCACGTAAGGCTCCGACCAGGAGGCATCTTGGTCAGCTGCTCGGTGTAGGGGGAGCACCACGTTGTTTTTGAAAAAATCCTCGGCGGCTTTCGTCACCTGTTCCTGGCGCCGGAAATTGTCCCGATAAGCGGTGATTTGGCGTTGCCACAGCGGGAAGCGTTTCGTCGTCCACGGCTCGTAATGGCGCCGCGCTTGATGAAGCTGATGGGTGGCACTCAGCACCGGGTAATAGATCATCAAGAAAAACATGGTGGCCAGGGCGGCGGTCAGCGGCAGGGGCAAGAGGTTGACCACGCGGTTTGGGGTAGTGCGCAGCCAATCCTTATCGGGAATCACATTGAGCACGATGGCGACGACCACCCACAAGGGCACGGCCAACGACGCCAGAAAAAACCCATCCGCGACCAGCCAATACAGCAACAGCAACACCACCCCCAGCGCCAGCATGCCGACGAATAGCCGCCGCGACCAGGGAACTCCTTCGAGGAGGGCGAAGACGCCGAACCACATCAGCGCCCGGCCGCCGGCCACGCCCCCTTCCCAAAGAATCTCTTGCCGATTCAGATCGGCGGTCCGCAAGGCAAAGGCGAGGATCAGGCCGAACACCCCGCCCATATAAAATTCCCAACGAATCGTCAGTCGCTGCGCTTCCCTTTCTTCCGCTGGTTGGTCGTCCGTTCCGGCGAGCAGCGTTTCGTTGGCATGCGCTTTGCTCAACTGGGGAACGACGCGCGCCAAGAAGGCCAGCAGCACCACGCCCAGCGCCGCCAGTCCCAGCCAACCGCCCCCCGCCAGCACTTCGAGCACGAAATTGGACGGACCGTGCGGCTGGTTCCACTCCGCTCCCGGCAGATAGCCGGGCAAGTGGCGCGGGAGATTGGCCAAGCCGATTCCCCAGCGGGCGTCCTGCTCCAGAACCTGCCAGGTGGCGGACCAAGTTTGAGTGCGTTCCACCCATGACACGACAACCGGATGCCAAAATTGGGTCAGGGCTAACGCCGTCACGAGGAGCGCCGCCGCCGCTCCGGTCAAGCCCGTGACCCAGGACAAGCCGCTTGTCCGCCACCGCAGCCACAGCGCCCCGCACCAAGCGGGCGTCAACAGCAATAAATAGCCGGCCAGCGTCGTGGCAAAGACGAAAGGCCCTGAAACCTGTCCACTGTCGAGCCGCTGTCGCACGATCTGGGCCGGCACGGTCGGCGGAATGTCTGCATACTGTTCGCTGAGCTGATACAAGGACGCCCACGGCCAATTCGCCGGAAATACGGCGGCGGGCGCGGTGTCGTTGGCCAACAGAAATGGTCCCGCCGGGTCCGGCCACGGCGGGATATGTTGGGGAGGCAACGCGGGCGGGGCGTCCGCGCGCCGGAAGCCCACCGGATCGGCGGCCAAGGCGGCGCGCTGGCGGGGATATTCGCCCAACGGCTGATACAAGGCTGTCCCGGCCACCGCCACCGCCGTGGCCAGCAGCGCCGTCGCCAGCCCCTGATTCTCTTCGGGAGAGCGGACCAGCTGCCGGACCAGCCAAAATGCGCTGACTATAGCCAGCCAGTCCCAGGTCGCCAACCAGGCGGCATGGGCATAACGGGCTTGGGCCGCGCTGGCCACGATGCAGAGCGTCATGCCGAGCAAACCGATCTCCGGCCAGCCGAAGCGCCAGGTTTCCTGGCGGGAGACGATGCGCCAACCGGCCCAAAGGACACCGGCCACGAACCACAACTGCGTCAACAATAAATGCGATGGCCCCGCCAACGGCCCCAGCCGGCCAGGGTCTTCACCAAACACCAGCGGCCGGGCCACCACCAACGTGAGCACCACCCCCAGCGCCAGCCGGCGCAACAAGTCCGCTTGTTGTTCCTGAACGGCAACCTGGGCCTTTTTCTTCCGGCGTGACGTGGCAGCGCTCCTTTTTCCGGTGACGAAGAGGCATCAGCACGCGAACTTTCGATTACCTACGCCCCATGCCTTCAAATGGAGAATTCAGCAAAGCTACTGGATTATGTAACTTCCCCCCTCGTTCGCCAGTCGCGTAGGCGTTGTTTGTAATAATTACGGGCTTCTTGGAGAAAGGCGAGAACATTCGGCAAGCGATAGTCGGCGTAGGTCCAGGGCCAAGGGTGGAAGGTTCCTTCTTGATAGCGCAAGGTCACTTCGGCGTGAATTCCTTGTCCTAGATAAAGGCGATGGGCTTGGTCTTTAGTCGTGGCCAGCATGAACTTGCCCAACGTCAGGATGCCGGGATCGAGGTTGAGCGGTCGCGGTTCGGGATAACGGCCCAGCTCGGCCAGCTGCCGTTCCAACTCGTTGGTGTGCAATTTGATGATCGGCAGACAATCCGCGGCTTGGAGATGGCGAAACACCTGGAAGCCCTTGCACAATTCCCGCCCCATCTCGGCTTGATAGTAGGTCGTTTGAACGAAGCGATATGGCAAACTGACAAGATCAATAGGCCCATAAGCGTCTTGCAACCGTTGCTGCGCCCATTCCAAGGCGGAGCGATGCCGGCTAAACGCCGCCACCACCAACAACACCGGATCGGGTATCCGTGGCTCGGCCATGAGAAAAATTCACATTCGGATAGCAGCTTGACTCACCAGCCCACGATCCAATAGTACGCCGCGAACAACCCGAGCAGTACCCCGACAATAATCCACCCGGGTTTGCGGGCCGGCGGCGTATCCTCTTCCGATATATAGTTGCCACAGTAGGGACAGCGTGGGGCATCCTCATGAATCTCGCGCTGGCAATAGGGACAAGGAACCGTCGCTTCCGCGTCGTCCGCCTCGTCTCCATCCTCCCATTCCTCATCGTCGTAGGTGGCGTGGCCCGGCATGGGAAAATCTCGATGGTATAGGGGCTTTCTCAGTTCGCACCATGGGGCGGGATGGCCGCTACATCCAAATCATTCGGCTCTAGGCAATGGCGGATTCCCGTTCCTTACCGCAAGTTCAGTTGTTTCAACAAATCGTCAAGCCAACGGCGGTCTTCCGGTTCCAGAGTGGTAGGCGGGTCCTTGGAATAGTCGATCTTGCCAGCGAAACCGCCCTGGTCGTAGCCGCGACCGAAGGCCACTTGCAGGTCCAGCACCGTGTCGCGGTCGTCGGCGGCCAGCGGCAGGCGGAAGCGCGGCAGCCGTTTTTGCAACGTCGTCGTGTAAATCTCATAGCGTTCCGGCTGTGTCGAACGTGTCACCGTAACGGTGTAATCCCAATCGGGAAGGCCGTCGCGGGAGTAATCCAAAGTCGGTTGGCCTTGCAGCACCAGATCAATTTCGACCAAGTTGGCTCCGCGTTGCTTGGCGTTGAGCCGCGTATCGAGGTACAGTTTGCGGCCCACGGGGGTCGTCTTGTTGGCCGGGCTGACTGCTTCCACTAGAGTCACCAAACGGGAGTCGCTGCGGCGGCGAATCTCGATGTATTCCTCACAATGCTCCTCTCGGACGATGGAAGTAAACAGAGCCTGTTCCGTGGCGTATTGGCGCTGCTGGATTCGCGCCCGATAGCGATCCACCAGACCGGGGAGCAGAATCTGATACAGACAGTTAATGAAAAAATGATGAAACACCGGCCAGAGCTTCTCATCCTCTAAGTAGGGATCCATTCCCGGAAATGGATACGGCATGGGTGAAGTCTCCCGAAGTCCCCGAAGATGTTCAACCATTCGTCGGTTGGAGCCGTTTGCCCTTCGGTAGGGAGAAAACGGCGCAGACAATTGTATCACCGAACGGGTGGCAAAGGCCAGTGGCCGCCGTGTCACGACATCTCGCCTCGTTCGCGTGGTTCCACGATTTGCCACAGTTGTCGGCAGGAGGTTCCTTGACGCGAAAACGCTTCGCCGTCATGTAACGGAGTCGGCGTTTGCCGGGGACTGGCTTGCAGAAGATATTCGTTGGGACGTGGCCCCCCCGCCGCCAAAAAATCGCGCCACAACGTCCAGGCCAAGTCCCGGCCATCTTCGCCCGTGACCTGCCAATCGGCGGCCCCCAGCCAGCACAAGGCATCCGTCGCGGAGCTGACGCCGAAGAGAGGCGTTCCGTTCTCTTCCGCTTGATAGTGGACATTCAAGCCCCGTAAAAACGCATAAAAGACCAACGCTTGACAAAAACGGAGCCAGCCGCCCCACCCCCGTTTATGATCGAACCACCCCGCCCAGGGGGCCGGCAAGACTTTCCGAGCTTCTTCCGGCGGTTGAGCCGGCGCGGGCACAACACCCGTTTCCCCCTCGGCCCGCAAGGCCATGAAATAGGCGGCGCGCGTCAGCCGACCCTGAAAAACACCCTCGCGCACCGTCCCCCGCACGATGAAGGCCAAGCCGGGCGCCAGCGCCAACGGCGCCAATAGCACCCCATCCGCCGCCAGTTGTGCGAGCCAGGCCGGTTCCAAGTCGGTCGTGGCTGCCGTCACCATGATGCGCTCGAACGGAGCGCCAGCCGGCCAGCCCTGCCGACCGTCCGCGTGCCGCAGCTCGACGTGCCGTTCGGGGAAAGCCTGTAAATGGTCCCAGGCTTCGGCCAAAACGGCCCGGTCCACGTCGATGGAGATCACCCGCCCCGCGCCGACGACATGCGCCAACAAAGCGGCATTGTAACCCGTGCCAGCGCCGACTTCCAGCACGCGCAGTCCCGGCCGCAAGTGCAAGTCCTCGAGCATCTGGGCCATCAACGAGGGCTGGCTAGAAGAGGAAATCGGCTGCGGCGGCACATTCCACCGCGGCGGACTCAGACGCGTGATCAAGGCGCGATCCGAATACACCAAACGCAATTCCACCGCGCCAAGATCAGTCGTGGGGATTTCCTTCCAACGCTCCGACTTACGGTAGTATTGAAAAACCCGTTCGAGAAAGCGATGGCGCGGCGTGGCCCGGAACGCACCGATCAAGGGCTTCGACCACAGCGCCCCGAGCGCGATCAACCGATCCACCATTTGTTGGTTGGCCAAGTCGGCCTCGGAAACATACATGATGGTCTGGGGTGGCGTGATGGATTGAGGTACGATGTTTGGATACTCAATACGATCTCGTTCGCCGGTGGGATGGTTTCCCCCGGTGCGTTCACCCAACATGCGAACGCATTCCAGCGCGGGGCAGCGGCAAACACTGCGACCGCGCTGGGGGAAGCATCTTGACGGTGATTCCGTGAACTCATAGAGATGATAAGACAAACAGCCAAGCGCCACAACGAGTTTTTCGGCGCGACGCCGGAATGGATTCGGCTCCCAATGGATTTCGATTTCTTACTATCACGCCGCATATCTTCTACCAATAACCATTCCCATTGGGAATTGGCCATTTTAAGCCAGCCATCCTTTTCACGAGAGGCCCTTGCTGATGGTGGAATTGATTGAACAGTGGAAAATCGCCGATGCGTTGGAAACGTATGGCGTGCCGAACTGGAGCAAAGGCTATTTCAGCATCAATGATAAAGGACACGTCACGGTGCATCCCTACAAACGCCCCCATCAGTTCATTGATCTGAAAGAATTGATCGATCAGCTGCAAGCACGCGGCATCCAATTACCGATTCTACTGCGCTTCACCGACATTTTGCGACATCGCGTCGGCGAGATTCACGAGGCGTTCCAAACCGCCATGCAAGAATCGGAATATGGCGGCCAATACTGTTGCGTCTATCCGATCAAAGTGAACCAACAACGGCATGTTGTCGAGGAAATTCTCGACTTTGGCCGGCCGTTCAACTTTGGCCTGGAAGCTGGCTCCAAGCCGGAGCTGCTGGCCGTGTTGGCCATGACCAACGCCGCCCAAACGCCGATCATTTGCAATGGCTTCAAGGATGATGAATTCATTCGCATGACCGTCTTGGCCCGCAAGATCGGCAAACAAATCATCCTGGTGGTCGAGAAATTCACCGAGCTGGAAACACTGGTTCGCTACGCTCAAGAGCTAAACGTCCGCCCCATGATCGGCGTGCGCGTCAAGTTGGCGGCGCGCGGCGCGGGCCGCTGGCGCTACAGCGCCGGCTTTCGCTCCAAGTTCGGACTGACCGTGACCGAGGTGCTCGAAGCGCTGGACTATCTCAAGCAGCGTGATATGGCCGATTGCCTGCAGCTCGTCCATTTTCATCTGGGGAGCCAGATCACCAACATCCGCAACATCAAGGGAGCGCTCACCGAGGCCGCCCGCGTTTATGTCGAGCTGTACCGCGCCGGCGCGGGGATGAAGTATCTCGATGTCGGCGGCGGCCTGGGGATTGATTACGATGGGTCACAGACCGATTTTGAATCGTCGGTCAATTACACCTTGCAAGAATACGCCAACGACGTGGTCTTTCGCATCAAGAGCATCTGCGATGAGGCCGAGGTGCCGCCGCCGACGATCATCTCCGAATCCGGCCGGGCCGTGGTGGCTTATCACAGCGTCTTGGTCTTCGACGTGCTAGGAGTGTCCAACTTCGATCACTACACGGTCCCCGAAGCGGAACCCGACGACGCGCCGCAGCCGATCAGCGATCTATTTTCCATCCATCGGGACTTATCGAAAAAGAACCTGCTGGAAAGCTACCATGACGCCGTGCAGGCCATCGATGAAGTGATGAACCTGTTCAATCTCGGCTACTTGACCATCGAGTTACGCGCCTTGGCGGAACGCCTGTTTTGGGCCGTGTGCAGCAAAATCCATAAGATGTTGCGCGACTTGGAATACGTACCGGAGGAATTGAGCCGGTTGGAAACGCTGTTGTCCGATACCTATTTCTGCAATTTTTCCATCTTTCAATCGATGCCTGACAGCTGGGCCATCAATCAGCTGTTCCCAATCTTGCCGATTCACCGGCTCAACGAGGAACCGACGCGCCGCGCCGTACTCGGCGACATCACCTGCGACTCGGATGGCAAGATCGATCAGTTCATCGACCTGCGTGACGTGCGCAGTACCTTGCAGTTGCACCCCTACACGGGAGACCAGTATCTCCTGGGCGCGTTTCTGCTGGGCGCCTATCAGGAAATCCTCGGCGACTTGCACAACCTCTTCGGCGATACCAACGCCGTTCACGTCAGCCTCGACGAAAACGGCGAGATTTGTCTGGATACCGTCATCAAAGGAGACACCGTCCGCGAAGTGCTCCATTACGTGCAGTATTCCGCCGATGAACTGTTGGCCCTGATGCGCAAGGACGTCGAACGGGCGGTGCGGGCCAACATGATCTCGCTGGAAGAATCGCGGCAGTTGTTGCGCTTTTATGAAGCGGGGTTGGAGGGATATACTTACTTGGAGGAACCGTAGCGCCGGCAATCACCATCCCGTTTAGCGTGCGAACCACGGCTGAGCACCCTTCACGAGGTCATCGCCATGCCAGCACACGATTGCACTCGCGTCGCTGCGGGAATTTTCCCTCACTTTCATCATGCCTGGCTTGAGAAAATTTCGAGAACCTTAAACCAGGGCATCTTGCCGAACGACTATTACGCGATGGCCGAGCAACAGGCCGCTGGCAACGTGTCTTGGAACCAGCGGGGAAAGAGGGATGACGGCTTGCCGGTGGCTCAGCCGCCAAACGTTTCTTTGCCGATAACTTGTCATTATGAATGATTTGTCTGTCACCTTGGGCCGCCTTCAACTCCGCAACCCCATCCTCGTGGCGTCTGGCACCTTCGGCTACGCGCGGGAGATGGTCGGTGTGGTCGATTTCGCCCGGCTGGGGGGGATCATTCCCAAGACGGTGACACGCCAGCCGCGCGTCGGCAATCGCCCGCCACGCACCGTGGAAACCGCGTGCGGGATGCTCAACGCCATTGGTCTCGACAATGATGGCATCGATCATTTCATTGACTATCACTTGCCTTATCTGCGTTCGCTGCCGACGGCCATCATCGCCAACATCGCCGGCAAAAGTGAGGCGGAATTCGTCGAAATGGCCGAGCAGATTGGCCGGGCGGAAGGGCTGGCGGCGTTGGAATTGAACCTGTCTTGTCCCAACGTGGCTGGCGGCGTCGATTTCGCCACTGATCCCGACGTGACGCGCCGCGTCGTGACTCAGGTACGGCAAGTGTGCCCGCTGCCGATCATCGCCAAGCTGACGCCGAACGTGACGCACATCGTCCCTATCGCCGCCGCCGCCGCCGAAGCGGGTGCCGATGCCGTGTCGCTGGTGAACACCTTCATCGGCTTGGCCATCGACTGGCGGCGGCGCCGACCCATTCTCGGCAACGTCACCGGCGGCCTCAGCGGTCCCGCCATCAAGCCGCTGGCCCTGCGCCTGGTCTGGCAGGTGGCCCGCCAGGTGCCCGTGCCGGTCATCGGCATTGGCGGTATCGCCACCATCGACGACGTCATGGACTTCCTCGTCGCCGGCGCCAGCGCCGTGCAAATCGGCACCGCCAACTTCTACGACCCCACCATTTCTCACCGGCTGGTCGAACAGCTCCCCGCCACCCTCGCCGAACTGGGGACCAACAGCGTCCGCGACGTCGTGGGGACGTTGACGCTGCCAACGGCATGAAGCGGCAACGACGTCCGTGAGGTCTAGTCTAGTTTGCTCCTAAGTTGGAATGGACCGGGGTTTTTCACAGGGATGAAGCGAGCGAAACGGTTGCGATCTGCATTCCCGGGCAACAGCCCAAGAACGAGAGATAATGACTATTAATTGTCCGTGCAGGCGATCCACCCGCGAACCGCTTTAGTGGCTTCGTCAACGTCCATTCTCTGCCGGCGCCAGGCGGATCAGCAGCAGACAGGCGATCTGGGTAAGAAAAATACTACGATGAACGTTTTCGACTTGATATGCCATGAAGATTTCATCGGCGAGCATGAACGCGGCCCACAGTGCCAAGCTGACGCCAAAAGCTAGATGAAGCCAGGCATGGTTTGTTGGTGAGAAACAGACGGCGGCAAGCCAGAACAAGAGCGCGGCCAGCGCTTCCCAAACCACCACGCCGAGAAACAGCCCCGCCACCAACCAGCCAGGGGTATGGTAACGTGCTGTCACATCGACCATGAAGGCGTAGTTCCCCGAAGTGAAACGCCAGCTGTCCGCCACCACTCCCAGCTGTTGTAAGCCATCCATGATGTTGGTGGCCGCCACGAGTGACAGCCACAGCGCCCAAAATAGCAGGATGCCCCGCTGAATGAGAGACATAGGGATGCTCATAACGGCCTCAGTTGCGCGGGGGGGGTGGCGGCGGCAAGGGCTGCTGGCCGGGGACGGGACGCGGCATCGGGGCCAACGGCGGTTCCGGCGTCGTGGGATACAAAATCGGCGGCGCCAATTGCGGCTGGCCTGGGGGTGGCGTTGGCGCGGCGGGGGGCGCCACCATCACCGGGGCAGGGCCGCTCAGTTGCCGCAAGTTGGCTTTGAGCACTTCCGCGACTTGCGGCACCTCCGTCGGGGGACGTTGGATAATGGCCGCCGGCGTGATGTCCTTTTCCCAATAAAAGGCTTCGTTGGCCGGCGCGTCGATGAGCAACGCCGCCCCTTCCAGCGACACGCCCGCGAACAGGCCCCGGCTGCGCGAGTAGGAATACACTTCCGCCGTCAGCTTCAAATCGGTCCCCGCCTCGGCCCGTCGGCCAATCGGCCCGGCGGCAATGGCGATGTCGCCGCCCAGCTTGACCTTGCTCTTTCCTTCCAGAATGCGGTTGACGCTGTTACGTCCTTTGAAGACTAATACCAGGTCTGTCGCCTGAATGCCGATCTGCCAACCGAGACTGCCGCCGGTGATGGTCAAGAAGATGGGGTTGCTCCATCCACCATCCGCCGTGCGCACCAGCAACACGCCGCGCCCGTATTGCCCGCCCACCAGAAAGCCGGCCTTGATGACACCGGGGAAAACCGCCACGCCTTGGGCGTCGTGGATCAGGGCGGGGGGAATCTCGCGGATCGGGATGGCCGCCAACTCACTCACGACCGCCGCCGCCGATTCGACGATGGCCACTTCGCGAGCCCCGGCCAGACGCTGTGGCGGTTGCGGCATCGGCGGCGGGGCCATTTGCGCCAAACTACTCGCCACCAACAGACATACGAATCCATTCACGGCAGCGCCATCCTTTCCCCGACCGACCTCATGGAAAATGAGAGAACCTATCGGATTGGTTTTCCGCCACCGGCTTCCATCACGCCAGCGGATCGGGGAGGAACGCTAACCAGATCGGTCAACGGCGTCAAGAGCAGAGGCGGCGCGCCGCGCGGGTCATGGCCACGGTGGAAGTGAGCGGCGGTTCCTCATTTCTGCATGATGGGCAGGTAATTGTTGGGCAATTGCAGAATGACACAAGCCATGGCGGTGGCGTAGTGGCTGCAAATGGAATCCGACCAGGCGCCATCGGGACGATAGCGAACGGCGCGGGCGACCAGCTCGTCGCGGATGGCGGGGAACCACTCCGACCAGTAACGGCCGCCGGCGGTCCACATGGACTGGGCCGCGTAGTAATGGCCATAGAAATAGTGCAGGTCGGGAACGTCGCGGTGGAACGGAAAGCGATTGGGATTGGGCTTGTAGCGCATCAGGTATTCCAAACCCGCTTTGATCTCGTGCCCCTGATAGACGCCAGCGCTGTAAAGGGCGGCCACACCGGCGGCGGTGCGGGCGAAGGCGGTGGGGCCGCCCTGCTTCATGTAGCGAAATCCGCCATCATGGTGCTGACATGCCTTGACATATTTGATACACTCTTCGACGGTGCGCTTGGGAACCCCCAGCCCGGCGTTGCGGGCGGCGCGTAGGGCCATGATCTGGCATACCGTCACGGAGATGTCGGCATCTTCGCGGCGCGGCTGGTAGCGCCAGCCCCCTTCGGAATTTTGCGTGTTGATGATCAGCCGAACCGCCCGTTCCAGCTTCTCGCGCGTTTCCTGGCGCAGCCGAAGATCGGGGACCATGCCATGCACCTCGGCCAGGAACAGCGTGCCGAAACCGTGGCTGTACATCGGGCCGTGCGGCGAACCCAGGGCATGATACAAGAAACCCGGCGTGCGCGGATGTTCCTTGGACAAGACATAGCGCAAGGCGTCGTACACGAGCCTGCCGCGCGCGCCGCGACCGGGTTGCTGTCCCCCCGCCATGAAGGCCAGCGCCGCCAAGCTGGTGACGGCCACATTGCCATTGTACTGACGCTCGCCAAAAGAGCCGTTGGCGTGTTGGTTGGCGGCCAAATAATCGAGTCCCCGGTCGATGGCCTTCTGGGCTTCGGGGGTGATCATGTCCTTGGAGGCGCTGCCATCAGGCAAGCGCGGCCCTGCCGCGTCGTCGGAGACGGCTTGGGTGGCGCAGAAGCCCAACATCGCCAACGAACCTTGCGTCAGAAACTGGCGTCGCGTTGTCATATCACCGATCCCCGCGTTGGCGGCCTTTCTCGGCCAGGGTGGCGTAGTATTGCCGGAGCAAATCGCTGTACTTGGCCATGAATTTCTCGCGTGCGTAGGTGTCCATCTCCATGCGCATCGCCTCGGGCAGATGCCCCCAGACATCCTTGTACAAGTCCGCCAAGCGGTCGGCGTCCTTGGCGCGGGAATCGCTCCCTTGGCCGCCGTCGTTGCCGTTGGCGCTGGCGTTGCCGGTCCCTGGATTTTGGCCGTCGGGGGGATTCCTGTTGCTCTTGGGAGCGCCGGCGGGATTGCCCCCATTCTGGGATTGGCTGGAGCTGGCGGACTGATTTTGATTTTGCTGGTTCGAGGAGCTACCACCACCGCCGCTAGGGGGCGGCGGTTGGCGTTTGTTGAAGGCGATGAGGGCGTCGAGATCCTTGATGATGTCTTGCTGGATGGTGCGCGTGCCGGTTCCTGGGTCTTTTTCGGCCAAGCGTTGCCGCGCTGCCTTCAGGTTCTTCTCGATGCGGGCCAGGATTTCTTGGGGGTCTTCCTCGGGCGCCGGCTTGTCGCTGGGCGGTTCCTCGGCCTTGGGGCGATTGGGTTGCGGCTCGGCGGGAAGCTCCTCATTGGGCTTGGGTTTCCGTTTGAGTCGAATCGGCGGATCATCCGGTTCAGCGATGGGATCATCGGCGACCGTCCAACCGACCACGCCGAGAGAAAATACCAGCAAGCCCAGCATGGCGAAACGCTTCACGGTTGCTCTCCTTCCGGCTCATTGGCGGAGTTGATGTGCTCGAATAATTCAGCCACTTCTTCTTGATCTTTCCGAATGGCTTCCAGCTCTTTGACGGCCTCTGGTGTTAGTTTACTCAAATCGGGATGAGCTTGCGCCAACTTTTCGGTGCGTTGATGAATTTCTTCCTGCATGGCCTTGAGCAGCTTGAGCTGAGCCAGCGGCGGGATGCTGTCGCCGGGGCGGGGTTGGGCGCCGTTTTCTTGGGGTTGGCCGTCGTTGGGACGCTGGGCCGCCAGAGGAACGTTCTTTTCCGGCTTCAACGCTTCCACAACCTGATCCAGCCGCGACAACGCCAGGCGTTGCCAGTGTTGCGTTTCTTGATCGGCGGCGTGCTCAGCATCGGCGTCCAAGTCCTCGCCGCGCGCGCGCCGGTCGAGGGCCTGATCGCGGCGCTCATACATGCTTTCTTGGGCTTGGGTCATCACTTCGGCGGCGCGCTGCACCGCGCGCTCAAACACCAGGGCACCGGCCAGTTTGTTCTCGGCCAAGCGTTTCGTCTCTTCGGCCAAGCCCTGTTGGGCGCGGGCCAGATTGGACAGGCTCGCCAGTGAGCCGCGCTCCCAATTCTTATTCCGCAGCACCAGCCGATGGATGCGAGCCGCTTCGGTGATCAAGGCCTCCTGTCGCTCGCGCAGCCGGTTAATCTGGTCTTCGATCTTGGCCAGTTTTTCCCGAATCAGTTGTTCTTCCACCTCCTGCCGGTTCCGTTCCAGCTCGCGGCGGGCTTCGTTCAAACGTTCCAGGGCTTCTTCTTGGGCTTCTTGGGGATCGTCCCCGCGCGTGAGCTGCTGATTGGCTTGGTCCATTTGGTTGCCAGCCCGACTCAGAGCATCACCGGCCCGACTGGCCCGCAGGCGGTTCAGTTCTTGCAACAATTCTTGCGCTTGTTGGCGCAGCTCATCCTGTTGCCGGGACAGCCGGCGCAGCTCTAGTTCGCGTTCTTGCGGATCGGTGAGCTGTTGGGCGTCCCGAAGGCGTTTTTGCAAGCGTTCCTGTTCCTCGACGAGCTGAGCCAGCTTATCTTCGGCTTGGCGTAGTTTCTTGCCGAGCCGATCCAGCTCTTGCTCGCGCTTTTCCTCCAATGCTTGCAGCATTTTTTCTAACGCTTGGACGCCGGTTTGCTGCGATTGGCTCGCCTCACCCAAGCGGTTGTCCCGAATCTGAACGCCTGCTTGAGTCAAGCTGGGATCAAGCTGATTCTGTCGGCCCCGTTGAGCCGCTTGCCGCAGGGCCTCCCGTTCCTCTTGCAGGGTTTGGGAGGTCTCACGCAGCAGCTCCGCTTCCTTGCGCAGGGCGCGGGCCACTTCCCGTAGAGCGCGAGCTTCGTTTTCGGCCTGTTGCGATTGCATGGGGTTCTGTTGTGCAAGTTCCAGGGCTTGCAGATACTTGGCGCTGGCCTGTCGCTCTTTCTGGTCGGCCTGCTTGGATTTATCGTCCGCCAGTTTTTCTTTCTCCAGCTGCAACCGTTCCTTGTCCGTGCTCAGACGGTCCATTTTATCCAGCAATTCCTTGACATGATCGGCAGCGCGATTTTGCCGGTCAGCGGTCTTGTCTAATTCGGCCCGCTGTTCGGGTGTCAGCGTTTCGGGGCGTTGTCCCAAGGGAAGCTGTTTGCTCAATTGGTCGGTTTCGTCGATCAGCCGGCGCTGTTCATCGAGCAGGTTCTTGGCTTCCCCCTGGACTTCCCGAATCTGGCTCCACGGCTCCAGGCGGGCGAGCAAGGCGTTGAAGGTTTTGTCGGCTTCCTCTTGATGCTGTCGAGCGTTGGTTAAGGGGCCGCGCGCGGTCTTGTCGGGCGGGCGCGGTTCCTGGACCAGCTCATTTTCCTTGCGCGCGTTGGTCAGATGCGGCTCGATCTGATTCAGCTCCTCGTTGGCCAGCCGTTCGAGTTCGGCGGCGGCTTCCGCCAACCGCTCCTTGGCCCCCGACGCCGGCAAATGATTGTCACGAATCATCTGCAAGGCACGCTTGACGGCGGCCCGCAGCCCCTCTTGTTCGTCGTTGCCGACGCGACCGCGAATTTGTTGTTGCAATTGCTCGGCCTGCATGAGCTGATCGACTTCCTCCGGCCGCAATTGGCCGGTGTTGCGCCATTGTTTCTCGGCGGCGGCCACTTTTTTCAAGGCGTCGCGCTGGTGTTCCCGCAAGCGCAACAGCTCTTGCTGAACTTCGGCTTGCGTCTGGTTGAGCTGGGCTTCCAGGGCCGGCATTCCAACGATGTGCAGCTCGATCTCGTGGCTACGACCCGCATCCTTGGCGCTCCAGACGTCATCGAAATCAGTGGCGCATCCCTGGATGAGCACCACATCCCCTTCGCGCAAGGGACTGCCATCGAGATGACGGATATTCGCCAGGGACCAGCGCTGGCGCACGGTCCAGTAGGTCGGTCGCAGGCGCGGCCACGGCGTCGGCAATGGCAACGGCGCGGCAGCGAAGCCGGCTTGCACCTGGGCCAAGCCGCTGCTGGTCCGGGCATAGTCATAGAATGGCCAGCGCCGCGGCGGATCATCCGGGCGGGTGCGATATTCCAGGTACACAGAGCGCAGCGCGAATTGCTCGTCGCGTGCCAACAGGTGGACCGTGACTTCCGCGTCGGGCAACAGGTACAGGCTGTCCAAACTGGCGGAAGGGCGTTCCAGCGCGACCAACGGGGCCGGGTCTTGCCAGATGTTTAGGATGTGGCGCGACGGATTACCGGGCAAGCCGGTGTCATCTTCCATGTGCAACCAGTAACTGCCGCTGGTGAGGGGAACGAACGTGGCGGACAGCACTTGCCGGCTGGTGTCGAGCTGGACCGGAATCCGTTCCCACACCCCCGCGCTGGCGAGATTCCAGCCCGCTGCCGCCAGGGGATGTTCGCCCGCCAAGGGGAACAAGATGGCGGCAGGAATGACATCCGGGCGGTCGGGTTGCCATTCCAGCCAGACCCGCGCCAGCGGACGATCCACGGCGGCCCGCCATTCGACACGGGTGCCGAGCACGGCCTCGGCGTCGCTGCTGGCCGGAGGCAAGTTCAACGGTGGCAGGTCGGTGTACGCTGGATAAGTCAAACGGACTTGCGGCGATGGCCGCCCTGCCAAGGCCACGAAACGCGGGGGAGGCAGCACGATCACCTCATGCCAAATCGTGACGGCGTCATGAGCCTGCACCTGAAAACGAAAGCTGCTGCGCACGCGCTCCGGTTCCAGACGGGCCACCAACGTCGCCTCGCCGGGCCGCTCGCCGGGAATGACACGCCAGGTTTGTGGCTCGCTGGGCGGCCGGCCGTCGAACCAGAACGTGACCGTGGCCTGTTCGGGAATGACACCCCATAGCCGGCCGTGCAGCTCGAAAGGGGAGCCGCGCCCCACGCGCTCGGGGGCCGTGACGACCAACGTGGTCTGCGTCGGCCACTGGCGTGGCCCAAACGGATCGAGCAGCCGGCCCAAAGCCGTCGCCGCCGCCGTCGGATTCAGGATGGTCAAAGGGACCGCCAGGACACAGGCAGTCAGCAAGGCCAGGAACGCCAGACGCAAGCCGCGCCGATCCACGATGCGGCGAAAATCGTACTGCTCCGCCTGTCCCAAGACGCGCTGT
>JBKBIP010000020.1:16931-25479 GCA_046297495.1 Gemmataceae bacterium | reverse complement strand
TGCACGACGAAGCGGCGCAGCAAGGAGGAGCTGCCGTCTTCCGTGGCGGATTCTTGCGTGAATTGCACCGCACTAGCCAGGGCGTCGTTCAATTGCGGATAGGCTTTCTCGATCTTCAGCGCCAACGCCAAGTCATCGCTCGCCCCGCGCAACGGCAGCCAGAGCAGGCGATACAGAATCACTCCCGCCGCGCTCAATCCCCCCACCAGCACCACGGCCCGCGCCAACCCCGGCAGATGAAACCGCCAATCGAGCCCGCCCGCCACCACGGCCAGCAGCAACAGGACCGCCACGAGCCAACACATCCCCCGACAGGTGGTGACGAATCGCAGTTGCCGCCGCAACCGCGCCAAACGGGCTTGTAGTGGGTTCATGGCTAGAAATTCCTGGTCCCTGGGATCATGCCCTTTCTTATCCCTGCATTGTCGTTGTTCGATGTGCCTTTGTAAATGGAAAAAGAGAATCGGCGCATGGTCGATTCGCCCATCGAGGAACCATTTCTCTTCTCCCACGGTCTAAGATCATGGTAGGATACCAAAAGCCTTGCCGTTCGACTTCGCCTCCAACCAGAAGTCGAACCTACCCCAGCTAATTGTAGGTGGATTCCGAATTTTCTGATTTGACATGGGAGGTATCACCGTGCGCCGTCTTGTCATTACCGCGACCCTCGTGGCTTTCTGCGGGCTAGGCTTTGTCGTGGCCGACGCTCCCAAGGACACCCCCGCCGCCGCCGCCACGCGCAAAAAACTCAAGGTCAAACTCAGCGTGGACTACAAGGAAACACGCCTGGCCGACATCGTGATGGATTTGAAGGAAAAGATCGAAGATGTGACCGGCATGAACATCAGCTTCCATTTGGACAACCCCGGCGGAGTTTCCAACAATCAGACCATCACCTTTGCCGCCCAGAATATGCCGGTCGAGGAGATTCTCAACGAAATGTTCGAGAAAGCCGCGTTAGGCTACATCGTGGCTTCGGGCAAATTCAAGAATTCCGACCGCTATGACGGCTGGGTCATCATCACCAAAGGCAAGGAACGTGGCTATCCGGAGGGTCAAGAACCGAGCACGCCGGTCGTCAAGGAACAGCCCAAGGAAGAGCCGAAGGATACGCCCAAAGTCGAGGACCCCGCCGACGCCGATAAGGACGAAGCCGCCGCCACTGCCACGCTCAAGACGGCCCGTAAGCTGATCGATTTCGGTCTGGCGGACAAAGCCAAGCCGCGCCTGGAAGAGATTCTCAAGAAGTATCCCAAGACCAAGGCCGCCGAGGAAGCCAAGACATTATTGGACAAATTGAACAAGTAGAGGCGTTGACGGGTAAAAGTTTGGTATAATCAGGATTCATCGGTTCGCGCTGGTTGCCAGCTCGGGCGCGAACCGATGAATCCCTGTAATCGCTACCCATCGCTGGTTTGAATGGGTGGCGCGGTCTTCCCTTTCCCCAAAGTTCTCATGGACGGCAGCCGATAGGAGAAAGGAAGCGATCTTCCTGGTTCTCGAGCGAGGTTGCAGTCATGGCTCAACAGTTCACTGATGACAATTTTCAGACGGAAGTGCTAGGGTCCCCGGTCCCGGTGCTGGTGGATTTCTGGGCCCCTTGGTGTGGGCCATGCCGCATGTTGACTCCCGTCATCGACAAACTGTCCCAAGAGATGCCCGATGTAAAGATCGGTAAGCTCAACGTGGACGAAGCGCCGGGAGTGGCCGCCGAATACAGCATTAGCTCCATCCCCGCCTTGCTGTTCTTCCAGAAGGGGCGCGTCGTGGGTCGGCTGGTGGGCGTGCAATCCGCCGAGGTGATCCGGCAAAAACTCGAAGCGCTCAAGTAAGGTAAAAGGCGGACGAAAACGAACCAGCGCGGAGGGCGTTTGCCCTCCGCGCGCCGGTCAAATATCCCAACCAATTCTTACTTCCACTTTACCACCACGCCGAGATATTCTTCCTTCTTCTTGAGCAAACCTTCGTAAGCTTCCTTGAGCTGCTCGGGCGCGATGCGGTGGCTGATCAAGCCGTCGAGATTCAACCGTCCGTTGGCGAGAGTGGCCAGTAGCCAATACTGGGCCTTGTCGATGTTCCAGGCACCTGCCAAGCGGATGTGGGCTGGCTCGAACAACATATTGCCATGCGCGCCGGTGACTTCCAGATAGCGGCGGTGCAGGTCGTCGTAAAAATTCACATCCTTGGCTTGGCCGCGTGGACTGCCAACGACCACGACTTGGCCGCCGTCGCAAGCCAAGGACATGGCGACCGGCACGGCGGCGGGAACCCCGGTGGCGTCGGCGATGATTTCCGCCCCCTGGCTGCCGAGATACTGCGCCAGCTGTTCGCGGGTGTCGCCAGCGTTGGGATCGATGACATGATCCGCCCCCGCCTGCAAGGCCGCCTGCCGCCGCATCGCCACCGCGTCGATGCCGATGACCGGATTGGCCCCCGCCGCGATGAGCGAACGCAAGGCGAATTGGCCGATGATTCCCAGCCCCAGCACGGCGGCGGATCGGCCCAACGTGATGCCCGCCCGGATCGCTGCTCCCAAGCCGTAGCGGGCGATGCAGGCCAGGGCCCCCTTGTCCGCCTCCAGCTGTGCGGGCATCCGCCACCACCGGCCGCGCTCGTGCCCCAGCGTCAGCAGCTCGGCGGAGGCGTGGTTGCCGGGATAGCTCACGCGGTCCCCCGGCTGAAAGCCACGCACCGCCGCGCCGACCGCCACCACCGTCCCCGCCGCGCTGTAGCCGGGGCGAAAGGGGAATTTCCAATCGGGCAGATTCGGGTCTTTCAACCACTGGTGCGTTCCCGTATAGACCGCCAGCTCCGTGCCCGCGCTAATGGCGCTAGCCTCAGTTTCCACCAGTAGTTGATTCCCCGCCGGCGGCGGCAGCTCGACCTCGCGGATTTCCACTTGATAGGGTTCCGTGACAACTAATTGACGCGCTCGCATGATTTCGCTCGATGATCCTGGTAATGGGTAATAGAGGATAACGGATGCCATCAGTATAGGAAGAGAGCGGACTGTTTACACGCGGCAACCGTGCGAGAACCCTTGCAGAAGTTCCTTGATCATGTTGAGAACAAGGTCGGCAGGGTGGCCGGGGCATCGCTGCGCTCTGCCTCGGCTACCCTGTCGTCGCTGGCGCGTCCGGCTAATGGACGGGAACAGCCGACGGGCCCTGTATTTCTCTTTTGATTCCGATGGCAAAGTGCCGGAGAATAGATCAAAATGAGATGATCCGTTTCTTGGCTTCCTCGGCGTGCGCGTCGAGGGTCTGCGTTGGCCGATGACTGGCTGAAATGACGTTCGCCGCCTGGCGAATCAGGAAATGGCGAGCCGTGGCGTCATGCCGCGAAGGGGGACCATGCACACGACCTCCTTGAGCCTGTTGCGGAGACTGCGTCAGCCTGTTCCCGACGCGCAGGCTTGGGATCGGTTCGTGCAGCTCTACACCCCGTTGCTCTATCAGTGGGCACGCCGGGCCGGGTTGCAGGAAGAGGACGCGGCCGACTTGGTGCAAGACGTGTTCACCGTGCTGTTACAGAAACTGCCCGAATTCCATTACGATTCCCGGCGCGGCTTTCGGGCTTGGCTGCGAACGGTCACGTTGAACAAATGGCGCGAAACGCTGCGCCGTCGATCCCCGCCCATCAATAATCACCTCCCGGACGAGGTGGCCGACCCCGCGACGGAGGATCCGGTGCAATCGTTCTGGGAAGAGGATTACCGCCAACATTTATTCCAGCGCGCCTTGCAAATCCTGCAAGCGGACTTCGCTCCCTCGACCTGGAAAGCGTTCTGGGAAGTGGTGATTTGCGAACGCACGGCTCCACAAGTGGCGCAAGAATTGAACATGACCGTCGGGGCCGTGTATGCCGCCAAGGTGCGCGTCCTGAGCCGGCTGCGCGAGGAATTAGAGGAGTTGTTGGAGTGACGGCTGTATGTCCCGACGAATGCTCCAGCGAAAAAAAATTCCTACCTTTTCTTCTTTTCGCGTATAGATCGCATTGCGCCGCGCATATCTATTAACAGATGTCGCTATCGCGGGATGAATTAATCCCTGTGATGAAGGTGGCCCTCATTCTTATGGGAGAAGCCCCATGTCCCTCGTGACGAACTGTCCGACTCCCTTGGAATTGAACCAGTTGCTTCTCGGCCAAATTCCGCCCGTTCAGTCGGAACCCCTGGCCAGCCATTTGGAGCACTGCGAACACTGCATCCAGATCGTCCAACAAATGGAAAGTGATTTATGGAAGCAGGAGGAACAGGACGATTCCTTCGTCTCTTCCTTGCGCGTCCAGCCTTCCGAATCGGAGTTGGAAGATCGAGCCTGGCTACCTCTCTCGGAGCGCTTGCGGCGGCTCTACACCTCCCAGTCGAAGACGCCCGCGCCCAGCATCCATGCTTCCACGGACCAAGTCGTCCTGGATACATCCGGCCATTCTCCGCCATTTCCTTTCTTGGCCCCTTCCGCGACTGGCGAGGAGTTGGGCTGGTTGGCGCACTACCGCATTCTCCAGTTGCTCGGCCAAGGGGGCATGGGGATGGTGTTTCAGGCGGAAGATAACCAGCTGCGGCGGTTGGTGGCCCTTAAAGTGATGAAGCCGGACGCCAACGCGGACTTGTCGGCCCGGCAACGCTTCTTGGCCGAGGCCCGCGCCGCCGCCGCCCTCAAGCACGATCACATCGTCACCGTCTATCAAGTTGGCCAAGATCGCGATGTCTGTTTCTTGGCGATGGAATTTCTCGAAGGAAGGCCGCTGGATCAGCATATGTCGAAGGGGCGGAAGCTGACGTTGGCGCAAATCCTGCGCGTTGGGCGGGAAACAGCCAAGGGCTTGGCGGCGGCCCATGCCAAAGGACTGATCCACCGCGACATCAAACCCAGTAACATTTGGCTGGACAAGACCAGCGGGCGGGTCAAGATTCTCGATTTCGGCCTGGCCCGCAGCCTCGATTCCGATATTCGATTGACACAAAGCGGCATGATCGTGGGAACGCCGGCCTACATGGCCCCGGAACAAGCCTGGGGCAAACCCGGCGACGCCCGTTCCGATCTGTATAGCCTGGGTTGCATCCTGTACCAACTTTGCACGGGGCAGCTGCCGCTCTATGGGGACAATACCATGTCGATTCTGACGGCGCTGGCGGTGCAAGAGCCGGTGCCGCTCCAACAAGTCAATCCGAAAATTCCCGCGGCGCTGGCCGAGCTGGTCATGCAGTTGCTGGCCAAGGAACCCGAAGATCGGCCCGCCTCAGCCAAGCAGGTGATCGCACGCATCCAAGCTATTGAGAAGCAGCTGGCTTCCCCTCAGTCAGTGGCGGCCGTTCCCGTGGCCCAGCCTGTCGGCCAGGCCGCGCAGCTGGAATGGACGGAGATGCTCGCCGCCCCTGTGGCCGTCTTGGTCGATGCTCAGGGGCAACCGCTGGCCACGCCGGATGGAACGAAGGTCAGCGATCTAGCCGTTGGGACCGCGCCGCGGCAGGAAGCGGACGGCCGCCCTTCGTTGGGCCGGATCGCCCCGCCGTGGCGCGGTTGGCGTGGGCAGCTGGTGGCGGCGTGTCTGCTGGGGGTGCTGCTTGGCGGCATCATCATTCGTCTCAAGTATCCCGACGGCAGCGAGAAGCAAATCACGGTCCCTCCTGGAACGCAGATCGTTATCGAGCAACCCAAGAACCCGAACGCCGGTCAGCCGGATCACACGGGCAAAGCTTCCGCAACGAACAATGCCGATCCCGGGCAAGGGGACAAGCAGCCGCCAAAGGAATGGTTTGAACGGGTGGCCGCCTTGAAACCCGAGGACCAAGTCCAGGCGTTCGAGGAAGCGCTGCGCAAACGCAACCCTAACTTCACGGGCAGCGTCGCGCCAACTTTTGACCCCAAGGATGGAGCGGTCGTCGGTCTGCGCTTCGACAGCGATCAGGTGACGGATATTTCCCCCGTTCGCGTCTTCAAGGACCGGCTCCAGAGTATTCGATTCTCCGCGGGTCGCAGTCAGGCTTCGGGTCGTTTGGTCGATCTATCCCCCTTGCAAGGCATGCCACTCACCAGAGCCGAATTGCAAGGAAACGCTCTCCTGACCAATCTGGAGCCGCTACGGGGGGCAAAGTTGATATTCATAAACATTTGTCATACCAGCGTCCGCGATCTGTCCCCCCTGGAGGACATGCCCATCGGCGTGCTGTGGGCTACTTTTACCCAAATCGAGGATGTGACGCCATTACGTCAAATACCGACAGTGGGGCATTTTACGGTCTCGCACAGTCCTCTTCGTGATATTACCCCACTGGCTGGCACCAACATCAACCGCTTGGACATTACCAACACCTTGGTCGAGGACCTGGCCCCCTTGCGTTTGATGCCCAAACTAAGCGCCCTCAATGGCACCTTCGTTGTGCATCGTGACCTCGAACATCTAAAAGCCATTCCCCAATTAACCCGAATCAATGAGGGTTATAAGCAGGTTCTCTCGGTCATGGAAGCTGAGTACGCCCAATTTCAAGCCTGGCGGGCGACGACCGCCCAGCTTTCACCGGCGGAGCAATTCCCCGCCGTGATCGCCAAGCTCCAGGAATTCAATCCCAAGTTCGATGGCAAGGCGCAACACGTCGTCGAGGATGGCGTGATCGTGGAAATGCAATTTCGCAGTCATGAAGTGCACGACCTGGCTCCCCTCAAAGCGATTCCGACATTAAAGCGGCTGCTGATCCCCGGCACGGCGCAGATTCGCGGCAAGCTCGCCGACTTGTCGCCGTTGCGCGGCTTGCCGTTGGAGCGGCTCGATGTGAGTCATACGCATGTCTTCACATTGGCCCCCATCGCCGAATTGCCGCTCAAGAACTTGCATTTCCACGACACGCATGTCAAGGACCTGTCTCCTATCCGCCGGCTGCCGTTGGAGGAAATCGGCGGCGACGTTGAGCCAGCGCGCGATGGGAATGTGCTGCGTTCGCTGTTGAAATTGCGCCTGATCAACGGTCGGCCCGCGGCAGATTTTCTTCAAGGCACGAAAAACGATTGACATGTCTTTCTCGCTCTCACGCGGAACGTGACAGCGAGAAACCCGATTCCAACAACGACTGATGACGAAACGCATGGGGAGACAGATGCGCCGAGGACGGTGCGCGCCCATCCTCACGGAAAGGCTGATTTACCCTGTGAAGGACTTACATCTTTCTGGCATTTTTTAGGAGACATATCGTGTTGTCCCTGTTGCGCGAATTGCGTTCCAATGCCCGGCGTCCGCCACGACCGCGCGCCGCGCGGCGCGTGTGCCTGTCCGTGGAGCGGTTGGAGGACCGTCTGGTTCCGGCGGTGTTTCTGGTCGAAAACCTCAACGACAGCGGCGCCGGTAGTCTGCGGCAAGCGCTCCTGAACGCCAACGCCACGGCCGGGGCTGACATCATCCGTTTCGCTGACGGTCTCACGGGTGCCATCACGTTGACATCTGGTCAGCTGGGGATTAGTGATTCGGTATCCATCATCGGCCCCGGCGCGGATGTGCTAACCATCAGCGCCAACGACAACTCGCGCATCTTCGTCGATACCAGCTCCGGCAGCACCACCGTATCGATTACCGGCCTGACACTAACCAGCGGCAGGGGGAATAGCGCGGCGGGGGGCGCCATCTTCATCAACAACGACACCTGGACGGTTAGCAATATGGTCTTTGAAGGAAACTCCTCCACGAGCACCGGCGGCGCCATCCATAATAGCGGCACGCTGACTGTCCTGAATAGTACCTTCCACGGGAACACCGCCAGCGGTGGCGGCGGCATTTACAATGGCAGCGGCGCCACGTTGACCATACACAATAGCACCTTCAGCAACAACACGGCCGTGAACAACGGCGGCGGCGTCTTCAATAGCGGCGGCACGGTGACGATTCGCCAGAGCACGTTCAGCAACAACATGGCCAACAGCGGCAGCAGCGGCGGCGGGGGCGGAATCATCACCAGCGGTCTGGGCTTGGTGACGATTCAAAATAGCACCTTCACCGCCAATACGGCGGCCAACAACGGCGGCGGCATCTTCGTCAACAGTGGTACCTTGACGTTGGAGAGTACCATTGTCGCCAACAACACGGCGACGAACGGCGCGGATGTCTTTCGGTTGAGTGGAACCCTCAATGCCCGCCATAGCCTAATCCGGGCCATGAATGATGGCGCCCTCAACGGTGATGATCCCCGTAACAACATCTTTGGCGAAGACCCCTTGTTGGCGCCACTGGGGTACTACGGCGGACCGACTCAGACCCACGCCTTGCTCGTCGGCAGCCCGGCCCTTGACGCTGGCTTCAACTATGCCGGCACCACCACCGACCAACGCGGCGATTCGTTCCCCCGGCAAATCGGCACGGCGGTTGATATCGGCGCTTACGAAGGGGCTAGTTTCATCGTCATCAACACCAACGACAGCGGCGCCGGCAGTTTGCGTGACGTGATCGACCAAGCCAACAACACCACGGGCTTTCAATACGTCCTCTTCGCCTCCAACCTGATGGACCGGACCATCACGCTTACCTCGGGCGAAATCGCCATCGCCGATTCGGTTCACGT